>NZ_JBPJZH010000003.1:0-313058 GCF_051216715.1 Variovorax restrictus
GACGAATGCGGACTTCACAGCCGGTCAGGCCACCGAGGTCGAGTCGGCCGCAGATGCTCGTGGCGTGATCACGTCGATCGACTTGGGCAACGGCAACCTGGTTGTGCTCGGTATGACGATCAGCACCGACGCGACAACGGTTTGGGGCAACGTCTCGGGCCTTGGCGCGCTTGCTCCTGGCATGACGGTTCAGGTGTGGGGCTTGCCCGCCGGACCAGGCTTGCTGCGCGCGACGCGCATCGAGCAAGTGGCCGCTGGCACGCCCATCCTCTCAGGCGTCGTCCAGAACCTCGACCTGGCCAACCGTAGGTTCCTGCTCGGTGGCCTGACCATTGATTTCAGCCAGACCACGCTACCTCCCGCGGCCGTGGGCGGCGTGAATGTGCGCGTCCGAGCGAGCGCGGCGCCTTCATCGGGCGTACTGCAGGCGAGCTCCGTCGAGCTTTGGTATCCCGTCTCCCTGCGCGATGGAACGCGACGTCAGCTTGGCGGGGTCGTGACGGACTTCAGCGCGATCACCAGCTTCCGCATACTTGGCACTCCGGTGAATGCGTCATCCGCTCAGGTCTCGGGTGGCCCTGCCGCTGCGATCGCCAACGGCGTCGAACTCGATGTCGCAGGCACCGTGAGCAACGGCGTGCTCGTCGCGACGAAGATCAAGATCAAGAAAACCCCTGGCGGGGCCAACACTGCATCCTTCACTGCCAAGGGAACCGTCGGCGCCTTCAAGTCCGTGGCCGAATTCAAGGTCAAGGGACAAGCGATCGACGCCAGTGGCGCGCAGTTCGTCAACGGCACAGCGGCGGGCCTTGGAAACGGAACCAAGGTGAGCATTGCCGGGGCTCGCATCGTCAATGACGTGCTGATCGCGACCCAGGTCACCTTCGATTGAACCGTCACCGACGGAGTTGTCGAGATGACTGAGGAGTTGCCGATTCGATTGTTGAACAGGCTGGCAGCGGCCGGCCCCGTGTCCCATATCGACTCGACGACATGCGTGCCGCCATTTACTACTTGTTAATGGTTTTGCTCGGATTTGCCTGGTACAAGTTCGGGCAAGACTTACTTCGCAAGAACCGTTGGGATGAGAACGGCGAACGCACCGAAGGACTTGTCGGGCCGGTCGGATTGCTGGTGACTAGCGGCGTGGCGTGCTACCTCTTGTTTGAGTTTCTTCGCGGATTGGTTCGGGGGGAGGTGCCATGCGTCGGCAAAGCTTGCAGGATGGAGGTCTACACCTTGGCAGCAGATGCTGGCGATTACTGGGCCAACATGTTTTTCCTTGCGTGGATGGTGCTTGGCCTGAGCTATGCGGCGTACGTGACGCTCAAGATTTGGTTCCGAGCTTAGGGCTGCCGTAAGGCCAATGAAGCTCGGCCACGTGGTGGGCGTGCGGCCCGTCGCGACGGTTGCGCGTCCGGCTCGGGTCGGCCAAGACCCGACTTTCACAGAGAACGCTCAGCTCAGCAGGTTGAAGGCAGAATTCCGCCAGGAGCAAACATTTGAAAACGGTGCGCGGGCCCCGTAGATCACCTATCGCTTGCTCGTGCCCCATGCACGACTAACCGCCGCTTCACTGCGTCTGTCCAGTTCACTGCGGTAGGCCCGCCCTGCATCGTAGGATAAACGGGTCAAATGTTGCAGCAACGTTTGCTGGTGCTCAGCGCAGCCATTCGCTCCAAGATGCAGACCGGCGAGCATGGCCCGCTGCAATGTCATGGATGCGCTATGCAGCTGTCTGGCGTTCTGCCGAAGCCGCGAGAGGTGGTGGTCAGGGTGGTTCATGGCCCGGCGTGGGCAATTCGGGTGCCGATGAAAGCCAATCGATGTGAACAATTTCACTAACGCGAAGCTCCGCTCTGGGCCGAGGCTGTGTGGAAACACCTTCGGCGCTCCAGTAGTCGATCATCCGCGTCGCGAGAGCTACCGCCAGCCTCGCAGTCCATCCAGTTAATAGGCACGAACGGATTTGAAGCCCAACGGCCCTCTGCGCGCCATCGAAGCGCCGTAAAGAGGCTCACGCCCTCGCTAGTCGCATTGCCTTCAGTGTTCCAGCGATACCCAGGAAGTGCATCACCCGCTTGAGCTTGTAGGCAAGCACGTGAAGACTCATAGGCCCGCGCGCGCAGCCCGATGCAGCAGGGCATTGTCTTTTCAGGAAGCTGTGTCGTAGATGTCCTCGTCACTGGGAACCACGTTGTAGTCGCCGGCCAGGACCACGTGATGACCGGTCTTCAGCAGGGTTGCCGCATGACGGTTCAGACGTTCGAACCACGCCAGCTTGTAATCGAATTTCGGATCGGGTTGCGGGTTGCCGTTGCGCAGGTACGCTTGTAGCCCACGGGGTCCATGCTGCGCTTGTCCAGCCAGTCGAAGTCGATCCCCTGCTCAACGCTCGCGGTGTGCAACCGAACGGGATGTGCACCAGCCCGAAGGTGATGGCGCCTTTCCAGAGGGTGCAGTTACCGGTTGCCATGGCAGCTTCCATTCGCCATGAGCACAAGAGGCACGGCCGCGCGACGGCCGGACGGCAACGGGTGGAGAACGAGAAGGCGATAAGTCATGGCGCAGCCTCTTGAGTGAAGCCCATAGATGAGCAGGGCGGCGCTGGTGACATGACGGACAACACCGCATAGTTGGCTGCGCGTTGGTCATGGTGTCGGCTTTTCGTCGGCCCAAACAGCAGGGTTTGTCGACGCTTCCTGCTGGAGCTGTGTCAGCGTCAATTCGTCCCGTCTTCCTCCGTACATGCGGTCAACCACTGCGCTGAAGACATCGTTGCCAGGGTGGGCGGCCTCGAACAGGGTCGCGCAGGAGCGAAGTTTGAGATCGTCCGGTGATCCCAGGATCTGCGTGGGTGTGCGTCCTTCGAATGACAAGACCAATGCGCAGCACTCCCGCAACCGCCGACCCAGCACAGCATGCTGGCCGTACTCGCGCGCATGGGCCAGGCTCTCTAGTCCGTAGAAGCGCGCGGTCGAGCTCCGTCCTAGCGCGGCAAGCTGCGGGAAGATGAACCACATCCAGTGCGTGCGCTTACGCCCAGCCGTCAGCTCTTTGACCACTTGCTCGTAAACGCGCTCCTGAGCGCTCAGAAATCGAGAGGGATCGAAGTGGGCTGTTGACATACTTCGCTCAGGTGGATGTCTTTCACTGGAGGCGGACGGTGGTCATTGGGCGTCGGCGCGCCACACCGCGCAGCTATTCCCCGTGCCCGTCGTTTCCGAGAGCTTCTAGGTGCGCAGCGGTATCGCTCGCGCCCATGTTCCAAGCCAATTCCAACGCTGTCAGCCCTTCGGAGCTCTGGGTGTCGATGCTGATGTTGCGCTTCAGCAGGACCTTCACGATCTCAAGCCGGTTGAACATGGCGGCAAACATCAAAGGCGTTTTGCCGCCCGGCGGCGCGAAATCAGGCTTGGCGCCATGCGACAGCAAGAGCTCTGCGATTGGCAGGTAGCCTTTGAAAGTGGCGCCGCCCAGGGGGGTTTGGCCCATGTCGTTGTATCGATCTGGTTCCGCTCCGGCCTCCAGCAAGGCTTTCGTTGCCTCGAATTGGCCGTGATAGGCGGCAAGCATGAGAAGCGTGTCGCCCTTGTGGTTGCTCATGTTGGGCGGCAGGCCCTTCTGCAGGAGGCTCGCGAGCATGTTTGCGTCACCGTTTCGCGCAAGCTGGAAAACTTCCTGCGCGAACGCGATGAAGTCTTGGTTTGTAGAAGTTGTGTTCATACCGAAGAAGCCAAGGGGGCTGGGGTCCAGAGTCAGGTGCGAATTTCTGCGCTCATGAGCAGACTTGCGATTTCGGCGTTCGAGTCATGAACGACCTGCGCCGAATGGAAGAAGTACGTTACGTCGCTGCCGATTCGTTCTATGACGGACGGGAGCGCGACATGCTTGTTCTTGAGCGGTCATGCACGGGTTCGAGCACTTCATCTCCGTGCTCGCGGTCCTGGCAAACAGCCAGCCGATGGGCTTCTACGCGCTAGAGCAGTTGGTGCGCGACGCGCGCGAGCACGGCGTGATGGTGCGTCCTGTTGACGTGACCATCAGCGATTGGCTCACGACCCTGGAGGAGCAGGTCGACTTGGTCGACTCTGTATAACTAAATCCTCGCCTGCGCGCACAAGATGAAACGATTGGCAACGCGTTTAGCCGAGAGGCCGCGTGCACAGACGCAACGAAAAAAATGAGTATGGGCGAACGCATTTTTCGCCGATAACTTAACTGGCTGCGATCGCGGCGACTAGAACTCTCTAAGCGCAAAGCACGCCTGTGGCTGTTTAGCTTCTGCAGCCCACTCGGTCAGCATGTGAATTGCACTTGGCAAACGGCGAGGAAGACAACGCAGCCTATACATCCGCGATGCCGCTTTTTGGTACAGATGTGCCCACGTCGGGCGGCTCCCCCTTCAGAGCGGCAATAGCAGCAAGCAGCGCATGGGGCTGCACTGGCTTGCTCAGGTGGTAGTCGAAGCCTGCATCCAGCGCGCGTTGCCGGTCCTGCGGTCGCGTGAAAGCGGTCAGCGCAATGCCCAGCACGCGAGGCCGCTCAAAGGTGTTTGTGAGGTCCCGCACCGTGCGCATCAGCTCATACCCGTCACGGCCCGGCAGTCCGATGTCGCTGACCAGCACGAATGGCCATTGCTGGCGCAGCGCTTCCAGCGCGGAGTCGTAGCCTGCGGCCACGCGAACCCTGGCGCCCAGCTCGGTGAGCATCATGGCCAGCATGTCGCTGGCCTCGCGGTTGTCTTCCACGACGAGCACCTCCAGATCACTCAGAGGTTGGTCATACGACAGCGCTGCGGCAGCAGGTCGACGTGCAGACGGCACAGAATCCGCGTCCACGCTGGCGTCGGACCCGCGCAAGGTCACCGTCAACGTGGCACCAAGTCCCACGCCTGGGCTTTCCGCGGTCGCGTCGCCGCCATGAAGATGAGCCAGATGCTTCACGATCGAGAGCCCGAGACCCAAGCCCCCGTGAACTCGGTTGTCTGGCGAGTCGCTCTGGCTGAAGCGGTCGAAGAGATGCTCCAGGAAATCAGGTCGGATGCCGCGTCCGAAGTCCTGCACGCGCAGCGTGAGCACATCCCCCTTGCGTGCCAACGACACGCGAATAGCGCCGCCCTCCGTCGAGAATTTGATGGCATTGGTCACCAGGTTCCAGACGATCTGCTGAAGCCGCGTCGGATCCAGCCAGCTCGTTTCCCCCTGAGGTCCCAGGTCAAGTTCGAGGTGGAGGTTTTTGCTCTCGATCGATGAGCGAAGCCCCTCGATCGCCTCGCTCACCAGCATGGATGCATCGCACCACTGGTAGTCCAGCCGGAGCTTGCCGGAGCTGATGCGAGAGACGTCCAGAATGTCCGAGATGATGCGCGCCTGTGCCTGCACGCTGCGGTCGATGGCGGCAAGGGCGCGCATGGTGTCCGGCGCGGCGCCGCGCTTCTTGAGAATGTGCACCCATCCAGAGATCGCGTTCAGCGGCGTTCGCAGCTCGTGAGAGAGCACGGCAACGAAATCGTCCTTGGTGCGGCTATGGCGCTCGGCAACGGTTCGGGCTGCCTGCTCGCGCTCCAGCACCTCCTGGCGTCGCCGGTCGAGCTCCTGGCGCTCGGAGACATCCACAGCAATGCCGATGCGCAGCCCGGGCTCCACGTGCGCCGAGATGCTCCACTGCAGGTGCCGCCAGGTGCCATCTGGGCGCACGATCGGGAACTCGCCCTGCCAGGTAGCACCTGCCTCGATGGAGGTGATGGTGCGCTCCTGCACGAAGGTCACCCATCCCGCCGGTGCCAGGCTGCTGACCGCCTTTCCCAGAAGGTCGTCCATGGGCCTGCCGAGCATGGCTTGCATGGCGGGGTTGATGTCAACGAACTGCCCGTTTGCATGGATCAGCGCAATGCCACTCATGGCCTGGCTGAACACGGCGCGAAAGCGCGTGTCGCTGCGGCGAAGGCTGTCCTCGGCCGTGCGCGCGCGGATCAATGCCTGCATGGTGGCGATCAGCACGGCCGGTTCCACGGGGTGGACCAGATAGGCGTCCGCGCCTGCATTGAGCCCGGCGACCTTGTCCGCGTTTTCCACAAAGGCCGCGGAGAGGTGGATCACCGGAAGCAGGGCCGTGGCCACATCCGAGCGCAACTGCCGGCACACCTCGAAGCCGTCGATGTCCGGCAAATGGACGTCAAGCACGACGGCCGAGACACCCTGCGACGCCATGACAACCGCGTCCGTACCGGTGGCGGCTTCCTGCGTCCGAAAGCCTGCCGCGCGCACGATGCGCGCGGTCGAATAGCGTGTGGCCGGGTTGTCGTCGACCACCAGCACGGTGTGCTGCGAGCGGTCGATGGTGGCGAGTATCACCGCGCCTTCGTTCATGGGGACTCCTGCGTCGGTACAGGTCCTACGCGCAGCGGAAGGACCACCGAGAACATGGAACCCTTTCCGAGTTCGCTCTCGAGCTCCACGTGGCCGCCGAGCACTTGGGCCAACTGCTTGCTGAGCGACAGGCCCAGGCCCGTGCCGCGCAGGCGCTTTTGCACAGGCGAGTCGACCTGCGAGAAGTCGTCGAACACCGCGGCGTGGAACTTCCGCTCGATACCGATGCCCGTGTCAATCACGGAGAAACGGACCTTGTCGGCGTCCTGCCTGCGCGCGACCACGCGCACCTCGCCCTGAGTGGTGAACTTCAGGGCGTTGGAGATAAAGTTGCGCAGAATCTGAGACAGCTTGCGGTCGTCCGTGTAGAGCCTCGGCAGGCCGACGGGTTCCTCGAACACGAGGGTGACGCCGGGGTTGATCAGCACCGACTTGAACATGCCGCGCAGCGCGGAGAAGAGGTCGACCATCTCGAACCAGGCAGGGGATATGTCCACGCGCCCGGCTTCAATCTTTGCCAGATCAAGGAGGTCGTCAACCATCTCGGCGAACTCGGTCGCCGTCGACTGGATGAAGTCGACCTGCTTGGCCTGCTCCTCCGTGAGCGGACCGTCGACGCGGTCGCTCAGCAGCCGCGCGATGCTGCGGATGGCATTCACGGGCGTGCGGAACTCGTGACTCATGTAAGCGAGAAAGCGGCTCTTGAGCTCGGTGGCCCGCTTGAGCTGCTCGGCTTGTGCGTCGAGCTCCGCATAGAGGGCCACGACACCGCGGTTGGTCTCCTCGAGCTCCGCGCGCAGCTCGTCGCTCTCCAGGCGGGCCGCCACGAGCAGTGCCACGGTCTCATCGCTGGCAATGAGGGCGTCCGATGCGGAAGTCATGCGTGTCAACCTCTTTCTTCCTGGCGGATCACCACCACGGTGGCATCGTCACGTCCTCGCGAAAAATCCCGAAAAAGAATCGCCGCTGCCAGTACCGGATCGCGCTCCAAGACTGGAAGGATAGGTGCCGTGTCCCAGCGGGTCATCAACCCGTCACTGTGAATGATGACCACCCCGTGCTGGGGCAGGTCGAGGCTGCTTTGATCGGGCTTGCGGATCTGGATGCCGACAGTGCCATGCTGCGTGATCATGGAACGGTCGAAAACGCCCGAGACGACCCGCACGGCCACGTTTCCTGCGCCTGCACATTGCACAGACTGCGCGTCGCCATCGATGCGCATGACGCACAAGGCTGCGCCACGTGTGGCCTGGAGCCGCGAATGCGCCTGTTCCACGAGATGGCGAAGCTCGCCGGAGGCGCTCTCGGTGAACACGTCCAGCGCTGCCTGCGACGCAGCTGCGGCATGGGGACCATGCCCCAGTCCGTCCGCCACGACTGCCGTTGCGCGCGTGCCGTCCAGCGCGACGCCCCACGCATCGCCGCAGACCGACTCGCCGCGGATGGGCAGGCAGATGGCGCCGTAGGCAAAGTGTTGCGCCGCCTCGGCGGGCGCACAGCCTTGGCCGTCCTTCGTGCGAGCGACGCGCGCCACGCAGACCGTTCCTGCGGGCACCGCCGAGTGCACCTCGAAGGTGCTCGAAAGCCGCCGGATTGCGCCCAGCCCAGTCCCTGGCGATCCACCGCCCGTCGAGTAGCCATCAGTCATCGAGCGCTCGGGGCTCGCCATTCCGGGGCCCTCGTCGATGGAGATAACCTCGATGTCGTCGAATACCGGACGGGCGGCTATCAGCAAGCAGCCTCGCGTCGCATGGCGCAGCAGATTCGTGCTCAATTCGGTGATGACGAGGGCCAGGCGACCCGCCTCTACCTCGCCCCAGTTCAAGTCAGTGCAGATGCTTGAAGCATGTCGCCGGGCTTCCCCAATGCGGCTTGGATCGTCGATCGGGAAGGCTGTGTGCGTCCAGCCTCTGGTCACTTCCATCGGGTGATGCTCACGCGAGTGCCGCGACCCGGCTCGGAGTCGACCACGAAATCGTGCACCAGGCGCTTGCTGCCGGGCAGGCCCAGGCCCATGCCCCCGCCGCTGGTCCAGCCGTCGGTCAGTGCCAGGTTCATATCCTTGATGCCCGGGCCCTCATCCTCGAAGTGCAGCTGCAGCCCTCGCTTGCCGTTCTGCTCCAGAAACTCCCACCGCATGCGGCCGCCGCCGCCGTGCACCAGCGTGTTGCGCGACAGCTCACTGGCGGCCGTGATCATCTTTGTCTGGTCGACCAGCGAGAACTTCAGCTGCTGGCACAGCGTGCGCACCAACTGCCGGGTGGCCACGATATTCTGTTCCGAGGCGACGGGAAGCGTCCCGGAGGTTTCAGCGTCCAACAGCGGTCTCCCGACGGGCGCGCTCGAGGAGCTGCACGCCACGCTCCACATTCAATGCAGTGCGTACGCCCTCGAGCGACAAGCCGAGTTCGACCAGGGTGATCGCCACGGCTGGCTGCATGCCGACCACGACAGTGGTTGCCGACAGGATTCTGGCGATGCCGGAAATGCTCGCGAGCATGCGTCCGACGAAGGAGTCGACGATCTCCAGGGCGGAGATGTCGATGAGCACGCCATTGGCACCAGTCTTGGCGATCTTGTCGGCCAGGTCTTCCTGCAGCGCCATGGCGGTCTGGTCCTGCATGTCGACCTGGATGGTGACCAGCAGCACGCTGCCCATCCGAAGGATTGGGATTCGTTCCATCGTGCGCTCAGACCTCGCGGGTTTCGCGGCTGATGCGCCAGCCGGTCTTCTGCAATGCGATCGACAGGGCGTCCGCCAAGGTTGCCTTGGTGGTGACGCCCTGCAGATCGATACCCAGATGCACGATGGTCTGCGCAATCTGCGGGCGGATGCCGCTGATGATGCAGTCAGCGCCCATCAGGCGGATGGCGCTCACGGTCTTCAAGAGGTGCTGCGCCACCAGGGTGTCCACGGTGGGAACGCCGGTGATGTCGATGATCGCTAGGCCCGACTCGGTGTCGGCGATCGTCTGCAACAGCGTCTCCATCACGATCTGCGTGCGGTTGCTGTCCAGAACGCCGATCATCGGCACCGCGAGCACCCCTTCCCACAGCTTGATCACCGGCGTGGAGAGCTCTAGCAGTTCTTCCTGCTGGCGCTTGATGATGTCTTCGCGCGCCTGCTGGAAGGTGGCGACCGTGTGCTGGGCAATCCTGTCGACCACCGTCGATGCCGTCCAGATCGATTCCATCAGCGCCGCGGAATCCGAGCCGGCGTGCTGTTGAAGCCGCATGAACAGCGGTTTCTTCATCGCGAGCATGAAAAGACTCGTGTCTCCGGCCGACTGACCACGGGCGGCACGCGAACGCGACAGCGATTCCAGGATGCTCTTGAGTTCGCTCCAGGCCGCGCCTTGCAAAGAGGAGGGGTCGGCACCAGCCGTGAGAGCCTCGTGCAGGGCCTTCGCAATCTCGCTCGCCTCGGACTCCATCGATCGCCGCATGGCAGCATCCTTGGGGCCTGCTTCCTCCACCCAGCTAGCAACGATTCCTTGCCCTCCTACCTCTAGTGTGGAAAGAATGCCTGCGAGATCTTTTTTCATGTGTACTTGACCGATCCAGAAAATGCGATGGCCTCAGCGACGCGCGGCCTTCGAAACAAACCTACCATTTTAGGCAGGCCGAAAGGCGAAAAGCTTGCAAATTTGACCACGTAAGAATCAGTTGAGGGCGACGGGAAGCTTTGTTTCTATCGAGCACAACAGTCAGATCGGCGCGTTCGCCAAGTGAGCTCCTGCGAAGGGGGTAAAAAGGCGGGGGACAAGCCATCAAGCAGCATCTTGAGATCCGTTCAGAGCTCGTTCGCAGACGTCAGCTCATGGCCGATAGCGAGATGGTTGACCGGCACGAAGCGGACATTCGCATAGCGGTTGATTTCAGGGTGCAAGCATAGCGTTGGACACCAACCCCAACGACGTGCATTCTTTCTAGTCCCTCAACTCGATGGGAGACCATCATGGGATCAGAAGCCAACGTTGTTCGTCGTGAACCGTGGAACAAGGGAAAGATCGTCGGTCAGAAGGCGCCCTTCAAGCTCAAGGACATATGGGCGCTCCGAGTCCGCTTCCAAATGGAAGATCGGCTCCGCGAACTCGCACTCTTCAATCTGGGAATCGACAGCAAGCTTCGCGGCTGTGATCTCGTTTCACTCAAGATGCGCGACGTCAGTCACGGCGACCAGATCGCTTCCCGCGCTGTCGTGATGCAGCACAAGACGCAGCGTCCCGTGCAGTTCGAGATCACGCCCGGCACTCGTGAGGCCCTCCTGAAGTGGATCAAGCTTGCTGGGCTGAAATCCGAAGACTTCCTGTTCCCGAGCCGGATCCACAACTCGGCTCATTTGGGGACTCGTCAGTACGCCCGGATTCTTGACCACTGGGTGGTCGAACTCGGTCTTGACCCGGCAGACTACGGCACCCACTCCATGCGACGCACGAAGGCAACGCTGATCTACCGAAGGACCAAGAACTTGCGCGCGGTTCAGCTTCTGCTGGGGCACTCGAAACTCGAATCGACCGTGCGCTACCTCGGCATCGAAGTCGACGACGCGCTGGAGATTTCAGAACAGACTGAGATCTGAACACGTTTCGCGGCCGCAGGTTCGACGCTCGCTCCACCCCATACATTGCATTGGGTGGGGTGGTGTCGCTGAGCCCGCCGCCTCTCAAGCGACGACATCCCGTCGCTGCTCAACTTCCGCTTCTAAGTTCAAGCGGCCCTTCGATGCTCAGGAATGAACGTCGGCAGTCAGTCTGAAGCGGGCGAAGCGCGGTTGCTGCTTACGACAAATAGGTCATGAAACCTGAGCCATTCGGGTTTCGTCGTTCTGCAACAACGCCCTCATCGCTGTACAGCAGTTGCTACCGAGCGCGTGTCCCTGCACTGCAGAAAAGTTCAGCCACATATGACAAACGTGGCATAGGGACACGCCGCCCTTCGCACCGCTCCTCAGCAAAAACCGGTGCCGGATCATCCCGGCTGCTCTCTATGCATCTTCCCTCTTGCCCGGTTTGGCCAAACGGTCTGACTGGGCTTTATGCCGCAGAGCTGCCTGCGGTCCACACGCAGACGTGCGAGCAGCACACCTGCATCCTTAAAAGGAAAGTCCGCTTGATCTCCACCAACTCGCCACTTGATTTCCTCGCCGCGTTTGCGATCGTCCTCTTCGCTGGAGCACTCCTCGGCATCGGCCTTGCGTGGGGACGCACCGGCGCTGCTTTCAAAACTGACGGTGCCCACGCGTGAGCACACCGCGCGCGTCCACATTTTTGAACCTGACAGGCTCATTGATGGAACCCATCTGCCCCAAGTGCCAATCCAGCCACATCGAACCGAGGAATCTCGGTAGAAAGACCGGCAGCGCCGTGGGCGTGCTCGCGGGAGCGGCCATGGCCGTCACCGGCGTTGCCGTCGCAGGCACGATCGCCGCCGGCCCCGCCGGCGCTGTGATTGGACCTGTCGCCGCTGCCTTGCTACGCGCCTTGGCCGGTGGCACGGCAGGCTGCGCCGTCGGCGCAGCGCTCGGCGAAGTCGTCGACGAGAGCATCCTCGACAACCACCGCTGCTTGCGCTGCGGTCATCGTTTCGGCATTCAGCGTAGCTGACATCGCCGCCGCGCCGACTCTGAGGTCGACGCACCCTTCTTGCATTCACTTCAACCACAGGCACAGGCCTGCGCCGCCGCATGGACGCGACGGCGCGGGCCCGTGCCTTTCTTGCATTCAACCAAAACGGAACTCTCTCATGGCACACCTTCTCGAAAAGATGGCCTACGTCGGCCAGACACCCTGGCACGACCTGGGCAACAAGCTGCCGGCCAAGCAACCCATTGAGGTCTGGGCCAAGGAAGCCGGCATGGACTGGAGCATCCGCGAAACGCCAGTTCGCTTCATGGACGAGCAGGCCGGGGCGCTGGGCTCCATCCTGACTTTCGAGGACCAGAAGGTCCTGTATCGCAGCGACACGAAGGCACCGCTGTCGGTGGTGGGCAACCGCTATCGGGTGGTCCAGCCCAAGGAGGTGCTCGAGTTCTACCGTGACCTCGTCGAGAGCAGTGGCTACGAACTGGAGACGGCCGGCGTCCTGAAAGCCGGCAAGAAGTTCTGGGCCCTGGCGCGCACCGGCGACGAGTCGATTCTCAAGGGAACCGACGTGGTTAAGGGCTACATCCTCCTCGCCACCTCATGCGACGGCACGCTGGCCACCACCGCGACGCCCACCACGATCCGGGTGGTGTGCAACAACACCCTGTCGATCGCCTTGGACGGGGCCTCCAGCGCCATCAAGGTGCCGCACAGCACCAGCTTCGATGCAGACGCCGTGAAGCGGCAGCTCGGCATCGCCGTCTCCGGTTGGGACGCATTCATGTACCGCATGAAGACGCTTGCCGAGCGGAAGGTGAAGAGCCGCGAGGCGACCAACTTCTTCCTCAAGGTCCTATGCCAAACCGACGGTCACGCCGCCTCGGCGGCGGGCCCGACGAATGAACGCGCCCTGAAGAAAGTGCAGGCCCTCTTCGAGGGCGAGGGCCACGGTGCCGAGCTCGCGGCCGCCAAGGGCACGGCGTGGGGCCTCCTCAACGCCGTCACCGAGTTCGTGGACCACGAGCGGCGCGCTCGCACCCAGGAGTACCGCCTCGACAGCGCTTGGTTCGGCCAAGGCGCTGTGCTCAAGCAACGCGCGCTCGACGCAGCCCTGCAGCTTGTCGCCTGACATCCATCCGTGGCATAGGCCCCGGTCGGTTCACGCCAACCGGGGCTCTTTCACGTCTGCGGCCCCACAAGGCACAAGGCGCTCCACGGAGGGCGGTGCCTCCACATCCACTCATCCATAGGAACGACATGGGAACCACCGTCTACCGAGCTTCCAAAGCGCAGGCCGTTCACGACGAACTGCGCAACATCGCAACACACGCCACGCTGATCGCGCACCGCGTCATCGTCAATCGCCTCTGGTTCCTGGCCCAGCACCATGCCAGCCGAGATGCTGACATCGCCGGCCTCAAGTGGATCGGACTCACGCTGATCGACTGCCGCAACGGAGAGGCGGCGATCAAGAGCATGGACGAGACCTGCGGTCCCTGCTACTACGACTGCCCACTGTCCTTCCTTGACCGCGCCGACTCGCCCGTCGGTGTGTATGCCGGTCCTTGGCGGCAGAAGGTGCGTGCCTTCCATGCACAGCGAAGCGCCAGGCGAACCTTGCTCCGGGAAGGCACCCGTCTGGAATATGGCAATGCCAGCTACGTGCTGTGCGCATGCCTGGGGCGCTGCGGCTGGAGTGTCCAGCGCGAATCGGACGGCCAGACCTTCCGCATGAAGGC
This sequence comes from Variovorax restrictus, assembly GCF_051216715.1. NCBI lineage: Bacteria > Pseudomonadati > Pseudomonadota > Betaproteobacteria > Burkholderiales > Comamonadaceae > Variovorax > Variovorax restrictus. Next base: position 13,696 of record NZ_JBPJZH010000003.1, read on the forward strand.
CCGTCAGCTTGCCGCCGCAACGGTCTTGTGCTCCGCCGCGGCGCAGGTCACCTTCCAGCAGAACTCGCCCGCCGAGCAGGCCAGGAGAGGCTCATGAGCAACGTCCTCAAGGTGGATCGCGGTGCGTCGACCAGCTCGGCACCCGCCCTCAAGCTGGTCAAGACCGCCGAGCTTGATCGCGACCAGTGGCTGGCCGTCCGAAAGGGTGGGATCGGAAGTTCCGACGCCGCTTCGGCGGTGGGCCTGAATCCCTACAAGTCGGCGCTGGAGCTCTGGATGGAGAAGACCGGACGGGAGGCCAACCTCCCCAAGGTCGACCCTTACGACGAGGCTAGCCCGATGTACTGGGGAACGCTGCTGGAGCCCATCGTGGCGGCCCACTACACCAAGCGAACCCGCAACAGGGTCCGGCGCATCAATGCGGTGCTGCAGCACCCCAAGCATCCCTGGATGCTCGCCAACATCGACCGGGAGGTGATCGGTGCACCGGATGTCCAAATCCTCGAGTGCAAGACGGCTGGCCAGAACGGGGCACGGCTCTGGAAGGACGGCGTCCCCGAATACGTCCAGCTCCAGGTCATGCATCAGTTGGCGGTCACCGGCAAGCGAGCGGCGGACGTCGCGGTGTTGATCTGCGGGCAGGAGCTCCAGGTTCACCGCATCGAGCGCGACGAGACCATGATCGTGCAGCTGATCGCGTTGGAGCGAGGGTTCTGGCAATACGTCGAGTTGGACCAGGCACCTCCGGCCGATGGCTCCGAATCGGCGGACGTTGCGCTGCGCGCGCTGTATCCGAACGACAGTGGCCAGACCATCGATCTGTCAGCTGATCAGGAGATGTCCCAGGCGTTCTGGGACCTGTTGGGCGTACGGCAGGTGCTGGAGATCAAGCTGGGGCTCGAGGCCCAACTCAAGCAGCGTATCCAGCAACGCATGGGCGAGGCATCCAGGGCGATCTTCAGACAGGGCGAGGTGACTTGGCGGCGAAGCAAGGACGCGTCGTCGTTGGACGCGGCGCGGCTTCTGGCGGAGCAGCCTGACCTCGTGAAGGCGTACCAGTTGCCCAAGGCAGGGACCCGACGATTCCTCATCAGGCAGGCCGACGCGAACACGGTGCTGGGGGCGACGTGATCCGGCGGAAATCAACGGTCCATGCGATGTTTGTCTGGCAGGGGTTCCTGACCCGAGGGACACCAGACATCGCTTGGACCGACGAGGACGCCGAGCGACACGGCGGCCAGATCGGGGCGGCGATGCGGATCGCGGAGGTCGTCGGCGTCCTGGCCGAAGAGCTCGATGCGTTCTGGAAGCGATGCCCCCGGGTGTGCTTCCCGGGCGTCTTCGACTACGAGGTCAGCGAGACGCTCGGCGTTTGGTTCCGGGACAACGCGGCAGCGTCATCGGAGGCAGTGCGCCGGAAGGCGCGCGAACTGGTCTATTGCTTCTTCGCCCACGACAGCAGCGGGTCGCAGTGACTTGCAGTGGTCGCCGCAGGCCTCGAGCCTGTGGTCGACCGATCATTCCATTTAAAAGGACATCACATGCTCAAGGGACTGGCACTCACGCCGCCCGCCACCGGTCGAATCTCAATCGGGCGAATCGTCGAAAAGAACGGCAAGCGGCTGCCGGAAAAAGATGACGAATTCACCATCACATCCCAAGTTCAGACGAGGGATGGGTGGGTGCCCCATCCGATCGATGACACACTCCGCTCGCCAGGCGCCAAGCTGCGATGCATCCCGGTGCGGCTACTCTTCAACGACCCGGAGCTGAACTTGCGAGCTAACTACTCGCTGTTCGACAGAGCCACCGGCCGCCCGATATGCGTCGGAAACGGGGAGACCTGCAAGCGTTCCACGGCATCGGGCGTGCAAACGCTGCCTTGCGCGTCGCCAGACGGCTGTGAGCTTGGGTTCGACGGTGGCTGCAAGCCCTACGGCCGGCTCAACGTTCGCATCGGTGACGAGGACGAGCTTGGCAGCTTTGTCTTTCGGACGACGGGGTATAACAGCATCCGCACACTGGCGGCCAGGCTGCAATATCTGCACGCCATCTCTGGTGGCATGCTGGCCGCACTGTCGCTGGAACTGCGGTTGCGAGGCAAGTCGACGACGCAGTCGCACCGGGCTCCGATCTACTACGTCGATCTGACGACACGAACGGGGATGTCGATGCTTCAGGCGCTCGAAGCTGGACGCGCCGAGGTAGAGGGACGACGGCAGATGGGGTTCGACCAAGCTGCATTGGACGAGGCAGCTAGGGCAGGCTTTGCTGCTGGAGCCTTCGAGGAATCCGAGGAGGAGGGTGGGTGGATCGTGGAGGAGTTTGCGTTCGCTGAGGCAGCAACGTCGGCCGACGGGATCGAAACCGCGGATCTGTCTCATCGACAATCCCTTGGAACGAAACTGGCGGCACGAGCACAGGCGATCAAAGGCGTTGGAGAGCTCACTACGGCATAGCGAAAGGAGAAGGACCGCATGCGGTCCTTCTCCTTTGCTTCCATTTGTTTTTTTCTTGATTGAACGGGAAGCCGTTGATTTGTCGCGCGGTGCCGGATCGGCACTTGTTCGACCCCACAGCCGGCCGAGCTTGTCATCTGGGGAATGGTTGCGCTGGTTTGGATTGCAATCTGCATCAGCGGGGAAGGCATTACGCACCTGACGCGCGAACTTGAGGCGCGTGTCCGCAAATCCACCGAGCGCTAGAGGCTACTTTGTCGACCTCCCGCGGAAATCAGCAGGCCCCTCTAAGCCCGCGCAAACACTCCTCGATCCCCTCGGTGGGCCTTCGGGCGAATAGGACCAAAGCTGACCTGTCTCAGCGGCTCACCCGGCCTTTCACTTGTCCCGTCGTTTTCAAGCATCACAGCGGGCGCACGACTCCTAGAGGAGCCGAGCGCCTGACTCAAGCGTCTCGGAAGGGCACCCTCGGCACGCGAGCATGCCCTGGGCTGTTTCCGAGCTGGCGGCTGCTACGCTCGTGGTCTCACTACTGTGTGACCAACGATGACTTCTACGATCCAGAACTCCGGCGGCGTACTTGCCCGCATACTCCGCGCCATCGACGGCTTTCACCGTCAGCACGGGATCTTCCCGGACGTGATCGAAGCGCCCCAAGCCTTGATTGATGATGCGCTGGGCTACTGCCTGACTCCGCATGGGTCAGAGCTACTCCGGAAACGCGTGCAGCTGCGCCCAGGCGCGAACAATCAGGTGATCGCATTCGGTGGCGCGGCTTCCTACGAATACGGAGACAGCTCCATTGGTGAGAATCCGCCAGCCGTCGCTCGAGGCTGGATCGGACTGGACAGTGAGCCTGATTGGCCAACGCAAGCAAAGGCAGTTCTCCCGCTCAAGCCGCTGGAGGCTTCCTCCCAGATCGTCTACGTGCTCACGAATCCGGCAATGCCCGGTCTCGTGAAGGTCGGAAAGACGACGCAAATGGAAGTTGAACTGCGTATGAAGCAGCTTTTCGGGACCGGAGTTCCGGTGCCGTTCGACTGTGCGTTCGCTTGCCAGGTCAAGGATGCGCACGAAGTCGAAAAGGCGCTGCACTTCGCCTTCGGAAATGCGCGCATCAACCCGAATCGGGAATTCTTCAAGATCGAGCCGGAGCGCGTTATCGCGGTGCTCAGGCTGCTCGAGGTAAACGACGTCACTCTGCAGGTCGAACAGCAAATCGAGTCTGAGGTGACGACAGCAGACAAACAGTCGGCCCAGAAAATGAAGGACCGCCGCCCAAATCTGCGCTTCTTCGAGCTCGGCATACCTGAAGGGTCGTCGCTGCTGTACAGAGAAGGCGGCGCACAAGCGATCGTCGTTGAAGACAGGAAGGTGAGCTACTTGGGCGAGGTGCAATCCCTCACCTCGGCAACGCGGAAGGTTCAGGGGTTGGCAGACGATTACGCGTTGCAGCCGTCTCCATACTGGACGTTCAACGGCTCCACCCTGAAACAGCTCTACGAGGCTTTTCACGCAGCCGACCCCGAGTAATCCTTCTGGTGCTGGTTGCCAGTCGGCCGTCGGCCAGGTGCAACCATCGAGATGCGCCTGCCTCATGGTTTTTTGGCAGGGCGGATTGAGATCGGCGTGAAGTTCGCACATGAGGGGCGCTGTGGCATCCTCCGGCCGGCCGCCCTCAGCCTAGAGCATCTCGTCCTCATGTGCGAGGGCGCACCGGTTTTCGATACCCCCGATCACGCCAGCAGGACGATGACCAGAATTTCGAAGAAGGGCATGCATTGAAACCGCTCGACGCCGCCCCAACGCCCAACGTCGCAGGCCCTGTCCCGCATGCACCACCTTCCGGCGGCGCCGTCGCCCGCTATGCCAGGGTGGTGCCGAGTTTCATGAGGCCGTTCGTCAAGAGAGCTTTGCCTTCGGTGCACGGCGACGTTGCGGCGCACGAGCTGTTCGATTGGCACCGCCAGGGCCTTCCCAGTGCGCGGTTTGCTGCCGAGCTTCGCGAGATGATCGTCTCGCGTCGGCGCGCCAGCTTCGACGTCATCTGGAATTCGCCCATAGGTGTGCGTGTTGAGTTTCATGCAATCCCGACCCGGCGGGCTTAGTGGGTCACTTCTGGATGGAAATCAACATCGGGGGCAAACGCTGGAAGCGCAACGTGCGAAGGGCGCCCGGATAGGTCCCTGGCTGCAGGCCGAATACGACATCCTGGATCAAGTTGTGTGGAAGGCGCGGTCGCCTTGCCTCTATCTCGTCGCTGGCAGCGATGGCGCCATTCGCTACGTCGGCATCTCCCGCAACCGGCTCGCTGACCGTTGGCGTGTCTTGCCGGCCTTCGATGCCGAGACGATGACGCCGCTTCCTACTCGACAGCTCTTTCACAGCCAGTGTTGGTCGAAGATCGAGAGCGAAGTCGAGCAGGAGCCGGAAAGCACCTTCGAGGTCCGCTGCATCGACGGTGCTCGGCTTTCGCCGTTGCTCGCCAAGCTGGGGCCGCCGCTAGCGGCCTTTACCGCCCTGGGTGACGATGGCGAAGGTATCGTCGCTGGCGTTGAGCGGTGGTTGTGCAATAACCGTGGTCCCGAGCTTGTGTCCTGGAACGTCGCAATGACCGGTCGCTGATCCGCTCCGCAAAGAGCACCCGTTTCAGTGATCAGCGGATCCTCGCCGACCCCTCCAACGGCAACGCGCCGCCTACCTGCATGGCATCGACAATGCCGCACACCCCCGATGGTCGCTACTTCGTCGTGCGGGGTCGGCTGTGGCGCCTTTCGGATCCAGGACTGCCGGCTGCAAGGCGCGATCGCTCGTCAGTGAACTCATGGCGGCGCGGCGTGACGTCGCGGTGCAGCGCCGTGCTGGGAATGCGGAAGGCGTGCGCGCCGCTAGAGCGCGCGTCGACGTAGCGAAGCGAGCGCTGGGTGAGGGAGGCGCGGTCTGGTGGACCGACGGAGCGCAGGACTTCAATCGCAGGCTGGTGAAGAACACGCCTTACGCGACATGGTTCGATCAGCTGGCCGCGCCCTGACTTTGCCAGTCGCTCGGAAGCCCGCCTGGATTGTCCAGGCTCTAACCCGGCTGCCAGCGCGGCCGCGCACCCGCAGCGCCGCAACGGATCCTGAAACCTGGCCCCGTCAAATATCGGACTGTGCCCGCTTGCGGTCGACCTGAAGCTTCTCGTCCTTGCGCGCCCAGCGGGCCGAATCAGGTCAACACGGTGCTTACTTTGCTTCAGCACATCGCCATTACGGTCCAAAAAACGACCGTTGTCTGAGTCCTGCGCGGCGTCCCAGACCTCGCGGGTCGGCTTGCCGTAGCGGTCGACGAACGCAGTGACGAACTCTTGCGGGGTGAGATCCTTGTGGTAGATCAGGATCTCGGAAGCCTTGCCGTCGAAGAAGCTCGCCTGAATGCTGACAACCCGGCTGCCGCCGACCGTGACCTACCCGGCCGGCATGTCGTGAAAGCGTGTCAAATGTCGCCGATTCCCTTCGTGCGGCTCCTCGCTTCACCAGTTGTGCTTTCACAATCGCTTCATGAGTGTTGCTGTGAAATTGACCTTCGCCGTCTTAGCCGTGTTGGCCAGCGCGAGCGTCTCCGCGGCGCCCATGCGCTTCGAGGTGTTTCGTCCTTGCGGCGGGAATGGGGCAGTGTGCGCACCGCAAGTTCTGGCCCAGGGCGACATCGAGCTGGACACGGCACAACGGCTGGCGGCATTTCTGAGGACGCCCGCGTTCAAGGAAACGGGAATGTCTGCGCCCTTCGTCGCGTTTGATAGCGCTGGCGGCAACCTAGCTGGAGGCGTAATTCTTGGGAAGTACTTGCGCAGCATCGGCGCTGACACGTTCCTCGCGCCGACGTATTCACGAGTCATGAACTCGTTTGAAGTCGAGTCCGCGTTTGTGCGCGGAGCGAAATGTGCGTCGGCGTGCACCATGGCCTTCATAGGTGGACAAACCAGGTCTGTGGCCGAGGGTTCGATGTTCGGCGTTCATCAGTTTGTGGCCGAGCAGCGTGCAATTGGTGATGGCGCGACGCAGGAGGTAGTCGTCGCTTTGGCGGGCCATGTAGAGGCGATGGGCGTGGACCGCGGTCTGCTTGACCGCGCCTCCATGGTTCCGCCTTCGCATATCCAGTGGCTGCCCGTCCCGACTCTCGTGCAGCTAAACGTCGACAACCGTGCGCCGCGGTTGAGCCCATGGACCATTAGTGCAGCGGCGAACGGCAATCCTTTGGTGACCGCCAGGCAGCCAGTAGCCTTCGGCCGCATGACCGTGGTGGTGCTGAGTGCAGGTGGCCCCCGCATCAACGTGGCTGTCGCGGCTCTCTTCGCACCTGACGTCGCTGCTTCCGCGCGCGATCGCTTTCCTGTGGGCGATGAAGCCGAAATCAGCTTCAACGTCGACGGCCGCTCGATCCGGGTCGCTCCAGCCGGCGCGTGGGAGAGGATGCATAGAAGCGGCACGTCGGCGGCCTATGTGGCAAAGGGCACGATTTCCCGAGAGGATCTGGCGCGCATCTCCAGTGCTAGGAAGCTCGGATTGGAAGATGGATTCCCAAACGCGTTGCGGGATGTTTGGGTGTCAACGCCGATTTCGACGGATCAATTGGCGCCAGCCGCAGCCTTGTTACTCCGTAGCCCCTGATTACAGGATCTCGAACACCTTCTTGGCGCGGCCTCGCAGCTCGTTGAGTTCGCAGCTGTCTACGTTTTTCATTGACTCAGCGTAAACCTCCAAGCGCTTGCCCGGTCCGATCCGATCCGCTTTGAGAGGGATCACGAGTAAGAGCGACGGGTCTGGAAAGGCTCGCCAGTCATGCTTGGACGAAGAGATGCGAAGCCCAGCGATATCGGCCTCAGTGAGGTCCTGAACACGGAGTCCGGTAGCGCTTAACGTCTTCGTGACTGGCTGAGCGACTGAATCCCGCGTTTGGCACCGTAGCTCGCCGGAGGTCACCACGAGGGCGCTGCCATTGAAGATGTTGATCAGAACCGCAGCACCGTCCTGCTTGACTGACTCCACGGTCACACGTGACGCCTCGGGGCTAGGCAAGAGGCGATCGGCCGCTAGGGAAGACGCAGACGCGGCGGCAAGCCAGACCGCGACCACTCCATACAGAACTCGATTTGTCATTGGATCAACGAAAGAGTGAGGCAGGGAGCCCCGGGAAATCCAGCTTCGCAGAGTCGATCAAGCGGGTCGCGAGGCCCTTGCGGCGATGGGTTGGTGCGACGTACAAATCCGAGGCGACAGTGCCCTGGCGCCCGATCGTGGTTACGTTCAGCGCTGCGACGATCGTTTCGCCGTCGAGGAGCAGGTAACCGCCTCCTTTCACCGAACGTCCGGCCGGCGAGCGGAACAGTTTACCTTCGGTCCTCAGAACGTCACTCGCGCGCCGGCCAACGATGCTCTCGGGCCCCTATGCGAGTTGCGATCGCAGGGTCGTTGACTGGCACCAGGAACATGGCCAAGTCTCGGCTGGATCCTGCAATCCGCACCGGCTCATCTCGAAAGGTGGCCAGGCGGGGCTTGCAAGGCCTCGGTGCGGCGATCGCACGCTCGGCAAGTTCGTGCGTGGCAAGCTCGACGAGGAACTGCGGCGGTTCCACAACCCGCCGGCGGACAAGACACGTAAGCTATTCCAGGACTACCTCGAGGTCGATGTCACGGCTGGCTGGAAGTGGCAGCACCACGATCCCACCACCGCACGCAAGACACTCGACGACCTCTTGAGCAAGCGCGGCGACGCCGTGCACCGCTCGCGAGCTGCGGTCCCCGGCATGCCCCCGGCGCCCCACCTGCTGAAGAGAGACGACCTCGAGAAGGCCATCCGTTTTCTCAAGGGTCTGGTCGAAGCTACCGATCGCACGCTCGACGATCACTGAACAGCGGGGCCGCGCACCTCAGGCCTAGAGGCTCTTCATGAAGAACAGCCAACGGATGAAGAACGTCAGGGCCAGCGCCCCCTCGAGCGCATCGCCGATGGACGCCTTGTCGATGAAGACAAGCAAGCCCGTGCAGATCAGATACTGGAGCAGCACGGCCCAAGTCCACGACCCGAGTTGTCCGGCCGGTAGGGAAGCCTTCACGGCTTCGGCGATCCCCTGACTCGCCGCAGCACCACAGACAAACACGAAGACTGACAGGATCGACATCGCCACTCCGAATGTTGCAATCCCCATAGGCTAGTGAGACCGGGCGACAGGTCGTGTCGTTTCAGGAGCGTTCGGCATCGTCTTTCCGAGACGGCAAGAGATAGCGCGAGATTTCCGCCTCCAGATCGGACTGGAGCTGTGCCGGCTCGACGATCCGCAGGTGAGGAATCCAGTATCGGACGATAGGCAGGATCTCGTTGGGATGCCCCACCGTGGCGACGAGCCGGAGGGAGCCATCGGCAGCCACGGCCTCCACCACCTGGTTGGCGATCAGGTTCCGCCGCTGGAAGTAATGGGCCGCGGGAGCCGCGACGTCGAGGACGATGCGCAGCATGGTCTCGGACTGCCACAGACCCTCGTCCGTCTCCAGACGCTGCTCGATATCGGGGCTTCGCACGAACGATGACGCCTTGACCAGCACATCGCGCACCCGCGAGAAGCCGAACGTCTTCAGACGACCATCGTGCACCGCGGCGAGATACCACACGCCCTTCTGATTGAGCATGCGGTAGGCAGCGACATCGTCATAGGACTTGACGGCCCCGCCCGCTTTTGCTGAAAAGTCGAAGCGCACATGCCGGCGATTGGTGACGGCCTGAAACAGAAGCTCAAAGGTCGAGGCATGTTCGGCCACGTCCTCGTAGTGGTGCCCCCGCACGAGCAGCGGTGAGGCCTGGTCCTCGCGCAGCAGCTCCCGTACGAAAGCATGCGAGAGCGTCGGAAAGAGCCCGGCGGTGCCCGAGGCCATCGCGAAGCGCTCCATGTCCTTGGTGCTCAGGCGCCCAAGCACGGTTGGATTCATCCGGTACCGGCCCTCCTCCTTAACCAAGTCCAAGTAGGCGAAGCGTTGGTTGAGATCCCGCTGCACGGTCCTCAGGTCAACCCCAAATTCCGCGGCCAATGCGCGAGGCTCCAGCTGCTCCCCCCGGTTGAGCTTCACCAGAATTTCAGTCAGCCGGTAGACCAGCGTGTCATGGCCTTGGCGCGCGCGCGGGGACGAAGTCATCAATCCGATTCTGCGTCACGCCCAACGACGCCCCGACGAGGTTCACCTTCGCGATAGCGCGCAGCGATCGCCGCTCGGCGACCGCTATGCTTGCGCGCATGAAATCCTTCGCCTCCTACCGCCTGCTGCTCATTGCGGTGCTTGTGGCCGTCGTCTCCTGTGCATGGCTTCCATGGCTGAACGAGTCGGCGGACACGCACACCCGCCAGGGCCTGAAGCGTTCGCTGACGACCTTCGCTGCGGCGCGCGCACTGGGTGCAGCACTGTCCGTTGTGCAGGGAACGGAACTGAGCATCGAGCCGATCGGCATTGGCGTCACGATGACCCCGGGGCAGATGCTCCGACCGATCAATGAACTCGTGGACAAGTTCGCGGGCATGATGCTTTTCGCCAGCGTCGCTTTCGGCGTGCAACTCCTGCTGCTTCAGTTTGGTGGCCACGTGGCCGTGGCCGCCGCACTCACCGTCGTCATGCTGGTTTGGGCCACGCTCCGGTGGCGCGGAACCGGCGGTGCAGCGATGCGCTGGCTCCAGCCGGCGCTTGTCATCCTGCTGATGGCCCGCTTCGCGGTTCCACTCACGTCGCTCGTCAGCGAAGGGGCGTACCACGCGTTCATGAAGCCGGGCTACGAAACGGCCTACCTGACGATCGAGGGCTCGGCGAAAGCCGTTCCGGGCGCCACCTCGGAATTGCCCGAATCTAAGGGTGGCATATTCGAGCGCTTCAGAACTCTGAAGAACAAGGTGTCCGAGTTGCGTGAAAGCTACCGGGCCCTCGGCGAAGCGGCGAAGCTATGGACGGATCGGATCGTCGACCTGATCGCCATCTTCGTCGTGCAGACCGTCTTGGTTCCGCTCGGCTTCCTTTGGCTGTGCTGGCGGCTCGCAAGGACCCTCACTTCTCCGGGAACAGCAAGGACTTACGCGGCTACAAGAAGCACTTTTGCTGGAAGCGCCTGACCTAGCGCGTACCGGTCGCTTGCTTGATGCGCACGCTCGTGGAGAGAGCACAGAGCAGTGCGCGAACAAAAGAAAAACAGGCCAACGCGCCGGCACTGCGCGCCCGACACTTTCAACATCGCGAATAGTAGGCGACCATGGACATGCCTGCGCGATCGAGGGAGGATCTTCTTCCTTGTCTGACCGCCGCGGCGCCGCCCCGCAGAGGCCGCGCCCACCTCAGTTGTCAAAAGGGCGCGGACGCGTTCTCACAAACACAAGATCGCGCGCCATCATGAAATCAAAGCCGCCGGCAAGGGCGGCCATTCAGCGCAGCGTTTTTTGGCATGGGCAGTGTGCGTAGGAGCTGCCGTTAGGTCGATCAAATTCTGGACTTGCTTGCGACCCGTCCAGAAGCATGTTCAAGTCTTCTCAAGGCACACTTGCACGGCGTGTCTACACGCGACGCAGACTGTCGCACTACGTCCAAGAATTCCGTTGTCACCTACTTCGGGAAACCTCCTTGCTCCAAATCATCGACATTCAAGCGCATCGCTGCCAAGTAAATCCTCATCCGACGCCTGAAGGGCATTGGGTCGGCTTGGTCTTCAAGAATGCATTCGGGACGCACGTGCTCGAACTGAATGGCCGCAAGCCCTTGCCAGACCATGATGCTCAACTGCGCGCGGACCTGGAGTTCCTGCTGTGGGACTACGGTCTGCTGTCACAGCAGGACAGCGAATCCCCCGAGGAGCGAATCCGAGTGGCGCAAGATCTATGGCGCACCGACTGCAATCATGTCCACGCGCGCCGCTACATGGAACAGTTGGGCGTCGCTGCCGGCGCCGAAGCGGCATCGCTAGCGTTGCACATGCCCAAGTCCAGCGGACAGCCTGACGTTTGAACGCGCTAGCAGGGATTCGCGACGGCGGAATCTTGTGCCCGAAGGTTGGGCCCTTCTAGCAATCGCCTGTGGGTTTCGGGCAATGGGTCACATCAGGATGAGGTGACCAAACAACATGCGACTCAATTTGTCGCGTCAGCGGCCGAAAATTTAGGCTTAGAAGGAGCTTGGATGACCGACACCCTGTACCGCGCCGTAAAGACACTGTCGGCGACCGAAGCCGAGACGATCCACCGTTGGCGCCCAACTGTCCGCCTGCCGTCCAACGTGCCGTACATCGTGGACAACCTCTGGGAGTACCTGCGGCCAGCTGACATGCCTTGCCGCCGGCACGCGGTCTATGCCAGCCCCTCGGCCGAACTGGCTGTGCAGTGTGCAATCCAACAGTCCACTCCGCTCCCGACTGCCTATGTGGTCGCGATCATCGGCGCCTACGTTGTCGCTCAGCTGGATGTGGAGGACGCGCGCCAGCATGCTGACCTGCGCGCCGTCCGGACGATGGTGCAGGAGCGGCAGCAGGAATGGGCCGAGCAGCCTTGGGACACGCGCTTGCGGCTCGGCATCCTATTCGCGCCGGGCGCGACCAAGGCCGAGTGGGAGAAGGTAATCCGTGAGGACGCGGTGGTGGCGGGGGTTGTTGCCAAGCTGTCCAGCCTTTCCAAGTTCTGGGCCTCGGCCCATGCGCCCGTGGCCTCGTCCAGCGGCGAGATGTTTTTCGAACTGCAAGACGATGCGACTTACCAGTTGCGGCCGCTGGTTGCCGCATGAGCGCCATCGTCCCGGCGGCGGTGACGCCGCGGTACCTGACCAAGAGCCGCTTCAAGCTCGCCCTTGAATGCCCGACAAAGCTTTTCTACACGGGCAAGGCCCGCTATCAAAACAACGCGCTGGACAACAGCTTCATGCAGGCGCTGGCGGAAGGGGGCTTCCAAGTCGGCGCATTGGCTTGCCTGATGTACCCGGGCGGCATCGAGGTCACAGAAGCGGGCCACGCGGCACAGCTAGCTCGCACGCAAGAACTGCTGCAGCGCGACGAGGTCACGATCTATGAGGCCGCGCTGCAGGCCCGGGGCCTGTTCGTGCGGGTCGACATCCTGCGCAAGTCGGGCAATCAGATCGAGCTCATCGAGGTCAAGGCCAAGTCGTATGACCCGCAGGAAGACGGCAACTTCCGCAACAAGCAGGGCAGGCTGAAGCCGGGCATGCTGCCGTACCTGCAGGACATCGCCTTCCAACGGCATGTGGCATCGCTCGCCCATCCGCAGTTCCAGCTTCGCTGCTCCCTGTTGCTGGCGGACAAGTCAGCCGTCGCGACCGTGGATGGCCTGAACCAGCGCTTTCGCATAAAGCGCGATGGTGGCCGATCCCATGTGGAGGTGGCGCATGACACCGACCTTTCACAGTTGGGCGCGCCGCTCTTGCGCGCCGTGCCCGTGGACGAGCAGGTGGACGAGATCCTGGAGGGCGAGCTGTACGTGGGCGGTCAGGAAGAACCGTTCGCGTATGCGGTCGAGCGGCTCGCCGTGGCATACCAGTTGGATCAGCGTCTCCCAGCCAAGCCCGGCGTCCACTGCGCAAGCTGCGAGTTCAAAGCCGCCGCGCCCCCGGCTGCTGGCGAGCCCCGCAGCGGCTTCCACGAATGCTGGAGCGAGGCCTTTGGTTGGCAGGCATCCGACTTCACTGGGGGCACGGTGCTGGACCTCTGGAACTCGCGGAAGAAGGCCCAGCTGATGGCCGCTGGCGTGCGCAAACTGCGCGACATCACGATGGCCGATCTTCCGCTCGACGATCCCACACCGGGCGCCGACGGCCTCAGCCGCGAACAACGCCAGTGGTTCCAGTGCAGCGGCCAGTGGCCAGAGGGCGGGGAGCAGTACGTCGACACCGCGGGCCTGAGCCGTGTCATGGCGAGCTGGAACTATCCCTTGCACTTCATCGATTTCGAAACCAGCGCAGTCGCCATTCCCTTCGACCGCGGTCAGCATCCGTACCAGACCACTGCCTTCCAGTTCTCCCACCATGTCATGCACGCCGATGGCCGTGTCGAGCATAAGAGTCAGTTTCTGGAAGCACGGCCGGGCGTTCCTCCCAGCCTGCCGTTCCTCCGCGCGCTGCGTGATGCGCTGGGTCAGGACAAGGGCACTGTGTTCCGCTGGTCAACGCACGAGAACACCGTGCTGAATCAACTGGCGGACGTGTTGCGCGCCATGGCCGCACCACCGCCGGACGCGGAGGCGCTGATCGCCTTCGTCGGGACGTTGACCGAACGCAAGATCGACAACGTGAAGGTCTTCGGGCCACGCAGCATGGTCGATCTGTGCGTGCTGGCGGAGCGGAACTACTTTCACCCGGAGACGCAGGGCAGCTGCTCGCTCAAAAAGGTGTTGCCGGCATTGATGCAGAGCTCGGCCCGGCTGCGGGAGCTCTATGGCGAACCGTTGTACGGTGAGGGTGCGCAGATCACCAGCCTGAACCACCAGACGCCCATGCCTTGGTGGGTGCAACGAGATGGCTGCATCCTTGATCCATACGAGCTGCTGCCCCCTGTGTTTGCCGACCTGCCGGTCGACGCTCGTGCCGAGCTCGAAGGCAGCTCTGATGCGGAACTGCGCTCAGGCGGCAGCGCCATGACCGCCTACGCGCGGCTGCAATTCGAAGACCTCGCCCCACGCGAGCGGGAGTCGATCGAAGCCGCGCTGCTGCGTTACTGCGAGCTGGACACGCTCGCCATGGTCATGGCAGTCCAGGCCTGGCAGGCCTGGGTGGACGAAGCCGCACGCTGATTCACGCTTATGCCGAAACGATCCAACAATCTCGACACCTTGCTGATGTCTCTGGAGATGCTCAAGCGCATCCCACGAGGCCGCAGGATCTCGGCGCCCGAGCTTCAGGAACAGCTTCGCGACATCGGCTTCGATCGCGACTTGCGAACCATCCAGCGTCAGTTGGAGGTGCTGACAGGTCATTTCGAAATCGAGCGCGATGACCGCAGCAAGCCCTATGGCTACCGCTGGAAGGAGCTGAGCAAGGGCTTGTCGCTACCGGGCCTGAACGAGCAAGAATCGGTGCTTCTGACGCTGGCCGAGCAGCACCTGCGCAACCTGCTGCCGGACAACCTCATGCGGTCGATGGAGGGCTTCTTCAGTCATGCCAAGTTGCGGTTGGAGGATGAGAAGTCCAACAGCGCCAGGATGTGGCAGCACAAGGTGCGGGTGGTGAGCACGACGCAGCGGCTGCTGCCACCCAAGATGAAGAAGGAAGTATTCCAGGCGGTGAGCAATGCGCTGTATGCGGACCACTGGCTGGAGGTGACCTATGTGAATGCAGGGGGCGAGCTGACGGAGTCAAAGGTGATGCCGCTAGGAATGGCGCAGCAGGGCACGCGGTTGTTGCTGGTTTGCAGATTTGAGGGGTACGACGATGAGCGTTCGCTTTCGGTGCACCGCATTCGTGCTGCCAAAGACACCCGCTTGACATTTACACGGCCGCCAGACTTCAGCCTAGAACGCCATGAGGCCGAGGGGCGGTTTGGCTTTAGCACGGGGAAACACATCAAACTCGTGTTCTGTCTGCCGAAGCTGGCGGGCGTGCACCTCACTGAATCGCCGTTGGCAGAAAACCAAACGTTCATATCGACTGAGGATGGGTACCAGTTTGCCGTGACGGTTACGGAATCCGAGCAGCTCAAGTGGTGGCTGCGCGGATTTGGGCGCGATCTTCACCTCGTCCGCCCTCGAGGCTATTTAGACACATAAGAGAGCCAGCCTCGGTTCGCGCAACGCCGAGCACCACTTGGCAACGTAAGTGCCGGCTCTCTAAATGCCGCCGTTGCGGATCCTAGTGTCCTTGCTACGTACGTGGAGAGCGATGTGATGTATGCGGCGCGGCGACAGCCCCAACGTGAGAGAAACGCTTATGTTAAGTAGTAGGGTTGGAGGCCGTGAATCTACTGCGTTGGCAAGATGGCGTCCGTACAACGGCCGGTGCCGCAACGCCATCGTTATTTGACGAGTTCGATCAATCGCTGACGCATGTCAGCATTCTGCAGGAGCTGCGCGGCTTCGGTGATGCTGAGCTCGATCATCTGGCGCAGCGGTTGCCACGTAAGGGCCGATATGTCCCTCTCGCGATAGACGAACTTCGTCGATCCGAAGAATCGACGCTCTCCAAAAACTCCATGCTGCTCTCGATTGCCACCCAACCACCCGCCTGCATCCGGGTCTTCGGCGATTGCACGCAACAACTGCTCCGTCGACAAGGACGCCGCAATGTAGTGACGATACAAGCCCCCTTGAATCTGGACACCCAGCCTGACCGCGTTGTTGCCATTATTGCCAGCCGCAGGGCATTGCTTCACATACTCAATGTTAAAACCCGGCGTTCCACGGGTCAGAATTGTCTCAGCGTGAAGGCGAAAGCCGTGCAACTCGTGATCAAGCAACGACCTGAAAAGCATTTTTTGCATAACGCTGTAGGCTTGCTTGCCGACGAGGTCATGCAGCCGAGCATCAATGAAACGCTTGTGGCACGCAGATCGGTGAACCGCACTTAGCGCAACATTACCTTCGTCCGCGCAGAAGCTGGCGGAAACTTCCCTCTGTACTTCATCGACGATCTGACACAGCCTCTTCGTCGAATCGAGATAGTCTTTAACAATCGCAGTGAATAATCCCTGAGGTCGTTCGGAATGCTCGTGTAGTGCACTGTCGAACGCTTGAATCATCGCGTTCATGATGTCGATCGGCTGTTCGACCTGCCACGGCGAGTTGTCTACCAGTTCGGCATCTGCGCCGGGAGCGATCAACAGCAGCCGCGCAGAACCTGCGGCACCAGCGAGTGCAGGTTTTAGGCGGTTATCGATGAGTTGATCGTCGGCATTGACGGATGGAGGGTAGGCCCAGAACTTAACGCCGGTATGTTCCGCGTGGTCGAGTTGGACCTGCACTCGTCCCCAGTCGCTGCAATATGTGTCTGGGGCCAACTTGGCGGGCTGAGGCAAATCAAAGGTCAAGCCGTCCAGAAGCTTTTGGGTGTAGCTGTCTAACTGCAGGCGTGTCGGTATCGCCTTAAGCTTTACCTCCACAACCACGCAACGTGTGCCCACCTCCGGAAGACCAACGGTGTTCTTTCGCTTCCTCGATACTTTCGCGAATTCCTGCGCACCGATTTGAGGCGCCATGAGAGTTTGACCAGCTGGAGTATCCGGTGCCGCGATGACGACGAGATCGAGGTTGTTCTTTTCGCGCCATACCCAAACTCGAGAGGGAACCACCTCACCAAAAAGGCTTTCGAGCAGACTGCCGCGGACTGCGTGCGCAACAGGACGATCGTCCTCTTCTAGGTCGTCCGGATTGATCTCGAGAATGAAAGCCCAAAAGTTGGTATGAAATAGCTCTCTTCCGCCTCGCGACATTGAAAAGACGGGTGACTTCTTCAAGTCGCCAAGATGGAGCGCCGCTTGATTGAACATGACTTTCCTTTGAACCCGTTGACAACTACTTCTGCGGAGGCCCAGCACAACCCTAATGCACAACCCAGTCGCGCCACGCATGAGCCGGCACCACTATTGCCGGCATCACGAATTTACAGTACTACATCAGAAGCCGCGCAGGCGTTCGCAGTCGAGTGGCATGAAGACGCTTCGATGTCGATGGATCGACAGCGCGATTGGGGTACATGGGTAGTTGTTAGAGAAAGCCGACGTGCTGGCCCGTGGCGCCGGACTTGGCACGGTGCTCGGCCTGCAGCTCGTCCAACCAAGCAGAAGTGGGGAGCTCCAGCGTGCGGATACGACGTGCCGCGTTGGCGTAGTCGCCCGGCGTCAGCCCCTCCAAGCGGTCCAACTGCCGCCGTGTAGCTTCATCGATGGGCAGTGCATCCGGGGGCCCTTCAGCTCGCCAACCATGGGCCAGTTCGGCGTACAGCTCCAAGCGCTGCTGCTGGTGCAGCGGCTGAAACTCCAGCCGAAAGGTAAATCGCCGCATCAGCGCCGAGTCAAAGTCGTTGGCGTGGTTTGTCGCACACACGAAGATGCCTTCGAACAGCTCCAGCCAGCGCAGGAACTCGGCTGTGACCGCGCGGTCAGCGCGATGACCAGCCTGCTCGCGCGCGCTCAACAGGATCTCGGCTTCGTCAAGAAACAGAAGCTCGGTATGCGGATCGCAGTCGCGAAACATGCGCGCCACATTGCCTTCGGATTCGCCATACCACTTGGAGTTGATGTCGGACGCCGTGCGCACGACCAGCCTCCTGCCAAGGCGCGTGGCGAGCTCGGCGGCCAGCTGAGTCTTGCCTGTGCCAGGCGAGCCGGAGAACAGCAAGGCGGTGCCAGAGCCCGGACCCGCCGCCGCGCTCACGCGCTCCAGCGAGCGGACGACCGCTTCCGGTGCAGCGTTGCCTTTAATGTTCAGGTACCGCAGGTCGAAACGGGTGCTGCGCGGCGGGGCGACCGCCGGCGACACTTTGCCACTGGCCTTAAGGTGCGATTCCAAGACGAAGCGCACGGCGGCATTAGCATCCATGCCCGTCTGCTGCCCCAGGGTTGCGAATCGGGCAGCTGCGTCCAGATGCGCAGGCGTGACCTCGGGCATTGCCGAAGCGAAGTCGATGGTGGCTTCATTGCAGTTCAGCGCACCGAGGCGCTGCTGCGCGATAGCGCGCCGCAACGCGTACGGTGTGGCCGGAAACTCCAGACAGCAGGAGAAGCGGCGCAGGTAGGCCGGATCGAGCTGCGTAATGCGGTTGCTGATCCAGATCACCGGCGCGCTGTTGCTCTCCAGCAGGTTGTTGATCCAGGCCTTGCTCCCGCCGTTCGATTGGAAGAGGCCGGCCAGCGGGTGGTTGTAGTCGCTCTGGAAGATGTCTTCCGCTTCGTCGAGCACGATGACTGAACGGCCCGCCTGTCCGACGAAGCTCTGGCTGAGCTGCAGGCTGGCAAGGCGCTCCGAGCGGGTGGCCTCGCCGCCGTCTTCATCAGTCTCGTCGACGCAGAACGCACTGGCGCCCAACTCGACGATCAAATCTCGCACGAACGCGGTCTTGCCCGTCCCAGGAGAGCCGTACAACAGAACGTTGATCCCGCGCTCGCGGCGCTCCAGCGCGCCGCTGAGAGCCGCTTTCAAAAGCTGTCGCTGGCTGTGTAGGTGAGGCCAGTCCAGCTGTGTGGCGGTTGAGGCAGGCATAGGTGTCAGGACAGAGCGCGCCATTGCCTGCTCGTCTTCGAATGGCGTGCTCATCAGGCGTTCGCCGGTGCCGCTCAGGCACAGCAGATCCTCAAGGTCGATGCGACTGCGACCGGTGCTCAAGGCATTCAGCAGCCCGCAGCGAGCGATCACGCTGTTGCGTCCAAACAGACGGGCCAGCGCGCTGACACTGACATCCAACAACGCCTCCAATGCACGCGTCATGCGCGATGCCGAATCAACAAAGGCGAACAGCGATCGGTCGATGCTGCTGTGCGAGCAGGCCGTGACCAACCGCAGCAGCCGCGACTCCGCTGTCGTCAAGCCGATCAGGAGGGTCAACATCTCCAGGTTGCGGTCACCGTGGTACGAGCGGTCCGCCACGAACTTGTGGAGAGACTTCAGCATCTTGTCCGACAGGGCCCGAAATCGCGGGAGATCGCGTGACATGCCTTCGCCGAGCGCAGTCAGAACGCATTTGTTCAGATAGAGCGCCGTTTCGGTATCCGGTTGCAGACAGGGCTCACGGCCAGCGGCAATCTGGTCCCGGCTGTGGCCTTGCAATGCAGTCTTAAAGGCGCGCTCGTGCTTTCGCGCGACGGGAGCCAGCGCTGCGCCGAGATCGTCCCAGCTGGCCTCACGAAAGGCAATGCCGGACCGCCGCACGCAAATCAACAGTGCCAGCGCAACGCGTGCATTCGGCACGGCAAGCGGATCTGCTTCGTGAAAATTCCAAAGGTTCTGATTGACGCGGCGAACTGCCATAGACGCTCCTGTTTGCTGCTAAGAGCGTGATGCTCGTGAGCCCTGCGACAGGATGTGTCGCAGAAACAGAAGACGAACGCCATGGCATACGCTAGACGACGCCTAATGTCGCTCTCGGAGCGAAGCTTGAGACTCCGTCCAACACTGGAGCTCCGATGCCTGCCTTCGTTCTTCTCCTCGTTCTCGCTTTGCCGCAAGGAGTGAGTTCGCTCTCCCAGGTCTACGAGGACCGAGCGGCCTGTGAGACCGCCAGTGCTCAGATCCGCGAGCGTCTCGTCACTGGACGGGTTGTCCTGCTGCTCTGCACTTCACGCATGTGAGCCCTTATCCACATCTCCCGGACAGCTTAGGCACAACTTAGTGCGCTAGGGAGTCGAAAGCGATAGAACACGCCGCGGCCGGTGCGACGCAGCATGTCGTACGAGCAGTGAAGATCCGATCATGAACACCACGCTCCAACCTCATCAAACCCAGCCACCTCAAACGCTCATAGAAGACATGCGAAGCGCGCGACGCGTGGTCGTCCTCACCGGGGCAGGGATGTCTGCTGAGAGTGGCATTCCTACGTTTCGAGATTCCACTGACGGAATGTGGGCTCAGTTTGATGTACGGTCACTGGCGACTGCTGCAGGGTTCCAACGCGATCCCGCTTTGGTCTGGAGTTGGTATGAGAGCCGTCGCAAAAATGTGGCCGATGCGCTGCCGAACCCGGGCCATCTTGCGCTTGCCTGCTTGGCCGAACTACCGTGGATAGAAGAACTGACTGTCGTCACTCAGAACGTGGACGACCTGCATGAGCGGGCGGGTTCGACTCCCGTGCACCACTTGCATGGAAGTCTTTTTGCGCCGCGTTGCTTCTCATGCCATCGCCCTCATGTGCGCACCGACAGTGACAGCACCGGAACAGAAGTCGAAGGGCCGCTCGGACTACCGCTGTGCCGGACCTGTGGCGGCTTCATCCGTCCTGGCGTCGTCTGGTTTGGTGAAAGCCTACCGGAGGACGTTTGGATGGCATCGATGGCTGGCATCGCGCGCGCCGACTTGATGCTCGTCGTTGGTACCTCTGGCCAAGTGCACCCAGCAGCGCTGCTTCCAGAGACGGCTCGCCGACATGGCTGCGCAGTGTGGGTGCTCAATCCGGACGAGAGCGCAGCCAGTCATCTCGACGATTTTTGGCCAGTGACTGCGGCTCATGGATTGCCATCTGTTTTGGCACAACTGCGTTTGGACGAACGCACCGTGAATCAAGGTGGCGAATGACACACTGGCTGGACGTCTCGACGCTCGCCCACAAAAATTCGCCTATGAAATATTCTGACTTCATTCTTAGTAAGGACGAGCTTGACCAACTCAACAGGCTACTAACCGCCCGCGCGAAGGCACATCGAGATGCAAACGAGGATTCTTGGTCAAGCGTCACGGTAGTGTTTGAGTTCTCCAGCGTACTTGGCCGCAGCATAGGAGTCCAAGTCGACGGAACTGTAACGATCACCTATTTGGACAAGGAGAGCAACGGCCAATGGTGAACTGCAATCGATGCGGTGGAACCGAAATCTCGCCCGAGAGCCGTCGGCTGGTACTACATCGACGAGATACGGTAGAGGGGGCGATCGCCCTTGCAATCGCTGCCGCGGTTTCCGCCTGATCGTGTTTTGGTCGGCTCATTGACGGTTTAGGCTCTGCCTGCATCGGCCGGCGCCTGGATGCTGGTGTAAAGCCTGTACACGTGGCGCTTCGTGCCGATGCTGATCCGACCGCGTATGCATCAGCACCCATAAACCCGGGTGGTTCAGCGGTGCGCCGCAGAACACCGCTCGCCACGCATGCAAGCTCGTTTCGCCAGCGATTCACTAGGGCATCATTCTTTTCTCATCGACCACTTGCGGCCCCGCTAGAAACCGCTCGACAGCCGTCAGCACCAGCAACTGCTTCGCATCCTCGATGCGTGCCCTGGAGCCATCAGTCGACACGTTCCCGTGCGATCAGCACCAGGCTGCGTTGTCCTGCTTCTCCGGCGGCAAAGGCATCTTGGTCGTTGGATCCACACCGGGCTTGTGCATGCGGCCCATCAACGATGCGCGTTCGCGTTGATGGTGAGCTTCGTGTAGCTGTCGACCGTCTCGCCGACTCCGAATCGGTCCATCGGCTCCACAGACCTGCCACGCCCTACGGCATGCCGTCGGGGCGGCGGAATTGCCACCAGACGTTCTTGCCGGTCTCCCAATTCGGCTCGTCAAAACTTGAGGCCGGCACGATGCAGCGCTGCCCGGCTCGCCAGGCGCTGCTGAAGGTCGGCCGGCCGTTGGCCAATTCGGTGCGCGCATTTACCGTCTTGTGGCGCTTGGACTTCTCGCCCGGACCGCGCGGCCGGCTCATTTGGGATGCGCGTCTGGCGCTCGGGCGGAATCAATCCCCACTGGCCCATGCCAACTCGCGCGAGCCGTCGTCGGAAGAGTTGCGCAGGAACGGCCCGGTCGCCAGCGGAATGAGATTGCGCTGGCTCGGAAAATGGGTGTTGGGCGTGCGTGCGCTTATGTGCCAGTACGCTTCTATTTCTCGAGGTACTGGGGAGATGTAGTAGGTGCAGATGGTCCACATGCTACGGGCTGGAGCCATTCAGCGGCCGCCTGGGTGGGCGAAAGCGCACGCAGGTGTGCGTTATGCGATAGGTCCTTCGCAACCTCTTCCAAGACATCCGGATCGACTGTGCGCCAGTGCTGCTGCAGCCGGTGCGCACAGGCTGCGATCCAGATTTCAGGGGTGTCGTCGTTCATGGCGCCATGCTAGCCATATACATGGATGCATGTACAGTATTCCGCTTTCCGCCGCCGAGCCCATCGTGGAGCCCGTGCGGCTCCCGTTGCCAGTGGTCGAAGGCAAGTTGCGCGCGGGCTTCCCGTCTCCCGCAGACGACTTCGCGATCAAGCGCCAGGATCTCATCGACCTGCTGATCACGCATCCTCTCGCCACCTTCTACTGGCAGGTCAGCGGGCAGTCCATGGTCGAAGCCGGTATCGGCGACGGCGACCTGCTGGTGGTCAACCGAGCCATCACCCCGATGCACCGCCACATCGTGGTGGCCCAGGTCGATGGCGACTTCACCGTGAAGTACTTCTACAAGCGCGGCGGCCGCGTGAAGCTCACGACGGCCAATCCGACCTTCCCGGAGATCACCTTCAAGGAGGGTCAGCAGCTGATCATCTGCGGCGTCGTCACCGCCGCCATCAAGCGCTTCGTGAAATAGGGCGCCGCCGTGTACGCGCTCGTCGACGGCAACAACTTCTACGTGAGCTGCGAGCGGGTGTTCCGCCCGAGCCTGCAGGGCCGACCGGTCATCGTGCTCAGCAACAACGACGGCTGCGCGATCGCCCGCAGCAACGAGGCCAAGGAGCTCGGCATCACGATGGGCGCGCCCTGGTTCCAGATCCGCCAGACCCTGCCCGATGCGGGGGTGGTCGCGTTGAGCGCTAACTTCACGCTCTACGGCGATATGAGCAACCGGATGATGGCGATCGCCGCCGGCCTGGGGCCCGGCCAGGAGATCTACAGCGTCGGACTTATACCTAAAACAGACATAGATGCATTACGAGAAGCAAATTCACCTGTGGATAAGTCCTTTGCTTCAACTATGGTACATAGCAGTGCTTTACATAGTTTGCCAGCCGGGCTGTAGGGGGCCGCAGTTAATGAGCCTTGCTCGAAGTTAATGAGCCAGGCGGGTCGCAGTTCGTGAGCTTTTCCCAGAAGGGGCCGCTGTGGCATCCTCCGGCCGGCCGCCTTCGGCCGATTCGGTTGAAAAACTCTGCCGCAGCGTTCACAGCGTCTCGGCGGCGAAAAACGACCATCGCGACTCGGGGAAGGGTTTGAGTACTCCGCGGATGTGCCCAGAGGGGCCGCACCGGAGTTTTTCAACCGAATCGGCCAAAAGCGGTCGCTTGTGACTGTCCGCTCACAGGGAGACGGTCAAGCACCGCCTCTGCAAGGCAGAGATGCTTGGCCTGATATCCTGTCTTCATGCGTGCCATCCTCGGCCTCCTTCTGTCTCTGCTGTTCGCGGTTCATACCGCGTACGCCGCAAGCCCACGGCAGCATGACTGCTGCGAGGTGACTTGCGGGGATACCCACTGCGTTCCTGCTAGCTGCGTTTGTCAGTCGGTAAGCCTTCCTGCCTCTGTGGCCGAGCACCTTCGGCATGTTGCGGACGCCTTGACGGTGGCATCCCTATTCGTGAACCTGGGAACGAGGATCGAAGACATATGGCGACCGCCTTGGGCGCGAGCTTGACCAATGTTTTCTCCTTCACTCAACCAAACGGATCAATCATGAAAAAGCTACTTGCAATCTTCGCCCTTACGTTGGCCTCCACTGCAGTTTTCGCTACGCAGCCCTGCTGCGACGGTGGCGACTGCTGCGACGAGGTCACGATGCCCTGCTGCGAATAAGCAGCGCGGTAGCCAGCTAGCCTGGCAACCCTGAAAGGCTGGCACCTTGGTGCCGGCCTTTTTTGTTCCGGGGGCCACCAGGATGGCGCCGAGACAGAGGCGAGCTACGCGGCTTTAGCCACGTGGCGTGCCGTTGTTTTTGGGTCTCTCGCCGTGCGCGTGGCCGCCATGGCCATGGCCGCGGTGCATGAAGACGTGCATCAGCGGGCAAGCGACCAAGATGGCAAACGGCAGCAGCGCAAGCAAGTGGTCCCTGTGGGCGATCCAGAGGTAGACGCTGGCGACCACCGCGACAAGGGTCGCGAAGATGCCGAAAGGCGTCTTCCAAAAAGAAGGGCGTGCGTGCTGCTGGTCCATAAGGGGCTTCTGTCCTAGCTACAGCATGAGCTGCGGACGGTAGTCGCTCCTTGACCAATCGCAACCGCGGGCGCCTTTTTCGGCCCGCAGCCGCACCCACAACCACGGGATGCCCGCGGACCTGCGGGCGGGGCGGACTCGGCCTGGACCTCCTCAGGCGTGTATCCGGCGTCGTGGATAGCTCCGAGCAAGACCGCTGCTGCCATTTCGCCGGTCACATGGACGAGCTTGCGCGGAATGTCGACCTCAACGCGGGCTGACCTGTCGACCGAGGTGACTGCCTTAGTGATTGTGCTGGCGCAGTGCCCGCACGTCATGTCGTTGATTTTGAAGCTGACCATTGCTTTCTCCAGTTCCGGTTGGTGGAGGAACTGTCGACCCTCTCATCGTGTCAAGGTCAAGCTTATTTTGATGATGGGTCTTCAGGGCAACAGACGCGAAGCTTGGGCGGCCTGAAACAGGCGCATGGTGCGGTTTATGGCCGACCGAGAGGCGGCACGATCATCGTCACCCCCATTGAGCGGTGAAATAGAGCGCAGCCGGCTCAGCGCGCGTTGATGCAAGTCAAAGCGCTGGGCGGGAACATCCGTAATGTGTCGCTGCGGTCCCACCTCTACCTCCAGTAACCAAAAGGAAGTTTTATGAAGCTGTTTTCACGAGTAGTCCCCCTGCTTGCCTCCGCGCTTATGGCCTTGGGGCTGGGCGGTTGTGCCGCTTCTGCAAAGAGCGACGACCATGCACATGCCACGATGGGCGCGAAGGACATGCAGTCCCACTGCGAGATGCACAAGAAGATGATGAGCGGCAAGTCGTCCGCCGAGCAGCAAACCATGATGGAAAAGCACATGACGTCCATGACGCCGGAGATGCGGCAGCGGATGCGAGCAATGCACGAGCGGTGCAAGTAGGCTCGGGATGACCAGGCAAGTGGCGGCGCCGGCGGGTACCCCCGGGAGCGGCCAGCTTTCCTCAGGTGCCTTGGCGCTCGGCGGCGTCGTCCTGATTGGAATGGGCCTCTATTTCATCTTTATTCGCCCGGCGCTGCTCCCGGAAGACCCTCGCTTCATGGGCACGACGCTGGAGCACATTCGTGTCGCCTTTCCTGGCCTGCTGCTTTGGCTGCCGCGCGTCTTCTGGGTGATGGGCGGCTACATGGTGTCCACTGGGCTGCTGACTTGCTACTTGGCAAGAACCTGTTTCCGCAGCCGGGCTCCCGGCGCGGCCTGGGTCGCAGCGCTGAGCGCGGGCACCTCCATCGGATTGATGGTCGTCGTGAATTTTCTCATCGACTCTGACTTCAGATGGCTCCTGCTGCTTTTCACGGCACCGTGGCTGGTAGCGCTGGGGCTCTACGCGCGCGGGAAGTAACGTCTCACCTTCGCGGCATCAAAATTGGAGACGGGCAGGGTCGTGGCTTCGCGCGCTGTGCACTTTGTAGCCATTTCCCGGCCGGCTATTTCCCCCAAACCCGCTGCCCAACTACAATTCTTCGGTGATCAGCTTTCGCGCGATTTTTCTGTGGCTCATGATGTTTGCGGTGCCTTTTCAAGGCTACGCGGCAGCAGCCATGGCTGTTTGCGCCCCGGGGTCGCCCATGTCAATGGAAGCTGTCTCCGCCCCGACGGGCAGCGGTCACCATGATCATGGTGATGCGGTCTCCGCCGCGGGCCACCACGCAGACGCCCAAGTTGGCGCGCATGACCACAGCGCTGATGCTGAGCATGACGACGGGGGCCACAAATGTGGCAATTGCGCCCCCTGCCATGCTGTTGGGTTGACACCGGACGTTGCTGGCGTCAAGAACGTTGGCCTTCCTCAGGCTGACCTGGTAGAGCCTCTCTACGCGCTGGCGATCGTCTCGCCCGGCGTTCCTCAAAAACCTCCTCGCGTCTAAGGCGTTCGCCGGCGACAGCATTGCTGTCGTCGTTTGAACGCGCATGCATCGCTTGCTGTTTCTTCCGCCTTGCGGCGGTCGACGGCACTTCGTTCATGAACATCGCGAGGAACCCATGTTCACACCATCGCCGGCCCTCTGGCTGGCCAGCTTGACCACATTCGTGGCTTTCACGGCAGGCGCGCAAACTGCGCCCGCCGTCGATGCTCCCTCGGCTACGCCGAATTCTCTTTCCTACAGTTCGGCGATGGATGGCTACAAAGCCTTCGCTGACGAGAAGGCCATCCCATGGAAGGCCGCCAACGACACCGTCAACAGCCGTGGTGGATGGCGCGCCTATGCCAAAGAGGCCAGCGGCGAGCCCTCTGACCCTAAGGCGCCTGCAGCGGCGGATCCACACGCCGGCCATGTCATGCCCGCCCCCAAGGAGAAGCCATGACACGCCCGCTGCGTTTAGCACTTGGCGCCGTCGGCCTTGCCGTACTCACAGGCTGTGCCTCCCTCGGCATCGATGATGCCGTCAAGCAGACCAATAGCTCTGCGGCACAGTTCACCGGCGGCAACCTGGAGCTGAGCCGCACTAAGGAACAGCGTGACGCACGCCTTGCGATCGCCGATGAGCTTCTGAACAAGCCCCTGACGCAGGATGCCGCAGTGCGTCTCGCCCTGGCGAACAGCCCTGCGTTGCAGGCGATGGTGGCTCAGAGCTGGGCCGAGATCTCCAACGCGAACCAGGCGGGCCGCATTCCCAACCCGGTTTTCAGCTTCGAGCGGCTGCGCATTGGAGATGAGCTGGAAATCGGGCGGCTTTTGTCATTCGGCGTGGTTGACCTGATCCTCCTACCGCGACGGATGTCCATCGCGCGGAGCCAGGGCGTGCAGGCGCAGATCCAGCTCACGACCACCGTCGTGGACCAGGTGACCCAGGTTCGCTCGGCCTGGGTGCGCGCAGTCGCCGCGCAGCAGTTGCTGCAGTACGGTGAGCAAGTCAAACAGTCCGCCGACGCCAGCGCCGAGCTTGCTCGGCGGATGCAGCTCGTCGGCAACTTCAGCAAGCTGCAGCGGGCGCGACAGCAGGTGTTCTATGCCGACGCCACGACGCAACTGGCCTCGGCTCGTCATGCCGCCACTTCTGCCCGCGAGGAACTGATCCGCGCGCTGGGCCTGGATGACAGCCAGGCCGCAAAGTTGCAGCTGCCAGAGCGACTGCCCGATTTGCCCAAGGAGCCCCGTCCAGCTCAGGCCGTGGCCAGCACTGCGGGTGCACAACGCCTGGACGTGCAACAGGCACGCGCGCAGCTGGAGGTGGCAGGGAGGTCGCAAGGCATCAACCAACTCTCCACGTTCATCGATGTGGAAGCTGGAATCCGGCGCGACACCGTCTTTGACAACCAAGAGGGGACGCGCAGCACCGGGCGAGGGTTTGAGCTGGACATCCGGCTGCCCCTGTTTGACTGGGGCTCCGCTCAGCGCGACGCACTGAACGCTCAATCTCTGGTGGCTGCCAACCGCTACGACGCAGCCGTCCGCGGTGCGACCTCTCAGCTGCGCCAGGACTACTCGGCATATCGCACGACTTACGACATCGCACGCCACTACCGCGACGAAATCGTCCCATTGCGCCAGGCGATGGCCGACGAGAACGTCCTTCGCTACAACGGGATGCTGATCGGCGTCTTCGAGCTCTTGGCCGAGGCACGCGACCAGATCTCAAGTGTGACCAACGCGATCAACGCCCAGCAGCAGTTTTGGTTGGCGGACGCGGCGCTCGCCGCCTCTGTGATCGGCAAACCCTCTGCCATGGCCTCCCCGGCTGCCGGTGGCGCCAGCTCCCAAGCTGCCGCCGCACCGGCCCATTGAGCAAATCTTCAAGAGCTACACATGAACAACAGACGCAACTTTCTAAGCGGTGCGGGGGCCATCACGGGTGCCATCGCCGCCGCCACGGTGAGCAAGGTAGCGATGGCCGCCTTGCCAGAGCCGGTCTTTCAGGGAAAGCCGGACACCATGCCTCCGCTGGCGCCTTCAACGGGCCGCCCCTACAACCCAGTCGTCACGCTCAATGGCTGGACCTTGCCCTGGCGCATGAACAACGGCGTCAAGGAATTTCACCTGGTCGCCGAGCCAGTGGTGCGCGAGATGGCGCCCGGCTTCAAGGCCAACCTCTGGGGCTACAACGGCCAGTCGCCCGGCCCAACCATCGAAGTCGTAGAGGGCGACCGGGTGCGCATCTTCGTCACCAACAAGCTGCCCGAGCACACCAGCATCCACTGGCACGGCCAGCGCCTGCCCAACGGCATGGACGGCGTCACCGGTTTGAACCAGCCGGGTATTCAGCCAGGCAAAACGTTCGTCTACGAGTTCGTCGCGCGCCGGCCCGGCACCTTCATGTACCACCCTCACGCCGACGAGATGGTGCAAATGGCGATGGGGATGATGGGCTTCTGGGTCACGCATCCCAAGGCCGAGCATCCGCTGATCGAGAAGGTCGATCGCGATTTCGTGTTCCTACTGAATGCTTACGACGTGGAGCCTGGCAGCGCGACGCCCAAGATCATGACGATGCTGGACTTCAACCTGTGGTCCTGGAACAGCCGCATCTTTCCTGGCATCGACTCGCTCAACGTTCGACAGAACGACAAGGTCAGGATTCGCATCGGCAACCTCACGATGACGAACCACCCGATGCATCTGCACGGGCACGAGTTCCTCGTCACCGGCACCGACGGAGGTCCGACGCCGAAGACCTCCAGGCAGTACGAGGTGACCACCGACGTGGCGGTCGGGCAGATGCGACAGATTGAATTCCTCGCGGACGAGGAAGGCGACTGGGCGTTCCATTGCCACAAGAGCCATCACACGATGAACGCCATGGGCCACGACGTGCCCACCATGATCGGTGTCGACCACAAGGATGTCGTCAAACAGGTCACCAAGCTTGTTCCCGACTACATGGTGATGGGCGAGCGCGGCATGGCGGACATGGGCGAGATGGAGATGCCGCTTCCGGACAACACGGCGCGAATGATGACCGGCGAAGGACCCTTCGGCTCGGTCGAGATGGGCGGCATGTTCAGCGTGCTGAAGGTCCGCAAGGACCAGAAGCGCGGCGACTACTCGAACCCTGGATGGTTCAAGCATCCACAAGGCACCGTTGCCTACGAATTCAACGGTACCTCCGCGGAGCCGCCCCGCGCACGCGACGCTGGCGCGGCCGCAATGCCGGCCCAGAACATGCCGGCCAAAAACATCGAAGTGCAAGTCCGTAAGCCAACCAAAGGCCATGCAGGCCATTGACCCCGCGTTTTTTCAACAGAGGAAATCACATGAAGATCCAGACCATTCGCTCTGCAGCAGTCGCTGCGATCACCGCCATTGCCGCTGTTGGTGCTTTGGCTGCCGGTAGTCATGCCGGCGGTCACGACGCCAACGACGCCATCGGCAAGCCCGGTGTGGCAGCCAAGGCAACCCGCACCGTCAAGGTGGACATGACCGACGCGATGCGCTTCACCCCCGCGAGCATTGACGTCAAGCAAAACGAGACCGTGCGCTTTCTCATCACTAACTCGGGGAACATCAAGCACGAGCTCGTCCTGGGTACCGAGAAGGAGCTCAAGGAGCACTACCAGCTCATGATGAAGAACCCGGAGATGGAGCATGACGACCCGAACATGGTCACGCTCGCGCCCGGCAAGAGCGGCGAGGTTGTCTGGCAGTTCACCAAGGCCGGGAAGATCGACTTCGCGTGCCTGCAGCCAGGCCACTACGACGCCGGTATGAAGGGCGCGGTCAACGTCGCCAAGTCGGCTGGAAAAAACTCGAAGTAACCCTCTTTGGCTCAGCGCGGAGCGCCGGGCCTGCATCCCTCAATCAAAGGAAAACGCTATGAAAAAGATCCAATTTGCGATCGCAGCTTCGACAGCAGCCCTCGTGATTTCCATGGCTGGTGTGGCCGGAGCGCAAACCACGAGCGCACCTGCCGCTTCTGCCACTTCCGCCGAGATGGCCGAGGGCGAAGTGCGCAAAGTTGACAAAGAGAACCAGAAGCTCACGATCAAGCACGGCCCGCTCAAGAACCTCGACATGCCCGGCATGACGATGGTGTTTCAAGTCCAGGACGCGGCAATGCTCGAAAAGGTCCAAGCGGGCGACAAGGTCCGCTTCGTTGCCGAGAAGCTGGACGGGAAATTTACGGTCACCAAGATGGACGCAAGTCGCTGACGCTAGTTGCCGGCGCGGCTCCTCACAGCGATGCCTCGTCAGTTCGAACAATTTTTCCTTTCTGAAGGAGTTTCCATGAAGATGACTTTTTTGACACGTTCCCTCTCGGTGATCGCCCTTGGTGGCGCACTGCTTCAGCCAGTGGCCTTTGCACAGCCCGCGGCGCAGCACGGTCACCTAACGGCTGGTGCGCCTGGAGCCGCCGGCATGCGGGGCAACATGGACATGAAGTCCATGATGAAGGACATGAACGACAAGATGGCCTCGATGTCCATGAGCGGCAATCCGGACGTCGACTTCGCGATGATGATGCGAATGCACCACCAGGGCGCCATCGACATGGCTCAAGCTGAACTGCAGTCAGGCAAGGACTCCCAGATGCGCAGGATGGCCACGAACATCATCAAGGCGCAGAAAAAAGAGATCGCCGAACTCGACAAGTTCCTGGCGAAGCACGGCCACTCTGGCGAGGCCATGAAGAAGTAAACCGGCCGCCTCTCACGGCGGTTCTCCTCGGCGCTCTCGGCGCTCCCTCTCATGCCGCGAAGCTCGCGTGCGTCTTGACCTTCTCACGATGAGAAGGTCAAGACTTACCTCAGAAAGAGGAATTTTATGCAGCCCAGCAACAAACAGAGCCACGACCACGCACATTGCGGGCACGGTGCTACGGCACCGCACAGCGCCTCAGATGGCGTTTCCGCAAGTGCCTTGGCAGCCGCCTCTCACGAGGCAC
The DNA here is from genome assembly GCF_051216715.1 of Variovorax restrictus. Classification (NCBI taxonomy): domain Bacteria; kingdom Pseudomonadati; phylum Pseudomonadota; class Betaproteobacteria; order Burkholderiales; family Comamonadaceae; genus Variovorax; species Variovorax restrictus. The sequence continues at coordinate 44,756 of NZ_JBPJZH010000003.1, forward strand.
CTCACGACCATGCAGCACATGAGGTCGCGGCGGGGCACGCTGTCGATCACCCAGGCCACCACGGTCACGTGACGCGCAGTGTGGCTGATGCAAATTCCTCTGTAGCGGGGCAGGGACAGGTCGAATTCACCTGCCCCATGCATCCCCAAATTCGCCAGATGGGTCCGGGCAGCTGCCCGATCTGCGGGATGGCACTTGAGCCGCTTGTGGCAAGCGCCGAGAGCGGAGAAAGCCCCGAGCTGCGCGACATGACCAAGCGTTTCTGGGTGGGACTGGCCCTGACGGTGCCTGTGTTCATCCTGGAGATGGGTGCACACCTGGTGAATCTGCATGCGTTCATCGCGCCGCAACTGTCCAACTGGGTTCAGCTGGTTCTGGCGACACCGGTGGTGTTGTGGAGCGGCTGGCCATTCTTTGTACGCGCTGCGGCCTCGGTGAAAAACCGCAGCCTCAACATGTTCTCGCTAATCGCCCTGGGGACGGGCATCGCTTGGATTTACAGCATCGTCGGCACCCTCGCGCCGGGCATCTTCCCAGCAGAGTTTCGCGGACCAGAAGGCGCGGTGGCGGTCTACTTCGAAGCAGCCGCCGTGATCACGGTGCTTGTCCTCCTCGGCCAGGTGCTCGAACTGCGGGCCAGGGAAAAAACCTCGGGCGCCATCAAGGCTCTCCTCGGGCTGGCTCCGAAGACGGCTGTGAAGGTAGGTGCTGGCGGAACGGATGAGACAGTGGAGGTTGAGGCCATTCAGGTCGGAGATCTGTTGCGCGTGCGGCCTGGCGAGAAGGTTCCTGTCGACGGAAAGCTCATCGAGGGCAAGGGCAACGTTGACGAGTCCATGGTGACGGGTGAGCCGGTGCCCGTTGCCAAAACCGTCGACTCCCAGGTCACTGCTGGCACGCTGAACCAGACGGGCGGTTTCGTGATGCGTGCGGAGAAGGTGGGCGCGGACACACTGCTCTCGCAGATCGTTCACATGGTGGCGGCGGCCCAGCGCAGCCGTGCCCCGATCCAGCGCATGGCCGACCAGGTGGCGGGGTGGTTCGTTCCTGTGGTGATCGCCGTTGCCCTGCTTACCTTCGGGGCGTGGTTCGTCTGGGGGCCGAGCCCAGCGTTCTCGTATGCACTGATCGCCGCGGTGGCTGTCCTGATCATCGCGTGCCCTTGCGCCTTGGGCCTCGCCACTCCGATGTCCATCATGGTCGGGGTGGGACGCGGCGCGCAGAGCGGCGTTCTGATCCGCGATGCAGAGGCGCTCGAACGCATGGAAAAGGTCGATACCTTGGTGGTCGACAAGACCGGCACCTTGACCGAGGGTCGCCCTAAAGTCGTGAAAGTGCAGCCTTTGAACGGTTTCGAGGCCGACGATGTGCTCCAGAAACTCGCGAGCGTCGAGCGTGCCAGCGAGCATCCCCTCGCCGCGGCAATCGTGGCTGACGCGTTGGAGCTCAAGCTCACTCTGTCACCCACCACCGACTTTGATTCGCCGGTGGGCAAAGGGGTGATCGGCACGGTGGACGGTGTTCAGGTTATTTGTGGCAGTGCCAAGTTCCTGGCCGAGCACGCCATCGATGTCGGAGCCGCCGACCAGGATGCCGAACCCATCCGGGCCAAGGCTGCCACGGTCATCTTCGTGGGCATCGGTGGCCGACTTGCGGGCTTTGTCGGCATTGCCGATCCCATCAAGGCAAGCACAGCCCAGGCCATTGCCAGCCTTCGCAAGAGCAACATACGCGTCGTCATGTTGACTGGCGACGGCAAGACGACGGCGCAAGCAGTGGCCCGCGAGCTTGGCATCGACGAGGTTGTCGCTGAGGTGCTGCCGGAGGACAAGGCTTCGGTGGTGCAACGCCTGAAAAACGAGGGGCGCGTTGTTGCCATGGCCGGGGACGGCGTCAACGATGCGCCTGCGCTCGCAGCAGCCGATGTCGGCATCGCCATGGGCACGGGAACAGACGTTGCCATGGAAAGCTCGGGTATCACGCTGCTGCAGGGTGATCTGATGGGCATCGTGAAGGCGCGTCAGCTCTCGCAGGCCACCATGAGCAACATTCGCCTGAACCTCTGGTTCGCATTTGGCTACAACGTGCTCGGGATTCCGATTGCGGCCGGCGTGCTGTACCCGTTCTTCGGCATCCTGCTTTCACCGGTCGTCGCAGCCGCCGCGATGGCGCTGTCCTCGGTCAGCGTGATCGCGAATTCGCTTCGCTTGCGCACGAGCAAGCTCGTGGATTGAAGCTCAAGGCGGGCGCGACGCTTCGTCCCTACCTTACGTGCCGCCGGGGCGAGGGCGGTGCGGGACTGGCTGCGGCGGCGGCCGCGTGATAAATCACCTAGAGAGGCTAGCGCGCCCTAGACAGGTGGTCTTCGCACCAGCAGATAATGATCTGTCACAAAGGACGATCATGGCGATCAAAGGAATGACGCGGCTGGAATTCGAAGGCGTGATGGCGGCTTACGTTCGCCCGTCTGACGCCATCGACAGCTTCGAGCATCTGGTTGGGCGGGGCCTGCAGCTTGAGAGAATCGAAGAGGCGATCGTTTCGCCCGGCAAGCACGTATTCATCTACGGCGACAGAGGTGCAGGGAAGACGTCTCTCGCGCAGACGATTGCGCACGCTCACAATCCGTCATCGTCGACGCCCGTCCTCGTTGCCTGTGGCAAGAAGACGACCTTCTCTTCAATCGTCTACGACATCGCGGCTCAACTTATCGGGCGATCTCGATTTTCAGTCGCCGAGGGAAGTCGCACATTGGGGGCGCAGCTCGCCGCCGGGCCTTTCGCGGGCATCAGTGGGGGCGTCAATGGCAGCACAACAGTCAAGATCGCCGAGAGACAGATCGACGTCGTCGACCTTAACGCGGCGACCGCGTTGCTCAGCGAAGCTGCGAGCGTTCGCGGTAGCCGCTCGATCGTGGTGATCGACGAGTTCGAGAACCTTCCGGCCTTGGAGGATAGGCAGCTTTTCGCAGAGCTCATAAAGCAACTGTCCGATCGCAAAGTCCCCGTCACCCTCGTGTTCTGCGGCATCGGGGAATCCCTGCAAGACCTGCTTGAAGGACACGGTTCGTCCGACCGTTACCTACATGAAGAAAAGCTGCCTACCCCGCCACTGAACTTTGGGCAGCAGTGGGAAATCGTTGATTCGGCCGCAGCAAAGCTCGGCGTGACGGTAAACAGCGATTCACGACTGCGCATCGCACAGGTGTTGATTTCCATCCAGAACTGACCCACTAAGCCCGGCGAGGGGGTGCGGATAAAAAGTTGGACTGGTTTATGCTGCGAGTCCAAGACTCACGCGGTATTCGATAGGGCTGAGAGAGCCAAGGGAAATCTTGATCCGCTTCTCGTTGTACCAGCGGATGTAGCCGTCGACCACCTCAATGAACTGCTCGATGGTCGTGCCTTTCCAGTCCCGAGGATAGAACAGCTCATTCTTCAGCCGACCGAAGAAGCCCTCGCACGCCGCGTTGTCAGGCGAGCAGGCTTTGCGCGACATCGAACGGGTAAGGTTCGCGTCACTCATTCTCGATAGCCAACCAGGCCAACGGTAGTGCCCTCCGCGGTCTGAGTGGACCACTGGTCGATCATTGGTCTCTGTCACCGTTTCGATAGCAGCATCGAGCATGGTGTTGACCAGCTCAGCATCCGGGCTCGTGCCAATGGTCCAGCTGACCACCATTCCATCGAAGCAATCGATGATCGGCGACAGGTAGATTTTGCCCGCCGGTATCTGGAACTCCGTGATGTCCGTCAGCCATTTCTCGTTGGGCGCTGCAGCCTGGAAGTTACGGTTGATGACGTTCTCGGGCGCGGGGCTGATCTCGCCGAGGTAGGACGCGAACCTGCGCCGCTTGGGCTTTGCAACGACCAGGCTCTCTTGCTTCATCAGCCGCTGCACTACCTTCTCGGAGATCGGGCCTTGCTCTCTGGCCAGTGAGGCTTGCAGCCTGCGGTAACCGTAGCAGCGGTGGTTTGAATCGAAGATCTCGGTGATGGACTGGCGCACCCCAAGGTACTTGTCGCCGATCGCTGAGCGGGCCCGATGGTAGAAGTACGAGCTGCGCGCAAGACCCAACTGTGCAAGGAGCTCTGGCAGGCCATAGTGCTCCCTGAGGGCGTCAATCAGCACTGTCTTCTCCCGGTTGGACAGGAGCTGCAGATCGACGCCCAGGCCTTTTTTTAACAGTTCATTGGCCTTGTTCAAGAGGTCCTGCTCAAGGCGCAGTTGCCTGACCTCGCGGCGCAGTATCTCAATCTGGCGCTCGAGTTCTTCGCGCTCCCGCTCCTGCGGTGATTGATCCGTGTGTTTCATGGATGCGGGTGCCTCACGTCCCAGAAGCTGGTTCTTCCAGTTGTACAACGTCGGCCGGCAAACGCCGAACTTTTCGGCCACCGCCTGCGCACTTTCCCGCCGAGTGCAGAGCTCTATCACTCCCGCTTGCTTCAAGCTCCCGGGGTACCTTCGTTGCCCCACACTGCCAACGACAGCCCTCCTGGCCTCAGGGAAGGCCTCACGCACCCATTCGGTCAGCGTTCCACGCCCTGGATAGCCCAGAGCCCTCATGGTGGCAGCGATGCATCGATCATGGGTCAGGTAGTGCTCGATGGCCGTCGCCTTCTGGGCCTGAGAGAACTTGGGTTCTCGACCTGCGTAGCCGGCCGCAAGGTCGAGCCGCTGCTGATACTCGCGGTACCAACCCTTCAACGCGTTCTTGGTTGGGTAACCCAGCTGCCTGATCGTGGGCCTTACGCGTTTGCCCAACTCGATGTAGAGCTCAACTGCTCGGATTCGGTCTTCGTATGAATACATGAACTACCTCCTAGTAGTCCAAGTTTTCGTCCGCACCCCCGCCGGGTCAGGATTGCATGGAACTCAACAGATCGACAAAGCAAACGGCGCATGGAACTCGGCACCGAGGCGATCCTAGGATTTGGTCGAACCCCGCAGCGCTGTCCCGGCCGCGCAATTCCTACAGAGGTGCGGAGAAGGCGCGCTCGCACCCGCCATCGGGATGTTCTTCGCTCTGATCGACCTCTCCGTGTCAGCGCGCCTTGAAGCTCAAGCGGAGGGACCAAAGGTCATTTCGACAGTTGACCTCAGCCGCCCTGATTATCTCCAATAGAACGGGTACAACGATCAAAAAAGCGACTGCGAGCTGAGGCCTTAGCCGCTTTTTTGGCTCTCCGCATGTGCTGACTGCCTGGGGAGGGAAGGCGCTTCTTGCCCATACGGACGGTTGAACAATAAAAAATGCGGCTGAGCTCGGGAGCATCAGCCGCGCGTTCAGACTGCTCGAGCTACTTTTTGCGTTGCGGATCGACGTCCGAAACTTCTGCCAGCACGAGGTCGGCGAATACTCCATCTAAGTGGACCCGGAACATCTCGCCGGTCCGCGCCATGTAGACCGCCGCTTTCCCCAACTGGCTCGAGAGGGATTCATAGTCATGGAACTCGGCGCCGGTGCCGCGGTACTGGAAGTTCGGCATGGCATTCGCGTCTCGCAATTGACCATTCGGAACCACCTCCCGCCAGAGGCCCGGTAAGGCTTGCTCGAGATCCAGCAGTTCCTTGTCGTTCGGACCCTCAAACACGAGCGCCACATGGGCTTGGTAGCCGTTGCCACTCGCACGGTCGATGAGACGCGCATCTCCCACCATCGCCTCACCATAAACCAGCTTCAAGCGCCGGATGAGATCGCGGCTGCTGCGGTGCATGTGGAGGAAACGGGTTCGGTAATCTGCAGCTCCGCAGGACGCGAGTTCAAGTTCGACGCGCACGAGGTGGCCCGTCGGATGCGCTCGAGCGAGCTTGGCAAAGTAGCGCTTCGTATTCTGAAAGCGCGTCTGGTGGACCTCATCGTGCAGGGCCTGAGCGCGACCGGCGCTGGTACTGCGCTCCCGGTCTCGAACAAGGTCGCCAAAGTTTTCGAGCAGGGTCACCAGCGGCGCCGTATCGGAATGCCAATCTTGCGACCAGTCGATCCACAATTGGTGCAGGCCGACGTGAGCGAAGGCGCGGCAAGCTGTCTCGATCCTCGGCGCGAATGCCAAGTCGCTGCAATCAGATTGATTAAGAGCCGAGACTGCAGGAAGCACATGTTTGAGTGAGCGACCCAGCGGCTTCATCGAGAAGGCGCCGCTCGAGGAGCGCCGAAAGAAAAGCGTTCGGTCGATTGACTTCGTACATTGGTGCACGAAGTCGAGCAGTGCGAGAAGCTGATCGGTTTGCAGCTCTCCTTGGCGCAGGTGCTCTGGCTTGATTTGGGGAGCAAGCATTTGTTCCTGCGTCTGGAGTGCGTGCGCGTGCTGCCAGCCCGCACCAACAAGCGTGAAAGCTTGCAAAGGGTTGTGAGCCAAACGTTCGCTCAAAGCGATGCGCAGAGGTTGTTTGGCGGGACTCACACGCGGGGGAAGGGGTATCGGCTCGTACCGGGGAAGACCTGGCACTACGGCCGGCCAGGGGGAAGTGAAATCCGTCATGACCGGTTGCTCCTAAATGAAGTTAACGTAGCGCGCGCGGCCTTCGGCGGCGCTGATGGCGATCGGGAAAGGCGGCGTGCGCTTGGGAGGACGCCCCGCCTTCAGATAGACCTGCGGGTCGTCACCGCCCATGATGCCGCCCTTGCCGAAAGTGTCGACGTCCGCGCCCACGTTCAGCTTCACGTAGACCCCGGCGAGGGTGACGTAGGAGGCGATCAGTTGCAAGCCGGTGATGACGTTAGGATCGCGCAGAGACACGAGCCCCAGCGCCTTATAGCGCTGTTTATGACGAGCTTCGTTGCCGTTAAAGGCCCAGCCCAAGCCCAAGGTGATCGTCGACCACTTGTCGTCGATTTCATTGACGATATTGACGTGGTCTTCGTTGCCGCGAGGCTTGAGGATAATCAAGTAGTGGTGGTGCAGGCCGCTTTCACGCCCATGCTCGAGCGTCCAGGCGTACAGGAGGAGGTCGCGTTTGAAACGCTTGCGCAACCAAGCGTGAAAGCGCTTGCGGCAGGCCAGGAGCTCGTGCAGGCGGCCGAATACAGGGTGGTCGCCGTACTTGACCGGTTCGCTGTCCTTCGAGTTTAAGAAGGTGTCGACGCGCAAGACGACGGCATCGGAATAGCGTTCTGAAACGGCCGCGATGTTATTGAGCAAGCGCTGGAAGTTGTCGTTGGCGCTGCGCTCAAAGTTCTCTTGCGCCTTCTTCACCAAGGGGCGCTTCATCACCTTGATGAAGACCTCGACAAAGCGGTTCGCATGCTCTGCGATCTCGATCGCTTCTTCGATCGAGAACGTGTTCTTCAAGTACCAGTCGAAGGAGAAGCGTCCCAACTGCGCCAGGCGCAGGAGTTTGAGCATTTCCCGGTAAACCGGAAAGAAAATGTAGCACGGGTAGCCTGCGGCCAGTTGCACGTGATCCTTGGAAAGGACCAACAGCAACTTGCTCACGTCGTCGTCTGCGCAGCGCACTCGTGCAAATCCGTCGCGCACTTGTTTGATGTCGAACGCTGGTGCTACGCGCTTCTTGAGGACAGGCATCAATCCGCGCAACTGCGAGAGGATCTGGTCATCAACGTTGTTCTTGAAGATCATCTTCTGGTTACGTTCGATGCGCTGGCGGAACAGGGCCTGCTCCGCCAAGATGAGTTCGGTGGCCAACTTGGTGTTGGCCTTGCTCGGAAGCTGGTTAATGGGTGGAAGTTTCATGATTGGAAAAGAGAGGTCCACACACCTGTGCACGGAGACACAAGGTGTGATTGGGTTTTGCAATAGATATAGAAGGAAAGCTACCCGCCCGACCAAACAACGCCGTGAAACTCGCTATTGGGAGGTCCCAAGGAGTGGCGCCTCCGCGAAATTCCGGTCAGAAATGGGCGGCCGCTTTGCCTCTGCGCCGAGCGAAGAACTCCCAGAGCTAGACGTTGGCCACCTTGGCGGGGGCGCCGTGATGATGGCCTGCTGCTAAGGAAGAGATCGGCGCGGAACTTTGTTCGCGGGCTTCGATCAGGGCGACGCGGTGTTCGAGGATGACGGGGGAGGCGTGGTAAGGGCTGGAATCAACTTGACGCTCTCTCCGTCGAGTTTGCTTTCCGTCGTGGATGGCGTTATTCGGACGCCACCGCATGAACCACAGCGGATACCTTCGCCGCTTTCGCCGTGCAGCGCACGCGTTTCGTCGAGCAGCTTCTTGAACTTAGCTGGATGCAGTTTGACACCGTCATGCTCGAGCGCTTCCATGACAGCACGCTGCGTGACGCCGCGCGTGAGCGCCTGCTCGATGTTGGGATACAACGCGGTGAACTTGGCGATGATGGTGCGCTCGGCCGCGGGCTGAAGTGCGTCGAGCGACTTCATCAACACATCGACGCCTGGGACGATGCAGGTAGACATCGGGTTCATCGCTGGCGCTCCTCGATCAGCATCGTTATCGAATCGGCCGGCCACAGCAGGCGGCGGTTCGGCAGACGCAGTGGCTTGATATCGAAATATGAGCCGTGACTGCTCAGGCGCTTGCGAACAGTCTGTGCATCGACGAGGTGTTGCGCGGCGAACGCATCGGTGGTGAGTTGAAACCTTACGGGAGTGGAAGGGGGCTGTGTTGGCATTGGGTATCCAGAAGTACGTCACTGCATGACCATGCACATCGCTGAGTCGAAGTGCCCGCTGCAGTGGCGTGGATTCTGGAAATGCGGCATAGGTTGCGCCAGGTACTTTTGGGTTTCCGGGTGCCGCGGAAGCGTGGTCTCCCTTCAAGGCTGGCATTCGGGCGACTGGCAACCTGACAGCTGAAGATCGAAACACGTACGCCAGTCCACAGCGCGGTCGTGCGATAGGCTCAACATGTCCGGCATACCTGCACACTTTCCATTCAAAATGCTCAATCATGACCAAAAAGAAGATTGATAATTCTCTTTATTACTTTCTAGTCGGCAGGCTTAGCAATGCGCTGCCGCTTGAGTTTGCGATCCGAGCTTCACAGTCAAGCTATCCAATGGCTCTGGAGCGATTGCAAGTGGTCGACAAAGAGATCCGGGCATGCTTGCGCGAGTGGGGCGCGCGCGAGGAGGAAATCGACGCGGAAGAACTGATTGATTATGCGTGGGATTTGTTGCAGATCGGATTTCCGCGAGTCCGACTGCATGGTCGGATATTAACTCCAGAAATCAGTCAAATTTTGACGCGCTGCCGTCGTGAGATTCACTCAAAAATAAATCTCCGAGAAAATGATCTGGCCATTCCCGCTGCAAAATACTTCAGGGTTTGCGGTCTCCTGAATGGAAATGATATAAGAGAAATGCTTCTGACTTCAATAAAATGTCTTGGCGTTGCGGGAGGCTACCAGAGTACTGATGACATTGAATTGAGGGAATTTTCTCCCGTTTGGCGGATTCGAGAGCCGATTCGGCTTCATCGAGGAATTGATATAAGCATAGACTGCACCGAGTCTGGTCGGCACCGGCACTGCCTGTGCGTGGAAGTCGATTCTGTCTTTGACGTGCTGGATATCGAACGGCAAATGGATGAATTCCTCTATCAACTTGCTTTAATGAGAGAGTTGCGCACGAGCCCTCAAGGGGACGTGGTTTCTAGCAAGTTGTTCAACAGGGTTCTAGCGAGAAACGTTTCCGGTGAATCAAGCGAAGAGCTGGTGACACGCATAGACGGAATTGCTGCGGTACTTGCTGGCCTGTACTGCTGGGACTTGCACAAGAAAAATCACCTGCGGCTTGAGGATGCCAAGCAGGAGGCGCTTAAGATCTATGAGCGAGGCGAAGATGCGATGAAGAAGAACTACGATAGTGTCCGCGCCAAGATTAACGAATATGCGGTGAAGTTTGAAACTGGCGCGATCGTTGATGGCGAGCCGTCCGAGGCTGCTGCATGACGGGCGTGGTTACGGAAGACGGCGTCGGACTTAAGTAAACGCTCTTCCGGCAGTCTCTCAAGCATGAGATTGGGCATTGGCGGGGATACCCGCTTGTTCAAGCATCCAGGATTCGATCTGCTCGTGCCATTTGCGCAGCAGATCCAGTGGTCGGCGTCGGTAGTGTTTCTCGGCGATTGCGCTGGGTTTATGGCCCTGGATCTGGGCGATAGCGCCGGCTGGCGTTTCGCACCATTCGGACAAGGTGCCGAACGATCTGCGCAACCCGTGCAGCGTGATGTGCGGCAACTCGGCCTGCTGGAGCGCTCCGGTGTGGGCACCGCGCGGTTCGGCAATCTTGCCGTCGGCAGCTGTGGGGCTGGGAAAGACCCAGGGCGAAGGGGTCCAGGTGCGGCCTTGTGCTTCGAAGCGCCTCAGCTGCCGCCGGGTCGGCGGGATCTCATTTAACCGCTTGAGTTCGAGTAACAGCCTAGACAGGTAGGGGGTGAGTGGGATGGTCCGCCCTCCTGTCCCTTCCACTTTGTCATTGAGCGTAAGGCTGCACCAGCGGAAATCTACGTCGTCCCACCGCAGTGCTGCAAGTTCTTCACGCCGGGCGCCCGTGATGAGCAAACCTTGCAGGTAAGCGCTCATCACCGGGTTGGAGATCCCGCGCACGCCGGTGAACCAGGAAGCTAGCTGTTCGCGCTGCAAACAGTCACCCTCCTTGGCCCTTACGCGCGGAACCACACCCTTTACCCCACGGGTCTGGTAGCTGTCAGCTGGAATGAGCCCGTTGTAGGCCGGGGTGTCTTTGGCCCAGCGGATAAAGCTTCGCAGCAGTCGAAACGACAGCGCGGTCATCGTAGGGCGGGCGGCGGCCTCGGCCGTGAGCCATTGTGCGATGCGCGGTCCTGTGAGGTCAGGAAGTCGCAGTGCGCGGAATGTGGCCAGTGGACCGGCCTGAGTAAGGCCCGCACCCCGCCTTCTGGCCACTCCCCCCTCCGAGGCATGCTGCACGTGATCGCGGTAGTGGCGTTCACTCCAAAACGGTCTGCGCTCTTGGATGTAGACGTCCCATGCCTGACTAAAGAGCACGTCCTGGCGAGCGGCCTCTTCTCGACGCGCCTCCAAGGCTTGGCGCTGCTCGGCCTTTACCTCCCGGGGGTCTTTGCCCTCATCTACGAGCATCTTGAGGCGGCTTGCTTCCGTGCGTGCTCGGCCCAAGTCCCAGGCACGTGCGTCACCGATCGTGACGCGCAGTGTCTTGCCGAACAGGCGGGACTCGAAGATGTAAGCCCTAGCGCCGGCCGCGGTGACCCGCAAGCCGAAGCCCGGGGTCTTTGCGTCCCAATGGATGGTCTGTTGTTTGCCGGGCTCGCAGGGCAGGTTCTCTACTCGCACAGCAGTCAGATTTTGCTTTGTCGTCATACATGCCTACATGGCGCCGTGTAGGCGCTATGTAGGCAGTTTAGAGCAATTCGGATCAACATCGATCGTCACGCGAATCGATCTCCGAAACGGTAAGTCTTTGATTTGAAAGTGGTTTTCTATGTAAATCAACGCCAATCAATGTGGAAGTACATCCACATGCTCAGATTGAAAATCCGCGTGTCGGTGGTTCGATTCCGCCCCAGGCCACCAGTATTCATGCGCCCCAGCGCCCTTTTCGGGTTCTGGGGCGTTTTGCATTTGAGCGTGGGCTTCTACAAAAAGGAGAGTTCCGGGGTCGACGCAATGGCAGCGTGCATCGTCCGCTTGGAGGGGTGCCGTGCCGAAGGCGGCACAAGTGTGGGAGCAGGTTTCTCTACCTGTTTACGGCCTCTGAGGGGCAGTCCTTCCTCGTCCTCGTGACCAAAGCATTGTGCTCGGAGTCCTTCGGTGCAGATGGTTTCACTATCACCCCAGTCGGATCACGGCTGGATGTCAAGGGCCAGCGCATAGGTCGACGACAGCACATGGTGACCTTTCTGCTTGCGACGAGTCCCCGCAATATTGGCCTTGTGCTGCGAGCTCCAGATAGGGCTCGCCGATCGCAAAGCGCCGCAAGGCGGTGTCGTGCCTGCTCGATCGAGTCACCTGGACGCGTCGCCGTTAACTTGCGCGATCAGTCTCGATTAATGACGCATTCTGCAGGCCACGCCTGGCACGCCGCTTTCAGCGATGGGCTGCAGCGCGGAATCGCTCCCCCCATGCTCTTGGCGGCGACTCATTAGGATTGCTCTGCTGTGACTGGGAGGCGCAGGCGTATGACTCAAAAGAAGATCTACCAGCGGCATATCAACTCGGGCGCGGTTACGAGCATTGCTGAGTTGCTTTGCTTTGTGGCCGATAAGAGTTTGACCTTGACGCGACAAGGCGCATCGTATGTTGGCGTCAAAGATGCGAATGGACGCAGGTTTAGGCTTTTCTTGCCGGACCATCCGAAGGCAATGAGAGCTGGCCTCGTGGCGGCCCGGGGCCCGATTTACGACTTTTGGATCTACGCATTGTTCGCCTGCTGCGCGGGCAAGGTCGCCCGCTATGTGGGGCAGACGCGACGCGTTTCCAGGCGCATCTAAGAGCATTGGATGCGTCGATCCGGCACCAGGGCCTCAGGGCCCCTTTTCGCTTGGGCCGAACATCACGAGACAGACGTTCACTTCGTCCTTTTGCAGTCGTTGCGCGCCGAGCAGCGTGAAGCGAATAAGGCCGAAGCCGAATGGAAGGTGCGGGCGGCGTGGTCTGGCATCCATTTTCCGTCCCGTGAATTCTTTGGGGCGGCAATGCGATGCTTCGCTTCAACCGATCCATGGCCTATTGATGCCGCGGTACATAACTCCCAGCCGATCGAGCAGTTGGCCACCAAGGTCATATCGTTGGCGTCGATCGAGAAAAGTTCGGTGCTCTGCGAGGAGGGCTATCGACCTCCATCGGTGATGGAGCAGAGGAAATATGATGTAATGACAAAGACACTACGTCCTGGTAAGATCGCTGCTCAAAAGGAGTACCAGTCATGCCCGCAGCAAATGTCGCTGTCCTCAAACGCGAAACCCTGAACCTCCGCATCAAGGCCGAGGAGCGCAGCCTCATTGATCGCGCTGCGCATGTACGCGGTAAGAACCGGACGGATTTCGTGCTGGATGCAGCTCGCGCTGCTGCCGAGGAGGCGCTGCTTGATCAAGCCCTCATCGTTGCACAGCCGGATGTCTATGCGGCCTTCTTGGCTCGACTGGACATGCCTCCTCTGCCCAATGAGCGCCTGCGGAAGACCATGCAAATGCCCGCACCGTGGGACAAGGCGTGACGCTCACCGCACCGGAGCCCTTGAATGCAACGCACCGGCTGGAACTGTTTTTGTCAGGTGTTGAAAGTCTCGACGACTGGCTTCAGCGCCGAGCTCTGAAAAATCAGGCGACCGGAGCCTCTCGCACATTCGTTGCTTGTGAAGATCGGCGCGTACTGGCGTATTACGCCCTGGCCTCCAGCGCGATCACAGCCGATGCGGCACTTGGTCGCTTCCGGCGCAACATGCCCGATCCGGTGCCCGTTGTCGTTCTAGGCCGGCTCGCGGTGGACCAATCCCTGCACGGCAAAGGCATGGGGCGAGCCTTGATACGCGATGCGGGGCGCCGTGTGATCCACGCGGCAGACACCATCGGCATCCGAGGCATGATCGTGCATGCCTTCTCAATGGATGCGAAGACCTTCTATGAACGCATGGGCTTCGAGCCTTCACCACTAGACCCGATGATCTTGATGGTTACCCTGGCTGATCTCAAGGCCAGTTTGTGAGCGTACGGCATGCCGTCGACTAAGTCCTTCGTTGACATCGCCCCTCCGCGAACGGGGCAAGGTCAGTTACCGCATCAGAAGTCCACCAAACTCAACCCGACGCTCAACACCGTGCGCTTGCGGTTGTAGTCGATCAGCGTGTCGCCGTAGCCGTAGAACAGTTGCGTGTGGAAGCGCAGGTTGCTGGTGACCGGGTCGCCGATGGCTTTCAGCCACTCGAGGCGGATGGAGCCCTTGCCGCTGTCGCGCAGGTTGTTGCGCACGGTCACGCCCAGGGTGTTGTCGCGGTTGTAGTTCCAGCGGCCCGACACCTCGGCGCGGCCGATGTAGTTGGCGATGTCGGGGTTGTCGTCGTCCTCGGCGGATTCTTTCCAGCGCTGCCAGATACGACCGGTGACCTGAAAGCGGTCGTCCAGCTCCGCGCCGGCCATCAGGTAGGTGCGGTTCCAGCTGCGTGACAGCGGCAGAGCCTGCCCGTTGGACTGGTGGACGATGCCGATGCCCGCATAACGCCAACGCCAGCCGCCCGGCAGCTTGAAGTCGGTCGGGTAGACATACATCAGCTCCGGCTCGTGGTCGGTGGTGCGGAAGGGGCGGGAGAGGTCGCCATTGAACAGCTGCCACGTCGACTGCTGCGTGTAGCCGAACCAGATCGAGTCCTTCTTCTGTGGCTCGTTCTGTGTGAGCAGGCCCTGCGCGATCTTCGTGCGCACCGACAGGCCGATGCGCATCTCGTGGGCCTGGTAGTCCGTCGGCGTGCCATCGTGATCGGGGGCGGGCGATGTCGGGGTGTCGGGCTTGTCGGTGGCGGCGGACACACCGACGTAGAGCGGCCGATAGCCGCGGAAGCCGAAGGTGCCGCAGTCGGTGCCGTTCTCGAGTTCCCAGAAGCGTGACAGCGCCGAGTACTGACGGTCGCGGCAGCCTTGCTCGGTGGCGACGGCGACCACGCGGGTGGCGGGCAGGGCGGCGTCGATCGGCGGTGCCGGCGTGGTGGCGAGCACGGGCGGTGCACTAGGGATAACGGCTGCCGGCAGCGTCTGTTGTTGCGACCACCGGTCGAAGCAGGCCAGGCGGGCCTCGTTGTTGCCGGCGAGCTTCTGGCATTGCTGCCAGGTCAGGTCGGCGGTGGCGAGTGGGCTCGCGGGCTTGTCGGCCGGTTGCGCGTGCGCGGCGACACCGGCGGTGGCGAAGACGGCCGCAAGGGTCGTGCGATAAAAAGTCATGGTCCGATCTTTCGAAGAACGAAGGGGTGGGTGCGGTCGTCGGCTGAGTTTCGCCAGGTGCCCCGGAACTCCCGGCCGCAGGAGCCGGGCTGCAGTTCTCCGGACCACACGGCGCTGATGCTCAGGCCGTCCTGCGACTCGTCGAGGATCAGGAAGCCCGCGTCGGCGATGTCGCCCGAGAGCTGGGCGCTTCGACCGTCGCGCACGATGGTGCCACGCACGCTGCCCGCGTACTCGGGATGTTTGCCCATTTGCACGTCAGCCAGCGCCGGGAGATCGCCGAAGCGCGCCTCCCAGCGGCCATAGAGTGCCTCGACGGGCACATCGGATGTGTCAGTCGCGCAGGCCGTGACGGACGGCTCGGCGGCGAGCACTGCCGCAGGCAGGCCGCCGCACAACAGCAGCAATGCGAGCATGCAAAGCCGGGCGCTCATCGGTCGCCCGCGCTCGCCGCAGCCGCCGCGGCGGCACCGTCCTGCACCTTCCGCGCGAACTCGGCGCGCAGCGCCTTGAGCTTTTCGCGCGGGTCTTCCTTGGTGGTCTTCTTGTCGAGCGCCATCTCGGCGATGAAGCGGCTGGGCTGGGCTGCGATCATCTCGCGGCCTTTTTTGCGGCGCTTGGTCCAGCTCACGGCCAGGCTGCGCTGCGCTCGGGTGATGCCGACGTACATGAGGCGGCGCTCTTCCTGCAGGCGCGTGAGCGTGTCGTCGCTGATCTTCTGCTGGCGACCGTCGTCGTCGTCGAGCTTGAAGGGCAGCAGGCCTTCGTTCACGCCGACCAGCATCACATGCGGCCACTCGAGGCCCTTCGACGCATGCAGCGTGGAGAGCGTGACGACGTTCTGGTCCTGCTCGCGCTCGCTGATGGTCGACAGCAGCGAGATGGTCTGCGCCACCTCGAGCAGGTTCTTGCGCTCGCTCTCGACGTTGGCGCCCGAGGCGTCGTCGATCTCGCCGCCGCAGCGTGCGGCCATCCAGTCGCAGAACTCCAGCACGTTGGTCCATCGGCTCGCCGCGGCCTGCTCGCTGTCCTCGCCGTCGTAGAGGTGGCGCTCGTAGTCGATCTCCTTGAGCCACTCGGCCAGGAAGGCGCGTGCGGCCTCGGCGCCGACCGTCTGCTTGGCGCGGTACTGCAGGTCGTTGATGTAGCGGCCGAACTCGTGCAGGCCTTCGAGTGTGCGCTTGGGCATCACGGCGGGCAGCGATGCACTGAAGAGCGCCTCGAACAGGCTCAGCTTGTACTGGCTCGCGAAGGTGCCCAGTGCGGCGAGCGTGGTGTGGCCGATGCCGCGCTTGGGCGTGGTCACGGCGCGCAGGAAGGCCGGGTCGTCATCGTTGTTGGTCCACAGGCGGAACCAGCCGCACAGGTCCTTGATTTCGGCACGGTCGAAGAAGCTCTGGCCGCCCGACACCTTGTACGGGATCTGCGCCTTGCGCAGCGCCTGCTCGAAGACGCGCGCCATGTGGTTGGCGCGGTAGAGGATCGCGAAGTCGCGAAACTCCTTGTGCTGCGAACTCTGGCGCAGGCTCTGGATGCGCGCGACCGCGCGTTCGGCCTCGTGCGCCTCGTTGTCGGCGTCGACGATGCGCACCGGCTCACCTTCGCCGAGTTCGCTGAACAGCGTCTTGGGGTACAGCTTCGGGTTGGGGCCGATCACGTTGTTGGCCGCACGCAGGATGGCGCTGGTCGAGCGGTAGTTCTGCTCCAGCTTGATGACCTGCAGCGTCGGGTAGTCGATCGGCAGCTTCTTCAGGTTGTCGAGCGTCGCGCCGCGCCAGCCGTAGATCGATTGGTCGTCGTCGCCCACCGCGGTGAAGTGGCCGCGCGTGCCGACCAGCGCCTTGAGCACCTCGTACTGCGTGGCGTTGGTGTCCTGGTACTCGTCGACCAGCACATGGCCCAGTGCCGCCTGCCATTTCTCACGCACGTCGTCGTGCTCGCGCAGCAGCTTGAGCGGCATGCCGATCAGGTCGTCGAAGTCGACGCTCTGGTAGGCCGTGAGCCGCTCTTCGTAGCGCGCCATGATCTGCGCCGTGATGCGCTCGTTGTCGTCGGCGGCGGCAGCTTCGGCCTGGGCCGCGTTGAGCCCCATGTTCTTCCACTTGCTGATCGTCCACTGCCAGATGCGCGCCGTGGCCGCGTCGGTGGTGCCGCCCGCGTCCTTCAGGATCTTCGTCACGTCGTCGCTGTCGAGGATGCTGAAGGCCGGCTTCAGCCCGAGCACCGCGCCGTCCTCGCGCATCATGCGCACGCCCAGCGCATGGAAGGTGCACACCACCACGTGCTTGGCGTCGCGGCCGATCAGCCCCTTGGCGCGCTCGCGCATTTCGGCGGCGGCCTTGTTCGTGAAGGTGATGGCGGCGATGCGCTTGGGCGCCATGCCCGCCTGGATCAGCCGCGCGATCTTGTGCGTGATCACGCGCGTCTTGCCCGAGCCCGCGCCGGCGAGCACGAGGCACGGGCCGTGCAGGTAGTTCACGGCGTCCTGCTGGGCGATGTTCAGACCGGAAGACATTCGGTGACGGGGGCGGCGGAGGCGCGGCGCGCAAGGACGGCGCGCCGGTGGGACGGAAGCGCGCAATGATACCGGCCGACCACCGGCAGTCGGCCTTCCGCCGCCGGCGCCCTGCGGTCTTGGCGACAATCGCGACCGTGCTCCAGATCTTCGCCGTCACCTTCCCCTTCTTCGCACTCATCGCGGCCGGCTACCTGGCGGCGCGGCGGCGCATCCTGCCGATCGACGCGATCCCGGGGCTCAACGTCTTCGTCCTGTACTTCGCGCTGCCCTGCATGCTGTACAGCTTCGGCGCGCGCACGCCGATCGACAAGCTGCTCGACGGCAGCGTGGCGCTGGTCTGGGGCGTGGGCGCGCTGCTCGTGGTGGCGCTGACGCTGTGGTTCACGCGGCGCGGTCGCATCGGCTGGAACGACGGCGCTTTCGGCGCATTGGTCGCGGCCTTCCCCAACACCGGCTTCATGGGCGTGCCGCTGCTCGCGACGCTGCTGGGCAGCCAGGCCGCGGCGCCCGCGATCATCAGCATGATCTTCGACATGGTCGTCACCTCGTCGCTGTGCATCGCGCTGTCGCGGCTCGACTCGGCGGGGGAATCCGGTGCGCGGCACGCGCTCGCGCAGGCCTTTCGCGGCATGGTGATCAACCCGCTGCCGTGGTCGATCCTCCTGGGCGCACTGGCGTCCGCGATGCAGTTCACGCTGCCGGGGCCGCTCGATGTCACGGTCGGCCTGCTGGCCGATGCCGCCTCACCGGCCGCGCTTTTCACGATCGGGGCGGTGCTCGCGCGGTCAGCGCTGCTGGCAAAGGGGCGGCGCGCTCCCGTGGGCGACGTGCTGCCCGTCGTGGCGGCCAAGCTGCTGCTGCACCCGTTGCTGGTGTACGCGCTGGGGCGGGCGGCGATCGCGGTGGGGTTGCCGCTGAGCGACGCTGCGCTGACCGTGATCGTGCTGGTGGCGGCCTTGCCGAGCGCCAGCAACGTGTCGATGCTGGCCGAGCGCTTCGGCGCCGACAACGGGCGCATCGCGCGGATCATCCTGTGGACGACCGTGGCCGCCTTCGTGACCTTCCCGCTGGCCGTGCGCTGGCTGACCTGAGCCACTGCGCGTCGCGTTGATCATCCGTCCGACCGCGTGAGCGGGCGGACATCACGCAATGCCGTGCCATGTGCGCGGCGCTTCGACGCCTCCGCTGATGAATGGCGCCAAGCGTGAACTAGTTTGAGTGCTTTGGTACTCAGTCGCTGCTAGAGTCGCCCGCAAAACAGGGAGTCTCATGACAGCGACGCAAGTTCGCATCGAAGGATGCCGCGCGCCCGGCGCGTGCACCTGCCGGCCGCCGACGCGCGGTCCGGCCGCCACCATCGGGCTCGCGCAGGCGTGGCCGCCGGAACGGCGGGGCGCGCCATGACGCGGCGGCAACGCGTCGCGGTACCGGTCGCCTCCGGTGCCGTGGCCGACAGTCCACCGCCGCCGCGCATCGATCCACCCACCGTGCTGGGCGACATGGCGGCGCTGGGCCTGACGCCCCCGCCCGACGGCCCCCGGCTCACCAGCCTCCACCCCTTGCCCGAAGGCGCACGTCTGCTCGACTACGAGATCGTGGGCCTGATCGGCGAGGGCGGCTTCGGCATCGTCTACCTGGCCTACGACGCGACGCTCGAACGCCACGTGGCGATCAAGGAGTACCTGCCCGCGACGCTGGCATCGCGGGCCAGTTCGCAAGCCGTGATGGTGAAGTCGCAGCGCCACGCCGACGCCTTCGGCACCGGATTGCGCAGCTTCATCAACGAGGCCCGCCTGCTGGCGCGCTTCGACCACCCCTCGCTGGTGAAAGTGCTGCGCTTCTGGGAAGGCAACGGGACGGCCTACATGGTCATGCCTTTCTACGAAGGCCCGACGCTCGCGCACGCCCTCGAAACACTCGGCCGCCCGCCCACGGAGGAAGAACTGCTCGGCTGGCTGCGTCCGCTGCTGCACGCGCTGAGCACGCTGCATTCGGTGCACTGCTACCACCGCGACATTGCGCCGGACAACATCCTGCTCACGCCCGCCGGGCCGCTGCTGCTCGATTTCGGCGCCGCGCGCCGCGTCGTGGGGCAGGCCGTGGCGTCGCCCACGGTGGTCATCAAGCCCGGCTATGCGCCCATCGAGCAATACGGCGACGCGTCGGCGCTCAAGCAGGGTCCCTGGACCGATCTGTACGCGCTGGCGGGCGTGGTGTACGCGGCCATCACCGGCGCGCCACCGACGCCGGCGGTCGAGCGCTGGATCGACGATCGGCACAAGCCGCTTTCTCGCGGTACCCATGCCGGCTACAGCGCCCATTTCCTCGAGGCCATCGACGCGGCGCTCGCGCTGCGCCCTGCAGATCGCCCCGCGAGCGCGGCGGCTTTCTGGAAGCGGCTGAACGGGCCGCACGCCACGCACGCGTCGTGGTCGGAGGTGGCGCCGCAGCGTGCGTTCGTGACGCCGGCCGCCCCCGATGCCGACACCGAAACCGACGAGGCCGCGGACCCGGCCACGGACATCGACCTGACCGTGGAGATCGGACCGGATACCGCGCCGATGGCGCTGGAGACGCCGCCCGATGCCGTCGTGGAGGCGGCCCCGCCCGTCGCCGAACCGGCGCCCGATGCGGTGCCAGTGCCGGTGCCGGTGCCCATGCCCACGCTATCGGACCGGGACGGCCCGGCGCCGGTCGCCGCGGCCGAAACGCAGCCCGCGCGCAGGCGGTGGTGGCCCCCGATGCTGGCCGCGGTGCTGCTGATCGCTGCCGGTGTCTGGGCCTTCGATGCGTGGCGCACGCCGTCGGTACCCCCGGCACTGCCGGCCGCCTTGCCCCCGCCACGCGAGGCACCGACGCTGGCCGCTCCTGCCGCAGCACCCCCGCAGAAGCCGGCGCCCGTCAAGCCGTCCGCGGCGGCCGCTGTCTCCGCGCCGGCTCCGAAGCCCCCTGTGCCGCGTCCAGCAAGCGCTGCGGCACCGGCACCGGCATCGACGCCTGCACCTGCACCGGCACCGAGGCCCGCACCCGCGCCCGCGCCCGCGCCCGCACCCGCACCCGCACCCGCACCCGCACCGGTTGCGGTACCGCGCGAGCCGGTGCCGGTCCGACCGGCGCGCGAACCTGCCAAGCCCCAGGCCGCCGATAGCGCCGACTCCAAGCGGCGCTGCGCCGAGTTGCTTCAGCGCGCCTCGCTCGAACCGCTGCGCCCCGCAGAACTGTCTTTTCTCACCAGGGAGTGTCGACCATGACCATGACTATCACCACCGCCACCACGGCCGCGAAGCGCTTGCTTCACGGTGCGCTGGCATCTGCCGCCCTGCTGGCCGGCCTCACACTGGCCGGCTGCGCGACGCCGCAGGCCAGCCGTTCGACCACGCCGCTGCCGCTGGACCAGGCGGCCGTGCAGGCCACCGACGCGCTCATGGCGCAGACCACCAGCATGGTCGGCTTCCTGTCGAAGCGCAGCTTGGTGCTCGACCCGATGATCGACGCCGGCACGGGCCAGCAAACCGTGGCCACGCAGACGCTGCAGCGCCGCGTGGCGGATCGGCTCGCGGCCGGTCACGACACGGTGCAGATCTTGCCGTTTCTCCCGGAGAACCTCGCGAAGGCCACCTACCTGCTGACCGGTACGCTCAGCCGTCAGGCGGTCGGCGTCGCGGGCCCGTTGACGGTCCGGCTGGCGCTCACCGACGTGCGCAGCGGCAACGTGGTGGCCCAGGCGTCTGCGCTGGCGCTGGAGCGCGGCGTCGATTCCACCCCGCTCGTCTACGACCAGGACAGCCCGGTGCTGGCGAAGGATCGGGTGATCGACGGCTATGTGCGCACCACGGCGACGCCACCCGGCCAACGCGCCGATCCCCAGTACCTGGAACGGATTGCCGTGGCACCCGTGATCGACGAGGCCACCAAGTTGTACAACGCCGCCCGCTATCAGGAAGCCGCGGCCAAGTACAACGCCGCCGGCGCCTTGCCTGCCGGCGACCAGTTGCGCGTCCTCAGCGGCATCTACCTCAGCGCAGTCAAGCTGGAGCGGACCGCCGAGGCCGAGCAGGCCTTCTCGAAGATCGTCGACTACGGCATCCGAAACAAGCAGCTGGGCGTGAAGTTCCTGTTCCGCCCCGGCACGACGGAGTTCTGGGCTGATCCGAAGGTGAGCGGTCCCTACGTGATGTGGCTGCGCCAGATCGCCGGGCGCAGCACCGAGGCCGCCGTCTGCCTCGACGTGGTCGGCCATACCAGCCGAACCGGCACCGAGCCGGTGAACGACGCGCTGTCGATGCAGCGTGCGAACGTGATCCGCCAGAAGCTGGTGGCCGAAGCCGCCGCGCTGGGCAACCGCACCCGCGCCTCGGGCAAGGGCTTCCGCGAAAACATCATCGGCAGCGGCACCGACGACGCGGTCGATGCGCTCGACCGGCGCGTGGAGTTCAAGATCGTCGGCTGCGGCGCCTGAGCCCGCCCGCCGCGGCATCGGCCCGCCTCAGATCTGCTGCGGGTCGACGTCGATCAACCAGCGGATCACGCCCTTGCCCTCGGGCGTGCGCCGCAGGCCGTGCAGCAGCGGCTGCCACTGCGCCAGCAGGCGCTGCAGCGCGGCGCGCGAGCCGCTTTCCACCAGCATCTGCGCCCGCTCGACATTGGCCACGCGCTGAATGGCCAGCGGCACGGCCGGGTAGCGCGTGACGCGATCGGCGCCTTCCAGCACGTCGGCTGCGGTGCTCGCGGCATTCAAGAAAGCCTGCGCCGCCTCCTGCGTCTTGGCGTCGGCACGCAGCAGCGCCTGGTAGGCGAAGGGCGGCATCGCCGCCGCCCGGCGCTCGGCCAGTTCGCCCTGGGCGAAGGACGGGTAGTCGTGGCGCCGCAGCGCGGCGAACAGCGGGTGGTCGCGGTGGCTGGTCTGGATCCACATCTCGGCGGTTGCGCCCTGGGCGGCCAGGTAGGCCGCATCGCGCCCGGCCCGGCCGGCCGACTGCATCAGCAGGCTGAAGAGGCGCTCCGGTGCGCGGAAGTCGCTCGAGAACAGCGCCCCGTCGGGGTTGACCGCCGCCACCAGCGTGATGCGCCGGAAGTCGTGCCCCTTGGCGATCATCTGCGTCCCCACCAGCACGTCGACATCGCCGGCATGCACGGCGGCCAGTTGCGATTCCAGCGCACCCTGCTTGCGCGTGCTGTCGGCGTCGATCCGGGCCACGCGCACCGGGCTGCCGTCGGGCCGCTGCACCGGTGCGAGCAGCGCGGCCAGGTGTTCTTCCAACTGCTCCGTGCCGCGGCCGACCGGCGCGATGTCCGGGTTGCCGCAGGCCGGACAGGCGCGCGGCACGCGTTCGGCGAAGCCGCAGTGGTGGCAGCGCAGCGTGCGGTCGATCTTGTGGAACACGCGGTAGGCGCTGCAGTGCGGGCATTCGCTCTTCCAGCCACAGTCGCCGCAGGCCAGCACCGGCGCATAGCCGCGGCGGTTCAGGAAGACCATGCTCTGCTCCCCGCGGGCGATGCGCTGGCCGATGGCGTCGAGCAGTCCGGCCGACAGCACCGTCTTCGGCGGCTGCAGCGCCATGTCGACCAGCCGCACCGCGGGCAGCGCGCCGGCGCCGACGCGCGAGGGCATCGCCAGGCGCACGTAGCGCCCGCCCGGGTCGTCGCCTTCGGCCGGGCGGCTCTGGTGCCAGCTCTCGAGCGAGGGCGTGGCGGAGCCGAGGATCACCTTGGCGCCTTCGTTCCGGCCGCGCCACACCGCCAGGTCGCGCGCCGAATAGCGGGCGCCTTCCTGCTGCTTGTAGCTCGGGTCGTGCTCCTCGTCGACCACGATGAGCTGCAGCGTCGGCATCGACGCGAACACCGCCATGCGGGTGCCCAGCACGATGCGCGCCTGCCCGGCGTGGGCCGCCAGCCAGCTCGCCAGGCGCTGCGGGTTGGTCATGCCGCTGTGCAGCGACACCACCGCCTCGCTGCCGAAACGCGCGCGGAAGCGCGCCTCCAGCTGCGGCGTGAGGTTGATCTCCGGCACCATCACCAGCGCCTGGGCGTCGGGCGCGCGCGCCAGCAGGCGGGCGACGGCCTGCAGGTAGACCTCGGTCTTGCCGCTGCCGGTGCTGCCGAAGAGCAGGAAGGGCCCGGCCTCGGCCTCGATGCGGCGCAGCGCCTCGGCCTGCTCCGGTGTGGCGTCGGCCGCCGGCGCCGCGTCGGCTGCCGCATCGGCGGGGTCGGCCCGGCGCCGCTTCAGCCGCCGCGCCAGCTGAACGCCGCTCAGGTCGCGCAACTGGGGCGGCAGCGCGGCCAGGGCGATCTCACCCAGCGAACGCTGGTAGT
Source organism: Variovorax restrictus (assembly GCF_051216715.1). Classification (NCBI taxonomy): domain Bacteria; kingdom Pseudomonadati; phylum Pseudomonadota; class Betaproteobacteria; order Burkholderiales; family Comamonadaceae; genus Variovorax; species Variovorax restrictus. The sequence goes on from NZ_JBPJZH010000003.1 coordinate 68,438, forward strand.
AGCGGGCGGCGAAGGCCACGAGTGCGCGCCAGGCGTCGCCCAGCGGAGGCAGGTCGTCGAGCACGGCGGTGATGGGCTTGAGTGCCAAGGCGCCCGCATCCGAGGCGTCGGTGTCCGACGGCACGGCGTGCCACACCACGCCCAGCACCTCGCGCCGGCCCAGCGGCACGCGCACCAGCGCGCCGGCGGGCAGGGCGGTCGGGGCGGTGTAGCTGAGCCGGTCGTCCAGCGCGGCATGCGCTGGCGTGTGCAGCGCGACCTCGATTCGCCACGCACCCGCGGGGGCTGGGAAACCTTTCTCAGTTAAAGCGACTTTGAGCAAAATGCCTTAAGTGGTTGATTTGCTTATGGTTTGCATTTCGTCCAGAGAATCTGTGGATAACTTTGTTGATATCTCGGCGCCACGCGCCGCCAGCCCTTGAAAATCAAGGCTCCGACTAGACTGCCCGCAAAAAAAGCATCACGCCGATTCCTTATGAATCAACGACTTAGCGGCGCTATCGCTTTGGGAGCAGGGGGGTGGATCCCTCGGACAATTTGGCGCGCCGCAACAAATGTTTTGTGCATAAGTCGACCGCGCCGGGCCGATTCGCTTGACAAATCCCGAAACAACACTTTTGGCTTACTTGTCATCAAACTGTGAAAAAGTGCAAGCGAGCGCTCATGCCCGCAGCAGCCTCGACTGCGTGTGGACAGCGCTGACCAGCGCGGCCACATGGTCTGGCGGCGTGAACTGGCTGATGCCGTGTCCGAGGTTGAAGATGTGGGTCGCGCCGGGCTGCGTGCGGTCTGCATGCGGTGTGCCGAAGCTCTGCAGCACCTTGGCCACCTCGGCCTCGATGCGCGCTGGTGGCGCGAACAGCACGTTGGGGTCGATGTTGCCCTGCAGCGCCTTGCCCTGCGCGCCTTCGCCGACCTTCGCACGCGCGGCGCTGAGGTTGACCGTCCAGTCGAGCCCCAGTACCTCGCAGTCCAGCGCGCGCATGGCATCGAGCCACAGGCCACCGCCCTTGGTGAAGACGATGCGCGGCACTGGCGTGCCATCGGCGCCGTCGCGCTTCAGCTGCGCCAGCACCCGCGCCGTGTAGGCCAGGCTGAATTCCTGGAAGGCGCCGTCGGCCAGCACGCCGCCCCAGCTGTCGAACAGCATCACGGCCTGGGCGCCGGCATCGATCTGCGCGTTCAGGTAGGCGGCCACGGCGTCGGCGTTCACCGTCAGCAGGCGGTGCATCAGGTCGGGGCGGCTGTACATCAGCGACTTCACCAGCCGGTAGTCGCTCGAGCCGGCGCCTTCGACCATGTAGCAGGCCAGCGTCCAGGGGCTGCCGGAAAAGCCGATCAGCGGCACGCGGCCGTCCAGCGCGCGGCGGATGGAGGCGACCGCGTCGAACACGTAGCGCAGCTTGTCGAGGTCGGGCACCGTGAGCGCCGCGATGGCGGCTTCGTCGCGCACCGGTCGGGCGAAGCGCGGGCCTTCACCGGCCTCGAAGGACAGGCCGAGGCCCATCGCGTCGGGCACGGTCAGGATGTCGGAGAACAGGATGGCCGCATCGAGCGGAAAGCGCGCCAGCGGCTGCAGCGTCACCTCGGTGGCGTAGTCCACGTTGGTGGCCAGGCCCATGAAGCTCCCGGCCTTGGCACGTGTCGCGACGTACTCCGGCAGGTAGCGCCCGGCCTGGCGCATCAGCCAGATGGGGGTGTGGTCGGTCGCCTGGCGCCAGCAGGCGCGCAGGAAGGTGTCGTTTTGCAGAGGGGCGAAGGGCATCCGGCGATTGTCGAGGATCGCAGCGACGCTCCGCGCATGCGCGGTGTCAGTGCAGGGCGCGACCGGCGTCTCGCCGCGCACCCACGATGCCGGACACGCTCGAAATCCACATCCCGGCGGCGCCCCATGCGACGAGGGTTTCGTCGAACGTGTCTTGACCCCCGTCGGCTTTGCGCCCAAGCTCCGCCGCGCACGCGTGTGGTTGCGGACCGTGCGGCCGTGCAGAAGGATGCGCGAACGCAACGTTTTTTGGAATCTGGCGACGCAACCGTGCCAAACCGCGCGCTTCGTCTCGCTCTGTGAAACCGGTATCTTGTGATCTAGGGATAAACCCTTATATTCGACGCATGAACCCCGCCAAGGCCTTTCTCCGCGCCTCGCTCGGACTCGGATCCTTCCTGAAGGCCCCTGTCGTCGAGGCCCAGGCGCGCGGTCGCGCCACGCCGGCACCTGTGATGGTGCCCATCCGCAGCATCGGCCCGCGCGAGCGCGGCCGCATCGCCTCGCACCTGCTGGCACTGAGCCCGCAGGATCGCTACCTGCGCTTCGGCTACGCCGCATCGGACGAGCAGGTCCAGCGCTACGCCGACGGCCTCGACTTCGAGCGCGACGAGCTCTTCGGCATCTACAACCGCCGCCTCGAGCTGATCGCCATGGCGCACTTGGCCTTCGCACCGAGCGGCCAGCCGCGCGAATGCGCCGAGTTCGGCGTTTCCGTGGCGAGCCATGCGCGTGGCCGCGGCTACGGCGCCCGTCTGTTCGAGCGCGCCGTCGTGGTCGCCCGCAACGAAGGCGTCGGGATGCTGTTCATTCATGCGCTGAGCGAGAACGCCGCGATGCTGAAGATCGCGCGCAAGGCCGGCGCGACGGTGGTGCGCAGCGGTTCCGAGTCGGAGGCGCACCTGCAGCTGCCCTCGCCCACGCTCGACAGCCGCCTCAACGAGATCGCCCTGGAACACTTCGCCGAAGTCGACTACCAGTGGAAGGCCCGCGCCAAGCAGTTCTGGTCCTTCCTGGCCGGGGTGCAGGAAGTGCGCAGCGGCATGCGCGCCGCGCGCGATAAGTCGTCGCCCTGACCCGGCGCCGCGAGTGCCGCAAGCAACGCGTCACGTCAATCCGGTATCCTTGCGCCTCCCCAACTCCGCCCTCCCGCAGTGGCCGATCCTCACCCTGAACGCACGCCCGTCGAACGGGAAGACAAACGCGGCTTCCTTCAAAAGCTCGCCGAATTCATCCACCCCGGACCGGATTCTCGAGACGAGCTGATCGAAACCCTGGCCGATGCCGAAGACAACGACGTGATCGGCGCCGAGTCGCGCGTCATGCTCGAAGGGGTGCTGCGCATGGCCGACATGACGGCCGGCGACGTGATGGTCGCCGCACCGCGCATGGACCTGATCAACATCGACTCGCCGTACGACACTCTGCTGCACGGGGTGATCGACACCGCGCACTCGCGGTTCCCGGTGTACGAGGGCGAGAAGGAAAACATCATCGGCATCCTGCTCGCGAAGGACTTGCTCAAGTTGCAGCGTGCGCCGGGCCTGAACATTCGCGCGTTGCTGCGGCCGGTGGCCTTCGTGCCCGAGAGCAAGGGCCTGAACGACCTGCTGCGCGAGTTCCGCGGCAACCGGAACCACCTGGCGATCGTCATCGACGAGTTCGGCCGCGTGGCTGGCCTCATCACCATCGAAGACGTGCTCGAGCAGATCGTCGGCGAGATCGAGGACGAGTTCGACATCGCCGAGGACGAGGGCGACATCTTCGGTCTGGCCGACCACACCTACCGGGTGTCGGGCGACACGCCCATCGAGCGCGTGGCCGAGGCCTTCGGCATCACCTTCGACGAAGAAGCGCTCAGCGAAGACTTCGACACCATCGGCGGCCTGGTCGCGCACGAGATGGGCCACGTCCCGAAGAAGGGCGAGCACCATGCGCTCGGCGGCTTCGACTTCGTCGTGCTGCACACCAAGGGCGGCGCCGTGCGCTGGTTCAAGGTCTCGCCGGCGCGCGGCAGCGACGCATCCGATTGAGCGCGTCGATGGCCGCGGCGGGCCCTGCGCCTTCGCGCGTCGCCTTCCTTTCCCGCATCGCGCTCTTCGCCGGGGCGGGCCTTGCGCAGGCCGCATCCATCGCCGCGCCATGGAACGGTCGCCCGCTCTGGTGGCTGCAGCTGCTCTCGCTGGCGGTGCTGGTGTGGCAGCTCGATGGGCTGCGCGCCGACCCGCGGCCGAAACGCTGGCGCAGCGCCGCACTGCACGGCTGGCTCTTCACCACCGTCTGGCTCTGCGGCACCTTCTGGTGGCTCTTCGTGTCGATGCACACCTACGGCGGGATGGCGGCGCCCATCGCGGCCACGGCCGTGCTGGCACTGGCGGCAGCGCTCGCGCTGTACTACGCGGTGGCCTGCGGCGTGTTCGTTGCGGCCGCGCCGCGGCACCCGGTGGGCGCGGCCGTCCTGTTCGCCGCGCTCTGGACGCTGGGTGAATTGCTGCGCGGCAGCTGGTTCACCGGCTTCCCGTGGGGCGCGGGCGGCTATGCGCATGTCGACGGCCCGTTGGCGGTGCATGCGGCGTGGCTCGGCGTGTACGGCATCGGCGCGGTGGCCGCAGCGATCGCGGCGCTGGCCGTTCTGGCGCGGCGCGGCCCCATGTGGCCAGCGGCTGCAGCGCTGATCGCCGTGCTGGTCGTGGCGCCCTACGCGCTCGACCTGCTGCGTGATGACCCGGATGCCCCGTCCAACGCCCGCGGCAAGCTCGGCGTGGCGCTGCTGCAAGGCAACATCCCGCAGGACGAGAAGTTCATCCCCAGCGGCGGCATCGCCACCGCACTGCGCTGGTACGGCGAGCAGTTGCGCGACGCCACCGCGCCTCTGGTGATCACGCCGGAAACAGCGCTGCCGTTGCTGTCATCGCAGCTGCCGCCGGGCTATCTCGATGCGATCGCGGCGCGCTATGCCAGCGGCACGCAGGCGGCCATCGTCGGGCTGCCGGTGGTCGGCACGGACGGCGCGAACCGCGGTGCCACCGTCTATCAGAACTCGGTGCTGGGCTTCAAGCCGGGCGAGGCGCAGCCCTACCGCTACGACAAGCACCACCTGGTGCCCTTCGGCGAATTCGTGCCACGCGTGTTCCGCTGGTTCACCGACCTGATGAACATCCCGCTGGGCGACTTCCGCAGCGGCGGCTTGGCACAGGCGCCGTTCGTGTGGCAGGGCCAGCGCATCGCGCCGAACATCTGCTACGAGGACTTGTTCGGCGACGAGATCGGCGCCAACTTTCGCGATGCGGCCAGCGCACCGACGATCCTGCTCAACGTCAGCAACATCGCGTGGTTCGGCGACACCGTCGCCATCGACCAGCACCTGGCCATCTCGCGCATGCGCGCACTCGAGTTCGCGCGGCCGATGGTGCGCTCGACCAACACCGGCGCCACCGTCGTCATCGACCACCGCGGCCGCGTCACGGCTGCGCTGCCGCGCCTCACGCGCGGCGTGCTCACGGCCGAGGTCGAGGGCCGCGCCGGCCTCACGCCCTATGCGGTGTGGGTGTCGCGCTTCGGGCTGTGGCCGTTGTGGGGCCTGTCGCTGCTGGTGGTGGGCGTCGCCGTTTGGCAGCGACGCCGAGGCGCTCAGCGCGGCAGGTAAGCCGTCGCCTCGACCTCGATCACCAGCGCGTCGCCCGGCAGAAAGCGCGACACCTCGACCACCGTGCTGACGGGCGGCTCGCCCGGGTAGAACAAGCCGCGCACGCGGTTGTACGCGGGGTACTGCCGGATGTCGCGGAAGTACTGCACCAGCTTCACCACGTCGGCCATGCTGCCGCCGTGCTCCGCCGCCAGTTGGCGGATGCGTTCGAGCACGAACCAGCTCTGCGCGACGATGGGCGCCTCGTACACGTCGACCGACATCTGGCCGGTGACGTAGCCCAGTGTGCGCAGTTCGTCGCGGGCGATGGGTGGCAGGTCGTCGTACGAAGAAACCGCCTGGCGCCGTGCCGGGTCGACCGCCACCACGCCGCTCATGAAGACGAAGTCGCCGACGCGCTTGGCGGCGGCGTAGTTGGCCATGGGCGCGCCCATGACAGGCACGTTGCCCGAACTCATGAAGACACCACCGGCCAGTCGCGCAGCTTGCCCGGGTTGAGCAGCCCCAGCGGGTCGAAGCGCTGCTTCACCGCGAGGATCTCCGGCGGCAGTGCGCCGCCGGCCTTGCCGTCTTCCACGATGAAGGTGTGCGGGTTGTTGATGCGCACGCCGCGGTCGCGGTGGATGGCGATGATCTCGTTCAACCGTTCCTCGGTCGTGAAGCGCACCAACTGCAGGGCGCTGCAGGTCAGCAGGCCGTCCATGTTGCGCAGAAACTCGGCGTGCATCAGCACCTCGCCCGCCAGCAGTGCTTCCATCTCGGTGATCTGCTGGACGTGCTGTCCGGGCGTGAAGCTGCTTTGCAGGTAGGTCAGCGACTTGTCGATGCGCAGCGCATGCAGCGTCGTGTGGTTCCAGGTGAACTCCATCAGCGTGCGGTTGCTCTTGGCCACCTCGGCGGCGTCGCGCCGGTAGGTCACGGTGCCGCCGTGTGCGGCGACCAGGTCCTTCAACGCGTCTTCCGCCGGCTCGTCGACCAGCGAGAGCACCGCATGGCAGCCCTTCGGCAGGTACTCGGCGAGCTGGCCCAGATGGTCGGGCACCGGGCTGCCGAAGAAGGCGACCTCGCGCTTGTCGATGCCCGGCGCGCGCGCCAGCGCATCGGCGAAGCCCAGCGCGGTGTTGAAGCGCTCGAAGGTGACCAGCGTTTCCAGCCATGGCCGCGCCGGCGCCAGCGCCACTTCGACCTCCAGCACCAGGCCGTTGGTGCCCCACAGGTGGTGCATGCGCAGCGCCTCGGCACCGCGCAGCTCGACGATCTGCGGCTCGGGCTCGATGCTCATCGCGCGGATGCCCAGCACATTGCCCGGCGCGCCGAGCGGCCCGTAGTTGATCGAGCCGACACCGCCGAAGCCACCGCCGAACAGCCCGCCCAGCGTGGCGCTGCGGAAGGTCGAGGGGATGCAGCGGAACTCGTGGCCCGTGGGCCGCGTCGCCTTCTCGATGTCGCCCAGCCGGATGCCCGCCTGTGCGCGGGCCGTGCCGCCGCGCACCCAGCACATCGCGTTGTAGGCGGTCATGTCGAGCACCACGCCACCGGCGAGCGGTGTCGTCTGGCCGTAGTTGCCGGTGCCGCTGCCGCGGATGGTGATCGGCAGCTTGCGGCGCGCACAGGCGCCGACCAGGCGGCGGATCTCGTCCTCGGTGCGCGGGCGCACCACGGTGTCGGCGCGCTTGTCTTCCAGCTGGCGCTTGAGCACAGGGCTGAACCAGGCGAAGTCCTGCGACAGCCGGGCCACGCGGCCCGGGTCGTTGATCCATTCGAGGTCGGGGAGTTCGAGCTGCAGTTGCTCGATGGCGGAGACGGGAGCGTTCATGGCAAGGGTCGTGTCAGTCGTTGGATAACTCGCTGGCGTGCCAGGAGCCGAGGGCGAGCTTCGAGAGCCACGCCATCAGCACGAACAGGCCCACGCCGGTGAGCGAGATGAGCAGCAGGGCCGCGAACATGCGCGGGATGTTGAGCTGGAAGCCGGCCTGCAGGATCTGGTAGGCCAGGCCCGCGCCCGAGCCGCCGGTGCCAGCGACGAATTCCGCCACCACCGCGCCGATGAGCGCGAGGCCGCTGGAGATGCGCAGCCCGCCGAAGAAGTACGGCAGCGCGCTCGGGATGCGCAGCCGCACCAGCTGCTGCCAGCGTGTCGCGCGGTTGAGCTTGAAGTAGCTCTGCAGGTCGGGGTCGATGCTGCGCAGGCCGAGCGTGGTGTTGGCGATGATCGGGAACAGCGCCACCAGCGCGGCGCACACGGTCATCGCGGCCACCGGGTTCTTCACCCAGATGATGATCAGCGGCGCGACCGCGACGATGGGTGTCACCTGCAGCAGCACGGCGTACGGGAACAGGGCCGTTTCGATGCGCTTGCTCTGCACGAACAGGAAGGAGATCAGCACGCCCGCGACCGTCGCCAGCACGAAGGACAGCAGCGTGATCTTCAGCGTGACCAGCAGGGCATTGCCGAGCGGCACCCAGTCCTTGATGAGCGTTTCCATCATCAGGTAGGGCGACGGCACCAGGTACGGTGGCAGTTCCATGCCGGTGACCAGGCCCTGCCAGATCGCGACCAGCACGACGCCGACCATGACCGGATAGAACACGCGCTGCACGCGCGGCTGCTGGAGAAAGGGCACGCGCACGGCAGGGCGCGAACCGGATGCATGGGATGTGACGGCGCTCATCGGCTCGACTCCTCGTGGGCGTTGCTCGCACGCAGCAGGCTGTCCTGCAGCTGCTTGGCGTAGCGGCTGAATTGCGGCGACACCATGAAGTCGGGCGTGCGCGGGTAGGGTTCGTCGATGCTGAACTGCTCCACCACCCGGCCGGGCCGCGCGGCCATCATGATCACGCGGCTCGACAGGAACACGGCCTCGTGGATCGAGTGGGTCACGAAGATCACGGTGAGCTTCTTCTTGTGCCACAGGTCGAGCAGGTCGGCGTCGAGCCGGTGGCGCGTGATCTCGTCGAGCGCGCCGAAGGGCTCATCCATCAGCAGCAGGTCGGGCTGCGTGACCAGCCCGCGGGCGATCGACACGCGCATCTGCATGCCGCCCGACAGCGCGCGCGGCAGGGCGCCGGCGAACTTGTCGAGCCCGACCAGTTCGAGCGCCTCGGCCACGCGCGCGTCGGCCTCCTGGCGGGGCACGCCGCCCAGGTCGAGCGGCAGGCGCACGTTGGTCTGCACGCTGGCCCAGGGCATCAGCGTGGGCGACTGGAACACGAAGGCCATCTTGCGGCCGCTCTCGTCGATCTGCTGCACCGGCTTGCGCCACACCAGCAGGCGGCCGTCGGTGGGTTCCAGCATGCCGGCCACCATCTTCAGCAGCGTGCTCTTGCCGCAGCCCGAGGGGCCGAGCAAGGTGATGAACTCGCCCTCGGCGATCTTCAGGTCCACCGGCAGCAGGGCCTGCGTGCCGTTCGGGTAGGTCTTCTCGGCGGACAGGATCTCCACCGCTGGCGTGGCGTGGGCCAGGTCCGTCGGCGGTGCGAGGGTGTCGGGTTCGACGCGGTTCATGACGGTCGGTTCTCCTGAGTGCGGCTTTGTCGTGGAACACCGCGGAACCGGCTTTGCCGGGCCGCTGGTGTTGCCCCCGGTAGGGGGTTGGCGAAGCGACACGAAGTGCGCGAAGCCTGGGGGCGAGCTCAAGGAATGACCTTGGCGTCCTTGATGAACTCGGTGGTGTAGGTCTTGGCCAGTTCGATCTTGGCGGGGTCCAGCAGCTTCGAGGCGACGAGGAAGTCGTAGCTCGCCTTGGCGCGCGTGTCGGTGATGACGCCGATGCCCAGCTTGGCCGCGTCGCCGCCGGTGATCATCCCCATCTCCTTGAGCTTGGCGACGCTGTAGGCCAGCTGGTCGTCGGTCATATTGGGGTTGTCTTTCTTGATCAGCGCGTTGGCCGGCGCGGGGTTCGCCAGGTAGCTCTTCCAGCCTTCGGCCGAGGCCTTGACGAAGGCCGCGACCTGCTTGCTGCGGTCCTTCACGGTCTTGTCCATGCACGACACGGTGGTCGCATAGGCTGGGAATCCGTGGTCGCTGAACATCAGCACGTTGGCCTTCACGCCGGCCTTCTGGATGGCATAGGGCTCCGAGGTCAGGTAGCCCTGCTGCGCGGCGTTCTTGTCGGCCACGAAGGGCTGGATGTTGAAGGTGTAGGGGCGGGTCTGCTCGTCGGTGAGGCCGAACTTGGCCTTCAACCACGGCCAGTAGCCGCGCTGTGCCTGGGCGCCGATCAGCAGCGTCTTGCCCTTGAGTTGCTCGAACTTCGTCACGTCCTCGTGCGCGATCAACACCTGCGGGTCTTTCTGGAAGAAGGCCGCCACGGTGACGACCGGCACGCCGCCTTCGCGCACCTGCATCATCTGGATGTCGCTCGAGCCCATGATGCAGTCGGCCTGGCCGGCCGCCATCATCTGCGTGATGTTGACCTGCGGGCCGCCCATCTTGATGGTCACGTCCAGCCCGTGCTTCTGGTAGATGCCTTCGGCCACGGCCTGGTAGAAGCCGCCGTGCTCGGCCTGCGCGTACCAGTTGGTCATGTAGGTGAACTTGTCCTGCGCCTGGGCGGGCGCCGCGGCGGCGAAGGCCAGCGCGGCGGCGCCGGCGAGGGAGGCGAGACGGGAGACGGAAGGTTGGCGCATGGAGTGGACCTCTCGAAGTGCGGGGTGAAGAAAATGCGTGGGAAAGACGAGTGAAAGACGAAGGGGCAATGCAAGGAGCGCGCCTCAGGCGTGATGGCGCAGCCCCTCGCCGGTCTGGATGAAGCCGGTCTGGTGGCCGCGGCCCCAGGTGGGCTCGTCGCGCACGATCCAGCGCAGCGCGTACAGCTCGGTCAGCGCCTGCACCCAGCTGTCGGACAGCGTGTCGAGGATCTCCAGGCCCTGCGCGCGCGTGGCGCTGGTCGGGTCGCCGATGACGCCGCTCGGGCCGAAGTCGCGCGCCGTCCAGGCGCAGGCCGGGCGGCCGTCGGGCGACAGCAGCTTGATCGGGAAGGGTGGCGGAAAGTTGGCCGCGGCGCGTTCCATGTGCACCGTCTCGGGCGCCAGCGCCAGCATCAGTGCCGTCTCCGAATGGCCGGCGTGCATGGCGAGCTTCTTCTCCTGCTCGCTCACCTGCTGGCTGGCGGCGCTGGGCAGGCGCGACACGCCGTGCGGCACCACCACGAAGTCGCCATGGCGCAGGCGCAGTTCGCGCGCGGCCATCTCCAGCACCTGCGGCTGGCCGCCGTGGCCGTTGGCGAACAACAGCTTGCGAAAGCCCGAGCGGTAGACCGACTCGCCGATCTCGATGATGGTCGCGAGCAGCGTGGTGCCGGTGAGCGTCATGGTGCCGGGGAAGTGCAGGTGCTCCTCCGACTTGCCGTAGGTGATGGTCGGCAGCGCGAAGGCGCGCACGTCGGCGGGGAGTTTCTCGAGTGCCTTGCCCATCACGCCGGAACTGATCACGCTGTCGACCGAGCAGGGCAGGTGCGGGCCGTGCTGCTCGATGGCGCCGCAGGGCAGCACGATGACGGTGTTCTCGCGGTCGGGCAGCGCGTCGATCTCGGTCCAGCTCAGGTAGGGCAGGAAGCGGTGCGGGGGGATGTAGCCGTGGAGCATGGGTGTCCTGGTCGTTCGTTATCGGGGGAGGAAGGGCATGGCGTCGCCCTGGGTCACGACGCCGTCGCGCAGCACCACGCGCCTGGCGCTGCGCGAGGGCCAGCCGTGGCGGTCGGCATCGGTGAAGAGCACCAGGTCGGCCGGCGCGCCGATCAGCGTCGGGCGCGTGGTGGGCGTGCGCTGCAGCCAGTCGCTGCGGCACAGCGCGGCCGACCAGGTGTCGAAGGGTTCGTCGAGCTGCGCCACCAACGCCGCGGTGCCCAGCGCCTCGACCGGGTCGAAGCTGCCGAGCCGGCAGAAGGGGTCCTGCACGTTGTCGCTCGCGAACAGCAGCGGAATGCCGCGCTCGCGCGCTTCCTTGACCAGCGTGATGCCGCGCAGGCGCGGTGTGCGGCCCGTGACGGCGTCCTGCAGCAGCAGGTTGGTGGCGGGCAGCGAGACGATGGTGATCGGCGCGCGCGCCACGGCGTCGAGCGTGGCCAGGGCCTGCGCCTCGGGCTGTGTCGCCAGCGCGCAGACATGGCCGCAGACCACACGGCCTTCGTAGCCGATCTCGCGCAGCAGGCGGGCGGTGGTCTGCAGGCCGACCGATGCGGCGTTGAGTTCTTCATCGACGTGCAGGTCGATGTCGAGTTCGCAGGCCTGCGCGGCCACCAGCAGGTGGCGCAGCGCGGTCTCGCTCCAGTTGGTGGAATGCACGAAGCCGCCGAGCAGCGCATGCGGCCCGGTCGCCTTCACCTGCTTCGCCAGGCGCATCGCCTGGTCGGCGTCCTCGAACAGCGGCAGCTTGATCAGGCTCACCTGCTCGAGCCGCACGCGGCCGGCCCATTCCTGCGCCAGCTCGGCCATCACCGGCCAGGCCATCGGCGTCGCGTCGGGCTCCCACCAGTCGACGTGCGTGCGCAGGTGCGTGGTGCCGCTTTCCCAGGCCCACTGCAGGCCGCGCGCCGCGCGCTCGCGCACGTCGGCCGGGCTCCAGTGCACGCGGTCGTTCAGCATCGCGTCGATGGCGCCGAGCAGCCCCGGCTGCACCTGTTTCATGCGCGGCAGCGTGAAGGCCTTGTCGAGGTGCGTGTGGGCGTCGACGAAGCCGGGCAGGGCCAGCGTGCCCGCAGCGTCCCAGGTCGCGGCGGACGGCGCCAGCGCTTGCGCAGCCGGCTGCACCGACTGCACCCGGCCCGCGTCGATGGCGACGCGCGCCAGCACGGGCACGCCGTCGTGCTGCGGCCAGTCCGTCGGCAGCAGCCAGCGCGGCAGCCGCAGGTTGTCGATCACGGTCGGGGTGTGCATGCGGTGCTCAGGCGAACCGCGCCATCGCCTGGCCGACGCGCGCCTTGAAGCGCGTGAGCTGCGGCTCGGTCGCGATGTTCATGTGGTAGTGCGCGTGGTAGTCGACACGTGCGGCCTGGCCGGTGAGCCTTTTCATGTAGCGCGTGACGATCTTGCGCGGCGGGTCGCCCATGTACCAGGCGACCCAGCGCGGGCGGCCGTAGGTCACGACGGCCGAGATGCGCTTGATGTGCGTGAGCATCGGCTTCACGTTGGCCGGGTCGCTGATGTCGAAGGCCACCCCGGGCATGAAGAGCCGGTCGAAGAAGCCCTTGAGCATGGCGGGCAGGCCGAAGCACCAGGTCGGGAAGCAGAAGACGATCGCCTCGGCCCGGTTCAGCCGGTCGATGTAGGGCTGCAGCGGAACGCGGTTGCTCGGCACCTCGTGGTAGCCCAGCCGTTCCTCGCGGGAGAGCACCGGGTTGAAGCCTTCGGCATACAGGTCGCAGTCGTCCACCTCGTGCCCGGCGGCGCGCAGGTTGGCCAGCACCTCCTGGTGCAGGGCGGAAGCGAAGCTGGTTTCGACCGGATGGCAGTAGACGACGAGCACGCGCATGGTGTTTGACCGCTTAATCAGAGCAAGTGGTCAGATTCATGCAAAGGGCGTGCCAGCGCGCACGCACCGAATCGGAGCGAAGGCCGCGCGAGCCGGGCGGCCTCGTCAGCCCGACAAGGTCAACGCCGGCAGATGCCGAGCACGACTTCCTGCTCGGTGCAGGGCTTGGTGCGCACCGGCGCCGGGCCGAGAGCCGGCAGGCCGGCCGACGTCACGGCGCGCTGCGAGGCACAGGCGCGCAGGCGCTTTTCCATGGGCGCGAAATAGCGCCATCCGGGCCCGAGCGGCGGCAGCTCCATCCGCACCTGCTTCCACTTCGGATGGCCCTGCGCCTGCAGCTGGTCGAAGTTGGCGCACAGCGCGTCGGCGAAGCGCGTGAGGTCGCCCACCGTCGCGCGCAGGCCGTAGTCGTAGGTGACGAGGTAGGCCTGCACGCTCAGCGTCGGCACGTCGGCGCCCAGCCAGTTGGCATAGCTGGCCGATCGGATGGTCGCGGCCTGGTAGGTGCCGCGGGCACGCCCGCTCTCGGCGGCACTGTCGTCGCGCCGCAGCAGCTTGATGAAGCGCCGGGCCTCCGGCTTCATTTCGGTGAAGAGCTTCGCGGGCTGCCCGGCCACGATGACCGCCACGTCGATGCTCTTCTCTACCGTCAATTGGGCCAGCGCCTCCTCGTTGGCCAGGTACTGCGCGCTGCTCGCCGGCAGCGGCATGTCGAACATGCGCTGGTACAAGGTGCGCGCCGTGAGTGCCGTGCCGCTGCCGATCGGCCCGACGCCGATCTTCTTGTCGCGGATCTCGTGGATGGCGTTGAGCGGCGAGTCGGCCCGCACCACGAAGTAGATCTCTTCCTCGTACAGCGGCATCACGAGCCGCAGCGGCCGGATGATGTTGCCCGCTTCCGCGTTGCCCGCCTTCGCCTCGTCGAGGTAGGCCTGGTACACGTCGGACTGCACCAGCGCGAGCTTCACGCCGGGTTCGTAGCGCATGCGCAGCACGTTCTCGGCCGAGCCCTTCGACTCCAGCACCTCGAGCCCGATGCCGGCCGACGGTGCCACCCACTTGGCGAGGTCGCGGCCGATCTGGATGTAGGTGCCGGTGCTCGACGCCGTGACGATCTTGTAGTCGGCCGCCGATGCCGCGACGGCACCGAGCAGCGCCAGGCCCGGCAGCAGCGCCGCGCGCGCGACGCGCCGAAGGAGGGGGCGGGCATCAGGGGGCATGGGCACTCCTCGCGGTGATGGTCGGCTGGCAGAGGGCGAGCGCCACCAGGGCGGCATTGCAGGCGCCCGGCTGCGCCGCGTCGGCGGGTTGCGGTGCCTGCGGTGCCATGGCGCCCACGATCTGCACCGGGTCGTCGGCGCGCGCCGGCGCATGGAAGCCCAGCGCCAGCGATGCGCGGCGTGCGGCCTCCTGCAGGCGCTCGCGCCGCTGCGCCTGGGTCTGTTCGTGGGCGCCGATGGCCTGCCGCGCCGCCTGCACCCGCGGGTCGTCGGCGTGCGCGCTGCCGACCAGGCCGAGGGCGCGTTCCGCCGCGGCGAAATCGCCGCGCGCCACGGCCTCCTGCATCTGCGTCACGTGGGCCTCGAACGCACGTTGCGCCGCACCCTGGCCCTGCCGCCCGAGATAGAAGTAGTCGAGCGCGAGCCCCATCCCGAACAGTCCGAGGACGAGCACGATGCTGACCATCAGGCGCCGCGTGGCCTGGGCGTCGGCGGAGCGGTCGGACGACGGGTCGCGGGCGAGGGTCGCGCTGCGCGGCAGGGCGGGGTGCGCCGTCGTCGCGGCGGCGAGGAGGTAGGTCGGCACGACCGCGAGCGGCAAGGCTGTCGTCAGCGACTCGTCGGCGTCGTCCTGCGGCAGCACGGTGTCCGGCGCGTCTGCGGCGCCCTGGCCGAGGTCGCGCAGCGACTGGACCAGCGCCGCCTCGTCAGATGGTGCGTCCGTCGGGTGCGGGCCGGGCATCCATCCGTACGACAGGATACCGAGGGGTGGGGAGGACATCTTCGACCCTTCGCGCGTGAACGGAAGTAGTACAGAGATTGCATCCTTCGCCCTTTGCCCTGGATGGTCATCAGGGTCTACCCACAAATGTGTCCTGCAAGTGTTTCAAGGTGAAAGCCACGCCAGTGGCCGTGTCGTGCCCTGTCAGGTTGGCGTGGTCTGGATGCCGCAGCCGCCGAGCACGAAGGCGATCAACTCGCGCGCCACCTGCTCCCGGTCGATCGGCCTCTCGGCGCCTGCACCCATCATCACGCGCGCCTGCAGGGCGTAGTCGGCGTGGTACTGGGTCATGGCCCAGATGTGCTGCAGCAGCAGGCGCGGGTCGAGCGGGCGCATCAGGCCACGGGCGATCCAGCCGTTGATGATGTCGATCTTTTTCTGCGTCCAGGCTTGCGAGTTGGGCCAGTAGCCCTCGAGGTTCTTGCCGCCGTCGAGCACCTCGCGCGTGAAGATGCGCGACATCTCCGGGTGGTCGAAGGCGTGGTCGAGCTTCTTGCGGATGTAGTCGCTCAGCACCGCGGCCGGCCCGCTGGCGGCCTGGTCGAAGGAGAACACGACCTTCCACGCGTGCAGCACCTGCATCAGCAGCTCTTCGTAGAGCTCTTCCTTGCCGGCGATGTAGTAATGCAGCTGCGGCTTGGTGATGCCGGCGCGCAGCGCGATGGCCTGAGTCGACGTGCCCTTGAGCCCGTGCAGGCTGAATTCGGCAATGGCCGCTTCCCGGATCGCCGCCATGATGCGTTCGCGCCCCGGGCGCGCCCGCGACAGGGGGCCATCGGGTGCAGGCATGTCCTGAGAAAGGCGGGCGGTGTCGGCGGGAGTGTGCACGTGAGCAGGTGAGCGGCAGCGCCATGCGCGGCGTGGCAATGGTACCGCCCCGGTTCGAGCGGGCCGGTGCCGCTTGCTCAGCGCCGCGTCGCGTGGGCGTTGCGCCGGCGGGCCCACCTCAGGCTGGCGATGCACACCGCCAGCCAGGTGCCGCCGGACAGCAGGCCGGCCACCACGTCGCTCGCGAAATGCACCTGCAGGAAGATGCGGCTGCAGGCGGTGGTGAGGATCAGGGCGATGGCCGCCATCACGGCCGGCGCATGCCAGCGCGGCGGCAGCAACTGCAGCGCGAGGTACAGCGCCATCCCGTAGACCACCATCGCGCCCGAGCTGTGACCGCTCGGAAAGCTGTAGCTCTCCTCGAACGCCAGGCCGTGCTCGTGCACCGGCCGCGCACGTTCGAACAGGCGCTTGAGGGTCGGGTTGAGCAGTGCATTGCCGCCCAGCGCGAGCATCCAGCCCAGCGCCAGGCCGGTGTGGCGGCGCCACAGCAGCCACACTGCCACACCGACGCCGATCGCGATCAGCACTGCGCGGTCGCCGAAATGCGTGAGCAGGCTGAAGGCGCGCAATGCGGCCCAGGGCAGCGTCGCGGCAATGCCGTCGGCCAGCGCCTGGTCGGCGCGACCGAGTGTGTGGGTCGGCGTCGCGCGTTCGGCGATCCAGGTGAACAGGGCCGCGGCGGCGACGATGGCGGCGAAGCCCAGGGCCAGGCTGAGCACCAGACGCGGCGGTCGAGGCTCGGCGTCGGCCGCGAGGGCGGCCCGCCGTCGCTGATGCCGCCCGCAGGCGAGGCCGCCGGCCACCACGGCCGCGAGCAGCACCAGCAGAAAGACCGGCAGGGCATGCGGCGCTACCGCGCCCGCCAGCGCGATCAGCAGCGGGGTGCCGGGTGCGTCAGACATCAGCCAGCGCGAGCGTCTGCACTGTGCCCGGCACGAAGCGACCTTCGGCGGCGTCGTGGTCCCAACGTTCGACCGTGCAAGTGCGCGGTCCGGACGCCGCGCCGGCGCGCAGCAGGTTGACCGAGTTCGGCTGGCCGCCACGCACGCGCGACGACACCGCGGTGCCGGCCTGCACCGCCCAGAGCGCGCGCGACACACCGACGTCGGCCTCGTGCGCCGCCCGCACGAAGGGCAGGTGGATGTGGCCGCCCAGCACCAGGTCGGCCCCGGCCGCGGCCCAGCGGCGCAGGGCCGCGTCGGCGCCGTGCAGTCGGTTGCTCTCGTCTTCGGGTCGTGTCACCAGCACCGGCTGGTGCGTGACGACGACGCGCCGCTGCGTGGGCGTGGCGCTGGCGAGCCGCTGCGCCACGCGTGCGATCTGCGCTTCGGACACCTCGCCGTCGGCCTGCCGATACCAGCGCGTGGTGTTGACCGTGATCACCAACCAGTCGTGCGACGCGAATTCGGGTTCGAGGTTGGCGCCGAACGCGTCGACGTAGCGGCCGTAAGGCGTGAACAGACGCGCGCCCAGCTGGAACAGCGGAATGTCGTGGTTGCCCGGGATGGCGAGCCACGGCACGCCGAGCCTGTCCATGAAGGCGCGCGCGGCGCCGAACTGCGCCCGCGTCGCGCGCTGGGTGATGTCGCCCGACAGCACCACCAGCGCCGGCTGCGTGTCGTGCACCAGCGCCTCCAGGGCAGCCACGACCGGCGCCTGCTCGGTGCCGAAATGCGTGTCGGAAATCTGCAGCAGAACGCTCATGCCCGCGCCGCCTCCAGCTCTGGCGCCACCACTGGCTTGATCAGCCACAGCGGCTCGGGTGCCACGCGGAACAGCAGCGGCATGTCGAGCCAGTTGAGCTCGCCGTCGGTCGCCACCTTGATGCGTCGACGGGCATGCGTGCCGCCCGGCTTCACGGTCAGCGACGAGAAAGGGAAGCTCACGATGTTCTCGGCGTCGCCCAGCTTGCCGAGTGCACCGCGCACCAGCAGGCCGGGCAGCGACCACCAGCGGCCGGGCTTGACCGCGATGGCGGCGAGCTGGCCTTCTTCCGGCGCGTCGGCGTCGTCGATGCCGACCTGGTGCAGCTGCAGCGCGTTGTTGCCGACGAAGAGCGAGCGGGTGCGCACGTCGCGCTCCTGCCCGCGCAGCGCCATCCGCAGGCGCCACGAGCGGTGGCCGCCGCGCAGCATCGTCACCACGGCCGCGCCCAGGGCGATCAGCCGGCTGCGACCGTAGTCGCGCTTGAAGGCCTCGCGCTCCTCCAGCAGTTGCGCATAGAGCCCGAGGCTGGCGTTGACCAGGAACACCTTGTCGTTCACCAGGCCGACCTGCACCGCGCGCGGCGGCTCGTTCAGCAACACCCGCAGCGCCGCCTCGTTCTCGGCCGGGATGCCGTGGGTGCGGCTGAAATAGTTGAAGGTGCCCTGCGGCAGCACGCCGAAGGCGCAGCCGCTGCCCAGCGTGGCCTGCGCCACCGCGTTGATGGTGCCGTCGCCACCGGCCGCCACCACGATGCCGCCGTTGGCGCGCGCCCGCTCCACCGCCTCGCGCGCGAAGGCCTGCAGCTGGCCCGCCTGCTCGACCAGGAAGATGCGGTGCCGCCGCCCCACCGCGCCGCAGGCCTGCTCGACGGCGGCGCGCACCGGCTCGGTGGTGCGCTTGCCCGACCCGGCGTTCAGGACGATGAAAAGAGGCGCGTCGGGTGCGAGGTCGGGTGGCGTGGTGGGCATCGGGTGGGTACAGGTGGACGCCCGTGGCAGGCGTGTTGCTCGTTATCGCATCCTCGCGACCGCCGGCCCGGCGGGCAAGCGCCCGGCCGCGTGTGGGAGAGACGCCAAAGCCGCGCCGCCCGGCCCGTAAAATCGGCGCCTTCGCGGGCCCCGGCCCGCCGACTGTCCAATGTCCGGCCTGCGCCGGCCAGCTTCCATGTTGACCTTCCAGCAAATCATTCTCAAATTGCAGTCGTACTGGGCCGACCAGGGCTGCGCGCTGCTCCAACCCTACGACATGGAAGTCGGTGCCGGCACCTCGCACACCGCCACCTTTCTGCGCGCCCTTGGCCCGGAGCCGTGGAAGGCCGCCTACGTGCAGCCCAGCCGCCGCCCCAAGGACGGCCGCTACGGCGAGAACCCCAACCGCCTGCAGCACTACTACCAGTACCAGGTGGTGCTCAAGCCCGCGCCGTCGAACATCCTCGAGCTGTACCTCGGCTCGCTCCAGGCGCTGGGCTTCGACCTGAAGAAGAACGACATCCGCTTCGTCGAAGACGACTGGGAGAACCCCACGCTCGGCGCCTGGGGCCTGGGCTGGGAGGTCTGGCTCAACGGCATGGAGGTGACGCAGTTCACCTACTTCCAGCAGGTCGGCGGCATCGACTGCAAGCCGATCACGGGCGAGATCACCTACGGCCTGGAGCGGCTGGCGATGTACCTGCAGGGCGTGGACAACGTCTACAACCTCACGTGGACGGATGGCCTCAGCTACGGCGACGTCTACAAGCAGAACGAGGTCGAACAGTCGACCTACAACTTCGAGCATTCCGACGCCGACTTCCTCTTCACCGCCTTCAACGCGCACGAGAAGCAGGCCAAGCACCTGATGACCGAACAGCTGGCGCTGCCTGCCTACGAACAGGTGCTCAAGGCCGCGCACAGCTTCAACCTGCTGGACGCGCGCGGCGCCATCAGCGTGACCGAACGCGCCGCCTACATCGGCCGTATCCGCAACCTCGCGCGCAGCGTGGCGCAGAGCTATTACGAGAGCCGCGAACGGCTCGGTTTCCCGATGGCCCCGCGCGAGTGGGTCGCGCAGATGCCGCCAAAAAAGGTCGCCGCCTGACCCTGCGTGATGCCACTCCGACGCCATGCCAACGATCTTCACCCACGTCGCCGTTCCCGTCTGCGCAGCCATTGCGCTGGGCACGCGGCGCGTGCCGGTGTCGGCGCTGCTCGCCGGCATGCTCGCGTCCATCGCGCCCGACTTCGACGGCCTGGCCTTCAAGCTCGGCGTGGCCTACGGTGGCATGGGCGGTCACCGCGGCTTCACGCACACCCTGGTGTTCGCGCTGCTGCTCGGGCTGGCCGGCTGGTGGTTCGCACCGCGCTGGGGAATGCGCCGCGCGGTGGGCTGGACGTGGATCGCGTTGTGCACTGCGTCTCATCCGTTGCTCGACATGCTGACCAATGGCGGCATCGGCATCGCGTTCTTCTGGCCCTTCGTCGACGTGCGCTATTTCAGCCCCTGGCGGCCGATCGAGGTGTCACCGATCGCGCTCAAGCGCTTCTTCTCGCCACGCGGCGCCACCGTGCTGCTCAGCGAGATGGCCACGGTCTGGGCGCCCCTGCTGGCGGTGTCGGTGCTGGCGCTCGTGGCACGTCGTGCCGCGGACCGGCGCCATGACGGCGTGATGGCCCGATGAGTCCCTTCCATTCCTTCCCTTCCACGGTGCCGCATCGCTGCGCGCCCGTGACCGGCGCCGTCCTCGGCGCAGTTGTCGTCCTACCCCTCTGAGCCATGTCGTCTGCCAACCTTCTTGTCGAACTCTTTGTCGAAGAACTTCCGCCCAAGGCGCTGAAGAAGCTCGGCGATGCCTTCGCCGGCGTGCTGCGCGACCACCTCGTCGCGCTCGGCCTGGCCGATGCGGACACGGTACTCACCGCGTACGCCTCGCCGCGCCGCCTGGGCGCACACCTGACGAATGTGGTGGCGCAGGCCGCCGACAAGGCCGTCTCGCAGAAGCTGATGCCGGTGGCGGTCGGTCTCGACGCGGCGGGCAACGCCACGCCAGCGCTGCTCAAGCGCCTGGGCGCGCTGGGCGCCGACGCGTCCGCTGTGCCCGCGCTCAAGCGCGCCATGGACGGCAAGGCCGAGGCGTTGTTCTACGAAAGCACCGCCCAGGGCGCGACGCTCGCCGAGGGCCTGCAAAAGGCGCTGGCCGAAGCCATCGCCAAGCTGCCGATCCCGAAGGTCATGAGCTACCAGCTCGAGAACGGCGAACTGCCCGGCTGGACCAGTGTCAGCTTCGTGCGCCCGGCGCACGGCCTGGTCGCGCTGCACGGCGGCGACGTGGTGCCGGTGGAAGCCCTGGGCCTCACGGCCGGCCGCGAGACGCACGGCCACCGCTTCGAGGCCAAGGTCGACCCAGTGGTGCTGCGCGACGCTGGCAGCTATGCGCTGCAGCTGGAAGAAGAGGGCGCCGTGATCGCCGGCTTCGAAGCCCGCCGCACCGAGATTGCCCGCCAGCTGGCGCAGGCTGCGGCGAAGGTCGGCGGTGGCGCGAAGCCCATCGACGACGATGCGCTGCTCGACGAAGTCACCGCGCTGGTCGAGCGGCCGAACGTGCTGGTCTGCAGCTTCGAGCGCGAGTTTCTCGACGTGCCGCAGGAATGCCTCATCCTCACGATGAAGGCCAACCAGAAGTACTTCCCGCTGCTCGATGCGGACGACAAGCTCACCAACCAGTTCCTGGTCGTCAGCAACATCACGCCCGACGACGCCAGCGCCGTCGTCGGCGGCAACGAGCGCGTGGTGCGCCCGCGCCTGGCCGACGCCAAGTTCTTCTTCGACCAGGACCGCAAGAAGTCGCTGGCCTCGCGCGTCGAATCGCTGGGCAAGGTGGTCTATCACAACAAGCTGGGCACGCAGGGCGAACGCGTGACGCGCGTGATGCACATCGCGCGCGCCATCGCCGAACAACTCGGCGACGGCACGCTCGCCGCGCAGGCCACCCAGGCCGCGCAACTCGCCAAGGCCGACCTGGTGACCGACATGGTCGGCGAGTTCCCCGAGCTGCAGGGCACGATGGGCCGCTACTACGCGCTGCACGACGGCCTGGCCGTCGACGTCGCCGACGCCATCGAAGACCACTACAAGCCGCGCTTCGCCGGCGACACGCTGCCGCGCGGCGAAGTCGGCGTGGTGGTGGCGCTGGCCGACAAGCTCGAGACGCTGGTCGGCATGTTCGGCATCGGCAACCTGCCTACCGGCGACCGCGACCCCTTCGCACTGCGTCGGCATGCGCTGGGCGTCGTGCGCATGCTGATCGAGAAGGACCTGCCGCTCGACTTGAAATCCCTGCTGACCGGTGCTGCCGCCGTCTTCCAGGGCATCGACGGTTTCGACCGCGAACGCGCCGTGGTCGACCTGGAAGGCTTCATCCTCGACCGCCTCGCCGGCAGCCTGCGCGAGCAGGGCGCCAGCCCGCAGGAAGTCGATGCGGTGCTGGCGCCGCAGCCGCAGCGCCTGGGCGACGTGCCCAAGCTGCTGGCGGCCGTTCGCGCCTTCGCCGCACTGCCCGAAGCCCCCGCCCTCGCCGCCGCGAACAAGCGCATCGGCAACATCCTCAAGAAGTCCCCCGAGGCCGACGCCCACGTCAGCCCGGTGCTGCTACAGGAACCGGCCGAGAAGTCGCTGCACGAGGTCATGCAGCGCATCCTGCCCGCGGCCGATGCCCAGTTCGACGCCGGCGACTACACCGCCTCGCTGCAGACCCTGGCCGCTTTGCGTGCGCCGGTCGACGCCTTCTTCGACGGCGTGATGGTCAACGCCGAACAGATGGACCTGCGGCTGAACCGCCTCGGGCTGTTGAAGCTGCTGCACGGCGCGATGAACCGCGTGGCGCTGCTGGAGCGGCTGGCGGCTTGACGCACCGCATTCGATAATCCGCGCATGAACCGGCAACAGCAGATCGACGACTTCCTGCTGCAGGCACACCGCCTGGCGGTGGCGCGTCTGCGCGCCGATCCGCCTCGCCTGGCCGAGCTCGTTGGCACGCTCTCGCGTTGGCGGACGAACGCCGGCGCCACGCGTTCGGACCCCTATTGGGACGAATGGCAGGCGATGCTCGCTGCGGGCATTGATGCCATCGAACTCGGTACTTGCGGCACCGACGATCACGCGGCGGCCTTGCGAAGCGTCTCGCCAGTGGGCGTGCTGATCACGCAGGCCGAGCGCGGCGAGATGCTGCGTGCCGCGCGACGGGGCGACGATGCAGCGTAGCGAGGCGGAGCATGTGCTCCGAGCGGCGGCGGCCATTGCGCAGGAGCAGTCGTTCGTCGTGGTGGGCAGCCAGGCCTTGCTGTTTCTGATGCCGCATGCGCCCGATGCCCTGCTGGTCTCCCGCGAACTGGATCTCTATCCCGCACTTCATCCGGAAAAGTCCGACCTGATCGATAGCGCGATCGGTGCGCTGTCGAGCTTCGACACCACCTTCGGCTACCACGCCGACGGCGTCGGTCCCGAGACAGCGGTGATGCCGGCCGACTGGATGCAGCGGGCCAGCCTTCACTACGTCGGCGAGCTGACGGTCATCTGCCCTGAGCTGCATGACCTTGCGCTGTCCAAGTGTGTGGCTGCCCGCGAGAAAGACGCACTGTTCGTGCGCGAACTCATCCAGCGATCGCTCATCGCCGTCGCCACGCTGCGCGAACGCGCCGCGATGCTCGACGCCGCCAAGTACCCGCATCTCACGGCGTGGATCGATCGCCGTGCGCTCGAAGCGAAAGCCTCTTCCCCATGAAACTCGTCATCCTCGACCGCAACGGCAGCATCAACCTGCACCGCGACGACTTCGTCAAGAGCGAGACGGAGTGGACGCCGCTGCCGCGTGCGCTGGAGGCGATTGCCAAGCTCAACCATGCCGGCTGGCACGTGGTGATCGCGTCGAACCAGTCGGGCCTGGGCCGCGGGTTGTTCGACGTGGCGTCGCTCAACGCGATGCACGCGAAGATGCACAAGATGCTGGCCGCCGTCGGTGGCCGCGTCGACGCGGTCTTCTATTGCCCGCACAGCCCCGACGAGGACTGCGGCTGCCGCAAGCCCAAGCCGGGCCTGTTTTTGCAGATCGGCGAACGCTATGGCGTCGACCTGGCCAACGTGCCGACCGCCGGCGACAGCCTGCGCGACCTGCAGGCCGGTGCCGCGGCCGGCTGCGAGCCGCACCTCTTGCTGACCGGCATGGGCGCGGCCTGCCGCAACGTCGACCCGCTGCCGTCCGAGTACCCGGCCCACACGCGGGTCCACGACGACCTGTCGGCCTTCGTGGATTTCCTGCTCGCGCGCGAAGCGCAGAAGGCGGCCTTGCAGGTGGCGGTCTGATGGCGTTCGTGCGTTCGGTGCTCCACATGGGGTGGATGCTGATCACCGTCATTCCGTGGGGCATCATCATGTGCGTGGCGTCGATCTGGCGCCGCGGCGAGCCGCTGTACTGGATGGCCGAGCGCTGGCTCGGCTGGGCCGTCGGCGGCGCCCGGGTCATCCTCGGCATCCGCACGCGCGTCAACGGCATGGAGAATCTGCCGCAGGCACAACGCGCCGGCGCGGTGCTGCTGGTCAAGCACCAGTCGACCTTCGAGACCTTCCTCATGCCGACGTTGATGCCGCACCCGCTGGCCTACGTGTTCAAGAAGGAGCTGATCTACGTGCCCTTCTTCGGCTGGGCGATGGCGCGGCTGGACATGATCCACATCGATCGCAGCCAGCGCGCCCAGGCCTTCAACAAGGTGGTGAAGCAGGGCCGCGCGCTGCTGGCGCAGGGCATCTGGATCATCATGTTCCCCGAGGGCACGCGCATCCCGCGTGGCCAGCAGGGCACCTACAAGAGCGGCGGCGCGCGGCTGGCGATCGAGACCGGCGCACCGGTGATCCCGATCGCCGTCACCTCGGCCAAGGTCTGGCCGCGCAAGGCCTTCGTCAAGCGGCCCGGCGTGGTCGATGTGTCGATCGGCCCCGCCATTTCCAGCGTGGGCCGCAAGCCCGACGAACTGATGCGCGAGGTCGAGGCCTGGATCGAAGCCGAGATGCGCCGGCTCGACCCCGAGGCCTACCGTTGAGCCAAGGCGTGCGATGCGCGGCCTGATGCAATTCACGCTGGACCTGTTCGACGACCTGCGCGCCGAGCCCCCGCCGCTTGCACCCGTGGCGCCGAAGCTCGAGCCCCAGGGCCCGTCGCTGCCTGCCGTGCCGTTGACCGACACGCTGCGCCTCCAGCGCTTCGTGCACCCGCGCGCCACGCGCGAGGCGGTGCTGGGCCATGCGCATGTCGCCTACGAGTTCGCGCGCGGCAAACGTCGCACCATCGGCTTCGTGGTCGGTGCCGAAGGCCTGTCGGTGCGTGCGCCGCGCTGGGTCGCGCTGCGCGACGTCGACGCCGCCCTGCAGGAGAAGGCCGGCTGGATCGTGCGCAAGCTCGACGAGGCGCAGCAGCGGCACGAGCGGCTCGAATCCGCCCGCATCGAATGGCGTGACGGCGCGTGCCTCCCGTTCCTCGGCGAGCAGGTCACGGTGCGACTCGACCCGCGCCATGCCTTCGACGGCATCGGCGCGATGCTCGACGCCGAGCCGGGCGAGGGCGGGGTGCGCGAGTTGCGCCTGTCGGTGGCGAACAATGCGACCACGGCGCAGATCCGCGATGCCGCACAGGCTTGGCTCATGCGCCAGGCCAAACGCATCTTCCAGGAACGGCTGGCGCTGTACGCGCCGCAGCTGGGCGTGCGCTGGACCAAGCTCTCGCTGTCGAACGCCGCCACCCGCTGGGGCAGCGCCAGCGCCGACGGCGCCATTCGCCTGAACTGGCGGCTGGTGCATTACCGCATGCCGGTGATCGACTACGTGGTGGTGCACGAACTCGCGCACCTGCGCGTGATGGACCACAGCCCGCGCTTCTGGGAGACAGTGGAAAGCGTGGTGCCCGACTACGGCGCGCTGCGCCAGCAGCTCAAGGACGAGCCGGTTCCGCGCTGGTAGCGCGGCGGGTTGCTGCTCAACTTTCTCTCCTGCCTGCCGATATCTGTCTTCAGAGCATCGGTACCGCGATATCGCGGGCAAGACGGAGACAGACGACATGGCGGACGCACTGAATCGTGACGTGACGGCGTACAGCCACGCCTTCGGCCGGGACACACCCGAGGCGGGGCATCCAGCGCCGGCCGTTCAGCGCGATGACCGACACGGGCTTGTCTTCGAATGGCAGCCTGCCGATGTGGATGGGCATCCGCGATTGGTCAGCGCGAAGACCGCACTGCCGAGACGCCGCCGACCTGTGCTGACCGGCCTCGTGGCTGCCGTCATCGCGCTGGCTGCATGGAACTATGTCGCGGCCGCTCGAGCGGCGCGATGGACCCCCGATCGCGCCGGTGCCACCGCCCGTGCCATGCCGGCCCACGAACTCGCGGCCCTCGAAGAAGCACGCGCCCGTGCCGAGCGCGGCCGGGAACGCCCGATGGCGTCGCAGCGCCCCGTCGCCGAGTGATCCTCGGCGGCGCGACTTACTCCTTGACCGACCCGGTCATGCCCGAGACGTAGTACTCGACGAAGAACGAGTAGATGAAGGCCACCGGCAGCGAGCCGAGCAGCGCGCCGGCCATCAGCGGCCCCCACTGGTACACGTCGCCCTGCACCAGCTCGGTCACCACGCCGACCGGCACGGTCTTCACTTCCGACGACGAGATGAACGTCAGCGCGTAGATGAACTCGTTCCACGACAGCGTGAAGGCGAAGATGCCGGCCGAGATGAGGCCCGGCACCGCCAGCGGCAGCACGATCTTCACCAGGATCTGCCAGCGGCTGGCACCGTCGATCAGCGCGCACTCCTCCAACTCGGCCGGGATGGAGCGGAAGTAGCCCATCAGCAGCCAGGTGCAGAACGGGATGAGGAAGGTCGGGTAGGTGAGGATGAGCGCCCAACGCGTGTCGAACAGGCCGAGGTTGAACACCACGTTGGCCAGCGGGATGAACAGGATCGACGGCGGCACCATGTACGCCAGGAAGATCGACAGGCCCACCTGCTTCGAACCCTTGAAGCGCAGCCGCTCGATGGCATAGGCCGCGAACACCGAGGCCGCGAGCGACACGAAGGTCGACACCACCGACACCAGCACCGTGTTCCACAGCCACTGCGGGTACGCCGTTTCGAACAGCAGCTTGTAGAAGTGCTGCAGCGTCGGCTTGATGACCCAGAACGGGTTGCCGTCGCGCGCCAGCAGTTCGGCCTCGGGTTTCACGGAGGTGACGGCCATCCAGTAGAACGGGAACAGCAGCACGATCAGGAACAGCACGAGCGGGATGTAGACCGTCACCGCCTTGCGCGGGATCGAGTCCAGGTAACTCATGCCGACGCTGTCGACCTGGTTCGGGTTGCTCATTTGTCGCTCCCGCCCTGTTGCCAGGCACGTCGTTGAAGGCCGAAGAAACTGAACATCACGCAGGCCAGCAGGAAGGGCACCATCGCGATCGCGATCGCCGCGCCTTCACCCAGGGCGCCGCCGGAGATGGCGCGCTGGAACGACAGGGTGGCCATCAGGTGCGTCGCGTTCAGCGGGCCGCCGCGGGTGATCACGTAGATCAGCTGGAAGTCGGTGAAGGTGAACAGCACCGAGAAGGTCATGACCACCGCGATGATGGGCGTGAGCAGCGGCATCGTCACGTGACGGAACTGCTGCCAGGGCGTCGCGCCGTCGATGGCCGACGCTTCGTAGTAGGAGGGCGAGATGGTCTGCAGCCCGGCTAGCAGCGTGATCGCGACGAAGGGCACGCCGCGCCACACGTTGGCGATGATCACCGAGATACGTGCGTTCCACGGGTCGCCGAGGAAGTCGATGTAGTTGTCGATCAGCCCCATCTTCACCAGGGCCCAGCTGATGATCGAGAACTGCGAGTCGTAGATCCACCAGAAGGCGATGGCCGACAGCGCGGTCGGCACGATGTAGGGCAGCAGGATCACCGCCCGGAAGAAGGTCTTGAAGCGCAGGTTCTTGTTCAGCAGGATCGCGAGATACAGCCCGAGGATGAACTTGAACACGCTCGCCACGAAGGTGTAGAACAGCGTGTTGAACAACGCCAGCCGCGTGACCGCGTCGCCCCACAGGTAGGCGTAGTTCTCGAGGCCGATCCACTCGCCCGGCCGGCCCACCTTGGCGTCGGTGAAGCCGAGCCAGGTGCCCAGCCCGAGCGGGTAGGTCAGGAACACCAGCAGCAGCAGCGCTGCCGGCAGCATGAACATGGCGCCGAGCGCGTTGCGACTGTTCTGGAATCGGGCCAGGAAGTTCATGGGCGGGATGTGGTCGAAGGACGAGGGCAAGCCGCCCGGCACCGCAGCGCCGGGCGGGCGGGGTCGCTCAGAGTTTGTAGTAGCGCTCGGCGCGCTTTTGTGCGCGCTCGGCGGCTTCCTTCGGCGTCTTCGACCCGCTCGCGGCCTCGGCCACCATGTTCGCGACGATGAAGTCCGCCGCCGCGCCGGCCGAGGCGTAGCCCAGCTTGCCGTCGTAGCCGCCCGGGCGCAGGTTCTTCACCGAGTCGCGGTACGGCAGGTTCTTCGGGTCCGAGCTCCAGATCGCGCTGTTCTCATAGAAGCGCAGCGGTTGCGCCACATAGCCGCCGCCGCCCTGCAGCCACGGGTCGAACTGTTCCTTCTCCATCATGAAGCGCAGGAACTCCTTGGAAGCCTGCGGAAACTTCGTGTACTTCATGACCATCTGGTTGAAGAACAGATGCGACTCGGTCGGCACGCCCACCGGGCCGATCGGGAACACGGCATGGTTGATGTCCGCGGCCATCTCCTTGACCTTCGGGTCCGGCGAGTTCTTCGCGGCGTAGTAGATCGAGATGCCGTTGTTGGTGACGCTGATCTGCCCGTCGAGGAAGGCCTTGTTGTTGTTCGGGTCCAGCCACGACAGCGTGCCGGGGATGAAGTTGGCGTACAGCTCCTTGGCGTATTCCAGCGCCTTGATCGTCTCGGGGCTGTCGATCACGACCTTGTTGGACTTGTCGACCAGCTTGCCGCCGTGCGACCAGATCAGCCAGTTGCACCAGGTGCTGTCGCCGGTCGCGTTGCCCAGCGCCATGCCGCCCGGCGTGCCCTTTTCCTTGAGCGCCTTGTACAGCTTGAGGAAGTCGTCGGTGGTCTTGGGGAAGGTCGCGAAGCCGGCGGCCTTCACCATGCTCTCGCGGTAGACGATGAGCGAACCCGAAGCCCCCAGGGGCAGGCCCAGCCACTTCTTGCCGTCGGGGCGCATGAAGGTCTCGCCGGCCGGGTACCAGCCGCCGTACTTCTTGCCGAGGTATTCGGCCAGGTCGGTCACGTCGAGCAGCTTGTCGGGGTACAGGTTGGCATCGTCGTTGGTCGACAGGATGATGTCGGGGCCCGCGCCGGTGTTGGCCGCCACGGCCGCCTTGGGTCGCACGTCTTCCCAGCCTTCGTTGTCCACGCGCACCTCGACGCCGGTGGCCTCGGTGAACTTCTTGACGTTGGCCATGTAGGCATCGATGTCGCCCTGCACGAAGCGGCTCCAGCGCAACACGCGCAGCTTGGCCCCCTTTTCGGGCTTGAACGTCATGTTCTGCGCATGGGCGAAAGGCGCGAAGAGGGCGGTGCCGGCGCCGACCGACGCGGCTGCGGCCACGCCGGCCGAACCTTCGAGAAACTTGCGGCGATTGAAATCACTCATGGTTGTCGTCTCCTGTTGTATGAATGGCGGATGGACTTACTCGTGAAACACCGCGGAACCGGCTTTGCCGGGCCGCTGGTGTTGCCCCCTTGAGGGGGAGGCGCCGCAGGCGCATCGGGGGTGTTTCATATCTAGGCCGCGAGTCTTTGCCCGCTGGCCGCGTCGAAGAGGTGCGCGCGCTGCAGGTCGGGCTGCAGGTGGATCGTGCTGCCGGGCGCGAAGTCGTGGCGCTCGCGGAACACGGCCGACAGCTCGGTGCCTTCGTGCCGGCAGGCGACGAAGGTGTCCATGCCGGTGGGTTCCATCACCGCCACGCGCGCCGGGATGCCGCCGCTCGACGCCAGCGCGAGGTGCTCGGGCCGCGTGCCGTAGACGACCGGCTGGCCGTCGGTGCCGCCCGCGTGCAGCGGCGCGTCGAGCTGCGTGCCATCCTTGAGTTCGACGCGCGCTGCGCCGCCGCTGCGGCGCAGCGTGCCCGGCAGGAAGTTCATCGCCGGCGACCCGATGAAGCCCGCGACGAACTGGTTGGCCGGGTGGTCGTACAGATCCAGCGGGCTGCCGGTCTGCTCGATGCGGCCGTCGCGCATCACGACGATCTTGTCGCCCATGGTCATCGCTTCGATCTGATCGTGCGTGACGTAGATCGACGTGGTCTTCAGCCGCTGGTGCAGTTCCTTGATCTCGCTGCGCATCGCCACGCGCAGCTTGGCGTCGAGGTTCGACAGCGGCTCGTCGAAGAGAAAGACCTGCGGATCGCGCACGATGGCGCGGCCCATGGCCACGCGCTGGCGCTGGCCGCCGGAGAGCTGGCGCGGGTAGCGGTCGAGCAGCGGCGTGAGCGCGAGGATCTCGGCCGCCCGCTGCACCTTGCTCGCGATGGTCGCCTTGTCGGCCTTGGCCAGCGTCAGCGAAAAGGCCATGTTGTCGCGCACCGTCATGTGCGGGTAGAGCGCGTAGTTCTGGAACACCATCGCGATGTCGCGTTCCTTCGGCGGCAGGTCGTTCACCCGCTTCTCGCCGATGCGGATCTCGCCACCGTGGATTTCCTCCAGCCCCGCGATCATCCGCAGCAGCGTCGACTTGCCGCAGCCCGACGGGCCGACCAGCACCGTGAACGAACCGTCGGGGATGTCGATGTCGACGCCGTGGAGGATGGGGACGTCGCCGAAGCTCTTCTTGACCGCCTGAATCGTGACACTGGCCATGCAATGCAATCCTGTGGGTTCGCGGGAGAGGGGCGACGAGGAGACTTCCGCGTCGCAGCCCGCGCAGTATCTGCCGCTCATCTGCAACCGGTATCAGGGCAAACCGGTAGGAGAAAACCCCCGGTGATTTGTATGATCACCCGATAACCGTGCGCCACAACACCGCTGCCGTGCAGGCAAACCGCTCTCCTGTCCGCCCCTCTTCCGAACCGCTTCGCCTGATGGCGGATCGCCTGTCCGATCGTCTCGCGCAGCGCCTGGGCGACCAGATCGCATCCGGTGCGCTGCGGCCCGGCGACCGCCTTCCCACCGAACAGCAACTCGCCCTCGCACACGGGGTGTCGCGCACGGTGGTGCGCGAGGCGGTGCACCAGTTGCGCTCGCGTGCGCTGCTGGTGTCGCGCCAGGGCTCGGGCGTGTTCGTGGCGCAGACGCCGACCAACCAGCCGCTGGCCTTCGACCCGACCGTTCTCGACTCGGTGCAGGCCGTGGTGCATGTGGTCGAGGTGCGCCGCGTGCTCGAAGGCGAGATCGCCGCGCTGGCGGCGGAGCGCGCCACGCGTGCGCAGATCGCCTCGCTGCGGCGCGCGCTCAAGGCCATCGATGCCGCGGTCGCGGCCGGACACGACGGCGTCGCCGAAGACCTGGCCTTTCACCGCGTGATCGGCGAGTCGAGCGGCAACCCCCAGTTCCGATTGCTGCTCGGTTTTCTCGAGCAGTACCTGCGCGAAGGCATGCGCATCACCCGCGGCAATGAAGCGCGTCGCCTCGACTTCATGGAGGCGGTGCAGCACGAGCACCGCGCCATCGTCGAGGCCATCGCCGCGCGCGACCCCGACGAGGCCCGCCGCTGTGCCACGCACCACATCCTGCGGGGCGAGCAGCGGCTGGTGGAAGGCGGCATCATTTCCAGGCGCCGCAAACGAAACAAACTTGAAGGAGACTGACTGATGAAACTCTTGATCACCGGAGGCGGTGGCTTCCTCGGCGCGCGACTCGCGCGCACCCTGCTGGCCCGCGGCACGCTCGACGGCCAGCGCATCGAGCGCATGGTGCTGACCGACATCGCGCCGCCGCCCGCCGACCTTGTGGCCGACGCGCGCGTCGAAGCGCGCACCGGCCCGCTTTTGACGCAAACCGAGGCGCTCAAGACCGAGGCCTTCGACGGCGTGTTCCACCTGGCATCGGCCGTGTCGGGCGAATGCGAGGCCGACTTCGACCTTGGGCTGCGTTCCAACCTCGACAGCACGCGCGCGCTGCTCGACGCGCTGCGCGCGCAGGTCAACGCGGGCGGCAAGGTCACGCGCTTCGTCTTCTCCAGTTCGGTCGCCGTGTTCGGCCCCGACCCGGCCGTGCCTTTCCCGAAGCTGGTGGCCGACGACACGCTGCCCACGCCGCAGACCTCGTACGGCACGCAGAAGCTCATCTGCGAGCACCTCATCGCCGACTACACCCGCAAGGGCTACCTCGACGGCCGCGCCGCGCGCCTGATGACGGTGACGGTGCGCCCCGGCAAGCCCAACGGCGCCGCATCGTCCTTCTTCAGCGGCATCATCCGCGAACCGCTGGCGGGCGTGGAATCGATCTGCCCGGTGTCGCCCGACGTGTCGCACCCGATGGCCTCGCCTACGCGCACGGTCGAAGGGCTCATCGCGGTGTACGAAGCCACGCGCGAGGCCTTCGTCGGCCGCACCGCGCTCAATCTGCCGGGCCTCAATGTGCGCGTGGCGGACATGCTCGATGCGCTGGAAGAAGTGGCCGGCCCCAAGGTGCGCGCGCTGGTGCGCTTCGAGCGCGACGAGCGCGTGGCCGGGATCGTGGCCAACTGGCCGGCCGGCGCGACCGCCGTGCGGGCCGGCCGGCTCGGTCTGCACCCGCACGACAGCTTCGCGGACATCATCCGGCTCTACATCGACGACTGCAAGGCGCAGCCGAACGCCGATCAAACCCTGAAGGGACTGTCGCTGTGAAAAAGAAAAGCCCCACGCCGCGCAGCCAACCGAAGACGCCCAAGGGCGCACTGAAACTGCGCTCGCAGGCGTGGTTCGACAACCCCGCCAACACCGACATGACGGCGCTCTATCTCGAGCGCACGATGAACTACGGCCTCGGCTTCGACGAACTGCAGTCGGGCCGCCCGATCATCGGCATCGCGCAGACCGGCTCGGACATCGCGCCCTGCAACCGCCACCACATCGTGCTGGCGGAGCGCGTGAAGGAGGGCATTCGCGACGCGGGCGGCATCGCCTTCGAGTTCCCGATCCATCCGATCCAGGAAACCTGCAAGCGCCCGACGGCCGCACTCGACCGCAACCTGCAGTACCTGTCGCTGGTCGAGATTCTCTACGGCTACCCGATCGACGGCGTGGTGCTCACGACCGGCTGCGACAAGACCACGCCGGCGCAGCTGATGGCGGCCGCCACGGTGGACATCCCGGCCATCGCGCTCAACTCGGGCCCCATGCTCAACGGCTGGTACAAGGGCGAGCGCACCGGCTCGGGCACCATCGTGTGGAAGGCGCGCGAGCTGCTTGCCGCCGGCGAGATCGACGACAAGGGCTTCCTCAAGCTGGTCGCGTCATCGGCCCCGTCCACCGGCCACTGCAACACGATGGGCACCGCGTCGACGATGAACTCGTTGACCGAAGCGCTCGGCATGACGCTGCCCGGCAGCGCCGCGATTCCCGCGCCGTACCGCGATCGGCAGGAGATGGCGTACATGACGGGCAAGCGCATCGTCGAGATGGTGCGAGAGAACTTGAAGCCGTCAGACATCATGACCCGCGCCGCCTTCGAGAACGCGATCATCGTGAACTCCGCCATCGGCGGCTCGACCAACGCGCCGATCCACCTCAACGCCATCGCCCGCCACATCGGCGTGGAACTGCACACCGCCGACTGGGAGAAGCACGGCTACAAGATCCCGCTGCTGGTGAACCTGCAGCCGGCCGGCGAGTATCTCGGCGAGGACTACTACCGCGCCGGTGGCGTGCCGGCCGTGGTGGCCGAGCTGATCGCCAAGGGCCTGATCCAGCCCGCGCTCACGGCCAACGGCAAGACCCTCGTCGAGAACTGCGAAGGGCGCTTCACCGAGGACCAGAAGGTGATCTTCCCGTACGCCAAGCCGATGAAGAAGAACGCCGGCTTCCTGAACTTCAAGGGCAACCTGTTCGACTCGGCGATCATGAAGACGAGCGTGATCACGCCGGAGTTTCAGGAGCGCTACCTCAACGATGCGAAGGACCCGATGGCCTTCGAAGGCACGGCCGTGGTGTTCGACGGGCCGGAGGACTACCACCGCCGCATCGACGACCCGAAGATGAAGATCGATGCACACAGCATCCTCTTCATGCGCGGCGTCGGCCCGGTCGGCTACCCCGGCGCAGCCGAGGTGGTGAACATGCGGGCGCCGAGCTACCTGCTGAAGAAGGGCATCACCGCACTGCCGTGCATCGGCGACGGCCGGCAGTCGGGCACCTCGGGCTCGCCGTCGATCCTCAATGCCTCGCCCGAAGCGGCGACCGGCGGCGCGCTGGCGCTGCTGCAGACCGGCGACCGCGTGCGCATCGACCTGAAGAAGCGCACGGCGAACATGCTGGTGTCCGACGAAGAGCTGGCGGCGCGGCGCGCCAAGCTCGATGCGGCCGGCGGCTATCCGTATCCGCCGAGTCAGACGCCGTGGCAGGAGATTCAGCGGGCGGTGGTCGACGAGTTGTCCGAAGGCATGGTGCTGAAGCCGGCGGTGAAGTATCAGAAGATCCATGCGACGTTTGGGGTGCCGCGGGACAACCACTGAATCTGTCGCCGCCCTGAGCCACGCGCGAGTCCGCAGCAATCCCCGGCATCCGCCTGCAAGCGATGTAGGCGCATTCGACGCCTGATCGGCTGCGTCTTGCGGCAAGGTCACGCAGTGACTTCCATCCTGCAGACCCTCTTTCCCCGCCGCCGGCTGACCGTCGCCGCCGTGCTGTCGCTGGGCCTCCACGGCGTCGGCACGGCACAGACATCGATGCCTTCGCCTTGGGCGACGCGCCTGTCGGCGTCGCTCTCGCAGATCGACGCCGACCATTCGGCCCGCATCGGCGTCTATGTGCGCGACCTCGACACGGGTGAGACGGTCTCGCACAAGTCCACCCAGCGCTGGTACCTCGCCTCGATGGTGAAGGTGCCGGTGGCCATCGCAGTGTTGCGCGGCGTGGAGCGCGGCGACTTCACGCTCGACACGCCGGTGACGCTGCGCGCATCGGACTATGTCGACGGGGCGGGCAGCACCAACCGCAAGCCGGTGGGTGCGTCGGTGCGCATCCGTGCGCTGCTGGAGCAGATGATTCTCTACAGCGACAACACGGCGAGCGACATGCTGATCGACCTGGTCGGCATCGCCGAGGTCAACGCCGTGGTCGAGTCGCTGGTGCCCGGGAAGTTCGGTCGTATCACCAGCTTGTCTGACGTGCGTCGCGCGATCTACGGGCAGCTCACGCCGCGCGCGGAGCGTATCGAAGGGCGCGACTGGGTGATGCTGCGCCGTCAGGCGAACGATGCGGAGCGGCTCAGGCTGCTGTCGCACCTGACGGGCACCTCTGTCGCGGATTTCCGCCTGCCCAGCCTCGATGCGGCCTACGCCGCCTACTACGCGAGCGGGCTCAATGCCGCGCCGCTCGAGGCCTTCGGCGAGCTGCTCGAAGCGCTGGTCGACGGCAAGGCGCTGCGGCCGACCTACACCGGCTACCTGCTGGCGATGATGGAGCGCGTCGTTACCGGCAAGCGTCGCATTCAGCTGGGGCTGCCCAAGGACGTGCGCTTCGCACAGAAGACCGGCACGCAGCGCGGCCGCATCTGCGACGGCGGGCTGATCCGCACGCAGGCCACCGCGTCGACCTCGCGCCGCATCCTGGTCGTCGCCTGCACGCGCGACGAACCGTCGCTGGAACGTTCCGAAATCGCGCTGGCGCACGTCGGCGCCGCCATTTGCCGATCCGGCCTGCTCAATGAAGGGGTTCCCGATGCTTCGTCCTGCCCTGCGCTTCCGGGCGCTGATCGCCTGCCTCTCGTTCCTGCTGAGCGTTGACGCGGCGCGCGCCGCCGAGTGGTCCGACGGGTTGAAGCGCGCGGTCGAGCGTATCGACCGCGAATCGCCGGGCACGCTCGGTGTCTACGTCAAGCGGCTGAACGGCGGCGAGACCTTTTCCCATGGTGCCGACCGCTTCTGGTACCTCGGCTCGACCGCGAAGGTGCCGATCGCCATCGCCACGCTGCAGGCTGTCGATGACGGCCGGCTCAAGCTGTCGGACACGCGCAAGCTCGAAGCGACCGACCGCATCGAGGCCGGCCAGCTGGTGTGGCGGCCGGTCGGCACGCCGATGACGATCGACTTCCTGCTCAACCGGATGCTGGTCGACAGCGACAACACCGCCGCCACGATGCTGGTGCGAATCGTCGGTGAGGACCGGTTGAACGAGAGTGCGCGCGCCGCGATAGGTGCCGATGGGGTGAAGCGGCTGACCTCGCTCGCGCAAGTGCGCTACGACGTGTACGCCGAGATCCATCCCGACGCGCGCAAGCTGACGAACGACCAACTGGTGCGCGTGGCCTCGGCGCCGCTCGGCCCGCAGCGGGTCGACGCGGTGCGGCGTGCGCTCGGCGTGCCGGCCTCGTCGCTGCAGGCGAAGACCATCGACGAGGCCTACGCGCGCTACTACAAGCAAGGCGCGAACTCGGCCACGCTGGTGGCCTACGGCGGCATGCTCGAGAAGCTGGTGCGCGGCGAGCTGCTGTCCCCGCAGAGCACGCAGCGCATTTTCAAGGACATGAAGATCGACGTCTTCACCAACTACCGCCTGCAGGCCGGCCTGCCGCGCAGCGTGCGCTTCATCCACAAGACCGGCACGCAGTACCGCACCGCCTGCCACTCGGGCGTGATCAACCCCGAGAACGGCGGTCGCGACGCGATCGTGGTGGTGGCCTGCGCGGCCGATCTCGACGAGCAGAAGGAGGCCGGCAAGGTGTTCGAGCGCGTGGGCCGCGCCATCACCGCGAACGTGCTGCCCGCGAAGGCTCAGCGCCCGTAGGCGGCGCCCCCGTCGACCACCAGCGTGGAGCCCATCACGTAGTCGCCGGCGCGCGAGGCCAGGAAGATCGCCGCGCCCGCCATGTCTTCCGGCGTGCCGATGCGCCCGGCCGGGATGCGGTTCTTGACCTCGTCGCCGTTGTCGCGCGCTTCCTTGTTCATGTCCGACGCGAAAGCGCCCGGGGCGATGGCGCTCACCGCGATGCGGTCGGGTGCCAGGCGCAGCGCCATGCGGCGCGTGAGGTGGATCAGGCCGGCCTTGCTTGCCGCGTACGAGTAGGTTTCCCACGGGTTCACCGACAGGCCGTCGATCGACGCGATGTGGATCACCTTGGCGAGGTGGTCGGTGGCGGCCTTGCGCAGCATCGGCGTGAGGGCCTGCGTGAGGAAGAAGGGCGCCTTCATGTTCAGGTCGACCACCTTGTCCCAGCCGCTCTCGGGGAACTCGTCGTAGGGCGCGCCCCAGGCCGCGCCGGCGTTGTTGACCAGGATGTCGAGCGAGTCCTCGTGCTTCGCATAGGCCGCGACCAGCGCGTTAGCGCCTTCGAGCGTCGACACGTCGGCCGGCAGCG
Organism: Variovorax restrictus; assembly: GCF_051216715.1. Lineage (NCBI taxonomy): Bacteria > Pseudomonadati > Pseudomonadota > Betaproteobacteria > Burkholderiales > Comamonadaceae > Variovorax > Variovorax restrictus. Next base: position 105,381 of record NZ_JBPJZH010000003.1, read on the forward strand.
AGACGCAGGGGCCGAAGGCCGACAGTTCCTTGGCGGTCTGGTCGCAAGCCGCCGCCTTGCGCGCGGAGATGTAGACCTTCGCGCCTTGCGCCAGGAAGCCTTCGGCGATCATGCGGCCGATGCCGCGGGAGCCGCCGGTGATGAGCGCGGTGCGACCTTTGAGCGAGAAGAGATGGGTGGTGTCCATGGGTTGTCTCCGGGTGTGTGCGTGCCGCGGCAGCTTAGTGGCCGTCGCACGCCGCCGCCGTCACCAAGGCGCCACGCGCCGGCTCAGCGCAGGGCGTCGAGCTGCGTGCTGATCTCGGCGAAGCCGGGGCGCAGCGCAGTGGTCGGCAGCACACAGCGCGCCTGCAATGCCTGCAGCGCCGGGTCGTCAACACCGCAGCGCGCCAGCAATTCCTCCAGCAGACAGCCGAAGGCGCGCGCCTCGATGCGTTCGAACGCTGTGCCCATCGACGGCGGATGGAAAGACGCCGCGCCGAAGTCGCCCAGCAGCGCGCCGCCCGCACCGTCGTGCAGGATGTTGTGTGCATACAGGTCGCCGTGCATCAGGCCGTTCGCGTGCAGGTGCGCTGCAGCGCTCGCGATGCCTGCGGCGAGCGAGAGTGCTGCGGCAGGCGTGAAGCGGACGTCGGGCGCATAGACGTCGCGCGTGCAGGAGTCCAGGCTCGGTGGCCCGGCTAGCACGCCGAAGGCCGGATCGATCAGCGGCATCACCAGCCCCTGAGCCCCCTCGGGATGGCCGGCGACCCGGCCCATCGCCCCGATCAGCCCGCGGTGCTGGCCCGCGGCGATGCCGGCCGCCATTTCGCTCGAGGGTGAGCCGTCGCTGGTCATCGCACCCTTGAACAGCTTGACCGCCACGTGCTGCGGCGTGCCATCCGGCTGCAGCAACTCGGCCTGCTGGATCACGCCCGACGCGCCTTCGCCCAGCACGGCACCGGTGGCGAGGCGCGACCAGTCGATCTCCGGCAGCGCATGGCCGGCCAGCGCGTGCGCTTCCTGCGTGGCGGTCAGCGGGTTGCCGCCGTGCGCCAGCCAGGCCAGGCGCGGCAGCGTGCTGAGCCAGTCGGGCAGGGCGCTGAAGCGGTTGGCGGCGATGCGCAGGAGCTCGAGCGAGGCGCAACCGGTCGCCATCGTGTCGGGCAGCGCGCTCAGCCGGTTGCCGGCCAGCATCAGCTTCTGCAGACGCGGGCGCTGGCCGAGCTCGAAGGGCAACGACTCGATCGCGTTGTCGGTGAGGATCAGCCAGCGCAGCCGCGCGGGCAGCGCGTCGCCCGGCACGGTGCGGATGCGGTTGGCCTTGAAGCCGACCATCTCCAGCTGCGGGCAGCGGCCCAGCGCGGCCGGCAGGTCGGTGAAGCGGTTGTCGGAACAGAAGATGACCCGCAGACGGTGCAGCCGGGGGAGGTCGTTCGGCAACGCGTCCAGCGCATTGCGCGACAGGTCGAGCACTTCGAGCGTGCCCGCCAGCGCGTAGACCTCGCGTGGAAATTCGGTGAGCCCGGCATCGCGCAGGTCGAGCCGCTGCGTGCCCGCGAGTGCGCCGCTGCGCAGGCGTGCGAGCGTCTGCATGCTCATCGCGTGGCGAAGCGGTAGATGCCGTCGTCCCCGCGCGTGCGCCGCAACTGGCCGGCATGCCACAGCAGGTGGAAGTGCGCGATGGTCTCGCCCATCGCGAAGGTCAGCTGGTGCAGGTCGAGCGCGCGCTTGAACATGATCGGCACGCCCTCGGCCGCCGACAGCGGCCGCTCGCGGCAGCCGGCCAGCAACTCGGCCAGGCGGTCGCGGTGGTGTTCTTCGAGCTGCTCGATGCGGCGGTGCACGCCAGTGAAGGGCTTCCCGTGCGAAGGCAGCGCCAGCACATCGGCCGGCAGTTCACGGAAGCGCGCGATGCTGTCGAGAAAGAGCCGCAGGGAATCCGCCTCCGGCTCGTCGGCGTGCACGCTCACGTTGGTCGAGATGCGCGGCAGCATCATGTCGCCGCCCAGCAGCACGTTGAGTTCCTCGCAGTAGAGCGCGATGTGCTCGGGCGCATGGCCGTAGCCGCTGATGCAGCGCCAGGCGCGCCCGTCGATGTGCACCGTGGTGCCTTCCATCAGGCGCACGTACCGGCTCGGCAGCGCGGGCACCATGTGGCGGTAGTAGCCGGAGCGCTCGCGGATCTTGGCCACCGCCTCCGCGTCGACCAGCCCGTGCGACGCGAAGAACGCCGCCGCCGCGTCGCCGCCGGCGGCGTTGTCGGTGCCGCCGGGGCCGGTCATGTTGCGCGCCACGTAGTAGTCGGTGGCGCTCATCCACAGCGGCACCTTCCAGCGGTCGCACAGCCAGTGGGCCAGGCCGATGTGGTCGGGGTGCATGTGCGTGACGATCACGCGCAGGATGGGCAGGCCCTGCAGCTGCGTCTCGAAGACGCGCGCCCACTGCTCGCGCGCCTCGCTGCGGTCGATGCAGCAGTCGACCGCCGTCCAGCCCTCGACGCCGTCGATGCGGTCGTGCAGCAGCCAGAGGTTGATGTGGTCGAGCGCGAAGGGCAGCGACATGCGGATCCAGCGCACGCCTGGCGCCACCTCGATCGTCTCGCCGGGCGCCGGCAACTGGTCGCCCAGCGGGTAATGGAGTTCGCGTTCGAGGAGGTTCATGTACGATTAGCGGTTGACGTTGACGTCAACGTCACAGGAGGGGCTTTCATTGTAGGCAGCGCTGCGAAAGCCTGCTGTCGCGCCGGCAACGGCCCCGAGCCTGCACAAGAGACTGCACCAGGAGCATTGTTTTTCCGTGCCCACGCCATCGACCTATTCCATCAGCGAGCTCGCCCGGGAATTCGCGCTCACGACCCGCGCGATCCGCTTCTACGAGGACAAGGGCCTGCTGGCGCCCGAGCGATCGGGTGCGGGCGGCCTGCAGCGGGTGTACAGCGCGCGCGACCGCACGCGGCTCGCGCTCACCCTGCGCGCCAAGCGGCTGGGGCTGAGTCTGGACGAGGCAAAGGATATCCTCGACATCTACGACAGCCCGCGCGACACCGCGGCACAGTTGCAGAAGTTCCTCGATGTCCTGGGCGTCCATCGCGGGCAGCTCGAAGCGCAGATGGCCGAACTGCAGGCCAACCTCGCCGAGGTGCAGGCCCAGGAAAAGCAGGCACGCGCCACGCTGGCGCGCGCCCTGAAGACCACGAAGGCGCCCCGCGCCGCGAAGAAGACCCGTGCGCACTGAGCGCACTTAACGAAGCCGAGAACGACCATGCCTGACGAATCGATCGAAGACCTGTTTGCCCACAACCGTGCCTGGTCGGCCCAGATGGAGCGCGACCGTCCGGGCTTCTTCACCAGCCTGGTGAAGCAGCAGACGCCCAAGTACATGTGGATCGGCTGCTCCGACAGCCGCGTGCCGGCCAACCAGATCACCGGCCTGGACCCGGGCGAGGTGTTCGTGCACCGCAACGTCGCCAACATCGTGGTGCACTCCGACCTCAACGCGCTGTCGGCCATCCAGTTCGCGGTCGACATGCTCAAGGTCGAGCACATCATGGTCGTGGGCCACTACGGCTGCGGCGGCGTGAAGGCGGCGCTCGACGGCATCCGCGTCGGCCTGGCCGACAACTGGATCCGCCACATCCAGGACGTACGCGACCGCCACCACGTCATGCTCGAGTCGCTGCCCGAGGAAGTGCGCGCCGATGCGCTGGTCGAACTCAACGTCGCCGAGCAGGTGGTCAACGTGGCCGTCAGCACCGTGATGGTCGACGCCTGGAGCCGCGGCCAGAAGGTGCGCATCCACGGCTGGAGCTTCGGCGTGCACGACGGCCTGTTGCAGGACCTGCAGATGTCGGTCGACGGCAGCAAGCCGCTCGACGCCGTCTACAAGGCCGCGGTGCAGCGCATCCGCTACAAGTGGAGCAAGCCGGGGGAGTCGACCACCATCGTGCCGCGCCCGCGCGCCGAGGCCTCGGTCGATGCGTTGCCGTCCGACGGCATTGACGTCCGGCCTGCGCCGACCCCCTGATTTCCCTGGCGTTCCATCCCCTCAGTTCACAAGGAGACCTCCATGTCCGAATCCATCGTCATCGTCGGCGCCGCCCGCACCCCCATGGGCGCGTTCCAGGGCGACTTCTCTTCCCTTGCAGCACATGACCTCGGCGGTGCCGCGATCAAGGCCGCCGTCGAGCGCGCGGGCATCGACCCGGCCGTGGTCGGCGAGGTGCTGTTCGGCAACTGCCTGATGGCCGGCCAAGGCCAGGCGCCGGCGCGCCAGGCCGCGTACAAGGGCGGCCTGCCCGACAGCGCAGGCGCCGTCACGCTCAGCAAGATGTGCGGCTCGGCCATGAAGGCCGCGATGCTGTCGTACGACATGCTGATGGCCGGCACGCATGACGTGATGGTCGCGGGCGGCATGGAGAGCATGACCAACGCGCCTTACCTCATGCTCAAGGGCCGCGGCGGCTACCGCATGGGCCACGACCGCATCTTCGACCACATGATGCTCGACGGCCTCGAAGACGCCTACCAGCCGGGCCGCTCGATGGGCACCTTCGGCGAAGACTGCGCGGCGAAGTACAGCTTCACCCGCGAGCAGCAGGACGCCTTCGCCACCGCCAGCGTCGAGCGCGCCAAGCACGCCACGGCCGACGGCCTGTTCAAGGCGGAGATCGTGCCCGTCACCGTCAAGAGCCGCAGCGGCGAGACGGTGGTGGCCATTGACGAAGGCCCCGGCAAGGTCAAGCTCGACAAGATCGCGACGCTCAAGCCGGCCTTCAAGAAGGATGGCGGCACCATCACCGCCGCATCGAGCTCGTCGATCAACGACGGTGCGGCGGCGCTGGTCCTGATGACCGAATCGCATGCGAAGAAGATCGGCGCGAAGCCGCTCGCGCGCATCGTCGGCCATGCCACGCACGCGCAGCAGCCCGAGTGGTTCTCGACCGCGCCGGTCGGTGCCGTGCAGAAGCTCTTCGCCAAGACCGGTTGGGGCGTGAAGGACGTCGACCTGTGGGAAGTGAACGAGGCTTTCGCCGTGGTGCCGATGGCGCTGATGAAGGAGATGGGCGTGGCGCACGACATCGTCAACGTGCACGGCGGCGCCTGTGCGCTGGGCCACCCGATCGGCGCGAGCGGCGCGCGCATCATGGTCACGCTCATGCACGCGCTGCAGTCGCGCGGCCAGAAGCGTGGCGTGGCCACGCTGTGCATCGGCGGCGGCGAAGGCACGGCCGTGGCCATCGAACTCGTTTGACATCGGATCGCATGAAGAACAACAACGCGCGCGGATTCGTCGTCGGCATTGCGCTGGGCGCGCTCGCTCTGGCGCCGGCGGCCTGGGCACAGCGGCGCGACAACGTTCTGTTCGACGCCGCCACGGCGGAACGGCCAGCCGTGATTCGGACCCTGGAAGCGCTGGTCAACATCGAGACCGGAACCGGGGACGCCGATGGCATGGCCGCCGCGGGCAGCTATCTCGAACGCGAGCTCAAGGCGCTGGGCTTCTCCGTCGAACGCCGCAAACCCGCGGCCCTGGCCGTGGGCGACAACATCGTCGGCAAGATCAAGGGCCGGGGCGGCAAGAACCTGCTGCTGATGGCGCACATGGATACGGTCTATCCCAAGGGCACGCTGGCCAAGGCACCGTTTCGTGTCGAGGGCAACAAGGCCTACGGCCCGGGCATTGCCGACGACAAGGGCGGCATCGCCGTCATCCTCCATACGCTGAAGCTGCTCAAGGACTACGGCGTGCGCGATTACGGCACGCTGACCGTGATGTTCAACACCGACGAGGAAAAGGGCTCGTTCGGCTCGCGCGACCTGATTCAGGACGAGGCCAGGGCGCACGACTACGTGCTGTCTTTCGAGCCCACCGCCGCGGACAACGAGAGCTTCACGCTCGGCACGTCGGGCATCGCCTACGTCCTGGCCAACGTCAAGGGCAAGGCCTCGCACGCGGGGGCTGCGCCGGAACTCGGCGTCAACGCCGTCGTCGAGGCGGCCGACCTGGTGCTGCGCACCATGGACCTGGACGACAAGGCGAAGGGCCTGCGCTTCAACTGGACCATCGTCAAGGGCGGCGCGGTCAGCAACATCATCCCGGACAGCGCCACCGTCAACGCCGACGTGCGCTACGCCCGCAACGAGGATTTCGAGGCGGCGATGAAGACGCTCGAAGAGCGCGCGCAACAGAAGAAGGTGCCGGGCGCCGAGGTGTCGATCATCGTCACGCGCGGCCGGCCGGCCTTCAATGCGGGCGAGGGCGGCAAGGCGCTGGTCGACAAGGCCCTCGGCTTCTACAAAGAGGCGGGTGGCGCCGCCACGGTGATCGAGCGCACGGGCGGCGGCACCGACGCGGCCTACGCATCGCTCTCGGGCAAACCCGTCATCGAGAGCCTCGGCCTGCCGGGCTTCGGCTACCACAGCGACAAGGCCGAGTACGTGCTGGTCGACGCGATCCCGCGGCGGCTCTACATGGCGGCGCGGCTCATCATGGACCTGGGCGCAGGCAAGTAGCTGGCGACCCCGCTTCGACAAAAAGAAAGAGACACCCCATGCTGCTGACCCCCGATCAGGAAGCCATCCGCGACGCGGTGCGTGACTTCGCACAAAAGGAGCTGTGGCCCCACGCGCCCGCGTGGGACCGCGAGCACGCCTTCCCCAAGGCCGCCCACCAGGGCCTGGCCGAACTCGGTGCCTACGGCATCTGCGTGCCCGAGGAAGACGGCGGCGCCGGGCTCGACTACCTCACGCTCGCACTGGTGCTCGAAGAGATCGCGGCCGGCGATGGCGGCACCAGCACCGCCATCAGCGTGACCAACTGTCCCGTCAACGCGATCCTCATGCGCTACGGCAATGCCGCGCAGAAGAAGCAGTGGCTCTGGCCGCTGGCCCAGGGCCAGATGCTCGGCGCCTTCTGCCTGACCGAGCCGCAGGCCGGCAGCGACGCGTCGAGCCTGCGCACCACCGCCCGCAAGGACGGCGACGCCTACGTGATCGACGGCGTCAAGCAGTTCATCACGAGCGGCAAGAACGGCCACGTGGCCATCGTCATCGCCGTCACCGACAAGGGCGCCGGCAAGCGCGGCATGAGCGCCTTCCTGGTGCCGACCGATGCGCCGGGTTACCACGTCGCACGTCTCGAAGACAAGCTGGGCCAGCACAGCAGCGACACCGCGCAGATCAATTTCGACGGCTGCCGCATCCCGGCCGAGAACCTGATCGGGGCCGAAGGCGAGGGCTACAAGATCGCGCTCGGCGCGCTCGAAGGCGGCCGCATCGGCATCGCCGCGCAGAGCGTGGGCATGGCGCGCAGCGCCTTCGACGTGGCGCTGGCTTACGCCAAGGAGCGTCAGGCTTTCGGTGGCTCGATCTTCGACCAGCAGGCGGTGGGCTTTCGCCTCGCCGAATGCGCGACGCAGCTCGAAGCCGCACGCCAGCTGATCTGGCACGCCGCCGCCCTGCGCGACGCCGGCCGGCCCTGCCTCAAGGAAGCCGCGATGGCCAAGCTCTTTGCCAGCGAGATGGCCGAGAAGGTCTGCAGCGCCGCCATCCAGACGCTCGGCGGCTACGGCTACGTCAACGATTTCCCGTTGGAACGCATCTACCGGGACGTGCGCGTGTGCCAGATCTACGAAGGCACCTCGGACATCCAGAAACTGCTGATCCAGCGCGCGTTGGCGTGAGAGGCTGAGAGCCTGCCAGGCGGCGCCCCGGTGCCGTTGCGCAGACTGCGCCGGGTTGCGTGGCAGTGGGTACGATCGTGACGCCACGAGGCGATGAGGCCGCGGCGGCCCGGCTTTGCACCGACCCGAAGAAGAGGTCGGGCAGGGCCGGAACAGAAGAATCATTCAGGGATGCAGATGACCGATCGATTACACCCGCCGTGTGGCAGGGGGCTGGCTGCCGCCGTCCGCTGGCTCGTCCCCGTCTCCAGCCGTGAGGGCGGCCATCATGAATGACGGCTTCAGTGCCGTCCGGCGCCGTCTGTTGTTGCGAAGCGCCGCCGCCGCAGTCGTCCTCCCCCGCGCTGCCTGGTCTCAGGAGGGTGCCCCGCTGCGACTGGTCGTTCCGTTCCCCGAAGGAGGGCGCACCGGCCACCTGGCCCGGCTGGTGGCCGGGCCGCTCGGGCAGGTGCTGAGCCGTCCGGTGCAGGTGGAACACCGCCGTGGCGAGGTCATGCACGAGATCGCCGCATTCGCGGAAGGGCCGCCCGACGGCAACACCTTGCTGCTCGCGACCATACGACTGCCGCGCCGCGGCGAGCTGGCCCCGGACGCGGAGAACCTGCTCCTGGACAGTCTGGCGCCGGTGACCTTTGTCGCGCGAGATCCCATGGTGCTCGTGATGAACACACAGCGCGCCGAGGCGCTGGGCATTCGCTCGGCAGCGCAGTTGCTGCGATCCCTGCGCACGCGGCCCGGGCGGCTGACGATCGCCACCGGCAACAGGGGTTCGACCGATGGTCATGCGGGCGAACTGTTCAAGAGCCTGACACGCACCTGGCTGGTTGCGCTGCGCACCGACGGACTGACGCCCGATACGCACGCCATCGATGAGGGCCGAGCCGACCTGATGTTTGCGCCCTTGAACGTGGCACGCAGGCCGATCCAGTCCGGTCGGTGGCGCGGGCTCGGCCTGACGGCGACCGCCACGGACGGCCTGCAGATCGACGGGCTGACGCGGGACTACACCGTGCCGTTGCTCGAGTCCGTCGAGCCGGCGCTGCGGCGCTTCGCCGTCTATGACCATTACTCGCTGCTGGCGCCGCCTCGGACGTCGCCAGAGGTGGCAGAGCGATTGCAGGAAGCGATGGCGCAGACGCTGGCCATCGACCGCGTGCGTGCCGACGTGCGCCGTACCGGCGCCGTCCCCGGCGGCGAAACGCCGACGGCCTACCGCCAATGGGAGCGGGATGAGGCCGAGCGTTTGCGCGTGGCTCGCGAGCGCTGGTAAGGCGATGGCCGTGATCGGCCGACGCCGACCACTCGCAAGGCGGCGCTGCTTCGCTAGACGTACTTGCCGGTGATGCCGCCGTCGACGACGAGTTCGGTGCCCGTCACGTAGGCCGCCGCGTCGGAGGCCAGGAAGGCACAGGCATGCGCCACGTCCCAGGCCGTGCCCATGCGGCCCATCGGCACTTGGCGCGCGCGGGCGGCACGCGCATCGTCGAGGCCGGTGTCCGAGAACATCTTCGCCACCGTCGTCGCGATGCGCGGCGTATCGATGAGGCCCGGCACCACGGTATTGGCGCGGATCCCATGCGGCGCGTACTGCTGCGCCACCATGCGGGTGAACTGCGTCACCGCTGCCTTGGTCACGCTGTAGGCCAGGTGCGGGTAACCGATGTAGCGCATGCCGGCCACCGACGAGATGGCGATCAGCGCGCCGCGGCCGCGCTCCACCATGCCCGGCAGCACCTGCTGCGAACACAGCAGCAGGCTGCGCACGTTCACGGCGTGGATACGGTCGAAGTCGTCGGCGCTGGTCTCCATCGGCCCGCCGGTCTGGCCGATGCCGACGTTGTGGTGCAGCACGTCGATGCCGCCGAAGCGCGCGCGGGCCTCGACGAAGAGCCGTTCGACATCCGCCGCTTGCGCCACGTCGCCGACGAAGGTCGCGGCTTCGCCGCCCTCGGCGCGGATCAGCGCGGTGGTTTCCTCGGCCGAGGCGGCGTCGCGGTCGGCCACGCACACGCGTGCGCCCTGGCGTGCGTAGGTGACGCAGGACGCGCGGCCGATGCTCCAGCCCGGGCCGGCCGAGCCGCCGCCGGCGACGAACACGACCCGACCGCCGAGGTCGAGCGGCAGCGCCGGCGTCATGCCTTGTCCTTCCCGCCTTCGCCCACGTACGGGATGGCGTGCTCCACCGTGTCCCAGATGAAGCGGCCCGACGGACTTTGTTGCTCCTCGACGATGTGGGCCACCAGCCCGGCCGCGCGCGAGATCACGGCGAAGCCGCGCATCACGTTCGTCGGCACGCCGATCTCGCCCAGCAGTGCGGCCACGGCGCCGGTGGCGTTGATGGTGATGGGCCGGCCTGCGACCTCGTCGACGGCTTTCGACAGCGTCTCCAGCGCGCGGATCTTGTCGCCCGCCAGTTCGGTCTCGGCGCGGCCCAGTTCGAGGAGCTTGTAGGCGCGCGGATCGACCGGCTTGTGCAGGTGGTGGCCGAAGCCGGGCATGGCGCTCTTCGTCGCCTTGTGCTCGCGCGCGATCGCCAGCGCCTCGGCGGCCGGGTCGGCCGCGGCGGTGATGCGGTCGAGCAGGCGCGAGCAGTTCTCCATCGTGCCCACGAACGAACTGCCCACCGCCAGCAGGCCGGCCGACACGGCGCCCTGCAGGTTCTCCGGCGCGCTCATGTAGATGAGCCGCGTCGCGATGGCGCTGGGTGTGAGGCCGTGCTCCATCAGCACGATCAGCACCACGTCCGTGATGCGCAGGTCGACCGGGCGCGGCGTGCGGCCGAGGATCTGCATCAGCATCACTTCGGTGAAGGTGCGCTTGCCCATCAGATCCTCGACCAGGTCGGCATCGCGGTAGTGCAGGCTGGTGAGCGTGTGCGTGCACAGGCGGGTGACGGGCGGGTTCGTTGTCGATGCCATGAAATGTCTCCGTGTTCGTGAAAGAGGTTGTCAGGCGGTGGCCAGGGCTTGCTCGCGCACCGCGGTCTTGAGCACCTTGCCGACGGGCGAGCGCGGCAGGCTGTCGTGGAAGTGCACGCGCTTGGGCGTCTGCACCGGGCCGAGCCGCTCGCGGACGAAGGCGATCAGCTCGGCCTCGGTGGCCTGCTGGCCAGGGCGAAGCTGCACGGCGGCCTGCACCGTCTCGCCCCACTTGTCGTCGGGAACGCCGAACACCGCGCATTCGTGCACCGCCGGGTGCTGGCCCAGCGCGTTCTCGACATCGACCGGGTAGACGTTGAAGCCGCCGGTGATCACCATGTCCTTGAGCCGGTCCTTGAGGTAGAGGTAGCCGCGCGCGTCGATCAGGCCGCGGTCGCCGGTGTGCAGCCAGCCGTCGACCAGCGTTTCGGCCGTTTTCTCGGGCAGGCGCCAGTAGCCGGTCATGAGGAGGTCGCCGCGCGCCACCACTTCGCCCACCTCGCCGGTCGGCAGCAGGCGGCCGTCGGGCGCCATGACGGCCACGTCGCTGAACCAGGCGGTGCGGCCGACCGCGGCCCAGTTGCGCTCGTCCTCGAAGTCCTCGGGGCGCATCACGGTGAGGATCTGCGGCGCCTCGGTCTGGCCGTAGGTCGTGCCCAGCACCGGGCCGAAGAAGGCGCGCACCTCGCGGATCTTTTCCGGCGGCATCGGCGCGCCGCCGTAGATCAGCCGGCGCAGTTGGGGAAAGTCGTCGCGGCTCGCGCCCGGCAGCGCCATCAGCATGTAGACCAGCGTCGGCGGCATGAAGCACACGGTGCCGCCGCGTTCGCGGAAGGCCGTGCGCACCGCCTCGGCGCCGGCCTCGGCCAGTACCACGTGGCAGCCGCCCTGCGCGAGGATGGGCACGATGTAGGTCGACGTGCCGTGCGTGATCGGCGCCGCGACGATGTAGCGCTCGTGCGCGTCGAAGCGCCACGCATGGATCTGATTGGCGATGTTCGCCATCCAGGCGCGGTAGGGCTGCATCACGCCCTTGGGCACCCCGGTGGTGCCGCCGGTGAACTTGATGGCCTGCGTGGCGCTGTCGGGCAGCGTGAACGCCGGCCGCGACGCGCCGGCATGGCGCGCCACCAGGCCAGCCACCGTGTGTGCGCCATCGCCGGCCGGGCCGTGGGTGTGGATGCGCTCGCCCGGTGCGCCGTCGAGCAGCCCGGCGCAGTCGCCGTCGAGCAGCAGGATGGACGGCGCGGTCGCGTCGACGATACGCCGGATCTCGGGCCGCGTGCTCTTGGGATTGAGCGGCACCCACACCTTGCCGCAGGCCAGCACCGCGAGCAGCGCCGTGATGTGCTCGGCGCTGTTCTTGGCGCAGATGCCAACGCGGCTCTGCGGCGCGGGGTCGATGGCGACGAAGGCCGCTGCCAGCGCGGCGACGCGTGCGGCGAGCGTGTCGTAGCGCGTCGTGCCGTCGGGGGCGTCGATGGCGATGCGCTCGGGCCAGCGCTCGGCGGCGCGCCAGAAGAAGTCGATCGGGTACATAGGCGAGGGGACTCCTGGTGATGAAGGTGCGGCCTTATTCGGCCTTGGCGCCCGAGGTCTTCACGACCTCGCGCCAGCGCTGGATCTCGGCGGTGGCGAAGCTGCGCATCTGCTCCGGCGTGCCAGGCTCGGTCGAGGCCGCCAGGTCCTGGAAGCGCTGGCGCAGCTCGGGTTCGGCCAGCACCTTGTTCAGCTCGGCGTTGAGCCGGTCGATGACCGGCTTGGGCGTGCCGGCGGGCGCCGCCAGGCCGAACCACGACTGCACGTCGAAGCCGGGGAAGCCCGACTCCGCCAGGGTCGGTACGTCGGGCAGCAGCGGCGAGCGCTTGGCGCTCGTGATGGCGATCGCGCGCAACCGCCCACCCTGCACATGCGGCAGTGCCGAGGGCGTGTTGTCGAACATCGACTGCACTTGGCCGCCCAGGAGGTCGGTCACGGCCGGGGCACTGCCGCGGTAGGGCACGTGCAGCATGTTCAGCTTGGCCTGCATCTTGAACATCTCGCCCGACAGATGGATCGACGAGCCGCTGCCCGAGGACGCGAAGGTGATGCCGTCCTTCGATTCCTTGGCGAAGCGCTGGTAGTCGGCGATGCTCTTGATCGGCAGGTTGTTGTTGACCACCAGGATGTTCGGGATCTTGGCCATCAGGCCGATCGGCTCGAAGTCCTTCTGCGGGTCGTAGCCCAGCTTGGCGTACAGCGACGCGTTGATGGTGTTGGCGATCGTGAAGACATACAGCGTGTAGCCGTCGGGCGGCGACTTCGCCACCACCTCGGCGCCCACGTTGCTGTTGGCGCCGGCGCGGTTGTCCACCACCACGGGCTGGCCGAGCCGCTCGCCCAGCTTCACGGCCACCAGCCGCGCGATCACGTCGGTGGCGCCACCGGCCGCATAGCCGACCACCAGCTTGATGGGGCGGGCCGGCCAGGCGTCGGTCTGGGCGTGCAGCGGCAGGGCGGTGGCGCAGGCGATGCCGGCGGCGAGGGCCAGCAGATGCCGGCGTGAGAAGGGGCCTTCGAGGCGCATGGCGATGTCTCCTTGTTGGGTATCGAGAATGTCCCGGGGCCGCTACGCGGTGGGCCTGCGGCACACTGGCGATGACCTCGTCGACGCCCAAATTCTTCGCCATGACCGCGCGCACCTCCAATCGAAACGTCCGTTCAGCGGACGTTTTGCGATCTGTCGCTGCGGACGACGAAGCCGGTAGCCGCACGCTGCGCCGCGGCCTGCGACTGCTCGATGCGGTGCTGGCGGGCGGCCGCGACGGCGTGCGCGTGGTCGACCTGTGCCGCGCGGCTGCGCTCGAACGCGCCACCGTCTACCGACTGCTGGCGACGCTGGTGGAGACGGGCTATGTCGCGCCACAGGGCCGCTTCCGCTATGTGCCGGGCCCCCGCGTGGCGGCCCTGGCCCCAGCCGACGCCTTGCCCAACATGGCAGTGCGTCTGCAGCCGGTGCTGGCCCGCATCAGTGCGGCCTGCGGCGATGCCGCCTTCGCGGTGGTGCGTGAGGGGGCACTGTCGCACTGCATCGCCCGGCAGGTCGGCACGCACCCGGTGCAGGTGCTGGTGATCCAGGTCGGCACGCAGCAACCGCTGGGCGTCGGGGCCGCCGGGCTGGCGCTGCTGGCCGCGCTGCCCGACGCGCAGGTCGCTGCCATCATCGCGGCCAACGCACCCCGGCTGCATGCCTATGGCGGCATGACGCCCGAGCGCATGCAGATCCTGGTGCGCGCCACGCGGGAGCGCGGCTGGTCGGTCATCGGCAACCATGCGACCCGCGGCGTGCTCGCGGCGGGCATGGCGGTGCGCAATGCAGCGGGCGAGCCGGTGGCCGCCATCAGCGTGGCGTCGACCCTGCCGCGCATGCCGCGTGAGCGCCAGCAACTCATCGCGCGGACCATCCGTGAGAGCCTGGCCGAACTGCTTCCGGATGGCGGATGACAGGCGGCCACGCATGCTTTTGGATGGCTGCGCCGCCGCAGATGTTCCAATGGAGCCTCGATGAGCAATAAACCACTCTCCGGCCCCTGCCCCTGCGGGCGCACCGACCAGCGCGCCCGGCCGCTGCAATACACGCTGTGCTGCGGGCGATTCCTCGAGGACTTCGCGGGCACGCCGGCCCCCGATGCCGAGTCGCTGATGCGTTCCCGGTACACCGCCTTCGTGCGCGAGCAGGCCGATTACCTGCTCGCGACCTGGCATCCGTCGACCCGGCCGGCCGAGCTGTCCTTCGCGCCCGGCACCAAGTGGCTGGGCCTGGACGTGCGCTCGCGCTCGGTGCTCGACGCCGACCATGCGCGGGTCGAGTTCGTCGCCCGCCAGCGCGATGCCGCCGGCACCGCGAGCCGCCTGCACGAGCGCAGCAATTTCGTGCGCGAGCCCGATGGCGAGTTGCAGCGCTGGTACTACGTCGACGGCGAGGCGGGGTAGGACGACGGCGCGCCATTGTCTCGAAGGGAGAGACATGGCAGTTCCTTTGGGCGTATGTGTCCGGCGGCCAGGCCGCGGCACACTGGACGTTCCCTCTCAGCAAGCCGTTCACACGGCACACTCGCCATGCCCACCGCACACCCGGCGAATTCGTTTCGATCCACCGCAGGGCCGCGCCTCGTTTGGCTGCTGGCCGGGCTCATGGCGTGGTCCGTCGCCGGCTCTGCGCATGCACAGGCTGCGCCGACGGCCTGGCTGACGCGACTGACCAGCGCAGGACCCGTACCGGAGCCCTGGCACTTCACCACCCTGCCGCACAAGAAGCCGACCTCTTTCGGCGTGGTCCGGCAGGACGGCCAGTCGGTGCTGAAGGTCGAGGCCGACGATTCCTACGGCAACCTGGTACACCCGGTCCGCGTGGCGCTCGATGGCGCCGCCTCGCTGGCCTGGCGCTGGCGCGTCGAGCGCTTCGTCGAAGGCGCCGACCTGCGCAGCCGCAGCGGTGACGACGGCGCGGCCAAGCTCTGCGTCTTCTTCGCGCTGCCGACCGACCGGCTGCCCTTTGGCGAACGCACCCGGCTGGCACTGGCGCGTTCGGCCACCGGCGAAGACGTGCCGAGCGAGACGCTCTGCTACGTGTGGGACGAGAAGGAAGCCAAGAACACGCTGCTGCCGAACGCCTTCACGCGGCGCATCCGCATGCTGGTGCTGGAAACCGGTGCCGCCGGCTGGCGCAGCGAGCGGCGCAACCTGCTGGCCGACTACCGGCGCGCTTTCGGCGACGAATCGGGCGGCCTGCAACCCGACATCGTCGGCGTGGCGGTCTCGGCCGATGCGGACAACACCCGAGGCCACGGGCTGTCCTTCTTCGGCGACCTCGAGCTTCAGGGCGCGGCCGCTGCGCCGCAGTTACAGGCGACGCACGCGCCCTGAGGCTCAGTCCGGCAGGGCGGGCGAGGCTGTCGAAGGCGCTGCCGCGATCACCACGGCGTCGCTGCCATCCTTGAGCTGCACGCCGGTGAGCTGCAGGCGCTTGGCCTCCTGCGCCAACCACCAGAAGCGGCCGGCGGCGGCGGCGGGCGCGAGGCCCTCGGGGCGGATGTTCGAGATGCAGTTGCGCTCGGCGTCGTGGCGGCCGACCACCGGCTTCCAGGTGAGGTAGAGGCCCAGGCTGTCGGGCGAGCTCAGGCCCGGGCGCTCGCCGATCAGCATCGCGACCAGGCGGGCACCGAGCAGCGCACCCGCCTCGTCGGCCAGCGCCACGCGCGCCTGCTGCGCGATCACGACCGGGCCGAGCGACCAGCCCGCGGGCAGGCCGGCGCGGATGGCCGTCACCATCGCCTGCGCATTGCGCTCGACGGCCAGCGACGAGAGCCCGTCGCCGATGACCAGCAGCAGCTCGCAACCCGCCGTGGGGCTCGGGCCGGCCGCGTCGCGCAACCGCTGCGCACTGGCGTCGTCGAGCCGGCGACCGAGGTCGGGGCGCAGCAGGTAGCTCGCGCGGTCGGGCGCGGCGCTGTGCACCTGCAGCGTCGGTAGGCCGTCGGCGGCCAGCGCGTCGGCCAGCGCCTGCGTGTCGAGTTGAATGTGCACCGCGTCGCGCGCCTGCGCATGCGCGAAGCCGAAGCGCAGCAGCTCCGCGGTCGGCATGCTCGACCCGGCGCGGCCGAGCGCGAGGCGGGCGGCGGTGTAGGCACGCAGGTCGTCCCAGGGGTCGGGCGTGCTCATGCGTTGCTCCCGTCGCCGAGACGCAGTTGCCGGAGCTGCTGCAGCGCCGGGTGCTGCGGCGTCACGCTGTGCACGCGGCCTTGCGCATCGCTCAGCTGCATCTGCTGCAGCCAGGCTTCGAACTCGGGCGCGCGATTGAGGCCCAGCACCTCGCGCAGGTAGAGCGCGTCGTGGAAGGAGGTGCTCTGGTAGTTGAGCATGATGTCGTCGGCCCCCGGCACACCCATGATGAAGGTGAGGCCGGCCGTGCCCAGCAGCGTCATGAGCGTGTCCATGTCGTCGGAGTCGGCCTCGGCATGGTTGGTGTAGCAGACGTCGCAGCCCAGCGGCAGGCCCATCAGCTTGCCGCAGAAATGGTCCTCCAGACCGGCGCGGATGATCTGCTTGCCGTCGTACAGGTACTCCGGCCCGATGAAGCCGACGACTGTGTTCACCAGCAGCGGCCGGAAGGCGCGGGCCACGGCATAGGCCCGTGCCTCGCAGGTCTGCTGGTCGACGCCGTGGTGCGCGCCGGCCGACAGCGCGCTGCCCTGGCCGGTCTCGAAGTACATGACGTTGTCGCCCAGCGGGCCGCGCTTCAGCGACAAGGCCGCCTCGTGCGCTTCCTTCAGCACGGCCAGGCTCACGCCGAAGCTGGTGTTGGCGCGCTCGGTGCCGGCGACCGACTGGAACACCAGGTCGACCGGCGCGCCCTGCTCGATCATCTGCACCGTGTTGGTCACGTGCGTGAGCACGCAGGACTGCGTCGGGATGCCGAGCTTGACGATCACCTCGTCGAGCATGTGCACCAGCCGCGTCAGCGCCGGCACGCTGTCGGTGGCCGGGTTGATGCCGATCACCGCGTCGCCGGCGCCGTAGAGCAGGCCGTCGACCATCGACGCCGCGATGCCGCGCAGGTCGTCGGTCGGGTGGTTGGGCTGCAGCCGCACCGCCAGGTGGCCCGGCAGGCCGAGGGTGTTGCGAAAGCGCGTGACCACGCGGCACTTGCGCGCGACGAGGATCAGGTCCTGGTTGCGCATCAGCTTGCTCACGGCCGCCGCCATCTCGGGGGTTATGCCGGGTGCCACCTGCGCCAGCATCGTGCTGTCGGCCGCATCGGACAGCAGCCAGTCGCGGAAATCGCCGACCGTCAGGTGCGCGATGGGCGCGAAGGCGGCGGCGGCGTGCGTGTCGACGATGAGGCGCGTGACTTCGTCGTCTTCATAGGGCACCAGCGCCTCGTCGAGAAAACGCTGCAGCGGCACGTCGGCCAGCGCCATGCGCGCGGCCATGCGTTCCACCGCCGTCTCGGCCGCGATGCCGGCCAGCACGTCGCCCGAGCGCGCGGGCGTGGCCTTGGCCATCAGGGTGCGCAGGTCGGCGAAGTGCCAGGTGGTGTCGCCGGCGGTATGGCGGTAGGGCATGGTGGGTCGGCCTCGTGGTGCGTCAGGCGATGACGATGCGCGCGCAGGCCTTGCGCAGCGCGGCCAGGCCCGCGATCTCGCGCGCCTTGGCGTCGGTGACGACGATGTCGATGTCGGCGGTGCGCGCGTAAGTCACGCGGCTCGCGAGGCCGATCTTGCTGTGGTCGGCCAGGATCACGACCTGCTGCGCCTGCTCGGCCATGGCGCGGGCCACCGCGGCTTCATGGTGCTCGAAGCTCATGGCGCCGTGCCTGGCGTGCAGCGCGACCGGCGACATCAGCGCCACGTCGACGCGGAAGCGGCGGATGTCTTCCAGCGTGGCCTCGCCGTGCGTGGCCTGCGTCTTCACGTCGATCTCGCCGCCCAGCAGGCGCACCACGTTGCGCGCGCTGCGGCCCTCGTCGGCGCCGGCCAGCTTGAGCGCGATGGTGAGCGAGTTGGTGATGACCGTCATGCCGCTGAGCGTGGCGATCTCCTCGGCCAGCGTCGACGTGGTGCTGCCCGCGTCAAGGAACAGCGTCTGCCCCGGCCGCAGCAAGCCGACCGCGGCCTTGGCGATGGCGCGCTTCTCTTTCTGGCGCGCCACCAGCCGCACGGCCAGCGGTGGTTCGGGCTCGGGGCCGGTGGCGACCGCACCGCCGTGCACGCGGCGCAGCTCGCCACTGCCTTCGAGCTCGAGCAGGTCGCGCCGCACGGTTTCGCGCGAGACGGCGAGGTCTTGCACGATGCGCTCGACGCTCACGCGCGAGAAGGTCGCCAGCAGGCTGCGGATGCGGAGGAATCGTTCTTCTTGAAGCATGGAAGGGAAGCTGCGGCGTGCGTCGGTGCGTGGCGTGTGACTGCAAGAATAGCCACAAGCATCATTCACGCCATCGTGAAAGTCCCGGCCCACGCCATGGGACCGGGAACGACGACGGCCCGCGCGCTGGCGGGCCGTCGGAGGGGGCGGCCGTGGCTCAGAGCGCCGTCACGCCCATCGCCGGGTCGCTGACCGAATGCTGGCCGGTCTCGACGCGGCCGGCGAAGCGCCGGTAGTACGCCGGATCGGCGTCGCAGGTGACCGCGAAGTCGTACCAGCGGCCGCTGTCGGCCAGCTCCCAGTGCTGCTCGGCCGTGGCGCCACCGGCGACCGTTGCGGTCCATGGGCCGTCTTCGCGGTACGCCTTGGCGCGGATCGTGAACTTGACGGCGTTGGTGCCGGTGTTCTTCATGTCGAGGTACACGTTGCCGTTGGTGATGTCGTAGCAGACACGCACCTCTGGCACCGGCGCGCCGCCTGCGCGCAGCTTGCCAAGGTTGCCCTTGAAATGGCGGTGGAAGCCGTTCGGCCCGAGCACCCAGAGGTCGTAGCCCTCTTCGTCGCCGGCCACCGGGGTCCAGCTGTCATCGAGCAGCTTGCCCGCCTCGACCGCATAGCGGCGCGGCAGACGGTCGAGATGCTTCTGGTCGTACACATGGAACACGGCGCCGGCCTTGCCGGTGTTCGAGAAGAGCAACTGCACCTTGCCGCCGATGGAATCGGCGCGGGCGCTCACATGCAACTCGTAAGGCAATGCGCGAGAAGGTCGGGTCCCGGTCGCCTGCGTCGGTAGCACTGCCGTGCCGGGTAGCGCCACTTGTGTCAATGCGTCCTGGGCCGCGCGCAACGTGTCAGCATCGGTCTTGGACTTCCTGCCGGCGAGCGTGGGCAGTACTTCGGAGTTGGGCGTTGCGAAATTGAACGCGCTCGTGAGGTCGCCGCATATCGCGCGGCGAAACGGGCTGATGTTTGTCTCTTTGACACCGAAACGTGCCTCCAGAAAGCGCAGCACGGAGGTGTGGTCGAACGCCTGCGAATTCACCCAGCCGCCGCGGCTCCAAGGCGAGATGACGTACATCGGCACCCGCACACCCGGACCGTACACGCGACCGTCCGGCGTGTCCTGGTCGACCGTGCCGGGAGGCGCAGGGTGGTCGAAGTACTCGAAAGACATGTCGGCATCGCTCAACGTGGTCTTGCCCGCCGGTTTGCCACTGGCGTCTCTCGAAGGCGCGGCGGGCGAGGGAACATGGTCGAAGAAACCGTCGTTCTCGTCGAAGTTGACGATCAGTACCGTCTTGCTCCAAACCTCCGGCACGGCGGTGAGTGCGTCCAGAACTTCCTGGATGTACCAGGCGCCTTGCACGGGGCTCGATGGGCTTGGGTGTTCCGAGTAGGTCGAGGGTGCGACGATCCAGCTGACATTCGGCAGCTTTCCGTTCAGGACGTCCTGTTTGAAGGTTCCGAGGAAGCCGCCGTCTGGCATGGTGTTGGCGATGCCCTTGTAGAGCGGGTTGCCGACGTTGTCGGTCGCTGGGTCATAGGCGGGTGAAACGACATTGCCGTCGTGACTCACGGGCTTGCCGGACGCTTCGTTGGCGCGCCGGTACTGCTTGAAGCCACACAGCGAGTTGTCGGTGTAATTCGACGGCATGTTCTGATAGACGATCCAACTCACGCCGGCCTTCTCGAGGCGCTCGGGGTAGGTGGTCCAGTCGTAGCCGCTGGTCGAGGGGCCGATGTCGTCCCATTCGTTGGTCACCATCGCCACATTGGCGCCGGTCGGGCCGTTGGTTCCGGTCCACAGGAACGTCCGGTTGGAGTTGGTGCCGGTGTGCATGGCGCAGTGGTAGGCGTCGCATACCGTGAATGCGTTGGTCAGCGCGAACTGGAACGGCAGCTCAGCTTCCTTGTAGTAGCCCATCGACTGGGTGAAGGGCGCTTTCGATGTTTTCTTGTGTGTGGGCCATTGGCTCATGCGACCGCCGTCCCAGGCATTCTGGCCGTCGTTCCAGTCGTGCGGTGTTCCCTTGACGCGCAACGCATTGCCTTTGGAACTGTCGAGGTAATACGGCGGGACGATCTGGCCAGCCAGGTATTCCTGCTCCCACACCGTGCGGCCGTTGGGCAACGGAATGGTGAACCGGTCTCCGAAGCCTCGCACGCCCTTCAGGGTGCCGAAGTAGTGGTCGAACGAACGGTTCTCCTGCATCAGGATCACGACGTGCTCGACGTCCATGATGGTGCCGGTCGCGTTGTTGGCCGGAATGGCGAGCGCGCGTCGAATGGCGGGCGGGAAGGCCGCCAGCGTGGCGGCGGCGATGCCGGTTGTGGCGGTGTTGCGCAGGAAGTTGCGGCGGGATGTCGTCATGGTGTGTGTTCTCGAAAGAGTCAGGGTGCGCAGCGCATCTCGGGCTTGACGGTGGTGTCCGGTGCCGTAGGTGCGGTGGGTGCGGTGGGTGCGGCCGGGGCCGTGGGTGTCGGCGTGCTGGCCGGCGGGGTGCTGTCGCTGCCCCCGCCGCAGGCGGCGAGGGCGGCGGTCAGCAGGGCCAGCGCGATGCCGGCGGCAAGCCGGCGCGGTGCGCGCGAAGGGAAGGGTGCGGTGTTCATCGATGGCTTCCAGGGTGGGAGGGGGGGGCAGACGCGGCGATCGGCAGTGGCGGCAAAGAGAAGCAAATTGCAACAAATGCCACAAATACCAGTTCTGCCACGATCTTCTTCGTGATGCGTGACAGCCCTTTGACACCCGCACGCCGACATGCGCGCTTGCGGCGCAGAGGGCTCGACGCCTAGAATCCACGTCGCTCCGGGGCGCACGTGTTGACGTGCTGAGATGGCGACTGAATCGCCGAACCCGCGAACTTGAACCGGTTAGTACCGGCGGAAGAAGAGCTGCAGTTCCCCTGACTCACAGGCCCATCCACCGGGCCGTGGGTCCGTCGAGCGATTGCGGAGCACCCTCATCACCACAGGAGTGCCCCATGAATGCCATCGACACCTTCGCCTCGCTGCTCACGCTCACGCGCGAACCCTTTCCCGCCTCGACCAAGTCCGCCATCGTCGGCAGCCGGCCCGACCTGCGCGTGCCCGTGCGCGACGTGGCGCTGACCAACGGCGAGTGCGTGTCGCTCTACGACACCTCGGGGCCGTACACCGATGCGGCGGTCGCGATCGACGTCCGCCTCGGGCTGCCCGACGTGCGTGGCGCGTGGGTCGCCGAGCGCGGCGACACCGAACGCTACGACGGTCGTCAGCTGGCCGCGCTCGACGACGGCGTGAAGGGCGAAGAGAACGCACGCATCGCGCAGCTGCGGGCCGATGCGGCCGCATTGCAGCGCGCGCCGCGCCGTGCGAAGAGTGGTGCCAACGTCACGCAGATGCACTACGCGCGCCGCGGCATCGTCACGCCCGAGATGGAATATGTGGCGCTGCGCGAGAACGGCAAGCGCGAATGGATGGCCGAGTACCTGGCCGACGAGGAGCGCGCGAAGCGCGTCATGGGCAACCCGATGGGTGCGCGCATCCCGCCCATCATCACGCCCGAGTTCGTGCGCGACGAGGTCGCGCGCGGCCGCGCCATCATCCCGGCCAACATCAACCACCCCGAAGTCGAGCCGATGGCGATCGGCCGCAACTTCAAGGTGAAGATCAACGCCAACATCGGCAACTCGGCCGTCACCTCCAGCATCGAGGAAGAGGTGGAGAAGCTGGTGTGGGCGATCCGCTGGGGCGCCGACAACGTGATGGACCTGAGCACCGGCAAGAACATCCACACCACGCGCGACTGGATCGTGCGCAACTCGCCGGTGCCCATCGGCACGGTGCCGATCTACCAGGCGCTGGAGAAGGTCGGCGGCGTGGCCGAAGACCTGACCTGGGCCATCTACCGCGACACGCTGATCGAGCAGGCGGAGCAGGGCGTCGACTACTTCACCATCCACGCGGGGCTGCGCCTGCCCTTCATCCACCTCACCGCGAACCGCATGACCGGCATCGTGTCGCGCGGCGGATCGATCATGGCCAAGTGGTGCATCGCGCACCACCAGGAGAGCTTTCTGTACACGCACTTCGAAGACATCTGCGACATCATGAAGGCCTACGACGTGAGCTTCTCGCTCGGCGACGGCCTGCGCCCGGGCAGCGGTGCCGATGCCAACGACGAGGCCCAGTTCGCCGAGCTGCGCACGCTGGGCGAGCTCACCCAGGTGGCGTGGAAGCACGACGTGCAGACCATGATCGAAGGGCCGGGCCACGTGCCGATGCACATGATCCAGGCCAACATGGACGAGCAGATCAAGCACTGCCACGAGGCGCCGTTCTACACGCTCGGCCCGCTGACCATCGACATCGCGCCGGGCTACGACCACATCGCCAGCGCGATCGGCGCGGCCATGATCGGATGGGCCGGCACCGCGATGCTGTGCTACGTCACGCCGAAGGAACACCTTGGCTTGCCCGACCGCGACGACGTGAAGCAGGGAATCATCGCGTACAAAATCGCCGCGCACGCGGCCGACATCGCCAAGGGCCACCCGGGCGCGCGCTCGCGCGACGACGCGCTCAGCAAGGCGCGCTTCGAGTTCCGCTGGCAGGACCAGTTCAACCTCGGCCTCGACCCCGACACCGCGCGCAATTTCCACGACGAGACGCTGCCCAAGGACGCCAGCAAGACCGCGCACTTCTGCTCCATGTGCGGCCCCAAGTTCTGCTCGATGAAGATCACGCAGGAGGTGCGCGAGTACGCCGCGCAGCGCGGGCTCGACGAAGGCGCAGCGGTGTTCGACGGCATGCACGCCAAGTCGGCGGAGTTCAAGGCGGGTGGGGGCGAGATGTACATCCCGATCCGGACCGAGCGCTCGTAGGCGTGCGCGGGGCGGTTGCTACGATCGCCCCATGACCCCTTCCATTCCTTTCGATGCCGTGCTGTTCGACTGCGACGGCGTGCTGGTCGACTCCGAACCCATCACCCACCGCGTGCTGCGCGACATGCTCGAAGAGCGCGGCTGGGTGCTCACGCCCGAGGAATGCATGCGCATCTTCGTGGGCAAGGCGGTGAAAGACGAACGCGCATTGATCGAAGCGCAGACCGGCACGCCGGTCACCGACGAGTGGCTGCACAGCTTCTGGGCGCGCCGCAACGTGGCGCTCGACCGCGACCTGGTCGAGATCCCCGGCGCGGCTGCGGCCGTGCGCGCGCTGCATGCCGCACTCGGCGGGCACATCGCGTGCGCGTCGGGGGCCGATCGCAGGAAGGTCGAGCTGCAGTTGCAGAAGGTGGGGCTCTTCGATGCCTTCGACGGCCGCATCTTCAGCGGCCACGAGACGCCGCGCTCCAAGCCCTACCCGGACGTGTACCTCGCCGCCGCCGCGGCGCTGGACGTCGACCCGATGCGCTGCGCCGTGGTCGAGGACACGGTGACGGGTGCGACCGCCGGCGTCGCCGCGGGCGCCACCGTGTTCGGCTACAGCCCCGGTGGTCTGGGCCACAGCGGCGCGGATGCGCTGCGGGCAGCCGGTGTGGTGGAGGTCTTCACCGACATGGCCGCGCTGCCGGCCGTGCTGGCGGCCTGGCGCCCCATCGCAGCCTGAATTCCGGAGCGCGCTCCGTCAGGGTGCGCGTTGCGCGTCGCCCCAGGGCGCAGTCTTCCAGAGCCTCGCAAATTCGTCGGTCGCCTTGTCCAGCCGGGCCTTCCACGCAGCGCCCTCGAGGTAGTCCATCTCCGTGAACTGGCTCACCATCTGCTTCTGGAATTCCGGGTCGGCGGCGATGGTGCGCAGGGCCTCGACCAGGCGGCGTTCGACCTCGGGCGGCAGATCGCGCGGCGCAACGATCCCTCGCTCGGAGCTGAACACGAGGTTCACACCCTGTTCGACGAAGCTCGGCACATCGGGTGCCAGGCGCGAGCGCGCTGCTCCGGCTTCCGCCAGCACTTGCACCTTGCTTTTGAAGGGCATCACCTCGCCCAGATTCATGCCGCCGACAACGATATGACCGCCAAAGAGTGCGTTGCGCAGCGGGCCGGCGCCATTGAAGGGGACGTGGTTCAGCCGCGTGCCGGTCAGGCGCTCGAACAGCACCAGCGCCAGATGGTCGTCGGTGCCGACACCGGTCGAGCCGTAGCTGATCTCGCCGGGCTTCGCCTTGGCGTCGGCGATCAGATCTGCGAGCGTGCGGTACTTGTTGCCGGCGACCACGCTGAAGGCGCTGGGGTCTTTCACGAGGTTCGCGAGGTAGGTGAAGTCGGTGCCCTTGAACTGCGTCTTGCGTTCGATCGGCAGCGTGACCAGGCCTGGCATGTTCGTCATGCCGATGACATAGCCGTCGGCCGGAGCCTTGGCAACGTAGGCCAGGCCCAGTTCGCCTGAGGCGCCAGCCTTGTTCGTGACCACCACCGACGTGTTGAGCTGCTTGCCGAGGTGCATGGCCAGGGTGCGTGCGGTGATGTCGGTGCCGCCGCCGGCCGCGAAGCCGACGACGAGTTCGATGGGCTTGTCGGGCCAGGCCCACGCCGGGGTGCCGGCGAGTCCGATAGCGGCGGCGAAAAGGGCCAGGCTGCGGCGAGCAAATGAAGGGACGGTCTTGAACATGGAGGTCTCCGGGGTTGTTTTTGGGTGCCGTGAAATCAATGGGAAATCAGTCAGGTCGCAGAGGCCGGCACGGTCGGCTTGCCCCAGTCGGCCCAGAGCTTGGCCACGGCGGCATAGTCGTCCCGGCCGTAGCCGGCGGTCGCGGCCATTTCGTAGACGGTGTGCGAACCCTGGATCGCGAACAGCGGCACGCCGAGCGACTGGGCGAGCTGAAGAGCCAGTACCGAATCCTTGCGCGCTGCGTCCAGCGGCATACCGCCGGCGTAGTTGCCGTTGACGATGCGCTCCGCGTAGCGGTGCGTGAGCGGGCGGTGCAGCCCCATCTGCTTGTCCGACAGCAGCGCGATGAGCTTCTCGCAGCTGACGCCGGCAGCCGTTGCCAGCGACCCGGCTTCGGCCACCACGACCATGACGGCATGCGCGACAGCGTTGTTGATCACCTTTGCCGCGGCGCCCGCGCCGCTTGCGCCGAAGTAAACCTGCCTGGTGGCGATGGCGTCGAGCACCGGTTGCGCGGCGGCGATCGCCTCGGTCGAACCACCCAGCGCCAGCGATGCGGTACCCGCTTCCATCTGGCTCACGCCGGCCATCACCGAGGCGTCGACCAGTTCGATGCCGAAACGTTCGAGCAGTTGCTGCGCGGCATGGATGTCCGCCGGATTGACCGTGCTGGTCTCCAGCACCACGGTGCCTTTGCGCAGCGATGGCCCGATCTGCGTGAGCACGATCTGCGAGATGGCGGGGCTGGGCAGCGACAGCACCACCACGTCGACGTCGCCCAGGTCGTCCGCCCCGCGCACCGCCCGGGCGCCGAACGCCTTCTCGGCGCGCGCCACCTGCGCCGCGTCCAGGTCGGACACCACGACGGGGAACCGCTGTGCGATACGCGCCGCGATCGGATAGCCCATATTCCCCAGGCCGTAGACAGCCACTTTCTTCTCGTCGCTCATGCGGTACTCCATCTTGAAAAGTTGAAGGCAGGCGCCTGATGCGCGCTCGCCGAATCGGATTGGTTTTGGTGTCCGGCCTATTTCGCGACAGCCAGCGGCTTCTCGTGCAAACCGAAATACATGCTCTTGACCTGCGCATAGAGCCGAAGTCCGTCGATGCCCTTCTCGCGGCCGATGCCGCTGTTCTTGAAGCCACCGAAGGGCGTGCTGGTCACAGACTGCTTGTAGGTGTTGATCCAGACCGAACCCGCTTCGAGTGCGCGGCCGATACGCCAGGCGCGCTTGAAGCTCTCCGTCCAGATGCCGCAAGCCAACCCGAAGGCCGTGCCGTTGGCCTGCTCGATCAGGTCGGCTTCGTCGCGGAAGGGCAGCGCCACCAGCACCGGCCCGAAGGCCTCTTCCTGGCAGGACGCCGCCTGAGGGCCGAGCCCGTCGATGACTGTCGGGAGGTAGAAGGCACCCTGTGCGTAGGCTGCGCCCTGCGGCGCGGCGCCACCACAGAGCACACGTCCGCCTTCGGCGCGGGCGCGGTCGACGAAGGCGGCCACCCGTGCGCGGTGATGGAAGGAGGCGAGCGGACCGACTTCGACGCCCGGCGCATCGGGCAACGCGACGCGCAGTTCGCGCGTTCGCTCGACGACCTGCGTGAGCACCTCGTCGTAGATGCTCTCTTCGATGAACAGGCGCGAGCCCGCGACGCAGGATTGCCCCGCCGAGCCGAAGATGCCGGCGACGACGGCTGCCACCGCATGCGCGCGGTCGGCGTCGGCGAACACCACGTGCGGCGACTTGCCGCCGAGTTCGAGTGCCGCCGGCACGAGGCGGTCGCCTGCCACGCGTGCGATGGCCCGGCCCGACACCGTGCCGCCGGTGAACGAGATCATTCGCACGCCCGGATGCGCGACCAGCGCTGCGCCGAGCTCGGCACCGCGGCCCTGCACCACCTGCAGCAGGTCCTTCGGCAGACCAGCGGCCAGCGCGATGCGGGCGAGTTCTGGCGCGAGCAGCGGCGAGTCTTCCGACGGCTTCAGCAGCACCGCGTTCCCGGCCGCGAGCGCGGGGGCGACCTTGGTCGCGTCATTCATAATCGGCGAGTTCCAGGGCGTGATCGCCGCGACGACACCGAAGGGCTCGAGCACGGTGAACGACACATAGTCGCCACGCGGCGGCGTGACGTCGGTTTCCAGCACCTCGCACACCCCTGCGTAATATCGAAAGGTACCGATGGCGGAGTCGACCATTCCCCTGCACTCGGCGAGCGGCTTGCCGTTGTCGCGCATCTGCAGCTTCGCCAGGAATTCCTTCTCCGCGCTCAGTCCGTCGGCGATCGCCTGCAGCACCAGGGCGCGCTTGTGCGGCAGCAGCGACTTCCAGCCGGAGGTATGAAACGCGTGCCACGACCGTGCGACGGCGGCATCGAGTTCCGCTGGCGACGTCACGGCGACGCGACCGACCTCGGTGCCGTTCGCCGGGTCGATGCTGATCAGTTCTTGGGGAGCGTTCGACGTCTCCATGGGTTCGACTTGCTTGTTCATTGCGGGCAGTCTATGGACGGTGCCGGCCGAAAACAACGAGCACGTTGTCGCCAATATTGGCGATAAAACTATTGATAACGCGCATGCGACGCGAGGCGTTCCGACCGAAGAACCATGCCGCCGAAGAGACAAAGAAATGAGCGATAGAAGGTCAGCCGCAGACAGCGCGGGCGCGTTCCCGGAGGCCGCCATGCCCTCATCGGTTGCCGCCGTGATCGAGGCCATCGAGAAGGACATCATCCGAAGCCGGATCCTGCCGAAGAGCCGCCTGATCGAAGACCATCTCATGGAGGACTACGCCGCCAAGCGGCACGTGGTCCGAGCCGCGCTGGTCGAACTGCAGCGGCTGGGCGTGGTCGTCAAGCCGCCGCACATCGGCGCGCAGATTCGGCGCTTCGACGAAGAGAGCCTCAACGCGCTCTACCACGTGCGATCGGTGCTGCACCGGGCCGCGGTGGACATCATGGCGATGCCGGTGGCGCCGCAGCGCATGCAGGCGCTGGAGACCGCGATGGACGTGCATGCGGCGGCCGTGGTCTCCGGTGATCTCATCGCCATTCACCAGACCAACATGGCGTTTCATCGCGTGTTGTACGGGCTCTGCGACAACCCCTACCTCGCGGAATCCATCCGTCTGCACGACTGGCTCAGCTTCCCCGCGCGAGCCTATGGCATCGCGGATGCCTCGGCGTTGACGCAGGCCTGTGCGGAGCACGCAGCCATGGTGGCCGCGTTGAAGGCCGGAGATCGCGCGCGGCTGGGCGAACTTTCCGAGACGCACATGGACAAGGCGCGCGCGATCTACGTGGAGAAATTCCTCAAGCGCTGAGCCGGATCGGGTGTGCGGCGCAGCACGCAGCGCGTGGGCGATCCCGGTCCGCGGGATTCCCACGCGCTGTGCGATCTTGATGAAGGCCGCACGCCGCAGGATCGCACGCGGGTAGCGGCGCTGGTTGCCGCCGGTGCGCACGGCCTGAATCAAGCCCGTCGATTCTTAGAAATGCAGCGCAGAGACGGCTTCGCATGGGCGTCCCCGCTGCTCGACGAATGCGGGCCTGGCCGACGGCTCAGGTCGACGACAGGCGCCCTGGCGCGACGGCCTGCATGGCGGCCTGCAAGGCCGCCACCTCGCGCTGCAGGGTGCGCACCACCATCGCCTCGCGCTCCGCCATGCGCGACGCGATGGCGCTTACGCTGATGGCGCCCAGCACCTGGCCGGTGCGGTCGCGGATGGGAACGCCCACGCTCGTCACGCCAGCCACCGCGTAGTCGGTGATCGACGCATAGCCGCGTTGCCGCGCCTGCGCCACGAGCTTTTGCAGGATCCCGCGCGTGAGCCCGCCGTAGGGCTTGAGGTGCGGCGCGATGCGCGTCAACACGGCCGGCAACTCGGCTTCGGGCATGAAGCTCAGCAAGGCGAGCCCGCCGCCGCCGATGCCCAGCGGCCGGCGCTTGCCGACTTCCACGGTGAGCACCTGGATCGGAAACGAACCCGACTGGCGGTCCAGGCAGAACGAGTCGTTGCCGCTGCGCACCACCAGGAAGGCCGTGTCGCCGGTTTCCTGCGAAATGCGCTCGAGATACGGCGCGCACTGCTGGCGCAGGCCGAAATGCGAGGCGGCGGCGAGCCCGAGCTCGTAAGCGAAATGGCCGAGGCGGTAGCGCCGGTCGGCGTCCTGCATCACCAGGCCGCCTTCGACCAGTTGCTTGAGCAACCGATGAACGGTGGGTTGCGCGAGGTCGCTGGCCTTCACGAGATCCGACAGTCGCTCGCCTTCGCGGTAGTTCGCGGAGATGAGGCGCAGCAGTTCGATCGCGCGGTCCAGACTTTGGACGGTGCTCATGGTTTTCCCGTAAATCGTTCAGACAATCCGGATGGCGGACTTTGGAGGTTGGATGCGGAGAGCGACATGAACATACTTTAGCGGCTGGTGATCAACCCACCTGCCCCCGTGGCAGGAAATGAAGTCCGTATCGCGGACTTCGATCCAGCCCTCTTGTTGAGAAGACTGCCATGTTCCCCATCGACTTTTTCTACAGAAGTGCGCGCCTGTCCCCCGATCGCATCGCCTTGCTCAGCGGCGCGACGGCCATCAGCTATGCCGAGCTGCGCCTGCGCGTCGACGCTGCGGCGAGCGCGTTGCAGGCGCTCGACCCTCTGCCGGGTTCGCGCGTCGGCATCTGCGCCGGCAACACGCTCGAGCACGTGATCGCGCTGTTGGCCGTGCTGGCCGCGGGCAAGGTCTGGGTGCCGCTCAATTGGCGCAACCCGGCCAGCGAGCTCGACCGCATCGTCGCCTTCACCGAGCCGTCGATCGTCGTCGCCGAGCCGGCGCACCTGGGCGCGCTGAACTTGGCGTCGGTCGGTGCCGTGATCGCGTTCGGCGATGCGGCCACCGGCCAGCCGCGCTTCCAGGACCTGCTGGACGGGCACCGCAGCGAAACGCCCATGCCCCATGGCCGCTCACGCGACGAGGTGCAGGCGATCAAGTTCACCGGCGGTTCCACCGGCGTGCCCAAGGGCGTGATGCAGCCGTACCGCGCGTGGGTGACGACCATCGTGAACCAGGTGCACGCCTTCGGCTTCGACGCGGACGACCGCTACCTTGTCGCCGCGCCGGTGACACACGGCACCTCGACCTACCTGTTGCCCATCCTCGCGGTCGGCGGCTGCCACGTGTTGCCGGCCGATGCCAAGCCGGCCACGCTGCTGCAGTGCTTTCGCACGCAGGGTATTACCACCACCTTCATGCCGCCGACGCTGCTCTACATGCTGGTGGCCGAGGCCGGCACCGCGAGCGAGCACTTCCCGGCGCTCAAGCACCTGATCTACGGCGGTGCACCGATGCCGCCCGAGAAGATCGGCCGCATGCGCGCCTTCTTCGGCCCGGTGCTGGAGACGACCTACGGCCAGACCGAGGCACCGCAGGTGGTGAGCATGATGCGCGCGGAGGACTTCGCGGACGAAAGCAACTGGCGCTCGGTCGGCCGCCAGGGCCTGCTCACCGACATGGCGATCATGGACCCGCAGGGCGCCTTGCTGCCCATCGGCGAAGTGGGCGAGATCGTCGTGCGCGGCGACCTCGTGATGGCCGGCTACTGGAAGATGCCCGAGAAGAGCGCCGAGACCATCGTCGACGGCTGGCTGCACACCGGCGACCGCGGCTACGTCGACGCGCGCGGCTACCTCTACCTGAAGGACCGCCTGCGCGAGGTGGTGATCACCGGCGGCTTCAACGTCTATCCGATCGATGTCGAAAGCGTGCTCGACCAGCATCCGGCGGTGCACGAGTCGGCCGTGTTCGGTGTGGAGGACGACAAGTGGGGCGAGGCGGTGCATGCGGCCGTGCAGCTCAAGCGCGGTGCCACCGTGACCGCGCAGGAGCTCATCGCCTTCGCCAAGCCCGAGCTCGGGTCGGTGAAGACGCCCAAGGCGATCCACTTCTACGACGACCTGCCGCGCAGCGTGGCAGGCAAGGTGCACAAGGTGACGATCAAGGCCGAGGTGAACGCCCGGCTCAAGCAGGAGACCGCCGCATGAAGACGCTCGAGCCCGATTCCACGCCCTACACCGAGCTGTGCACGCACTCGCTCACGTCGATCCATTACCGCAACGAGAGCCTGGTCGACGACATCCTCGGGAAGAAGACCTTCACCGAAGTGATGTTCTCGCAGATCACCGGCCGCGAGGCGAGCGCGCACGACCTGAAGGTGATCGACGCGGCGCTGATCGCGATCATGGAACACGGCCTCACGCCCAGCGCCATCGCCACCCGTCTCGTCTACATGAGCTCGCCGGAGAACATCCAGAGCGGTGTGGCGGCCGGCCTGCTGGCGGTAGGCAGCCAGTTCATCGGCACGGTGGAGAACTGCGCCGTGCTGCTCCAGCAGATCATCGACGCGCCCGAAGGCATCGAGGCCGCCGCACGTGCGGTGGCGCAGCGCCATCGCGCCGAGCGCAAATCGATCCCCGGCTTCGGGCAGCATCTGCACAAGCCGGACGACCCGCGCGCCGCCAAGCTGCTGGCCATCGGCCGTGCCCATCCCGAATTCGACGGCAAGTACCTGCAGGCCATCGCCGCGCTGTCGGCCGAGGTCGACGCGGCCTACGGCAAGCACATCACCATCAACGCGACAGGCGCCGTCGGCACGCTGCTGGGCGAGCTCGCGATTCCGCCGACGCTGATGCGCGGCTTCGCCGTGATCTCGCGCGCCGCGGGCCTGGTGGCGCACATCGCCGAGGAGCAGCGCGTGCCCACCGGCCGCTTCATCTGGGACCTGATCGACCACGCCGTGGCCTACCGGGGCGAGGGCGGCGGCCACCACAAGGCGCAGCCGGAAGGCTGAACAGCGCGCCATGTCCCTGCCAGACATCCTCGTCCTCGACTCGGTCACGAAGTTCGGCCCCGAGGCGCGCGGCGCCGTCGCCATCGCAGCCTCGCACGGCGGCGTGATCGCGGCGCACATGGCGCTGGCCGGCGGCATCGTCGGCGTGCTGCTCAACGACGCCGGCATCGGCCTCGACAACGCGGGCATCGGCGGGCTCGCCTACTGCGACCGATTCGGTGCGCCCTGCGCCGTCATCGACCACCGCTCGGCGCGCATCGGTGACGGTGTCGACAGCGCGGCGCGCGGCGTGGTGTCGCATTCGAACGCGGTGGCCGCGCGGCTCGGCGTGCGGCCCGGCATGTCGGCGCGCGAAGCGGCGCAGTGCCTGCGTGCCGCGGCGCTGTCGCCCGTCGACCCCGGTCCGCTGCCCGCGGAGTCGCGCGACGTGTTGACGCAGGCGGGTGACGAGCGGCCCTTGGTGCTGGTCGATTCCGTCTCGCTCGTCACGTCCGACGACATCGGCGCCGTGGTCTTCACCGGCTCGCACGGCGGGCTGCTCGGTGGGCGCCCCGAGACCGCGATCAAGGTCGAGGTCTTCGCCGCGCTCTACAACGATGCGGGCGTCGGCATCGACGAGGCCGGCCTGTCGCGCCTGCCGGCCCTGGACGCGCGTGGCATCGCCGGTGTCACGGTGGCGGCGATGAGCGCGCGCATCGGCGACGCGCATTCGGCCTACGCCACCGGCGTGCTCAGCCACGTGAACCGGCGTGCCGCGGCACTGGGCGCCCGCGAGGGCATGAGCGCCCAGGATTTCGCTGCGCGCATGTGCAGCTTCAAGCCATGACGGATGAAGGCATCAACAGCATCCACGCGTCCGACCACCCGCCCGCCGGCCGCCAGCGCGTGGCCGGCAAGATCGCGCTGGTCTTCGGCGCCGGTTCGTCCGGCCCCGGCTGGGGCAACGGCAAGGCAGCGGCCGTCGTCTATGCGCGCGAAGGGGCGCGCGTGGCGGCGGTCGACATCGATCGCGCCGCCGCCGAGGCCACGCGCGACGTGATCCGCGCCGAAGGTTTCGACTGCGAGGCCTACGTCGCCGACGTCACGGTGTCCGAACAGGTGGCGTCGGTGGTCGCGCAGGTGCAGGCACGCTTCGGCACGGTCGACATCCTGCACAACAACGTCGGCATCACCCGCATGGGCAGCGTGGTCGATATGAGCGAAGACGACTGGCGCCAGGTGATCGACACCAACCTCACCGGCGTGTTCCTCACTTGCAAGCACGTGATCCCGCTGATGCTCGCGCGGCAGCGCGGCGCCATCGTCAACATCTCGTCGCTCGCGTCGATGCAGGTCAACAGCTATCCGTACATGCCGTATTACGCGGCCAAGGCCGGGCTCAACCATCTGACGCGCGCGCTGGCCGTGCAGTACGCGGCGCAGGGCATCCGGGCCAACGCGGTGCTGCCCGGCGTGATGAACACGCCGCTCATCCACACGCAGATCGCCGATCGCTTCGCCAGCACCGACGAGATGATCCGCACGCGCAACGCCGCGAGCCCGATGGGCCGCATGGGCGATGCCTGGGACGTGGCCTATGCCTCGTTGTTTCTCGCATCGGACGAGGCCAACTACATCACCGGCGTGTGCATGCCGATCGACGGCGGCAAGAGCTGCGCCGGTCGCTGAACGCCGCCCGCATTCATCGACAACCAGAAGGAGACATCACCATGAACCGACGCCAACCCCTGGCCTTTACCGTCGCCACGACCGCCGCATTTGCCGCCGCCCTGTTCGGGATCGCCGGGAGCGCCTTGGCACAAGGCGCCTTCCCCGACAAGCCCGTCAAGCTGATCGTTCCGTTCCCACCGGGCGGCACGTCGGACATCACCGGCCGCATCCTGGCCGAGGCGCTCGGCAAGGAACTGGGCCAGCCGGTGGTGGTCGAGAACAGGGGCGGCGCGGGCGGCACCATCGGCGCGGGCTTCGTGGCCGCGGCCAAGCCTGACGGCTACACCCTCCTGCTCGGCACATCGAGCACCAACGGCACCAACTCGGCCGTCTACAAGAACCTGAGCTTCGACGCGGTGAAGAGCTTCACGCCGATCACCCGCATCGTCACCGTGCCTGGCGTGCTGAGCGTCACGGCGAACTTTCCGGCCAAGAACTACGCCGATTTTTACAAGCTGGCCAAGGCGGCGCCGGGCAAGTATTCGTACGCGTCCTCTGGCAACGGCGGTGCCACCCACATGGCGATGGAGTACTACAAGTCGCTGAGCGGCCTGCGCATCGTGCACGTGCCGTACCGCGGCACCGGCCCGGCGCTCAACGACGTGATGGGCGGGCAGGTCGACATGATCTTCGACACGCTGGCGTCTTCGTACCCGCACATCAAGGCCGGCACGCTCATCCCCATGGCGGTGGCCGCGCCACAGCGCGCCGGTGAATTGCCCAACGTGCCGACCTTCGTCGAGACCGGGCTCAAGAGCTTCAACGAAGGCTTCTGGAACGGCGTGCTCGCGCCGGCCGGCCTGCCGCCCGAAGTGCTCAAGACGCTGCATGCCGCCACCCTTCGCGCGCTGCGTACGTCCGCGGTGAAGGAGCGCTACGCCGCCACCGGTGCACTGGTCGTCGAGGACACGCCCGAGGCCTTCGCCGCGCTCATCACGGCGGACGTGGCCAAGTGGAAGAAGGTCGCGGAGTTCGGGAAGATCACTGCCGACTAGTCGCGACGGGGCGCTAGAGTCCCCCGCATGATCGTTCTTCACCACTGCGTCAGCGCCCGCTCCTTTCGACCGCTGTGGATGCTTGAGGAGCTGGGCGCGGCGTACGAACTGCGCATGCTGCCTTTTCCACCGCGGGTGCTGGCGCGTGCCTACCTCGATCTCAACCCGCTCGGCACCGTGCCGCTGCTGGTCGATGGCCCGACGCGCATGACCGAGTCCGCCGCCATGTGCCAGTACCTCGCCGAACGCTGCGACCCTGCAGGAACGACGGGCCTGGCCGTGCGGGGCGACGAGCCGGCCTACGGCATGTGGCTCAACTGGCTGCACCACGGCGAGGCGACGCTGACCTTTCCGCAGACCATCGTGCTGCGCTACGGCCGCTTCGAGCCCGCCGAGCGCCGCCTGCCGCAAGCGGCGGACGACTATGCCAAGTGGTTCGTCGCGCGCCTGCGCGGCATCGACGCCGCATTGGCCGGCAACGACTGGCTGTGTGCAGGCCGTTTCACCGCGGCCGATGTCTCGGTCGGCTACGCCTTGCTCCTCGCGAGCCATCTCGACCTGGTCGCGCGTTTTCCGCCGAACGTGGCGGCCTATTGGGGGCGCCTGCAGCAGCGCGAGGCTTTCGGCCGCGCCATGGCCGCGCAGGCCGCTGCGGCGATCGCGCAGGGCGTGTCGCCGGAGCCATCGACCGGCCAGGTCTGACCCCGACGGGCGATTGACGCCCGTGGCGCTTCGCACCACAGTGCGCGGGCGCCCTCGCTCTGTCTTCGTGCGGCGCACCCAGGAGCCCCATGACCCAGATCGGAAAACCGCCCTGCGACGACGCCGTCATTCGCAGCGGCCACGATGTCGCCGCCCCCTGTTCCGACGCGGCCAAGCGCGGCATCCTGCTGGCCGCCATCCTCGGCTCGAGCATGGCCTTCATCGACGGCACGGTGGTCAATGTCGCGTTGCCGGCCATCCAGCGCGACCTGCACGCCGATGCCTTTCAGGCGCAGTGGGTGGTGGAGTCCTATGCGCTCTTCCTCGCGGCGTTGCTGCTGGTCGGTGGGTCGCTGGGCGACCACTTCGGCCGGCGCCGCATCTTCGCCATTGGCGTCGCGCTGTTCGCGCTCGCATCGGCCGCGTGCGCCGCGTCGTCCACGGTGCAGCAACTGATCGCCGCGCGCGCGGTGCAAGGCATCGGCGCGGCCTTGCTGGTGCCGGGGAGCCTCGCGCTCATCAGCGCGTCCTTCCCGGAAGGCGAACGCGGCAAGGCGATCGGCACCTGGTCGGGCGCCAGCGGCATCACCGCGGCCATCGGCCCGGTGATCGGCGGCTGGCTGGTGGACCACTACTCGTGGACCTGGGCCTTCCTCATCAACGTGCCGATGGCGGCCGTGGTGCTGTGGGTGGTGTGGCGCCGCGTGCCCGAAAGCCGCAGCCCGTCGGCGGGCGGGCTCGACGTGTGGGGCGCGGTGCTCGCGACGGTCGGCCTGGGCGGCATCGTCTACGCCTTCATCGAGGCACCCGTGCAGCAGTGGCATGCGCCCGCGGTGATCGCGGCGCTGCTCATCGGCGTGGCGGCCAGCGTGGCCTTCGTGGGGGTCGAGTCGCGCGCCCGGGCGCCGATGCTGCCGCTGACCCTGTTCGCGCGCCGCAACTTCGGCGGTGCCAACGTGCTGACGCTGCTGCTCTACGCAGCGCTCGGCGGCGGGCTGTACTTCTTCCCGCTCAACCTGATTCAGGTGCAGGGCTACTCCGCCACGGTGGCGGGCGCGGCGCTGCTGCCCTTCATCGTCATCATGTTCCTGTTCTCCGCCAAGGCCGGGCAGTTGGTCGACCGCTTCGGCCCGCGCCTGCCGCTGGTCGTCGGGCCGACGATCGCGGGTGTCGGCTTCGCGCTGTTCGCACTGCCGGGCATCGACGCGAACTACTGGACGGCCTTCTTCCCCGCCGTCGTGGTGCTGGGCATCGGCATGACCATCACCGTCGCGCCGCTCACCACCACCGTGATGAACGCGGTCGGGCCCGACCTGGCGGGCATTGCCTCGGGCGTGAACAACGCGGTGTCGCGCACGGCGGCGGTGCTGGCGGTGGCCGTGTTCGGGCTCGTGATGGCGGCCGCCTTCGACGCCAGCCTGGCGGCGAGCCTGCGCGCGATGCAGGCGCCACCTGAACTTGTCGCGCATCTGGTCGAGCAGCGCAGTCGCCTCGCGGCGGCCGAAGCACCCGCGGGCATCGATGCGGCCCGTGCACAGGCCGTGAAGACAGCGGTGCAGCAGGCCTTCGTCGCGGGCTTCCGGTGGGTGATGGGGATCAGCGCGCTGCTGGCGCTGCTGAGTGCGGTGAGCGCGTGGCTGTGGATCGGCAGTGGCATGTCCGAAAACGGCCAGCGCCGCAACACCTGATCTCTGACGATCGGGGTTTTACTGACCACCGGCCCCGATGCACGCCTCGCTCCCTCGCTCCTTCGCCACCCTCACCGTCGCCAACCTGGCCGCGCAATCGGCCGAGCAACTGAGCCTGGCGGCCGTGCCGCTCGTCGCCGTGCTGCTGCTCGGCGCGGGGCCTGGCGAGATCGGGTTGCTCGCGGCGCTGCAGACGCTGCCTTTCCTGCTGCTGTCGCTGCCGCTGGGCTGGATGGCCGACCGCTTGCCGCGTCGGCGGCTCATGGTGAGCGCGGAGCTGCTGCGCGCCGCGTCGCTGCTGGGGTTGCTCGCGGCGGTGGCCACGGGCTGGCTGTCGATCGGCGGGCTCGCGGTGCTGGGCTTCATCGGCGCGGTGGGCACGGTCGCCTTCAGCGTCGCGGCGCCGGCACTCGTGCCTGCGCTGGTGCCGCGCGCCGCGTTGGCGCAGGCCAACGGGCGGCTGGAGCTCGCCCGCAGCGCGGCCTACGCCGGCGGGCCGGCGATCGGTGGTGCGCTGGTGGCGTGGGCCGGCGCGTCGGCCGCCTTCGTGCTGGCGACGGTGCTCTCGATCGCAGCCATCGCCCTGTTGTGGCGCCTGGTCGAGCCGCCGATGGCACCGCGCGCGCCGCGCCATCCCTTGCGCGAGGTGCAGGACGGCGCGGTCTTCGTCTGGCACAACCCGATGCTGCGGCCCATGCTGCTGACTGCCGTGGCCTGGAACATCGCGTGGTTCGTGCTGCAGGCGGCGTACGTGCCCTATGCGATTCGCGTGCTCGGCCTGGGCGCGGGCGGGGTCGGCGTGACGCTGGGCGCGTTCGGCGCAGGCATGGTGGTGGGCGCATTGCTGGCGCCGCGGCTCGTGCGCGCCATGCCTTTCGGGCGCGCGATCCAGCTGGGGCCGTTGGTGTCGGTGGTCGCGGCTGCGACCATGGTCGCGACATTGTTCGTTACGAGCGCGGGGGTCGCGGGGCTGTCGTTCTTTCTCTTCGGCGCAGGGCCGATCGTGTGGACCATCACGTCGACCACGCTGCGCCAGAGCCTCACGCCCTCGGCGATGCTCGGCCGCGTGGGTGCGTTGTTCCTCACGGTGAACGCGGGTGCTCGGCCGGTGGGCGCCGCGCTGGGCGGGCTGGTCGGCGCGCGCTGGGGCGAGGCGGCCTGCCTGTGGCTGGCGCTCGCGGGCTTCGTGCTGCAGGCGCTGCTGATCGTGCGGTCGCAGGTCGGTAGCCTGCAGCGGCTGCCCGACGCCGTCGCCTGAACGCGTCGATCAGTTCTGCGCGAAGCAGTACAGCAAGCCGCCACCGCCCGTCTTCTTGAGCGCGTCCAGGCTGCAGCCCTGCGACGGATGCGACGAGTTCCACGACTTCGACGGTGCATCGTCGCGCAGGCCGATGCGGTCGTGGTGGCCGACCAGTGCGGAACCGTCGCCGCTCTTGGTCCAGTTGCCGCAGGTGTTGTCCTTGCCGTCGTTCACGGCGCGGCCGTCGGGCGACGAGCCGGTGAGCATGTCGTGCAGGTTGACCGGGTCGCCGCGGCCGCTGATGGTGCTGCCGCGTTCGGTCAAGGCGGTCTGCTTGGTCAGGTTGTTCGCGTCGCTGTGCAGGTTGGCCACGCTGGTGGCGATCACGTCGCCCTTCACGTTGCGCCACGGCCCGCTGCCGATGCGGTCGCGCGCGTCGACCGACGGGCTGCCCGGTGTCGCACTTGCGCTCAGGTAGGCGCGCCAGGTGCGGCTGCCGGCACCGGCGCTCGCGGCCAGTGTCTGGCAGTAACGGTCCGCGCCCGCCAGGCCGCCGAAGTCCGCGCCCTTGCCGGGGTTGGTGCTGGTCACGAAGAAGCTCATGCCAGCTTGCGGCGTCGACGGGCCCATGGCGCCGCAGGCGGCCAGCAGGGTGGCCGCGCTGGCGGCGAGGGCGACGAAGGATGAACGACGGATCATGGCGATGCTCCTGGGCAGGTAAGGGGGGACGGGGCGGAACCGGCTGGACGGTACGCGCGGCCAAGGGGCATGGCAATGAGGGGTGACCCGGCCACGGCGCAAAATGCGTCGATGAAAGCTCCTCCCCGTTTGCAGTCGCTCGTCGACGAAGGCCTGATCGACACCGTGGTGCGCCAGCTCATGAGCGGCAAGGAGGCAATGGTCTACGTGGTGCGCTGTGGCGACGACACGCGCTGCGCCAAGATCTACAAGGAAGCGACCAACCGCAGCTTTCGCCAGGCCGTCGACTACACCGAGAACCGCAAGGTCAAGAACACGCGCCTGCAGCGCGCCATGGCCAAGGGCACCAAGTTCGGCCGCCAGGCCACCGAGGCCGCCTGGCAGAGTGCCGAGGTCGATGCGCTTTACCGCCTGGCCGCGGCCGGCGTGCGCGTGCCGGTGCCCTACAACTTCTGCGACGGCGTGCTGCTGATGGAGCTGGTGACCGACGCCGAGGGCGATGCGGCGCCGCGGCTCAACGACGTGATCTTCAGTCCGGAGGACGCGCTTCGTCATCATGCGACGCTGCTCCAGGAGGTGATCCGCATGCTGTGCGCGGGCGTCGTGCACGGCGACCTCTCCGAATTCAATGTGCTGCTCGCAGCCGACGGCCCGGTGATCATCGACCTGCCGCAGGCGGTCGACGCCGCGGGCAACAACCACGCCAAGCGCATGCTGCTGCGCGACGTGGAGAACCTCAAGGTCTTCTTCGGCCAGTTCGCGCCGGAGCTGCTGCACAGCCGCTACGGCGAAGAGATGTGGAACCTCTACGAACGCGGCGAACTCGACACCGCCACGGTGCTGACTGGGCAGTTCGTTCGCGCGACGGGGCCGGTGGACGTGGGCGACGTGCTGCGCGAGGTGGACGATGCGCGGGCCGAAGAGTCGGCGCGCCGTGTGCGCATGGCCGGCGGTTGATTCGCCGTCGTGCAGGCGCGTTGCACCTGTTCATCAGACTTCGCTGTCGCCTTACGTGGCGTTCACATCAGGCCTTCAACATCGAGGCTCCTGAACACAACGCCTCGAAGGAGTCGCCATGATGAAGAAGATGTCCCTTGCCCTCGGCACCGCCGCACTTCTGGCACTGGCCGCCCTGAGCGCGCCGGCCCAGGCCCAGCACTATGACCACCGTCCGGACTACCGGCCGCGCGTGGTGGTGGTCCCGCCGCCGCCGCCGCGCCATGTGGTGCGGCCGGGCTACGACCATCGCTATGACCACCGCTACGACCATCGCCGCTACGACCGGCGCGACCATCGTCGGGGCATGCGGGACAGCGACCGCGACGGTGTGCCCAACCGCTATGACCGCCGGCCGAACAACCCGTACCGCCACTGATCAGCGTTCAGCGACCTTCGCGCCGAAACTCGCCGGGGGTCGTGCCGGTCCAGTCGCGGAACGCGCGTGAAAAGCTCTTCTCGTTGCGAAAGCCAACGGCCAGCGCGACCTGCTTGATCGGACGGCTCGTGCGTCGCAGCAGGTCGGCGGCCTGCGCCTGCCGCACCTCGTCCTTCAACGCCTGCAGCGACACGCCTTCTTCCTGCAGTTGCCGATGCAGCGTGCGGCTCGACATGTGGAGCAGCGCAGCGATGGCATCGGCTGTAGCGGCCTCTGCCGGCCGCAGGCGCAGCAGCTCGCGCACCCGTTCGCCCAGCAGCCGGTCGCGCCGGTACTGGAGCACCGTCAGCGGCAGTGCGCGCTTGAGCATCGTGCGCAGCGCCGGCTCGTCGCGTTGCAGCGGCAGGTGCAGGTAGCGCTCGTCGAAGCTGTAGCTCGCTTTCGCTGCATCGAAGTGCAATGTGCCGGTGAACATCAGCGGGTAGGCATCGCGGTGCGGTGGCGGCGCGAAAGGGAAGTGCGCGCTGCGTAGCGAGATGCGCGAGTCGATCGCCCAGCAGGCGTAGCCGTGCAGAAAGCGCAGGCTCGACACCAGGCAGAACTCGCGGAAGGCGCCCAGCTCGCGTTGCTCGGCAATCGACACCGTCGCCACACCGCCCGCCACGTGCAGGTGGAGCACGATGTCGTCGGTCAGCAGGCGGTGGTGGCGGCACCAGCGCTTGATGGCCACACCCAGGTCGGGTGCGGTGAGCGATGCGCGGCACAGCATGCCGTAGCTGCCCCAGGGCAGGCGGCGTGTGAACCAGCCGAGCGCCTCGTCGTCGAGTTCCTGCATGGCATGCGCGTTGAGTGCTTCGAACTGCAGCGCGGTCACGTGCGCGTTCGCTTTGCCGACGTCACGCGGCGCGATCTGTGCCGCACGCAGCGCCTTCGACGGGTCCATGCCATAGCGTGCGTAGCCCTGAAGAATCGCTCGCACGAACGCCATCGGCGTGGCGGCGCGGCCGGGCTTGAGGAAGGCGGGGGCAGTCATGGCGAATGGCTCTCCGGCTGGCGCAATTTGCAACCATTGTGGCGGCAAATGCGCCGAGGGCGGGCGTAAGCTGCGGCTTTTGCGCGCGTGGCCGCTTTGCGCAGCGCGCATTCCCCCAAGAGGAGACAAGCATGCCCGCCCCGAGCCTTCCCGGTTTGAACTTCGACCTCGGCGACACCGTCGATTCCCTGCGCGAGGCGATCGACGATTTCGCGCACCACGAGATCACGCCGCGCGCCGCCGCCATCGACAGCGAGAACCTGTTCCCGCACGACCTCTGGAAGAAGCTGGGTGACCTCGGCCTGCACGGCATGACGGTGAAGGAAGAGTACGGCGGCACCGAGCTCGGCTACCTCGCGCACATCG
Organism: Variovorax restrictus; assembly: GCF_051216715.1. NCBI lineage: Bacteria > Pseudomonadati > Pseudomonadota > Betaproteobacteria > Burkholderiales > Comamonadaceae > Variovorax > Variovorax restrictus. The sequence goes on from NZ_JBPJZH010000003.1 coordinate 147,092, forward strand.
TCGCGATGGAAGAGGTGTCTCGTGCGTCGGCGTCGGTGGGCCTGTCGTACGGCGCGCATTCCAACCTGTGCGTGAATCAGATCCACCGCAACGGCAGCGAAGCCCAGAAGAAGAAGTACCTGCCCAAGCTGGTGAGCGGCGAGCACGTCGGCGCCTTGGCGATGAGCGAGCCCAATGCCGGCTCCGACGTCGTCAGCATGAAGCTGCGCGCCGAGAAGAAGGGCGACCGCTACGTGCTCAACGGCGGCAAGATGTGGATCACCAACGGCGGTGACGCCGACACGCTGGTGATCTACGCCAAGACCGACCCCGAGATGGGCGCGCGCGGCATGACGGCCTTCATCGTCGAGAAGGGCTTCGCGGGCTTCAGCGCCGGCACCAAGCTCGACAAGCTGGGCATGCGCGGCAGCAACACCTACCCGCTCTTCTTCGACAACTGCGAAGTGCCCGAGGAGAACGTGCTGGGCGGCGAAGGCATGGGCACCAAGGTGCTGATGAGCGGGCTCGACTACGAGCGTGCGGTGCTCTCGGGCGGCCCGCTCGGCATCATGGCCGCGTGCATGGACGCGGTCCTGCCCTTCGTGCACGAGCGCAAGCAGTTCGGCCAGAGCATCGGCGAGTTCCAGCTCATGCAGGGCAAGATCGCCGACATGTACTCGACGTGGCAGGCCACGCGCGCCTACGTCTACGCGGTCGGCAAGGCCTGCGACCGCAACGACCACGCGCGCACCTTCCGCAAGGACGCCGCCGGCGCCATCCTCTACTCGGCCGAGAAGGCGACCTGGATGGCGGGCGAGGCGATCCAGGCGCTGGGCGGTGTGGGCTACACCAAGGATTTCCCGGTCGAGCGGCTGTGGCGCGACGCCAAGCTGTACGAGATCGGTGCCGGCACCAGCGAGATCCGCCGCATGCTGATCGGCCGCGAGCTGTTCAACGAAACCGCCTGAGGTCGTGCCATGGCAGCGAACCTCAGCTACGCCCAGGGCGCTACCGACATCCCGCTGATCGAGCAGACGCTCGGCGCCTTCTTCGACGACATGGTGGGCCAGCAGCCCGAGCACGAGGCGCTGGTGAGCCGCCATGAAGGCCAACGCTTCACCTACCGCGAACTGCAGACCGCCGCCAACCGGCTCGCCAGCGCGCTGCTGAAGAGCGGCCTGCAGCCCGGTGGCCGTGTCGGCATCTGGTCGCACAACAACGTGCCCTGGATCCTGATGCAGATCGCGACCGCGAAGGTCGGGCTGGTGCTGGTCAACATCAACCCGGCCTACCGCACGTCGGAGGTCGAGTACGCGCTGAACAAGGTCGGCTGCAAGCTCCTCGTGACCATGGCGCAGTTCAAGACGAGTGACTACCTCGGCATGCTGCGCGAGCTGGGGCCGACGCGGCTGCCGCTGCTGCAGCGCACGGTGTGGATCGACAAGGCTGGCGATGCCGACCAGGCCGGCATGCAGCGCTTCTCGGACTTGCTTGCGAGTGGTGACCCGCAAGACGCGCGCGTCGCAGAAGTCGGTGCCACGCTAAGCGCGACCGACCCCATCAACATTCAGTTCACCAGCGGCACGACGGGCTTCCCCAAGGGCGCAACGCTGACGCACCGCAACATCCTGAACAACGGCTTCTTCGTGGGCGAGTGCATGCGCCTCTCGCCGGCCGACCGGCTCTGCATCCCGGTGCCCATGTACCACTGCTTCGGCATGGTGCTGGGCGTGCTGGCCTGCCTCACGCATGGCAGCACCATCGTGTTCCCGAACGACGGCTTCGATGCACTGAGCGTGCTCGAGACGGTGCAGGCGGAGAAGTGCACGGCGCTGCACGGCGTGCCGACCATGTTCATCGCCGAGCTCGATCATCCGCGCTTCGCCGAGTTCGATCTGTCGACGCTGCGCACCGGCATCATGGCCGGCACCGCCTGCCCGATCGAGGTGATGAAGCGCGTGGTCGACCGCATGCACCTGCGCGAGATCACCATCGCCTATGGCATGACCGAGACCAGCCCCGTCAGCTGCCAGAGCGCGGCCGACACGCCGCTCGACAAGCGCGTGGCCACGGTCGGCAAGGTGCAGCCGCACCTGGAGGTGAAGATCGTCGACCCCGAAACCGGCGCGACCGTGCCGCGCGGCCAGTCGGGCGAGCTGTGCACCCGCGGCTACTCGGTGATGCACGGCTACTGGGACGACGAGCCCCGGACGCGCGAGGCCATCGATGCCGAGCACTGGATGCACACCGGTGACCTCGCCACCATGGACGACGAGGGCTACGTCAACATCGTCGGCCGCATCAAGGACCTGGTGATCCGCGGCGGCGAGAACATCTACCCGCGCGAGATCGAGGAATTTCTCTACCGCCACCCCAAGGTGCAGGACGTGCAGGTGGTCGGCCTGCCCGACAAGAAGTACGGCGAGGAGCTGTGCGCCTGGGTCATCGTCAAGCCGGGCCAGACAGCGACGCAAGAAGAGATTCGCGATTTCTGCAAGGGCCAGATCGCGCACTACAAGGTGCCCAAGTACATCCAGTTCGTCACTGAGTTCCCGATGACGGTGACCGGCAAGATCCAGAAATTCAAGATTCGCGACGCGATGAAAACCCAGCTCGGGCTGGAAGAGGTCAAGACAGCATGAGCAAACTAGAGACAAAACTGAACGCGCGCTCCGCGGACTTTCAGGCCAACGCCGCCGCGATGCGCGCCCTGGTCGACGACCTGCACGCGCAGTTCGCCAAGGTCGAGGCCGGCGGTGGCGAGGCCGCGCGCGCCAAGCACGTCGCGCGCGGCAAGCTGCTGCCGCGCGACCGCGTCGCCGAACTGCTCGACCCTGGCACGCCGTTCCTCGAAATCGCGCCGCTCGCGGCCTACGGCATGTACCTCGACGCCAAGGGCGCGGAGTCGGCGCCCGGTGCGGGGCTGATCGCCGGCATCGGCCGCGTGAGTGGCGTCGACTGCATGATCGTCTGCAACGATGCGACGGTGAAGGGCGGCACCTACTACCCGCTCACCGTGAAGAAGCACCTGCGCGCGCAGGAGATCGCCGAGCAGAACCGCTTGCCCTGCATCTACCTGGTCGACTCCGGCGGCGCCAACCTGCCGAACCAGGACGAGGTCTTCCCGGACCGCGACCACTTCGGCCGCATCTTCTACAACCAGGCGCAGATGAGCGCCCAGGGCATCGCGCAGATCGCCGTGGTCATGGGCTCGTGCACGGCCGGCGGCGCGTATGTGCCGGCGATGAGCGACGAATCGATCATCGTGAAGAACCAGGGCACCATCTTTCTCGGCGGCCCGCCGCTCGTGAAGGCCGCAACCGGCGAGGTCGTCACGGCCGAAGACCTGGGCGGCGGCGATGTGCACACGCGCCTGTCGGGCGTGGTCGATCACCTGGCGCAGAACGACCTGCATGCGCTGTCGCTGGCGCGCTCCGCCATCGGGAACCTAGGCGATAACCGGGCGCAAGCGCCCGGTCCTTCTGTGGTTTGCGCCCCCGCCTATCCTGCGGATGAGATCTACGGCGTGATCCCGACCGACACGCGCAAGCCCTTCGACGTGCGCGAGATCATCGCGCGCATCGTCGACGGCAGCGAGTTCCACGAGTTCAAGCAGCGCTTCGGCGCCACGCTGGTCTGCGGCTTCGCGGAGATCGAGGGCATGCCGGTCGGCATCGTCGCCAACAACGGCATCCTGTTCAGCGAATCGGCGCAGAAGGGCGCGCACTTCATCGAACTGTGCTGCCAGCGCAAGATCCCGCTGGTCTTCCTGCAGAACATCACCGGCTTCATGGTGGGCCGCAAGTACGAGAACGAGGGCATCGCGCGCCACGGCGCCAAGATGGTGACCGCGGTGGCCACGGCCAACGTGCCGAAGTTCACCATCATCATCGGCGGCAGCTTCGGCGCCGGCAACTACGGCATGTGCGGCCGCGCGTTCAGCCCACGCTTCCTCTGGATGTGGCCCAACGCGCGCATCAGCGTGATGGGCGGCGAGCAGGCCGCGAGCGTGCTGGCCACGGTCAAGCGCGACGGCATCGAGCTCAAAGGCGGCAACTGGAGCAAGGAAGAGGAAGAGGCCTTCAAGGCGCCGCTGCGCCAGCAGTACGAAGACCAGGGCCACCCGTACTACGCGACCGCGCGGCTGTGGGACGACGGGATCATCGATCCGGCCGACACGCGGCGTGTGCTGGCGCTGGGGCTGGCGGCCGCGCGCAACGCGCCCATCCCGGAGCCGAAGTTTGGCGTGTTTCGTATGTGATGTGTATGATTTGTATGTTTCATACACATCGAGGTGCCCATGCGAACGAACATCGTGATCGACGACAAGCTCATGGCGGCAGCCATGGAGGCAGGTGGGTTCAGCACCAAGAAGGAGGCGGTGGAAGAGGGCTTGCGCCTTTTGGCGCGGCGCAAGGCCTATCAGCGGTTGCTCGCGTTGGGTGGCCAACTTCAGTGGGCGGGGGACGACAGCGTGGACTGGACCACGGCGTCCGCGGATACGCTCGCCGTGCAGGAGCCCCCAGCGCAGTACGTCGCAAGCGCCACGAAGAAGCCCCGGTCTGCGCGCCGCACTCGATGATCACGGCCGACTCGAGCGTTTGGATCCAGCATTTCCGCGGGCAGCAAACGCCCGCCGTTGCACAGTTGCGCGCGCTGCTTCAGGAGGGTGCCGAGGACATCGTGCTGCTCGACCTCGTACTCATGGAAGTGCTGCGCGGCTTCGTGCGCGACCGCGACTGGCGCCAGGCCCGGGCGGCCCTCGCGGCGCTGCCACTGGCCACCGCCGGCGGCGAGGCCGTGGCCTTGCGCGCGGCCGACCTGTACCGCCGTCAGCGCCGCCAAGGCGTCACCATCCGTAGCGCCATCGACCTGATGGTGGCCGCCTGGTGCCTGGAGCACGGCTGCGCGCTGCTGCATGCGGACCGTGACTTCGATGGCATCGATGGCCTGACGAGTGCGCTGTGACGCCATGACGTGCACGCACCCCGAACGCAACCATTTGGAGAACCCGACATGACCTTCACCAAACTCAAGCTCACCATCGAAGGCGCTGTCGCTCGCATCTGGCTCGACCAGCCCGACACGCGCAACGCATTCGATGACATCGTCATCGCCGAGCTGACGCAGGCCTTTTTCGAGGCTGGCAACTCCGCACAGGTCAAAGCCATCGTGCTCGGCGCCAATGGCCCCGCCTTCTGCGCCGGCGCCAACCTCAACTGGATGCGCCGCATGGCCGACTACACGCGCGACGAGAACCTCGCCGACGCGGGCAAGTTGGCCGACATGCTGCGCACCATTGCCGAGTGCCCCAAGCCGACCATCGCGCGCGTGCAGGGCGACGTGTACGCCGGGGGCATGGGTCTGGTCGCGGCCTGCGACATGGCGGTGAGCGTCGATACGGCCTGGTACTGCCTGAGCGAGGTGAAGATCGGCCTGATCCCCGCGACCATCAGCCCGTACGTGATCCGCGCGATGGGCGCACGCGCGTCGCAGCGCTACTTCCTGACGGCCGAACGCTTCACCGCGGCCGAAGCGCACCGCATCGGTTTCGTGCACGAGGTGGTGGCGGCAGACGTCATCGACGCCAAGGTCGATGACCTGCTCAAGGCACTGACCGGCGCCAGCCCCGCTGCCGTGCGCGCGTGCAAGACCTTGCTGGCCGACGTCACCGGCCGTGAGATCGACGACGCACTGATCGCCAAGACCGTCGATGGCATCGCCGACATCCGCGCCAGCGACGAAGGCCGCGAGGGCGTGCAGGCTTTTCTGCAGAAGCGCAAGCCATCGTGGATGAACTGATCTGACCATGCCCGAACTCGACATGCCCCAACTGCTCGCGCTGGCGGCGGCGCTCGGCTGGGCCAGCGGCATCCGGCTGTACCTCGTCGTGCTGCTGACCGGCTTGGCTGGCTACTTCGGCTGGGTGCCCCTGCCCAGCGGCCTGCATCTGCTGGCCAACCCGGTGGTGCTGGCGGTGAGCGGCTTCATGGTGTTCATCGAGTTCTTCGCCGACAAGATCCCCGGGCTCGACTCGCTCTGGGACATGGTGCACACCGTCATCCGCATCCCGGCCGGCGCCGCGCTCGCGGCCGGCGTGTTCGGTGGTGACCATGCGGTGATGGCGCTGGTCGCGGCATTGCTGGGCGGCGGCTTCGCGGCCACGGCGCATGCGGCCAAGGCGACCACGCGTGCGGCCATCAACACCTCGCCCGAACCCTTCAGCAACGTTGGTGCGTCGCTGGTCGAAGACAGCCTGGTGCCGGCCGGGCTCTGGCTCGCGGTGGCGAATCCGCTGGTGTTCGTCGTGCTCTTCGTGCTGGTGCTGATCCTCAGCGTGTGGCTCATCCGCAAGAGCTGGCGCTTCCTGCGCGGGCTCGTGAGCCGCGTCACGCGCATCTTCAGCGGCAAGCCCGACCCGGGCGTGCAATCCGCCTTCTCATTCAAGACCAACAACGCTCCCGGAGACCCACCGAATGTTTAAGAAGATCCTCATTGCCAACCGTGGCGAGATCGCTTGCCGCGTGGCTGCCACCGCGCGCCGCATGGCCATCCGCACCGTCGCGGTGTATTCCGATGCCGACGCCCACGCCAACCATGTCCGTGCCTGCGACGAGTCCGTGCACATCGGCGGCAGCGCGCCCAAGGACAGCTATCTGCGCTGGGAAAAGATCCTCGAGGCCGCCAAGGCCACCGGCGCCGAAGCGATCCACCCCGGCTACGGCTTCCTGAGCGAGAACGAAGAGTTCGCGCAGGCCTGTGCCGACGCGGGCCTGGTCTTCATCGGCCCGCCGCCCTCGGCCATCAAGGCCATGGGCCTGAAGGCCGAGTCGAAGCAACTGATGGAGAAGGCCGGCGTGCCGCTGGTGCCGGGCTACCACGGCCACGACCAGGACCCGGCGCTGCTGCAGCGCGAGGCCGACCGCATCGGCTACCCGGTGCTCATCAAGGCGAGCGCGGGCGGCGGCGGTAAGGGCATGCGCGCGGTCGAGAAGTCGGCAGATTTCGCGGCGGCGCTCGCGTCCTGCCAGCGTGAAGCCATCAACAGCTTCGGCGACGACGCGGTGCTGATCGAGAAGTACGTGCAGCGCCCACGCCATATCGAGATCCAGGTGTTCGGCGACACGCACGGTGACTGCGTCTACCTCTTCGAGCGCGACTGCTCGGTGCAGCGGCGGCACCAGAAGGTGCTGGAAGAAGCGCCCGCGCCCGGCATGACCGAGGCGATGCGCCAGCAGATGGGCGCGGCTGCGGTGGCCGCAGCCAAGGCGGTGAAGTACGTGGGTGCGGGCACGGTGGAATTCATCGTCGAGCAGCGCGACGGTGGCGCGATGAACTTCTTTTTCATGGAGATGAACACCCGCTTGCAGGTGGAGCACCCGGTGACCGAAGCCATCACCGGCCTCGACCTGGTCGAGTGGCAACTGCGCGTGGCCTCGGGCGAACCGCTGCCTCTGAAGCAAAGCGAACTGAAGATCCACGGCCACGCCATCGAGGCGCGCATCTGCGCCGAGAACCCCGACAACAACTTCCTGCCGGCCACCGGCACGCTGCAGGTCTACCGCAAGCCGCAAGCAACCGCGTTCCAACGCAGCCGTGTGCGCATCGACGACGGCGTGCGCGAGGGCGGCGAGATCTCGCCCTTCTACGATTCGATGATCGCCAAGCTGATCGTCCACGGTGCGACGCGCGACGAGGCGCTGGCGCGGCTCGATGCGGCGCTGGCGCAGACGCACATCGTCGGCGTGCAGACCAACGTGCAGTTCCTGCGCGGCATCCTCGCCACCGAATCGTTCGCTCAGGCCAACCTCGACACCGCGCTGATCGAGCGCGAGCGCGCCGTGCTGTTCGACCGCGAGCCGCTCGGCCTGCCGCTGGCCGCGGCCGCGTCGATCGCCCGCACGCTGCTCGACGAGCGCGCGACCGGCACGCCCGACCCGTTCAGCCGCCGCGACGGCTGGCGTTCGCTCGGCACCACGGCGCGCATCTTCGCCTTCGAGTTCCGCGGCGAGACGCAAACCGCCACGCTGCGCTACCTGCACGACGGGGCGCTGACGCTGGGTGTGGGCGACGTGAGTGGCCCGCTCGTCATCGGACGCCTGCCGAACGGGCAGATCGAACTGGCCTTCAACGGCGCGCGCCACACGCTCGACGTGTACGAGCGCCAGGGGGCCGCGCATGTCTTCGCCGACAAGGGCGCCACGCGCATCACCGCCATCGACCGCCTCGCGCACGCCGGCGACAGCCAGGCGGAAGGTGGGCGGCTGACAGCACCGATGCCGGGCAAGGTCGTGTCCTTCGCGGTCAAGGCCGGCGACAAGGTCGCCAAGGGCCAGCCGCTGGCCGTGATGGAGGCGATGAAGATGGAACACACCATCGCCGCGCCGGCCGATGGCACGGTCGAAGAGTTGCTCTACGCGCCGGGCGACCAGGTCACTGAAGGCGCAGAGCTGCTGCGCATCGCGGCCTGAACGTGCGAATGAACCTGCTGCGCGCCCCAATCTCGCATCTGCGGTCCTCACCGCACGCGAGTGCGGCTCCGGTCCTCGGCGCAAGCTTGGGGCGCTCGCGACGGTTCCTTCACACGTTCTGGGCGGGAATTCGCTTTAATCGCTCTCGCCCATTCGGAACTCGACGCGCACCGGCCGGGTGGGCTCGGTGCGCTGTTCCTTCATCCACTTCTCGGCGAATTCCTTGACGGTCTTCTCGGCGGCGGGCATCTGCTGCTGCAGGTACTCGATGCGCTGCGCGCGCTGGGCCAGCTCGGGGCCGAGGTTCTTCAGCAGGTTTTCTTGATTGGCGGCGGCACCCGGTGCGAGCAGGCCGCCGCGTTCACTGGTGATCTGCGCCTTCTGCGTGTCGATGCCTGGCGGCAGCAGCGGCTTGGGGGCCGGCACGCTGAGCACGTACGCGTCGCCGTCGAGCGTCAGCGTCCAGGTGTCGGCGAGCGGCAGGCGGTAGGTGTAGTGCACCGGCACGCGGATCTGGCCGATGCGCTCGCCGACGAGCACCCCGCAGTCTTGCCCGAGGCAGGTGTACGACGAGCGCCAGCGGAATTCCTCGGTCTTCACCAGCGTCGAGACTTCGAGGAACCCACCCGGGGTACGCAGCACGACGACCTGCGCGGGGTCGAGCATGCGCACCTGTTCTTCCGTCGACCCCCACGGCAGCCCGCGCGTGTACAGCAGTGCACCCGCGACCCCCACCGCGATGGCGGCGATCGTCCAGAGGACAGGGAAGCGGGCAGGTGGGCGCACGGACTCTCGCAAGACAAGGATGGATGACAGGCTTTTTCATCCTAGCAGCCGCCCTTAGTCACATGAGGGATGCGGCTGTAGATGTCGGGGTGGACCTGCCGCAACTTCAGGACGGCTCACCGGGAAAGATGTCGAGACGAGGGGAAACCCCGTCGCTCATTTAATTCACATACAAGAAAATAAATTCATGATCGTGAAAACGGCATTTCGTGTGATCGAGATCGTGGAGCTTTTCGCTCGCGAGAAGCAGCCGTTGGCGCTGTCCGAGATGGCGCGTCTGCTCGAGATGCCGGTGTCGAGTTGCCTGGGTTTGATTCGCACGCTCGAAGAGCAGGGCTACATGTACGAGACCGGCCGCCGCCAGGGCTACTACCCGACCGGCCGGCTGCTCGCGATGGCGCAAGTCATCGCTGCCCACGATCCGGTGCTCGACCGGGTCAAGGCCACGCTCGAAGAGCTGCGCGACGCGGCGCGCGAAACGGTGGTGTTCGGCAAGTTCCGCGACGCGGGCCAGGTCGTCTACCTGGCGGTGCTGAGCGCGCCCCAGGCCATCAGGTACTCGGCCGAATCAGGCGAGACGCGCCCGGCCTACGCGAATTCCTTGGGCCGCGCCTTGCTGTCCACGCTCGGCGCCGAGGCACGCCGCAAGCTGCTCGACGGCATGACGCTCGCGCCGCTGACCGAGGCCACGCTCACCACGGCCGAGGCCATCGAGGCCGAACTGCAAAGGGCCGCCGCGCGTGGCTGGTACGGCAACCTCGGGGAGAGTATCCCGGACCTGATCGGTCTGGCCTGGCCGTTGCGCATCGGCGGCGAGGCCTATGCCATTTCCGTCGCCGGCCCACGCTATCGCATGGAGCCGCGCATCGAAGAAATTGCCGCGATGCTGCGCTCCGCCTGCCTCGCCATCGAACCCAAAACAGAAAGCCCCCGATGACCCCGACTGCCGCGACCGCCCCCCGCTATTTCGTCCGTGAGGATGAGATCACCGGCTACCACCCGGCCAACCACACCGGCACGCTGAACAAGCGGCTGATCGGCCCCGAGACAGTGGGCGCGAAGCAGCTCGAGGTGCTGGTCGGGCACATCCAGAAGGGCAAGGGCGCCCTGCCGCATGCACACCCCGGCATCGAGCAGGTCTGCTACATGCTCGAAGGCCGCGCGGTGGCCGAGGTCGGCGGCCAGCGACAGGAACTGGGCCCGGGCGACAGCTGCTTCTTCCCCGCCGACGCCATGCACACCTTCACGGTGGTGAGCGACGAGCCGGTGCGCGTGCTGGTGATCTACAGCCCACCGTACGAGGAACTGCCGGAACGCGTGATCCGGCCCTGACCCGAAGCGCCGGAACAAGGCGCGGCTTTGCAACGACAACAACCCCGGAGACAAACAAGCATGAAGACGACGAATGTGAGCGGGAACGCGGCCGTGGTGGCGAACCGCCGCCGCTTCCTTTCCATCGGCGCGGCCGCAGGCATCGCGGGTGCCGCGCCATGGGCCTTTGCGCAGGAGGGCTACCCCAAGCAGCCGATCAAGCTCGTGGTGCCCTTCGCGGCCGGGAGCGGCACCGACGCGGTCGCGCGCATCACCGCGCAGATGCTCGGCGAGGTGCTCAAGGGCTCCGTGATCGTGGACAACCGGGCCGGCGCCAGCGGCGTGATCGCGGCCGAGCTGGTGGCCAAGGCGCCGCCCGACGGGTACACGCTGTTCATGACGACCAACACCACGCATTCGGCCAACCCGAGCCTGATGAAGTCGCTGCCCTACGATCCGGTGAAGGACTTCGCGCCTGTCAGTCGCATGGGCAACCTGCCGTTCATGCTGGTGGTGAACAACGACCTGCCCGTCAAGAGCGTCGCCGAGTTGTTAGCCTGGGGACGTGCGAATCCGGGCAAGCTGACCTACGCGAGCGGCAACAGCACCGGCATCGTGAGCGGCGCCACGCTGTCGCGCATGAGCGGCATCCCGATGCTGCACGTGCCCTACAAGAGCACGCCGCCGGCCATTGCCGACCTGATCGGCGGCCAGGTGTCGATGATGGTGGTCGACCTGGCGGCCGGTCTGGCCACGGTGAAGGCCGGAAAGATGCGTGCAATCGCGGTGACGACGCAGGAGCGGACCAAGCTGTTCCCCGAGCTGCCGCCACTGGCCGATACGCCCGAGCTGAAAGGCTTCGACATCACGTCCTGGAACGGGGTGTTCGCGCCGGCCGGCACGCCGCGCGACATCGTGCTGAAGCTCAACAATGCACTCGCGGAGATGGCGAACGGCACGGTCTTTCGCGAGCGCGTGAGCAAGCTGGGCTTCGATGCGTTCGGCAGCACGCCGGAGGCGCTGGGTGCATTCACCGTGTCCGAGTTGGCCAAATGGAAGAAGCTGATCCAGGCCGCGGGCATTCAACCTGAATGAGTTCGCAAGACACGTCCACCGGTGGCCCGCTGCAGGGCATCCGCATCCTCGACCTCACGGCCGTGGTCATGGGGCCGTACGCCACACAGACCCTCGGCGACCTCGGTGCCGACATCGTGAAGGTCGAGCCGCCGGCCGGAGACAACTTGCGCGCGGTCGGCCCGATGCGCCATGCCGGCATGGGCGCGATGGCGATGCACCTCAACCGCAACAAGCGTTCCGTGGTGCTCGACCTCAAGCAGCCCGAGGGCCGCGAGGCCTGCCTGCGGCTGGCCGCCGGGTGCGATGCGCTCATCTACAACACACGGCCGCAGGCGATGGCACGCCTGGGTCTGGGCTATGACGCGGTGGCCGCGGTCAACCCGAAGATCGTCTACCTCGGCGCCTTCGGCTACGGCGAAGAAGGCCCCTACGCCGGCAAGCCGGCGTACGACGACTTGATCCAGGGCGCCGCCGGCATCGCCTCGCTGTTCGCGCAGCAAAGCGGCGGCGCGCCGCGCTACGCCCCCGTCACGCTGGCCGACCGCACCGTGGGCCTGCAGGCCGCCATCGCGCTGCTCGCCGCCGTGCTGCATGCGCAGCGCACGGGCCAGGGCCAGGCCGTGGAGGTGCCCATGTTCGAAGCACTGTCGCAGTTCGTCATGGGCGATCATCTCGGCGGCCACAGCTTCGAGCCGCCACTGGGTCCCACCGGCTACGCGCGCCTGCTCGCGCCGCACCGCAAGCCCTACGCCACGTCGGATGGCTATCTGAGCGTGCTCATCTACAACGACAAGCACTGGCAGGCCTTCTTCGACGTCATCGGCCGCCCCGAGCTGCGCGCCTCGCCGATGTTCGGCACCCACACCGCGCGCGCCGCGAACATCGGCGCGGTCTACGCGTTCGTGGCCGACGTGATGGCCACGCGCAGCAGCGACGCATGGTTCGCCGCGCTGGCCGGCGCCGACATTCCCGTGGCGCGCCTGCACACCACCGAAAGCCTGCTCGACGACCCGCACCTGCGCGCGGTCGATCTCTTTCCCGAGTTCGACCACCCCACCGAAGGCCGCATCCGCACCCTCGCGCCGGTCGGGCGCTACAGCGCCACGCCCACGGCCATCCGCCGCCCGACGCCGCGCATCGGCGAACAGAGCGTGGAGTTGCTGCGCGAAGCCGGCTACGACGACGCAGCCATCGACAACATGCTGGCGCGCGGCGTCACGCTGCAGCCCGACGCAGTGAAAGACAGCGAATGAATTTCTCCCTGAACGAAGACCAGCGCTCGCTGGTCGCGGCCATCGAACGGCTGTGCGAAGACTTTCCCGCCGACTACTGGCGCGACCACGACGACCGTGCCGTCTTTCCGCACGAATTTCACCGCGCTGTCGCCGAAAGCGGCTGGCTCGGCATCGCGATGCCCGAGGCGCAGGGCGGTGCCGGCCTCGGCATCACCGAAGCCGCGTTGATGATGCGCGCCATCAGCGCGTCGGGCGCCGGCATGTCGGGCGCGTCGGCGGTGCACATGAACATCTTCGGGCTCAACCCGGTGGTGGTGTTCGGCACAGAAGACCAGCGTCAGCGCTTCCTCCCGCCGCTGATTGCGGGCACCGAGAAGGCCTGCTTCGCCGTGACGGAGCCCGATGCAGGCCTGGACACCACCCGCCTGAAGACGCAGGCGGTGCGTCAGCCCGGCGGCGGCTACCTGCTGCACGGCCGCAAGATCTGGATCTCGACCGCGCAGGTGGCCGACCGCATGTTGATCCTCACGCGCACCACGCCGCTGGACCAGGTGGACAAGCCCACGCAGGGCCTGACGCTGTTCTACACGCCGCTGGACCGCCGCAAGGTCGAGGTGCGCGAGATCCACAAGCTCGGCCGCGCGGCGGTCGACTCCAACATGCTGTTCATCGACGGGCTCGACGTGCCCGAAGACGACCGCATCGGCGAGGAGGGGCGGGGCTTCGAATACATCCTGCACGGACTGAACCCCGAGCGCATCCTGATCGCGGCCGAAGCCATCGGCATCGGCCGCGCCGCGTTGCGCATCGCCGCACAGTACGCCCAGGAGCGCGTGGTGTTCGGTCGGCCCATCGGGCAGAACCAGGGTGTGGCGCATCCGCTGGCACGCGCGTGGGCCAACCTGGAGGCGGCCGACCTGATGGTGTTCAAGGCCGCCACGCTGTACGACGCGGGCGAGCCCTGCGGCATCGAAGCCAACGCTGCGAAGTACCTGGCGGCGGAGGCCGCACACGACGCCTGCCAGAACGCCGTGCTCACGCTGGGCGGCATGGGCTATGCGAAGGAATACCACGTGGAGCGGTTGCTGCGCGAGAGCTATATCCCGCGCATCGCGCCCGTCAGCCCACAGATGATCCTGAACTTCATTGCGGAGAAGGCGCTCGGGCTGCCCAAGTCGTATTGATGCGCCCGCCACGAGACGCCGACGTCATGGACGACGCATTCAATCCACGCGGATGTTCTTCGCCTTGACGATGCGGCTGTAGATGTCGGCGTCGCGGCTCACCATCGCCACCATTTCGGCCTGCGTCAGGCCCAGCGGTTCGCTGTTGAGGTCGCGGATGCGCTTGGCCAGGTCGGGGTCCTTGCTGGCCTGGACCATCAGCGCGTTGAAGCGCGTGACGATCGGTGCGGGCGTCGCCGACGCCGCCCACAGGCCGTGCCACGACATCATGGTCAGGCCGGGCACCACTTCCGACAGCGTGGGCACGTCGGGCATGGCGGGGTGGCGCGTCTCGCCGGAATAGGCCAAGGCCCGCACGCGCCCGCCGGTGATCTGCGGGTAGCCGGTGGCGATGGGTTCCATCAGCGTGTCGACCTGGCCGCCGATCAGGTCGGCCACCGGGCTGCCGCGGTAGGGCACGTGCAGCATTTCGGTCTTCGTCTCGTCCTTGAGCCACTCGACGATCAGGTGCGACGGGCTACCCGCGCCGTACGAGGCGTGCGAGATGGTGCCCGGCTTGGCCTTCGCGGCGGCGACCAGTTCCTTCACCGACTTCATCGGCGAATTGGCTGGTGCGATGAGCACCAGGCCCTGCCGCATGGTGGTCGCCACCGGCACGAAGTCCTTCTGCGGGTCGTAGGGCAGCTTGCTGTAGATGTACGGGTTGATGGTGAACCCGGTCGAGAGGTTGTAGAGGTAGGTGTAGCCGTCGGCGGGTGCCTTGGCCACGGTGTCGGCCGCCAGGTTGCCGGCGGTGCCCGGCTTGTTGTCGATCACCACCGGCACGCCGAGCTGCTTCGACGCGTAGTCGCCGTACAGCCGCGCGAAGATGTCTGGTGGCGTGCCCGGCGCGAAGCCGACCACGATGCGGATGGGCTTGTTCGGCCAGGGCGCGGGCTGCGCGGCGGCCAGGCTGCACGCCATGCCCAGGCAAAGGGCTGCCAACCATTGAATTCTCGAACGCATGTCTGTCTCCTTATGACGGGCGTGTGCCCGCTTGTTTGAAAATCGTGTCGCTTCGCCGGGCACGTGGCCGCGCCGAAGGTCATCGGGTCCATGGGTGGTGGTCGTATCTCCTCAGTCGATCTGTGCGCCGGAGCGCTGGACGGCTTCGCCCCACTTCGCGATCTCGTTGCGCGCGAAGGCGTCGAGCGCGGCGCCGGTCAGGTCGCTGGGCTCGATGCCCTGTTGCGACAGCTTCTCGCGCACCTCGGGCTGCGCCAGCACCTGGCGCGTCGCCTCGCGCAGGCGGTCGCGCTGGTCGGCCGGCAGGGTGGCTGGCGCATACAACATGAACCAGGCGACGAGGTCGAAGTCGGGCACGCCCTGTTCGATCAGCGTGGGCACGTCGGGCGCGGCGGCGCTGCGCTTGGCGCTGGACACGCCCAGCGCACGCAACCGGCCCGCGCGCACCTGCGGCAGCACGGCAGCCGGGTGATAGAACATGAACTGCACGTTGCCCGCGACCAGTTCGGTCATGGCCTGCGCCCCATCGCGGTAGGGCACGTGCACGAACTTCTTGCCGAGCCGCACGTTGAGCAATTCGCCGGCCAGGTGGCCCGAGGTGCCGTTACCTGCCGACGCGAAGTTGACCGCGCCGTCGGCCGCCTGCCGGAGGTCGGCCACGCTCTTCCACGGCGAGGCGGTCGGCACCACCAGCAGCGTCGGCGTGGCGCCGATGAAGCCCAGCGGCGCGAAGTCGCGCAGCGGCTGGTAGGCCAGGCGCTTGTAGAGCGACGGGTTGATGGCGTGCGTGCCCACGGTGCCCAGCAGCAGCGTCTGGCCATCGGTGCCCGACTTGGCGACCTGCTCGCTGCCGATGGCGCCGCCCGCGCCGGGCTTGTTCTCGACGATCACGGCCTGGCCGAGTTGCCGGCCCAGCGCGTCGGCCAGCGTGCGCCCGACGATGTCGGTCGTCGTGCCCGCGCCGAAGGGCACGACCAGCTTGATGGGGCGTGACGAGGGCGCCTGTGCGATGGCCGCACCGGCGGCCAGCAGCGTGCTCGCGATCAGCACACGGCGTGTGAGGCGCCGCGTCATGTCGATGCTCCGAAGCCGGCGGGCACGTCGCCCTCGTACTGCAGCTCGCGCGTGGCCTGGTACGACAGCGCGAAGCCGCTCGGCGTCTCGGCCTCTTCGGCCAGGTGCGCGATCAGGCCTGCGGTGCGCGCGAGGATCGGCACGCCGCGCAGCGACGCCACCGGGAAGCCCACGCCCAGCAGCACAGCCGGAATGGCGGCCGAGACGTTCAGCCGCAGTTCCTTGCCGACGATGCCGGGGATCACGCGCTCGATCGCCTGCGCGATGCGCACGAAGCGCAGGTCGGCACCGGCTTCGGTGGCGACGGCGATCAGGCGGTCGACGCGCGGGTCGTTGCTCTTGTGCAGCGGATGGCCGTAGCCGGGGATCGAGCGGCGCTCGGCCTTCAGCGTGCGGATGACGTCGGCCGCGACCTCGTCGAGCGCCTCGCCCGCATCGACACGGGCCGCGACCTCGGTGAACAGCCGGCCGGCGGTTTCCGAGGCGCCCAGGATCACCGAGCCGCAGCCCAGGATGCCCGCGGCCACCGCGCCCTGCAGCGCGTCGGGCGCGGCGGCGTAGGTCATGCGGCTGGCCTGCACGCTCGGCACCAGGCCATGCTCGGCGATAGCGACCAGCGTGGCGTTGAGCACGGCGCTGCACGTCGCATCGGGGCGCTTGCCGGTGAGCAGCAGAAAGAAGTAGTCCGCGAAGCTGACGTGCCCGATCAGGTCATTGCAGAGGTCTTCGCCGCGCACGACGATGGTGTGCTCGTCCGACGTGCAGATGGCGGTGCGTGGGACGGTGGATTTGCCGATTTTCATGGTGACGTGCGCGCTTAGGCGGCCGTGGGTTGCAGGTGGAAGTCGTAGTGCGCCGACCAGTAGGGCGTGTCCAGCGCGCGGCCATCGGGTGCGGTGCCCGCGGGGTGCGACTCGAAGTCGACGATCAGGCTGGGCCGCACGCCGAACACCGCGTCGGAGTCGATGTACGGGCTGCCTGCGACGAAGAGGTGCGTGGTCACCGGCACGTGCGCAGGGGCCGAAACCATCATGTGGATGTGGCCCGGCCGGTTGGGGTGGCGGCCCATGCCGTCGAGCATGCGGCCGACCGGGCCGTCGACCGGTACCGGGTAGTACGACGGCCGGATCGACCAGAACCAGTAGCGGCCTTCGGCGTCGGTGCGGATGCGTGCGCGCGCGGCCATGCCGGCGCCGTCGACCTGCATGTCGTACACGCCTTCGCCGTCGCCCGACCAGACGTCGAGCAGCGCGCCAGCGATCGGCTGGCCGCGCGTGTCGGTGACGCGGCCGCTGTAGAAGGTCGGCTCGCCGGGCGTGCCCTGGGCGATGTCCGACCCGCAGGGCATCTCCGGCGCGCCGGCCCAGTAGTAGGGGCCTTGCACCGTCGCTTCGGTGGTCGGCGTCACCGGCAGGTCGCCGGTGGCACCTGCGTGCTTTGCGTCGCGTGCCGCGCGCAGCTGGTCGAGCATCACGACCATCATCGAGGCGCCGAGCGTGTCCGACAGCAGGATGAACTCCTGGCGCTTGTCGTCGCAGGCCTTGCCGGTGGCGGTGAGGAATTCGATGCCGCGCATCCATTCGTCGGGCTGGAGGTCGACCTCGCGGATGAAGGCGTGCAGGTGCGTGATGAGCGAGGTCATGACCTGCGCGAAGCGCGGGTCGGTGGCGCCGTCGAGCCGCTGCAGCGCGGCCTGGGTCAGTTCGTTCTCGTTCGAGGGGGTCATGGGGTTTGTCTCCGATTTCTTCTGGGGATGCGTCTCAGGTTTCGTGCAACCGCCGTCGCAGCGGCTCGACGATGGCATCGTTGTCGGCGCCGAGTGTCGGCGGTGCCGTGACGTCGAGCGGGCGTTCGCCATCGAAGCTCACGGGCGAGCGGATGGTCCGCCACTCGCCGCCCTCCGGATGCGGTGCACTCACCTCCAGCTGGAGGTGCCGCGCCTGCGGGTCTTCCATCGCTTCGCGCGTGTCGTACATCGGCGCGTGCGGCACGTCTTCGGCTTCGAGCCGGGCGCACCAGTCGGCGCGGGTGCGCGCACGGAACAGGCCGTCCAGCAGGGTGATCATTTCGGTCTGGTGCGCGATGCGGCCTTCGCGGTTGGCGAAGCGCGGGTCCTGGAACAGATCGGGCCGCTCGATGGCGTTCGCCAGCCCCTGCCAGAACTTCTCGGGCGACGACATGTGCAGCGCGATCCACAGCCCGTCGGCGCACTCGAGCACGTACGACTGCGACACGCTGGGCCGGCTGAACGGCCCCATGATTTCGTTCTCGGAGAAGTAGTGCGTGAACGCGTCGAGGTTGAAGTGGCACATCGCCTCGAGCATCGACACCTCCACCGTGCGGCCCACGCCCGTGCGGCCGCGCTCGATCAGCGCGCCCATCACGCCGTAGGCCGCGTAGAAGCCGGTCATCGCGTCGGCCACCGCCGGCCCCACCACGCGCGGGTTGGCCGGGTTCACCAGCAGCTTGAGGAAGGCGCTGGCCGCCTGGGCCACGGTGTCGTAGGCGGGTCGGCCGGCGGCCGGGCCGGTCTGGCCGAAGCCGCTGATGGCGCAGTACACCAGGCGCGGGTTGAGCTCGCGCAGGCGGGCCGCCCCGGCGCCCAGCCGCTCGGCCGCACCGGGGCGGAAGTTCTGGATGTACACATCCGATTCCTTCACCAGCTCGTCGAAGACCGCCGCGTCGTCGGGCAGCTTCGGGTTGAGCGTGATGCTGCGCTTGTTGCGGTTGTAGGTCTGAAAGTGCGGGCTGTAGAGGCCGCCGCGGAAGGCGCGGAACGGGTCGCCGCTGCCGGGCTGTTCGACCTTGATCACCTCCGCACCCAGGTCGGCGAGGAACATGCCGGCGGCCGGGCCGGTGATGAACGTGCCTTGCTCCAGCACCTTGATGCCGCTGAGGACTTTTTGCAACGCGTTGTCTCCTGTGTTCGTTCGCCCGTCGAGGGGCTGGGTGCGAACTCTAGGCAGGCGGGGCAATTTTTAACAATGATGGTTTTTCATGGATACCATCGACCGCATCGATCGTGGCCTTCGAAGCCACGACATCCGGAGACACCCATGGAACTGCGCCACCTGCGTTACTTCAGCACCCTGGCAGGCTCGCTCAACTTCACGCGCGCGGCCGAGCGGCTGCATGTCACGCAGTCGACCCTGTCGCACCAGATCAAGCAGCTGGAAGAGGAACTGGGCACGCAGCTCTTCGACCGCAGCGGGAAGCGCGTGGCGCTGACCGAATCGGGCGAGGCCTTCCTCCACCACGCCACGCGGGCGCTGCAGGAAATCGACCGTGGCCTGGGCGCGCTGCGCGAAGACCCGAAGGCGGTGTCGGGCGAGTTGCGCATCGGCTCGACGCCGACCTTCAACCTTGGCTTCATCCCCGACTGCATCGCGTCGTTCCACCAACGCTATGCCGGCGTGCGGGTGCTGGTGGAGGAACTCGCGGCCGACCTCATCGCGCAGCGGCTGCAGCAGGGCACGCTGGACCTTGGCATCGCCTATCGGCCTACAGCGCCGGGGGCGCTGCAGTTCGAGCCGCTCTACAACGAGGAGATGGTGCTGGTGGTGGCGCAGGGCCATCCGCTGGCGCGCCGCAAGCGCGTGCGTATGGTGGAGCTGCACCGCCTGCCGATGGTGCTGCTGCCCGCGAGCTTCGCCACGCGCCAGATGCTCGACGAATGCTTCCGCTCCTGCGGGGCCGAACCGCAGGTGGTGGCCGAGATCAACGCGCTGGCGCCGATCATGGGCCTGGTCGCCAAGACGCGGCTCGCCGCCATCGTCGCGGCCAACGCGGTGCAGCCGAATGCCGGGCTGGCCATCGTGCGGCTGGAGAGCCCGACACCGGTGCGCACGCCGGGCATGCTGTGGTCGCCGCCCGCGCACGAGTCACCGGCGACGCGCGCGTTCTCGGCCATCGTGCGCAAGGTAGCGTTCCGCACGAGCCTGCTGGAACGCAAAGACACCAAGGCTTGAGGGCTGTCGGCATTTGCAACCCTGCTGGCAGGGATTGCCACCGTGGGGCCGACCGCGTGGCGCGCAGGTTCTTGCGCGCGGGCCGACAATTGGGGCGGCATTCCTTCCCACAGCGAAGCAAGAGACAACCATGAAATTCCCCTCCAAGGTCGAGATCGTCGACGTCGGCCCGCGTGACGGCCTGCAGAACGAAAAGCAACCCGTGCCGGCCGCGGTGAAGATCGAGCTGGTGCACCGCCTGCAGGACGCCGGCCTCACGGCCATCGAGGTGACCAGCTTCGTCAGCCCCAAGTGGGTGCCGCAGATGGCCGACAACGCCGAGGTGATGCACGGCATCCGCCGCAATCCGCGCGTGACCTATTCGGTGCTCACGCCCAACATGAAGGGCCTGGAAGCTGCACTCTCGGCGCCCCGCAACGAGTGGCCCGACGAGGTCGTCGTGTTCGGCGCCGCCAGCGAGGCCTTCAGCCAGAAGAACATCAACTGCTCCATCGCCGAGAGCATCGAGCGCTTCGCGCCGGTGGTGGCTGCGGCGCGCGAGCAGGGCATCCGCGTGCGCGGCGCCATGTCGTGCACGGTCGGCTGCCCCTACGAGGGCGAGATCGCGCCCGCCAAGGTGGGCTACCTCGCGCAACTCATGAAGGGCATCGGCGTGCAGCGCGTCGATGTGGCCGACACCATCGGCGTGGGCACGCCGCGCAAGGTGCAGGCGGCGATGGAGGCCACGCTGGCGCACTTCGGCGTCGACGACATCTCGGGCCATTTCCACGACACCTATGGGCAGGCGCTGGTCAACACCCTCGCTGCGCTCGAACTCGGCGTGTGGAACTTCCAGTCCTCCTCCGCCGGCCTGGGCGGCTGCCCGTATGCCAAGGGCGCCACCGGCAACGTCGCGACCGAGGACGTGGTCTACCTGCTGCACGGCATGGACATCGAAACCGGCATCGACCTCGACCGGCTGATCGACGCCGGCGTCTACATCAGCGACGCGCTGGGCCGCAAGACCGACTCGCGCGTCGCGAGAGCCCTGCTGGCCAAGCGCGCGCCGGCCGCCTGATCACACCGCTGCCGCCGCGGCAGGCACGCGCTTCTTGAAGAGGCCCAGCGCCAGGCCGGTGACCACCGCCCCGGCCGCGATGGCGCCGGCGTACAGCAGCACATGGTTGACGGCGTTGGGAATGGCCAGCACGAACACGCCGCCGTGCGGCGCCTGCAGGCCGATGTTCCAGGCCATCGACAGGCCGCCGGCCACGGCCGAGCCGAGCACGCAGGCGGGAATGACGCGCAGCGGATCGCGCGCCACGAAGGGAATCGCGCCTTCGGTGATGAACGCCAGGCCCAGCACGGCCGCGGCCTTCGACGCTTCGCGCTCTTCGGCCGTGAAGCGGTTCTTGAACAGCCAGCAGGCCAGGGCGATGCCCAGCGGCGGCGTCATGCCCGCGGCCATCGCGGCGGCCATGGGGTTGGCGACGCCGCTGGCGATCAGGGTGGTGGAGAACACGTAGGCGGCCTTGTTCACCGGTCCGCCCATGTCCACCGCCATCATGCCGCCCAGCACCACGCCGAGCAGCACGGCGCTGCCCGTCTGCAGGCCCTTGAGCCAGTCGGTCAGCGCGCTCATCACGGCGGCCATCGGCGTGCCGATGACCATCATCATGAGCACGCCCACGATGGCGGCCCCCAGCAACGGCAGCAGCAGCACGGGCTTCAAGCCCTCCAGCCCGCGCGGGAGCCGGATCCAGCGGTTGAGCAGCTTCACGCTGTAGCCCGCGATGAAGCCCGCCGCGATCGCGCCGAGGAAGCCGGCCCCCACGGTGCCGGCCAGCATGCCCCCGATCATGCCGGGCGCGATGCCAGGCCGGTCGGCGATGGAATAGGCGATGTAGCCCCCCAGCGCAGGCAGCATGAGCGCGAAGCCCGCCTTGGCGCCAACCTGGAACAGCACCCAGCCCAGCGTGCCCTTGTGCGCGTCGTCGTACACGTAGATGCCGCCCAGCGCGAAGGCCAGCGCAATCAGCAGGCCACCCGCCACCACGAAAGGCAGCATGAAGGACACACCCGTCATCAGATGCTTGTAGGCGCTGACGGATTCGCGCTGCGGCGACCCGGCGTTCGATGCGGTCGATGCGCCGGCCGACGCGGCGGCGGCCTCCTCGCCCGCGCCCCACACCGCGGCCTGTGCCTGTGCCTGGGCGAATACCGCCGCCGCATCGTGGATGGCCGCCTTGGTGCCGGTGGCGTACAGGCGCTTGCCCGCGAAGCGGTCGCGGTTGACCTGGGTGTCGGCCGCGATCACGACCAGGTCGGCGTTGGCGATGTCCTCGGGCGTCAGCGTGTTCTGCGCGCCCACCGACCCCTGCGTCTCGACCTTGATCCGGTAGCCCAGGGCCTTGGCGCCTTGCTCCAGCGCCTCGGCGGCCATGAAGGTATGGGCCACGCCCGTGGGGCAGGAGGTGATGGCGACGATGCGCAGCGGTGCCACCGGCGCACCCGCCGTCGCGGCACCGGCAGCACCCACCGCGGCCGGTGCGCGCGGTGCGGCCTCGACGGTCACGCCCGCCAGTGCAAGCGCCTCGCGCACCACCCGCGTGGCGTCGGCCAGCACGGCGGCCGGCGACGCTTCGTGCACGGGCGCGGCGACCGTGCCCAGCAGCTCCTGGCGGTCGATGCGCATGTCGGCGGCCACGATGACGGCGCTGGCGCGTGCGAGTTCGGTGTCGCTGAAGCCGCCCTGCGTGCCCAGGCTGCTGTGCACACTGAGCGCGATGCGGTGACCGAGCGTGGCGGCTGCAGCGCGCAGCGCCTCGGCCACCATGAAGCTGTGCGCCGGGCCAGCCTGGCTCGCGGCGATGGCGATGAGTTGGGCCATGAATGTCTCTCCTGAATCGGGGGGTTACAACGGCACGGCGACGATGGCGGCCGCGAGGGCGTCCACCTCGCTTCGCGGCGGCAGGCCGGGGGCGATGCGCTGGATGCGCGCCGCCGCGCAGGCCATGCCGAACGTGGCGGCGCCGGGCATGGCCAGGCCTCGTGCCAGGGCGGCCAGCGTGCCCGCCACCAGCGCATCGCCCGCGCCCACCGTGGTGGCCACCGGTACCTGCGGTGCAGCGGCCTGCCAGCAGCCGTCGCGCGTGGCGATCACGGCGCCTTCGCCGCCCAGCGACACCGCCAGCTGGCGCACGCCGTGGTCGCGACACAGCGTTTGCGCCGCAGCGGCCACGTCGTCCAGCGTCGGCAGCGCATGGCCCGCCAGCTCTTCCAGCTCGGCCCGGTTCGGCTTGACGAAGGCCACGGGGACCACAGTGCCGCGGGCCGGGTCGGCCAGGTGACGCAGCAACTCCAACAGCACGGCACCGCCGGTGTCGATGGCGATGTGCGCGCCGCGTGCGGCCAGGGCGCGCGCGATGCGTTCCCACACCGCCCCATCGGCGCCGGGCGGCAGGCTGCCCGCCAGCTCGCACCAGTCGCCGGGCTGCACGCGCCGTGCGAGCGCGGCCAACAGGTCGGCTTCGGCGCCCACCAGTTCCTCGGGCGACAGCGCCAGGCCGGGCAGGTTGATGTCGGTCGTGTCGCCGCGCGCGGCGTCGGCGATCTTGATGTTGGTGCGCGTGCTGCCCGGCAGGCGCAGCATGCCGTCGTCGATGCCGCGCGCGGCAAAGGCGTCGCGAAACACGGCGTCGTTGTCGGCGCCGAGCCAGCCGCAGGCCGTCACGGGCTGGCCCAGCGCGGCCAGCACAGCGGCCACGCCCACGCCCTTGCCGCCGGCTTCGACCTGCTGGCCCTCGGCGCGATGCACGTCGCCGGGGGTGAGTGCGGCGACGCGCACGGTGTGGTCGATGGCCGGGTTGAGCGTGATGGTGAAGATGCGCGGGGCCGCGCGACCCGGTGCGGGGGCGGTGTCGGCGGTCAGGGTGTCGATGGGGTGGGGCATGGCGGTGTTCCTGTCTCAGGCCTCCGTCGGGCGCAGCGCGGCGCCCAGGGCGCGCACTTCGTCGGCGGTGTCCACGTCCAGCGCGCGCCGCGCCAGGTCTTGCAGCTCGGCCAGCGAATGCCGACGCAACAGCGCCTTCACGGTGCTGATGTCGCTGGTGCTCATGCTCAGTTCGTCCACGCCCAGGCCGACCAGCAGGGCGGCGCCCAGCGGTTCGCCCGCCAGCCCGCCGCACACGCCGACCCAGCGGCCGTGTTGGCGTGCACCGGCCACGGTGCGCTCGACCAGACGCAGCACGGCAGGGTGCAGGCTCTCGGCCATGCCGGCCAGCTCGGGGTGCTGGCGGTCGACGGCCAGCGTGTACTGGGTCAGGTCGTTGGTGCCGATGGAAAAGAAGTCCACGTGCGCGGCCAACCGGTCGGCCATCAGCGCGGCCGAGGGCACCTCGATCATGATGCCCACCGGCACGGCGGGTGCGTCGAGTTCGGCGCGAACGGCTTCCATGCGGGCGCGCAGGGTGCGCACCTCTTCCACCGTGCTGATCATCGGGAACATGACTTGCAGCGGGCCGTGCTTGGCGGCGCGGTACAGCGCGCGCAGCTGCGGCACGAGCAGGTCGTCACGGCGCAAGGCGAGCCGTGCGCCGCGCACGCCGAGGAAGGGGTTCTCCTCGACGGGCAGCTCCAGGTGCGGCACCTTCTTGTCGCCGCCGATGTCCAGCGTGCGCACCACCAGCGGCAGGCCTTTCAGCGCCTCGACCATGGCGCGGTAGGCCTGGTACTGGTCTTCCTCATCGGGCACGGTGTCGCGTTCGAGGAAGAGGAACTCGGTGCGCATCAGGCCCACCCCTTCGGCCCCGGCCTCCAGCGCCTTGACGGCCTGGTCGGCGCGGTTCACGTTGGCCGCGATCTCCACGGTGTGGCCATCGGTGGTCGTGGCCGGCAACTGGCGCGAACGGGCTTCTTCTTCCTGCACGTGGGCCAGTCGGGCGATGTGCGTGCGGGCCTCCACCAGCGCGATCTCGCTGGGCGCCACGTACAGGCGACCGCGGTAGCCGTCGAGGATGGCGACGGTGCCGGCCAGGCTGGGCGTGCCTGCACCTTGGCCCTCGGCGCCGGGCGGCAGCACGGCCGGCCCGGCGGCGACCACGGCCGGCAGGCCCAGCGCGCGCGCCAGGATCGCGGTATGGGCGGTTGGGCCGCCGCGCGCCGTGCAGAAGCCGCGCACGCGGGCCGGGTCGATCTGCGCGGCCATCGATGGAGAAATGTCGTCGGCCAGCAGGATGGCGTCGTCCGGCCACGCAGACTGGCCGGCGCCTTGGTCCTGGTCGCGGCCCAGCAGGTGGCGCAGCACGCGCTCGCCCACGTCCTGCAGGTCGGCCGCGCGGGCGGCCAGGGTGGCGTCGGCCAGGGCGCGCTGGGCGGTCACGCGCTCGGCCATGGCGTGGCGCCATGCCCAGGCGGCGCCGTGCTGCTGCACGACGCTGCGGCTGACGGCCTGCAGCAATTCGGCGTCCTGCAGCAGG
Organism: Variovorax restrictus; assembly: GCF_051216715.1. Classification (NCBI taxonomy): domain Bacteria; kingdom Pseudomonadati; phylum Pseudomonadota; class Betaproteobacteria; order Burkholderiales; family Comamonadaceae; genus Variovorax; species Variovorax restrictus. The sequence continues at coordinate 172,638 of NZ_JBPJZH010000003.1, forward strand.
CCCTGGTGCGCGGTGAAGATGGCAGCCTGTTCCTGGCGTCCGCCGGCGCGGGCCTCGTCGGCGAGCGCGTGCAGTCGGGCCAGCGCCGCGGTCAGGGCGTGGTCCAGCGCGGCGGCTTCGGCCGCGACGGAGGTGAAGCGGTCTTCCACCTCGAGCGCCGTGTCGCCGACGTGCACCAGCGTACCCACCACCAGCCCGGGGCTGGCGGCGATGCCGGTGACGGTGTGGCGTGCGGCGGGTTGCCAGTCGCCCAACGCGCGGCCCAGGCCCTGGGCCTGCGCCTGGCGTGCCGCGGACAGTTCGGCCTGGCGGCTTTCCTCGTCGCCCAGCCGCGCGATGGTCGCCGACAGCGTGGACAGCGCGGCCGCGGCGTCGCTGCCCTGGGCCGACAGCCGCAACTGCGCGCCGCGGGCGGCGCCCAGGCTCAACAGGGCGGCAATGCTCTTGGCGTCGGCCACGGTGTCGCCGCAGCGCACGTGCACACGGGCCTGGAAGCGGCCGGCCACGCGGGCCCATTCCCCCGCCGGACGGGCATGCAGGCCGCTCGGGTAGTTGAGCGACAGCTCGCGGCCCAGCGGAAAGTCTTCCAGCGCGGCGGCACCATCGGCCTCGGCCGGGCCATCGGCGAGCAGGGCGCCGATGATGTCCTGGGCATTGGTGGTGGTGGCCAGGCGCTGCATGAGCGCGCCGTCGCGCATCACGCGGGTCAGGCGGCGCAGCACCTGCAGGTGGCCGTCGGAGGCGGCGGCGATCGCCACCACCAGCCGCGCCTGCTTGGCATCGTCGCTCCAGCGCACGCCGGCAGGCACCTGCAGCACGGCCAGGCCGGTGCGCAGCACCAGGTGCTTGTCTTCGACCATGCCGTGGGGAATGGCCAGGCCTTCGCCGAGGAAGGTGTTGGCCGCTTTTTCGCGCTGCAACATGCTGTCGACGTAGGCGGGCTGGATGTGACCGGCCTGTGCCAGCAGCGCGCCGGCGGCGCGGACGGCGTCCTCTCGGTTGTGCGGGGCCGCACCCAGACGTACCTCGACCGGAATGGTGGACATGGTCCTGTCTCCTGCAAATTTGGTATCGATTCCAGACTCGATTATGAAATGGGCGCTGCGCGTCCCACAACCCTGAATCAGGCGTCGATGCTTGATATTCAGGGAAAACCCTTATAAATCAGCGGCCGGTCACGCAATGGAGTTCGTCCTTTGCGGAAGGAAGGCATCGCTTGACCCACGACAACAGTACCGACTCCAGCGGTGCTCGACGACATTTCTGGAATCGTTACCATTGCACGCAGGTTTTTCCAGGAGCTTTCCATTGGCCAGCATCAAGGACGTGGCGCAGCGCGCCGGCGTATCGACCACCACCGTGTCGCGCGTGCTCAGCACCCCCGAGGCGGTCCGCGCGCCACTGCGCACCCGGGTGGAGCAGGCGATCGCCGACCTGTCCTACCGCCCCAACCTGGCGGCGCGCCGACTGCGCCAGCGCCGGGCGTCGCTGGTCGGGCTGATCGTGTCGGACATCCGCAGTCCCTTCTTCACCGACGTCGGTCGCGCGGTCGAAGACGTGGCCTATCGCCATGGCCTGCGCCTCATCCTGTGCAACAGCGACGAGAACCCGGCCAAGGAGCAGTCCTACCTCGAGCTGATGGCCGACGAGCAGGCCAGCGGTGTGATCCTCTCGCCCACCCTGCAGGGCCTGCAGCAGCTGCGCCCCGACGCTTGGTCGTTCCCGCTGGTGCTGGTCGACCGCGCGCTCGAGAACTCCCGCGCGGACCGCGTGGTGTTGGACAACCAAGCCGCTGCACGCCGTGCCACCGAGCATCTGCTGCAGTCGGGTTACCGCCGCATCGCGCTGCTGGCGGGCGCCCACAGCACCACCGGCCAGCAGCGCCACGCGGGCTATGTGCAGGCGCTGGTGGCCGCAGGTCTGGCGCCGCAGCCCGTGTGGGTCGAGCCCACGCACGCGGCGGGCGTGCAGGCCGCGGCCGGCGTGCTGTCGGGTGCCGATCGCCCCGACGCGCTGCTGGTCACCAACGGTGTGCTGCTACTGGGCGCCCTGCAGGCGATCCAGGCGGCCGGCCTGCGCACGCCGCACGACATCGGCCTGGCCGGCTTCGACAACAACGACTGGACCGCGCTGCCCGCGCTGGACGTGACCACGGTGGCCCAGCCCACCTACGACATCGGCCGCACCGCCGCCGAATTGCTGCTGCAGCGCATGCAGGACCCGGAGCGCCCGCTGCGCCAGGTCGTGCTGGAGGGTTCGCTGGTGGTACGCGGCTCCAGCGCCGGACGCTCATAAGATCGGCGCTTCCTTCCAATGCAGGCCCGCAGGGCCAGGTCGATGCTCATGTGCGGTTCTGAACTCCATTCACTTCCCGAAGGCGTCCAGCGCGTCGCGCGGCTGCTGCAGGACGCCGGCCACGCGCATGCGCCGCAGATGCTCGACGACGCCGCGCGCACCGCGCAGCAGGCGGCCGATGCGCTGGGCATCGCGGTCGGGCAGATCGCCAAGAGCATCGTGTTCCGTCGCAAGAGCGACGACATCGCGGTGCTGGTCGTCACCTCGGGCGACAAGCGGGTCGACGAGAAGAAGGTCGAGGCGATCGTCGGCAAGACGGGCCGGGCCGACGCCGAGTTCGTCAAGTCGAAGACAGGCTTCTCGATCGGCGGCGTGTCGCCCTTCGCGCACACCACGCCGCCGGTCGCGCTGATCGACCGCGAGCTGTTTCGCTTCGACGAGATCTGGGCCGCGGCCGGCCATCCGCATGCGGTGGTGAAGCTGTCGCCGCACGACCTCGAACGCCTGACCGGTGCGCCGGTGGCGGACGTGGTGTGACGATGAACCCGATCCAGGTCACGGACGCGGCTGCACTTGCGCAGCGCGCGGCCGAGGTCGCCGCCACCACCGGCGACAACGTGCCCTCACCCTGCGTGTCGGTCTGCCGCATGGACGCCGAGCGCGTGTTCTGCATCGGCTGCCTGCGCACCATCCCCGAGATTTCGGGCTGGAGCCGCGCCGACGCGGCCGGCAAGCGCAGCGTGTGGCGCGCCATCGAAGTGCGCGCGTCGGCGCAGGCCGATCGCCTGCGGTCCACTGGAGGCATCACGCCATGAAGCACATCGACTTCTACCTCGACTTCATCTCGCCCTATGCCTACCTGGCCTTCGAGCATCTGCCCGAAGCGCTGGAAGGCCTGAGCTACAGCGTGACCTACAAGCCGGTCCTGCTGGGGGCGATGCTCAAGCACCACGGGCAAAAAGGCCCCGCCGAGGTGGCCAGCAAGCGGGCCTGGACCTACCGCCATGTGCTGTGGCTAGGCCATGCGCACGGCATCCCGATCGAGATGCCGGCCACGCATCCCTACAACCCCTTGCCGCATCTGCGCCTGGCGCTGTCGACCACGCACGACGGCGCCATCAATCGCCATGTGGCCGAGACGATCTTCCGCGACGTGTGGCGCGGCGGTGCCGAGGCCGGGGATGCGAGCCGGCTGACGGCCCTGGCAGCACAACTGACACCGGTGCGCGATGGCGGCAGCGACGCCGCAAAGGCGGCGTTGCGCGCCAACACCGACGAGGCGATCGCGCGCGGCGCCTTCGGCGTGCCGGCGTATGGGCTCGACGGCCGCCTGTTCTGGGGCTTCGACGGCCTCGCCATGCTGCGTGCCGCGGTGCGCCAGGACCCGTGGTTCGACGGCCCGGCATGGGCCGGCGCCGACCAGCGTCCGGCGCTGTCGCGCAACATTCCTTGACGTTTACTGCATCCTGAAACCCTGGGCGCGGGTTTCACCTTAAACCGTCAGCAACGGTTCAGTTTGGCGAAAGGCTCCGGTCAGTCGCTCCTCCAAGAATGCCTCACGGTCCGAAAACCGGGCTGCATTACATCAACTGGAGACGACAGACATGGCAACCACACTAGATTCGAAGGGCGTGCCGCATCCGGCCCCCCGGCCGATGTCCGCCGAGGAGAAGAAGGTCATCTTCGCGTCCTCGCTGGGCACCGTGTTCGAGTGGTACGACTTCTACCTCTACGGCTCGCTGGCGGCGATCATCGCGCGCCAGTTCTTCAGCGGTCTGGATGCGGGCGCGGCCTTCATCTTCGCGCTGCTGGCCTTCGCGGCGGGCTTCCTGGTGCGGCCTTTCGGCGCCATCGTGTTCGGCCGGCTCGGCGACATGATCGGCCGCAAGTACACCTTCCTGGTCACCATCCTGATCATGGGCCTGTCGACCTTCATCGTCGGCCTGCTCCCCAGCTACGCCACCATCGGCGTCGCGGCCCCGGTCATCCTGATCGCGCTGCGCATGCTGCAGGGCCTGGCGCTCGGCGGCGAGTACGGCGGTGCCGCTACCTACGTGGCCGAGCATTCGCCGCACGGCAAGCGCGGCGCCTACACGTCGTGGATCCAGACCACCGCCACGCTCGGCTTGTTCCTGAGCCTGCTGGTCATCCTGGGCGTGCGCACCTGGCTCGGCGAACAGGCGTTCGGCGAGTGGGGCTGGCGCATTCCGTTCCTGGTGTCGATCGCACTGCTCGGCATCTCCGTGTGGATCCGCCTGTCGCTGTCCGAGTCGCCGGCCTTCCAGAAGATGAAGGCCGAGGGCAAGACCTCGAAGGCGCCGCTGTCCGAATCCTTCGGCGAGTGGAAGAACCTGAAGATCGTGATCCTGGCGCTGGTCGGTCTGACCGCCGGCCAGGCCGTGGTCTGGTACACGGGGCAGTTCTACGCGCTGTTCTTCCTGACGCAGCAGCTGAAGGTCGACGGCACCACGGCCAACCTGATGATCGCCGCCTCGCTGCTGCTGGGCACACCCTTCTTCGTGGTCTTCGGCTCGCTGTCCGACAAGATCGGTCGCAAGCCGATCATCATGGCCGGCTGCCTGTTGGCCATCGTGACCTACTTCCCGGTCTTCAAGATGCTGACCGAAGCGGCCAACCCTGACCTGGCGCGTGCGCAAGTCAGCGCTGCGGTGACGGTGACGGCCGACCCGGCGACCTGCTCGTTCCAGGGCAACCCGGTGGCCCGCGAGATCGACTTCCGCAGCTCCTGCGACATCGCCAAGCGCTACCTGGTGCAGAACTCGGTGAGCTACGAGAACGTGGCCGGCCCGGCAGGCTCGCCCGCCGTGGTGAAGATCGGCGCCAAGAGCGTTGCCGTGCCGACCGGCAACGTCGTCAACCTGAAGTTCGACGAAGCCTCGGCCAAGTCGATTGCCGCCTTCAAGAAGGAAGTCGGCGACGAGCTGAAGGTCGCGGGTTACCCGGCGAAGGCCGACCCGGCCAAGATGAACAAGCTGCTCACCGTGGCGCTGTTGTTCTGGCTGGTGCTGCTCGTGACCATGGTCTACGGCCCCATTGCCGCCATGCTGGTCGAGATGTTCCCGACCCGCATCCGCTACACCTCGATGAGCCTGCCGTACCACATCGGCAACGGCTGGTTCGGCGGCCTGCTGCCCACCACCGCGTTCGCCATCGTGGCCAGCACCGGCAACATGTACAACGGCCTCTGGTACCCGATCATCATCGCGGGCATGACGCTCGTGATCGGCACGATCTTCATCCGCGAGACCAAGGACGTCGACATCTACGCCAACGACTGATCGGCACCCGCCTCGACCGCGAGCGCGCGGCGAGGCTGTTCAGCACAGAGGCTTCATGCCAGCCGATGGGCCGCATGAAGCCTTTTTCCTGAACATCGCATGACCTCAAAAGGAGACTCAACCCATGTGGAAAATCGTCGTCGGCTTCATCCTCTTCGCCGCAGCATCGCTCTACTTCATCAACATGGCGGGAGACAAGGTCGACATGTCGGGGGAGAAGCATGGCGGGGACGCTTTGCACGAACCAGCACCGGCGGCCAGCGCGCCGAAGTGAGCTTTGAGCTCGCTGCGTGCTTGGTGTTCCCTCGCCCGCGCGCGGCTCAGCGGGACGTGCACTGCATCAAGTCAAGGCCGAGACGCGTCGCTTCGGCAATCAGGATCGAGGCGGCTGACCCCGGCTTACCGTCCCAGTTCACATCCAGCGCCCCGCTTGCCAAGCCTGCGTAGCAATACTCGCCCTGTTTGGTTGAGATATAGATCTGGGGCAGCACGACGTTGGCGGCATAACGGTTGGATGGAACCACGGTGCTGAGCAGCACGTCAGGGTAACCGTCGTTGTTGAGATCTGCATACACGACACGCTCGATGTCCTTGCAGTTGTCAGCACTGGTTGCGATTGGAGCGGTGACAAAGGTGGCGGCCTGATTCTTCTGCACCATCAGACGACAGAAATGATTTGCGAGGCCGGCATACCGAATGACTACCGGCGCCAATACGACGTGCTCACCCCATTTTTCGAAGCAAGTCACCTTTTTGATCTCAGCGCTCGTGGCCCCACGCGTACCAACGGCAAGGCCCGCTTTCAGTGCAAGGTATTCGGCAGCAGTTTGCAACTGAGCCGTTGCGTTTGTCGCTGTTCTGCGAGTACATGCTGAGACTGCTCCTGCAGAGCCAGAAAGCGTCGCGGCAATCGCGAGGATTGCCGCGCCCGTGGGTCGAATCTTTACGGTCACTTTTTCGCGCTCCCAATTTGGTAAAGCAGTTCCACGCTCAGCCGTCAAATTACCTATTTGGCTCAGGCTGAAATCTGCACCTGCCAGAGGCGCATACTTCTACACAAGCGTTTTTCTCGCCGATCTCGAAGAAAATTGATGACGCTCCTGTTCTTCGATTTCTATACTCAAGATACGTCCCTTTTTTGACTACCGCGCCATTTTGAAATAGAAGATATGTTCCCGTATTTTTCCGTCTAGGATTTCGAGTCTGCGTATCTCGAAATTTCCTAATTCTGGATTGTCTAGGTCGGTATTGATCTTCTTGTCAAAAACCAGCGGTATGGAGCTATTTTTGTTGTGCTGCACGAAGGAGCCAATTTCTCTTTGAAGTTCTGTGCCGTAGTACGTGCGAAGTAGCACACCATAGTACTCGGCAGATCGGCTTTCGGGCTGATAACCGTAGCAGGTGGTTTCGGTTCGGACTTTCGCCTGGCTTGAATTGATTGAGGAGACTAATGCAAAATAGATTCAATATAATTTAATTTTCATACCTATGGCGGAGCCTGAAGCTTTACTTTTGCGCCGACTGCAGGGTGCTTGCAAAAAAGTGTGGCAAGGCGTCTGCTGGGTATATCTTGGGTATGATTTTTACGGTAAATCGCCGCGCTTCTCGAAATTGAAAGTGGCGAAGACGGCTTCATCAATCGAAAGAAGGAGGCCGCCTGCTCGGCGAGGTCTGATTCGGAGAATGCTTTGCTGTCTTGACGGAATCCAAATGGTCAATGCTGCGATGAGGTAGGGCGTTTGAGGTTTGATTGTTGCCCGAGGTTAATCGCCCAATGGGGTTTGAGATTTAAAGCGTTCGCGAGAAAATTGCGTTGGCAGCAGCCAGTCCTGCAAGTCCTGTGTCGGCAATGCAAATAATTCTGAGCACATTAAAAAGTGTCGATATTGCTTGGGTCGGGGTTGCTTAGTTAATGCTGCCAAGCATTTGACGGAGCTGAATAAGCTGTGATTTCCAGCATAGTTCAATATTTCTACATCCCTTGTTTTGGCCCAAAAGAATATTAAAACTTATCGTCTTCTCCTCGCCAGAAAGTACGACCGAATAGCATTGCCCGCCTGCGGGGTTGAATCCGGTCGATCTCGAAGTCCAGCCGCAAAGCGGAAACGCCTCTATGGCCATCCATTTCCCGATTCGTCTTTTTTGAATGCTCTCCGTTTGACTTCCAATTCTTATCTCATCTGATGCCTCGTCGATCCAATAATTTTGTGTGCCAGAAAATTTTGCGCAATTTTCGAGGGAGTTAAGGCATAGCCAGCCAGCATCAAATGTTGTGCCTCCTATGGGTTTGATCTTTGAAAGAGAAAACTCAATTTGAGTTTCTTTGGGTTTTTTGGTTTGGGTGGTGGGGTTTTGTGTGGCTGTGCTGAAATTAAGATCTTTGTAAACTCTTGGGGGTAAATCTAGGGAGATATAATTTTTCTCGTTTGCGCCTGGTTTTTTCTGGCCGGCTGCTGTGGCTAAACCGAATCCCCATGCTCCCCAGTTAAAAAATGCCAGCAATGCGAACAATGGAAGTTTTTTAGACATTGTCGCCAAGAATTTCGTAGGTTCGTGTCGTGTGGAACACTCTGTTCTCCAGTGCTGTGGATCCGCCGTTGATACCGCGTGTGACTGAATCTACCGACAGTGATGTCGGCGCTGCGCCAAGGGGAATGAGGCGATTTATTGAGCTCAGCAGATGCGGCCTTCCACGGTGTGGGGATGCGATCCAATACCATCCGCCGGCATCAATGGTGGAGTAGTAGTCTGAGATCAATCTGTCAGGGTTTGATATTTGAGGTGGCCGGGTGTTTTGGCGATGGCTCCACCATGACGCTGTGAACGAGGATCTATCCAACCACCCACGGTATATCCAGTACTCTGAGTAATTGTATTTGCCAGTTAGCTGTTTCATTCCCCGCCCCCGATAGAGATAACCGTCGCCGGGAGCATCGTTTCCCATCCGGCCGCCGTACAGTTGATTGCAACTTGTTTCGCTGCGGATCTCATTCATCGCCGTAAGCGTTCTTGACTCTTCGGCGCCCTGGCCAAAGAACTGGGCGGCGCGTTCAGCACGTTGAGATATCAAGTATTTTCGAGCGACGATATTTACGAAGATGCGATAGCGATCTCTAAACATATCGCTGAGCGCATTTGGCGCAGCTTCTGTTCTAGTTCCGACGCGTCTTTGATATGTATCTGGATAGACGCGTGCGAACTCTTTTTTGCTCAACCACCCGCAAGTCCTCATCACTCCCACAAACTCCCTCGGATGAAACCGCCAGTCCGCCCTGAGAAATTCTGCAGGCAGGTTCGCGAAACTGATTGCCTGAGCGTGCTTCACGAAACGCTCCCACTTCTGCGCTCCTGTTGCATCGTCGTCTCCGGGCTTGAAGTCTTCGGTTAGCAGCCAGCTGTAGCGCTGGACGACGGTACTTTGATCCCATTCACTCGGAAACCGGCAAATCGCCCGTCGCAGTTTGGCGCGCACCTCGGGCTCACCGAGCCGGAGCGCGAGCTGCGCGCGCTCCATGCGCCGGTCGTCGGTCGGCTCCGGATTGCGGATCAGCGTCTTCAGGTGCAATGAATCGCAGCGCTGATCGGTCGGGCTGAGGTCGTCGTCAAAGCAGTTCCAGCCCCTGAACGCCGGGAAGTCGGCGTCGCTGAACTTGAAGGTTCCCGGAGCATTCAGGTCTGCCCAGACGGTGCCTGTGGTGGTGGGTATTTCACGCCAATGGGCCGCGTGGGCCGGCAAGGGATCGGGGCCCAGGTTGCGCCCGAAGCGCAGCAACTCGTACCACCCGCTGGGACTGCTGAGCGCCTGGGTGGCTGGGTCCAGGCTGTTGTGGCGTTCGGTCGCTTTGGCGTACAGGTCGTACTCAAAGTCCGGCACGTTGCAACGTGCGCCGATCGGCTCGCCTGATATGGCGTAGCTGCTCAGGGTAGCGCTGCCCATGTCATAGGTGATCTGCACCCATTGAGGCTGTTGCAGCGCTGCACCGCTCGCACCGCTGGCCGCGCGAATGTGATGCTTCGGCGGCGTGGCGCTGGTGGGCGTCCCGGCCGGCAGGTAGACGTACATGCTGCCGAAGACGCTGTCAGTGCGCCCGTCGGCGGTGGGAGCCGTCGGGGCCAACGGGTCAACCCACGTGGGCTCGCGTGCGACGAACTGGCGCAGATTGGCCTCGTCGCAGCAGATCTCGAAGTGGATCTGTCCGCCGTGGCCATAGATCTGCCCGGGCGCCCCCAGTTCGTCCTTGCGGTAGATGGCATCGCCGGCCTTCCATGGGGCATTGCGTTTTAGGCAGTTCGCGAGGTGGCTCAGATGCATGTACGCGCTGAAGTAGGTGACTTCGGTCGGAGTCATACCGGTCGCGCCGATCTCGGTCGTGTGCCGGATGACGACGAAGCCGTCGCTGGTCCACGCGGGACTGGGCGCGCCGGTGTTGAAGGGGTTGTAGTTGAGGGCGTGCGTGACGTCGGTGTTGGGCGGCGTGGGTGCATGCACGAAGACGACTTCGCCGTCGGCAATGGCGCGCACGGGCAGGTAGTTGCCCCCGGCCTGCGGCGCTTGAATGTGCAGGCCGTTGTGCCAGGCGAGCTTCAGGCTCAGGGGGAAGGAGCCTTCGGGAGCGCGCGTGCTGGTCAGCTGCGAGAGCGGTTGAACCATCGCGGCGTCGAGCCAAGCTTCTTCGGTAAGCGTGGAGCGATCGGGTAGGAAGGGCGGACTGATGATCATGATGTCGTTCAGAGGGAGACTGGATAGGCCGCGTCTTGATGGGACTGCAGGCTGAGTTCGCTGCGCGGGAAGGTGATGTCGGGCACTGGCCGGCTCATCGGCCCCACCTGTGCATGCATCGCCGCATGCTCCATCCACGTGCCCGCCGTGCCATGCGTGATGCCCTCAGGTCCCCACTCGCTGTAGCTGCCGCCGCCGATCACCACCACCTTCTTCCTGGCGGTGACGTGGATCTCGCCGTCGATGCTCGTGATGCGCACGTCCTTGTGCGCGACCAGCACCGTCTCGCCCTGGTGGGCCTGCACCTCGATGGGGTCTTCGCTCGCAATGAGCTTGATGCCGTGCCTGTGCGTGAACGCACGCACGCCCTCGGCCGCGCTCGCGAGCCAGCGCTTGGCGGCGCTCATCGACAGGTGCCCCTGGCTCGTGAGGGCCGTGTGCTGCTGGCTGTGCAGATGGATGCCGGCCGGCGTGCTGGCTTCGATGCCGGCCGGGCTGGCGAGCACCAGATGCGGCGCGGCCAGCTCGGGGAAGTCGCCGCTGCCGTCTTCGCCCACGATGGCTTTGTTCTGCGCTTCGAGCGCCTTCTGGACGGTGTCCTGGTCGTCGCCCGCGTCCTGCGCCTTGTGGACTTGCGCGGCCTCGGCGAGCTGTTGATGCTGGTCCCAAGCGGTGTTCAGGCGGGTGGCGGTCTCCCCCATGTCCTTCACATGCATGGCCGCGCTGGCTCGCCCTTCGGTGGTGATCAGCAGCCCGTCCTGGGCCCGGATCGCCCCGTGCCCGTCCGTCCTGAGCTCGAAGCCCTCGCCTCTGGGGTCTTTCCTGCCCGCGTTGTCCTCGATGCGCGTGATGACGCCCAGGCTCAGCTGACTGTGCTGGTGATCGCTCTTGAGCTGCGCCTGGATCTTTCCCTCGGTGTCGTCCAGGACCAGGTGGTTGCTTCTGCCAGCCGCGCTGTTGCCGCCTTCCTTCGTGAGCTCCCTGCTGCTGAAGCCCGAGAGTGCGCTCTGGCTCGGCAGTTCCCACGGCGGCAGGTTCAGCTGGTTGTGCACCCGCCCCGTGCAGATCGGCAGGTCCGGGTCCCCGCCGATGAAGTCCACGATCACCTCCTGGCCGATGCGCGGGAGATGCATGCCCCCCAACTGGTTGCCCGCCCACGGGCTGGTCACGCGCAGCCAGCAGGTGCTGTGCTGGTTCTTCTGCCCCAGCCGGTCCCAGGGGAACTGCACCTTGATACGGCCGAGCTCGTCGGTCCAGAGGTTCTCGCCCTCGGGGCCGACCACCAGGGCCACCTGCGGGCCGTGGGTGTGGGGCTTGGGCTGGGTGGGTTCGGGGCGCAGGGGTTCGGTCACCGGATGGGTGGTGAGGTCCACTTCGACCTTCCAGTGCTGGCGCCTGCCGGGGGCTGCGTCCTGGATCTGGCTGTCTTGGGCCACGTCCTCGATGAGCAGGTGGGTCTGCAGGATCAGGTAGTCGGTGTTGGCCGCTTGCCGAGGGTGCCCGGCCAGCCGGAAGCTGCAGCCAGGGACCATGCCGCGCAGGTTGCCGCTGGCCTGGGCTCTTGAGCCTGCGGTGCGTAGGGCTTGCATGCGCAAGAGGGCGAGGGCACTGCCTTCTGCCTGCGGGTCGTTGGCTTCCGTTCCGGCTCTGGGCTGGGCGTAGTGGCTGCCTCCTGCGTCCGCATGCCACTGGTAAACCTCCTGGTCCGCCTGACCGGTGGGCCGCGGATCGCGTCGGCTCTGGCTCAGGTCCGCCCTCGGGCGGGTGTAGTCGTAGTCGCGGGTGCTGTACTGCCCGCTGGTCAGGCGGTGGGCCGGCACGAAGCTGTGGAGGTACTCGGCATCGGTCTTCCAACCCGGGGCGTGGTACTCCACCAATTGGTAGGCCTTGCTCGGGTTGGGCTGGTACGCACCCATGGCGTCCACCAGCACCAGGCGGTGCTTGCCCTGGCTGTGCTCGAAGAAGTAGCTGATGCCCCATTCCTGGCACAGGCGACTGAAGAAGTCGAAGTCGCTTTCGTTGAACTGGGTCTGGTAGTCGCGCGTCGGGTAGGTCTCGATGAGGCGCTTGTCGACGGGGAAGGCGTAGTCGGCCAGCAGGGAATCGAGGATCTGAACCACGCTCTGGTTCTGGAAGATCCTGCAGTCGGTCGACAACGTCGCCAGATGCAGCCAGGGGCGCAGGGTGAGCTTGTACTGGACGTGGCGGCCTTCCTCACCCCAGAGGCAGGCTTCGGTGATGAGGGCGTTGATCTCGCGCGTGCCCGCTCCGATGCGGTCGGTGCTGGCGCCTACCGCGCCGGGCAGGAACGACCCGGCACCATCGAGCTCGATGACGCAGCTGAGCTCGCGTCCGATGAACGCATCGAGGTCGAAGTCGGCGGCACCGGAGGCACCCAGGTTCAGCGCGTCCGGGGTCTTGAGCAGCAGTTCGTAGGTGAACAACGCGTTGACGCCTTCTGCGCCACTCAGGCGCACGGGCTCCAGCGCCGGATGACCGAGGACCACCGGGATGGCGGGCGAGGAAACGCGGAGCGTGCGCGAAGGCGCGCCGCCGAACAAGACGGACATCGAACAACTCCCTGACGGCCCTTCATGCGAGGGCTCTGGGAGGGATTATGGGCGTCGCTCCAACGTTTCAAAGACGCTGAAAGTACGCTTCTCGCGTTGCGCGGGCTGCGTGATCGTGCGGTATTCAGCAGACGTGCGCACTCAGCGTTTGAACTTCCCGTCGCTGATGATCGACAGATCCGCGAAGTCGATGCCGGAGTGGTCGGTGGGCGAGTAGTTGATGTCCAGCCCGCCGCCCAGGTCGTAGTTGCGCAGCCCGTCGAGTGCCGCCACCACCTTGGCTCGCGTGGGCTTCGGGCCGGCGCGGCGCAGGGCTTCCACCAGCACCTTGGCGGACGCGAAGCCTTCGAGCATCTGCGGCGAAAGTTCGGCCTGGCCCTTGGCCTTGGCGAGCGCCAGCGCTTCTTTCACCATGGGCTGGCTGATGGCCCGTTCCGACGGGAACACCTGTGTCACGATCACGCCGCCGCTGGCCTTGCCCAACTGCTTGATGAAGCCGCCCGATGCGTTGTTCGACAGCGTGACCACCTGCGCTGCCGAGCCGGCCGCGCGCAGGCCCTTCACCCCTTCGGCCACCGCGTCGGCGGAACCGATCCAGAGCACGGCCTGCGCGTTGGCCTTGGCCAGGGCAGGCAGGATGCTCGCGTAGTCGGGTTTGTCGCGGTCGGCCGGGATCACCGCCACCGGTTGAATCTTTGCCTTGGCGAAGCCGTTGTTGGCGCCTTCCAAACCGTCCTTGCCGAAGGAGTCGGCGGCATGCACCACGGCGATGCGGTCGATGCCCACGGTGTGCAGGTGCTGCACCGCCTTTTCGGACTCGCGCTGGTAGGTCGAGCGGATGTTGAAGACATGCTTCTGCACCGGCTTGTGCAGCACCATCGCACCCGTGGACGGGCCGATCAGCGCCACGCCGTGCTTGTCGAGCCACGGCAGGATCGCCTGGGTGTGCGGCGTGCCACGGCTCATGAAGAGGGCGACGACCTTGCGGTCCTCGATCAGCACGCGGGCGTTCTCGCCGGCGCGCTTGACATCGAAGGCGTCGTCCAGCCGGACGAGCTCGATCTGCTCGCCGTTCACGCCGCCCTGGCCGTTCACGCTGTCGATCACCAGCTGCGCGCCCTGGATCGTCTCGTTCATGCTGGCCGCGACCGGGCCGGTGATGCCGGCCGTCTGACCGATCAGGATCTGGGCCGATGCGGCGCTGGCGCCCAGGGCCAGCAGGCCGGCCACGCAGAGCAGACGAAGTTGCTTCATGTGAGTTCCAAAAAGGGCTGGGGTGGCCGTGCGAGCGACTTGTGCCGCGACGGTTGCATTTGTTACCAAATGTCTATTATTGGGGCCCCGGGAAAACCCTTGGGTCGTGTGCGCCATGTCACGGATGGGCCGGAAAGCTGCTCGGTCGCTTCCTAGAATGTCTGCCCCACCCCCAAGGCACGCATGACACAGGGCTCCATTCGGATTCGCGGCGCACGCCAGCACAACCTTCAGAACCTCGACCTCGACATCCGCACCGGCGAGATGACCGTGGTCACCGGCCCCAGCGGGTCGGGCAAATCGAGCCTCGTGTTCGACACGCTGTACGCCGAGGGGCAGCGGCGCTACGTCGAGACCTTCTCCGCCTACGCGCGCCAGTTCCTCGACCGCATGGACAAGCCGGCGGTCGACAAGGTGGAAGGCGTGCCGCCCGCCATCGCCATCGACCAGACCAACCCGGTGCGCTCCTCGCGCTCCACGGTCGGCACGATGACCGAGCTGAACGACCACCTGAAGCTGCTGTATGCGCGCGCCGCGCAGCTGTTCGATCGCGACACGGCGCTCCCGGTACGCCACGATTCGGCCGACACCATCTACGCGACGATGGTCGAGCGCGCCGCCGCGGCCGGCGACCCGCGCATCGTCGTGACCTTCCCGGTCGAGCTGCCCGCGTCGACCACCCCTGAAGAGGTGACGCAATGGCTGTCGGCCAGCGGCTTCACCCGCGTGCAGGCCGAGCGCGAGGTCGCGACACCGACCGGCCCGCGCAAGGTGCTCGACGTGGTGGCCGACCGCTTCCGCCTGGCCGGTGCCGAGCGCGCCCGTGTGCTGGAGGCGATCGAGACCGGTCTGAAGCGCGGCGTGGGCCGGCTCACGGTCTACGCGGTGCCGGCGGAAGAGGATGTGGAGCCGACCATCTGGAAGTTCTCGACCGGCCTGCACTGCCCCGAGAGCGACATCCGCTACGGCGACCCGATCCCTTCGATGTTCTCCTTCAACTCGGCGGTCGGCGCCTGCGACATGTGCCGCGGCTTCGGGCGCGTGATCGGCGTCGACTTCGGCCTGGTCATTCCGAACGACAAGCTCACGCTGCGCGCGGGCGCGATCAAGACCATCCAGACGCCCGCATGGAAAGAGGCGCAGGACGACCTCATGCGCCATGCCGAAGACGCCGGCATCCCGCGCGACACGCCGTGGGCCAAGCTCACGCAGGCGCAGAAAGATTGGGTGCTCGACGGCTCACCCAACTACAAGGGCCAGTGGAACAAGCAGTGGTACGGAATCAAGCGCTTCTTCGGCTACCTGGAGAGCAAGGCCTACAAGATGCACATCCGCGTGCTGCTGTCGAAGTACCGCAGCTACACGCCATGCCCGACCTGCGCCGGCGCGCGCCTGAAGCTCGACAGCCTGCTATGGCGCATCGGCAGCAAGGAAGACGCCGACGCCGTGCTCGCGCCGGCCAAGCGCTTTCTGCCGGTCGGCACGAAGTGGTCGCGTGCGCAGCTCGAGGCGCTGCCCGGCCTGTGCTTGCACGACCTGATGCTGCTGCCGATCGAGCGGCTGCGGAAGTTCTTCGATGGCATCGAGCACCGCGGCAACGGCGCCACCGCCAACGAAGGCGACGCCCAGGCGCTGAAGCTGCTGTTCGAAGAGATCACCACGCGGCTGCGCTACCTGCACGACGTCGGCATCGGCTATCTCACGCTCGACCGCCAGAGCCGCACGCTGAGCGGCGGTGAGGTGCAGCGCATCAACCTCACGACGGCGCTCGGCACCTCGCTGGTCAACACGCTGTTCGTGCTCGACGAGCCCAGCATCGGCCTGCACCCGCGCGACATGAACCGCATCACCGAAGCCATGCTGCGACTGCGCGACGCGGGCAACACGCTGGTCGTGGTCGAGCATGACCCGGCCGTGATGCTGGCGGCCGACCGCGTGATCGACATGGGCCCGGGCCCCGGCATCCGCGGCGGGCAGATCGTGTTCGACGGCACCACCGACGAACTGCGCAACGCCCACACGTTGACCGGCGACTACCTCGGCGGCCGCAAACAGATCGGCATGGGCTTCAAGCGCGCGGTGACCGACAGCACGCCGCGTCTCATCCTCGAAGGCGCACGCGAGCACAACCTTCAGAACATCACCGTCGACTTTCCGCTGCAGCGCCTGGTGGTCGTCACCGGCGTCAGCGGCTCGGGCAAGTCGACGCTGGTGCAAGACGTGCTGGCTCCGGCACTGATGCGCCACTTCGGCAAGGCGACCGAATCGCCCGGCGAGCACGACCGCCTGCTGGGCGCCGACCATCTGAGCGATGTCGTTTTCGTCGACCAATCGCCGATCGGTAAGACCGCGCGCTCCAACCCCGCGAGCTATGTCGGCGCGTGGGATGCCGTGCGCGAGATCTTCGCGACGGCCGGCTTGTCGCGCCAGCGCGGCTACACCGCCAGCAAGTTCAGCTTCAACAGCGGCGACGGGCGCTGCCCGACCTGTGGCGGCTCGGGCTTCGAGCACGTCGAGATGCAGTTCCTGTCCGACGTGTACCTGCGCTGCCCCGACTGCGACGGCAAGCGCTATCGGCCCGAGATCCTCGAGGTGAAGATCGAACGCGGCGGCCGCAGCCTGAACGTGGCCGACGTGCTCGACCTCACGGTGGCTGAGGCCGCCGCGACCTTCGCGAACGACCGCGACGTGCTGCGCGTGCTGCAGCCCATCGTCGACGTCGGGCTCGACTACGTGAAGCTGGGCCAGCCGGTGCCGACGCTGTCGGGCGGTGAGGCGCAGCGCCTCAAGCTCGCGGGCTTTCTGGCGGAGGCGGCGAAGAGCGGCACGGCGAGCAAGCAGTCGGTGGCGCGCCGCGGCACGCTCTTCCTGTTCGACGAGCCGACCACCGGCCTGCACTTCGACGACATCTCGCGCCTGATGCGCGCGCTGCGCAAGCTGCTCGACGCGGGCCATTCGCTGGTCGTCATCGAGCACAACCTCGACGTGATCCGCGCCAGCGACTGGCTCATCGACCTCGGCCCCGAAGGCGGCGACGGCGGCGGCCAGGTGGTCGCGGTCGGCACGCCGGAGCATGTGCGCGAGATGAAGGGCTCGCTCACCGGCGACGCGCTGCGCGACTACGAACTCTCGCTCGGCCCGTCGCGCCATGCGGTGCGCGAGCGCAGCGGCGCCGAGCTGGCGCGGCGTGCGCTGCCGGCCTTCGGCCGCGAGGCGATCCAGATCGTCAACGCGCGCGAGCACAACCTCAAGAACCTCTCGGTCAACATCCCGCGCGGCAAGTTCAGCGTGGTCACCGGCGTCAGCGGCTCGGGCAAGTCGACGCTGGCCTTCGACATCCTGTTCAACGAAGGCCAGCGGCGCTACCTCGAATCGCTCAACGCCTATGCGCGCAGCATCGTGCAGCCGGCGGGCCGGCCCGAGGTCGACGCGGTCTACGGCATTCCGCCGACGGTGGCCATCGAGCAGCGCCTTTCGCGCGGCGGCCGCAAGAGCACGGTGGGCACGACCACCGAGGTGTGGCACTTCCTGCGCCTGCTGTACGTCAAGCTCGGCACGCAGCATTGCATCCACGATGGCGCGGCGGTGCAGCCGCAGACGCCCGACAGCATCGCGGCGCAGCTGCTGAAGAACTTCAAGGGCCAGCACATCGGCCTGCTCGCGCCGCTGGTGAGCAACCGCAAGGGCGTGTACACCGAGCTGGCCGACTGGGCGCGGCCGCGCGGCTACACGCACCTGCGGGTCGATGGCGGCTTCCTGCCGGTCGCGCCGTTTCCGCGGCTGGACCGCTTCAAGGAACACAGCATCGAACTGCCGGTGGCGAGCCTCGACGTGTCGCCGTCGAACGAGGCGGCGCTGCGCGAAGCGCTGACCAAGGCACTCGAACTCGGCAAGGGCGTGGTGCATGTGCTGAGCGACATCGATGCGCTCAAGCCCGCCATGGAGGCCGGCGAGCCCACTGCGGGCATCGGGCGCACGCAGGTGTTCTCCACGCTGCGCGCCTGCCCGGTCTGCAGCACCAGCTACGCCGAACTCGACCCGCGCCTCTTCTCGTACAACAGCAAGCACGGATGGTGCCCCGACTGCGTGGGCACCGGCGTGAAGCTGACCAAGGACCAGCGCAAGGTCTACGACGACTCGGTGCTGGCTGACGACCAGAAGGGCCGCGAACAGACCTTCGCCGAACCCGAGGCCGAAGATGTTGGCGACGTGGTCTGTCCGACCTGCGAGGGCCGCCGCCTGAACGCGACCGCACGCGCGGTGAGCTTCGGCCCGGCGACGCATCCGGCCGCGCATGCGGGCCCGTTCGGCGCGGGCGGCATCGGCATCACCGAGATCGCGCGCATGAGCGTGATGGACATCCGGCAGTGGTTCGAGGGCCTCGCGCTCGTCGGCCGTGAGGCGGAGATCGCGCGCGACCTGGTGCCCGAGATCAAGAGCCGGCTCGAGTTCCTCGAAGAGGTCGGCCTCGGCTACCTCACACTGGACCGCGGCGCACCGACGCTGTCGGGCGGCGAGGCGCAGCGCATCCGCCTGGCCGCCCAGCTCGGCAGCAACCTGCAGGGCGTGTGCTACGTGCTCGACGAGCCGACCATCGGCCTGCATGCGCGCGACAACCGCATCCTGCTCAACGCGCTGCACAAGCTGGGCGAGAAGGGCAACACGCTGGTGGTGGTGGAGCATGACGAAGACACCATCCGCCGCGCCGATCACATCATCGACATCGGCCCCAGCGCGGGCAAGCGCGGCGGCCGACTGGTGGCCGAAGGCACGGTGGCCGACATCGAGGCGGCGGGCGATTCGCAGACGGGGCGCTACCTGCGCGATGCGATCAAGCATCCGTTGCAGGAGCGTCGCGCGGTGCCGCCGCCCGAGCCCGGCGCACCCGACTGGCTCACGGTTCACGGCGCCGACCTGCACAACCTGCAGGACGTGACGACCACGCTGCCGCTGCATCGCCTAGTCGCGATCACCGGCGTCAGCGGCTCGGGCAAGTCGACGCTGGCGCGTGACGTGCTGCTGACCAACGTGCAGGCGATCGTCATCCAGCGCATGACTAAGGCCGGACGCGACAAGGATGCGGCGGGGAAGCGCGCGGCATGGTCGGGGTGCAAGTCGGTCGACGGTTACGAGAGCATCGACCGCGTGCTCGAAGTCGACCAGACGCCCATCGGCAAGACGCCGCGCAGTTGCCCCGCGACCTACATCGGTTTCTGGGACACCATCCGCAAGCTCTTCGCCGACACGCTGGAAGCCAAGGCCCGCGGCTATGCGCCGGCGCGTTTCAGCTTCAACACAGGCGAAGGCCGCTGCCCGGCCTGCGACGGCGCCGGCATCCGCACCATCGGCATGAGCTTCCTGCCCGACGTGAAGGTGCCGTGCGAGGTCTGCCACGGCGCGCGCTTCAATCCGGAGACGCTGGCCGTCACCTGGCGCGGCAAGAGCATCGGCGACGTGCTGCAGATGGAGGTCGACGAGGCGGTCGACTTCTTCGCCGCCATGCCGAACATCAGCCACCCGCTGCAGCTGCTGAAGGACGTGGGGCTTGGCTACCTCACGCTGGGCCAGCCCTCGCCGACGCTCAGCGGCGGCGAAGCGCAGCGCATCAAGCTCGTCACCGAACTGAGCAAGGTACGCGACGACATCACGCGCCGCGGGCAGAAGGCGCCGCACACGCTGTACGTGCTCGACGAGCCGACGGTCGGCCTGCACATGGCCGACGTCGAGAAGCTGATCCATGTGCTGCACCGGCTGGTCAACGGCGGGCACAGCGTGGTGGTGATCGAGCATGACCTCGACGTCATCGCCGAGGCCGACTGGCTGATCGACCTGGGGCCGGAAGGCGGTAACGGCGGTGGGCGCATCGTCGCCGCGGCGCCGCCGGAGGAGGTGGTGAAACTCGGCACACACACCGGCGTGGCGCTGGGGCCAGTGCTGACGCGCAGGTGACCGACGCGGGACTTCACCGATTGCGCGGTGAAGTCCCCTTCGGCCCAATGGACGGCTTCGGATTTTTCTCCAGGAAGCCTTTCATGCAACGTCGTTCCCTCGTCTCTTTCGGCGCTGTTGCGCTGGCTGCGGCCACCTTGGCCGCGCCTTTCGCCGTGCAGGCGCAAGCCTTTCCCAGCCGCCCGGTCAAGCTCGTGATCGCGTTCCCGGCGGGCGGCCCCACCGACATCACGATGCGCCAGCTGGCCGACAACGCCAGCAAGATCCTCGGCCAACCGGTCATCGTCGACAACAAGCCCGGCGCCGGCGGCACGCTGCCCGCGCAGGCGCTGCAGGGCGCGCCGGCCGACGGCTACACGGTGGCGCAGATCCCGCTTGGCGTGTTCCGGCTCGGCTACACCACCAAGATCAACTGGGACCCGATCAAGGACATCAGCTACGTCATCAACGTCACCGGCTATGCCTTCGGCATCGTGGTGCCGGCCGACAGCCCCTTCAAGACCTGGAAAGACTTCGTCGACTACGCCAAGGCCAACCCGGGCAAGCTGAGTTACGGCTCGACAGGCACGCTGACCAGCCCGCACCTCACCACCGAGCGCATCGCGCAGCAGGCCGGCATCCAGCTGCAGCACATCCCGTACAAGGGCAGCGCTGATCTGATGCTCGCGCTGCAGAGCGGGCAGCTGATGGCCGGCGCCGACAGCACCGGCTTCGCCACGCTGGTCGAGGCCGGCAAGCTGCGCGTGCTCAACACCTGGGGCGAGAAGCGCCTGGCCAAGTTCCCCGACGCGCCCACGCTGAAGGAACTGGGCTACGACATCGTGCAGAACTCGCCCTTCGGCATCGGCGCGCCCAAGGGCACGCCGCCCGAGGTGGTCAAGAAGCTGCACGACGCCTTCAAGCAGGCGATGGAAGAGCCGAGCTACGTGGCCGCGCTGGGCAAGTACGACATGCTGCCCGACTACAAGAGCAGCGCCCAATACGCGCAGTTCGCGCAGGACACGGTGGCGCGCGAGAAGGTGATCATCGAGAAGCTCGGGCTGGCGAAGGGGCAATGAAAAAAGCCGCTACCAAGCGGTAGCGGCTTC
The DNA here is from genome assembly GCF_051216715.1 of Variovorax restrictus. Classification (NCBI taxonomy): domain Bacteria; kingdom Pseudomonadati; phylum Pseudomonadota; class Betaproteobacteria; order Burkholderiales; family Comamonadaceae; genus Variovorax; species Variovorax restrictus. The sequence continues at coordinate 193,813 of NZ_JBPJZH010000003.1, forward strand.
GATGCCTGGAGGGCGTGCGGCGAGATCAGGCCGCCATGATCGACACCGCCTTGGTGTTCAGGTATGCCTCGACAGCCTCCGGGCCGCCTTCTGAACCGTAGCCCGAATCCTTCACGCCGCCGAAAGGCATTTCCGGCGAGGGCGTGGCGGGCTGGTTGATCCACAGCATGCCGACTTCGACGCGGCGCGCCAGCTGGTGCGCGTTCTTGATCGAGGTGGTGAACGCATAGCCGGCCAGGCCGAAGGGCAGGCGGTTGGATTCGGCGATGGCTTCGTCCAGCGTGTCGAAGCCGCGGATGGCGGCAACCGGGCCGAAAGGCTCGTTGTTGAAGATGTCCGCATCGAGCGACACGTCGGTCAGCACGGTTGGCGCGAAGAAGTTGCCGCTGCTGCCCACGCGCTCGCCGCCGGTCGCAACCTTGGCGCCGGTGGCTTGTGCGTTCTCGATCACCTTGGCCATGGCCGTCAGGCGGCGGTCGTTGGCGAGCGGGCCGAGGGTCGTGCCTTCGGCCAGGCCGTCGCCGAGCTTCAGGCTCTGTGCGTGCTTCACCAGCAGTTGCGCGAACTCGGCCTTCAGGCTGTTGTGCACCAGGAAGCGGGTCGGCGAGATGCAGACCTGGCCGGCGTTGCGGAACTTGGCGGCACCGGCGGCCTTCACGGCCAGCGCGACGTCGGCGTCTTCCGCCACGATCACCGGGGCGTGGCCGCCGAGCTCCATCGTCGCGCGCTTCATGTGGGCGCCGGCCAGGGCGGCCAGCTGCTTGCCGACGGGCGTCGAGCCGGTGAAGGTGATCTTGCGGATCACCGGGTGCGGGATCAGGTAGTTCGAGATCTCGGCCGGGTCGCCGAAGACCAGGCCCACGGTGCCGGCCGGCACGCCGGCGTCGACGAAGGCCTTGATCAGCGCAGCGGGCGATGCGGGCGTTTCTTCCGGCGCCTTCACCAGGAACGAGCAGCCGGCGGCCAGCGCGGCGCCCAGCTTGCGCACCACCTGGTTGATCGGGAAGTTCCACGGCGTGAAGGCCGCGACGGGGCCGACCGGCTCCTTCATCACCAGTTGCTGTGCGGCCAGGTTGCGCGAGGGCACGATGCGGCCGTACACGCGACGGCCTTCGTCGGCGAACCATTCGATGATGTCGGCCGAGGCCAAAGTCTCGACACGGGCTTCGGCCAGCGGCTTGCCTTGCTCTTGCGTCAGCAGCGGCGCGATCTGGTCGGCGCGTTCACGGATCAGGCCGGCGGCGCGACGCATGATCGCGGCGCGCTCGTTGGCCGGCACGTCGCGCCAGGCTTCGAAGCCCTTCTGCGCCGCGGCCAGCGCACGGTCGAGGTCGGCGATGCCTGCATGGGCGACCTGGCCGATCACCTGGCCGGTGGCGGGGTTGCGAACGTCGAGCGTCTTGCCGCTCTTGGCGTCGACCCATTCATTGGCGATGAGCAGTTGGGTGGCGGGGTAGGAAGTGGTCATGAGGCGTCTTTCGTCGGACAACGGAGGATGGAAAGAAACGGGGGCGGGGTGTCGGCGGAGTCGCCGCCACAGCATCGGCGCGGGGCCGAGTCCGACATGCTACGCCAACGGCCGCGAACGCGTCAGCGTGCGGCCAGCACGGCCGTGGCCACCTCTGCGAAGCCGGCGCCGCGCTCGCCCTGCGTCACGTAGCGCGGCAGATCTTTCAGCTGCGGCACGAATCGCGCCACGTTGGCCACGCCGATGCTGTGCGCGAAGGTCTTGAACATCAGCTGGTCGTTGGTGGAGTCGCCGACGTAGGCCCAGCGGTCCGTCTCGGCGTCGAGGTCGCGCTCCCAGAGCTCGCGCACGATCCAGCGCGCGCCGACCAACTTGTTGTGGTCGCCATACCACCCGTTGATGTGGATGCTGCTCACGGTGGCATGCATGCCTTCGTCGCGCATGCGCTGCACGACCTCGTCGATCTGCGCCTGGCTCAGCTGCGTGAACTCGCTGTGGTCGATGGCGATGTCGCATTCGCGGCCGGCCGAATCGGTGGCGCGTACCACGCCGGGCATCTCGCGCTCTATGCGCGCGAGCACCTGCTGCATGCGCGCGTAGTTCGCGGTGCGCGTGCCGAGGTCCTGCTGGTAGCGCTTTTGCAGCGTGCCGTCGGGCTGCCGCTCGAGCGCGACGGCACCGTTCTCGGCCACGATCGCGTCCAGCGGCCAGGCCGTGGCGAACGGCTCGCTCCAGCCCACCGGCCGGCCGGTGATCGCAACCACCTGCAGACCGGCGGCCTTCAATGCGGCCAGCGCCTGCAAGGCATCGGGCGTGATGGCGCCGTCGGTGGTGAGGGTGTCGTCGATGTCGGTGAAGACGCCGACGAGCTGCGTGCGCGAAGCGGCGGACCATTGCGCCAGGGGCAGCATGCGTTCTTTGGTGGGGGGGCGTGAGAGGAGCATTCGTGCGGCGGTGAAGTTGGCGATCAGGCCGACGCAACTGCCCAATGCGACGCCGACGGTCGGCGCTGCGGGCCCGGGCATCCAGTGCAGGGTCAAAACGTAAACCGTGTAGTTGATCGCCGCGCCGCCGAGCATCGAGGTGATGTAGGTGATGTATTCGCGCCCGATCGACAGACGTGCGTGCGCACCTGGCGCAGGGCGGAAAGTGAACGTGCGATTGAGCCCCCAGGTGCAGGTCGCCGCAGCGAGGAAAGACAGGGCGCGTGCCAGGTACCAGCCTAACCACGGCGCCAGCAAGTGCAACACGGCGAGGTCCACCAGCAAGCCGGCAATGCCAACCATGCCGAACTGGACAAAGGGGCGGTTGAGGAGCGTCTTCAGCATGGGTGAGGCGTGCGCATCATGGCGCGACGGGTGGCTTGAGCTTGTAGAGCTTCACGGCGCCCTCGGTCCAGACACGCTCGAAATAGCGATCGAAATCCGCCTGCGAGGCCACGCCCGGAAACCGCTCCGCATGGACGGCCAGCGCGTCGAAATGTTCCTGGGTCAGCTTCCGGTGAAGCTGGGCCGGTGGCAGGGACGCATAGTCTGCGTAGCGCCAGGGGCCGAACACCTCGCCCCATATCGGTTGTGGCGCGTAGTAGAGCGAGTCCTCGCTGCCCAGTTGGTAGATACGGCCCACAGGGTGCGTCTTCAGGTGTTCCCAGAGCGGGTAGCCGGGAACGCGCTTCGCGAGCAACGCTGCGCGCGCCTCGGGCGTGGGTGAGATCCGCTTCCAGTAACGGACGACTTCCGCCGTGGCCGTTAGTGCCAGATAGACCAGCAACAGTGTCACTGCCACCTTCACGACCACGCGCTGGCGCAGAGCGGGAATCGCTGTGGACACAACGCGGAGCAGGTACACGGTGCCGGCGGCCGACAGTAGCACCAGCACGGGATAGGCCGACAGGAGGTAGCGTGGGTAGGGCACGCTGACCGCCCAGGTCAGCGTCATGTAGCCACCCATGATCAACGCGCGGCGCACCGCCATGCTGCGGCGCAGGGTCGGAATGAAAGGCACCGCGAGCGCCGGCCACAGGGGCCAGGCGGGCCAGCCACGCGCGCGTCGAAGGTCTTCGAACTGCCAGTGGTGATCGGAGGCGCTCCAGTCGGTGAAGCCGAAGAGCCGTCCTCCCATGGGGTTGAACGGGTCGCCCGTCAGCAGGGCATTGCGGCCATACCAGTAGATGCACGGGACGAGCAGGGCGCCGGCGACGAGCAGCCACGTCGTCGGGCGCCGATCGCGCCAGATCAGCCCCACGGCAAACAGCGGCAACAGTGTCAACGCCTGGTACTTGGCGCCCACCGCGAGGCCCAGGGCGAAGGCGCAGGGCAGGAGCCACCGGCGGTTGTCGGTGGTCCGCCAGGTTTGGAAGCTTGCGCCAGCGACCAGCACGAACAGTGCGACGCCCATGTCGACATAGGCACGGGTGAACTCGTCCCTGGCCAACAGCACCCACAGCGAAGCGGCCACGCACGCGGTCAAGCGGTCGAGGTGCTGCACACCCAGGCGGTAGATCAGCCAGGCTGTCAGCCACCCCGCCGAGGCATGCAGCAGATGGGGCAGCACGTCGTTGTCGAAAAGCAGTGCGCCCGCATAGAGCAGATCGAAGTTGTACGGAAACCATGGGTAGCGCAGCCATCCGTTCACCGTCAGATGGCCGCTGGCGGCCCACTGCTGCGCATGCGGCAGGTGGTACATCAGCGCGTCCCAATGGGTGGGCGGAGGCAGTGGCGCGGTCAGGGTCGACAGCAGTACGACCGCCAGGGCGATCAGGCCCCATCGATCAGCTGGCGGCATCGCTTGCCAGCCGGATATCCAGGCGGGCCGGCGAACGACGGATCGGTGCGCGAATGCCTGCCATGCGCCGAGCAGCAACCCTGCCGCGATCAGGAGGCCGACGAAGCGCACGGTCAATTGCCCGGCGATCGCCAGGCCTTGCAGCACGCAGATGCCGATGCCCAGGCCCAGCGCGATGGCCAGCGGCACACCGAGGCGCGGCGCCGGATCGCGGTCGATCTTCAGCAGGCGCAGCGATGTCTCGCCCCATCCCCAGCAGGCGGCCACCACCAGCGCGAGCACGCCGTACTGGCCCAGCAGGAACCCGAGCTTGTCCATGGTGTTCCGCGCGGCGCGCTAGCCGGCCGATTGCAACGCCAGCCCCGCATGCTCCCGCAACGGATGGAAGTGAATCTTGGGAAAACGTTCCTGCGCCAGCCGCACGTCATAGGGCGAGGTGCAGAGATAGGCCAGCGTGTTGGCCGCGTCGAGCGCCATGCGTGCCGGATAGGCGTTGACGAACTCGCGCAGTTCGGCCGGTGTGTTGGCCGTGATCCAGCGTGCGCCGGTGTACTGGCAACCCTCGAGCCGCACGTCGGCGTCGTACTCGGCCTTCAGGCGGTGCTGCACGACTTCGAACTGCAATTGCCCGACGGCGCCCAGCAGCATCGGGCCACCGACCTCGGGGCGGAAGACCTGGATCGCGCCTTCTTCGCCCAGCTGCGCCAGCCCCTGCTGCAGTTGCTTGGTGCGCAGGGGGTTCTTCAGGATCACCGTCATGAAGAGTTCAGGTGCGAAGAAGGGCAGGCCGGTGAACATCAGGTTCGCGCCGTCGGTGATGGTGTCGCCCAGCTGCACGCCGCCGTGCGTGGTGAAGCCGACGATGTCGCCCGCGTAGGCTTCTTCCACCGCTTCGCGGCGCTGGCTCATGAAGGTCACGACGCTGGTCGGACGCAGTTCTTTCGAGGTGCGCTGCACCTTAAGCTTCATGCCCGGCGTGTACTTGCCCGAAGCCATGCGCACGAAGGCGATGCGGTCGCGGTGGTTGGCGTCCATGTTGGCCTGCACCTTGAACACCACGCCGGCGAAGTCCTTGTCCGCAGGCTGGATCTCTTTCACGACCGGCTGGCGGTTGACCATCGTCGTGCTGATGCGCGACTGCGGTGGCGGCGCCAGATCGACCAAGGCGTCGAGCACTTCCATCACGCCGAAGTTGTTCACGCCGGAGCCAAAGAACACCGGCGTCTGCTTGCCGGCGAGGAAGGCCGCATGGTCCCAGGTGGGCGACGCGCCGGTGGCGAGCTCCATGCTGTCCATGGCCGATTCGAAGTCGGCGCCGAAGCGCTGGGTCAGCGTGTCGCGATCGCTCAGCGGGATGGTCTCGAAGTCGTCCGACAGGCGCTCCTTGCCCGACTCGAACACCGTCATCGCCTGCGTGCGCAGGTTCATGATTCCGCGGAAGCTCTTGCCCTGGCCGACCGGCCAGGTCATCGGCACGCAGGGCATGCCGAGTTCGCGCTCCACCTCGTCGAGGATGTCGAGCGGCTCGCGCACCTCGCGGTCCATCTTGTTGACGAAGGTGATGATGGGTGTGTCGCGCTGCCGGCAGACCTCAATCAGCCGCCGCGTCTGGGCTTCCACGCCGTTGGCGGCGTCGATCACCATCAGCGCCGAATCGACGGCGGTCAACACGCGGTAGGTGTCTTCCGAGAAGTCCTTGTGGCCGGGCGTGTCGAGCAGGTTGATCACGTGGTCGCGGTACAGCATCTGCATGACCGACGAAGCCACCGAGATGCCGCGCTGCTTTTCGATCTCCATCCAGTCCGAGGTGGCGTGGCGCGAGGCCTTGCGCGCCTTCACCGAGCCGGCGATCTGGATCGCGCCGGAGAACAGCAGCAGCTTTTCGGTGAGCGTGGTCTTGCCGGCGTCCGGGTGGGAAATGATCGCGAAGGTGCGACGGCGGCGGGTTTCGGATTCGAAGGTCATGGCGTGAACGCGGGGCGCGCGAAGAACGGTGAGCGCGTGGCGCTCACGGCGCGGCGGCTACGCAAAGCCTGCGATTTTAGCGAGCGTGCTGACGGCGGGCGCCGCCAGTGGACTCGCCTCGGTCAGTCCATCAGGTTGATCTGGAGGTAACCAGCGGTAGATGGGTTGTTGGCGCCGACGATGGCAAAGAGCTTGGCTCCCTGCATCGCGAAATAGACGTCTCCTGCGTTCGCGCCATTGGTGATCGCTCGCATGCCCAGCGGGCCCTGTGCATTCATCGGGCCGAATGTGTTTTGCGCCGTCGATGTGGTGCCGTCCGCTGCGACGGCGCTTCGCGTCGATTGCCCGGCTTGAACGCTGACGGTGCCCCATGAGCCCTGCGTGCTGGTGCCAACGCCGGTGCCTGTCGGCCAGGTGCTCGTCTCGGTTACGCCCAGCCGGAACACAGAGGTCATCGGATCGGCGAGCCGCTTGCCGGCAATCAGAAAGATCTTCTGACCACCCAGCCGCGCGACCGAGAAGATCGAATAGTTGGTGGGATTAGCGACTTCGGTCATCTTCCAGGTGTCGGCCGTACTCCCGGCCGTGATCGTCCAGGCTTGCTGCGACCCTCCAGGGCAGACATCGATCCTGTAGATCGTGTTGTCGGCGCAACGGATCAAGGTTGAGCCGTTGCCAGATATCTGAACTTGCGAAATCTGCGAACTGGCCGATGCAGATCCGACATCGATTCCGAAACGGTTGTAGACACCATCCAGTGCCACCGCATCCGTTTCCAGGGCCCGCGAGGCCACGAAAGGTTGCACCGCATAGCTCGTCGTGGCCACCTGGGTGACGACGAACGGGAATGCGCCGACGACCGTGTCCTGCGCGAGCTTGAAGCGCGCGTTGTTGGTGCTGGTGGTGATGCGGCTGCTGCCGAACACGTACGTGCCTGTAGCGTTGTTGTCTTCACTGATCGAGCCCGATGCGACAGGATTACTACCGTCGCTCATCTCATAGGTCTTGATGTCGAAGTTGAGCGTCAGCGTTTGCCGGGTGCCGTTGGTCGCGAAGACCTTGTAGCTGCCGTTGCGCGCGTCCGCCGCCGCCACACTGAAGACGGTCTTGGCGCTCAGCGTGGTGCCCGCGCTGGCGTTTACCGTGTAGAGCGTCGTCGTGGTCAACGTGTTCACCAGCTGCGACGCCCATTGGCTGCCGGAGATGCTGGGGTTGCGCAGCGTGATCGCACTCGCCGTTCCGTTGGTCGACGTCCAGCTGGCTGCCTGACTGGGGGTGACCATCACCGTGTCACCTGGCTTGACCGCATAGATGCCGGACGCATCCGGCGTGGCTGGCGTGCCGTTCACACTCACCTTGACCGTCAGCGGTGTCTCGGCGGGCGCCGACGTGCTGCCACTGCCACTCGGGGAACTGGCGGTGCCGCTATCACCACCACCGCCACCGCCACCGCCACCGCCACCGCAAGCGCCCAGCAGCGCACTCACCACCAAGGCGCTGTAGAGCGCCCTCGAAATTCCTTGCATAACCGACTCCCTGTCGCGCTTTTCGCGCTGTGTTTTGAGAATCGCCTCCCGGCCCGTGCCCTCTGAGGCGCCCGTGCAAATGTTACTGGATGAAAGGATAAGTGAGCCCTGCGCGAGCACGGCCGGGCGCCGAACACTTAGAATGGCGGCTCCGAGGAGCGTTGCAGCGCCATCAGGCGTGAGGCTCGGACTACATCGCAACCACGCTCATCCGCTGTTCTCGCGGTGAGCCCTTTTCCGGTCGAACCTCCCGAGTGCAGCGGCAGTCGTCAAACCTGCTTTGGAGTTTTCATGAACGCTGTTCTCAAGCCCACCCCCGTTGCTTCCGCCGACCAGGCGATCGCCGACATCACCCTTGCCGCCTGGGGCCGCAAGGAAATCCGCATCGCGGAAACCGAAATGCCCGGCCTGATGGCCATTCGCGAGGAGTTCAAGGCCGCCCAGCCACTCAAGGGCGCACGCATCACCGGCTCGATCCACATGACGATCCAGACCGCGGTGCTGATCGAAACCCTGCAGGCGCTGGGTGCCAATGTGCGCTGGGCCTCGTGCAACATTTTCTCCACGCAGGACCATGCCGCCGCCGCCATCGCCGCTGCGGGCACGCCGGTCTTCGCGATCAAGGGCGAGACGCTGAAGGACTACTGGGACTACACCCACAGCATCTTCGACTTCGGCCCCAAGGGCTCGAAGGGCGAAGGCCCGAACATGATCCTGGACGACGGCGGTGACGCCACGCTGCTGATGCATCTGGGCCAGCGCGCCGAGAAGGACCTGGGCGTGCTCGCCAACCCGACGAGCGAAGAAGAGACCATTCTCTACGCCGCGATCAAGGCCAAGCTGGCCGTCGATTCGACCTGGTACACCCGCAAGGCCGCCGAGATCATCGGCGTGACCGAGGAAACGACCACCGGCGTGCACCGCCTGAACGAGATGTCCGCCAAGGGCACGCTGCAGTTCCGCGCGATCAACGTGAACGACTCGGTCACCAAGAGCAAGTTCGACAACCTGTACGGTTGCCGCGAATCGCTGGTCGACGGCATCAAGCGCGCCACTGACGTGATGATCGCCGGCAAGGTCGCGGTCGTGGCCGGCTACGGCGACGTGGGCAAGGGCTCGGCCCAGGCCCTGCGCGCACTGAGCGCCCAGGTGTGGGTCACGGAAATCGACCCGATCAATGCGCTGCAGGCCGCCATGGAAGGCTACAAGGTCGTGACGATGGACTACGCCGCCGACAAGGCCGACATCTTCGTGACGACGACCGGCAACAAGGACGTCATCACGCACGACACGATGGTGAAGATGAAGGACCAGGCGATCGTCTGCAACATCGGCCACTTCGACAACGAGATCGACGTCGCGTCGATCGAGAAGTACGAATGGGAAGAGATCAAGCCGCAAGTCGACCACATCACCTTCCCGGACGGCAAGAAGATCATCCTGCTGGCCAAGGGCCGCCTGGTGAACCTGGGTTGCGGCACGGGCCACCCGAGCTTCGTGATGTCGTCGTCGTTCGCGAACCAGACCATTGCGCAGATCGAGCTGTTCACCAAGCCCGACGCGTACAAAGCCGGCAAGGTCTACGTGCTGCCGAAGCACCTCGACGAGAAGGTCGCGCGCCTCCACCTGAAGAAGGTCGGCGCGATGCTGACCGAGCTAACCGACGCGCAGGCCGCCTACATCGGCGTGAACAAAGCGGGTCCGTACAAGGCGGACACGTACCGCTACTGATTGCGCGCCTTGCGTGCTGATCAATTGTTGGTAGAGCGAGGCCTCGCCGCCTCGCGTTCGCAAGCCGTCCGTCTCATCACCGGCGGCTTGCGCTGGCGCGACGCCGGCAGCGGTGCCGAATGGCGCAGCGTAGGCAAGAACCGCGACGACATTCCCGAGTCGGCCGAGCTCGAGCTGGTCGATGCGGCCGAGTCGCGCTACGTGTCGCGCGGCGGGCTGAAGCTCGACGGCGCGCTGGCCGCGACAGGCGTCGACCCGTCGGGCCGTCGCTGTCTCGACATCGGCCAGTCGACCGGTGGCTTCACCGATTGCCTGCTGCAGCACGGTGCCGTGCACGTGGTCGGCATCGACGTGGGTCACGGGCAGTTGCACGACCGCATTCGGGCCGACGAGCGGGTGACCGCCATCGAGAAGGTCAATGCGCGTGCGCTGACGGCCGACGATTTTCCTGAGGACGAGGACACCGCGTTCGACCTGATCGTCGGTGACCTGTCCTTCATTTCGCTCACGCTGGTGCTGCCGGCAGTGGTGCCATTCCTCGCGACCGGCGGCGACCTGCTGATGCTGGTCAAGCCGCAGTTCGAGTTGCAGCCCGGCCAGGTCGGCAAGGGTGGCATCGTGCGCGACGAGGCGATGTACCCGATCGTCGAGCAGCGGCTGCGCGACGCCTGTGCTGCCCTCGGCCTGCGCGTGGTGCGGTGGCTCGACAGCCCGATCGCCGGGGGCGACGGCAACCGCGAGTTCTTCATTCATGCCGTCCGCGACGACGGCCCAGAAGGAGCTGCCGATGCAACTTCCGCTGAGCTTTGAATTCTTTCCGACCAAGACGCCCGAAGGCGCGGTGAAGCTGCGTGCGGTGCGCCAGCAGCTCTATGCGATGCGCCCCGAGTTCTGCTCGGTGACCTACGGCGCAGGCGGTTCCACCCACGACGGCACCTTCGCCGCGGTGCGCGAGATCCTGGAAGAGGGCGGCGATGCTGCCAGCCACTTCTCGTGCATCGGCGCCACCAAGGCCACCGTGCGCGGCCAACTCGGCGAACTGAAGGCCATGGGCGTCAAACGTCTGGTGGCCCTGCGTGGCGACCTGCCCAGCGGTTACGGCGCGGGTGGCGAGTTCCAGTACGCGAGCGACCTGGTGGCCTTCATCCGCGAGGAGACGGGCCGTGATTTCCACATCGAGGTGGCCTGCTACCCCGAAGTGCATCCGCAGGCGCGTTCGCCCGAGGCGGACCTGAAAGCCTTCGCCGAGAAGGTGCGCGCCGGTGCCGATTCGGCCATCACGCAGTATTTTTTCAATGCGGATGCGTACTTCCGCTTCGTCGATGAATGCAGCAGGCTGGGCATTTCGACGCCGATCGTGCCGGGCGTGATGCCCATCACCAGCTCCACGCAGCTCATGCGTTTTTCCGACGCCTGCGGTGCCGAGATTCCGCGCTGGGTCCGGCTGCGGCTGCAGAGCTATGGCGACGACATCGCGTCGATCAAGGCCTTCGGCCTCGACGTGGTGACGCGCCTGTGCGAGCGACTGCGCGACGGTGGCGCCCCGGCGCTGCACTTCTATACGATGAACCAATCCGCTGCCACGCTCGCCCTGCTGGAGCGGCTCGGCAAGCGCGCATGACGCTCGGCCGCGCCAGCGGTGTGTCTTGGCGAGCTGGCTTCGCCGCCTTGCTCGCCGGGCTGCTGGTGGGTTGCGTCGCGCCACCTTCGACCGATGAGGCCAAGTCGCCGGCCGCGCCGGCTGGCACCGGCCTTCGGCCGCTGACGCGCGATCTGTCGGTGCCGGCCGGTGCGCGTCCTCGTTCGGCCGTGCCTGCCGTGCGCTACGACCTGGCCTCGACGGGCGAGGACGAGCTCGGCCCCGATGACGGCGTGCCCGGCGACGAGGCGCCGCGCACCATCTACCAGCGCGGCGGTGCGTCGTGGTACGGCATCGGCTTCCATATGCGAAAGACCGCCAATGGCGAGCGCTTCGACATGACCTCCATGACAGCGGCGCACCGTACGCTGCCCTTCAACACCGTGCTGTGCGTGCGCAGCCTGGTCAACGGGCGCGAGGTGCTGGTGCGTGTCAACGACCGCGGGCCGTTTGCCGCCGGCCGTGTCATCGATCTGAGCCGGGCTGCCGCGGAGGCCCTGGACATGGTCAGCACGGGCATCAAGCAGGTGGCTTTGCACGTCGTCGACCAGCCGGGCATGCGCTGCAACGGCGAGGTGGCGGACGTGGCGGCATTGCAGCCGTCGCCAGACACCGATCGCGGGCAGGCCAAGGCGCCAGCGCGTGCCGCCAAGGCGAAGCGGCAGGTCGCGGCCCGCCGGCAAAAGTAGCCGTCAGCCGCCGGCGTCGAGCGAGAAGGTGGCGTTGCGGTCCTGACCCAGGCGTTCCACCAACTGCGGCAGCGCGGCTGCCATCTGCGCCTTGAGCGTGTAGGGCGGGTTGATCAGGAACATCCCACTGGCGGGCAGCCCGGGCCGGCGCGTTTCGCCGGTCGGCGCCGTCACGATCTTGCTCGACTTGACGGTCAGCGTCGCATGCAGCCACGACTTGCCCGCCTTGGTCGCCATCGTCTTGAGCCGGCGCGGCAGGTCGTGTGCCTCGGGCCGCGGAATGATCGGGTACCAGACGGCGTAGGTGCCGGTGGCGAAGCGCTTGAGGGCTTCGCCGACGAAGTCGAGCACGCGGCCGTAGTCGGTCTTGAGTTCGTAGCTCGGGTCGCACAGCACCAGGGCGCGGCGTGACGGCGGCGGCAGGAATTTGGTGGCACTGCCGAAGCCGTCTTCGCCGAAGACGGCGATCTGCCGGCCGGCCTCGAGCTGCGCGATGTTGGCGTCGAGCGTGCGCGAATCGGTCGGGTGCAGCTCGAAGAGCTTGAGCCGGTCGTGCTCGCGCAGCAGGTGTTGCACGATGAAAGGCGAGCCGGGATAGACCTTCGCGCCGCCCTTCGGGTTGAAGTCGGCGATCACGGCGAGGTAACGGGCGATGGCGTCGGCCAGGGGCGCATCGGTCCCAGGGGGCGTGGCCTTCTTGGTGCCCGGGGCGGCCACGGGCGCGGCCGGCGGGTTGAGCAGTCGCAGCACGCCCTGCGCGGCCTCGCCACTGGTGTCGGCGTAGTCGCCGTCGAGCCGGTACAGCCCGGCCCCGGCATGGGTGTCGACCACGGTGAGTGCCGCGTCTTTCTCGAGCAGGTGCTCGAGCGTGGCAATCAGCACCGTGTGCTTGAGCACGTCGGCGTGGTTGCCGGCATGGAAGGCGTGGCGGTAGCTGAACATGTGAAATAGTGCCTGGAGAGAAGAGGGGCGATCGCTAGACTCCACGCCCGTAACATTCAAATACAAGAGGAGTGGAGATGCGAATCTCGAGGGGGCGATTTTGGGGCCTGTGCGCTGGCGTCTGCGTATTGTCGATTCTCGCGGGCTGCGCGTCGGTGACGAACGGAACCAGCCAGACGGTGACGATCGACACGCTCACAGCGGATGGCAAGGCTGTCGAGGGTGCTGAATGCAGCGTGGCCAACGACAAGTCGGAAACGACCGCGCTGTCGGGGTCGAGTGTCCAGGTGCGCCGATCGGGCGGCACGCTGAACATTGAATGCAGGCAGCCGGGCTATGCGCCGGCCAGTGGGCAGGCGACGTCCCGGGTCAATACCGGCATGGTCGGCAACGTGTTGATCGGTGGGCTGATCGGTGCGGCCATCGACTCTGGAACGGGCGCGGGCTTCAACTATCCAAGCTGGATGCAATTGGTCTTCGGCGAGGTGCGAACCTTCGATCGTGGTGCGCAAATCGGCGATCAACCGCTCGCGGGCGTGCGGGTCGGTGAAACCAAGTTGGCTGCGACACCCTCTGCCTCACCCGCCACCCTCACCCCCGCGTCCCTCCCGACCCCGGCATCCCCTGCATCCCCTGCAACGCCCGTGGCGTCCAGTTCCGGCAGTGGTGCAGCCACACGGGTTTCGATGGATGACCTTCGTGGCTTGTTGCCCAGCAAGCCATGACGCGCGCATACCGACCGAGATTTTTCCGTGGCATCGCACTGCTGCTAGGTGCGATGGGCGTGCAAGGCAGCGCAAGCGCGCTGGAGCCCGACGTCCTCTTCGCGCGCGTATCACCCAGCGTCTGGTCGTTGCGCACGCTTGATGCGCAGGAGCGTCCGCTGCAGACGGGCAGTGCCGTGGTGGTGGCGCCGGGTCGCCTGGTCACCAGTTGTCGCTTGCTCGCCAAGGCGAGCAGCGTCGTCGTGCGGCAGGACAACGTCAGCTATGGCGCGACGCTCGAGTTCCCCGATCCGGCGCGTGATCTCTGCCAACTCAGCGTCGCTCGATTTTCAGCGCCGGCCGTCCCGATGGCGCCGGTCGGCTCCGCACGTCCGGGTCAACGGGTGTACGCCGTCGGCAATCCGCGCGGGGTGGAGAACACGCTCTCCGTCGGCTTGCTCTCGGGGCTGCGTGGCGGTGACAGCGATGAGGTGCGGCGCCTGCAAACGAACGTGACCACAGCGGCAGGTGCGAGCGGTGGAGGGTTGTTCGACAGCGAAGGCCGGCTGCTGGGCATTTTGGTGGCGGACGCTCCCCATGGCGATGCGAATGCAGCAGGCTCGGCAATCCCTGCGGAGTTCGTGGCTGAGCTTCCAGCCCGTGCGCGCGCTGTCTTGTCGGAAGCGCGCGCGATGGCGCCGTCGTCGTCCGTGCCCGTAACGCCTGCGGCGGTCGCACCGCCGCAGCCATCGGCCGCCGTTGCCGAAAAGCTCGCCGATCCTCTGCGGCCCGGGCAGGCACTCGAGTACGTCCGCATCGACAACCTCACCGGCAATCGTGCGCCGGTGATCTACCGGCTGGATCGCATCATCGGTGATGAGATGGTGTTCAACGGCGGTGGTCGCGTCGAGAAACTCGATGGCCGGGTTGTCTCGGTCGTCTCGCCAGCGGGCGGGGCCTACGACGCCTCGACGCCACCAGGCGGTTGGGCGCGAAAGGACATGCGGCCCGGTATGCGCTGGCACGCGGACTATGAGCCGGCGCAGGGCGACCGGTGGCGTCATGAGCTGGATTTCGTGGTCGTCGGCGAGCGTTCCAAGAGGGTGGATGGGGAGGAATTGCGCGTGATGCAGGTGTCTTTCGAGGGGTGGATCTACCCCTCCCTTGGCACCATTCCGGGTCGCGCGGGCAAGCAGTTCTCGGGATCTTTTCTGTACAGCGCAGCGCTTGGCCGTGTGGTGCAGTTTGAATCGAAGTCACTCCTCGGCCCTACGCCGGTCCGAGAAACGCTCGAATTCGTTCGCACGCTGCGCTGACGTGAACGCCACGCCGCTCGCGCCCCGCAGAGCAGCGCCAGCCCTAAATTTGCCCGAAGCCCGCCTTTCATCATAGAATCGCGGGCTTCGCAGCGTTTTGGCAGCCCCGCGGCGGAGTGTGCGAGCCGGTTCCGGCACGCGATCCCCCACCTAAGAGATTCCCATCAGAGGAAAACCGACCGTGGAAAAGGGCACAGCCACACCAACTCCGGTTGGGCAAACCAAGTCGAAAGATACTCATGAAAACGTTCAGCGCAAAACCCGCTGACGTGACGCACGAGTGGTTTGTGATTGACGCGACCGACAAGGTCCTCGGACGAGTAGCCAGCGAAGTTGCTCTCCGTTTGCGCGGCAAACACAAGGCCATTTACACGCCTCACGTCGATACCGGTGACTTCATCGTCATCATCAACGCATCGCAACTCCGCGTGACCGGCGCCAAGTCGATCGACAAGGTGTACTACCGTCACTCGGGTTACCCGGGCGGCATCAGTGCCACCAACTTCCGCGACATGCAGAACAAGTTCCCGGGCCGTGCCCTGGAAAAGGCCGTCAAGGGCATGCTGCCCAAGGGCCCGCTTGGCTACGCCATGATCAAGAAGCTCAAGGTGTACGGCGGCGCGGAACATCCGCACACCGCACAGCAGCCCAAGGTTCTGGAAATCGCAGGCTTGTCCACCAACGCCCAACGTGAGGCCGCCAAATGATCGGTGAATGGAACAACGGCACCGGCCGTCGCAAATCCAGCGTCGCCCGTGTGTTCATGAAGAAGGGCACCGGCAAGATCACGGTCAACGGCAAGGACATCCAGGCCTATTTCGGCCGTGAGACGTCCATCATGATCGCGAAGCAGCCGCTGTTCTTGACGAACAACGTCGAAGCTTTCGACATCATGATCAACGTCAACGGTGGCGGTGAATCGGGTCAAGCCGGTGCAGCGCGCCATGGCATCACCCGTGCGCTGATCGACTACGACGCGACGCTCAAGCCGGTGTTGAGCCAGGCTGGCTTCGTGACGCGCGACGCGCGTGAAGTCGAGCGTAAGAAGGTCGGTCTGCACTCTGCCCGCCGCCGCAAGCAGTTCTCGAAGCGCTGATCTTCGCTGCTGCGCCACTGCATGGCGGCGTTGCAAATCCTCGCCGGACGGGAGTCCGGCTCCGGTTTGCGCCTTGCCCTGCAGCGGCTCGCGACGCGAATATCCGCACTTCGTACGTGCTGAAAGCCGCCCCTCGGGGCGGCTTTCTTGCTATTGAAGTAGCATTGAAGTCATTGGCCGCCCGAATCGGCCCACCCCCACAGGAGTAAGCCATGAGCGCTGTTGCCGAAACCATCCAGACCCCGACCCAGATGCCCGAGCCGATCGTCTTCACCGACAGCGCGGCCGCCAAGGTGGCTGACCTGATCGCCGAAGAGGGTAATCCCGAGCTCAAGCTGCGGGTGTTCGTGCAGGGGGGCGGCTGCTCCGGCTTCCAGTACGGCTTCACCTTCGACGAGATCACCAACGAAGACGACACGACCATGACCAAGAACGGCGTGTCGCTGCTGATCGATGCAATGAGCTACCAATACCTGCTCGGCGCCGAGATCGACTACAAGGAAGACCTCCAGGGTGCTCAGTTCGTGATCAAGAACCCCAACGCCACCAGCACCTGCGGCTGCGGCTCGAGCTTCTCGGCCTGATGCCTGAATGTTGCTGATCTAGCATCCCCACCAAGCCGCCTTCGGGCGGCTTTTTGCTGCCTGTCGAATTTCCATTCCTCGTTTTTGCTATGACGTCAGAGGCCGCCATGCCCGCCGACCCTGTCCGCAAGAGCCTTCTCTGGCTCGTCGCCGTCGGCTTCTTCATGCAGACGCTCGACGCGACCATCATCAACACCGCGTTGCCGGCCATGGCCGCCAGCCTGGGCGAAAGCCCGCTGCGGATGCAGTCGGTGGTGGTGGCCTATTCGCTGACCATGGCCATGTTGATTCCGGCGTCCGGCTGGATCGCCGATCGCTTCGGTACGCGGCGCATCTTCTTCTCGGCGATCGTGCTGTTCGTCCTCGGATCGGTGGCCTGTGCGCTGTCGCAGGGCCTCGGCCAACTCGTGGCTGCCCGCGTGGTGCAGGGGCTCGGCGGCGCGCTGCTGCTGCCCGTGGGGCGCCTGGCGCTGTTGCGCACGGTGCCCCGCGCAGAGTTCCTGCAGGCGATGAGCTTTGTCGCCATCCCGGGGCTGATCGGGCCGCTTCTAGGGCCGACGCTGGGCGGCTGGCTGGTGCAGTACGCGTCGTGGCACTGGATTTTCCTGGTCAACGTACCGGTCGGCCTGATGGGCTGCATCGCCACGCTGCGCTTCATGCCGGACCTCCGGGGTGCGCAGTTGCGGCGCTTCGATGCCACCGGCTATGCCATGCTGGCGTTCGGCATGGTGGCGATTTCGCTGGCGCTGGACGGCGTGGCCGAACTGGGGCTGCGCCAGGTGAGCGTGTTCGTGTTGCTGGTGTTCGGCTTCGCGAGCCTGACCGCCTACTGGCTGCAGGCTTCGCGCAAGCCCGATCCCTTGTTCTCGCCGGTGCTGTTCAAGGTGCCCACCCTCAGCATCGGCCTGCTCGGCAACCTGTTCTCCCGCCTGGGCAGCGGCTGCATGCCGTTCCTCGTGCCGCTCCTGCTACAGGTGTCGATGGGCTACTCGCCCCTGCGCGCGGGCCTGATGATGCTGCCCATCGCGATGGCCGGTATGGCCATGAAGCGCTTCACCACGCCGCTCATCACGCACTTCGGTTACCGCCGCGTGCTGGTGGTCAACACCGCGCTGGTGGGCCTGACGATGTCCAGCTTCGCGCTCACGTCACCAGGACAACCGGTGGCGTTGCACATCGTGCAGCTGCTGTGCTTCGGCGCGGTGAACTCGCTGCAGTTCACGGCGATGAACACCGTCACGCTGCGCGACCTCGACAGCAGCATGGCGAGCAGTGGCAACAGCCTGTTGTCGATGGTGCAGATGCTGGCGATGAGCCTGGGCGTGGCGGCCGCCAGTTCGGTCCTCGGTGGCTACACGGGGATCTTCGGGAGCGCCGGACCCGTCGACACCCTGCACGCCTTCCAGGCCACATTCGCGACGATGGGGCTGATCACGCTCGCCTCTGCGCTGATCTTCTGGCACTTGCCGCCCGAGGCGCGTGCCGTGCAGCCCGCACAGCCCGAGGTGTCGGGCCACGGCTGAAGGGCTTCAGGCGGGGTAAATCGCACCCAGCACCCGGGCGCCGCCCGCGCCGGTCACGCTCGCCAGGTTGCCGGGCTCGCGCCGGACCGTGGCACGTGCGAGCCAGGCGAAGGCGGCTGCCTCGACCTGTTGTGGCGGGAGGCCACGGTCGGCGGACGAGCACACCGTCAGCTTGGGCAAGAGCGCCGCCAGGCGCGCCATGAGGTGGTCGTTGAGCGCGCCGCCGCCGCAGACGATCAGCGCGACCGCATCGCTGGCGTGCAGGAGCACGTCGTGCGCGCACGCGGAGGCGGTGAGTTCGGTGAGCGTGGCTTGCACGTCGACGGGTGTGAGTGACGCGCCGCTCAACATGGCATCGAGCCAGGCGGGATGAAACAGGTCGCGGCCGGTGCTTTTGGGCGGCGGCTGTGCGAAGAAGGGCTCGTTGCGCAGTCGCGCCAGCAGCAGCGGGTCGACACGCCCGCTGGCGGCCCACCGCCCGCCGTCGTCGAAGGGCTGGCCGGTGTGAAGGCGGCACCAGTGGTCCATCAGTGCGTTGCCGGGGCCGCAGTCGAAGCCGAGCACGGTGCCGCCATCGGCGGGCAGCACGCTCAGGTTCGAGATGCCTCCGACGTTCAGGATCGCCAGGGTCTGCCGCGCCTGCCCGAACACTGCGCGGTGAAAAGCGGGCACCAACGGCGCCCCCTGGCCGCCAGCGGCCACGTCGCGGCTGCGGAAGTCCGCGACGACGTCAATCCCAGACAGCTCGGCCAGCAGGGCAGGGCTGTTGAGCTGCAAGGTGTAGCCGACGCCGTCCACCACGCCGGGCTGGTGCCGGACGGTCTGGCCATGCGCGCCGATCGCGGTGATTTCAGTGGCCGAGCAGCCGGTGTCGTCCAGCAACTGCCGAACCACATCGGCGTAGACGCGCACGAGGCCGTTGGCCGCCAGTGCAGCGCGGTGCAGCTCGTTCTCGCCGGGCGTGTTGAGTGCCAGGAGCTCGGCGCGTAGACCGCTGGGAAAAGGGGCGGTGGCGTGGGCCAGGACCGCGATGCGTCCCGCGTCGAAATCCGCCATGACGCCATCGACCCCGTCGAGCGAGGTGCCCGACATCAGGCCGATGAAGCGTTCAGCCATGCTCGCTCGTTGAAAGTCGCACCGGGCAGGTCGCCGGTGCTGTACTTCAGTCGGCGCTGGCCTGGACCACCGAGAAGGCGGCGGCCAACTCGCGGCGCGTCGCCATCGCCTGACGGTCGAAGACCGGGCGCACCGATGCGCTGATCGGTGTGCCGCCTTCCTGCTGCGCGATGTTGGCCGGATTGGCGTACTCGCCGTTCACGCGGAATTCGAAGTGCAGGTGCGGACCGGTGGCCCAGCCAGTGGCACCGACCGCGCCGATGAACTGGCTCTGGTTCACCGCCTGACCGACCTTCACGTCGATGCGGCTGAGGTGCGCGTACACGGTTTCCTGGTTGTTGCGGTGCTTCAGGATGACGATGTTGCCGTAGCCGTTCTGCCGACCGGCAAACTCGACCACGCCGTCGCCCACGGCGCGCACGGCGGTGCCCGTCGGCGCGGCGAAATCGATGCCGTTGTGCTGGCGCCAGGTGTTCTGGATGGGGTGGATCCGCATCGCGAAACCGCTCGAAATACGCGAAAACTCGACCGGCGAAGACAGGAAGGCGCGCAGCAGGCTGTCGCCGTTCGGACGGTAATAGCCGCCCTTCTTGCCCGGTTCCTGGAACCACATGGCCTGGTAGGTCTTGCCGTTGCTCTCGAACTCGGCCGACAGCACCCGGCCGCTGCGCAACGACTGGCCATCGGCTTCGAAGGTTTCGTAGACGACGGCGAAGCGGTCACCCTTGCGCAACGCGCGGAAGTCCACGTCAGCCGCAAAGATGTCGGCCAGTTGGCTGGCGACCGCATCGGGGATGCGAGCCTCGTCAGTGGCGGCGAACAGCGAACTGCGGACGACGCCGCTGGCGAGCCGGCTCGCGGCTGTGAGCCGGTCGGCCTCGGTGCGCACGGTGAAGCCATTGCCCGCCTCGTTGCGGGCGATCACCAGGCGCTTGAAGCCGCCGTCGCCGTCGGGAATCCAGCGAGCGCTCAGGCGTTGCAAGGTGTTGTCGCGTGCGGCCTCGGCCGTCACGGTACGACCGGTGCGGTTGAACAGCGCGCCGCGAGCCTCGGCATTGCCGCGCACGAAGGCCGCGGCTGCCGGGTCGGCAATGCCCAGCCGCTTGAGCAGGGCTTCGATCGTGTCGCTCGAGCGCGTGAGTTCCGTTCTGAAGAGCGTGAAGTCGTGCGTGTCGAGCGCGTCGACCTGTTCTGAAGAGGCCAGAGGTTGGACGGCTTCGAGCACCTGCGTGACGGGCAGGTCGGCCACGTCAGGGCCGAGCGATGCCACGGCGAAGGCGCCTCCGCCCATGCACAGCAGCGCTGCGCCGATCACGGTGCTGATCTGCTTCGGATAGCTGCGGAATGTGTGGGCCACGCGGGAAGCCAGCAACTCCTCGGCAGCGAGAATGGCGTTGATCAACGTCTTAAAACCCTGTGTCGGTTCGGCGCGTCCTCAGCAAAGGCTCGCAATGGCGTGCTGTAGGACAGAGCGAAAGAAAGCGCCGCTTAGAATCCGACGCTCGAAAGATGTCGGGCTGAGTATAGCTTCGGCCATACGCAAAACTGCCAATAAATCCCAATGAAGTCCGAGTTTGTTACAAGCCAAAGTCTTTCCAATGATGTAGGACGGGCACTCGACATTTCCCTGCGGGGGGCTGACGAACTCCTCCCTCAGGAGGAGTGGGTGCGAAAACTGCAGCGTTCCGAACTCAGCGGCACGCCGTTGCGTATCAAGCTGGGGTTGGATCCGACGGCGCCGGACATCCACATCGGTCATACGGTGGTGTTGAACAAGATGCGCCAGCTCCAGGATCTGGGCCACACCGTCATTTTCCTGATCGGCGACTTCACCAGCACCATCGGCGACCCGTCGGGCCGCAACAGCACCCGGCCGCCGCTGACCCGCGAGCAGATCGAGGCGAACGCGCAGACCTACTACCGCCAGGCCAGCCTCGTGCTCGACCCGGCGCGTACCGAGATTCGCTACAACTCCGAGTGGAGCGATCCGCTGGGCGCGCGTGGGATGATCCAGCTGGCCGCCAAGTACACCGTGGCGCGGATGATGGAGCGCGACGACTTCACCAAGCGCTTCAAGGCCGGCCAGTCGATCTCCGTCCACGAATTCCTGTACCCGCTGATGCAAGGCTACGACTCCGTGGCGCTCAAGTCCGACTTGGAACTCGGCGGCACCGACCAGAAATTCAACTTGCTGGTGGGCCGACATCTTCAGCAGGAATATGGCCAAGAGCCGCAGTGCATACTCACTATGCCGCTGCTGGAAGGCCTCGACGGCGTCGAGAAGATGTCCAAGAGCAAGGGCAACTACATCGGCGTCACCGAGGAGCCGAACACCATGTTCGCCAAGGTCTTGTCGATTTCCGACGACCTGATGTGGCGCTGGTACACGCTGCTGAGTTTCCGTTCGATGGCCGATATCGAGGCCCTGAAGGGTGAGGTCGCCGCTGGCCGCAACCCCAAGGATGCGAAGGTTGCGCTCGCCAAGGAAATCACCGCGCGCTTCCACAGCGCCGCAGCCGCCGAGGCCGCCGAACAGGACTTCGCGAACCGCAGCAAGGGCGGCGTGCCTGACGAAATTCCAGAGGTGACGCTGTCGGGTGCTCCGCTGGGCATCGGTCAGTTGCTCAAGCAGGCTGGCTTGGCGGCGTCCACGTCAGAGGGCAACCGCCTGATCGATGGCGGCGGCGTCCGCATCGACTCTGCCGTGGTCAGCGACAAGGGCCTCAAGCTGCCCGCCGGCAGCTATGTGGTGCAGGTCGGCAAGCGCAAGTTCGCGCGGGTCTCGCTGGACTGAACGCAACCGCCCACCCCTGGTCGCCACCACGCCCTACCGAGGCTGATCGGCAACGTGGCCGACACCGGTTGGCGGCGTCGCCGGCTTTGGCACAGCGTCAGCGGACCTCGATTGTCACCCGGCGGTTGCGAGGTTCTTCGATGTCGTCGGCTGTCGGGACGATCAGGTTGCGTTCGCCGCGGCCAACCGCCTGGATGCGATGGGCGGGAAAGCCCCGGTCGGCGAACATTTGTCGCACCTCCTGAGCGCGCCGGCGTGACAGTTCGTCGTTGTGCTCCTGGGTGCCTTTCGTGTCGGTGTGGCCGGTCACCACGATCTCGCCCCCGTTGCGCGCGGCGGCGGCGGCCAGGGCTTCGCTCATCGTGGTCTGCGATTCGGTTGTCAGCGTCGCTTCGCCAGCGTTGAAGTAGAGCGTGTAGCGCTGCGGCGGCGGCGGCATCATCTCGAACAGACTGCGGTTTTCGGCTTGGATGCGCGCCGGGTCCGCCTGGTCGACCACCGGGGCGCCCGTGCTGCCGCGCAGGGCCGTGGCGCGTTGATACGGTTTGCCCAGTACCTCTTCTCCGCCGTTGGCACGGACCACCACCGCCGACGGGCGGCCGTCGGCCTGCGGAAGAAGCACGACGCGGGTGCCGGGAGACGAGCAGGCCGCGATCAGGAAGCTGGTGAAGACAGAGAGTGCGAGTCGATGGAGGGTCACGGTTGGGCGTCGGCCTGCACGATGAAGTCGGTGCCGCGGATGCCAATGGTAGCTGTCTGGGTTTCCACGCGGACTGCATCAGGCTGCTTTTTGCCGATCAGCCCGGTGATCATGCGCATCGAGCCGCGCAGCAGGGACACCAACAACCCACCGTCCTGCGTGGTGGCGTCGAAGTGGAATTCCTTCACGTCCAGCCGCGACGAGGGCCCGACCACCATCGTGGTGCCATCACGCAGCACCACGGCCGCGGCGGAGTCCACGCCGGTGAGCACGCGGTCGACGGGCATCAGCACATCGCCGGACGACGCCGGCCGCTGGGCCCCGGAGGCGCTGAGCAACTGCACGTCGCCGCGCACCGACTTGATGGTGCCGGCCTGAAGTTCGGGCGATGGTGCGGCTGCCTGTGCCAGCGCGGCGCCGCTGGCGAAGGTGAAGGCGAGGACGCACAGCAGGGTCGGGATCCGATGGTTCATGGTCACTCCTTGAACGGTGTCGCCACGGGGCGAGGCCCGGCATGGTAAGCCACCGCATCGCGTCGTCGATCAGGTCGCGATAATTCAGCTCCCTTGTGCGGTCTAGTACCGCTTTTTCCTCTGCCATGCCTGCTGCTCCTTCTTCATCCCTTCGCTGGAGCCCCAAGGTCTTGCTGCGTGTCTCGGTCGCTGTGGCGCTCGTGACCATCGTGCTCAAGGGCGCGGCCGGCTATGTGACCAATTCCATGGGCCTGATCTCCGATGCCATGGAATCCTTTGTCAACCTCGCCAGTGCGATGTTTGCGCTGGCCATGGTGACGATCGCCGCACGCCCTGCCGACGACGACCATCCGTACGGGCATCACAAGGCGGAGTACTTCTCGTCCGGCTTCGAAGGCATCCTGATCATCGGTGCGGCGCTGGCCATCGGCTGGGCCGCCATCGTGCGGCTGATGTCGCCGCAGCCCATCGAACAACTCGGCTGGGGCCTGGCGCTGTCGATCCTCAGCTCGATGCTGAACGCGGGACTGGCCGTCGCGATGTTCCGTGCGGCGCGCGCGCACCGATCCATCGCACTCGAAGCCGACGGCCGGCACCTGGTCACCGACGTGTGGACCTCCGCAGCCGTGGTGGTCGGCATCGTGGCGGTGCATTTCACCGGTTGGCTGTGGCTCGATCCGCTGCTGGCCATCGGGGTCGCGCTGAACATCGTGCGCGAGGGGGCGCACCTGGTCTGGCGTTCGTCCCAGGGCCTGATGGACCAGGCCCTCGATGCGCCGTCGCTCGCCGCCATCGACGCCGCGCTTGCGCGCTTCTCCGAGCGAACCGGCGGCGCGCACCTGCGCTTCGACGACATCGTCACGCGCAGCGCGGGGCGCCGCCGCTTCGCCGATCTGCACATGCATGTGCCCGGCGACTGGTCGCTGCAGCGCGCCGCCGGGTTGCGCGATGCGCTCGAGCAGGCGCTGATGGACGCGGTCCCGGGTCTGCGCGTCACGATCCAGCTGCTGCCGCTCGACATGGAAGCGCGCGCCGTGGGCATGGGGGAGCACGAATGAAGGCGGTGCTGCAACGCGTGCGCGAAGCCCGCGTCGACATCGCTGGGAAAACCGTCGGCGCGATCGGCGCAGGGCTGCTGGTGCTGCTGTGCGCCGAGCGCGGCGACACCGACGCCGTGGTTGGCCGGATGCTCGCCAAGATCCTCAAGCTGCGCATCTTTGCGGATGACGCCGGCAAGATGAACCGCAGCGTGCAGGACATCAGTGGCGGGTTGCTGGTCGTGAGCCAGTTCACCCTGGCCGCGGACGTGAGCGGTGGCAACCGGCCGAGCTTCACGCAGGCCGCCGCGCCCGATGAGGGCCGGCGGCTCTATGACCTGTTCGTGGCGCAGGTGCGCGCTGCGCATCCCGTGGTGGCGACCGGCGTCTTCGCCGCCGACATGCAAGTGCATTTGGTCAACGACGGCCCCGTGACGATCCCGCTGCAGATGGCAGCGTAGGGCCGCCGGCAGCTACTTGCCGTAGGGGCTGCGGATGCCCATTTCGGCCAGGATCTCGATCTCGTAGGCTTCCATCTCGTCGGCGTCGGCCTCGCTGGTCTCGTGGTCCCAGCCCTGCGCGTGCAGCGTGCCATGCACCAGCAGGTGCGCGTAGTGGTCGGCCAGCGTCTTGCGGTTTTCCTTGGCTTCGCGTGCGACCACCGGCGCGCAGAGCACCAGATCGGCCATCACGACCGGCGCCTGAGCATAGTCGAAGGTCAGCACGTTGGTCGCGTAGTCCTTGCCGCGGAACTCGCGGTTGAGCTGCTGGCCTTCTTCCGCATCGACGATGCGCACGGTGATCTCGCCGTCGATGTCCAGCGCATGCCGGATCCAGCGCGTGACGCGGTGGCGCGGCAGCGCGGCGCGGTGAAGCTCTACGCCTTTGAAACGCGCGAATTGCAGCGACAGCGTCAGGGCCGGCAGCGCCATCAATCGGCTCCGCTGCGCTTGCGTTGCCCGTCGTACGCGTCGACGATGCGCGCCACCAGCGGGTGCCGCACCACGTCGGCACTGCTGAAGCGCGTGATGGCGATGCCCTTCACGCGCTTGAGCACGCGCTCCGCGTCGATCAGGCCCGACAGCTGCGACTTGGGCAGGTCGATCTGGCTCACGTCGCCGGTCACCACGGCCTTGGCACCGAAGCCGATGCGCGTGAGGAACATCTTCATCTGCTCGGGCGTCGTGTTCTGCGCCTCGTCGAGGATCACGAAGGCGTTGTTGAGCGTACGCCCGCGCATGAAGGCCAGCGGCGCGATCTCCAGCGCGTTGCGCTCGAAGGCCTTCTGCACCTTGTCGTAGCCCATCAGGTCGTACAGCGCGTCGTACAGCGGGCGAAGGTAGGGATCGATCTTCTGGTTCAGGTCGCCCGGCAGGAATCCGAGCCGCTCGCCCGCCTCGACCGCCGGGCGGGTCAGCACAATGCGCTGCACCGCGCTTCGCTCCAGCGCGTCGACCGCACAGGCCACCGCGAGGTAGGTCTTGCCCGTGCCCGCCGGGCCGATGCCGAAGGTGATGTCGTGCTTGGCGATGTGCTCGAGGTAGGCCGCCTGCGTCGGGGTGCGGGCGCGCAGGTCGGCACGTCGCGTGACCAGCATCGGCCCGGCCTCGCCGTCCGCGGTCATGCCCGAATCGCTCGCCAGCGTGAGCTGCACGACGGCCGGGTCGATCGGCCGATCGGCGATCTCGTACAGCGCCTGCAGCACTTCCATGGCCTGGTCGGCGATGGCTTTCGGGCCTTCGACCCTGAACTGCTCGTGGCGGTGCGCGATCGTCACGCCCAGCGTGTCCTCGATGCGGCGCAGGTGCTCGTCGAGCGGGCCGCACAGGTGGCCGAGGCGCACGTTGTTGAGGGGCTTGAAGGTGTGGCGAACGATCAAAGGATAATTCCGGACTCTTGAAGGACACCCATGATAGGCAAATTGACCGGCACGCTGGCTGAACGCAATCCACCGCAGGTGGTCGTCGACTGCAACGGCGTCGGTTACGAGGTCGACGTGCCGATGAGCACGTTCTACAACCTGCCGCACACCGGCGAGCGCGTGTCGCTGCTGACGCACTTCGTGGTGCGTGAAGACGCGCAGATTCTCTACGGCTTCGGTACCCATCAAGAACGGGCGGCCTTCCGCCAGCTCATCAAGATTTCCGGCATCGGCCCGCGCATGGCGCTGGGCGTGCTGTCGGGCCTGAGCGTGGGTGAGCTGGCGCAGATCGTCACGCTGCAGGACGCTGGCCGGCTGGTGAAGATCCCCGGCATCGGCAAGAAGACCGCCGAGCGCCTGCTGCTCGAACTCAAGGGCAAGCTGGGCGCCGACATCGCGCTGCCCGCGCACGCCGCCACCGACGCGCAGGCCGACATCCTGCAGGCACTGATTGCGCTGGGCTACAGCGACAAGGAAGCCTCGGCGGCGCTGAAGGCCCTGCCGAAGGACGCGAGCGTGAGCGACGGCATCAAGCTGGCGCTGCGGGCACTGGCGAAGTGACGAGCCGGGGCCGGTGGCACGCCCGCATGCAGCGCATGTCGGCGACGGCGCGCACTGTCTATCCACGCGGCGAAGCCCCGCGCTGGGTGTCGCTCTGGCAACGGCTCGATCCGCGCCAGGAGTCGCCTGAAGGCGATGCGCTGCTGGTCCGAATGGCCCTGCTGTGCAGCGTGCCCATCATGCTGGCGCATGGCGCGGCTGCGCTGGTGTACGGCCACTCGGCCATGCTCACCCCGGGAGGCTTCATCGACATGCCGGGCGCTTGCGCATGGCTCACGGCGACGGGCAGTTTCGCGCTGGCGCTGGCCGCCGTCGATTGGCTGGTGGCCGGGGACCGCGCGGCTCGTCAGCCGCAGCCGCGCAGCATCACGACCACGCACACCATCTGGCGCGCACCGGGCCAGCCGTTGCGCCAAATCGAACTCAAGACGACGCTGCCGCCGGTGCCGCCCTCGACGACCGGGCGCCAGCGGCTGCGTGCCGGCTGCCTGATCGTCGCCGGCATCGCCTGCGCTTCGGCACTCGCCGGGCGGGCGCTGTTGGCGCTGGGCCTCGACGCCTTTGCGCGGCCGGTGATCGCCTTCGCGTCACGTGCCGAATGGCCCTTGTGGCCGCTTCAGGTGACTTGGCCCTGGCTGCTTCAATTCGCACGCGACGACTTCGTGCTCGGGTTGATCGTCATCGGCGTGGCGCTTTTCTTCCTCTTGCAAGTTCTGTCATGGCGCAAGGTGCGCGGCGCCTGGCTGCCGCTGGCTCTGATCGCGCCGGTGCTGGTGGCGTTGAGCCATATCGGGTCGGCGGCGTACGACTTCGCCGCGGCACGCGGACTCGGCGGGCTTCGCGATGCGGACCTGCTCGCCGCGTTGGCGAGCGACCCGGGGCGCCACAATTTCTACACCTTCCTGAGCCTGTGGGTGGCCATCGGCTGCGTCGCGGTCGTTCTGCCGCTGTGCTACCTGGCCTGTCGAGGGACAACGCTGAGCGACGACTGAGCCGCGCTCAGGGCACCCACCAATAGCGCAGCACGTGAAAGAACACGGGCGCAGCGAAGACCACCGAATCGAGCCGGTCGAGCATGCCGCCGTGGCCTTCGATCATGTGGCCCCAGTCCTTCACGCCGCGATCGCGCTTGATGGCCGACATCACGAGGCCGCCGAAGAAGCCCATCAGGCAGATGGTCAGTGCCATCAGAGCCGCTTGCCATGGCGTGAAGGGCGTCGCCCAGGACAGAGCGGCGCCGAGTGCCGTGGCACTGGCCACGCCGCCGATCAGCCCTTCCCACGTCTTCGACGGAGACAGTTCGGGCGCGACCTTGCGCTTGCCCAGCAGCTTGCCCCACACGTACTGCAGCACGTCGCTGCCCTGAACCACGATCACCAGGAAGGCAATCAGCAGCAGGTTGCGGCCTTCGAAACCGGGGATCTGCAACGTGAGCAGGGCCGGCACGTGGCTGATGCAGAACACGCAGACCATCAGTCCCCACTGGATCTTCGAGGTGCGCTCGAGAAAGCGCTGCGTGTCGCCGCCCACGGCCGCCAGGATGGGCAGCACCAGGAAGGCGTAGACCGGGATGAAGATCGCGTACAGACCGTACCAGTCGATCCAGATCAGCAGGTACTGCACTGGCAGCGCGATGAAGAAGGCCACCGCGATGGCGGCGTGGTCGCCGCGCCGGGTGTAGGCCAGGCTCATGAACTCGCGCAGCGCGTAGAACGAGATCAGGTAGAACAGCACGATCACGCCGCCCTTGCCGAAGGCGAAGGACAGGCCGATGACCGCCACCATCACCCACCAGGCGTTGACCCGTGCGTTGAGGTTGTCGATCACCGAATGCGGCTGGCCGTGCGCCACGCGCCACTTCAGCAGCGCGCCGATGGCCGAGGCGAGCACGAGCACGCCGAAGACACCGCCGAAAAGCATCAGCGTGGTGTGGGTCGAAGCGGAGATGTTCATGGCTTCAGTCTTCCGCCTTGTCGTATTCGGGGCGCAGTTCGAGCATCGCGGCGCGGGCGCGCGCGATGAAGGCGTTCTTGTCTTCGCCCTCGGCCAGCACCAGCGGCGTGCCGTAGCGCACCGTGCAGGCCAGCGGGATCGGCACCAGGGCGCCCTTGGGCAGCACGCGTTTCAGGTTCTCGATCCACACCGGCACCAGCCGCACCTGCGGGCAGGCGCGCGCCAGGTGGAAGAGGCCGCTCTTGAGCGGCAGCAGCGTCTCGTCGCCGGTGTTGCGGGTGCCTTCGGGGAACATGATGAGCGAATCACCCGACAGCAGCGCCTCGGTCATCTGCTCGACCGGGTTGGGTGCGCCAGCGCCGGTGCCACCGTCGCGGCGGATCATCAGCGCGTTGAACACGTCCGCGCCGATGAAACGACGCATCGACGAGGCCTCCCAATAGTCCTGCCCCGCCACCGGCCGCGTGAGGGCGCGCAGGTCGGCCGGCAGCGTGGCCCACAGCAGAACGAAGTCGCCGTGGCTCGTGTGGTTGGCGAAGTAGAGCGTCTGCTCGGCCTTGGGCGTGGTACCCGACCAGATGGCGCGCACGCCGGTCAAGAGCTTTGCCGCCAGCACGATCAACCAGGCCGAGACGACGGCGGCCACATGGCGCAGGCCGTTGCGAGGGGGAGAACTCATGGTGACGACGCTTCTTCGTGTGATGACGGGGGAGGGGTCAGCGCAAGTCCTGGGTCAGCAGTGCCAGCAGGAACATTGCGCTCTGGCAGGCGACGGCGATGCCGTGGCGCTGCATCAGCTGACGGGCGCCCTGCGCCCGGTCGGCCAGCGCGCGCGGCGCCTCGGGGGCCTCCGACGCCTGGCGCAGGCCCAGCTTCTGCAGGGCCACGTCGAGCGTGCTGAGCGAGGGAATCGCGCCGCTGGCCAGGCCGTCGAACAGGCCGACGTCGAGCCGCAGCCGCAGCGCCATGTAGCGCTCGAAGATGCCGATGACCGCGACCGCGCCGAAGCCCATGCAGGACAGCATCGAGAGCGAGCGCCCGGTCAGCGCCAGCACGCCGAGGGCGACGAGGCTCAGCCCGAGCCCCCACGCCGCGATGACGCCGGCGGCCTGCAGCAGCCGGGCCGTGGCGGTACAGAGGGCGCGTTCGTGGTCGGTCATGGGGTGCGAGTGTGCCGGGTCGCGTGGTCGAGTGCCTGTTGCCAGGCGGCACGTAGCACGATCTGCGGCCGTGCGCGGCGCACCTGCGCTTCGGCATCGATCACGCTGGTCACGCTACCGTGCAAGCGCAGCCAGGCGATGGTGGCGGCCGCGCTGCGCGAGAAGCCGAGCGCGCAGCACACCCACACGGGGTGGCCGGCGCGGCGTTGCGCATCGATGATCTGGGCCGCGCGACGCAGCCGGTGCGGCGGCGGCACGACGAGGTCGAGCATCGGCACGCAGCGCGCGCCGTTAACGCGCGGCAATTGCAGCTCGGCGCACAGGCTCACCAGCCGCGGCTGGCCGGCCGCGAGCCATTCGTCCCGCGTCGGGATGCGGCCGAGCCGCAGCCCTGGCGCCACCTCGACCGACGCCGGCAGGCGCCGCGTCCAGGCCCAGGCGTTGACCGCCGCACCGAGCCGGTAGGGCGCGAAGAGCCATCGCGCCGCCCAGCGCATGCGGCCATGCCCGTCCATCTGGAAGCCGCGCGCGCCGAGCGCCGCGTAGTTCAGCGCGACCAGGGCCAGCGACGCAGCGGGCCAGCCGAGCCACAGGCCGAACCCGCCGATGGCCAGCGCGGCACCGAGAAAAAGCAGCGCGCCGACGCCGTAGACACCGGCCAGCTTCCAGCGCTGCGGATCACGCGTGACCCGCCAGCCCTGCCGGATCGACGCCACCCGTTCCAGCGGCCACAGCCACACGCACACGAGGCCGAGCAGCCCACCCGTCGGAATGTCGATGACGTGGTGCTGCCAGGTCGTGAGCACCGATGCGCAGATGGCGAAGGCCCACACATGCAGCACGAGCCGCGCCCACAGCGGGCGGATGAATCGGCGGTACCAATCCCACAGGATCACGGCCAGCGCGATGTGCAGCGACGGCGCCTGGTTGAAGGGCTGGTCGAAGCCGCGCAGCGCATCGAACAGGAAGGCCGGCGCGCCGCTGACCGGTGGTTGCCCGAAGCTGAAGCGCAGCGGCCACAGCACGAAGCAGCTCACCGCGATGACGGTGGCGCTGACCAGCCGCAGCGCGTGCCGGTCCATCGTATGCCTGTCGCGCGCGAAGAAGAGCGACAGTGCGTAGAAGACGTTGATGGTCCAGTACGGAAAGATGGTCCAGGGCCAGAAGGGAATGCCGCGTTCCCACACGAAGGCCAGCGTGGGCACCACGGTGCGCGACGCGGCCCACCAGTTCGCGAAGCCATAGGTCGCATAGAACAGCGGCCCCAGAAACACCAACCAGGCGATCGCACGCTTCCAGGGGCGTTGCCGCGGACTCATCTCACTGCACGGTGCGGATGGCCAAGGAGACGGTGAAGATGCCCCACTCGTCCACGCGCTGGGCGATCTTGCGGAAGCCGGCTTCCTCCACCAGCTGGTCCATCTCGGCCTGCGTGCGGCGGCGCATCACCCAGGCCTCGCCCTGGCGGTGGCTGGTCAGCGCGCGGGCGATCATCTCCAGTTGCGGATGCCACGGCTGGCCCGTGTAGACCAGGTAGCCACGGTCTTCCACCGCGTCGCCGACGCCGGCGAGCGAGCGGCGCACCATCTCGTTGTCGGGGAAGAGTTCATACAGGCCCGACACGACGGCCAGCGTGGGCCGCGGTGTCACGGTCGCGAGGCTGATGCGGTCGAAGGCATCGGCCTGCACGAACTTCGCGACGTCCTGCAGTTCCTTCTCGGCGATGAGCTTGGTGCCGTCGCGCACGTTGATATCGCTGTAGTCGCGCAGCAGGATCGAGCTGGCCTTCACCGGGCTCGCCTGCACCGCGTCGAGCACGTAGCGGCCGTGGCCGGCGGCGATGTCCATCACCCGCACCTCGCGGTGCTGCTCGGCCAGGCGTTCCATCGCTTCGCGGATCAGTTCCTCGACATGGACCTTGCGCTGGCGGATGCCGCGCCAGCCGATGGATTCGAGGTAGGTCTTGTCGATCGACCGGCCCAGCGCGCCCTTGCCCTCCGGCGCGTTGCGGTAGACGTAGTCGAGCGTGCTGCCCGAATCGAAGCCGGTGTCGTGCCCCAGCTTGACGCCGCGGGACAAGAGCCCGCCAAAGCGCAGGCTGGCGCGCGTGACGGCCCAGTACGCGCCGCGTGGCGACCAGGGTGACAGTGGCGCGGCAAGCGCACGCGACTCGTCGGCCGTCGCGCCTTGCAGGTGCGCCTCGCGCAGGTCGACCGGCGGCGTCGGCGCGTCGAAGCGTTGCAGGATGAACTCGCGGATCGACGCCACCACGGGTGCGCGCTCGCGCTCGCCCAGCGTGTCGTGGAAGAAGCCGGGCAGCACCGTCTTGGTCTTGATCGCACTGCCGAGCTTGTCGAAGAAGGTGTGCTGCGGCTTGTGGTGCACCACCCAGTCGGCGCCCGAAATCAACAGCTGCACGGGCAGCGTGATCGCGTTGGCATCGGCCACCACGCGGTCGGCGGCGGTGTACAGGTCGAGCAGGATGTTCACCGCGATCGGCCGCGAGATGAGCGGGTCGCGCTCGTAACTCGCGATGCGCTCCGGGTCGTGCGTGAGGAACTTCGGCTTGACGTAGCTGTTGACGAAGAACAGCCCGCGCAGCTTGTGCATCAGCCCGAGACCGGCACGCGCGAAGGGCACGTAGAGCTTGACCTTGAAGGCGGGCGACGCGAGCGTCAGGCCGCGCACCTTGGGCGCGTAGTCGTGCGCCCAGGTCGAGATCAGCACCGCGCCCACGCTCTGCGCGATGACGTACTGGTCCCGCTCCCGCACGCCGTGCGCGCTGCCGATGTGGTCGACGAAGGTCTGCACGTCGCGCACCGAGGTCGCGAAGCTCGGGCTGTGCCCGCGCGGGCCCGGCGACTGGCCGTGGCCGCGGGCGTCCCAGGCGAAGAAGTCGAAGTCGGGCAGGTCGAGCTCGTCGATCAGGTGCGCCATTCGCGCGCCGTGCTCGTGGCCGCGGTGGAACAGCAGGATGGCACCGCGTCGTGCGGCGCCGGTAGCCGGCCAATGGCGGTAGAACAGCGAGACGCCGTCGTGCGTGGTGAAGTGGTGCTCGTGCGGAACGCGAGGCTGGGTCATGGGGGTCGATTCAGAGAGTGGGGCGCGTGCCGGCTTCGGCCAGCGCGCGACGGATGCGGTTGACGATGGTCCAGGCGACCAGCGCGGCGAGCAGCGGCATCAGCCAGCCGGCCCAGCCGGGCAGCGGCCAGCCCAGCGCCACATAGAGCCCGAGCGCGCCGAAGACGAAGGCGCGGTCGCTCTTGCCCAGCGGGCCGTCGTAGCGGCGCGAGGCGCCGACCGTCGGGCCGAGCGCGCCGGTGAATTCACTGAGGCCGGCCAGCACGATCACCGTGCCGACCCAGAAAGGGTGGAAGGGCGCGACCAGCGCGAAGGGCAGGTACAGCGCCGCGTCGGAGAGCACGTCGGTCAGTTCGTTGAGGAAGGCGCCCAGGGCGCTCTGCTGGCCGTGCTCGCGCGCCAGCATGCCGTCGATGGCGTTGAAGGCCATGCGCATAAACATCCAGAGCGGGATCAGCGCGAAGTAGCCGGCGCGCGGCGCGGCGAAGAAAAGCCACAGCCCGAGCGCCACTGAGATCACGCAGGCCGCCAGCGTTACCTGGTTGGCGGTCACGCCTGCCGCGTTCAGCCGCACCACGACCGGCCGGAGCAGCGCCTGGAAGCGTGGCTTCAGTTCGTAGATGGTCACTCGGACAACTCCCCTTGTTTTTGAACTGCATTCTGCCCCAGGGGATTGCGCGCACCAGCCGCGGACAGGCGTCACGCGGCCGTTCGGCCGACTAAACTGTTCCTTCAGCCGAGCCCCTATGACCATCCAGACCGACGACTTCGCCCCCGCCCCGCCACGCGTGGTGTCCGCCGCGCCTGCTTCGCCCAAGGAAGAAGCCATCGAGCGGGCGCTGCGGCCCAAGCTGCTCGACGACTACGTCGGCCAGGTCAAGGTGCGTGAGCAGCTGGAGATCTTCATCGGGGCCGCCCGCAAGCGCGGCGAGGCGCTCGACCACGTGCTGCTGTTCGGTCCGCCCGGCCTGGGCAAGACCACGCTCAGCCACATCATCGCGGCCGAACTCGGCGTGAACCTGCGCCAGACCTCCGGCCCGGTGCTGGAGAAGCCCAAGGACCTGGCCGCACTGCTGACCAACCTCGAGCCGAACGACGTGCTCTTCATCGACGAGATCCACCGGCTGAGCCCGGTCGTCGAGGAAATCCTCTACCCCGCGCTGGAGGACTACCAGATCGACATCATGATCGGCGAAGGCCCCGCGGCCCGCAGCATCAAGCTCGACCTGCAACCCTTCACCCTGGTCGGTGCCACCACCCGCGCTGGCATGCTGACCAATCCGCTGCGCGACCGCTTCGGCATCGTCTCGCGGCTGGAGTTCTACACGGCCGAGGAGCTGGGCCGCATCGTCACCCGCAGCGCCGGCCTGCTCAACGCGCCGATGGACCCGGCCGGCGGCTTCGAAATCGCCCGCCGCTCGCGCGGCACGCCGCGCATCGCCAACCGCCTGTTGCGCCGCGTGCGCGACTACGCCGATGTGAAGGGCGACGGCCGCATCACCGAAGACATCGCGCACCGGGCGCTCGCCATGCTCGACGTCGACCCGCAGGGCTTCGACCTGATGGACCGCAAGCTGCTCGAGGCCGTCATCCACCGCTTCGATGGCGGCCCGGTCGGGCTGGACAACATCGCCGCCAGCATCGGCGAAGAGCGCGACACGATCGAGGACGTGATCGAGCCCTACCTGATTCAGCAGGGCTACCTGCAGCGCACGCCGCGCGGCCGCATCGCGACGCTGGCGGCCTACCGGCACCTGGGCGTGGCGCCGCCGACGAGGGATGGCGACATGTTTGGTGTCTGAGAACTCAAAAACGACGACGGCTGGGAGGCCAGGATGGTTGAAGGGGCCCAACGGGGTTTGATGGAGTTTCGCGCGTCTTGGCGCAGCGTGATAGGCCGGTTGATCGCGTTTCTGCTCATGATGGACGCATTCATGGGCTGGATGCTGGCGAAGCAATGGGGCAGCAACACGGGCATTGGCTGGCTGTTCGGACTTCTCTTTGGACTCTGGGTGGTTTGGTTGATTGGCCGGCAGCTTGTGACGCGCCTCCCGGTGGTCAGTGTGGGTCCGCAAGGCATCACAGGCTATCTTCTGCGCGGTCATGTGGTGCCCTGGATCGATGTCGCCGAGATCCGTCAAGAGTCTGTTCAGGGACATCCGCAATTGATCGTCGATCTGG
Source organism: Variovorax restrictus (assembly GCF_051216715.1). NCBI lineage: Bacteria > Pseudomonadati > Pseudomonadota > Betaproteobacteria > Burkholderiales > Comamonadaceae > Variovorax > Variovorax restrictus. The sequence continues at coordinate 228,757 of NZ_JBPJZH010000003.1, forward strand.
TCCCGGACAGTCCATCGGTGTCGCGAACGGCTCAATGGCTGAGTGGCCGAAAGCCGGTGCGTCGAATTCCCTTGATGACACTGCCTACGGGCGACCATGCTCGGGTAGCCGACGTCGTCCTCAAAGCGTTCGCAGCGTACGGCGGGACGCGGGCACAGGCCGTCGTCCAGAAGCGCATGGAGGATATGGCCTTAGCTGCTGCGTTCCAGGCGCGGCTGCGGACATTGACGCCGTATCCGTGGGCGCTCTATCTGATCGTTGCGCTCAATGTTGGGGTCTGGCTTCTCACCCTGTTGAAAGGTCTCAATCCGCTGACGCCTGCCGCAAGCGACCTATTTCGTTGGGGTGCGAACTCAACTTGGGCCGTCACGCGGGAGAGCGAATACTGGCGCCTTCTGGCTGCGGCCTTTCTCCACGGAGGCATCGTGCATCTGGCGCTGAACATGCTTGGGCTTTGGACGGCCGGGTTGATGCTCAATCGCCTCTTCGGGAATGCCCAGTTCCTGGTTGTTTACCTCGGGAGCGCGTTGATCGGCAACGCACTGAGTTTGCACTTCGCATCGCAGCATTCCGTGGCTGTTGGCGCTTCGGGCGCGGTCTTCGGGATCCTCGGGGCTTTGTTGGTCACGGTGCATCGCCATCGGCACCGCATACCAGGAATGATCGGAAAAGATGTCCTGACCAGCCAAGGCATATTTCTTGTCTATTCGCTGGTCCAGGGATTCACGAAGCAGGGAGTCGACAACGCAGCGCATGTGGGCGGTTTGATTGCTGGTGCTGCGATGGCTTGCCTGCTGGCGGAGCGCATCGATGAGCAGAGGAGTTCGTCGTCGACGCGACGGCGACAAATGCTGACTGGTGTGGCCGTGGGAGCAGGCCTCGTCACACTGGTGCTGGCCGTTGTGCACCCGGGGGTGGATCATCGGCGCAGATTCGAGGAGCAGGCCGTACTTGCACGGGCGATGCCCCAGCTCCAGACGGCAGAAGTCGCGCTTCAGAAAGATGCGGCGGCCAATCAGGCCGGTACGCTGAGTGATGCATTGCTGATCAAGGCCATCCGGGAAAGACATCTGCCAGCCTATCGTGCGGTCCGTGAAAGTTTGACGTCGTTGCCCCCCCCGCCCGGGGGCACTTCATTCACAGAGCACGCCGCTGAACCACATCAGGGCGATCACGGAGATTCTGATCGAAATGATGGAGCTCGAAGTCCGAAAAGCCGACAGCCCCGCCGATTCGGAGATGATCGACAAACGGCTCGCAGAGCTGAAGAAGGAACTCTCATCGGCGAGCGAACGGCTGAAAATCAGAGGTTGAGCCGATCGAAGGCCGAGAAGCCTGCTGGGTCATCGATTCTTTGACTGACGAGAGGCGTCGTAACCGACCTTTTTTCAACAGAAACTTCTGCATGCACACCCACGATCTGCGCCCCTGGCAACACCACCACCGCTTCGACACCGAGAGCCACGGCGCCGAGCGCAGCACGCGCCTGGTGATGTGGATCACCGCCGCAACGATGGTGCTGGAGATCGGCGCCGGCTGGTGGTTCAACTCGATGGCGCTGCTGGCCGACGGCTGGCACATGAGCTCGCATGCCTTCGCCATCGGCCTGAGCGCCTTCGCCTACGCGGCGGTGCGGCGCTACGCGGCGGACCCGCGCTTTGCCTTCGGCACCTGGAAGATCGAGGTGCTCGCCGGCTTCGCCAGCGCGCTCTTCCTGCTGGGCATTGCGGCGCTGATGGTGGTCGGCTCGCTGGAGCGGTTGTGGTCGCCGGAACCCATCCACTACCGCGAGGCCATCGTCGTGGCCGTCATCGGGCTGCTGGTCAACCTGGTCTGCGCGCGGCTGCTGGGCGGTGCGCACCATGGGCACGACCATGGCCATGCGCACGGCCATGGTCATGAACACGGTCACAGCCACGGCCACGCGCACGGCGAAGACCTCAACCTCAAGTCCGCCTACCTCCACGTCATCGCCGACGCCGCCACCTCGGTGCTCGCCATCGCGGCGCTGGTGGGCGGCTGGCTGATGGGCTGGCGCTGGCTCGACCCGGCCATGGGCATCGTCGGCGCCGTGCTGGTGGCGGTGTGGGCCAAGGGCCTCCTGCTGCAGACCGGCCGCGTGCTGCTCGACCGCGAGATGGACCACCCGGTGGTCGACGAGATCCGCGAAGGCGTCGAACACGGCCTGGCCGATTCGCACACCCGCGTGGCCGACCTGCATGTCTGGCGCGTCGGCCGCAACGCTTATTCATGCGCGCTGACGGTGGTGACCCACTCGCCCACGCTCGACGCCGAGGCGGTGCGGGCGACCTTCTCGATGCACGAGGAGATCGTGCATTCGACCGTCGAGATCCAGCGCTGTGCGGGCGACGAGCCGACACTTGCTTTCGGCGCGGGCGGTGCCATCTCCGGGGCATGAAGGCCGTGGCTTGTGGTGAGCGGGCCTCGCTTCTGGCACTATCCGGCGCATTGCCGCCCTCATCGAACGGAACCGTCATGAAAGCGCTTCAAAGCCCCCTCGCGAAGAAAGTCCTGGCCGACAACCAGGCGCGCATGCAGCTGCGCCAGGTTGTGTCGCTGGCGAGCCGGCAGGGCCAGCCTGACGCGAGCGAGCAGACCATCCTGCTGCGCGAAGGCGCCACGGTGCGCCGCCTGACCGCCGTGGTCGTTCCCAAAGCGGCCTGACGCCGCCCGCGGACCGCGATGAACGTCGCGCTGCCGGCGCTTGTCATCTTCCTGCTCGTCCTCCCCGGTTTCGTCTTTCGCAGCCGCTTCAAGCGCGCCGAACGCACCGCGCTCGACTACGCGCCCTTCGGCCGGGTCGTCGCCGAAGCCGTGCTCTGGGCCTGCCTGCTGCACGGCCTCTGGCTTTTCGGGGCGTGGCTTTTCCTGGGTGAAACCCTTCGCTTCGATCTGCTGCTGGGCCTGCTCTCGTCCAGCCCGGCGACGCAGACCGCGGCGGTGGCCAGCGTCGGCGCGCTGGCAGGCCCGGTGGCGCGCTACTTCGGCACGCTGCTGGCGGCAAGCGTCGTGGCGCCCACGCTGCTGCGATCGCTGATCACCTGGCGCCGGCTCGACCGCCTGGGCCACTGGCTGGCGCCGGTGGCACGCTTCCACGACGCGCCCTGGTACTACCTGCTCACCGGTGCCGACTTCGAGCGAGCCGAGCTGCCCGACCTGATCAAGGTGGCCGCCGTCGTCGATGTCGCCGGGCAGCCCGTGGTCTACCAGGGCTTTCTCGAAGACTTCTATTTCACGCCTGATGGTTCGCTCGACCGGCTGGTGCTGCAGGGCGTCGGCCGCCGCCCGCTCAGCGGCGACAAGGCACTCGACGCCGCACCGGGAGACCCGGCTGGCGAAGAGCGCTTCTATCCCGTCGAGGGCGACTACTTCGTGCTGCGTTATGCCGAGGCGATCACGCTGAACATCCAGTACCTGCGGCTGGAAGAAGAGCCCGAACCGGCCGCACCGGTCGCCTGACCGGCGCACCGGCTGGGTGGCGCGCGCGCCACGTCACCGAAGCGTCATGCCATCGCCACGGCACCGACACGCGCGTCCGCGACGCTGCGTTCCCATGCAACGCGACGACGCCTTTCTTCGCGCATGGCGCGACACCACGGCCCTGTCACACGACACGGCCGACGATGCCGTGACGCGTCCGCCGCTGCGCTACCGCACGCTGTGGATCTCGGACCTGCACCTGGGCACGCCCGGCTGTCAGGCCACGGCGCTGCTCGACTTCTTGAAGCACACCGAGTGCGAGACGCTCTTCCTGGTCGGCGACATCATCGACGGCTGGCAACTGCGGCGGCAGTGGTACTGGCCGCAGGCGCACAACGACGTGATCCAGAAGCTGCTGCGCAAGGCCCGCAAGGGCACGCGTGTGATCTTCGTGCCGGGCAACCACGACGAGTTCGCCCGCAAGTACGTCAACCACGACTTCGGCGGCATCGAGGTGGTCGAAGACTGGGTGCACGAGACCACCGACGGCCGCAAGCTCTGGGTGATGCACGGCGACCTGTTCGACGGCGTCATCCAGTGCGCCAAGTGGCTGGCCCACGTGGGCGACTCGCTCTACGAATTCACGCTGCGGCTCAACCGCCACCTGAACTCGCTGCGCGCCCGCATGGGCCTCCCGTACTGGTCGCTGTCGCAGTACCTCAAGCTCAAGGTGAAGCGCGCCGTGAGCTACGTCGGCGACTTCGAAACCGCCGTGGCGCGCGAGGCGCGCAAGCGCGGCGTGCAGGGCGTGGTGTGCGGCCACATCCACCATGCCGAGATGCGCGACATCGACGGCATCCTCTACTGCAACGACGGCGACTGGGTCGAGAGCCTCACGGCGCTGGGCGAGCGCGCCGACGGCACGCTCGAGATCGTGCGCTGGGCCGAGCACATGCCCGTGGCCACGCGCGTGCGACGCGGCGACCGCAAGCGCGCGGTGCCGGCATGATCGCCGCCCGGCCGCCCGAAGGCGATCGGCACCGAAGCCCGGAGGGCGGAGGTCATCCAACGAATCGCGAACGCACGGTCGACCTCGTCTACTTCGACGCCGGCGGCGGCCACCGCGCATCGGCCATCGCGCTGAAAGCCGCCATCGCGCGCGCCGGCTTGCCGTGGACAGTGCGCCTCGTCAACCTGCGCGAAGTGCTCGACCCCGCGCAGCGTTTTCGCCGCATGACGGGCATGGAGCCCGAGGACTACTACAACAAGCGCATCGCCCGCGGCTGGACCGTCGGCCTCGCGCAGGAACTGAAGCTGCTGCAGGCCATGATCCGCTGGTGGCACGCGCCCACCGTGCGCCTGCTGCTGCAGCACTGGCTGGCCACCGAGCCCGACCTCGTCGTCTCGATGATCCCCAACTTCAACCGCGGCCTGCGCGAGTCGCTGGCCAGCGCGCTGCCCGGCGTGCCCTTCGTCACCGTGCTGACCGACCTGGCCGACCACCCGCCGCGCTTCTGGATCGAAAAAGGCATCGACCAGCACGTCGTCTGCGGCTCGGCCCACGCGGTGCAGCAGGCGCGCGACGCCGGCCTGCCCGACACGCACATCCACGCCAGCTCCGGCATGCTGCTGCGCGACGACTTCTATGCGCCGCCACCGGCCGACCGGGCCGCCGAACGCCGCCGCCTGGGCCTCGACCCGCACCGGCCGACCGGCATCGTGCTGTTCGGCGGGCAGGGCTCCAAGGCCATGCTCGGCATCGCCAAGCGCCTGCCCGACACGCAGCTCATCCTGGCCTGCGGCCACAACACCGCCCTGGCCGACGCACTGCGCGCCTTGCCCGCCCGCGCACCGCGACTGGTGCTGGGCTTCACACCCGACGTCGCGCGCACCATGCACCTGGCCGACTTCTTCATCGGCAAGCCCGGCCCCGGCAGCCTGAGCGAAGCAGTGCAGATGCACCTGCCCGTGATCGTCGTGCGCAACCGCTGGACGCTGCCGCAGGAGCGCTACAACGCGCAGTGGGTGCAGGAGAACGGCGTGGGCGTGGTGCTGCCGAGCTTTGCGAAGGTGGATCACGCGGCGGCGGAAGTGGTGCGGGACTTGCCGCGGTATCGGGCGGCGACGGAGCGGATGCACAACCGGGCGGTGTTTGAGTTGCCGGGGATCTTGGCGCATGTTTTGAATCAGGCAGAAGCACCGACCGTTGCGCTTGATGTTCTACCGATCGAACCACACTCGAAAGTCTTCTAGGCCTTGATGCTTGAGAGTTCTCGCTTTTGTGCCTTCATATGGATCAAGGCCGCGAAGTGGGCCGCTTCCGGGACGAAACTTGGGGGATCGGATATCACCAAAAGGTTTGATCATCGGGAGCTCCTTTGAGCTGTGCGGCCTTGTAGCTCGCCTCTATCTTGTCGACGATGAAGGCGCGGATCAGGCCTGTGTCCTGCGCAATAGACTGAAAACGTTGGAGCACTCGCTGTTGCTCATGGAAATCGATAAAGCAGAAAAAGAGGGCTTCCATGGCGCGTTGATCAAGTAGGGTTGGGCGACCAATCACGTCCGGGAGAAGCAAGTTGTGCACGTATGCGTTGCGGTGCTGGTAGATCTTCCGCGCGGCATCAAGGGATCGCATAAACGGCTCCCCGTACCAGATCGGCAGAAGGTCGGCCTCAGCGAGCTCTGCAAACAGCTTCAACCTTGCCGCGTGGCCCATCCGAGAAACATGCTGCGCAAGATGGTGGGCGCTTCCTGAGACATAGATCAGGCTCTCCGATACCAGCACCTCAAGAAACGCGTTCAGAGGTGCGAGCGCTTCGGCGTGGAACCCAAGCGCCACGAGATCGGCCACGCGCCTGAGCGCGGTTCTGAGCAAGAAAGTTGAAGAGTGAGCGTCTGCATCGTAGCGGCTAAGCGAATCAGCAAACCACTCGGCTGGAACAGGTGTGTGTTGCTGATTTGCTAGGCTGGCAAAGCCAAGGAAGTGGTCGGTGCCGTTAGCTTCACGGCCGAAAAAAGCGGTGGGCTCGCGCCAGTAGCCTTCCAACGTTGACGAAACCGGTACCCTGCCATATTCAAGCCGAAAGGCATCAATGACTCGATTTGAAAACTCGACGACGAAGTGCGACGTGTAGAGGTATGCACATTGGATCAGCCACCGGATGTCCGGCCCATCGCGTGGCGATCGCCGACTTTCGCAGAGGTTCTGCGCTGCGAGGCTGGCGACCAGTTCTGCGGTACCCGCTGGCAGGTGGATGCGCTCGGTGAAGTAGAGACTACGCAAGCGTTCGGTAGGTATCTCGATCTCTAGAACGCCAAACTTATGTGGCGCATAGGTGAATCGAGGCTCTAAGGTGACGTTGTGAGCTTTGAGCAGTTCGTTGATGCGGTCAATCGGCTCGTCGGGCAGATTTCGTAGCGTGAATCGGTAGAGTTGCTTTTGACTTTCAGGCTTGGCTTGGTAAGCCAACTCCCCCCTACATTCGGAGTTGAGGCCCGGCCACGGCTGCGCCAAGACCAACGACGCAACAAGCTTCTCAAATCGGGGGACGGCTCCGCTTTTGGGAGGCTCTACAACCTTGCAACTGCCGTCTGCAATCTGGTCGCGGATGAGCCTCAGCAGATGGCTGGGCTGATCGTCTGGAACGAACCCGAAGCGGGTCGCATAGCCCGATGGTTGGCCGCTCCGATCCAGTCTCCGGTGTACCGCGCCGAGTGCTGGCTCTACTACCTTGCACGCGCCACTATGAATGGAATGGCGGATACGCTGAAAGTCAGAGTTCCTGCGATCTAGGGGAACCGAGGATCCGTCCAGTTGATAACCCGACAGCCTCCCGTTCCAATAGGTTCGCTCGACAATCACTGGCACCTTAAGAGTTTCGGTTCCAGGCTTTTATACACGGACGCAGAGTTGTCGTCAGGGCCATCCGGAAGCCTAGTTTTCAAGCGCTTGGTGGCGCAGGAGAACCAAACAACTAGGAAGGCATTCTCCCCAAAATCGGGCCCTATGCGCCACGATCGTGGCCTCGCGCGCGCGTGATGGCTGAAGTTCGGACAGAAAAGCAAAACGCCCTGCAAGTCATGGACTTGCAGGGCGTTCCTGTCTGGTGGCTCTTCACGGATTCGAACCGCGGACCTGTGGATTATGATTCCATCGCTCTAACCGACTGAGCTAAAGAGCCGAGCCCGAGATTATAGCCCGGTCGGTGGCAGGCCCGTCAACTGCCTTTCGGCAACTGGGCCAACTCCTCGCTCACCAGCCGCACGATGAGCCGGTCCAGCGTCTGCACGGAGTAGTTGCTCACGTCGTGCACGGTCTCGCGGCCGGGGCCGCTCGCGGGGCGATCGGCGTCCTTGTAGGTGAGGAAGACGAAGCGCCCACCCGTGTACTGCGCCATCTGCCGCTGCACGACCTCGCCCTGCTTGTCGAGCCCGCTCGCCCCCACGCTGAAGATCTTGATGCCCTTGCCCAGCGCGGCAAGCATGTCGTCGTCGTACTGCGGGCCGCCGTAGTCCAGGTGCGGCGGCGCGTCGGCCAGCAGCACGACCATGCGGGTGGCGCCGCTGCCGCGCCAGCTCAGGCGGTGCACCGTCTCGTGCAGGGCCTCATTCATCGCTTCGGGGTAGTCGCCGCCGCCGTTGGCCTGCAGCGCGTTCAGCACGCCCTGGAAGGCGCCCAGGTCGTTGGTGAAGTCGTGGCTGCGCAGCAGAAACTCGTCGCCCTTGTCGCGGTACGCCACCAGGCCGAAGCAGGTGTCGGGGCGGCTGGGCAGTTGCGCGACCTCGTTGGCGATGCTGCGCAGCGTGGTCTTCAGGCGGCCGATCTCGTCGGCCATGGAGCCGGTGGCGTCGATGAGGAAGACGAGGTCGAGCCGCGCCCGCGTCGGGACGGCGCTGTCGGCCAGCACCACGTCGACGGCGCTCTTCTGACCGCGGCGCAGGAAGGCGCTGGCCTCGCGGCCGTCCTTGCGTACGGCCACTTCGTAGATCGCGCTGCGTGTGGTGTCGACGGCGTCGGGGTGCAGCCAGGCGCGGCCGCCGGCGTCGGTGCGGGCCCAGAGGGTGGCGCCGCTGGGGGCGGTCACGGCGACTTCGGCGTCGGGCACGACGGTGCCGCGGGCGTTGCGCACCTGCAGCAGGTAGCGCTCGCGCACGTCGCGGGCACGGTGGGTGACCTGCGTGCGTTCGCGAAAGCGCAGGTACTCGCCGAAGTCGGCGTTGTCGTCGACCATGCCGGCGGTCACGGGTGCGCTGGGTGCGACGACCCGGTCGGCGTTGCGCGTGGCGGGTGGTGAGGCCTGGGGCGTCGCGATGGGGGCAGGCACCGGCGGCAGGGGAGCCACCTTCTCGACCATGAGCGACCTGGCCTTGGTCGATGCCTTCTCGGTTTCGTGCACGTCGTCGGCAAGCGGAGCGCGCGACTCGCCACGGTGCAAGGTACGTCCGCGTGGTGATGGCGCCGACGTGGTTTGCGGGACACGGTCGCCGAGCACTTCGCGCGTCTGGATCGGCCGCGCGCAATGCGTGGCCGACGGCGCCTGGAAGTTCGGCACGGTGCGCGTCACCGCGTTCGTGGGCCACTGCGCTGAAGGGGCGACGGGCTCGGGCGGCTGTGGCATCGGCTCGGGCCACACGGCGCCGGTGGGCGCAACGCCCGTGGCGTGGCAAGCGCTCAACAGCAGCTGCGCGCACAAGACCGCGATCAGTGCGCGGGGGCGGCGCACGGTGCATGCGCGGGGTGAAGAGGCGGGGGCAGGGGCTTGCGTCATCGACGACTCCGTGGTGATGGATGCAGGCTGATACGGCCGGCATTCGCTCACGGGGTTCGTCGCCGAAAAAGAAAAGTGAAAGTCGCTAACCCCGATCCCGATCGGCCGCCGTACAAGCTGAGGTGAGAATCTGCCCATGCTTTCCCCCGTGCCTGTCGACGCTGTCGCGCCCGCCGAAGTCCCCGACGCCATGCCCGATGCCATGCCCGACGACCAACTGATGCTGGCCTATGCCGGCGGCGACACCGGCGCCTTCGACGTGCTCTACGCACGCCACGAGGGCGCGCTGTTCCGCTTCGTGCGGCGCCTGCTGGGCCTGCGCCTGTCGGCCGAGGTCGACGAGGTGTTCCAGGAGACCTGGGTGCGCATCATCACGGCGCGCGATTCGTTCTCGCCGCAGGGCGCGGCCTGGCGCACCTGGGCCTTCACCATCGCGCACAACCTGGCCATGGACCGGCTGCGCGCGAGTGGCCGGCAGATGGTCGTGCATGTGCACGACGCTGACGACGAAGGGCTCGACGCCGTGCAGCGCGTCAGCGGCCGGCTGCTCAATGGCCAGGGCCAGCCGGTCGATGCGGCGCACCCGTCGGCCGAGGACGAGGCCTTCTGGCGCTCGGCCGGCAAGCGCCTGCTGGCCTGCCTCAACGAACTGCCCGACGACCAGCGCGCCGCCTTCCTGCTGCACCACGAGGACGGCTTCACGGTCGAGGCGATGGCCGCGGCGCTCGGCGTCGGCTTCGAGACTGTCCGCAGCCGCCTGCGCTACGGGCTCAAGAAACTGCGCGGCTGCATGGAGCGCTATCTGGCGGTGCTGGGGGAGGGCACATGAGCGATCCCAAGATGCCGAACGACGACTGGGACGAGGACTTGGGTGGTGCCGACGATGGCGCGCTGCACGACCCGCTGCTGCAGCAGGTGCTCGACCACGCGCCCGACCACGCGCTGGCGCCCGATGCGGCGCTGCGCCAGTCCATCCGCGTGCTGGCCCACGAAGCGGTCGCGCCGTCGCTGCCCGCCGGCCCGGTCGGCGCGGAGCGGCCGTGGTGGCAGCGCCTGCTCGGCATCGGTGGCGGTGCGGGCTCGCACAGGCCGTGGAACGCCGCCTTCGCGAAGGTGCTGGTCGGCGTGCTGATCACGGTGATGTGGCAGCGCGAGCCGGTGCCCGACGCTCAGCTCGACGCGCCTCAAGCAGAGCGCCAGGCCGCGCCCGCGGCGCCCGTGGTCGCGCCCGCGGCCCAACCCGCCGAGGCACCGCCATCACCACCGCCCCTGCCCAGCGTGCTCGACACCACGCTGGCCGAATCGCGTGCCGTCACCGAGGCCGCCAACCGGGCGCTGGACGAGCGCGACCGCGAGCGCGAGCGTCTCGCGCGACAGGCCGCTGCCGACCGCGAGGCCACGCTCGCCGCCGACAAGGCGGTCGAGCGCGCCCAGCAGGCGCTGGCGCGTGAAGAGGCGGCCAAGATGAAGGCGGAGCCGCCGCTGCCGCCGCCCGTGCAGTGGCCGCCGCCGATGCCTGCGCCGGCGGCGCCGGCCGCGAACGCTTCCCCGCCCGGCGCGGCGCAGCGTACCGCGCCACCGGTCGCATCGGCCGCGCCATCGCGCGCGGCCGGCATCGCCTCGCCACCGCCAGTGCCGCCAGCGGCGGCGGCCCCGGCACCGAGCGTGACCGCCCAGCCGACCTTCGACGCGCTCGCGCAATGGACCCAGCTGCGCATCGCCCGCAACGGTGCCGACAGCCGCGTGCTGCCGCGCGCCGAAGCGCGTGAGCTGGGGGGTCTGGTGGGTTCGGCGGCCCTGGCGGGCGTGGGCACACAGCCGCTGGCCGGTGCAGTGGACTGGCGCATCACGCTGGAGCGCAACGGCGAGGTGCTGGGGGTGCTCGAACTGGCCGGTGGCCAGGTGCGTTGGCGCGAGAAGGGCCTGCCGCCCGGCACCGGCCAGCCCGGTGCGGGCGCGTTGTCGTCGCTGCGTCAGGCGCTCGAAGAAGTGCGCTGACCGGGCCTGCCGGCTGGGTCAGCGCCAACGCGTCAGCTGTGCGTGAACGCGGCCTTGCGCTTGGCGACGAAGGCGTCCATGCCTTCCTTCTGATCGTTGGTCGCGAACAGCGCGTGGAACAGGCGGCGCTCGAACATCACGCCGTCCGAGAGGCCACTCTCGAAGGCGCGGTTGACCGATTCCTTGGCCGCCATGACCGCGACTTGCGAGAAATCGGCGATGACCAGCGCAGCGCCGAGGGCCTCGTCGGCCAGCTTCTCGAAGGGCACCACGCGGCTCACCAGCCCGGCGCGTTCGGCTTCGGTCGCGTCCATCATCCGGCCGGTGAGCGCCATGTCCATCGCCTTGCTCTTGCCCACGGCGCGCGGCAGGCGCTGCGTGCCGCCGGCGCCGGGGATCACGCCCAGCTTGATCTCGGGCTGGCCGAACTTGGCGTTGTCGGCCGCGATGATGAAGTCGCACATCATTGCCAGCTCACAGCCGCCGCCCAGCGCGAAGCCGCTCACGGCGGCGATCACCGGCTTGCGGATGCTGCGGATGGCTTCCCAGTTGCGGGTGATGTAGTCGCCCTTGTAGACGTCGACGAAGCTGTACTTGGCCATGGCGCCGATGTCGGCGCCGGCGGCGAAGGCGCGTTCGCTGCCGGTAACGATCATGCAGCCGATGGCGGGGTCGGCGTCGAAGGCCTTGAGCGCTTCGCCCAGCTCGGTCATCAGCGCGTCGTTCAGCGCGTTCAGGGCCTTCGGGCGGTTGAGGGTGACGATGCCGACCTTGCCGGCCTCGGTGCGCACTTCGATGTTCTCGTAGCTCATGGTGTCTCCGTGAGAGGTGGATGGATGCGGGGGATGCGAGCCACTATACCCAGCGCCGACCATCGCCCGCTAGGCCAGCCAGGTCGACAGCTTGGCGGCGTCCTGCGCGAACAGGCGCCAGGTGGTCACGCCGCTGGGCAGCGCCAGCGGCAGGCGCAGCAGCCGCTTGTCGCGCGCGATCAGCGCCGTGATCTTCTTGTGCTCGCCCAGGTACAGCGCGAGGTCGTCGAGCTTCGACAGGCGCCAGCCCTGTACCGGGCGGCCCTTGGCGGCGGGCAGCTCGATGCCGATCCATTCGTCGTTGGCCGAGAAGCCGGCCTTTTCGGCCGCACCACCGCGCAGCACCATCTTCACCTGCACGCTGCCATTGGCTTCGGCCACGCGCAGGCCGAGTTCCTGCGCGCGCTGCGCCGGGTCGTCCAGCGCGGCGACGCCATGGGCGCGCAGCAGGTCCGACAGCGGCAGCTCTTCGGCGGCATGCACCCAGTGCGCGAGTTCGGTGGCGTACGGGCGGCCGCCAACCGTTTCGAGCGCGGCGGCGATGTCGTCTTCGTCGATCGGGCCGCCGCCGCTCTGCGTCCACAAGAGGCGCATCACGTCGTCGAGCGAGCCCTTGCCTTCGCGCCGCAGCGTGAGGTCGAGGCACATCGCCACCAGCGCACCCTTGGTGTAGTAGCTGATGGTCTGGTTGGGCGTCTGCTCGTCCTGGCGGTAGTACTTGACCCAGGCGTCGAAGCTGGCCTCGGCCACCGACTGCACCAGCCGGCCCGGTGCCTGCTGCACCTGGTTGATCGTCTTGTTGACCAGCCGCAGGTAGGTGGCGTCGTCGATGCGGCCGGCGCGGCGCAGCAGCAGGTCGTCGTAGTAGCTGGTGAAGCCCTCGAAGAACCACAGCAGGCGCGTGTAGTTCTCCTGCGTGTAGTCGTAGCGCGCGAACTCGGCCGGCCGCAGGCGCTTCACGTTCCAGGTGTGAAAGTACTCGTGGCTGATCAGGCCCATCAGCGTGGTGTAGCCCTCGGGCTGCTTCTTGGCGTGGCGCTGCGGCAGGTCGTGGCGGGTGCAGATCAGCGCGGTCGAATGGCGGTGCTCGAGCCCGCCGTAGCCATCATCGACCGCGTTGAGCATGAAGACATAGCGGTCGTGCGGCGGCTTGCCGCCACCGCGCTTGCCGACCTTGTCCCCGTGCCAGAAGCGCATCTGCGTCTCGCAGATCGCCTGCGTGTCTGCGATCAGCCGCTCGCCGTCGAACGAGGGCGGCGCACCCGCCACCACAAAGCGGTGTGGCACGCCGCCGGCCTCGAAGTCGGCGCTCCAGAAGGCGCCCATCTCGACCGGGCTGTCGGCCAGCTCGTCGTAGCCCGAGGCGAGGTAGTGGCCGAAGCCGTGCGCATCGACCTTCACCGGCGGCAGCGCTGTCGCGCAGTGCCAGCGCGCTTCGCCGGCCACCGGCTTGGGCGCGACGATCTCCAGCGCGTGCGGCGCGTCGGCATGGCCGTCGACCTGCAGGCACAGGCTGGTGCCGTTGAAGAAACCGCGGTCGGCGTCGAGCCAGGCGGTGCGCACCGAATGGTCGTACGCACAGACCTCGTAGCGCAGCACCAGCGGTCTGTCGGGTGCGCTGCCGGTCTGCCAGCTGTGCTTGTCGAGCTGCGTCACCGGCACCTTGCGCCGGCCCTGAGTGGCCTGCAGGTTCTGCAGGTTCTTCGCGAACTCGCGCACCAGGTAGCTGCCGGGAATCCACACCGGCAGCGCCACGCGCTGCAGAGCCGAGGGGGATTCGATGGTCAGCGTGACGGCGAAGAGGTGGGCATGCCGGTCCGCGCATTCGACGCGGTAGTGGATCGCTGCGGTGCCCGTCATCAGTTGGCGGCGGTCAGTTGCTTCTCGATCTGCGCGGCGGGGATGGCGCCCGGGGTGCGCGTGCCGTCGGTGAAGATCAGCGTCGGCGTGCCCGTGATGTTGTACTTGCGGCCGAACTCGACGTTGCGCTGCAGCGCCGCGGCATCGCAGGTGCCGGTCTCGGGCTTGACACCGGCGATCATCCAGTCGGTCCAGGCCTTCGCCTTGTCCTTGCTGCACCAGATGTCGCGCGACTTGGCATTCGAATCGGGGCCGAGCACCGGGTACAGGAAGAGGTGCACCGTCACGTTGTCGATGGTCTTGAGTTCACGCTCGAACTGCTTGCAGTAGCCGCAGTTCGGGTCTTCGAACACCGCCAGCTTGCGCTTGCCGTTGCCGCGCACGATCTTGAAGGCGTCCTTCATGGGCAGCTTGTCGAAGTCGACCGCGCTGAGCTTCTCGACCCGCTCTTCGGTGAGGTTCTTGCGTGCCTGCACGTCGATCAGGTTGCCCTGAATCAGGTAGTTGCCCTGCTCGTCGGTGTAGAAGATGTCGAAGCCATGGCGCACCTCCCAGAGGCCGGGCATCGGCGCCTTGCGCACCTCGTCGATGTTGGCCAGCATCGGCACGCGCGCGGCGAGGTTCTTGCGGATCTCGGCTTCGCCGGCGGTGGCCGCCAGCGTGCTGCCCAGGGCCAGTGCGGCGAGGAGGAGGCGAAGGGTGTTCATGGTCATGGGGTTGAATCCAGGCCCATGGCCTGGCGGGCAATGAAATTCTTGACGAGGCGCGTGCGATCGAAACCGCGCATGCCCCAGTTGCGCAGTGCCGGCAGCGGGTCGGTGCCGTGCGAGAAAAGTTGCTGCAGGCCGTCGGTGGCCAGGCTCATCGACAGCACGTCGGTACGGCGGGCGCGTTCGTAGCGGCGCAGAAGGCGCGGGTCGCCCACGCTGCGCCAGTACTCGCGGGATTTGATCACCTCGGCCAGCACCGACGCGTCGCCCAGGCCGAGGTTCAGGCCCTGTCCTGCCAGCGGATGCACGGTGTGTGCCGCGTCGCCGGCCAACGCCCAGCGCTTGCCGTCGGGGAAGTGTCCGGTCCAGCGGTCGGCGATGGCTCGTTGCAGCGGCCAGGCCGCACGTTCGCTGGTCAGAGTGAGGGCGCCCAGTGCGTCATGGCTGGCTTCACGCAGTGCGGCCTGGAAGTCGTCGGCGCTCGACGCCAGCAGCGCCGGTGCGCGGAACTGGTCGACCGACCACACCAGCGCGACCGATCGTCCGCCCGGGCCGCCGAGCGGCAGCAGCGCCAGGATCTCGCCCTTGTCGTTGAACCACTGGCGCGCCGTGCCGTCGTGCGGGCGCTCGGTGTCGAGCCGGGCGGCGATGGCGTGCTGCGGGTAGCGCGTCACGGCGTAGCTCACGCCCAGCGCGTCACGGGTGGCGCTCGCCTTGCCTTCGCACACCACGGTGAGCGCGGCCGGCACGGGTGCATCGACGACCTCGATCTGCGGCTGGAAGCGCACGGCATCGGCCAATTGCTTCTCGAGCGCGGGGACGTCGACGATCCAGGCCAGCGCCTCGACCTTCTGGATGGCGGCGCTGAAGCACACCCGGCCGCCCTCGTCGCCGTTCACGCGCATCTCGCGCACCGGCGTGGCGTGGGCCGCGTCGGGCCAGGCGCGCAGGCCCTGGAGCAGCGCACGCGATGCGGCGTTGAGCGCGTAGGCGCGCACGTCTTCCAGCGCGGCGGCCGGCGCCGGTGCGACCAGGGCGACACGGATGCGCTCGCGAGCGAGCAGCAGTGCCAAAGTGCGGCCGACGATGCCGGCGCCGCGAATGCAAACCTCGGGGGGAAGGGCCATCGGGGCATTGTAGGAGCCGCCTTCCGCCCGGCGGCGGACCGAGGACAATCGCGGCTTCGCCGCCGAGGACCCGACCGTGACCGATTCCGTTTTTGATCTCCACGCCACCATCGCCCGCCTGTTCGTCTACCCGATCAAGTCCTGCGCCGGGGTCGAGTTGCCCGAGGTGCTGCTGACCGAGACCGGCCTGGAATTCGACCGCGCCTGGATGGTGGTCGGCGCCGACGGCGTGTTCGTCAGCCAGCGCGAGCTGCCGCGCATGGCGCTCATCCAGCCGCAGATGAAGCAGATGGAGATGGTGCTGCGCGCACCCGGCATGCTGGCGCTGCACATCGCCTTCGACCGCGTCGAGCAGCCGGTGCGCGTGACGATCTGGCGCGACGAGGTCGCGGCCTACGACATGGGCGACATCGCGGCGCAATGGTTCAGCGATTTCCTGTCGGAGCCCGGCAAGCCGCAGACCCTGCGCCTCGTGCGCTTCGACCCGGAGCACAGGCGCCTGTCGAACCCGATCTGGACGAAGGGCGTCGAGGCGCAGAACCAGTTCGCCGACGCCTTCCCGCTGCTGGTGACCAGCGAGAAGTCGCTCGACGAGTTGAACGAGAAGCTGGTCGCCGCCGGGCACGCGGCGGTGGGCATCGAGCGCTTCCGCCCGAACATCGTGCTCGCGGGCATCGAGGCGCAGGACGAGGACCGCGTCGAGACGATGCACATCGCCACGGCCGAGGGTGGCGCGCACATCGAGCCGGCCAAGCCCTGCACGCGGTGCCCCATCCCCGACATCGACCCGGCGACGGCGGTCTCGTCGCCCGAGGTCAACGACACGCTGCGCAGCTACCGCGCCAACACGCGCGTCGATGGCGCGATCACCTTCGGCATGAACTGCACCGTGGTCGACGGCATCGAACATCTGCTCAAGGTCGGCCAGCCGGTCGGCGCCAACTACCGCTTCGAATAAGCGTCAAACACCCCCGGCCCTAAAATCGCCGGTTGATTCCAGAGGACCTCCATGAGTTTGCAATGCGGCATCGTCGGCCTGCCCAACGTCGGTAAATCCACCCTTTTCAACGCGTTGACCAAGGCCGGCATCGCGGCGGAAAACTATCCGTTCTGCACGATCGAGCCGAACACCGGCGTGGTCGAGGTGCCCGACCCGCGGCTCGACCAGCTCAGCGAGATCGTCAAGCCCGAGCGCATCGTTCCGGCCATCGTCGAGTTCGTCGACATCGCGGGTCTGGTGGCCGGTGCCAGCACCGGCGAAGGCCTGGGCAACAAGTTCCTCGCCCACATCCGCGAGACCGACGCCACGGTGAACGTGGTGCGCTGCTTCGACGACGACAACGTGATCCACGTGGCCGGCAAGGTCGACCCGATCTCCGACATCGAGGTGATCCAGACCGAGCTCTGCCTGGCCGACCTGGCCACGGTCGAGAAGGCGTTGCACCGCCACACCAAGGTCGCGCGTTCGGGCGACAAGGACGCGCAGAAGCTGGTCGGCCTGCTCGAGCGCTGCCAGACCGCGCTCAACGAGAACATCCCGGTGCGCGCGCTGGAGTTCACGAAGGAAGAGCAGCCGCTGGTGAAGTCGTTCACGCTGATCACCGCCAAGCCGGCGATGTTCGTGGGCAACGTGTCGGAGGACGGCTTCGAGAACAACCCCTACCTCGATCGCCTGCGCGAGTACGCGGCCAAGCAGGGCGCGCCCGTTGTCGCCATCTGCGCCAAGATCGAGGCCGAGCTCGCCGAGATGGACGACGAGGACAAGAAGATGTTCCTCGCCGAAATCGGCCAGGACGAACCGGGCCTGAACCGCCTGATCCGCGCCGCCTACAAGCTGCTGGGCCTGCAGACCTACTTCACCGCCGGTGTGAAGGAAGTGCGCGCCTGGACCATCCACATCGGCGACACCGGCCCCCAGGCGGCCGGCGTGATCCATGGTGATTTCGAGAAGGGCTACATCCGCGCCCAGACGATCGCCTTCGACGACTTCATCGCCTTCAAGGGCGAGCAGGGCGCCAAGGAC
This sequence comes from Variovorax restrictus, assembly GCF_051216715.1. NCBI lineage: Bacteria > Pseudomonadati > Pseudomonadota > Betaproteobacteria > Burkholderiales > Comamonadaceae > Variovorax > Variovorax restrictus. The sequence goes on from NZ_JBPJZH010000003.1 coordinate 246,496, forward strand.
GCGGGCAAGATGCGCGCCGAAGGCAAGGAGTACGTCGTCAAGGATGGGGACGTGATGAACTTCCTGTTCAGTTCCTGACCAGTCGATCGCCCATGCTCACCGTCCACCACCTCAACAACTCGCGCTCGCAGCGCGTCCTCTGGCTGCTCGAAGAGCTCGGGCTGCCCTACGAGATCGTGCACTACCAGCGCGATCCGAAGACGATGCTGGCGCCGCCCGAGTTGCGCCGGGTGCATCCGCTGGGCAAGTCGCCGGTGGTGACGACTGACGAGGGCCTGGTGCTGGCGGAGTCGGGCGCCATCGTCGAAACGCTGATCGAACGCCACGGCCAGGGCCGCTTTGCGCCGGCGGCCGGCAGCGCGGACGCCCTTCGCTACCGCTACTGGCTGCACTACGCCGAAGGCTCGGCCATGCCGCCGCTGCTGCTCAAGCTGATCTTCGACAAGATCGAGAGCGCGAAGATGCCCTTCTTCATCCGGCCGATCGCCAAGGGCATCGCCGGCAAGGCCAAGGCCGGCTTCGTGACACCCAACATCCGTACGCACCTGGACTTCATGGAGGGCGAACTGGGCAAGAGCGAATGGTTCGCCGGGGCCGAGTTCACCGGCGCGGACATCCAGATGAGCTTTCCGGTCGAGGCGGCGCGCGCACGCGGCGGGCTGGATGACAGCCGTCCGCGGCTGATGTCGTGGCTCGCGCGCATTCATGCGAGGCCTGCCTACCAGCAGGCGCTGGCGCGCGGCGGCCCGTACGGATTGCTCAGCTGACGCGGTCGTCGATCAAGACGGCCAGATGTAGAGCAGCGCCACCGTCATCGTGACGTAGCGCGCGAATTTCCCGATCGCCATGTAGACCAGGCAGGGCCAGAAGGGCAGCTTGAGCCAGCCGGCGACGGCGCACAGCGGGTCGCCCACCACCGGCAGCCAACTCAGCAGGCAGGCCTTGGGGCCGAGCCGTTCGAGCCAGGCCAGCACCCGCACGTGGTGCTTCGAATGCGCGTATTTGTCGGCCACCTTGTGGGCGCCGTAGCCCAGCCACCAGTCCAAGGCGCCCCCTAGCGTGTTCCCCAGCGTGGCCACACCGACGGCCGGCCAGAACATGTCGGGGCTGAGCTTGAGGAAGCCGAACAGCACCGGTTCCGAGCCGACGGGCAGGAGCGTCGCGGAGACGAATGCGGCGATGAAGACGGTCGACAGCCCGTATTGGGGCAGTGCGAGAAGCGCCAGAAGGGAGTCGAGCCAGGCTTGCATGTGCGCCGGAGTATAGGAAGGCGCGCCGGCCGGCCTCGTCGGATGGGGCGCCGCGTGGCATCGCGCAAGAGGGCAATGCCCTAGGCCGATCGTTTCAGCGAATGAAACGCAGGGTGGCTACAATCGTGCCTCATTTTTCAGCAGCCACGCGCTCGCTTCCCCTCTTCCCTCACCATGCAGATCGGCCCCATCGCGCTGGAAAACCGCCTGTTCGTCGCGCCCATGGCCGGCGTGACGGATCGGCCGTTCCGCATGCTCTGCCGATCGCTCGGCGCGGGTTACGCGGTCAGCGAGATGGTGACCTCGCGCAAGGAGCTGTGGAACACGCTCAAGACCTCGCGCCGCGCGGACCACGCCGGTGAGCCTGGCCCCATCGCGGTGCAGATCGCCGGCACCGATGCGGCCATGATGGCCGAGGCCACGCACTACAACATCGACCGCGGCGCGCAGATCATCGACATCAACATGGGTTGCCCGGCCAAGAAGGTCTGCAACAAATGGGCGGGCTCGGCACTGATGCGCGACGAGCCGCTGGCGCTGGAGATCGTGCAGGCCGTGGTCGCCGCCGCGGCACCGCACGGCGTGCCGGTGACGCTCAAGATGCGCACCGGCTGGAGCGCCGACCACCGCAATGCGGTGAAGCTGGCGCGCGATTTCGAATCGGCCGGGGTGCAGATGCTCACTGTGCACGGCCGCACGCGCGAGCAGGGCTACAAGGGCGCTGCCGAATACGACACCATCGCCGCCGTGAAGGCCGCGGTGCGCGTGCCGGTGGTGGCCAACGGCGACATCACCAGCCCCGAGAAGGCGCGCGACGTGCTCGCCGCCACCGGGGCCGACGCGGTGATGGTGGGCCGCGCCGCCCAGGGCCGGCCATGGATCTTCCGCGAGATCGCGCATTTCCTGGCGACGGGCACGCACCTTGCACCGCCGCTGGTGGCGGAAGTGCGGCGCCTGCTGCTCGACCATCTGCAGGAGCATTACGAGCTCTATGGCGACTACAGCGGCGTGCGCACCGCCCGCAAGCACATCGGCTGGTACGTGCGTGCACTGCCGGGGGGCGAAGACTTCCGCGGACGCATGAACACGATCGAGGACTGCGCCGAACAGCTGCGCGCGGTGTCCGACTATTTCGAGGGGCTGGCCGAGGGGATGGACCGCATCCCTGCGCACCGCGAACCTGCCGACGTGCAGGACGGGTGGAACGGCGGCGAGGACGAGAAAGCGGCTACCGCCGCGCACTGACAACAAGAGAGCGCCATGAGCAAGAAGAGTATCGAGGACTGTGTCCGCAACAGTCTGGAAGGCTATTTCCGCGACCTGCACGGCACCGAACCGGACGGCATGTACGACATGCTGGTGCGTGTGGTCGAAAAACCGCTGCTCGACGTCGTCATGGCGCGCGCCGAAGGCAACCAGTCGAAGGCCGCCCAATGGCTCGGCCTGAACCGCAACACCCTGCGCAAGAAGCTGGTCGAACACAAATTACTGAAATGACGAAGAACCCCATGGCCCTGACCGCACTCCTTTCCGTCTCCGACAAGACCGGCATCCTCGAATTCGCGCAGGCGCTGAACGCGCTGGGCATCAAGCTGCTGTCCACCGGCGGCACCGCCAAGCTGCTGGCCGACGCCGGTCTGCCCGTCACCGAGGTGGCCGACCACACCGGCTTCCCCGAGATGCTCGATGGCCGCGTGAAGACGCTGCACCCGAAGATCCACGGCGGCCTGCTGGCACGGCGCGATCTGCCGGCGCATGTGGCGGCGATTCAGGAACACGGCATCGACACCATCGACCTGCTGGTGGTCAACCTCTACCCCTTCGAAGCCACCGTGGCCAAGCCCGGCTGCACGCTCGAAGACGCGATCGAGAACATCGACATCGGCGGCCCGGCCATGGTGCGCAGCGCGGCCAAGAACTGGAAGGACGTCGGCGTGCTGACCGACGCGTCGCAGTACGCGGTGGCTCTCGCCGAACTGAAGGCCGACGGCAAGCTCAGCGACAAGACCAAGTTCGCCTTCAGCGTGGCCGCGTTCAACCGCATCGCCGACTACGACGGCGCGATCAGCGACTACCTCTCGGCCATCGACTTCGACGCCAGCATCGGCCAGCCCGCGCCCAAGCGCACGCTGTTCCCGGCGCAGAGCAACGGCCGCTTTGTGAAGATCCAGGACCTGCGCTACGGCGAGAACCCGCACCAGCAGGCCGCGTTCTACCGCGACCTGTATCCGGCGCCCGGCTCGCTCGTGTCGGCCAAGCAGCTGCAGGGCAAGGAGCTCAGCTACAACAACATCGCCGACGCCGATGCCGCGTGGGAATGCGTGAAGAGCTTCGACGTGCCCGCCTGCGTGATCGTGAAGCACGCCAACCCGTGCGGCGTGGCGATCGGCAAGGACGCGGCCGAGGCCTATTCGAAGGCCTTCAAGACCGACCCGACCTCGGCCTTCGGCGGCATCATCGCCTTCAACCGCCCAGTCGACGCGGACACCGCACAGGCCATCGCGAAGCAGTTCGTCGAAGTGCTGATGGCGCCGGGCTACACGTCGGAGGCGCTCGAGGTGTTCCAGGCGACCAAGGCGAAGCTGAACGTGCGCGTGCTGGAGATTGCCTTGCCCCAGGGCGGCGCCAGCGACTGGGACAACGGCCGCAACATGATGGACGTCAAGCGCGTGGGCTCCGGCCTGCTGATCCAGACCGCCGACAACCACGAGCTCACCGCCAGCGACCTCAAGGTGGTCAGCAAGAAGCAGCCGACACCGCAGCAGCTCGACGACCTGCTGTTCGCGTGGAAGGTGGCGAAGTACGTCAAGAGCAACGCGATCGTGTTCTGCGCCGACGGCATGACCATGGGCGTGGGCGCCGGCCAGATGAGCCGCCTCGACTCCGCACGCATCGCCAGCATCAAGGCCGAACACGCAGGCCTGTCGCTCAAGGGCACGGCGGTCGCGAGCGACGCCTTCTTCCCGTTCCGCGACGGACTCGACGTCGTGGTGGATGCGGGCGCGAGCTGCGTGATCCAGCCCGGCGGCTCGATGCGTGACCAGGAAGTCATCGACGCCGCGGACGAGCGCGGCGTGGTGATGGTGCTCTCAGGCGTTCGCCACTTCCGCCACTGAACGCGTGAATGAACCTACTGCGCGCCCCGATCTCGCATCTGCGGTCCTCACCGCACGCGAGTGCGGCTCCGGTCCTCGACGCAAGCTCGGGGCGCTCGCGACGGTTCCTTCACACGTTCTGAGCGGGCATTGTTTCGCTTGCCGGTTCAGCCACCGAAGCGGTACTTGAGCTGAAAGCTCACGGCGCCGTAGAGGCGGTCCTTGTAGCTGGGGATGAACGCGATGTTCAGCCCCCAATTCCGGCCTTCGATGGCCGCCGTCGGGATCAGCGCCGGGAACCAGCCGCCATTGCGGTAGTTGGGGTAACCGTCGAAGGCGCCGACCACGGCCCCGAGCTTCACGCCGTAGAGCGCGACGGGCATCACGTACACGCCGAGGTAGCGCGAGGTCTCGCGGTCGCTGTTGCGGAAGATGCCGGCCGTGAGCGAGTACGTGGCATCCAGCGTCCACTCGACCCCCAGACCGGGGTTCACGTCCTCCAGGCCCTTGTTTCGGTCGAAGTGGTACGAATAGAAGCCCGGGTTCAGCCAGAGCCGGCTGGGTTCGGACTGCGCTGCGGCTGCGCCCGGCAGGAGCGTGAGGATTGCCAGCAAGGAGCGCAGTCGCATGGTGGCAGGGTCTACAGGGTCTTGAAGATCTGCCGGGCCGCGTCGATCGTCGCGGCGATGTCGTCGTCGCTGTGCGCCGCGCTCACGAAGCCCGCTTCGTACAGCGCCGGCGCGATGTAGACGCCGCGGTCCAGCAGGCCATGGAACAACGTGTTGAAGGTCGCGTTGTCCGTGGTCATGACTGTCGCGTAGTTCTGTGGCAGTTCGTTGAAAAAGAAGAAGCCGAACATGCCGCCTTCGCTGTCGACGCTGAAGGGCACGCCTTCTGCCGCCGCGGCAGCCTTCAGCCCTTGGACCAGCGTGCGGGTCTTGGCCGACAGCGCTTCGTAGAAACCGGGCCTGGCGATCTCCTTGAGCGTGGCCAGGCCGCAGGCGGTGGCCACCGGGTTGCCCGACAGCGTGCCGGCCTGGTAGACCGCGCCGATGGGTGCGAGCTGTTCCATGATGGCGCGCGGCCCGCCGAAGGCCGCCAGCGGCATGCCGCCGCCGATGACCTTGCCGAGCACCGTGAGGTCGGGCGTGATGCCCAGCACGCCCTGCGCGCCGTGCAGGCCGACGCGAAAGCCCGTCATCACCTCGTCGAACACCAGCAGTGCGCCGTGCTGCGTGCACAGCTCGCGGCAACGCTTGGCGAACGCGGGCGTGGCGCGCACGAAGTTCATGTTGCCGGCGATCGCTTCGATCATCAGGCAGGCCATCTCGTGGCCGTGGAGTGCGAAGGCTTCCTCGAGCTGCGCGATGTTGTTGTACTCGAGCACCAGCGTGTGCTGCACCGCTTCGGGCGGCACGCCGGCCGAGGTCGGATGGCCGAAGGTCGCCAGGCCGGAGCCGGCCTTGACCAGCAGCGCGTCGGCGTGACCGTGGTAGCAGCCTTCGAACTTGATGATGTACTTACGGCCGGTGGCGCCGCGCGCCAGGCGCAGCGCGCTCATTGCGGCCTCGGTGCCCGAGCTCACCAGGCGCACCATTTCCATCGACGGCACCAGCGCGAGGATGGCCTCGGCCAGTTCGATTTCGCGCTCGGTCGGCGCGCCGTACGAGAAGCCTTCGGTCACGGCCTTCTGCACCGCCTCGACCACGGCCGGGTGCCCGTGGCCCAGGATCATCGGTCCCCAGGAGCCGATGTAGTCGATGTAGCGTTGGTCGTTGGCATCCCAGAAATAGGCGCCCTGCGCGCGGGTGATGAAGCGCGGCGTGCCGCCCACGGCCTTGAAGGCGCGCACGGGCGAGTTGACGCCGCCGGGGATGACGGCGCGGGCGCGTTCGAAGAGGCGTTGGTTGTTGTCGATGGTCATGAAATCAGTGGCGGGTGTCGTGGGGTGGCAGGGCGAAGTCGGGCGGCACGTCGGCGCCATCGTCTTCGTCGTCGTCCTCGGGCTGGGCCCAGAACAGTCGGTCGGGCAGCACGTGGCCCATGCCCGGGCGGAAGCCCGCGTCGAGGCAGCGGTCCATGTAGCTCAGTGCTTCGGAGGTGGCCGCGACCAGGTCGGTGCCGCTGGCGAGCAGGGCGGCGAGCGCGGCCGAGAGCGTGTCGCCCGCGCCAGCGAAGACGGCTTCGAGCCGCTCGTACTTCTCGCTGGCGAGCACCGCCTGCGGCGAGGCGAGCACGTTGTCGATGAACTGGTCGGGCAGCACGATGCCGGTGACCAGCGTGTAGGGCGTGCCCTGCTCGCCCGCGGCGCGGGCGATGTCGCGCGCCGTCGGCGGCTTGTCGCCGGCCCAGTCGGGCAGCAGCCAGCGCCACAGCGTGCTGTGGTTGCCCACCAGCACCGTCGTCTGCGGCAGCACCAGTTCGCGGAAGGCGTCGAGGTAGGGCTCGATCAGGTTCTCGTCCCACCACGACAGGTTGGGCATGTACGCCACCACCGGCACGTCGGGGTAGTCGGTGGCGGTCTCGGCGATGGTGCTGAGGGTCTCCGGCGAGCCGGCGAAGCCGACCTTGATGAGCTGCACCTGGACGTCTTCCAGGATGGCGCGCGTCTGCTCGGCGACGGCCTCCTCGTCGAAGGCGAAGTGGTCGAAGATCTCGGCGGTGTCGCGCGCATACGCACCGGTCACGACCGGCAGCATGTGAGCGCCGACTGACGCCATGGCCAGCGTGTCGCCGGCCAATCCGCCGGCACCGCTCGGGTCGCTGGCGTTGAACACCAGCACGCAGGGCGGGTTGAGTTCAGCCTCCGCGGCGGCGATGTCGTCGGGGGTCAGGTCGTTAAGATCACCCATGCTGCAGGCGCCTTCCGTGGGTAAGAGGTAAGTTGTCAAACGCCGTACCAGGCCGGTGCCATGGTGGCAGATGTGAGACGGTCGCCACACAATTGGACGATACGTCTAGATACAATCGTTGCATTCTATGAACAGGGACTTTAAGCTGCGATGAATACGAAAACCTGGATGTGCCTGATTTGTGGGTGGATCTACGACGAAGCGGTGGGGGTACCTGAAGATGGTATTGCGCCCAATACGGCCTGGGCAGACGTTCCGATGAACTGGACTTGTCCGGAGTGCGGAGCGCGCAAGGAAGACTTCGAGATGGTCGAGATCTGAAGCATGGCATAGGGTGACACCCGCCGCAGGGACCGAACCTGCGGTGGTCGACGGAAGTCTGTCTCTTACGAGGAGCGTGTGCCAATGAGCACGAATGGGTCTGGTTACAAGGTGCTCGTCATCGACGACAGCAACACCATTCGGCGCAGTGCCGAAATCTTCCTCAAGCAGGGCGGTCACGAAGTGTTGTTGGCCGAGGACGGCTTCGACGCATTGTCCAAGGTCAACGACCATCGCCCGCACCTGATCTTCTGCGACATCCTGATGCCGCGCCTCGACGGCTATCAGACCTGCGCCATCATCAAGCGCAACGTCGACTTTTCCCACGTGCCGGTCGTGATGCTGTCTTCCAAGGACGGTGTCTTCGACAAGGCGCGGGGCCGCATGGTGGGTTCCCAGGACTACCTGACCAAGCCCTTCACCAAAGACCAGCTGCTGCAGGCCGTGCAGCAGTTCGGCATCGTCCAGCAGAAAGAAGTGCAGTAATGGCTATCCACAAAGTACTCGTGGTCGACGACTCGAAGACCGAACTGGTGTTCCTGACCGACCTGCTGCAGAAGAACGGCTTCTCGGTCAAGACGGCGGAGAACGCCGACGACGCCATGCGCCGACTGGAGGAAGAGCAGCCCGACCTGATCCTGATGGATGTGGTGATGCCGGGCCAGAACGGCTTCCAGTTGACGCGCGCGATCGCCCGCAACCCGCAGTACGCGAGCGTGCCGATCATTCTGTGCACCAGCAAGAACCAGGAGACCGACCGCGTCTGGGGCATGCGCCAGGGCGCGCGCGACTACATCGTCAAGCCGGTCAACGCGGCCGAGCTGATGGCCAAGATCAACGCGCTCGCCTGAACGGCTGCCGCCACCCATGGCCAACCGCGACGCCCTCCGCGCTTTCCAGTCCCGGCTCGCCTCTCGTTTGCAAGCGGCGCGCACCTCGGACGTGTCCGCCTCGTGGCTGGCCGTGGAGGCCGGTGACGGGAAGTACCTTTTCCCCCTCGGCCACGCCGGGGAGATCTTCCCCTGGACGCCCCCGCAGCCCGTGCCCTACACCGAGCCCTGGTTCTTGGGCGTGGCCAACCTGCGCGGCGGCCTGTACGGCGTGGTGCAACTGTCGACCTTCGCCACCGGCCAGGCGCCGGCGGCTGCGGCGCCGGCCGTCGATGGCGCTCGCGCCCAGTCGCGGCTGGTCGCGCTCAACGAGCTTCTCGAAGTGAACTGCGCCCTGCTGATCGACCGTCTGGTCGGCCTGCGCGGCGTGGAGGCCTTCACCGATTCCCGTGCACCGGCCGCCGATGCCCCGGCCTGGCTCGGACATGCCTACATCGACGCGGCGGGGGAGCAGTGGCAGGAAGTCAACCTGCAATTCCTCTCGCAGCAACCCCGTTTTCTGAGCATCGGCGCCTGAGGGCTGGCCGGGCGTTGACATCTACGTGAAGGACCGACCGTGAGTTCGATCGCCGACAAGTTGAAGAAGTACCTGCCCGCCAACGAGGGCCACCCGAACATGCGCGTGCATGGCGATTCCACCCTCTCGCTGGACAACGTCGAAACCATGCAACCTCCCGAGGAGCGAACGGTGCACTTCCCGCGTACGGAGAACGAAACCTTCTCGACCGGTGCAGCCCTCGACGCGCCGGCCCTGAACGAACCGACTGCGCCGGCCCTGAACGAACCGACGACGCCTGTCGTCGCACCGTTCGTCGCCAGCGCCGCTTCGGGCGGCGGTGATGCCGGCGCCGGCCCCGCACCGGCGAAGTTCAGCCCCGCCCGGCAACAGCGCATCTTCGCCATCGCGCTCGCGGTGGTCGTGCTGCTGCTGCTGCTGGTGGCGGGCTCCGCCATCCTGCGCGCCGACCGACTGGCGCAGCAGGTGGCATCGACCGGCCAGTCGCTGATGCAGTCGCAGCGTCTGGCCAAGTCGGTGTCGCAGGCCCTCGTGGGCAACGCGGCCGCCTTCGCCGAAGTGCGCGACAGCTCGGACGACCTGGCCCGCCGGGTGCAGGGCCTGGCCAACGGCGACGACGCGCTCAACCTGGAGCGCGTGGGCGGCCAGTACGACGCCGACCTCGCCAAGATCACGCCGCTGGTCGAGCGTGCCGACAAGAGCGCCAAGGCGGTGCTCGCGCAGCAGCAGATCCTCACGCAGGTGGGCGCCGCGCTGCGCGACATCAACCGCCAGTCGTCCGACCTGCTGGAGATGGCCGAGACGGTGGCCTCCATCAAGATGCAGCAGAACGCGACCATCCCCGAGATCGCGGCCGCGGGCCAGCTGGTGATGCTGACGCAGCGCATCGGCAAGTCCGCCAACGAATTCCTGACCGTCGAAGGCGTGAGCCCCGACGCCGTGTTCCTGCTGGGCAAGGACCTGAACACCTTCCAGGAGGTGGCGCGCGGCCTGCTCGACGGCAACACCCAGCAGCGCCTGCCGGGCACGCGCGACGCGCAGGCCCGCCAACAGCTCGACGCCATCCTCAAGACCTATGAAAAGACGCGTACCCAGGCCGGTGCCATCCTGGGCAACCTGCAAGGCCTGGTGACTGCACGTGAAGGCCAGGCCACCATCCTGGCCGACAGCGAGCCGCTGCGTCTGGCGCTGGGCGAACTGCAGGTCAAGCTGTCCGAGCGCACGGGCCTGGGCGTCGGCACCATCGCGACGCTGTTCCTGCTGTCGCTGGCCGCGCTGGCGCTCGCCGGCGGCATCGGCTTCGTGCAGGTGCGCGAAGGTCGCGAACGTGCCCTGGCCGCCGAGCAGGAGCGGATCGAGGCCGAGCGTCTGAGCGAAGAAGCCAGCCGGGTGAACAGCGCCAACCAGGCCGCCATTCTTCGCCTGATGAACGAACTGCAGACGGTGGCCGAAGGCGACCTGACCCAGGAAGCCACCGTGACGGAAGACATCACCGGCGCCATTGCCGACTCGGTGAACTACACGGTGGAAGAGCTCCGTCTGCTGGTGGGCAACGTGCAGAACACGGCGACCCGGGTGGCGCACACCACGTCGCAGGTGGAGAACACTTCGACCGAACTGCTGGCGGCTTCGACCGAACAGCTGCGCGAGATCCGCGAAACCGGCCAGTCGGTGCTGACCATGGCCGAGCGCATCAACGGCGTGTCCTCGCAGGCGCAGGAATCGGCCACGGTGGCGCGCCAGTCGCTCAAGGCCGCGTCGTCGGGCCTGCAGGCGGTGCAGAACGCCATCGGGGGCATGAACGCCATCCGCGACCAGATCCAGGAGACCTCCAAGCGCATCAAGCGCCTGGGTGAATCGTCGCAGGAGATCGGCGAAATCACCGAGCTGATTTCCGACATCACCGAACAGACCAACGTGCTGGCGCTGAACGCCGCCATCCAGGCCGCCTCTGCCGGTGAAGCCGGCCGCGGCTTCTCGGTGGTGGCCGAAGAAGTGCAGCGACTGGCCGAACGCTCCGCCGACGCGACGCGCCAGATCTCGGCGCTGGTGAAGGCGATTCAGACCGACACGCAGGATGCCGTGGGCGCCATGGAGCGCTCCACGCAGGGCGTGGTCGAAGGGGCCAAGCTGTCCGACAACGCCGGCACCGCGCTCTCCGAGATCGACCGCGTGTCGCGCCGCCTGGCCGACCTGATCGAGCAGATTTCGCAGTCCGCCTCCCGCGAGGCCGATTCCGCCAACGTGGTGGCCGCCAACATCCAGCACATCTTCGCGGTGACCGAGCAGACCGGGGAGGGCACACGCACCACGGCCCAGCAGGTGCGGGAGCTCTCGCACATGGCCGAAGAGCTGCGCCAGTCGGTCGCACGCTTCAAGATCGTCTGACCCGCCGAGCGCCCAACGTGCTGCCGATGCCCGTGCCTTCCAACGCCTCGAACCCCGGCCCGTCGCCGGCCCCCCAGGACCTCGGGCCCTTGGCCTGGGTCATCGACGAAGTCCAGAAGACGCTCGACGGTGCCGGCAAGGCGCTGCGCCGCTTCGCGCGCGAAGGCGCCGCCGAGCCCGACACCGGTCCGCTGCGCCTGGCGCGCCAACAACTGCACCAGACCGTGGGCGCGCTCACGATGGTCGGCCACAAGGCGCCAGCGCTGGTGGTGGGGGCGATGGAGTTCGCCGTGCAGCGCTACATCGACCATCCGGCCGGCTGCAGCGAAGCGGCCGTCCAGAAGCTCGACCGCGCCGGTTTCGCGGTGTCCGACTACCTGAATGCGCTGCTCGGCGGCAAGCAGGTCTCGTCGGTCGGGCTGTTCCCGCAGTACCGCGACGTGCTCGAGATGGCCAGCAGCGATCGCGTGCATCCGGCCGATCTCTGGGCGCACGGCTGGCGCTGGGTCGAGATCAAGCCCTCGCCCACGCAGGCCGCGCTGGTCTACGACCCGGCGGTGCGCTCCAAGCTCGACCGCGAGGTCCTCAAGATCGTCAAGAGCGGCGACGACCGCGCCGCCCGGCGCCTGCACGAACTCTGCCTGGGCCTGGCCCGGGGCTCGTCGGTGCCGCGCGTGGTCAGTTTCTGGACGCTGGCCGCCGGCTTCTTCGAGGCGCTGGGCGCCGCGCTGTTGCCGGTCGACGTCTACGTCAAGCGCGTGTCCTCGCGCGTTCTGCTGCAGTACGCCACGCTCGCGCGCGGCGACGCGACGGTGTCCGAGCGGCTCGGGCAGGACCTGCTGTTCTTCTGCGCGCAGGCCGCACCGGGCGCGCGCGACGATGTCGGCACGCTGCGCCAGGTGCGCGCTTCCTGGGGCATCGGCGACGACCAGTCGACCGTCGACTACAGCGTGGAGCAGTTCGGGCGCTTCGACCCGCTGGTGCTGGTCCAGGCACGCAAGCGCATCGAGGCCGCCAAGGAGATGTGGTCCGCGCTGTCGGCAGGCGACGTGTCGCGCACCCGCCAGGTGGCCGACACCTTCGCCCAGCTGGGCGAATCGCTGCAGAAGCTGCACCCACCGAGCCTGCCGATGGTGCAGGCGCTCAACAACGCGGTCGACGCGTCGATGCGCTCGGGCACGCCGCCGAGCACCGAGCTCGGACTCGAAGTCGCGACCGCGGTGCTCTACCTCGAGGCCGCCTTCGAAGACCTGGACCCGCAGGACCGCCAGCTCACCGCGCGCACCGTGCAACTGGCCGGTCGCATCGACCGGGTGCGCGACGGCGGTCAGGCCGAGCCCCTCGAGCCATGGATGGAGGAGCTGTACCGCCGGGTCAGCGACCGCCAGTCCATGGGCACCGTGGTCGACGAGCTGCGCGCCCACCTCGGCGAGCTCGAGAAATCGCTCGACCAGTTCTTCCGCCGCCCGAACGAGCGCGCGGCCCTGCGCACCGTGCCGAGCCAGCTTCTGCAGATGCGCGGCGTGTTCTCGGTGCTCGGCCTCGACCAGGCCGCGCAGACCGTGCAGCGCATGCGCGAGAGCGTCGACCACCTGCTGGAGACCCCGTCGCCCGCCGACGAGGCCCGCGACTTCGACGCGCTCGGCAACAACCTGGGCGCGCTGGGTTTCCTGATCGACATGCTGGGCTACCAGCCGGCGCTGGCCAAGCGCCTGTTCGTGTTCGATGCCGACGTGGGCGAGCTCAAGCCGCTGATGGGCCGAAGCGCCGAGGCCGCCGCCGCGGATGCCGCTGCGTTCGATGCCACGGCTGCCGCGACGCCTGCCGTCGGGCCGGTGCTCAGCGTCGAGGAAGTCGATGCGCAGATCGCCGCCAAGCTCGCCGCGCTCGCTGCGCCGACGCGCAAGGCGCCCACCCCGATCGAGGAATTCAGCCGCGCCGCGGACAGCTGGACCGCCAAGATCGTCGGGCCGACCGCCTTGCCCGACACCGAGGTCAACGAGCTCGACGAAGACGACCTGCAGAACATCTTCCTGGACGAAGCCCGCGAGGTGCTGGAGAACGGCGACGCCGCGGTGTCGCTGCTGGCGGAAGACCCGACCGACGTGGGCGAGCTCACCGTGCTGCGCCGCGCCTTCCACACGCTCAAGGGCAGTTCGCGCATGGTCGGCCTCACGGCCTTCGGCGACGCCGCCTGGTCGTTCGAGCAGGTGCTGAACACCTGGCTGGCCGACCAGCGCCCCGCCACGCCCGAGCTGCTGAGCGCCACCGAACGCGCGCTGAAGGACTTCTCCGCCTGGGTCGAGGCGATTGCCGCCGGCCAGCCGCACGACTGGGAGCCTTCGGCCTTCAGTCGCGTGGCCGAGGCCTTGCGCAGCGGTGACCCGCTGCCGCCACCGGCCGCCATCGCGCCCGATGCGCTGGCCGCCGCGGCCCGCCGCATCGCTGCGGAGCCGACGCCCGCACCGGCGCCGGTGCCGGTGGTCGAGGCGCCTGCACCCGAGCCGGCATCGATGCCCGCCGATTTGGAAGCCCTGCTGGCCGAGCTCCCGGCCATCGATGCGGCAGAGCTGCCCGCAGCCGACGCACCCGTGGCGCGTGGCACCAGCGAGATGGACGACGACTTCGCGTCCACCGATTTCCTCGACTTCGAACCGCGCGCCGACACCCCGGCGACCGAATTGCCGCCGCCGCTGGGCGGCGAGGACATCGACTTTCTCGAGACGGCACACGCATCCATCGATCAGTTCCGCGTGCCGACGATGACGCTGGACTTCGACATCAGCGAGGCTGCGCCGCTGGAAGCGCCGGTCGCCCCACGCACCGCGTCGGCGCCTGCGGTGATGCCGCCGCTGCCCGACCTGTCCTTCTCGACGCCCGCAGCGCCGCCCGAGCCGGCGCCCGCCGACGCGGACGAACCCGACGCCGTGCAGGAAGAACTCGACGCGCTCGCTAGCCTGCTGGCCGCGCCACCCGAGCCGGAACACCGCCTCGACGAGGTCGTGGCACCGGCCGTTGCGCCGGTGGCCGAAGCGACGCGGGTGCCCGACGCGGTGGAGGAGCCGACGGCGGAGGTGGTGCCCGTCGCCGCGTCGCCAGCGCCGGCGGCCTCGCCGGAACGCGAGCCCGAGCCCGAGCCCGAATTCGAACTGGCCGCGCCCAGCGCCGACGACGCGGTCAAGGCGATCGGCCCGCTGCGGATCGGCATCGCGCTCTACAACGTCTACCTCAACGAAGCCGATGAATGGTCGCGTCAGCTCGCCATCGACGTCGGCGAATGGGCGCTCGAACCGCACGTGCGCATCGGCGACTCGACCGTCGCGCTGGCGCATTCGCTCGCCGGCAGCTCGGCCACGGTCGGCTTCCAGGGCCTGTCGGGCATGGCACGCCTGTTCGAAACCGCGCTCCAGCACCTGCACCGGCAGGGCCGCGGCACGCCGGAGCAGGGGCGGGTGCTGGTGGCCGCGGCCGACGAGGTGCGCCACCTGCTGCACCAGTTCGCCGCGGGCTTCCTGCGCGAACCCTCCGACGAGACGCTGCAGGACCTGCGCGACGTCGCTGCGTCGCAGTTGCCGCTCGACGCGCCGGACAGCGGCCCCGCGCCGCTGGGCTTCGCCGGCGCTGCACGCGCCGACGTGTCGCTCGACGATTCCGACGACGCCTACGACCTGGCCGATTCGGTCGACGTCGATCTTTTCCCGATCTTCGAGGAAGAGGCCGCCGAACTGATGCCCAAGCTGGGCGGCGCGCTGCGCGCATGGCTAGCCGACCCGGCGAGCGATGCGCCGCGGGCTTCGGTGCTGCGCACGCTGCACACGCTCAAGGGCAGTGCCCGGCTGGCCGGCGCGATGCGCCTGGGCGAGCGCGCGCACCGCATGGAGTCCGAGATCGAGGCCATCGGTGCCCATGGCGCCGACCGCGCAGACGTGGAGGCGCTGCTCGCGCGCTTCGACGCGCTTCAGACCACCTTCGATGGGCTGCGCGACATCGGCGACGGCGCGGCCGATGCCCTGGCCGTCGCCGAGGCGCCGGTGGCCGACGAGCCCTTCGTGGCGCCGGTGTCCGACGCCGCGGCGCCCGTTGCCGGCCCCGAGACAACCGCCGCCAACGAATCGCCCGCTGAGGCGCCGGTCGCGCGCACCGGCTCGGTGGCCATCCCGCTGCCGTCGATGCTGATGCCGCTGCGCAGCGGCACCTCGCAGCAGGCCGTGCGCATCCGCACGCAGTTGCTCGACCGCCTGGTGGCCCAGGCCGGCGAGGTGATCATCACGCGCTCGCGGCTGGAGGCCGAGCTCAACCAGTTGCGCGGCTCGCTCGGCGACCTGACCGGCAACCTCGACCGCCTGCGTCAGCAGCTGCGCGACATCGAGGTGCAGGCCGAAAGCCAGATGCAATCGCGCCTGGCGCAGGCCAAGGACTCGCAGCAGGGCTTCGACCCGCTCGAGTTCGACCGCTTCACCCGCGTGCAGGAACTCACTCGCATGATGGCCGAGTCGGTCAACGACGTGGCCACCGTGCAGCGCACGCTGCAGAAGACGGTGCAGGCCACGGAAGACGACCTGTCGGCCCAGGCGCGCCAGACGCGCGAGCTGCAGCGCGGCCTGCTGCGTACGCGCATGGTGGAGTTCGAAGGCATTTCCGATCGCCTCTACCGCGTAGTGCGCCAGGCCTCGAAGGACACCGGCAAGCAGGTGCGCCTGGACATCGTCGGCGGCTCCATCGAGATGGACCGCGGCGTGCTGGAACGCATGACCCCGTCGTTCGAACATCTGCTGCGCAACAGCGTGGCGCACGGCATCGAGAGCGCCGCGGCGCGCGAGCAGGCCGGCAAGGAGCCCAGCGGCCTGATCGCCATCGAGCTGCACCAGGAAGGCAATGACGTTTCCGTCAGCTTCCGCGACGACGGCGGTGGTCTCAACCTGGACCGCATCGCGCAGCGCGCCCGCGCCCTGGGCCTGGCGACCCACGACGAGGTGCTGTCGCCCGACGCTGCGGCGGAGATGATCTTCAAGCCCGGCTTCTCGACCGCCGAGCAGGTGTCGGAACTGGCCGGCCGCGGCATCGGGATGGACGTGGTGCGCGCCGATGTGGCCGCGCTCGGCGGCCGCATCGAAACGCACAGCACGCCGGGGCAGGGCACCACCTTCAAGCTGGTGCTGCCGCTGACCACCGCGGTGACGCACGTCGTGATGCTGCGCGCGGGCAACACGTCGATCGGCGTGCCGTCCAACCTGGTCGTGCTGGTGCAGCGCGTGAGCGCGGCCGAACTCGACGTGGCCTACGCCAGTCAGCAGTACCTCTTCGCGGGCGAGCCGGTGCCCTTCTACTGGGCCGGTGCGCTGCTTCAATCGTCGGCCCGCAGCGAAGCCTCGGGCAGCAAGACGCACGCGATTGTGGTGGTGCGCAGCGCGGCACAGCGCGTGGCGCTGCACGTGGACGAAGTGCTGGGTAACCAGGAAGTCGTGGTCAAGAACCTTGGTCCGCAGCTGTCGCGGCTGCCGGGCATGGCGGGCATCTCGGTGCTCGCCTCTGGCGCGGTGGCGCTCATCTACAACCCGGTGGCGCTGGCGGCCGTGCATGGCGACCAGGCGCGGGCCATGCAGCAGGCGGGCAGCGCCGCCGCCGCGGGGCCGGACGGGACGCAGACTGCCGCCGCGCCGGTGGGGGTGCAAGAAGCCCCGCTGGTGCTGGTGGTCGACGATTCGATCACGGTGCGCCGCGTGACGCAGCGCATGCTGCAGCGCGAGGGCTACCGCGTGTCGCTCGCCGCCGACGGCCTGCAGGCCTTGGAGCGTCTGCAGACCGAGCGGCCGGCGGTGGTGCTGTCGGACATCGAGATGCCGCGCATGGACGGCTTCGACCTGGCGCGCAACATCCGCGCCGACGAGGCGCTGAAGCATCTGCCGATCATCATGATCACCTCGCGCATCGCCGAGAAGCACCGCGAACATGCGGCGCAACTGGGCGTGAACCACTACCTGGGCAAGCCCTACTCGGAAGAGGAACTGCTGCGGCTGGTGCGCACCTACGCGCAGGTCGAAGCGCCCGCGTCCACCTGACGGACCGAGCCTGCTCATACCGGTCTGCACTCAGCAGCCGATGAAACCGGCGCGACCAAGTCCAGAGCGCCCGCGGAACTGGCTCCGCCAGGCCGCCGGGTGCGCCCCCTTGAGGGGCTGAGGGCCGCGGCTCCAAGTCTGCCTGCGCAGACTTGGACGGCCCCGAAGGGCGCCGGACTCCGGCCGGCGCACGTGGCGGCGACACGCAGTGCGCCGCATCGGGGGTGGGTTCAATTCGGCAGGCCGGCGCGCACCAGGTCGACTTGGCGGGTGCAGCCCATCTTGTCCTTGATCATCGCGATCTGCTTGCGCACGGTGTGGATAGACACGCCGTGCGCCTGCGCATGCTGCGACGGCGACTGGCCCGCGATCAGCGCGCCGAGCACCCGCTGCTCGGCAGGCGTGAGGTCGTAGGCCGGCCCGAGCGTGCGCAGCCGCGCTTCGATCGAGTCGGGCGCGTGCCGCACGCGCAGCAGCAGCAGGCGCTCGTTGCCCAGTCGCGCGATCCGCGCCGCGGGTGCCAGGTCGATCTGGCAGCCGGCCACCTCGCCGTCGTCCGGCAGCGTCAGGGTGAGCCGGCGCTCGCGCTCGGCGGCGCTGGCCAGCGCGCCGTAGAGCGCCTCGCGCAGGGCCGGTGCGGCATGCCACATCCGACCATGGCGGACACGCAGGCCCTGGTTCAGCGCGAACCACGCCTGGGCCCGCGGCGACTGCCGCAGCACGGCCCCCTTGCTGCTCACCAGGCAGAGCGCCTCTTCGAAGCCGTCGAAGGCCGACTCGGTGGCGGCGAACCAATGCTCCGTCGCGGCCCGGCGCGCGTGCACGGCTTCGCCGATGGCGGCGGCCAGCGCGGCGCTTGCGCCCTGTGCGAGCTGCCGACGGCCGGTCTCGCGCGGCTCGGCACGCTGCACCGTGAGGCCGCCATGGCGTGTCGGCGACTGCTCCACCAGCAGCGTGAGCATCTGTCGCATGCGGTGCCGGCACATGAAGTCGACGTAGTAGGGGTGCGAGGACAGCGTGCGCGGGCTGAACAGTTCCGTCGTGTCGAACCAGGTGCCCTCCGGGGCCCCCGTCGTCGCTGGCGTGACGATGTCGTGGGCGTGGTAGTGCTCGACGTAGTCCCGCTCGGCGGCCGCCGAGATGCCGCTCTGCTGGCAGTCGAGCAGTTCGCCGGTGCGGCTGAACAGGATGAAGCTGGCGCTGTCGCCGCCGATCAACTGTCGGGCGCCCTCCAGCACGTCGGCCCAGGGAGGCACGGCATCGCGCAGGTGATGGGTGGCTTCGAGTGTGCGATGGAGCACGGGATCTTGGAACACGACTACCTCCGCAGGCTGTCCTGGCTCGGTCGACTCCCCTGCACGGACCCTACGCGCCGGCGCGTTGCCGTCAATCCCACGAACGGGGGAGATGGGCGTCGGCGTCCCGGATCGCGCAGTGGCTTTGGAGCGTCTCAGGTGTGCGCTGCGGCGGCATCATCCAAAGTGATGACGACGACTTCCAGCGGGAGCCGTCAGTGGCCCGCGGCCACCTTGCGCACCACGCCGTAGCGCTGCAGCGTGCGCTCGCGCGCTTCGGCGTGGTCGACGATCGGCTTGGGGTAGTGCTCGCCGAGCGTCAGCCCGGCCGCTTCGAGCTCGACCGGTGACGCGGTCCAGGGCGCGTGGATGACCTTGTTCGACAGCGGGGCCAGCTGCGGCAGGTAGCGCCGGATGAACTTGCCCTCGGGGTCGAAGCGTTCGCTCTGCGTCACCGGGTTGAAGATGCGGAAGTAGGGCTGCGCGTCGCAGCCGCTGGAGCTGGCCCACTGCCAGCCGCCGTTGTTCGACGACAGCTCGAAGTCGTTGAGGTGCTGCGCGAAGTAGGCCTCGCCGCGGCGCCAGTCCAGCCCCAGGTCCTTGCACAGGAAGCTCGCCACCACCATGCGCAGGCGGTTGTGCATGTAGCCGCTCTGGTTGATCTGCAGCATGGCGGCGTCGATCAGCGGATAGCCGGTGCGACCCTGGCACCAGGCGTCGAAGAGCAGGTCGGCATGCTTGCCGTGGTGCCAGATGATCTTGTCGTACTCGGGCCGGAAGCTCTTGCCGTCGGCCAGGTGCGGGTTGTGCGCCAGGATCTGGAAGTAGAAGTCGCGCCAGATCAGCTCGCTCAGCCAGGTCGCGGCACCCGCATTCCCCTGCAGCGACAACTGGTGTGCCACGCTCGCCAACTGGCGGATCGACACCGTGCCGAAGCGCAGGTGCACGCTCAGGTAGCTCGGCCCGCGCACCGCAGGGAAGTTGCGCGCGGCGTCGTAGCGGTCGATGCGCTCGAAGAAATCGTCGAACAGCGCCGCACCGCCCTGCGCGCCGGTCGGGATCTCCAGCGTCGAGAGGTTGGTCGTCTCGAAGCCGAGGTCCTTCAGGGCGGGCACCGGCGCGTCGTAGCGGGCGGGCGGTGCGATCAGCGACTCGGCGTAGCCGCGCGACGGGTAGGGCTTGAGGAAGAAGTCGTCGACCTTGGCCAGCCAGGCGCGCTTGTAGGGCGTGAACACCGTGTAGGGCTGGCCGACCTTGGTCAGCACCTCGTCGCGCTCAAACACCACCTGGTCCTTGGCGGTGTGGAAGGTGATGCCGGCATTGGCCAGCGCGCCGAAGACCGTCGCGTCGCGCTCGATGGCCGCGGGCTCGTAATCGCGGTTGGCGAAGACGGCCTGCACGTCCAGCGCATGGGCCAGCTCGGGAATCTCCTCCTCGGCCACGGCATGCCGCACGATCAGCCCGCCGCCCAGCGCGCGAAGGTCGGCGTCGAGCGCGACCAGCGACTCGCGGATGAATTCCACGCGCCGGTCGGTGTCGGGCAGCGGGTCGAGGATCGCCTTGTCGAAGACGAACACGCAGACCACCTCGCGGCAGGTGCGCAGGGCTCGCCACAGGGCCGCGTTGTCGTCCACGCGGAGGTCCCGGCGGAACCACATCAGGCCCTTGGGGTAGGTTTTATCGACGGCCAGTAAAATCGGGGGCATGTCTTCCGATTCTGCCCCGATGAACCTCACGCATCATTTCCTGATCGCGATGCCGGGGCTGGCAGACCAGGCCTTCAACCGCAGCGTGGTCTACCTCTGCGAGCACAGCGAGCGCGGCGCGCTCGGCCTCGTCATCAACAAGCCCAGCGACATCAACCTGAAGGTGCTGTTCGAGAAGATCGAGCTGCATCTCTCGCGCCCGGAGCTCGGCAATGCGCCGGTGTTCCAGGGCGGCCCGGTGCAGACCGAGCGCGGCTTCGTGCTGCACGAGCCGGTCTTCGCCGACGCCGACAAGCCCGAGGAATCGGTCTACGCCTCGACCATGACGATCCCCGGCGGCCTCGAGATGACCACCTCGAAGGACGTGCTGGAAGCGATGGCCACCGGCGCCGGCCCGCGCAAGGTGCTGGTGTCGCTCGGCTACTCGGCCTGGGGCGAAGGCCAGCTCGAAAGCGAACTGGCCGAGAACAGCTGGCTCACCGTCGGCGCCGACCCGGCCGTCATCTTCGACACGCCGGTCGAGCAGCGCTACGACAAGGCGCTGCTGCTGCTGGGGCTGGAGGCGTGGAAGCTGTCGCCCGATGCCGGACATGCGTGAGCGTTGTCGCGATGTCTGACAGCGCTGCCGCCCCGGTTCCTTCCCATTTCCAAAGCTTCCTGGCCTTCGACTACGGCCAGAAGCGCACCGGCGTCGCCACCGGCAACCGGCTGCTCGGCACCGCGTCGCCGCAAGCCACCATCAAGGCCGAGGGTGACGCGCGCTTCGTGCAGGTGGCCGTGCGCATCAAGGAGTGGCAGCCCGACGCGCTGGTGATCGGCGTGCCCTTCCACCCCGACGGCGCCGCCCACGACAACACCCGCGCCGCGCAGAAGTTCGCACGCCAGTTGCGCGGCCGCTTCAACCTGCCGGTGTACGAGGTCGACGAGCGCTACAGCACGACCGAGGCGCTGTCGTTTGGCGCCCGCGACGCCGACGCCGCATCGGCCTGCATCATCCTTGAGCAATTCCTGAGGAGCCTTCCTTGAGTTCCATCCCTGAAGCCGAATCGCTGTACGGCGACCTGCGGCGCGGCGTGACCGCGCTGATGCGGCCCGACACCCGCCTGGTCGGAGTCACCTCCGGCGGCGCCTGGCTGGTCGAGCGCCTGCAGAAAGACCTGGGCCTGGCCGGCGCGCCGGGCATCATTTCGTCGGCCATGCACCGCGACGACTTCGCGCGCCGCGGTCTGTCGTCGAGCGCGCAGACCGCGCTGCCCTTCGACGTGAACGGCGCCGACGTGCTGCTGCTCGACGATGTGCTCTACACCGGCCGCACCATCCGCGCCGTGCTCAACGAGCTGTTCGACTTCGGTCGGCCGGCGTGCGTGCGGCTGGCGGTGCTGGTCGACCGCGGCGGTCGCGAGCTGCCGGTAGCGGCCGATTTCGCGGCCGCGACACTGACGCTGCCCGCTACGCAATCGCTCGCGCTCGCACGCAGCGAGGGCGGCGCCTTCAGCTTCGACGTGAAGGAGGCCTGAGGTGCTCTACAAGCGCAATCCGCAACTCAACAAGCACGGCGAGCTGATCCACCTGCTGTCGATCGAGGGTCTGCCGAAAAGCATCCTCACGCACATCCTCGACACGGCCGCCAACTTCACCAGCGTGAGCGACCGCGAGGTCAAGAAGGTGCCGCTGCTGCGCGGCAAGAGCGTGTTCAACCTGTTCTTCGAGAACTCGACGCGCACCCGCACCACCTTCGAGATCGCGGCCAAGCGGCTGTCGGCCGACGTGCTCAACCTCGACATCGCGCGCTCGTCGGCGAGCAAGGGCGAGTCGCTGCTGGACACCATCGCCAACCTCTCCGCCATGGCGGCCGACATCTTCGTCGTGCGCCACAGCGAGTCGGGCGCGCCGTACCTGATCGCGCAGCATGTGGCGCCGCATGTGCATGTGGTGAACGCCGGCGACGGCCGCCATGCGCACCCGACGCAGGGGCTGCTCGACATGTTCACCATCCGGCACTACAAGAAGGACTTCGCGAACCTCACGGTGGCGATCGTCGGCGACGTGGTGCATTCGCGCGTGGCGCGCTCGGACATCCATGCGCTCACCACGCTCGGCTGTGCCGAGGTGCGCGTGGTCGGCCCCAAGACGCTGGTGCCCGGCGACATGGCCGGCATGGGCGTGCGCGTGTGCCACACCCTCGAAGAAGGCATCAAGGACTGCGACGTCGTCATCATGCTGCGGCTGCAGAACGAGCGCATGAGCGGCGCGCTGCTGCCGTCGTCTCAAGAGTTCTTCAAGACCTACGGCCTCACGCCCGAGAAGCTGCAGCTGGCCAAGCCCGACTGCATCGTGATGCACCCGGGCCCGATCAACCGCGGCGTCGAGATCGACTCGGCGGTGGTCGACGGCAAGCAGAGCGTGATCCTGCCGCAGGTCACCTTCGGCATCGCGGTCCGCATGGCCGTGATGAGCATCGTGGCGGGCAACGAAGCATGAACATCCTCATCACGAACGGCCGTGTGGTCGACCCGGCGTCCGGCCTCGACCAGCAAGGCGACGTCGCCATCGCCGACGGCAGGATCCTCGCCATCGGCAACACGCCGAGCGACTTCCAAGCCGCGCGCACGCTCGACGCCGCGGGCTGCATCGTCGCTCCCGGCCTGGTCGACCTGGCCGCGCGCCTGCGCGAGCCGGGCTACGAGCACGAAGGCATGCTCGACAGCGAGATGGCCGCGGCGGTGGCCGGCGGCGTGACCAGCCTGGTCTGTCCGCCCGACACCGACCCGGTGCTCGACGAGCCAGGCCTGGTCGAGATGCTCAAGTTCCGCGCCGAGAAGCTGCAGCGTGCGCGCCTCTTCCCGCTCGGCGCCGTCACGCGCAACCTGGCCGGCGAGGTGCTTACCGAGATGGTCGCGCTGACCGAAGCGGGCTGCGTCGGCTTCAGCCAGGCCGACGTGCCGCTGACCAACACGCAGGTGCTCCAGCGCGCGCTGTCGTACGCCGCCACCTTCGGCTACACGATCTGGCTGCGCCCGCAGGACCGCGACCTGGGCAAGGGCGTGGCCGCCAGCGGCGCGCTCGCCACGCGCCTGGGCCTGGCCGGCGTGCCGGTCGCGGCCGAGACCATCGCGCTCTTCACCATCTTCGAGCTGATGAAGAGCACCGGCGCCCGCGTGCACCTGTGCCGCCTGTCGAGCGCGGCGGGCGTCGCGCTGGTGCGCGCCGCCAAGGCCGACGGCCTGCCGGTGAGCTGCGACGTCAGCATCAACTCGCTGCACCTGACCGACACCGACATCGGCTTCTTCGACAGCCGCGCACGCCTGAACCCGCCGCTGCGCCAGCAGCGCGACCGCGACGCGCTGTCGGCCGCGCTGGCCGACGGCACCATCGACGTGCTGGTGTCCGACCACACGCCGGTCGACGCCGATGCCAAGACGCTGCCCTTCGCGGAGAGCGAGCCGGGCGCTACCGGCCTCGAGCTGCTGCTCCCGCTCGCGCTGCAATGGGGCGAGCGCAGCGGTGCCGGCCTGGTGCGGGCGTTGCAGGCCGTGACCTCGGCACCCGCGAAGCTGATCGGCGCGCCCGGCGTCGGTTCGCTGGCCGCCGGGTCGGCCGCCGACGTGTGCGTGATCGATCCGTCGCTCGAATGGCAGGTCGACGCCGACGCGCTGCGCAGCCAGGGCAAGCACACGCCCTTCATCGGCTACGCGATGCAGGGCCGCGCGCGCTTCACGCTGGTGGGCGGGCGCGTGGTGCACGAGACCGTCGGCGCCGATTGAAGAAGATGCGTTCGCTCCTCGCCTGCTGGAAGCTGCTGCGCGCCGTCGCCCACATGGTCGGCGGCTGGTGGACCATCCGCCGGCACTTCCACGGCATGCCGCAGGCCGAGCGCGATGCGCGCGTGCAGCGCTGGGCAGAGCGCATGCTCGCCGTCATGGGCGTGCGGCTGGAAGTGCAGGGCACACCGCCCGCGGCAGGCCCGGCCCTGGTGGTGTGCAACCACCTGTCGTGGCTCGACATCGTGGCCGTTCATGCCGCGCGGCATGTGCGCTTCGTCTCCAAGGCCGGCGTGCACCACTGGCCCGTGGTCGGCACCCTGGCCGTGGGCGCCGGCACGCTCTTCATCGAACGCGAGAGCCGGCGTGACGCCTTGCGCGTGGTGCATCACATGGCCGAAGCCCTGCGCGACGGCGACATCGTGGCGGTGTTCCCCGAAGGCACCACCAGCGACGGCCGCGGCGTGCTGCCCTTCCATGCCAACCTGCTGCAGGCGGCCATCGTCTCCTGCGCGCCCGTGATTCCCGCCGCGCTGCGCTTCGCCGACGCCGCCACGGGCGAGACCAGTGTCGCCCCGCTGTACGTGGGCGACGACAGCCTGATCGGTTCGCTGTGGCGCACGCTGACGGCACCGCCGCTCTTGGCGGTGGTGCGCTTCGGCGAGTCGCAATCGCCTGAAGGCCGCGACCGCCGGGCCTGGGCACAGTCGCTGCACGCCGACGTGGTCGCGCTGCGCGACCTCATGCGCTGAGCGCTGGTTCGACCCTGTGCCGCCGCTGCGAGGGCGCGGCTACGATGCGTCCCGCGGCCCACACCGCGGACACAACAACAGGAGACAACACCCATGCGCACCCCCCACTTTCGCCTCGGCCTGGCGGCCCTCGCCGCCACCACCTTCCTCGCCGGCTGCAGCGGCATGCCTGCGCCCGGCGCGTCGCGCCAGCTGATGCTGGTCGCCAACGACGAGAAGCAGTCGTGGACCGATGCCGGCGCCGTGGTGCTCGCGCCGCGCGGCCGCGACAGCGTGCAGGTGATCGACATCGGCACCGACCCGCTGGCGCCGAAGGTGGTCGGCACGCTCGCCTTGGACAACACCATCGCCGGCCCGCCAACCAACCTGGCCATCACCGCCGACGAGCGGCTGGCGCTGGTCGCGAATTCGCTCAACGTGGTGGAAGAGAACGGCGTGCGCAAGCAGGTGCCCGACAACCGCGTCTTCGTCATCGACCTCGCCGCCACGCCCCCGAAGCTGATCGACACGCTGACGATCGGCCGGCAGCCCTCGGGCCTGTCGATCAACAAGGCCGGCACGCTGGCGCTGGTGGCGAACCGCGCCGACAACTCGGTGAGCGTGCTGCGCATCGCGGGTCAGAAGGTGACGCTGATCGACACGGTGGTCATCGGTGAGTCGGTCGCGCATGTGCGCTTCACGCCCGACGGACGCCGCGCGCTGGCGGCCAAGTTCCCGAGCCACAAGATCGCGCTGCTCGACGTCGATGGCGAGAAGGTGACGTACAACAAGGTCGACCTCGCGGCTGGCCTGTGGCCGTACAACGTCGACGTCACGCCCGACGGCAAGCTGGCGCTCACGGCCGACAACGGCAATTCGGGCGCATCCGACGGCCAGGTCGACACGGTGAGCGTGATCGACCTCGAAGCCACGCCGCCACGCGTGATCGACAAGGTGGTGGTCGGCGACGGCCCCGAAGGCCTGGCCGTGAGCCCGACCGGCAAGCTGGCGGTGGCCGTGCTCCTGCGCGGCAGCAATGCGTCGAAGAGCGCGTACTTCCACAACCGCAACGGCTCGGTGGTGGCGCTCAAGATCGATGGCAAGAAGGTCACGCGCAGCAACGAGGTCGTGGTGCGCGGCCTGCCTGAAGGCGCGGTGTTCAGCGCCGACGGCAAGTACCTCTACGTGGGCAACTTCATCGACCAGGACGTGAGCATCCTGCGGGTCGAGGGCGACACGATCGTCGACACCGGCAAGTCCTTCGGCCTCGCCGGGCACCCGGCGGCCATGCGCGGGCGCGTGACGCACTGAACTCCGCAGCCGTCAGGCCGGCTCGCCGCCCGCTTCTTCCAGCGCGCGCGGCTGTGACTCGCGCGTGAGCGTCTTGGCGAGCAGGCGCAGCGCATCGGCGAAGGCGGTGGTCGCCTCCGACAGCACGGCACCGCGGCGGTAGGCCAGGCCCAGGTCCATCGACGGCACCGCGGTCGACGTGACCGTGCGGCGGATGCGCCCGCCGTCGTGCGACCACGGGCGGAACACCAGGTCGGACAGGATCGTCACGCCCACGTTCTGCGCCACCAGGCTGCGCACCGCCTCGATCGACTTGGTGCGGAACACCACCTTGGGTTGGAGCTTCAGGGCGCTCCAGTAGCGGTCGACCGTCTCGACGTGCTCGTCCATGTCGAGCAGCACGTAGGGCAGGGTGGCGATCTCGCGCAGCGACACCGACTTCTTGTGCACCAGCGGATGGTCCAGCGCGGTCCACAGCCGCCGTGGCGACTTCAGCAGGTTCTCGCGCCGGATGTCGGCCGCGGTCGAGAGGTTCGACACCAGTACTACCGCCAGGTCGAACTCGCCGCTGCGCAGGCCGCGCTCGATCTCGATGCGGTTGCGCTCGACCGGCTCGAAGGCGATCAGCGGCAGCTGCCGCCGCATCGTGGCGATCACCTTGGGCAGCAGGTATTCCGAGACGGTGTCGGTGATCGCGATGCGCACATGGCCCGTCACCGACGACGCGGCGTTGCGCGTCTCTTCCACCGCGGCGTCGAGCGTGCTGAGCATGTGCTCGGCGTGGCGCAGGAAGCCCTCGCCCTGCACCGTCAGCCGCAGGCCGTCGGCGTGCCGCGTGAAGAGCGGCACCTTCAGCGTTGCCTCCAGGTTCTTGAGCGAGGTGGTCAGCGACGGCTGGCTCACATAGCAGCGCAGCGCCGCGCGCGAGACCTGGCCGGTGTGGGCGGCCGCCACGAAATGCTGGAGCTGCTTGAGCGTGATGGACATAGGCGCGCTCTATATCAGATTATCAAAAATAGAGATTATGAATTCTGCATGACGCTCGATAGCATGACCCCGCCCGACCGCCGCGTCCGGGCGCCTCCCGATTGCCACTTCTTGTTTTTCGCCGCAGGAGAGCCCCATGCCACCGACATCTTCCCCATCCGCCGCCGCCGTCGCGGCACGACCCCCGAGCGACGGTCTCGTTCCCGGCCCCAGCGAGGACGGCATGCTCACGCGGCTCGGCCTGCGCTTCACCGCCTGGGCCGAGCGCTGGTTCCCCGATGCCTTCGTGTTCGCTGCGCTCGCCGTCGTGGTGGTGGCCTTGGCCGCGCTGGTCAACGGCTCCAGCCCGCAGGTGGTGGCCAAGTCCTTCGGCGACGGCTTCTGGAGCCTGATCGTCTTCACCATGCAGATGGCGCTGGTGGCCATCGGTGGCTATGTCGTGGCGACGTCGCCGCCGGCCGCGCGACTGATCCAGAAGTTCGCCGCCATCCCCGGCTCGTCGCGCCAGGCCATCGCCTACGTGGCGACAATCAGCATGATCCTGTCGCTCTTCAACTGGGGCATCAGCCTGATCTTCAGTGCGCTCTATGTGCGCGCACTGGCCCGGCGGACCGAGCTGCGCATGGACTACCGCGCCGCCGGCGCTGCCGCCTATCTGGGCATGGGCGCGACCTGGGCGCTGGGCCTGAGTTCTTCCGCCGCACAGCTGCAGGCCAACGCGAGCAGCCTGCCCAAGAGCATCCTGAACATCACCGGCGTGATCCCCTTCACCGACACCATCTTCCTGTGGCAGTCGATGGCGATGGCCGGGGTGCTGATGGTGGTGTCGATCGCGGTGGCGCTGTGGTCCGCGCCGGGTGCCGAGCGCTCGGTGACGGCGCAGGACCTCGGCGTCGACCTGACCGAAGCACCGGTCGTCAAGGCCGATGCGGCCACGCGCCGCCCCGGCGAGTGGTTCGAGCGCAGCCCCTTGCTCACGCTGCTGCTGTGCGCGCTGGGCTTCGGCTGGCTCGCGCAGGAGTTCATGACGAAGAGCCCGTGGATCGCCATCTCGGGCCTCAACACCTACAACCTGCTGTTCCTGATGATCGGTTTGCTGCTGCACTGGCGCCCGCGCAGCTTTCTCGATGCGGTGACCAAGGCGGTGCCGGCGACCTCGGGCGTGATCATCCAGTTCCCGCTGTACGGCGCCATCGCCGCGATGCTGACCGCGGCCAAGGGCACCGGCGGCATCACGCTGTCCGACCGCATCGCGCATGGCTTCGTCGCCATCTCCACCACCGACACATTCGCGGTGGTGATGGGTGCGTACTCCGCGCTGCTCGGCTTCTTCATTCCCTCGGGCGGCGGCAAGTGGATCATCGAAGCGCCCTATGTCATGCAGGCCGCCAACGACCTGAAGGTGCACCTGGGCTGGGCCGTGCAGGTCTACAACGCGGCCGAGGCGCTGCCCAACCTGATCAACCCTTTCTGGATGCTGCCGCTGCTGGGTGTGCTGTCGCTCAAGGCGCGTGACATCGTGGGCTTCACCTTCCTGCAGCTCATCGTGCACACGCCGCTGGTGCTGTTCATGCTGTGGCTCTTCGGCAAGACGCTGACCTATGTCGCGCCGGTGATCCCCTGACGGCGGATGGCCGCACCGGCCGGTCGGACGCACCGGCCGGAGGCGGCGCCTCGCACATGTGACACGAGAGACAACCGCGATGGTCACCGAACAAAAACAGGGTTACTGCACGCTGTGCCGCTCGCGCTGCGGCACGCTCAACGAGGTGCGCGACGACCGGCTGATCGCCGTGCGGCCCGACCCGTCGCACCCGACCGGCCAGGCGATGTGCATGAAGGGCCGCGCCGCCCCGGAACTGGTCGAGAGCCCGCACCGCCTGCAATACCCGATGCGCCGCACCCGCCCCAAGGGCGATGCCGACCCCGGCTGGGTGCGCATCGGTTGGGACGAAGCGCTGGCCGAGACCGCGCAGCGACTGGCCGCCGTCAAGGCCGAGAGCGGTGCCGAGTCGGTGGTCTTCGCCGTGACCACGCCCAGCGGCACGCCGCTGAGCGACAGCATCGACTGGATCGAGCGCTTCGTTCGCCTCTTCGGCAGCCCCAACATCTGCTACGCCACCGAGGTCTGCAACTGGCACAAGGACTTCGCGCACGCCTTCACCTTCGGCTGCGGCATGCCGCCGGCCGATTACGCGAATGCCGAACTCATCGTGCTGTGGGGCCACAACCCGGCCAACACCTGGCTGGCGCAGGCCCATGCCATCGGCCGTGGCCGGGCGCGGGGCGGCAAGATGGTGGTGGTCGACCCGCGGCCGACCGCGCTGGCACGACAGGCCGATGTGTGGCTGCAAGTGCGGCCGGGCACCGACGCGGCGCTGGCGCTCGGCCTTATCCATCTGCTCATCGCCGACAACCGCTTCGACCACGCCTTCGTGCGCGAATGGACCAATGCGCCGCTGCTGGTGCGCAGCGACAACGGCCTCTTCCTGCGCGAGCGCGACCTGTGGCCCGGCACCGCCACCGACCGCTTCATGGTGTGGGACGACGCGCGCGGTGGCCCGATCCCTTTCGGTGCCGACGCACCGGTCGATGCGCGGGGTGCCGCGTCCTTCCGCCTGCGCGGCGAAGTGGTCGTGACGTGGGCTGAAGGACCGCACGGTGCGCAGTCGCTGCCATGTGCCCCCGCCTTCGAATTGCTGGCGCAGGCCTGCGCCCCCTACAGCCCGGCCGAGGTGGCGCGCATCACCGGCGTGGCCGAGGCGCCGCTGCGTGCCGCGGCTACGCTCTTCGGCGAAGGCCGGCGCGTGGCCTACCACGCATGGACCGGCATCGGCCAGCACACCAACGCCACGCAGTCCGAGCGCGCCGTCGCCACGCTCTATGCGCTGACGGGCAGCTTCGACACCGTGGGCGGCAACCGGGTGCGCACCCCGCCGGCGACGCGCAGCGTCAACCCGCTGTCGCTGCTGCCCGAGGCGCAGCGCGCCAAGGCGCTCGGCTTGGCCGAACGCCCGCTCGGCCCACCCGCGCACGGCTGGGTGACGGCGCGCGACACCTACCGCGCCATCCTCGAAGGCACGCCCTACAAGGTGCGCGCGATGGTGGCCTTCGGCACCAACCTGCCGGTGTCGCAGGCCGACACCGCGATGGCGCACGACGCGCTGCGCGCGCTCGAATTCCACGTGCACTGCGACCTCTTCGAAACGCCGGCCGCCCGCTACGCCGACATCCTGCTGCCCATCAACACGCCCTGGGAGCGCGAGGGCCTGCGCGTCGGCTTCGAGATCGACGACGCGGCGGCGGCCCGCGTGCAGTTGCGCCAGCAGATGGTGTCGGCGCGCGGCGAATCGCGCAGCGACAACGACATCGTGTTCGACCTCGCGGTGCGCTTGGGGCTGGGCGGCGACTTCTTCGACGGCAGCCTGGAGGCCGGCTGGAACCACCTGCTGGCGCCGGCCGGGCTCAGCGTCGCCCAGCTGCGCGCGCAGCCGGCCGGTGTCGACGGCACCATCGATGCCCGCGAGCGCAAGTACGCGCTGCCCGATGCGCAGGGCCGGCCGCGCGGCTTCGACACCGAGACCCGCCGCGTCGAGCTGTACTCCGAGCGGCTGCTGCGTCACGGCCAGCCGCCGATCGCGCGCTTCGTCGAACCCGCGGATTCGCCGCGCGACGCGGCGAGCACGCGCGATGGCCGCTACCCGCTGGTGCTGAGCTCGGCCAAGAACGGCCTCTACTGCCACAGCCAGCACCGCAGCCTGGTGTCGCTGCGCAAGCGCGCGCCCGACCCGGTGGTCGAACTGAGCCCGGCGTTGGCGGCAGCGCGGCAGATCGCCGAGGGCGACTGGGTGCGCATCCGCACCCGTACCGGCGCAGCGCGTTTCGTCGCGCGGCTCACACCGTCGCTGGCCGACGACGTGGTGGTGGCCGAGTTCGGCTGGTGGCAGGCCTGCCCGGAACTCGACCGCGAAGGGCTGCCGGTCGACGGCGTGCTGGGCAGCAACTTCAACGCGCTGGTGTCCGCCGATGCCAGCGACCCGGTCAGCGGCTCGGTGCCGCACCGGTCCTTCCTGTGCGACATCGAACGCGATCCGGCCACCGAGGCGCGCCAGCGCCGCTGGGCCGGCTGGCGCCCGTTCCGCGTGAGCGCGCTGCAGGCCGAGGCCGAGGGCGTGCTGGGCATCGCCTTCGAAGCGGTCGACGGCGGCCTGCTGCCGGACTACCGGCCGGGCCAGCACATCGAGCTGCAGATGCAGCCGCAGCCGGGCGCACCGGCGGTGACGCGGGCTTACTCGCTCACCGGCGCGGCGGTCGAACCCGACCGCACGCACTACCGCATCGCGGTGCGCCACCAGCGCGGCCGCGCGCCCGATGGCGCGTCGTACGAGGGCCAGGTGTCGGGCCATCTGCACCGCGCGCTGCGGGTGGGCGATGTCGTGGCGCTGCGCGCGCCCTCGGGCGGCTTCGTGCTACCGCGCGTGTCGCCGCAGCCCTTGGTGCTGCTGGCCGGCGGCATCGGCATCACGCCCTTTCTCAGCCTGCTCGAGTCGCTGCCCGACGGCGCGCAGGCGCCGGAGATCTGGCTCTACGGCGCCAACCAGAACAGTGCGACGCATGCCTTCCGCCAGCGCATCGCCGCGCATGCGGCCCGCCTGCCGTGCCTGCGGGTGGTCGACCACTACAGCGCGCCACTGCCGCACGAGCGCGCGGGCATCGACTTCGCGTCGCAGGCGCTCATCGACGCCGCGGTGGTGAGCGACGCGCTCATCGCGCGCCGCGCCCGCTTCTACCTGTGCGGGCCGGCGCCCATGATGGAGGCGTTGACCACCGGGCTGGTGGCCCGCGGCGTGCCGCGCTTCGACATCTTCAGCGAGGTGTTCCGTTCGCCGGCGGCGCCCGCGCTCGACGGCGACCAGCGCTTCGCCGTGCGCTTCGCGCGCTCGGGCGGCGCACCGGTGAGCTGGTCGCCGTCGAGCGGTACGCTCCTGACCTTTGGCGAGTCCCTGGGCCATGTGATGCCCAGCGGCTGCCGCGTCGGACAGTGCGAAAGCTGCGCGGTGCGGCTGCTGGCCGGCCGCGTGCGGCACCTGCACGGCTGCGAGCCCGACGACCCCGCCACCTGCCTCACCTGCCAGGCAGTTCCCCTGGAAGACATCGTGCTCGACGCCTGAGAACATGCGAATGAACCTGCTGCGCGCCCCGATCTCGCATCTGCGGTCCTCACCGCACGCTAGTGCGGCTCCGGTCCTCGATGCAACCTCGGGGCGCTCGCGACGGTTCCTTCACATGTTCTAAGCACATCGACGACGAAAGACACACGCACACCATGAAGACCATCGACGCCGCCACCACCCGCGACGCCCTGCCATTCGACCGCCTCATCCCCGCGCTGCGCGCCATGTTCGTGGCGGACTGCGAGGTGCCGCTGCGGCACACGCACACACTGGCCGATGCGGCCGGCGACGCGGCCGGCACGCTGCTCATCATGCCGGCGTGGCAGCCCGGCGCGTACCTGGGCATCAAGACGGTGGGCATCTTCCCGGGCAACTCGCAGCGCGGGCTGCCGGGCCTGCACTCGACCTACCTGCTGTTCGACGCGCAGACCGGCGTGCCGCTGGCGCAGCTCGACGGCAACGAGATCACCTCGCGCCGCACCGCGGCGGCCTCGGCCTTGGCCGCGTCCTTCCTGTCGCGCGCCGATGCGCGGCACCTGCTGGTGGTGGGGGCCGGCCGCGTCGGCAGCCTGCTGCCCGCGGCCTACCTCGCCGTGCGGCCGATCGAGCGCGTGACCGTGTGGGACCGGCACCCCGCCAGCGCGCAGGCGCTGGCCGAGCGGCTGCGCGCCGACGGCATCGAGGCCGAGGCGGCGGGCGACCTCCGCGCCGCCGCGTCCGAGGCCGACATCGTCAGCTGCGCCACGCTTG
This sequence comes from Variovorax restrictus, assembly GCF_051216715.1. NCBI lineage: Bacteria > Pseudomonadati > Pseudomonadota > Betaproteobacteria > Burkholderiales > Comamonadaceae > Variovorax > Variovorax restrictus. The sequence goes on from NZ_JBPJZH010000003.1 coordinate 279,562, forward strand.
CCACCGAACCGGTGGTGCACGGCGCCTGGCTGCGCGCCGACAGCCACCTCGACCTGATCGGCAGCTTCACGCCGGCGATGCGCGAGGCCGACGACGCCTGCTTCGGCGGCGGCGCGCGCCTGGTGGTCGACACCGCCGAGGCCCTGCAGAAGAGCGGCGAGCTGCTCGGCCCGCTGTCGCGTGGCGTGTTCGCGGCCGGCGACGTGGCCGGCACGCTGGCCGACCTGTGCAGCGGGCGCGTGCCGGGTCGCCGCGACGGCGACGGCCGCACCGTCTTCAAGTCGGTGGGCACGGCGCTGGAAGACCTGGCCGCGGCCGTGCTCGTGTTTGAACAGGTTGAGGTGACGACGACGTAGTCGCCGCGTCGTGCGGCACCGTCACCAGCCGTGAAACCGGCCCCAGGTCTGCACCGTGCCGTCCTCGGCGAGTGCGTGGTATTCGGGGAACTGCGCGCCGGTGGCGCAGGCGTGGTTCGGCAGGATGCGCAGGCGCGTGCCGATCGGGAAGCGCGTGGCGACGTCGGGCTCCGGCGTACCGTCGCGCGACACGATGCCGTGTTCCTGGTTCGCGCCCGACAGCAGGTAGCCCGGTAGTACCGCGCCGTCGACCGTGCAGACCTGGCCGTAGCCGAAGTCCTGCCCCATGCGCGCTGTGCCGCGGTCGCGGCTCATCGCCATCCAGCCGGCGTCGACGATGGCCCAGCCCTTCTCGGCCTGGTGGCCGATCACGGTGGTGAGCACGCTCAGCGCGATGTCGTCGGTGCGGCACACGCCGACGTTGCGCATCACCAGGTCGAAGAACACGTACACGCCGGCGCGCAATTCGGTCACGCCGTCCAGGCGCGTGGCCTCCAGCGCGGTGGGTGTGGAGCCGACGCTGACCACCGGGCAGGGCAGCCCGGCCGCGCGCAGGCGCTCGGCGGCCTGCACGCACCCGGCGCGTTCCTGCTCGGCCAATGCGGCGAGCGCGGCGGGCGTGTTCAGTTCGTAGCTCGACCCGGCATGGGTCAGCACGCCGCCCAGGCGCATGCCGCCGTCGTGCAGCACGCGGCCGATGCCGAGGAGCGCGTCTTCCTCGGGCCGTATGCCCGAGCGGTGGCCGTCGGTGTCGATCTCGATCAGCACCTCGAAGGCCTCGCCGTGGCGACGGCCGAAGTCGGCGATGGCCCGCGCGCCGTCGAGGCTGTCGGTGATGATCTTCAGGTCGCAGCCGCGACGGCGCAGTGCCATGGCGTGATCGAGACGATGCGCGGCCATGCCGACCGCATAGAGGATGTCGGTCACGCCGTCGGCGAAGAACTGGTCGGCTTCCTTCAGCGTCGAGATGGTGATGCCGCGCGCGCCGGCGGCGATCTGCGCGGCCGCCACCGGTGCGCACTTGGTGGTCTTCACATGCGGGCGGAAGCGCACACCCAGCGCGTCGGCCTGCTGCTGCATGCGCGCGATGTTGCGTTGCATGCGCGGCAGCGCGATGAGGGCGGCGGGGGTGTCGAGGGTATGGAGCGCGTCGAAAGGCATCACCGAACTTTAGAGCCTTCCACTGCACGGGTCGCGGCCAAAAAAAAAGCGCCCCGAAGGGCGCTGTAGAACGACGCCTTGCGGCGCCGCGAGGAGGGATCTTCCCAACCGGATCGGCTCAGAGGATGCCGAAGATCTTCAGGGCGATGATGGCGACGAGAGGAACGCCGCACAGCCAGAGAATGATGCTTTTCATGATGGCCTCCGAGCCTTGAATGAGTGAGGCTCCAGCCTAGGCGCTCGTCCTTGGTGTGACCTGCGGGAGAAGGCAGGCCGATGGCGTGGTCCCCTGCCTACAGTCGACCCGCCAGGCAGATGCCTGGCTTGCAGCGCACTTCAACGACGGACTCCAAACCCGGTACTGCCCAGTGCACAAGGCCTTCGCCGCGCTACCGCCAGACGGCGCCGAGGCGCGACCTGACCGGCTTGCTCGAGCGCGTCAACAGAGCCGGCCCGGTAACGCCGGTGGTGCCGAGCGAGTACCTCGAGGGGGTCGTCGGATGGCGTTGATGACGCCGTGGACGGTGGCCGGCGCGACGGCCATTTCAGCGTCGAAGCGTCGACGGCATCGTGCTGAGCAATTCAGCGGACTTGCGCAGTCGCTCGTCGACTTCGCGTGCGAGTCGGGTCGATTCACGCCCCTGGTAATTGATGGCCAGCCAGACCAGCCAGACCAAGCCGGCCAAGCCGGCCGATAGATACAGTTGCACGCCCATCGTCACTCCGAAAAAATATGCCGACACGCTTGCATGGCATCGGCTGCTTCGCAATAGGCGAAGACGCAAAGTTGGCATCGTCGTGCGCCCACGCCACAGTTTTGCCGGTGCGCAGCGTCTGCGCTCCGGTGGGCGTGGTGCTCGACGGTCTCGTCAGCGGCCGTTGGTGCTGAACGGCAGTTCCCACTCGACCGTGGCGGCCTCGGTGGGAATCGACAGCGTGAAGATGGCCGCCGCTGCGAAGGCGGCGAGGACGGTGGCGAGGAAGTGGGTCATGCGTCGATGTTGCGGGTCGGCCCGAGGCCTGCCGTGTCAGCCGACGACGATTCGCGCTGAACGTTGGCGCCTCACCGCGGTTGCGCGGCGCCAGGTGGCGCGCCCGATGCCCGGTAGCCGGCGAGGAAGGTGTCGAGCGCCCGCGCCACGGCCTCGCGGATGTGAGCCTTCGACAGCTTCTTCTCGATGCCGAAGAGCCGCGGCGTGATCGTCTCCGAATCCAGCAGCGCCATCAGGTGGTGCGCCGCGACGATCGGGTCGCTTTGCCGCAGCTTGCCCTTGTCCATCTGCAGCGCGAGGAAGCGGCCGAGCTCGATCGTGCCCTTCTTCGGTCCGCCTTCGTAGAAGCGCCGTCCGATGTCGCTGCGGCCCGATTCCGCGATGATCGCGCGGCGTGCCTGAATGGCCGATTCCTGGCAGAGCACGGCCAGCGTGCATTCGCCGAAACGCTGCAGGGCCAGCGGCAGGTCGTCGCCGTCGCTTTCCAGCGCCGTGAAGATACGTTCGACGTGGCGTTTGGCCGCGTCGTGGATGACCTCGACGAACAGCTCCTCCTTCGACGGGAAATAGCCGTACAGCGTCGCCTTCGAGCCGCCCACGCGGGCCGCGATTTCGGCCATCGACGCACCTTCGAAACCGGACTCGAGAAAGACCTGCGAGGCGGCTTCCAGGATGGCATCTCGCTTGGCTTCCGTTCTAACTCGCATGGGGTGGTCTCTTCATCGGCTCTTCAATTCAATACCATGGTGTTCAGTATTGCGGGCCGAGTCTGTCAAGTCAATCCCACCGCTCGGTGGTTTCGAGCCGCGTTCGCTTCAGCGACGCTCTGACAGGCCATTCAAGGCCGCCCGGTCTTCATCGCTGAGTTGGAGCGCCGCACTCGCCAGGTTCTCGCGGAGATGCACGACCGATGACGTACCAGGAATGAGAAGGATGTTCGGCGACCGTTGAAGCAGCCAGGCGAGCGCCACCTGCATCGGCGTCGCCCCCAGCCGCGCAGCCACGTCGTTCAGCGCGCCCGACTGCAGCGGCGTGAAGCCACCCAGCGGGAAGAAGGGCACGTAGGCCGTGCCGCTGCCGGCCAATTGGGCGATCAGCGCGTCGTCGCCGCGATGCACGAGGTTGTACTGGTTCTGCACGCAGACGATCGGCGTGATGCTGCGGCCCTGTTCGATCTGCGTCGGCGTGACATTGCTCAGGCCGATGTGCCGGATCAGGCCGCGGCGCTGCAGTTCGGCCAGGGCGGTCAGCGGTGCTTCGATCGATCCTTCGGCCGGGCCGTGCACATCGAACATCGCGCGCAGGTTCACGACCTCGAGCACGTCAAGGCCGAGGTTGCGCAGGTTGTCGTGCACCGCGCGTTCCAGGTCCGCCGCGGAGAAGGCGGGCTTCCACGATGCGTCGTCGCCGCGTGTGGCGCCGACCTTGGTGACGATGACCGGGTCGTCGCGGTAGGGATGCAATGCCTCGCGAATCAGTTGGTTGGTGATGTGCGGTCCATAGAAGTCGCTGGTGTCGAGGTGGTCGACGCCGAGGGCGACGGCTTCGCGCAGCACGGCGAGCGCGGCGGCGGTGTCCTTCGGCGGGCCGAACACGCCGGGGCCGGCGAGTTGCATGGCGCCGTAGCCCAGGCGATTCACGGTGCGGGTGCCCAGGCGGTAGGTGCCGGCGGATGCGGTGCGGGTCATGGTGTGTCTTTCGAGAGGTGGTGTGCCACGAATCTAGGAGCGCAGGGGCTGCGCGACAATCCATTGCAATCTGCACAGGCTGTGCAGAAATCAGGACAGTCCATGGACGATTTGGCAGACCTCACCGCCTTCCTGGCCGTCGCCCGCGAGGGTGGCTTCCGCAATGCCGCGCGCGTGGCCGGCACCAGTGCATCGCGCCTGAGCGATGCGGTCCGCCGGCTCGAAACCCGGCTGGGTGTTCGGCTGCTGCACCGCACCACCCGCAGCGTGGCGCCGACGGATGCCGGGGCGCGCCTGCTGGAGCGGCTCGCGCCGGCGCTCGGCGAGGTGCACGCGGCGCTGGATGTGGTCAACGGCTTTCGCGACCGGCCTACGGGCCGCCTGCGGCTCAACGTGCCGGTGAGCGCCTCGCGGCTCGTGTTGCCGCGCATCGTGCCGCCCTTCCTCGCGAAGTACCCGGACATCTGCCTCGAGGTGATCGCGGAAGACCGCTTCGTCGACGTCTTGGCCGAGGGCGCCGACGCTGGCATTCGCTACGAAGAACGGCTCGAGCAGGACATGGTGGCCGTGCCCATCGGCCCGCGCATGCAGCGCTTCGCCGCAGCCGCATCGCCCGCGTACCTCGATCGCCGCGGCCGCCTCGCGCACCCGCGCGAGCTGCTCGGCCACGACTGTCTGCGCGGACGATTTTCGAGCGGTGCCATGCCAGCGTGGGAGTTCGAGCGCGATGGTGAATCGGTCAAGGTCGACACCAAGGGCCCGCTGATCGTCGGCCTGGGCGCAACCGCCGACCTTGCCGTTGACGCCGCGTTGGCCGGCAGCGGGATCGTCTATCTCTTCGAGGATTGGCTGCGCCCGTTCATCGACCGCGGCGAACTGGAACCCCTGCTCGAACCGTGGTGGCCCAGCTTCTCCGGGCCGTTTCTTTATTTCTCAGGGCGACAGAACCTGCCGGCGCCGCTGCGGGCGTTTGTCGATTTCGTGCGCGAGATGCGGCACTGAGGGCCGACAGGCATTGGAGTTTCGATGGAGTTGGATTCGTGAAATGGCATCCGAGGGTTAAGTGAGCATTTCATGGTGCCGGATACTTCTGCTTGATGTCTCTGCAACTTTGAGCCAGGGACTTCATCAGCGGTTTGACGCCCTTTGGGGCAGTCTCAACGGCAGAAGAAATTCTCACTAGCTGCGAGCGGACGGCTTCTGTATCGTTCGCGAGAGAAGTGTCTCGCATGGTCCAGATCGGTGCGTTTGCTAGTGGGGAGCCTAGGTCGCGAAGTAACAGTGCGATCATGCCGGCCGCAGTCGAATTGGAACCAGCTACGTCCGCCCACGGAAGCGGCCCATCGCAAACAAACTCGATGTTCTCCAAAGCGAGCAGGGCAAGTTGGCGGATACGCTTCTCGTGCTCGATCATGCGCAGTTCAGCGATTCGGTGATCACGACGAGCGATGTAGATCGCTGCGCAAATTGCAGCGATGGCTCCGAGAGCTTGCATCCAACTGGCCCAGTCTGGGCGCGGCATGCAAATAGTCCACCAAACGTCTTGCGTAGTGAACAGGCAGTAGTCAGGTGGCGAGGCGGTCATTATTGGCGAAGCGTATCCCTTTCGATGAGGGCGCCGAAGATCATTTGCGCGATGCTCCCATCAAGCAAAGACGAGTCAGCCCACGACAGCCTCCCCGTGTCGGGTCAGAGACGAAATATGGCGGCTCTCCAGAGGGAGAAATGCAAAATTCCGGACATCGGAGGATGCTTTCGGACTTTTCTCAGCTTCGTCCGCCCGCGTAACGGCCACCCTTGCCACTTCGACCGGAACCGCCGACGCGATGACTTCCCTTGCGATTCGCGGCCTCGATGGAAGGTGCGGTGATACCGGCCAAGCTGGTGAGTTGCGGGAGCAGCGAGGTCTCAACAGGTGCAGCGCCGACGGTGCCGGATACGCTGAGCAGCAAGGCGACAAGTGATGCATTCATGATGTGTCATCAATGGCAGTGATAGGTGCCGTTCTTGCGATCGTGATGACAGCCGTTCTTGTCCGTGCCGCCGGAATGCGCGAAGGCGCCGATGCTGAAGGCCAGGGCTGCAAGCGCCAGGATCGTTTTCTTCATGGAAGTCTCCTCACCCGGATTGGGTGCGGGTAGTCTGGGACTGTCACTGAAACGTTTCCTAAGGGGATGCGCGTGTTGATGCCAACTTGTGCCTGATATTGGCGCTTTCGTCTGAAAGGATGGGCTGCGGAGCGCGCCCAAAGTGCCGCCCTGCCTACGTTCGAGCGCCGTGTCTTCCGGCTCGACGCTCGCCTGTGGTCGGTGCAAGGTCAACCTATCAACGGGATGACAAAGGACACACCATGGCATCGACCCCCAACAAGACCACACTGCCCGCACCCACCACGACCAAGGACATGAACGAGGCCCGCGCGGGCGACCGCGGCGCCGCCTCCGGTCGCAACATCGAGCAGAACCGCGCCATCGGGCAGGACGACCCCACGGAGGGAAGCCGCATGGGCCGCGAGCAGCACAAGGCCAGCGGCTACCCGGGCGCCGGCGAGTCCGGCGACGGGCAGGGCACCGACGCGTCACAGGTTGCCGAAGGGGAGGACGACAAGCGATAGGGGCATTGGCGCCGGGCAGAATTGCGGCGCCATGCCCATGATCAAAGCGCTCGCCTCCTTCGCGGTCTGCCTCACTGTCGGCACGGCCTTTGCCCCGACGTCGGCCGCGGCCGCGTCTCCAGCGCGCACCGGTCCCGTGGATGCCCCGATGCCCGGCGACGTGCTGCTGAACGGCCGTGTCGATGCGGCCCGATACCGCGCCACGGCTGCGACGATGGGTACCGATGCCGGCATCGCCTATCGCTACGGGCCGAGTGCCGCGGAGCTGGGCACCCCGGCAGCGACGGTGACCTACGGCAAGCGGCCGGACAAGAGCTACGACCCGATCTCGGTCCGCCTCGGCTGGAGCAACCGCAGCTGCGTGGCGCCCGGCGGTTGGTGCGGCACCTGGCAGATCGGCCGTGCCCCGTCGAAGGCGCCAGGCGACTTCAGCTCGTCGATCGTCAACGTCGGCTACGTGCCCGACACGTCGCCCGCGCCGTCGTTCTTCCGGAAGACGTACTTCGGCGTCGCGAGCCTGCAGCAGCTCGGCGTCGCGCACGACGTGGTCGCCGTGAAGCCCGAACATTCGTGGACCACCTACAACGGGCCCGCGAAGGACGGCGGTGCCAACGACGCGAACATCGAGTTCGCGGCCCAGACCGTGCCCATGGACCAGAAGCCGGTGGCGGTGGGCAAGTGCTACGGCCGCAGTGGCTGGTGCACCAACTCGATCGCGGTCTTCGCCAATGGCTGGCTGATGGGAGTCGGTTCCAACACGGCGCACAACCGCATGAAGGTGAAGCTGGCCGACGGCAAGGTGCCGACCGCCATCGCGGTCACCAACAGCGGCGAATTCGCGCTCGTCACCGTCTGGGACACGGCCGCGGTGCGCGGCCAGGTCGCGGTGGTGGCGCTGGCCGATGGCTGCCAGTGGTGCGACCCCGCCAAGGAAGGCGCCTGGGAGCGCAACTGGGGCAGTGCCCGGCGCGTGTACCACGGCTTTCCCGGCCTGGGCAACTACATCGCCGCCAAGGTGATCGGCTACGTCGACCTGCCCGACACCCTGAAGGCACCGACCGAGATCAGCGTGAGCACGGGCAAGAGCCACCACGACTACGAGATCGTGCGCGACTTCTGGGCGAACGGCATCGACAACGCCGACAGTCGCGTCAGGTGGTACGACCGCGACGAGCGCAGCCGCGCGGTCGCGCGCACCGGCATGGCGGTGGTGATCGGCAAGAACGAGAAGCGCGCTGCCTTCATCGACCTGCGCCCGCTGTTCCAGTACTACCGCGACCAGTACCTGGGCCAGGACCCGGCCGCCTGGGCCGCCATGATCGCCAACCGCGGCGACGCGCCGAACCAGTGGCCCTTCGCCTTCGGCGTCGCACCGGCGCAGGTCCCGACCGTGGTGAAAGTGATTGACCTGCCGACGCGGCCCACCGCCATCAAGCTGGGCCTCACGGCGCCGTACCGCGCCTTCATCGCGACGCAGGAAGGCAAGCTGCGCGTGTTCGACCTCGGCACCGGCTACCTCGACCAGGCCGGCAAGGCCGTCGGCAAGCCCATCGACATCGTCGAGAAGTTCGCGATCGAGGTCGGCAAGAACCCCACCGACATCACCTATGTGAAGGAGCGCGGCTGGAACAACACCACCGCGTTGTTCGGGCCGCTCGGCCTGAAGCACGACCGCTCCTACTGGGTGACTTCACGCGGCGAGCGCAAGGTGCGGCTCCTGAGTTTCGACGCAGCCTACGGCAGCGCAAGAATCGTGAAGACCCTGGCCGACAGCCGCATCGTCGACCCCATCGCCACCGACGACGGCGCCACGCACGGCACCGAAAGCTACGTGCTGACCCTGGCCGACTATGGCGGCAAGACCGTGCGCAACTACCTCTACGGACCGATCATCGCGTGGACCTACGGTACGAAGGGCGGCTGGACCATCTGCCCGGCACCGCAGGGGTGCAAGCTGTTGAACGATGAGCCCTTCGAGTACGGCGGCGGCTACGAACTGCCGGGGAAGCCGTTTCATGCGGCGGGGGCGAATATCAATTGAGCGACGCGGTGGGTCGAGTGATCCAGCCCCATCGGTTGAGGCCGATCTCGGTCGCCGCTCCGTCCGCCTAGGAGCGCGTTGCGAGGGAGATCAGTGACAGCACCAGGGCGAGCACCAGGCCGACGACCAGGGCCGCTTCGGCCCAAACGCGGTCGCGCCTTGGCGGGTTCGCATCGTGCGTGCGAAAGCGTGTTGCGGGCCGGGCTTCTCTCTGAGGCTTGTCGATCCACCAGCCGAAGTTGGTATCCCAGTCTTTCTCGTGCGGTGATGGCGAACTCATGTCATCAAGTTTAGCTACGCCGATGACATTTGGTTAACCAAAGTATTCATTTGTGCGGCGCCTGCGCAGTAGTTCACATGAGCGTTTGAACGGTCGTACCGCGTGTTCAACGCTGAGCACCCCCGCCTTGTGCGCTCGCCCAACCTATGCCGAATTCGCCACTCGGCTATTCAGAAGGAGAAATGCAAAAGTCCGGACATCGCAGGATGCTTCCGGACTTTTTCATGGTGCCTCGACAGGAATCGAATATCTGGCTGCAGAACTCGTAAGTGCTAGGATTCTTTCTCGAGCGATTTAAAAGTACCGACAAAAGTACCGACAAAACGTACAGTGTCCCCAGCTGTTGCATGATTAGCACCTGGTGAGGCCATACGAGCCGACGTGGTCGGCTCAGCAAAACGTGCATGCGAGATTACGGCGTCGTCGGCCCAATCAGAAGTGCACCCGGCCAGTCGGCGGGCGGCATCATTGCGTGGTCGAACATGGAGCGCGCGCTCATGCAGTGATTCTCGCTGCACCGGCTAGCAGATTGTTCCCCCGCACGGTGGCTGAGTGAGGTCGCCGGGAGCGCCCTTTGATCGCACGTTGTCTGGCGCTATCGAGCAAGCATGAGCAGAGCAAGATCATCGAGCGACGCACGGCGAAGCTGCCGGGCTGCACGCTCTTCGCCGGGCGTCGCTCATAGCCGAAGCCTCAGCGACAGTGTTTACGATGCTCGATAAGTCCACGGCAGACGCGGCCCCGAACGTTGCGACAGTTCAACAACTTCCTCTTCGGGTCAGGGTTGCATGTAACTCAACATGTACACGTTGAGCACGGAATCTGCTTGATAGTGTCGTCCTCTGGGGCGGCGTAAGCTACGACGCGGGTTAAGCCGCCGGCGTGGGCATGTGAAGCAAAAGAAACTAAAGTTTACATTTAGAGTCGCGCTGGGTAAGATAAACCGCATCGCTTCAATCTCGATGATCGATTCCGCATCCATTTTCATGATGACTCACGATTGCAGACTGACAGTGCAAACGGCCGAGGTCCCGTTGGTACCGCAATGGCAGCACTGATGCTTGGCCTAGCCGCCGCGTTCCTGTGGCTTGCGCTTCATCCTTTTACGACCTTTCCGCTGTCGCTTCGATGGCTTGCTGGGCGCGGCGTCGGCTGGCCCGGCGCGGGAGTAGTCGACGTTGCCTCGACGCGGCCTCTGACCTTCGCCGTCTTCACGTGTGCTTACAACGAGGAACGCGTCATCGAGGCCAAGATCCGGAACCTCCTGTCGTTGCGCGAGCGTCATCCCGCGCTCGAGATCCTGGTCTACGTTGATGCCGCCAGCGACCGGACAGCGGCGATCTGCGAGCAGTACGCAGGGCAGATCAGCCTGCACGTATCGCAGAATCGGAACGGCAAGACGCACGGCATGAACTTGCTGGTCCGCCAATCGCAAGCTGACATCCTGATCTTCACCGATGCCAATGTGATGCTCGCGCCTGACGTCATCGAACGTGCCGAGGCGCATTTCGGCGATCCCGACGTGGGATGCGTTTGCGGCAACCTGACGTACGTGAACGCGGATGCGTCGGTCACGGCCCGGTCGGGCTCGCTCTATTGGCGCATCGAGGAGGCCATCAAGCGACTCGAGTCTGCGACCGGGGGCGTGATCGGTGCCGATGGGTCCCTGTTCGCCATGCGGCGAAGCCTTCATCGGCCGCCGCCCGACCACATCATCGACGACTTCTACCTGTCGCTGATGGTGATGTGCCAGGGCGCGCGCGTGGTGCAGGCGCTCGACGTGAAGGCCTTCGAGGAAACCGTGGCGGTCTCTTCCGAGGAGTTCCGGCGGAAGATTCGCATCGCATGCCAAGCCTTCAACGTGCATCGATTGCTCTGGCCCCGGATCGCAAGGCTGGATGCCCTCACTGTCTACAAGTACGTCTCGCACAAACTACTGCGCTGGCTTTCGATCTTCTCGCTAGCGGCGGCCTTGATATTCGCCATGTTGGGCGCCGCGATCGGCGGCTGGTGGCTGCTCGCGGCGCTGCTCGCGCTTGGTCCGGTGGTCGTGTGGGCGTTCGGTTCACGCTGGCCCGTTCGGCCGTTTCCGCAGATCTACGACATCCTCAGCGCATTCGCCGGGACCGGAATCGGCGTCTGGCGGTCGCTCCAAGGCGAACGGTTCCAGACCTGGGCGCCGGCTGCGTCGCTGCGCAAATGAACCGGTCGAGCCCTTTGCTTCGCGAACCTCAGACCACGGGCCGCGCGCGTTTTTGACAAGCACACGATGGAATTCGGTCAACTTTTCTATATCCTGAAGGCCCGGCGCTGGCTGCTCGTGCTTTCAGTCCTCGTCGTGCTTGGCGTGGCGCTGGCCTATCGCTTCGTCGCGCCCGGCAACTACCGCGCGGTGGCGTCCGTCATCGTCGACCCACGAGGCATCAACCCTGTGTCGGGCGTCGCCACGCAGGAGCCGATGGCGCAATCCGCCGTCCTAGGCACCTACGCCAACATCGCGCGCAGCGAAGGCATCGCGCGTCAGGTCCTCCAGCAACTGCCTGCGGCATCGACCGACCGGCTCAAGGCGCTCTGGCTGCGCTCGCACGAGCCCAACGAGGCAGGCTTCGACGCATGGGCCGCTCGCCGACTGATGAAGGAGGTCGACGTCCGCGCGGGCGGGCAGGCCAGCAACGTGCTCGACATCACCGTGACCCACCGCGACAACCGCGAAGCAGCCGCGATCGCGAACACCTACGCGGCGGCTATGATGCGCTACGCCCAGGACATGCGGACCTCGTCTGCCCGCCGGGACGCCGAGTACTTCCGCGGCCAAGCACTGGCTTTTAAGCGCGATACCGAGGAAGCCGAGCAGCGGCTGGCCTCGTTCCAGCGGCAGAACGGGATCACCAGCGTCGACGACCGGATGGACGTCGAGACCTCGCGCCTCGCGGCCTTGAGCTCGCAGGCGATCGTCAACCAAGATCTGAGTTACGAAAGTTCGTCGCGCGCGCGGCAAGGCGCCGGGTCGAGCGTTTCAACCGAACTGGTCAACAACACGCTGGTGCAGTCGCTTTCGGCCGATCTCGCGCGCAAGGAGGCTCGGGTGCGCGAGCTTTCCGCGCGACTGGGCGTCAATCACCCGGACATGCAGACGGCCAACGAACAGGTGGTGGAAGCGCGCTCGGCGCTGGCCCGCGAATCGCGCAACGTCGCCGCATCGCTCAACAGCAACAGCGCCGCCGCCAGGTCCCGCGCGGCCGCCCTGCGCGGCGACAGCGAGCAGCAGCGCCAGAAAGTCATCGAGCTCAACGCGCTGCGCGTGGAGATGTCGTCGCTCGACAAGGACGTCCTCCAGAAGCGCAAGCTCTACGAGGCTGCCTTGCAGCGCAGCGCCGAGACCGGCCTCGAGGCCGGCAGCCAGCGCGCGGACCTGCAGCTGCTGACCGAGGCCTTTCCGCCGGAAGATCGCGCCGGCCCCGGTGCGTCGGTGCTGCTGCCGCTCGCCACGCTGGTCGGGCTGCTCGTCGGAATCCTGCTGTCGATCGGCCTCGACCGGCTTCGTCCCCGGATCTACCGGCCCGTCGATCTCGAGGCCATGGGTGTCCAGGTCCTCCAGGTCGTGCCCCGCGTCCGCTTCGGCGCACCGCCGCCGAACTCGCGGGCGCTGAGCCTGCAATCCACATGAACCAGCCACTGCGAACCGACACGCAGTTCCGCCCGCCGGGCGTCGACCTGCCTGCGCCGACCGACGAGCTGCTCGTGGCCACCGGCCGGGTCCAGTCGCCCGCGCCCCTTCACCCGGCGAAGCCCCGGCCAATCGGCGACCTGTCGCAGGAGCTCGTGTGCGCGACGCAGCCGGGGCACCCCATGGCCGCGGCGATCTACCGGATCAGGACCAGCCTGTTCCTGGCGCACAAGGACCGGCCCGGGCCGCTGATGGTCGCCGTCGTCGGTGCGGAACGAGGGGAGGGCCGTACCGTGCTCGCCGCGAACCTGGCCATCGCCTATGCGCAGGTCGGCGCGCGCACGGTGCTCATCGACGGCGACATGCGGCACGGAAGGCTGCATTCGTTGTTCAACGTGGGCAACGAGGGCGGCCTTGCCCGGGCCCTCACGGGACGCATCGCCATCGACGAAGGCATGCCGGTCCTGATGGACCACGATCTCGTGCTGATCCCGGCAGGGGCCGCCGCCGACCGGCAGGAGATGCTGTCGCCGACGAGATTCAAGACCGTCGTCTCGCGCCTGGCACTGCGGGCGGATGTCATCGTGGTGGATACGCCGGCCTGGTCGGCAGGAGCGGATGCCCAGCTGATCGCCGCCGAGACGGGGATGGCGCTCCTGGTATCGCGGATCGGGCAGGGCTCCAAGGCCGAACTCCGGAGCCTCATCGATGCGTTGGCGCAGGCCGGGACCACGACCTTCGCGGTACCGATCCATTGACGCGCGTTCGATCGAGCCGGACGCGGTCGACGCCGACTCGCCCCCGCGATCCAACGCCGACCCTCATCTCTCAACCGCCTATTCCCGGACCTCGCATGTCGACCAAGAAGATCGCCGTGATCGATCCGTCCTGCTTCACCTGGCCGTACGACCGGGCGCTGGTCGAAGGGCTGCGTGCGCTCGGGCACGACGCGGTGCTGTACACCAAGTTCCTCGAAGAAGGCGAACCGGGCAAGGGCATCGCCTATGTCGAGGAAGTCTTCTATCCGGGCTTTCAGACCGCGATCATGAAGTCGCTGCCGCGATCGATCTTCCTGGCCCTGAAGGGTGCGTCGCACATTGTTTCGCTCGTCGGGCTGTGGCTGCGGCTACGCAAGGACAAGCCCGACGTCATCCACTTCCAGTGGACGCCACTGCCGGTGATCGATCGGCTCTTCATCCCGGCGCTGCGTCGCATCGCGCCGGTGGTGTTGACCGTGCACGATTCGTCCCCCTTCAACAACAGCCCTTCGTCCCGGCTCCAGGGCATGCGCTCGATCGAGATCATGAAGTCCTTCGACTGTCTGATCGTGCACACCGAGAAGGCGCGTGCGGCGCTCGGCGTGCACGGTGTCGACCCGAAGAACGTCGTGCGCATCGAGCATGGCCTGCTCGGCAAGGAGATGTCGGGCGCGATCAAGCCCCTTGCATCGAAGGCCGTGGGCGAGCCGGTCACGGTCCTGCTCTTCGGGTATCTGAAGCACTACAAGGGCGCGGACATCCTGATCGAGGCCCTGGCCAAAATCCCGATGCCCTCCCGCGCCGCGATCCGCCTGAGAATCGCCGGCAAGCCGCTGATGGACACCGAACCGCTCTTCGCGCGTGCGAGGCAGCTGGATGTCGAGGACTCGATCCGATGGGACCTTCGATTCATCGATGACGACGAGGTGCTGGAAATGTTCGAGACCTCGGACATCACGGCGATGCCGTACCGGGAGATCGATGCGTCGGGCGTGTTGATGGTGGCGCTGGCCATCGGCCGGCCCATCGTCGCTTCGAGGATCGGGCTCTTCGCCGAACTCGTGGAAGACGGGAAGCACGGCTTCCTGGTGCCGATGGAAGATCCCGATGCGCTCGCCGTGGCCCTGACCCGCCTGGTCGAGGACCCGGGCCTGCGTTCCAGGATGGGATCCGACGTCCGGGCGCTCGGCAAGTCGATTCCGACATGGGAGCAGATCGCCGAGAAGACGGATCAGCTCTATGCGCGCGCCATGCTGGCCCACGCCTGACTCGTGCACGACATGAGCCGCTTTCGATGGGGCATCCTGGGCACCGGTGCCATCTCCGCCAAGTTCGTGACTGGGCTCGCCGCGGCGCGCGATGCGCAGGCGAGCTTCATCGCCTCCCGTTCGCAGGCGAACGCTGAGCGCTTCGCCGCCGGCATGGGCATCGGGCGGGCCATCGGCGGGTACGCCGAAGCGGCCCGGCAGGGCGGCGTGGATGCGATCTACATCGCCACGCCGCCGTCCGAGCACGCGGCCCATGCGCTGATGTGCATCGAGGCCGGTCATCCCGTGTTGATCGAAAAGCCGTTCGCCTCGAACGCAGCCGATGCCCGACGTATCGCCGACGCGGCGCGCGCGCACGGCGTGTTCGCGATGGAGGCGATGTGGACGCGCTTTCTGCCTGCAGCGCAGGCCCTGCGCGATGCATTGGCCACGTCGAGCGTCGGCACCGTTCGAATGGTCTCCGGCAACTTCGGGATCTCGCAGGTGCCCGATCGGGCCAGCGGCATCTTCGACCCGGCCCTCGGGGGCGGCGCCCTGGCGCATCTTGGCGCCTATCCACTCTCGATGGCCCAGTGGCTGTTCGGCCCACCCACGCTCGTGCAGGCGACGGGCACCATCGGCGCCACCGGCGTCGATGAGGACGCCGCCTTCCAGTTGCGCTATGAAAGCGGCGTCGTCGGGTCGTTCTTCGTGAGCGTGCGCGCCTGGGCGCCCGACGCCTTCCACGTGATGGGCACCGAAGGGATGGTCGGTTTTCGCGGATCCATCGTGCGGCCCCATGGCATAGAGGTGGCGCACGAACTCCCGCGTGGAGCGGACCGGGCCGGCTTCGGCTGGCGCGACCGATTTCGGCAGCACGGGCTCGTCCACCAGCTGGCACAGCGCATTGGAAGGTCGAGCCGACAGCACGGCACGCGCATCGACCATCGATACGCCGGCAATGGCTATCACTACGAGGCCGACGAGGTGCGCGCATGCATCGAACGGGGCGCCATCGAGAGCGACGTCATGCCATGGAGCGACAGCATCGCCGTGGCGTCGACTATCGACCTGATCCGCGCCGCCATCCATGATTCACCAGATACGAGGAGTGCTTCCGCATGAAGATCGCGTTCGTCGGATGCGGGTACGTGTTCGACATCTACATGCGCACGAAGTGGGCACATCCCGAGCTCGAGGTCTGCGGCATCTTCGACATCGACACGGCGCGGTCGAGCACGATCTCGCGTCACTACGGCTTCGAGGTGTATCCGAGCTACGACGCCTTGCTCGCCGATCCGCAGGTGGAGATCGTCGTCAACCTCACGAGCATCCGGTCGCATTACGACACCGTCCGACGCGCCCTGGAAGCCGGCAAGCATGTGTACTCCGAGAAGCCGACGACCACCGACCTGGGCCAGACCCAGGCGCTCTTCGCGCTGGCGCGGCAGCGGGGGCTGGTCCTGACCGGTGCACCGTGCAACCTCTACTGCGACGCGGTGAGCACCCTGTGGAAGGCGGTTCGCGACGGCGCGATCGGCAAGCCCGTGGTGGTCTACGCCGAACTCGACGACAACCCGGCGCACCTGATGCAGCTCGAGAAAGTCCAGAGCCCCACCGGGGCGCCATTCCCCTACGTCGAGGAGTTCCAGGAAGGTTGCACCGTGGAGCACGTCGGCTACCACCTGGTCTGGATCTGCGCCA
The DNA here is from genome assembly GCF_051216715.1 of Variovorax restrictus. Classification (NCBI taxonomy): domain Bacteria; kingdom Pseudomonadati; phylum Pseudomonadota; class Betaproteobacteria; order Burkholderiales; family Comamonadaceae; genus Variovorax; species Variovorax restrictus. Next base: position 296,070 of record NZ_JBPJZH010000003.1, read on the forward strand.
TGTTCGGGCCGGCGCTTTCGGTGACCGCCTTCTCGAACGCCTTGGTCGCGCACAAGACCGACACGCCGCTGTCGCCCGCCGATACGCCGGATTTTTCGGTCGCCTGCCTTCACTTCGCCAATGGCGTCGCCGCGCGCATCACCTGCACGTGGGTCTCGCCGCGCGACCATCGGATGCGCATCATCGGCGAGGAGGGCGAGATCTCGGCGGACAACGCTTTTCACGACCAGACGCCCGTCCACCTGGAGCGCTTCTCGCGGGTCAGCCTCAGTGCGCGCAAGGCCTACACGCTGCGCACCCAGCCCCTGCTCGGCCGGCTCTTTGGCGCCGGCGGACGGAGGATGCCGCTGGTGCGCCGCTGGAAGTCCCATGCGGTCGAGGTCGAAAAGGGCGTGGGGCGCTCGCTGAAGCACCGATTCGTGAGCTGGCTGCGCCGCAAGGAAATCTATGCCCAGGACAAGCTGCTCGGCATTGCCGAGATGGTCCGTGCGATCCAGGAAGATCGCCCCCAGCCGATGCCGCCCGACTTCCTCATCCACCTCAACGAACTGACCTTGCTGATCCAGGGCGCCGGCCCCGGGGGGATGGCGCAGGTGCCCACCACCACGTTCGCGCCGATCGGCCCGCTGGACGACGTGAGCCGCAGCCCGCGCGACTACCTAGCGAGCTACCGTCCGCGCCTGTTCGAGCGCCTGCTGGTCGGCACGGTCGCGACCTTGCACAAGCGGTGAGTTTCGACGAGCGCGTGTGCCCTGCTCCAGAACGAAGCGGATCGCTCGAGCTCACATTCCAGCTATGCCCATCAATCTGGCTCGCCGAAACCTGCTGCTCTACCTGATGCAGTACGGCGTGCGATTCCTTTCGCCCGTCCTCGTCGCACCCTATCTGGCCAAGACACTCGGCCCATCCGGTTTTGCCGATTACGTGCTTTGGAATTCGACGGTCTGGACTGCTGTTTTGCTGATGGAGTTCGGCTTCTACATCTTTGCCATTAATATCACCGCGAGAGCCGAGACGCCAGAACAACTGAGCAGAGCGGTATCGAGCATCTTGAGCGCGAAGTTGTTGCTGGCTCCGTTGGCAATTACTTGTTTTTTGCTGGGAACGTATGCGCTGGGACTCGCAGGTCGACAGCCCCTCGCCGTGGCAGCCGGAGCCATTGCGGTTTTCTTCTATGGGATGACGTTCGGATGGTATTTCCAGGGGTTGCAACGCGGTGTCGTCGCAGTGCTCCTGGAAGCGGTGCCGCAGTTTATACAGCTGGTTCTCGTCCTGTTCTTGATCCAGTCGTCGGATCAGATGTGGCTGGTCGCCGTGCTGCAAACCTCTGCCGGTGCGAGCACCACCCTAGCCGGATGGATATTGCTCCGGCGCAATTACTTGAAGCTTTCTTTGAGATGGGCAGGCGCGGTCGAAGCAATTCGCGATGCCTTCCCTTACTTTATCGAGCGCGCGTCCTATGCAATCTATGCGACAGCGACGCCGATCTTGATATCCGTTTTGTCAAATCCGCACCAAACGGCGTTTTATGGCTTGGCCGAAAAGGTCAATATCGTTCTGACTGCCTTGGTGCCGGCTGCGACGTCGGCGCTCAGCCCGGTCGTTGCCCGACGTGTCCAAGGAACTTCGCCGGACTGGTCGCTGTCGATCAAGATCGTGTCATGCATCACGGCAGCGACGTTTGCAGGATCGATCGTCATGGGTTTAGCGATCGGTCCAATCATCGAACGCTTTCTCGGGCCTGAATTCAGGGGCGCCATTCCTGTGGCCCAATGCTTCTGCGTCGTGGCAACCCTGATGGCCTTTCAGCTCTCCGTCTCGAACTTCATCATTCTTCAAGCCGGACGGGCGTCCCTGCTCATCCGCACGAGTTTTGTCGCGCTGCTGGTGACATTGGGAGCACAGATAGTCCTGGTTCCGACGTACGGCGCGCTCGGCTCGGCCGTTGCCCGCGCCTGTGCCGAACTGGCAATTGGCCTGATGCTCGGCGTTACGGCCCTGAGGGTGCTCCGCCGCAAGAATTAGCCGCCGATGGCGATCGAATCTCGCCCCAGTCCGGTGGAACGGGTCGGCGGATCTCGACCGTCGACTAGGGGAGCAATCGCGCCACTGTTTTGGCGCTCAGCTCTGCAAGGCAGGCGTGCCGGTCAGAGCGCCCAAAGCTCATTTCGCAAGCCCCGCTGGAGCTCATCTCGATCGCGGCGACGAACTGGACTTCAGGTTTTCCGATGACGAAGTACGGACCCCAACGAACCGTGTCCAACCGAGCCGAAAGGCGCGCGAATCGGTGAACGTAGATTCTTCGCATGTCCGGGAGCCGCACCGAGCGGCGATGCACTGCGAACAAGTATTCGTTCGCGACGGATACGCCGGCGCCCGATCCGCCATCGAGGAATTCGAACGCGGCCGTGTCGACCTTCGCCACCTCGGGGTCGACGAAATCGACACGACTGCCAGTCTCATCGACCTTCAGGATGATCAGAGGGTTGAAGCTGTAGACAAGATGGATGGCGCCATCGTGTGAAAACGGCGACCAGTTCTTTTCCTGATCGAAACCGAACGGGGAAGCGAGCAACGCCGAAGTGACCGTCTCCGACTCAAGATCGATTCGCGCTAGCGCCATGGTGCATCGACCGTCGGGCCCCGGCTGGGAATATACGCACCACGGCTCGCCGGAATGTGCAAAAAGACGAATGTCCTCCGCTCCTTCGAATGCTTCGTCCAGCCGAAGGAACGTACGGACCGTCGCCCCGTTTTCCATCAACACGAACCTGGCGATGCTGTGATACGAATCACCCACGGTAAAGCTTGGACCCGCTCCCCTCGAGCCCCCGATGTAGTTGACCCCCCTGACATAGGCAAGTCGACCTTGCGCGACCTTCACGAAGCTTGGATTGGTCGGGAAATAGCCTGGCCGCATTTCGACTGCGGGATCGAGGTCGACCGACCGCGAGGGTTGAATTTGCTTGTAGGTCAGCGGCAGGAAACGCCGCAGCTTTCGCAATGGGCCAAAAGCAGCCATATATTCTCTTTTCGGTCCGGGATTCGTGCGGCGTGCGAGTCGAAGGCTAGATCGCAGCCATGCGAGCAGCGACCATCGCTGCATATTTGTCGACGGAACATTTTTCCTCGGCGAGCAAGCGATTTTGCTGACCGAGACGCTGCCGCATCGATTCGTCGTGTTGCAAGCGATCGATTGCAAGCGCCATCCCTTGATCGTCCCCTGGCCTCACCACCGTGACGGGGTCGAAAGCGGCGATGTATTCCTCGATTCCGCGCGAGGCGGTGACAATCATCGGTCGTCCGGCCGCCATGCCCTCCACGATGCCTGTCACGCCGGCTGCATAAGCGACGTCGTTCAAGGGGACCACGACGATCGAGCAGGCCGAATAGGCATCGCGGAGCTCAGGATAGGAGACACGCGCCATATAGTTCAGGTTCGGCGATGAGTTCTTGGCTTTTCTGTTCTCTGCCAAAAAACCATGCCCGTAAACCGCTACATTGACTTTGATCCGGTCGGCGGCGCGTGCCAAAGTGTCGTAATCCCGATTCTCTGCGCCACAAGCCATCACGAATGGCATCGATACAGATTTGGCCACGTGGTGTGGTGAAAAGAATTTGTCGTCGACCCAATTGAATACCGGAATGACTTTGGCAGTCGGCATTCCACATTCCGCGGTCAGGATTTCGGCTTGACGCCGATTGACGGTGATCAGTGCACAGAACATTTCATGACCGAGCCACGCCATCACGCGTTTCTTGGTAGGCCAGGACATATTGTGGAACACGCACGCGATCTTGCCTTTCCATCGACGAGCCTTCAGCAGGATCGCCAGCGGCAAGCCCACCCCTTCCGCCGTCACGTAGAGACGGTCGTAATTCGCAGCGAGCATCGCCGCATTCATCGCCGAGCCGACCTTCTTGTACCGCCCGAAAAGGGAGGTAAATGGCGCTCCTCTCGAGGCTGCCGCCGAACAGTAGGAAATGACGTCGGCATCGAGCGCTTTTGCGATCTCGATGAATTCCAGCCGTGGTCCGGGCTCGCCGGAATACCCCGCGAATTCGTCTTCGTATTTTCCCTCGCCAAGCACGATAGCGCATCTCATTTTCTTCTTGTCCATATTGATCCTGCATTCAGTGACGAGGCAAGCGTCGACTCGACCACCAAGCAACACCGAGCGTCGCGGAGTCGGCGTTCTTGCTTTTCTTCGGGTGCGACGGGCGTGCGGTCTCGCCTTTTCCAACCGCCGGATGCCCGCTCGTCGACCACAACGCCAGCGTCAAGAAAATCCCCGCATTGAATTCCGAATACGGTCCATTCATGAAGATGCAAGTCATGAGCCCTGCCTTGACAGCGGTCGATGCGGTGCTCGACACGATGCAATAGAAGAGAAAGGACAAGTAAAGAAAGAGGCCGGGCAATCCATACTCGTACAGCATCTTCGCAAACGAGGATTCCCACACGCTGTAACGTGCGACCGCTGCTTGCTGCGCGAAGGTGCCGGCTCCGTTGCCCGTCCAGACCTTCGCGTCGTCGCTCCAGAATTGATCCTGCAGCATGTATGTCCATGAAACGAATCGGTCGAACCCACTCGTCCCGACAGTAGAAAACTCACGACTGCGTTCGAGAAAAAGCGTGAGACCCAGCGTTTCGTCGAACGTCAGGATCAGAATGCCGGCCAATATCGCGATCCCGATGAGAGCGAATCGTCGATGGATCAACGTGAGCGCCGCCAGTCCGGCACCGAGAACGAGGAGGCCGGTTCCGGAGAAAGTGCAGGCCATCGCGGTCAGCACGATCATGATGCGTGTCAGGCGCAGCGTTCCCGAAAGTTCCACCAGCAACACTAGGGCGAGGAACTGACTGTAGAAAGAGGGTTCTAGAAAAAATACGCCGTTGCTCTTGAAGATCGGCGAGCCGTAGGCGATGGCATTCAGATAGTTGAAAGATTCGATCAGAAAGCCCTTGGGAACCAGATGCTCGATCGGGAAAGCAACCTTTGGCCCCAATATGAATTGAGCCCCATATTGAACTATTCCAAGGATGGCGAGCACGAGGCCAACTCGGGCGAATGCTTCTTGGACGCCCGTCGTCTTCTCCACGCGGCGCCGCTTTTCCGAGATCACCAATACGTAGGGAAAGAGGATCGCCAGAAGAAAGCACAAAGAGAGAACGGAAAACGTTTTTCCGAAGAACTGCATTCCGCAGGCCCAGATAACCAGGAGCAAATAGAGCGAAAGCCGTCTGACGTGCAGCCGGAACGCTCCGAGCAGAATGGCGATCGCGGTTCCGAGCAAGATTAGCGGCAAGCCGAGCCCCAGGCCGATGGCGGCGATCGGCGGCAGGCTGATCTTCGCCAGCAGGATCGACAAGCCAAGCGGCGCGTACAACAACGCGCGACGCGCCTTGGATGCGATCGATGTGTTTTCGGCGTTGCTCACTTCTGCGGCCCTGCGCGATCGATCGTGGCCTGGGGCAACTGGTAGACACGCACCCAGTCGATCTCGAAGCTCGCCGGAAACTTGCTGTCCTCGATGCCGTGCCGGCCGGCCCACGCGCCGCCGATGGCCAGGTTCAGGATGACGTGCGCCTTCGACGCCAGGCGACCGTCGGCAAACTGCCAGCGATAGCTCCGCTCGACGATCTTCTTGCCGTCGACGAAGGTCGAGAACGAGTCCTCGGTCCACTCCGCGCCGATGGTGTGCCACGACCGATCGAAGGCGAAGGGCGCCTTCCAGTACGACCATTGCCGGTTGAACATCGGGTCGGCGTAGACGAACGGGCTGGTCGTGCCGGGCCGGTCGATGACGCCGGTATGCACCATGTCGCTCGTGTCTTCCACGCCGTTGTTCACGTATTCGAAGATGTCGAGCTCCGGCGGCCAGCCCTGGGAGCCGTCGGCGCCGACGTCCGGGCTCAGCCAGAAGGCCGGGAAGACGCCGCGGCCCGCGGGCATCTTCACGCGGGCTTCGAAGTAGCCGTAGCGCACGGTCCAGTCCGATCGGATCATCCCGGACTCGTAAGCGCCTTCGCCGGTGCGCCGCGCGACCAGGTGCAGTCGGCCGGAAGAGACGACGTGGTTGTGGTTGTCCCGGTAGCGCTGCTCTTCATCCTTCAGGTGGTCGATCGACTCGTTGGCGTTCATGCCGCGCGTGAACCACTTCGATCGGTTCAGCGCAGCGCCGTCGAACTCGTCGTTGAACACCAGCCGATAGCCCCTGGGCACGAAGGACGCTTCATTGCCGCGCACGGGCTCGGTTTGGACGATCGGCGTCGACCGCTTGCGCAAGGCGATCGCGCGCAAGTCGAGGTCCTCAGGGCCGCGTTTCGCGAGCTGCACTTCAACCATGCGACTGAACGCCGGCGCGACGAACGACAGCTCGACGTCGGCCATGGACGTCTCGCCGTCCCAGCCCGCGCGGTATGTCCGAAAGCTCTCGTTGCCCTGGGGGTACCTGAAGATGACCGAGACCGACCCCGGCGCAGAGCCCGGATCGGCCCGCAGTCGCAGCACGTACGATTCACCCGGCTCGAGCTGGCCAGGGTCGAGGGTCTGAACCCAGACGTACCCTTGCGCGCTGGAAGAAGCGCCATTCGCTTCACGCGGCGGCAGCGGCCGCTGTTCCTCGCGCCAGTCGGCGTAGCTGCGGCCCGGGGCATCGATCGCCACGATTCGCCGGCCCGTCCCGCGTTCCTGCGTCGCGGCCGCAGAGGCGAGCGCCAGCAGGGCACCCGCCAGCATGAAGGCGCGCCGAAGTGGCGCCGGCGTGAACGATGCCTGTGCCATCACGAGACGTCCTGCCCGGTTCGCATGGACTGCAGCGGATATGCCGACAGCAGCCTTTCGCCGAATTCCGCCTCGCCGAAGCGCGCGATCGCGACGTTCCGCGCCGCCGTCCCGATCATCTTGCGCAGTGCCGCATCGTCGACGAGGGCCGCAATCCAGCGCACCATCTCTTGCTCCGAGGCACACAGAAAGCCGGTGACGCCGTTCTTGATCACTTCGCGGTGCTGCTCGCAATCGAGCGCGACGCACGGCAGGCCGGCGGCCATCGCCTGCACGAGGAAGAGAGGAAATCCCCGGGTCGACCAGGGCGCGACGTACATCCAACCCCGGGACAGGGCATCGGCGTAGCCCCGGCTGTCCGCGATCGGCCGCACGTCGACGTCCGCGGCTGCGAGCCGTTTGCGCGACGCCTCGCTTACGGTCCCTAGCCAGTGGAAGCCCAGCCCGAGCTCCTCCCCGCTCAGCAGGACGGCGAGCTGCGAGAAGACCTCGACGCTGCGGGCGCTGTTGTGCCTGCCGCCGGTCACGATCAGCGGCCGCGGCGCTTCGGCACGGGCGATCGTGAAGAATACGTCGTCTACCGGGCTTTCGATCAGTTCGGTCGATCCCCAGGAGGTGTCGAGCGCCTGGGCCTCGCGGGGCACGGTGACGATGGCCGAACTCCTCAAAGGTCGGACGACAGGGTGCGCAGCCAGCATGGCCAGTCGTCCGGCCAGGCGCAACGCGCCGATGGATCGCGACCCGTGCGGCGAGTAGAGGATCGGCGTCTGCAACGACGCCCAGCGCAGCGCGACCGACGCGAGGATGCAGGGGATCAGGCCGTGCACGTGCAGCGCGTCGAATGCCTCGCCTCGGATCTGGGCACGACAGGCCGAAAAGAGAGCGTTCCACTGCTTCAGCGGATTGGCGAAGCGGGGAACCCGGATCAACCGCGCGACCTCGTCCAGTTGCTCGACGTTGTGATGGAGTTGCGGCATGTCGACCACCACGATCGACTGGAGATGGCCCGAACGCGCCAGCTTGCGAGTGGCCGGGCCCAGAAAACTGAAGACCTCGTCGGTCACCGGTCCGACGACATGAAGAATCGTCAGATCGTGTGTCACCACGTGCCGGCTGTCGCCCTCCATCGTGTAAGTCTCTGGGTTCAACTAAGTTCCGCGACCCCTAGCGGGCACCTTCGCGGAGCAGCACTACACGGATGGTCTTTAGAAGAATCTTCGCGTCGACCAGCATGGAGCGGCACTCCACGTATTGCCGGTCTAAGGCGACGCGCTCGGCATAGGTCGTGTTGTTGCGGCCGCTGACCTGCCAGAGCCCAGTGATGCCTGGTGGCACACTGACGTAGTGCCAGCGAACGCTTCCGTAACGGTTCAGCTCGACCACGGTGACGGGTCTCGGGCCTACCAGGCGCATCTCTCCACGAAGCACGTTGAGCAACTGCGGCAGCTCGTCTAGGCTGGTCTTTCGCAGGAAGTGTCCGATCCGCGTGATTCTCGGATCGTGGACCAGCTTTTGATCCCGCGCCCACTCTGCGCGACAGCTTTCGTCGCTGCGAAGCAGGTCGGCCAAGATCTTGTCGGCGTCACGCCGCATGGTTCGGAATTTAAGGCACTGGAACAGCTTCCCGTCCTTGCCGACGCGGTAATGGCCAAATAGGAGGGGTGCTCCGTTTGCTCGCCAGAGCAGCACGCTGATGGCCAGAAGCGTCGGACTGAACGCTGCCAGAAGCAGCAAGGCGAGGAGTTGATTGACCCTCAGCGAAGCATGCTCCAACAGTGCCGCGCGCGAAACTGGAGGGTGGCGGTCCACAACACCAGCAACAAAACTGGAGGCATCCAAAACACTTTCCTTTCAACAGGTAGCTACACCGTGGTACACGCAAGGAAGTCTGAGTACGTGGAAAGTTTTACAGCAAACTTCAAGCCATCAGAGTTAAGTGGCCTTGACCGTGGTCAAGCCGCGCCGTGTGAGAATTGTCCTTCATCAGCGGGCGAAATGAAACAATAAGTTGTACAAAACTCGCTTCGTATCGTTTTTGCTACAAATGTTTCACAGTGACACGCACCGGTTGACGCTTCACTGGGCGTGGCGCTAATGTGCGCCCTTATTCTTTAGTACTACATCGAGCCGCATGCGTCCTCTGGTATTCATTCCGGCCTTGGCGTGCCTCTGCATGACCACCGCCTGGGCTGATGCGGCCGACACCGTCAACCTGTCTGTCGGCTATGCCATGCAATTCGACAGCAATCTTTTCCGTCTGCCCGACAGCGCCGATTCGCGTACCGCGCTCGGAAGCTCGACGCTCTCCGAGCGGATCGGCGTCACGTCGGTGGCCCTGTCGCTCGACAAGACATACTCGCTCCAGCGCTTCCAGTTGAGCGGGAGCCTCATCAACTACCACTACCAGAACTTCGGCTACTTGAGCTTCAACGCCTTCAACTACGGCGCAGCGTGGCAATGGAGCCTGACCCCGCGCATCCGCGGAACGATCACCACCGATCGCAACCAGGTGCTCAACAGCTTCTCCGACTACCGCACCTACACCACCCGCAACGTGCGGACGGACAAGACGACGCGCGTCGAAGGCGAAGCCGACTTGGGCGCCGCCGTTCGAATGCTGGCCGGGCTCGATTCGGTTCGCCGCACGAACGAGGTCCCGGGCGTGCTCGACGGCGACCGGTCAGCGCAAGGCGTCTTCATCGGCTTGCGTTATGTCTTTCCGTCCGGCTCGACCGTGAGCTACCGCTTCAGGAAGGGCGATGGCGAGTCCAACAACGGCCTGGATCTCGGCTCGGCCGGGACCGGCCGTTTCGACGACCAGCTGCACGAGCTCCAGGCGTCGTGGGTGCTCACCGCGAAGACCACCCTGTACGGCACCGTGGGCCATCTGAGCCGCAAGTACCCGGACGCCTTTTCCCGCCGTGACTTCGACGGACCCGTGGCCGACGTCAGCGTCCAGTGGGACATCACCGGCAAGACGAGCCTGAACGCCGCCTTGCGCCGCGAACTGATCAACTACCAGAGCGATATCAGCAACTACGTGATCTCCGACCGGGTCATCCTCAAGCCGCGCTGGAAGGCCACGTCGCGCATCAGTGTCCTCGGCACCTTCGAATACGCCCAGCGCAGCTTCGGCGGGTCGCCGTTAGCGGCGGGCGCGGGAGCCGCGCGAAGCGACAGCTTTCAGCTGGCCTCCTTCGGGGTCGAGTGGCAGGCGCTCAATTCGGCCACCGTTTCCCTCATGCTTCTGCGGATGAAGAACACGTCCAACTACGCGGCCTTCGCATTCGAGAGCACGGGCGCAAGCATCTCGGCCCGCCTCGTGTTTTGAACGCCAGACCCACCGCCATCGCCATGACCTTCTCCTTTATCTTCCGGTTTACCGTCGCATCGATCCTTGCATCCTTCGTGTGGGGCGCCGTGCCTGCGTGGGCCCAATCACCGTCCGATCTGCTGCTCGGCGCAGGCGACGCGATTCGCGTTCAGGTGTTCCAGAACCCCGACCTAAACGTGGAGGCACGGGTCTCCGAGACCGGCGTCATCAGCTATCCGCTGATCGGGTCGGTCCAGCTGGGAGGACTCAGCATCGCTGCGGCGGAAAAGAAGATCGCGGACGCGCTGCTCACGGGCGGCTTCGTCAAGCAGCCGCAGGTCAACATCGTCCTGGTGCAGGTGCGCGGCAGCCAGGTCTCGGTGCTGGGCCAAGTGAGCAAGCCGGGACAGTTCCCTCTCGAGACCTCGGGCCTCCGGATCACCGACATCCTCGCCAAGGCCGGAGGCGCCACCGCGGCGGGAGACGATGTCGTCATCCTCACCGGCACGCGCGAGGGCCAGCCGTTCCGAAAGGTGATCGATGTTCCTTCGCTCTTCATCGACGGTCGACGCAGCGACAACATCCAGGTCGCGCCCGGCGACAGCCTGTTCGTGCCGCGCGCGCCGATGTTCTACATCTACGGAGAAGCGCAGAAGCCGGGCGCCTACCGCATCGAACGCGGGATGACCGTCATGCAGGCGCTGGCCACCGGCGGCGGTCCGACGACCCGGGGCAGCGAAAGCCGGCTGCGACTGCATCGCAAGAACGCGAGCGGCGTCATCGAGGAGGTGAGGCCGGTCTTCGGCGACCTGCTGCAACCCAACGACGTGATCTACGTTCGGGAAAGCCTCTTCTAGTCGAGCGCTGGCGGGGCTACCGGAATACGTAGGCGAAGCGGGTCGCGGGGTCCGCGTATTGAATGGCCGGGCCGCCTTGCTTGTGCAAGTCGCCGTAACTTCGGCTTAGATAGGCCAGGCGCGCTGCGATTCCGGCGTCGGCCGTGGCGGCGTTGCCGTAAACGAAAATGCAAGACGCATGCAGCTTGTCGAGCGTCTGCCTGACCAATTCAAACAATGTCATCTTGTCTCCGTCTTTGGTTGCGCGCGCCGGGGTGAGCGCAGCGGAATATTGTCGCGCGGGTCGTCCCGCGGGGCGCGCCGTTAGGGCCTTGCTCGCAAACTGCGCTGACGAATCAAAAATCTAACGCGAACGCCAAGGCGAAAGCCAAGAAGCTCAGCGTGGAGGTGGTCGAGGGGGAGGAGCTCGTCGAGCTGTTGGCCCAGCATTCCATAAGAACGGTCGAGCTAGCCAGGCTCTTGATTGCCGGCTGATAGCGGGCATGCCGCCGCGAGGCGCCCCGCGTGCCTCACTGGCCGTGAGCGCAAACTAGGGATGGTCTGCAAACCTGGCCCATGCCTTGCATGATCTGAAGCCATGATTGCCAAACGCGCATCTTCCCCGAATCAGTTGGGGCTGGGCCTGAGCCTGTCGATGAAGAAGACGCGCAAGCGCGAGTTCCTCGACGAGATGGATCGGGTGGTGCCTTGGAGTGCGCTGGTACAGATCGTCGAGCCGCACAGTCCGCGAGCAAAGACGGGACGCCCGCCCCTTGCCATCGAAACGATGCTGCGCATTCACTATCTGCAGCAGTGGTTCGGGTTGAGCGACCCGGCCATGGAAGAAGCATTGCACGATGTGCCGTTGTACGGGGAGTTCGCGGGCCTGGGTGACGGCGTGAGCCGCTTGCCCGACGAGAGCACGATCCTGCGGTTTCGCCATCTGCTGGAGGCCCACAACCTAGCTGTTGACATGCTGCGCGTGGTCAACGACATCCTGCAAGCCAAGGGTCTGTTGCTGCGCACCGGCACGGCGGTTAACGCCACGCTGATCGCGGCACCCAGTCCGACCAAGAACGCCCAAGGTGAGCGCGACCCCGAGATGCATCAGACCAAGAAGGGCAACCAGTGGTACTTCGGCATGAAGGCCCACATTGGTGTGGATAGCGCGTCGGGGCTGGTGCACACGGTGGTGGGAACGGCGGCGAATGCGAGTGACATCAACGTCGCCGGGGCACTGCTGCACGGCAAGGAGCACGCGGCCTTCGGTGATTCTGGCTACCAGGGCGTGCACAAGCGCGCGGAGGCCGCAGGGCCGACCTGGTATGTGGCGATGCGCCCGGGCAAGCGCAGGCTTCTCAATCCGTTCATCGAACCGCAGTCCCTGGCCGAACGCGTGGAGAAGATGAAGGCCGGCATCCGAGCCAAGGTCGAGCATCCCTTCCGGGTGATCAAGCAACAAATCGGGTTCACGAAAGTGCGCTATCGCGGCTTGGCGAAGAACACGGCACAGATGGCCACGCTGTTCGCGTTGTCGAACCTGTGGATGGCGCGCGGGCGATTGATGCAGGTTGGGGGATGAGTGCGTCTGCGACGCGCAAATCGGGCTCGCCGGAGCGGCGAAACGCTCGCGAAGCGCTGCCGCGCCTGCTTGATCGAGCCACTTGGAAGCGTCGCCGTCAACTTACGAGATCAGTCTCGATGGCTGACGCGTTATGCAGACCATCCCTAGAAGCGCCCATTCATTAGTGGGCGTTGACAGGCTCAGGGTAGTCAACACTAGGCCAAAAGCTCGCACGGCTAAGGTCTGAATGTGGACGAATTGCTTGCAGAACAGGCGTAAGGGGGCACCCGGCTTGGGCGGCGCGTGAGACTAGGCCCAAAGCGGGCACGCGGCGTTGTCCACGGCTGGTTACCAGAAAGAGAGGTTACCAAGGCGGTTACCACGGAAGTCCTGGTCAATCCGGAGTCTGCTGCTGAACATCTCACATGCAAGCGGGTCAAGCTGGCGCTGATGTGCGCGGGCGCTCGCGCCGGGGTGTGCTCGGGGTTGTACGGGAGGTGCCGCAAGCGAGCCGGGCCTAGTGGCGTCGACGCGGCGCATCGCTGCTAATCGTTTAGGGCTCACGACCGTGTTGCTGCGGATATCAGCGCCCTACCAATACGGCAGCGCGACTGACGATGGTGGTGTCCGGCGATCGGCGGCCATCTTCCTGGTGTCGGCATCAAGTACTCTTCATGGTGCGTCCTCGATGTTGAGCGGCCTTGCGTCGATCACGTCGTCGTTGCCGGCCTGGCGATGCGGCAGCGCCACCGCGGGCAGCGCGCCGAAAGACGCGAAGGTGATCTTCGACTTGCCCGTGGCGTTGCCGCCTTCGTAGACCAGTTTGCACAGTTTCGGATCGCCGACCAACGCGGGCTTGGGCGGCGGCAGGCCCTTCTGCGCATACGTGTCGTCGCCCGAGCGATCACCGCCAAGCATGCGCGCGTAGACGAACGATCCGCGGCCGGTGTAGGCCTTGTGTGATTCACAGAAGCGGCGCTGCAGGTAGCTCAGTTCCTTGGCTTCGGTGCGGCACACCTTCGGCCATCCGCCAATGTCCTCGATCGCCGCGTGCGTGGCCGGGTCGTCGAAGATCACGTCCTGATACGCGCCGACCGACTGCATCGCCTGCAGCGCCTTGCCCCACGCAAGCTGCGCGCGGTCGGTGTGCGTGCCCTCCAGCACGCGGGTCAGGTCGCCGATCTTCGGTGGGAACCTGCCGGCCTCCGCGTCGTGCGTGAGACGGTCAATCGACTGCTGGACCTGGCCGAAATCCCACCGCTGGCAGCCACGCCAGTACATGCCGATCAGGGCATCCGAGCACGGTTGCCGGTGGTAGGCGTAGACGGCTGCGATCAGCAGCGCGAACTCCTTTTTGTCCGATGCTTGCATAGTCAATCCTCCATGGCGAAACGCTCGGCAGCGGCCAGATTGCCGGCTTCCAACGTTTCCTGTTTGTTAAGGCGCTGGCCAACTGCCTGCTGGCAAGCGGCCGCGAGATAGGCGATCACGCCGGCCGGGCGCTTGTGCAGCGTGGCCTCGACGGCGGCCAGGGCGGTAGATTCGTCGAACTTAGCGATGGCCTTGGCGACGATCGCGCCGGCCGCCTTCATGTCTTTCGACTCCCCGGACTCGACGAGCATCTCCTTAATCGCGCGCCAGAGTTCGGATTTCCTTAGTTCGGCGGGAGTCCTGTCGCGCTTGCTGGCGGCAGCGCCGCCCGTACCGATAGGTACGGAATGTTCTTCTCTTCTCTTCTCTTCTCTGGACCGCTCCTCAGCCAAACGTTTATCCGCATCCGATGCGGGCGGATTGCGGTCGCCTTTTCCAGCTATTTCGGCAGCCTTGCGCTCGTCGCGCTTGCGCTTCGTCTCCTGGGCGCGCCGCTTTGCCGACTGCCCGTTGTGCTCGTCGAACTCGGGCAGCGCGGAGGATCCGTCGCCGATTGCGGAGAGCCAGCCGACCGAATCCATGGCGGCGGAAAAGCCTTTCCAGCGGATCTCGTCGTCGATCACTTCATACGTATATCCGTCGAGCGCGCCGTCTTCCGAGTGCGTGTCGAACAAACACCAGACCGCATGCAATCCCCCAATCACCCGCAATTTGTCCGCTTTCAGTGCAGACGTGAGGCGGACAACTTTTGGGTGGGTCTGAAGGCCTGCCCGCATCTTGATCCAATCGCCGGCCATTACGCTGTCTCCTCGCCGGAGAGCTGGTGCTTCGCCCACTTACCCGCGATCCATGCCACGCCCTTGGGCGTGAAGCTGGCTTGGTTGAACGCATGGCCGCTTTCCTTAGCGGTACCGGCCTTCACAACTAAGCGGCCGGCTTTGAGGTGATCGGCATAGGGCATGCGCTCGCCTGCCAGGCGGTACATGATGCCGGCGCTCTCGAGCCAACTTCCGAATGCGCGCTCGTTGGCCTTTAGCACCTTGCAGACCTCGCGAAATCCCTTGTTGCCCGTCGACGTCACGTAGTCGTCGACGAACTGAACCTTGGGTGCTGCGGCTGCGAGCTGCTCGGCCTGAGCCTCAATCTGTTCGGCCTGTTCTGCGGCGAGGCGCAGGGCCTGCGCCATGGTTTGCGGGATAACGGCGCCTGCGCCCACCTCCAGTTCCTGCCAGCGGTCGACGAGGCGCGCGGTGAACTCGGGCGACAGCTGCGCGACGATGACGTAGCTGTCGCGCTTGCCGATCCGATAGACCGATTCGGTACGAGCACGGCCCATCACATCGGAGAATTGTCCATCCTCAAGTTGAGGTTGGACCAAGCCGCGCCCAGCGAGATCCTCAATGGTGCGTTTGACATTGTCGTGGCGCTTCTCGACCAAATCCGCGATCTCGCGGCTGCTCATCACAAGCGTGGCCTTGACATCCGCTCGAAGCACCCTTCTATTGAGTGCGGCCAACATTTCGCCTTGGCCTGCTTCACGCGATGCCGGCGCAAAGCGCTGGCTTTCGGTGTCTGCCGGGCTCAGTACTTTTCCCGTCGTGCCTGCGTGGCCCACCACGGGACTGTCCACGGTGGGCCATTCTTTTTGGGTGGTGCCTGTGTGCATTGCCACTCCCTTAAACGGCCGCCGTTCGCGAATTGATCCATGCGCGAACGTCGCTCACTCGCCAACAGGTGATGGAAGAGGACAGCTTCATGGGCCGAGGGAAAGCACCGCTCCCCACCATTCGCCAGAAAGTTGCAGCGCTGAAAGGCAGCGGCGTTGGGCGGGTCGGATACTTCGGATCGCGCACCAGCTGCGATTGACGTACCAGTGCGGAGTCCGGCAGATCGTCAAAGCTCGGGATTGCAACCGCGCTGAGCGTCGTTGTCGCCCTGGGCAATACGATTTGGCGCTTAGGGGCCTTGGGTTGGGCGTGTTTGGTCATTCGTCATTCCTGTGAGGCAAAGTGCGCCGCCGTGGCCTTCGGCTGCTTACTGTGCGATTGCGTGATAGTGCGCACAGAGTGAATGTCCCGGATCAAGCCTCTGGGGCCAAACCCTACGGGGGGTACGTTTCTGAGATTTGATGGGCTGAAATGACACGAAGTGACGCTACTATTACTCACGCCCGTCCCATTCCTATTTCTGAGATTTCCTGGTGCGCAACACTGCCAAAATTCGTGCGCCGCATGGCGCAACAAGCCTTGCAGTGCTGGATGCCCTTTGTCTGCTACATAGGAAAGGTGGCAGGCGTTTGCAGGTGTCTCGAGTCGATCTACTGGATGCGCTGCGATTGTCTGAAACGACGGTGGATGACCGCCTCAGAACGCTGATCAAAGCCGGGCGAGTGCTGCGTGTAGGACGTGGCCTTTACGAGCCCGCACCTCACCCTGGCGATTGGACCGATGTCCGGTTTCTGCCACTCGGAGCGACGAAGGTCACCATTCTTCCGGATGGCTCAGTCCTCACACAGACTCGGACTGCTAGGGAAAGTAGACGTCCTTAAGATCGTCGTCAGAAAAAGTGCATCTTCAGAGCGAGCTCATGTGCCGTGCCGTGCCTAACGCAGATCAGTAGCAGTGGAATGGCAACCGATACCTGCGCGAACCTGGTGATGATCAAACTCTCCAAGCCGCGACCCGCACGCCTTAGTGTTGAACTGCGGTGGATGGCCTGACGCGAGGTTTCCACGGTGAGGTTTCCAACGGGGTTTCCACAGAAATGGGCGCCCGTGACCCCCGCTCTTGCCGTTAGAAGTGGAAGCACCGGAGACGATGGACGTTGCGAGCGAATAAACGTCGACCATCGCGCATATCGATCCCGGCTCCTCGGCCCCTTCGGGCCTTTGCTTTTGCTGCGGACGCACAGACGCCTGCGCGGCCGGCGGGCTTCGCTGGCGCGCCATCCACAGGTTCCTGATGCAAATCGGATCTCGATCTGCGCCGAGTTCTTAGCCGAGGGGGTGCGGATAAAAACTTGGACTGGTTTATGCCGCAAGTCCAAGGCTCACCCGGTATTCGATCGGGCTGAGGGAGCCGAGAGAGATCTTGATCCGCTTCTCGTTGTACCAGCGGA
>NZ_JBPJZH010000004.1:0-281034 GCF_051216715.1 Variovorax restrictus
GGCCGACAGCACCGTGGCGATGGCCGCCGTCAGCGTGGTCTTGCCGTGGTCGACGTGACCGATCGTGCCCACGTTCACGTGCGGCTTGGTGCGGGTGAATTTACCTTTTGCCATTTTCTCGACTCCGAAAAAAACGAGATCAACACATTCACATCAGGCCGCACGCGCGATGGCTGCAACCCCGAAATCTGGTGCCCTTTGCGGGAATCGGACCCGCGACCTCTCCCTTACCAAGGGAGTGCTCTACCACTGAGCCAAAAGGGCATTCAACACCGAAGACACCAACCACGAACCAGGTCCCATGGAGCGGGAGACGGGAATCGAACCCGCGTCATCAGCTTGGAAGGCTGGGGTTCTACCATTGAACTACTCCCGCATCGGGGGCACTTCAAGGCACCCAAAGCGCTAGATCCAATCGCTCCTAGAAACCAAATTCATCGCTGGTGGAGAGGGCTGGATTCGAACCAGCGTACTCGTAAGAGGGCAGATTTACAGTCTGCTGCCATTAACCACTCGGCCACCTCTCCGGCGAACCTCGAAATATAGCACGGTTTGATGTCGGTTCCGAAGACGTCGCATCATGCCAAGGCGTGGAAACCCGTGTTTTCATCCCTGCCACCGTTGCACGCGTGCGACGGGCTACAGAAAAAGGAGCAGCACTTTCAGCCGGCGTGCCGCTCCCGCCAGGCACGCGCCTGGCCGAAGTGACCGCACCCGATGAAAGGCAGCGGCGGCCGCAAGGCCGACAGTGGCGAGGGATGGTTGGCCGTCAGCACGAGATGGCGGTCGGCATCGATCAGCGCCCGCTTGCTCTGCGCGTGCGCGCCCCAGAGCATGAACACGATCGGGCGATCACCGCTGCCGACCTTTCGGATCACCGCATCGGTCAGCACCTCCCAGCCACGCCCCGAATGGCTGGCCGCCTGCCCCTCCTCCACCGTCAGGCAGGTGTTGAGCAACAACACGCCATGCGTGGCCCAGCGCGCCAGGCTGCCGCCCGGCTCCGGGAAGCTGGGAGGCGGCGTGCCGAGGTCGCGCTGCAGTTCCTTGAAGATGTTGCGCAGCGACGGCGGCAGCGGCACGCCGGGCGCCACCGAGAAGGCCAGCCCCTCGGCCTGCCCGCGGCCGTGGTACGGGTCCTGCCCCAGGATCACGACGCGCACCTGCTCGGGCGGCGTGAGTTCGAGCGCGCGCAGCGGCTGCGGCGGGAAGACCACCGCGCCTGCCTCCAGCCGCTCGCGCAGAAAGCCCTGCAACTTGACTCCCACAGGGCTCTCGAAGAAGTCGTCGACCAGCGCCTGCCAGCCCGGCGCGACCGGCCAGTCCGCCGGGTCGGCACCGGCGAGTTGCGTGAGTTGCGTCGCCGCCATCAACGGAACAGATCCGCCAGCGCCTCCCCGGGTTCGGGTGCGCGCATGAAGGCTTCACCGACCAGGAAGGCATGGATGTCCGCAGCACGCAACCGCGCCACGTCCTCGCGTGTCGCGATGCCCGATTCGGCGACCAGCAGGCGCTCGGCCGGCACGCGCGAACGCAGGTCGAGCGTGGTCTGGATCGACACCTCGAAGCTGCGCAGGTTGCGGTTGTTGACGCCGATGAGCGGCGTCTTGAGCTTCAGCGCACGGTCGAGCTCCGCGCCGTCGTGCACCTCGACCAGCACCGCCATGCCCAGGCCGAGCGCGATCGCCTCGAAGTCCTTCATCTGCGCGTCGTCGAGGCAGGCGGCGATCAGCAGCACCGCGTCGGCGCCCATCGCGCGCGACTCGTAGATCTGATACGCATCGACCATGAAATCCTTGCGCAGCACCGGCAGGTCGCACGACGCACGCGCCTGCTTCAGGTAGTCGATGCCGCCCTGGAAGAACTGGCGATCGGTCAGCACCGACAGGCAGGCCGCACTGATGGCGTCGTCGCCCTCCGCGTAGCTCTGCGCGATGTCGGCCGGGATGAAGTCGGCGCGCAGCACGCCCTTGCTCGGACTGGCCTTCTTGACCTCGGCGATGACGGCGGCTTGGCCCGCGGCGATCTTGCTGCGCAGGGCGCCGACGAAGTCGCGGGTGAGGACGCGGCTCTCGGCGTCGAAGCGCACAGCCTCGAGCGGGCTGCGCTTCTTGGCAGCAGCGATCTCCTCGTGCTTGACGGCCACGATCTTGTTCAGGATGTCGGACATGGGTCGGTCTTTCGGTCTCTGGTCAGAAGGCGGCGGTCGTGGCCACGAGTTCGGCCAGTTTGGCCTTGGCCGCGCCGCTGTCGAGCGCAGCGCGCGACTTCGCCACGCCATCGGCGATCGAGGTGGCCACATTGGCCGCATACAGCGCGGCACCCGCGTTGAGCAGCACGATGTCGCGGGCCGCGCCGGTCTCGTTGTCGAGCACGCCGCGCAGCATCGCCATCGACTGCTCGGGCGTCTCGACGCGCAGCGCGCGGTTGCTCGACATCGCGAAGCCGAAGTCCTCAGGATGCAGCTCGTACTCGCGGATCTGTCCGTCCTTGAGTTCGCCGACCATCGTGGCCGCGCCGAGCGAGATCTCGTCCATGCCGTCGCGGCCATAGACCACGAGGGCGTGTTCGGCGCCCAGGCGCTGCAACGCACGCACCTGGATGCCCACGAGGTCGGGGTGGAACACGCCCATCAGGATGTTCGGCGCGCCGGCCGGGTTCGTCAGCGGCCCGAGGATGTTGAAGATGGTCTTGATGCCCAGCTCCTTGCGCACCGGCGCGACGTTCTTCATCGCCGGATGGTGGTTGGGCGCGAACATGAAGCCGATGCCGACGTCGGCGATGCACTTCGCGATCTGCTCGGGCTTCAGGTTGATGTTGACGCCCAGCGCCTCGAGCACGTCGGCACTGCCCGACTTGCTGCTCACGCTGCGCCCGCCGTGCTTGCTCACCTTGGCACCCGCTGCGGCGGCCACGAACATCGAGCAGGTCGAGATGTTGAAGGTGTGCGAGCCGTCGCCACCGGTGCCGACGATGTCGACCAGGTGCGTCGTGTCCGCCACCACCACCTTGGTCGCCACCTCGCGCATCACCTGCGCGGCCGCGGTGATCTCGCCGATGGTCTCTTTCTTCACGCGCAGGCCGGTGATCAGCGCGGCCATCATCACCGGCGAACACTCGCCGCTCATGATGAGGCGCACGATGTGCAGCATCTCGTCGTGGAACACCTCGCGGTGCTCGATGGTGCGCTGCAGCGCTTCCTGGGGGGTGATGGGCATGGTGTCTCCCGTGTCAGTGTGTTGGCGAAGAAAGCGGGTTGTCGGACAGCGCGAGCTTGATGCCGAAGCCGATGAACAGGGCCCCGGCCACCCGGTCGAGCACGCGCATCCAGTGACGCACCGTGCCGCGGCGCGCCAGCCAGCCGGCCGCCACGGCCCAGCCGGTGTTGACCGGGATCGCGTTGAGGTTGAACAGCAGGCCCAGGAGCATGAAGGCCAGCGTCTTGTTGGCAGCGTCGGGTGCGATGAACTGCGGCACGAAGGCCAGGAAGAACAGCGCCACCTTGGGGTTGAGCACGTTCGTCCAGAAACCGCCCATGAAGATGGCCTTCAACCCGCGTGGTGCATCGACCGCCGGTACGGCATCGGTCACCACGTTCGGCGCCGGCTTCGCGAACAGCATGCGCGCGCCCAGGTACAGCAGATAGCCCGCGCCGAGATACTTGAGCACCGCGAAGGCTTCCGTCGAGGCGGCCAGCAAGGTGCCCACGCCCACCGCTGCCGCCACGATGTGCACGAAGCAGCCGGCGGTGATGCCCAGGCCGGCCACGACGCCCGCACGCACGCCTGAGCGCAACGCGTTGCTCACGATGTACAGCACATCGGGGCCTGGCGTCAGGTTGAGCAGCCAGCCGGCGAGGATGAAGCCGATGAGGTGCGCGGTGTCCGGCATGCGCGAGGCCCTCAGTGCGCGAAGAAGTCGCGGATCGCGACCAGCGCGCGATCCACCCCACCCGCGTCCACGTCGAGGTGCGTGACGAAGCGCAGCCGGTACAGGCCCGTCGCCAGGATGCCGCGTGCGTTCAGATGCGCCATCAGCTCGGTAGCGCGCGATGCCGCAGCGCCTTCGAGGTCGACGAAAACGATGTTGGTCTGCGGCGCCTCGACGCGCAGGCCCTCGATGCCGGACAGGCCGGCCGCGAGCCGCTGCGCCAGCGCATGGTCGCTGGCGAGCCGGTCGATGTGGTGGTCGAGCGCATGCGACGCGGCCGCGGCCAGCAGCCCGGCCTGGCGCATGCCGCCGCCCGCCATCTTGCGGATGCGGTGCGCCCGCGCGATCAGCTCGCGCGAGCCGCACAGCGCCGAGCCGACCGGCGCGCCCAGGCCCTTGCTGAAGCACACCGACACGCTGTCGAAGCACTGCGCGATGCGGCGTGCCTCGGCGCGCACGTCGGTGCCCAACGCCGCGGCCTGCGCCGTCGCCGCGTTGAACAGGCGTGCACCGTCGAGATGCCGCTGCAGCCCGCGCGATTGGGCGAGATCGGTGGCCGCCTGCACATAGCCGAAGGGCAGCAGCTTGCCGCCCAGCGTGTTCTCCAGCGCCAGCAGCCGGGTGCGCGCGAAGTGCGCGTCGTCGGGCTTGATGGACGCCTCGATCTGCGACAGCGGCAGCGTCCCGTCGGGCGCATGGTCGAGCGGCTGCGGCTGCACGCTGCCGAAGACCGCCGCACCGCCGCCTTCCCAGCGGTAGCAGTGCGCCTGCTGGCCGACGATGTACTCGTCGCCGCGGCCGCAATGCGCGAGGATCGCGCAGAGGTTGCTCTGCGTGCCGGTGGGCATGAAGAGCGCGGCCTCGAAGCCGAGCATCGCCGCGATCTTCTCTTGCAGCGCATTGACGCTCGGATCGGCCCCGAACACGTCGTCGCCCAGGGGCGCGGCGGCCATCGCCGCGCGCATGGCGGGCGTGGGCTGGGTGACGGTGTCGCTGCGCAGGTCGACGGTGGTATCGGGCATGGGCTAGCTCAGTTCAGAAAGTTCTTCAGCATGGCGTGGCCGTGCTCGGTGAGGATGGATTCGGGATGGAACTGCACGCCCTCGATGCGCACGTCGTGCGCGAAGCCGGTGTGGCGCACGCCCATGATCTCGCCGTCATAGGTGCTTGCCGTGATGGCCAGCTCGGCCGGACAGCTGTCGCGCTCGATCGCCAGCGAGTGGTAGCGGTTGACGACGAACTTCTCGGGCAGCCCGGCGAACACGCCTTCGCGGGTGGTCGTGATCTCGCTGGTCTTGCCGTGCATGAGCTGCTGCGCGCGCACGATCCTGCCGCCGAAGGCCGCGCCGATCGCCTGGTGGCCCAAACACACGCCGAGGATCGGGAGCTTGCCCGCGAAGGCCTGGATCGCCGCCACCGACACGCCCGCCTCCGCCGGCGAGCACGGGCCGGGAGAGATCACCAGCCGCGTCGTGCCAGCCGCGATGCGCTCGCCGATGCCGGCCACGTCGATCTCGTCGTTGCGCACCACCTCCACGTCGGCCCCCAGCTCGCCGAAGTACTGGACGATGTTGTAGGTGAAGGAGTCGTAGTTGTCGACCATCAGCAGCTTCATGGCTTGGCTCCGATCCGATGCACGCCCTTCACCACGGGAAAGACGTTGAAGTTGATGAGCAGGCCGAGCCGGTGGCCCGACAGCCGCACCGCGGCCTGCGCCTGCGCGCGGTGCAGGTCGTCGAGCGCATCGACCGCCCGCACCTGCACCACCATCGCCTGTTCGATGACGAAGTCGGCGCGGCACACGTCGCCCAGGGCGCGGCCCTTGTAGCTCGCGGCAACCGGCACGTCGCGCTCGAAGCCGATCTCGCGCTCGGCCAGCTCGATGGCGAGCGCAGCGGCGTACACCGCCTCGGGCAGGCCGGTGCCGAGCACGCGCTGCACTTCGACGGCGGCGCCGATGATCTCGTGCGAGAAATCGTTGTTCGGGGTGTTGTCGTCGGCCATCATTCCAATCCCTCTTCCACCAGTTCGGCCGCGCGCAGCAGCGCACGGGCCTTGGCTTCGGTTTCTTTCCATTCCAGTTCCGGCACCGAGTCGGCCACCACCCCGGCCGCGGCCTGCACGTGCAGCACCTGGTGCTTGATGACGCCCGCGCGGATCGTGATGGCGACGTCCATGTCGCCCGCGTAGCTGATGTAGCCGCAGGCGCCGCCGTAGAGGCCGCGCTTGATGGGCTCGAGCTGGTCGATGAGTTCCATCGCATGCACCTTGGGCGCGCCGGTCAGCGTGCCGGCCGGGAACGTCGCCTTCAGCACGTCGATGGCGGTCATGCCGTCCTTCAGCGTGCCTTCGACGTTGCTCACGATGTGCATCACATGGCTGTAGCGCTCGACCGCGAAGGCCTCGGTCACCTTCACGGTGCCAGTCTTCGCGATGCGCCCGATGTCGTTGCGCGCCAGGTCGATCAGCATCACGTGCTCGGCGCGCTCCTTCGGGTCGTTGATGAGTTCCTGTTCGGCCGCCTTGTCCAGCTCCATCGACGCGCCGCGCGGCCGCGTGCCGGCCAGCGGGCGGATGGTCACCTTCTGCTCGCCGTCGGCCATGCGCTCCTGGCGCACCAGGATCTCGGGCGACGCCGCCACCACGTGGAAGTCACCCAGGTGGTAATAGAACATGTAGGGCGAGGGGTTGAGCGAACGCAGCGCACGGTAGAGAGACAGCGGCGACTCGGTATAGCGCTTGCTGATGCGCTGGCCGATCTGCACCTGCATGAAGTCGCCGGCGGCGATCAGCTCCTTGGCGCGCTCGACAGCGGCGATGTAGTCGGCCTTGGCGAAGCTGCGTTCCGCCGGGTGCGCCTGCGACGGCTTCACCTGCGGCGCGCTGACCGAATACTTCAGTTGCTCGCGCAGTTCACGCAGGCGGCGCTTGGCCACCGCATACGCCTCGGGCTGCGCCGGGTCGGCGTAGACGATGAGGTAGAGCTTGCCCGACAGGTTGTCGATGACGGCCAGTTCCTCGCACTGCAGCAGCAGGATGTCGGGGCAGCCGAGCGTGTCGGGCGGGCAGCTGGCTTCGAGCTTCTTCTCGACGTAGCGCACCGCGTCGTAGCCGAAGTAGCCCGCCAGGCCGCCGCAGAAGCGCGGCAGGCCGGGCCGTAGCGCGACCTTGAAGCGCTTCTGATAGGCCGCGATGAAGTCCAGCGGGTTGCCTTCGGCCGTCTCGACGACCTGCCCGTCGGTCACGACCTCGGTGCGCGCCGCGGCGCCGAAGCCGCTCGCGCGGATCAGCGTGCGTGCCGGCAGGCCGATGAAGCTGTAGCGGCCGAAGCGCTCGCCGCCGACCACGGATTCGAGCAGGAAGCTGTACTTGCCGCCGTCCTTGGTGTGGGCCAGCTTCAGGTAGAGCGAGAGCGGGGTTTCGAGGTCGGCAAAGGCCTCGGCCATCAGCGGAATGCGGTTGTAGCCCTGCGCGCTGAGGCTTTTGAATTCGAGTTCGGTGATCACGGTGGGGGTCTCCGTCGGCCAGCGGACACTTCATTCGGTCGCTGGCGGGTCATTCAAGGATCTGGCGCCGGGTCGTTCGGACCGGGGCCGCGGGCGCACGGCGTGCGCCGTGACATCAAACAGGCAATGACGATGGCGTGCGCCAAAGCCAGGCTCCCCGGCAGCCTTGCCCTGTCTTGTTGACGTGATGAATGAACATGGAGCGGCGAGTTTAGCCGAGCGTCGCCCCGCCGGCCAACACGGCCAGTTCGGCCAGCGAATCGACGATCGCATCGGCATCGACCTCGCGCACAGGCTGGCCGTGGTTGTAGCCGTAGCTCACCAGCACCACCGGGCAACCGGCCGCGCGCGCGGCCTGCGCGTCGTTGCTCGAATCGCCCACCATCAGCGTGCGGGCCGGTGTCGTGCCGAGCGCCTCGCAGGTCTTCAGGAGCGGCAGCGGGTCGGGCTTCTTGCGCTCGAAGGCATCGCCGCCGAACACCACCTCGAAGAACCCGTCCAGGCCTTTCTGGGCGAGCAGCGGCTGGGCGAACGCGGTCGGCTTGTTGGTCAGGCAGGCTAGCCGCCAGCCGCGGTCGCGCATCGCCTGCAGGCCCTCGTGCACGCCAGCGTAGACCGTCGAGTGCTCGCCGTTGATCTCCAGGTAGTGGTGCTGGTAGCGCGCATAGGCCTGCGGGTAGCGCGTGTCCGGTGCCCCGACGTGATGCAGCACGGCATGGATCAAGTGCTCGGACCCTTTGCCGACCATGCGACCGACGGCAGCAGCGTCCACCGTCGGCAGGCCGAGATCGGCGAGCATGGCGTTCAGGGCCGCGACGAAATCGCCCACGGTGTCGACCAGGGTGCCGTCGAGGTCCACGATGGCCGCGTCGAAGGCCGAGAGTTCGAGTGTCATGCCCGCGAGGATAGCGGGCGCCGGAGGCGCCGCCGGACAGCACGCCTTCAGGTTTCAGGCTTCCGTGAGCGCCTGCGCCGCCACCACCGCCTCGGTGCGGTTGCGCACGTTGAGTGCCCGGAAGATCGCCGCCAGATGGATCTTGACCGTGCCCTCGCTGATGCCCAGGCTGCGCCCGATCAGCTTGTTGGGCTTGCCCTGCGACAGCAGTTGCAGCACCTCGACCTGTCGGTCGGTGAGCACGTTGCGCAGGTGGTCGAGCGTGTGGCCGGCGCCACCCGCTGGCCGCGCCACGTCGGCTGCCGGCACGCCGGCCACGATGCCGGCGGGCACGGCCGACAGCATCATCGGCGGGACGTAGACGCCACCGGCCAGCACCAGCCGCACGGCGGAGATCATCACGTCGGGCGAATAGGCCTTGGGGATGAACCCCAGCACGCCACGCTCGATGGTCGCGCGCATCACCGCCGGGTCTTCCGTGCCCGACAACACGATCACCGGCACGGCGGGGTGGCGTCGGCGCACCTCGTCGACATGGCCATGGCCTTCGGCGCCCGGCATGTTCAGGTCGATCAACGCCAGATCCAGGTCGTCGGATGCCGCCGCCAGCAACTCGTCGACGCTGGTGGCCAGCACGAATTCGATCCCCGGTTCGAGTTCGGCCAGCTTGGCCTTGACCGCTTCCATGACGAGCCGGTGATCGTCGGCGATCAGGATTTTCATGACGTGACCCCAGGGTTCGGGTGAACTCGGAAACGGCAGAAGATAACGGCGTTCGACCGGCACGGCAAGGGATGACCGGCTGCCGAATGGCATAGCCCCCAAGCGGTATTGGCGCGCGTCGAGCCCGGTGGGATGGTTTTCCTCCGAGCCACGAGAACGGGGACAGCATGGGCCATCGATTCCGGCACACGCCTGACCGGCCCTGCGCGCCGGCATGACAGCCGTGGCACGCCTGCTCGACGCGTTTGCCGATTTCTTCGCGTTCGGGTTGCGACGCGCAGCAGCGCGCGAGGCCGGCGCGGCCTTGACAGAACCGGCGGTGGCGCGACAGCAGGCGCGCGCGCTGCTCGATGCCGCGCGCGACGCCGCGCGGTCGGCCGGCTGGGCGGCAGCGTCGGTCGAATCGGCCAGCTTCGCAGCCGTGGCCTGGTTCGATGAACTCATGCACCGGCTGTCCGGTGAAAGCCCCGTCGGCGACACGCTGCAGTCGACGCTCTTCAACTCCGACAACGCGCAGACGGAGTTCTTCCACCACCTCGCCACGCTCGGCCCGAACGACGGGTCGGTGCGGGAGGTGTACTGGTACGCGCTGGCCCTGGGCTTCCGCGGCCAGTACTACTTCGAGGACGCTGACACCGGCGAGTGGGGCAAGCTCAAGCGCCTGCACGGCCAGCAGTTGCCGACGCCACCGATCGAGCGCGACACCCTGGCATGGACGCAGCTCACACCGCAGCCCTATGCCTCGCCAGACCCACCGGCGCGACGTCGGCCCCAGCGTCGTCGCCGCGCGCTGGTGCGGGCCGGTGCTGCCGTCGCGCTGCTCGTGCCCAGCATTCATCTGATCAGCCTGCTGCTCGGCGACCGCGCCGGGCCGCCCCCCGGCCCCTCCGAACGTCTGGCCGAGCAGCTTCAGCGCTACGCGTGCGCCGACCTGACGCTGGCGACCGGTGCCGACGGCAGCGCACACGTCAGCGGCTTCGTCGCCAGCTCCGAAGACGGTGCGCGGGTGCGGGAGGACATCGCCGCCCTGCCCCGGGGCAAGGCGCCGGACGTCGACCTGCAGATCCGCGCCTGGCCTTACTGCGAGGTGGCGGCGATCCTCAAGCCCTACCAGTTGCGCAACCAGGACAGCAAGACCGGGTTGCGGATCGAAGCGCCCTCTGCACCCTCGGGCCGGCTGCGCGAGGGCGACCCGGTGCGCCTGAAGGTCACCGGCCCCGCCTACCCGAGCCACGTGCGCGTCGACTACTACACCAGCGATGGCGCCGTGCTGCACCTGATGTCGGCCTCCCCGCCCATGCGCCTGCCGGCCCGACAACACGTGACGCTGGGCGAGCACATGCCCAGCAGCTGGCTCGTCAGCCCCCCCTTCGGCACGGTGCTGGTGGCCGTGGTCGCCTCGCCCGAGCCCTTCGAGCATCTTGCCGACCGACCGCCTTACGAGCTCGCGTCGACCTATCTGGCCGCGTTGCGGGAATCGATCGCGACGAACTTGGGAAACCAGCGTCTGGTCGCGGATTTCCTGTTTCTCGAAACCACGACGCGCTGAATCGGCGCGACCCAGGAGAACCGCCATGACCACCCTGTCCTCCCTGCCCGTCAGCTTCTGGCAATTGGTGGCCCTCTGCGGCATCGCCTTCCTCGCGCTCTGGTGGTGGCTGCTCGGCGCACCGCAGGCCGCAAGACGACGGGCTTTGCGTGCGCGCATCGCCGCCCTCGGGCCGGCGGAGTCGGCGTCGGAGCTCGCGGCGTTGACGGCCATGCGTGAAGCCATCGCGCAGGCACGAAGCGGGTGGCGCCGGACCGGCACGCCGCACCACGCGTCGCACGACGGGCTCTACGGCATCCCGTGGTTCCTTTTCATCGGCGACACCGCCGCCGACGTGCCCGGCCTGCTGGCGGCGGCGCACAGCGTGTCGCCGCTGCCGGTGGCGCACGACCGCGACACGAGCGGGCGCGCCTTCTGGCGCTGGTGGTTCTTCGAGACGATGACGGCCATCGAGACCAGCTCCGCCGCCGTCTGCGACGCGGGCTCACGCCGCACGCGCAACCTCTGGTACCAGGCCCTCATGGAGCTGGCCGAACAGCGCGAGCGGCTGCCGCTCAACGGCGTGGTGGTCTGCGTCAGCGCGGCCAGCCTGCTGGGCGATGCGGCGGCGGTGATGCCGGGCACGGCGCGCCTGCGGCACGTGGTCGACGAGGCAGCGGAGCATCTGCAATTGCGCCTGCCGGTCTACCTGATCGTCACGGGTCTGGAGGGGCTGTCCGGCTACGACACCGTCTGTGGCGCGCTGCCACCCGAGGTGCTGGCACAGGCCTTGGGCCACCGCCTACCGCTGCAGGACCGCAGCGCACCACCGGCGGCCGGCGATCGCCTCAGCGAGCTGTTCGAGCCCATCGCGGCACGTTTGCAGGCGCTGCGGCTGCGACTGATCGAAGAGGCGACCCGCGACACGGACCGGCTCGCCATCCACGCCTTCTTCGATCAGGTGAGCGCACTGCAGCCGGGGCTGCGCGGCGTTGTCGATCGGATGTTCGAGGAAAGCCGCGGCCGGCGCTCACCGTACTGGCGCGGCCTCTACCTGACCGGGGTGCAGGCCGAGGGCGGCCCGGCGTTCGTGTCGGACCTGTTCCAGCGCTTCCTGCCGGCCGACCAGCCGCTGGCGCACGGCTGAGGCCGACGCACCGACCTATGAACGCGGCGTTCGGGCCGAGCCAGCCACCATGTCGAAGCGGAACAATCGGCATTCGATCGGCCCGTTCCACATCGGCACCCGGCGCGACTCCTTCAGGCGCATGCGCTTGGGCAACTGCAGGTCGGGCGTGAGCATCCACGCGGTCCAGCCGGCGTAATTCTTCTTCCAGTGGCTGGCCAGCTGGCTGAAGAACTCGCCGCCGTCTTCGGTGGCCGCCTGCTCGCGGGCACCGATGCGCGCCACGCCGCCGACCTCGATCCGCTCGCCATAGGGCGGGTTCAGCACGATCACGCCGCCGTGTGCCGCGCCTTCGGGCGGCATGCGCTGCAGCGCGTCGCCGCCGCGGAATTCGATGGCCGCGGCGACCCCGGCGCGTTCGGCGTTGCGCTCGGCGAAGTCGACCATGCGGTGCGACACGTCGCTGCCGAAGATGGCCGGCGCGGTACGGGCCGGCGCGTCCGCCGCCTCGTTCTGGATCGACTCCCACACGTGCGGCTGGAAGGGCAGCAGCTTCTCGAAGCCGAAGCGGCGCAGCGCACCGGCCGGGATGCCCAGGCCGATCTGCGCCGCCTCGATGGCGATGGTGCCGCTGCCGCAGCAGGGGTCGTACAGCGGCGCATCGGACACGGCGCCGGTCTCCGGGTTCCACCAGCCGCTGGCGGCCAGCATGGCCGCAGCCAGGGTTTCCTTCAGCGGCGCGTCGCCGGTGTCCTGGCGCCAGCCGCGCTTGAAGAGCGGCTCGCCCGAGGTGTCGATGTAGAGCGTGCAGGTGTCGGTGGTGAGGTGCGCGAACACGCGCACGTCGGGCCACTGCGTCTCGATGCTCGGCCGCACGCCGCCGGCCTTGGCGCGGAAACGGTCGGCGATGGCGTCCTTGATGCGCAGCGTGGCGAAGTTCAGGCTCTGCAGCGGGCTGTGCTGCGCCGTGGTCTCGATCTTGAAGGTCTGCTTCGGCGTGAACCAGATCTCCCACGCCACGCCGCTGGCGATGGCGTAGAGGTCGTTCTCGCTGCGGTACGGCGCGTGCGCCAGTTCGATCAGCACGCGCTGCGCGAGGCGGCTGTACAGGTTGAGCTTCATGGCGTCGCGCCACGAACCGCGCACGAAGACGCCGCCACGCGAGGCCATCAGGTCGTCGCCGGCCAGGCCGGTGAGGCCGTGCACTTCTTGCGCAAGAAAGTCCTCGACGCCGGCGGCGCAAGGCAGGAAAAGATGGAGCTGGTTCATGAACGGACTTGCTTACAGCGCCTTGCGCAGATTGGCCGGCGCGATGCGCAGCGCCTCGCGGTACTTGGCCACGGTGCGCCGGGCGCATTCGATGCCCTGCTCTTTCAGCATCTCGGAGATCTGGCTGTCCGACAGCGGCTTCTTGATGCTCTCGGAGCCGACGAACTGCTTGATGAGCGCGCGCACCGCAGTGCTGGACGCGTTGCCGCCGGTCTCGGTGCCCAGCGCGGAGCCGAAGAAGTACTTCAGCTCGACCGTGCCATAGGGCGTCGACATGTACTTCGCCGTGGTCACGCGGCTGATGGTGGATTCGTGCAGCCCGAGTTCGTCGGCGATCTCGCGCAGCACCAGCGGCCGCATGGCCAGCTCGCCGTGCACGAAGAAGCTCTTCTGCCGGTCGACGATGGCATTGCTCACGCGCAGGATGGTGTCGAAGCGCTGCTGGATGTTCTTGATGAACCAGCGCGCCTCCTGCAGACGCTGCGACAGCGCCTGGCTGCCCTCGCCCTTGTGCTGCTTGAGCGCGCCGGCGTAGATGTCGTGCACCCGCAGGCGCGGCATCACGTCGGGATTGAGCATCACGCGGAACTTGATGTTGGTGCCAGTGCCGATGCGCGTGACGATCACGTCGGGGATCACGACGTTGCGCTCCACGTCGACGAAGCGCCGACCCGGCTTGGGCTCGAGCGTGGCGATCAATTGCAGCGCGCTGCGCACCTCTTCCTCGTTGCTGCGGGTGAGCGTGGCCAGGCGCTTGAAGTCGCGCCGCGCGAGCAGCTCCATCGGCTGCTTGCAGATCGCGATGGCGGTCTTGCGAATCTGCGCCTCTTCGGCACTTTCGTTCGCACGGGCCAGCGCCTTCAGCTGGATGGCCAGGCATTCGCCGAGGTCGCGCGCGCCCACGCCGACCGGCTCCAGGCTCTGCAGCAGGCCGAGCGCCACCTGGAAGTGGTGCACCAGGCCGTCGAACTCGTCGTTGTCGTCGCCGGCCAGGCCCGAGGCCAGGGCGGGCAGCGACTCTTCGAGGTAGCCGTCGTCGTTGAGCGACTCGATCAGGAAGCGCAGCGCGGCCTGGTCGCTCTCGTTCAGGCGCAGGCTCAGCGCCTGGCGGTGCAGATGCGACTGCAGCGATTCCTGGCTGCGCGCCAGCTCGGTGGCGTCGGCGCGATCGTCGTCGCCCAGGTTGTTGGCGCGCGGAGGCGCGTCGCCGCCCCATTCGCTGTCGTCGGGCGCCATGTCGACGGTGCCGTCGCCTTCCCAGTCGGGCGTGGCTTCGGTCGCGTCGACCGCCGGGGTGTCGGCCTCGGTCGTGCTGGTGGTGCTGTCGCTGGTGGCGGCGGGCCCGGGCGAAAAGTCGTCGTCACGCGGTGGCGGTGCATCGGCGGCGTCGACGCCGAACTCCTCACGGGCGGCCTCTTCGGCGGTGCGCTCGAGAAACGGGTTCTCGTCGAGCATCTGCTCCACTTCCTGGCTCAGTTCGAGCGTGGACAGTTGCAGCAGCCGGATCGACTGCTGCAACTGGGGCGTGAGCGCGAGATGCTGCGAAACGCGCAGCGACAGGCCCTGCTTCATGGAGAGTTCCGTCCTCCCCTTACATGCGGAAGTGTTCGCCCAGGTACACGCGGCGTACCTCGGCGTTGTCGACGATCTCCGAAGGCGTGCCTTGTGCCAGCACTTGCCCGTCGCTGATGATGAACGCGTGATCGCAGATGCCCAGCGTCTCACGCACGTTGTGGTCGGTGATGAGCACGCCGATGCCGCGGCTCTTGAGGAAGCTGACGATGCGCTGGATCTCGATCACGGCGATCGGGTCGATGCCGGCGAAGGGCTCGTCCAGCAGGATGAAGCGCGGCTGCGTGGCCAGGGCGCGGGCGATCTCGACGCGGCGGCGTTCGCCGCCCGACAGCGCCAGCGCCGGCGAATCGCGCAGGTGCTCGACGCGCAGGTCCGACAGCAGCTCGTTCAGGCGATCGTCGGTGCGCTTCTTCGACAGCGGCACCATGCGGCCCTTGTCATCGGGCTCGCGCTGGAGCTCGAGCACCGCGCGCACGTTCTCTTGCACGCTCAGCTTGCGGAAGATCGAGGCCTCCTGCGGCAGGTAGCTCAGGCCCATGCGGGCGCGGCGGTGGATCGGCATGTGCGCGATCGGCTCGCCGTCGATGCTGATCTCGCCGGCGTCGGCCCGCACCAGGCCCACGATCATGTAGAACGAGGTCGTCTTGCCGGCGCCATTGGGCCCGAGCAGACCGACGACTTCGCCCTTCTGCACGTCGAGCGAGACGTTCTTGACGACTTGTCGGCTGCCGTAGCGCTTCTGCAGACCGCGCACCTGGAGCCGGCTGCCTTCGACCGCACCGGCACCGGCCGGGACGGCCTGCTTCGCCATGTCCACGCGGTCGTTCACGGGCGCGCTTCTCCGCCGAGCGTGGTGCTCGGGCGCAGGCCGCGGCCGGGTGCCGGCGCGGCGGGTGCACTCGGCTGGGCGGCATCCGCACCGGCTGACTTGGGCGTCAGGATGGCGCGCACACGGCTGCCCTTGTCGCCGGTCGCCACGCTGGCGCCCGGCGGCAGCGGCGCGCCATTCACGGTGAAGGTGTCGTTGCTCTGGTCGTAGACGATCAGGGCACCCGTTGTCTCGTCGTTGACCTTGGCGCCGATCAGCCGCCGCATGATGGCGCGGCGGATGAACTTGACGTTGTCAGCGCGGCTGTCGTACTCGATCACCTCCGACTCGCCCTCGGTCCATTCGTCGACGCCGGAGTCGCGCTTCTGCTTGTAGTAGGCCAGCTTGCCGGGCGCGGCGGTGACCACGCCGTACTGGTAGCCCTCCGGGTCCTGGCGCACGTCGATGCGCGCACCGCGGATGATGATGGTGCCCTTGGTCACCACCACGTTGCCGGTGAACACGCTGGTCTGCTTCAGGTCGTCGTAGCGCATGGCATCGGCCTCGATGTTCATGGGCTTGGTGCGGTCGGCCCTTTCGGCCAGCGCCGGCACGGTAGCGACGGCGAGCAGCAGCGCGGCAAAGCCGGCGCGCAGGAGGGAGGAGAAGGGAGTGTGGGATCGAAGTGTCATAAAGGCACGAAACTTGCTCGACGATTGTATGCGCCGGACCAGTGCATCCGGTCGCCCGGACGAAAAAGCCCGCCAAGGCGGGCTTTGAGAAGGTGGCACGGCCGGGTCGAACGGCCGCAGGCTCAGCCTTTTCGCGCTTCGGCGGTCAGCAGGCTGACCACCTCGAGGGCGCGGTCGAGCGAACCGGCGGTGTCGCCGTCCACGTACCAGCGGCCCGCCACACCCAGCGCCGGCACGCCGGCCACCTGGTAGTCGCTGGTGAGCTGGGTGGCGCGCTTGGCCTTGCCGGCCACCGAGAAGGACTTGAACAGGTCCGCGAACTTCTTGCCGTCCAGATCGGGCTGCTTCTCGGCCCAGGCCAGGATCGCGGCATCGCCGACCAGCGGCTGGCGCTGCTGGTGGATGGCCTGGAACAGCTTCATCTGGAAGGAGTCGACCTTGCCCATGGCTTCCAGCGTGTAGTAGAGGCGCTGCTTCGCTTCGGTGTCGTTGCCCACGAACGGCACCGGGATCCGCTTGAACACCACGTCGGCCGGCAGCTTCTTGACCCATGAGTCCAGGCGCGGCTCGAAGGCCGCGCAGTGCGGGCAGTTGTACGAGAAGAACTCGACCACTTCGACCTTGCCGGCAGGCGTGTCGACCGGCGCGCGCTTGCCCAGCACGATGTAGTCGGTGCCGGCCTTCGGCGTGCGGGCCTGGGCGTGCACGCCGGTGGCGGCGAGGGGGAGCAGCCCGAGGGAGGCAGCGGTCAGCGAAAAGTCACGGCGGTTCATGGTCATCAAAATTTCTCCTGTGCGGCTGACAGAGCCGGGCAGCGGCTGCGGAGTTCCCGCAGCCAGGGATGGGCGCCCGAGGACGCCGATTCGGTCACGCCCTGTGCGGCGCTCAGCGCTGGACGCGCACGAGGTTGGATTCGAGGCCGCCGCTGTCGAGCCGCGACTTCAGACGGTCGGCGTCGTCCTTCTTGTTGAAGGGGCCCGCGCGCACGCGGTAGACGGTGCGACCGGCCTGCTCGCGCTCGGTGACGCGCGCCTCGACGCCCATCAGCGACAGCTTGGCGCGTTGTGCCTCGGCATCGTCGTTGCTGCGGAAGGCCCCGGCCTGCACGAAGTACACGAAGGGGTCGGCGCCGTCGGCCGCGGCAGTGGTGGTGGCCGGCGCGGTGATGCCGGCACGCGCACGCGCCAGGTCGCCCAGCGGGTCGGACGACGCCGCCGGCACGCTGGTGTCGGGGCGGGCGCGGGCGGCCGAGGCGGCGGCGCTGCGCGCGTCGGGCGCGACCACGGCCGGCACCGGGCTGGCGGGCGCGGCCGGGTTCAGCGGGCCGACCGAGGCGGGCTGCTCGGGCGGGGTGCGCGCCGACGGCTTGCCGGCGAGCGGTGCGTTGGGGTTCCAGTCACGGTTCTTGCGGGCCTCGGCCTCGTCCTGCTCGGCGCCGCCGCGCTGGGTCTTGGTCATGAACGGAATCGGCACCTTGGTGACGTAGACCGCGATGCCGAGCGCCACGCCCAGGCCGAGGACGATGCCGATGATCAGGCCGATGACCGTGTTGCCGCGTTGTCTTGTTTTCATGGTGAGGGAAAGAAGGTCATCACATCTTGCGCGGCGCGCTCACGCCGAGGATCGCGAGGCCATTGTGCAGCACCTGCGCGGTGGCGGCGACCAGCGCCAGGCGCGCCTTTTTCACCGCCTCGTCGTCGACCAGGATGCGTTCGGCGTCGTAGTAGCTGTGGTAGCTGGCGGCCAGCTCGCGCAGGTAGAAGGTCACGTCGTGCGGCGCGAAATCCTTGGCGGCGGCGGTGAGCATCTCGGGGTACTTCGCCAGCATCAGCATCAGCGCCTGCGCGGCCGGGCTCTCGAGCGCCGACAGGTCGACCGCCTTCAGCGCGGCCTCGTCGCCACCCCAGGCCGTCAGCACCGAGCAGATGCGCGCATGCGCGTACTGCACGTAGTAGACCGGGTTGTCGTTGTTCTTCGCGACCGCCAAGTCGACGTCGAAGGTGTATTCGGTGTCGGGCTTGCGCGAGAGCAGAAAGAAACGGACCGCGTCGGTGCTGGTCCATTCGATCAGGTCGCGCAGCGTGACGTAGCTGCCGGCGCGTTTGCTGATCTTCACTTCCTCGCCGCCCTTGACCACCCGCACCATGGTGTGGAGCACGTAGTCGGGATACCCGGCCGGAATGCCGACGCCGGCGGCCTGCAGGCCGGCGCGCACACGGGCGATGGTGCCGTGGTGGTCGGTGCCCTGGATGTTCACCACCCGGTGGAAGCCGCGCTCCCACTTGGCGATGTGGTACGCCACATCGGGCACGAAATAGGTGTACGTGCCGTCCTGCTTGCGCATGACGCGGTCCTTGTCGTCGCCGTAGTCGGTCGACTTGAGCCACAGCGCGCCGTCCTGCTCGTAGGTCTTGCCAGCGTCCACGAGCTTCTGCACCGTCGCCGCCACGCGGCCGCTGGTGTACAGGCTCGACTCCAGGTAGTAGTTGTCGAATTTGACCTGGAAGGCCTTCAGGTCCAGGTCCTGCTCGCGGCGCAGGTAGGCCACGGCGAACTGGCGGATCGAGTCGATATCGTCCACGTCGCCGCTGGCGGTGTATTCGCGGTCGTCGGCGCTGACGGTCTTCTTGGCCTTGAAGTCTTCCGCAATGTCGGCGATGTAGTCGCCGTTGTACGCCGCGGCCTTCTCGCCGCTCGGCCATTGCGCGTCGCCCGGCTTGAAGCCTTGCAGCCGCAGCTGCGTGCTGCTAGCCAGCGTCTGGATCTGCACGCCGGCGTCGTTGTAATAGAACTCGCGGTAGACGTCGGCGCCCTGGGCCGCCAGCAGGTTGCAGATGGCGTCGCCCAGCGCGGCCTGGCGACCGTGGCCCACGTGCAGCGGGCCGGTCGGGTTGGCGGAGACGAACTCCACCAGCACCTTGTCGCCGCGCGCCGGCTGTTGGCCGAAGGTGTCGCCGGCGGCCAGCACCTCGCGCACGATCTGTTGCTTGGCTGCAGTCTTCAGCCGGATGTTGAGGAAACCGGGACCGGCGATCTCGATCGCCTCGACCCACTGTGCGAAAGCCGGCATGGCGAAGAGCGCGGCACTCAACTGCTCCGCCAGTTCGCGCGGCTTGCGGCCGAGCGGTTTGGCCAGCTGCATGGCGGCCGTGCTGGCGAAATCGCCGTGGGCCGCCACCTTGGGCGATTCGAAGGCGGCCTTGGCACCAGCGCCGGGCGAGAAGGATTCGAGCGTGTTCGCGAGTGCCGCGAGCAGCTCCTGTTTGACCAATAGCATCGCGGGATTTTACCGGGGTGAACCCGCAGGGCCGTCTGCCCGGTCATCCGCAGCGTGGGATCGGCCGTTAGCATGAACGGCCCGGCGGTCGCCGGGTTGCTGTCACCCGATCAACCTTCGAGGAACCACATCATGAAAAAAATCCTTTCCCTGATCGCACTGGGCGCCTGCCTGTCCTTCGGCGCCGCACAGGCCCAGGACAAAGCCGCCACGCCCGAGAAAGCGCCGACGGCCCAGCAGGGCAAGATGGCCACCTGCAACAAGGACGCCGGCGACAAGAAGGGCGACGAGCGCAAGGCCTTCATGAAGGGCTGCCTGTCGGCCGACGGCGGCGGCAAGGTGACCCAGCAGGAGAAGATGAAGAACTGCAACGCCGACGCCAAGACCAAGGCGCTGGCCGGCGATGCCCGCAAGGCCTTCATGAAGACCTGCCTCAGCAACAAGCCGGCCTGACCCGCTGCCCACCGAAGAAAAGCCCCGCTCGCGGGGCTTTTCCTATTTGCCGAAGCCGCGCGCGAGAAACACGGCGACCAGCGGGATCAGCGCGATCAGGTGGGCCTGCACCATCACCAGCTTGCGGGTCTTCTGGATATCGTTCTCGGTCGGCAGGGCGCCGTTGGCGCGCAGGGCCTTGCGCCAGCGTAAGTAGGTCAGGGTCGGGAAGATCGAGATCACGCCCACCACGATGAAAAGCGTGAGCTTCACGTGCAGCAGCGGGTTGGTCCAGTACCAGGACGTGCCCTTCACGCCCCAGACGGTGCGCGCCACGCCGGTGAGCAGCACCATGATCGCCGCGATGCCGTAGACCCGATCGACCTTGGCGAGCCGCTCCACCACTGCAGCATTGAGCCACTGCACGCGGCACAGCGCCGCTTCGCTGGAGATGAAGACGACCATCGTGAGGATGGCCAGCAGGTGCAGGTAGGCGAGGATGGCTTCGAAGGTCATGGCGCGATTGTGCCGGCCCAGAACTCCGGGCGCCCGTACTCAGCCTTCAAGAAATCCAGCCAGAGGCGCACCCGCAGAGCCAGGTGCTTGCGCTGCGGAAACACGGCATAGATGCCGTTCGGCGGTGCCGCGAATTCATCAAGCACCGGCACCAGCAGGCCGGCCTCGACCTCGGCCTCGATCTCCCAGCCGCTGCGCCAGGCGATGCCGTGACCGTCCAGGCACCAGTCGTGCAGCACCTGGCCGTCGGAGCAGTCGAGAGGGCCGCTGGGCTTCAGATGGATGGTCTCGGGCTCCCCGCCGGCCGACGGAACGCGGAACGCCCAGCCGCGGGTCTGCGAAGCATCGCTGGACAAGGTGAGGCAGGCGAAGCGCGCGAGGTCGGACGGATGGCGCGGCGTGCCGTGGCGGCGCAGAAATGCCGGCGTCGCCACGCAACGGCGGCGGTTGTCGGCCAGGCGCAGGCTCACCAGCGACGAGTCGGGCATGTCGCCCACCCGCACCGCGCAGTCGAAGCTCTCGCCGGTGACGTCGACCACCCGGTCGCTCAGGTTCAACGAGATCGTCACCTCGGGGTGCAACGCGTGGAAGCGCGGCACCAGCGGCGCGACATGGCGGCGCCCAAAGCCGGCCGGCGCCGTCACCCGCAGGTGGCCGCTGGCCTTGACCCCACCGGCACTCACGCTGGCTTCGGCATTGGCGAATTCGACCAGCAGACGCTGACAGTCCTCGAGGAAGGCGCTGCCCTCGTGCGTGAGCGTGAGGCGCCGCGTGGTGCGCACCAGCAGCTTCACGCCCAGCCGCTCCTCTAGCGCGTCGATGCGCCGGCCGATGACCGCCGGCGCCACGCCCTCGGCCCTGGCCGCCGCGGTCAGGCTGCCGCGGGTGGCGACCGAGACGAAGGATTCGAGTTGGGTGAGGCGGTCCATGCGCGTCCAGGCGCGCTCAGGCGACCGACTTCGCCGCCTTCAACGCCGCGATGGCCGCATCGTCGTAGCCCACCTCGCGCAACAAGGCTTCGGTGTGCTCGCCCAGCAGCGGCGGCTGCAATCGGATGCCGGGGCGCTGGCCGCCGAGCGTGAAGGGCATCAGCGGCACCTTCGATTCGCTGCCGTCGTTCATGCGCACCGGCGCCAGGCCGCCGGTCGCGTTCAGGTGCGGGTCGTCGAACAGGTCCTGCGGACGGGTGATGGGCGCGAAGGGCAGCTCGTTCTTCTCGAACACCGCGCTCAGGTCGGCGGCGCTGGTGTCGGCCAGGTGCGAGCGCAGGATGGGCATCATCCATTCGCGGGCGCGCACGCGGTCGTTGTTGGTGGCCAGGCGCGGGTCGGCGTGCATCTCCTGCAGGCCGAAGGCCTGGCAGAAGATGGCCCATTGCTTGTCGCTCACCACGGCCAGGAAGATCTGCTCGCCGTCCTTCACCGTGAACACGTCGTAGATGCCCCAGGCCGAGATGCGGCTGGGCATCGGGTCGGCCGCGCGGCCGGTGGCGGCGAACTGCATCATGTGCTGCGCGACCAGAAAGATGTTGTTCTCGAACAGCGCCGACTGCACCTCGCAGCCCTCGCCGGTCAGCTCGCGCTGGCGCAGCGCGGCCATCGCGCCGATGGCGCCGAACATGCCACCCATGATGTCGTTCACGCTGGTCCCGGCGCGCAGCGGGTCGCCGGCGCGGCCGGTCATGTAGGCCAGGCCGCCCATCATCTGCACCACCTCGTCCAGCGCGGTGCGGTGGTCGTACGGGCCGGGCAGAAAACCCTTGTGGCTGACGTAGATGAGGCGTGGGTTGAGCTTCTTGAGCGTGTCGTAGTCCAGGCCCAGCTTCTTCATCGTGCCGGGCTTGAAGTTCTCGCTCACGATGTCGGCGCTGGCGACGAGCTTGAGCGCAGCTTCCAGGCCCTCGGGCTTCTTCAGGTCGAGCGCGATGCTCTTCTTGTTGCGGTTGAAGGTCGGGAAGAAGCCCGCGCCCGAGCCGAGCAGGCGGCGCGTGTCGTCGCCGGCGATCGGCTCCACCTTGATGACCTCGGCGCCGAGGTCACCCAGCAGCATGCCGCAGGTCGGGCCCATGACCATGTGGGTGAATTCGACGACACGGATGTTCGCGTAGGGCAGTGGCGTGGGCTCAGACATGCTTCATTTCCTTGGCGAATCCTTGGGCAAAGCCCCTGGGCAGGCCGGCCTCCGGCGTCATGCCGTACACCGATTCGCCCGGCAGGCCGGCCATCAGCGGCGCGCGCGCCGCGATCAGCCGTTCGATGTCGATGCCGGTGCGCACGCCCATGGCCTCGAACATGAAGACCAGGTCTTCGGTGACCACGTTGCCCGACGCGCCGGGCGCATAGGGGCAGCCGCCCAGCCCGCCGAGCGAGGCATCGAAGGTGCGCACGCCCTCCTCGTACGCCGCCAGGCAGTTGGCCAGGCCGAGCCCGCGGGTGTTGTGCATGTGGGCGGCGCCGGCGTGTTCGCCGATCTCCGCGCGCAGGCGGCGGAACAGGCGGCGCACCTGGGCGGGGTTGGCGTAGCCGACGGTGTCCGACAGGCCCGCCTCGTCGGCGCCCGCCTCGATGCACTGCGCGGCCAGGCGGATGACCTCGTCTTCGGGCACCTCGCCCTGCAGTGTGCAGCCGAAGGCCGTCGACAGGCCGGCCTCGAAGCCGACGTGCGGCGCGATGTCGCGACGCAGCGCGGCGATGGCGCGCACTTCGTCGACCATCTGCTCGCGCGTCTTGCGCACGTTGGCGAGCGAATGCGCCTCGCTGGCCGACACCGGCACGGTCAGCTTGTGCACGCCCGCGGCCAGCGCCGCTTCGGCGCCGCGCAGGTTGGGCACCAGCGCCATCACGGTGAGGCCGGGCAAGGTGATGGCGTGGCGCACGACCTCGGCCGCGTCGGCCATCTGCGGCAGCAGCCGCGCGGGCACGAAGGACGCGACCTCGATCTCGCGCACGCCGGCGGCGTGGAGCGCGTCGATCCAGCGCAGCTTGTCCGCCGTGGGCATGGTGGCCTTGACCGATTGCAGGCCGTCGCGCGGGCCGACTTCGCTGATCAGCACATCGGTTGGGGGCATGGCAGGGATATCCGTGAACAATTCGTGGAAAACATCGATTGTCGCCATGCAGTGCCGCCCCGCTGCCAACGATTACCCGCATTTCAGTCATTAATCAAAGGATTTCTGGCGGATTAATCTTTGTCCAGGGATGCAATAAAGTAGATGCCAAGTGCACTGCGCTGCATGCCGACCGTTCCTTCTCCCCACCGTTCCACCGTCGAGGTTTCCATGACCGATCGCACTACCGTCCACGGCCTCCAGGTCGCCAACGAACTCCACCGCTTCATCGAAGACAAGGTCTTGCCCGCCACCGGCGTGGCGAGCGCCAGCTTCTGGAAGGGCTTCGACGCCATCGTGAGCGACCTGGCGCCGAAAAACATCGCGCTGCTGGCCGAGCGCGACCGCCTGCAGACAGAGATGGACGCCTGGCACAAGGCACACCCTGGTCCGATTTCCGACATGCCGGCCTACCGCGCCTTCCTCGAGAAGATCGGCTACCTGCTGCCACAACCGAAGGACGTGCAGACCACGACGTCGAACGTCGACGCCGAACTCGCGCAGCAGGCCGGTCCGCAGCTGGTGGTGCCGATCCTGAACGCGCGCTATGCGCTCAACGCCGCGAACGCGCGCTGGGGTTCGCTGTACGACGCGCTCTACGGCACCGACGCCATCTCCGAGGCCGACGGCGCCGAGAAGGGCAAGGGCTACAACCCGGTGCGCGGCGCCAAGGTCATCGCCTTCGCGCGCAACGTGCTCGACCAGGCGGCGCCGCTGGCCAACGGTTCGCACAAGGACGCGACGGGCTACCGCGTGAAGGACGGCCAGCTGGTCGTCACGCTGCACAGCAGCGATACATCGCTCAAGGACCCGGTTGCCTTCATCGGCTACCAGGGCGACGCGGCGGCACCGTCGTCGGTGCTGCTCAAGCACAACGGCATCCACATCGACATCCAGATCGACCGCAGCACCGTGATCGGCAAGACCGACCCGGCCGGCATCAGCGACGTGATCATGGAAGCCGCGCTCTCGACCATCCTCGACCTCGAAGACTCGGTGGCGGTGGTCGATGCGGCCGACAAGGTCACGGCTTACTCGAACTGGCTGGGCATCGTGCAGGGCACGCTGACCGAGGAAGTCGCCAAGGGCGGCAAGACCTTCACCCGCGGCCTCAACGCCGACCGCGAATACACCGGCGCCGACGGTAAGCCGCTGAAGCTGCACGGCCGCTCGCTCATGTTCCTGCGCAACGTGGGCCACCTGATGACCAATCCGGCCATCCTGTATGCGGGTGGCAAGGAAATCCCCGAAGGCATCCTCGACGCCGTGGTGACCACCACCATCGCCACCATCGACCTGAAGCGCAAGGGCAACTCGCGCACCGGCAGCATCTACATCGTCAAGCCGAAGATGCACGGCCCGGCCGAAGTCGCCTTCGCGAGCGAACTGTTCGGCCGCGTCGAGCAGCTGCTCGGCCTGCCCGCCAACACGGTGAAGCTCGGCATCATGGACGAGGAGCGCCGCACCAGCGTCAACCTCAAGGCCTGCATCGCCGAGGCCGCTGCGCGCGTGGCCTTCATCAACACCGGCTTCCTCGATCGCACCGGCGACGAGATGCACACCGCCATGCAGGCCGGCGCGATGCTGCGCAAGGGCGACATGAAGACGACGCCGTGGATCGCGGCCTACGAGAAGAACAACGTGCTGGTCGGCCTCGCGTGCGGCCTGCGCGGCAAGGCGCAGATCGGCAAGGGCATGTGGGCCATGCCCGACCTGATGGCCGACATGCTCAAGCAGAAGATCGGCCACCCCAAGGCCGGCGCCAACACGGCCTGGGTGCCCTCGCCCACCGCCGCCACGCTGCATGCGCTGCACTACCACCAGGTCAGCGTGGCGGACGTGCAGAAAGAGCTGGAGAAGATCGACGCCAACGCCGAGCGCGACGCCATCCTCAACGACCTGCTGCAGGTGCCGGTGGCGCCGAAGCCGGTGTGGAGCGACGAAGACAAGCAGCAGGAGCTCGACAACAACGTGCAGGGCATCCTGGGCTACGTGGTGCGCTGGATCGACCAGGGCGTCGGCTGCTCGAAGGTGCCCGACATCCACAACGTCGGCCTGATGGAAGACCGCGCAACCCTGCGCATCAGCAGCCAGCACATCGCCAACTGGCTGCTGCACGGTATCGTGACGAAGGAACAGGTCAACGCCACCTTCGAGCGTATGGCCGCGGTGGTCGACGGGCAGAACACAGGCGACGCGATCTACCAGCCGATGGCCGGGCACTTCAAGACCAGCGCCGCCTACCAAGCTGCGCAGGACCTGGTGTTCAAGGGCGTCGAGCAGCCGAGCGGCTACACCGAGCCGCTGCTGCACGCGTGGCGGTTGAAGGTGAAGGGCGAGGCTTGAGCGGCTACGCCGCCCCGGCACGAAAAAGGCACCCACGGGTGCCTTTTTCCATGGTCCGACGTGTGCGCCCTCAGTAGCCGCGCGCCGGGTCGACCAACCCCGCCGGCGCCTCGCCGCGCTGCACCGCCTGGATCTTCTGGACCATCTGCGCAATGGATTCCGACACCACGGTCTGCGCCGAGATATGCGGCGTGATCGTGACCTTCGGGTGTGACCAGAACGGGTGGCCTTCGGGCAGCGGCTCGGTGCGCGTCACGTCGAGCATCGCGCCCGCGAGGTGCCCGCTGTCGAGCAACGCGATCAGGTCGTCCTCGACCAGGTGCGCACCGCGCGCCACGTTGATCAGGTAGCCGCCGGGCTGCAGCTTCGACAACGACGCCCGGCACAGAATGTCGCGCGTATCGGGCGTGAGCGGCACCATGCACACCAGGAAGCGGCTGGCGGCAAGAAAGTCGTCGAACTGTGCGGTGCCGCTGAAGCAGCGCACACCTTCGATCGCCTTCGGCGAACGGCTCCAGCCGCGCACGGGGAAGTCGAAGTGCTGCAACGCGCTCACCACGCGCTGGCCGAGCACGCCCAGGCCCATCACGCCGACAGGGAAGTCGCTGCGCGACCGGTCCGGGCGCTGCACCCACTGGCCAGCGGCCGCCGTGCGGTCGTAAACATCGAACTCGCGGAAGTGCCGCAGCACCGCGTGGCAGACGTAGTCGGCCATCTGCACGGCCATGCCGCCGTCCTCGATGCGCACGATGCGCGCCTTCGGCGGCAGGCGCAGCTTCAGCAGCGCATCGACGCCCGCCCCCATGTTGAAGATCAGTTCAAGCGCCGGGTGCGCGTCCATGAATGCCTGCGTCGGCGTCCAGACGATCGCGTGCCGCGCTTCGGGCGAGGCCTCAGGCCACAGGTCGATCCGCGTGCCGGGCAGCGCCGCACGCAGGCCGTCGGCCCAGGCCGACGCCTGCGCCTGGGCGCAATAAAGGGCGATGCGGTGACCGCTCATTTCGCGAACAGCGATTCGAGGCTCGCGAAGGCCTTGATCTCGACCGCATTGCCCGACGGGTCGCGGAAGAACATCGTGGCCTGTTCGCCCGGCTCGCCCTTGAAGCGGATGTAGGGCTCGATGACGAACTCGGTGCCGGCGGCCTTGAGCTTGGCGGCCAGTGTTTCCCACTGCGGGATCGACAGCACGGCGCCGAAGTGGCGCACCGGCACGCCGTGGCCGTCGACTTGGCTGAGCGCCGAGTTCGCGCACTCGTCGGGCGCCAGGTGGGCCACGATTTGGTGGCCGTAGAAGTTGAAGTCGATCCAGTCCGGCGAGCTGCGGCC
Organism: Variovorax restrictus; assembly: GCF_051216715.1. NCBI lineage: Bacteria > Pseudomonadati > Pseudomonadota > Betaproteobacteria > Burkholderiales > Comamonadaceae > Variovorax > Variovorax restrictus. Next base: position 27,056 of record NZ_JBPJZH010000004.1, read on the forward strand.
CTCGGGGCAGCCGAGCAGTTCGCCGTAGAAGGCGCGCGCGGCCGACAGGTCGTGCACCGGGAAGGCGAGGTGGAATGGCGGGATCGTGGCGGCGATGGTCATGGGGTGTTCGTTGGAAAGGGAAACCGGAAGTCTAGGAAAATCTGTTAACTCTGAAAAACGATATATTTTTCTCTGACTCATCACGTTCATCGATCGGTACCGATGCTCAAGGAACTGCGCACCTTCATCGCCGTGGCGCGCCACGGCACCTTCTCGCGCGCCGGTGAACACATCGGGCTCACGCAGTCGGCTGTGAGCGCGCAGATCCAGCGGCTCGAGGCCTCGCTGGGCTTCGCGCTGTTCGACCGCGCGGGCCGCACCGCCACGCTCAACGACGCCGGCCGCGACACGCTCGCGCGCGCCGAGGCGCTGGTGCTGATGGCCGACCAGCTGCACGCCGGGCCGGGCGCGGCGGACTTCTCGGTGGCGCTGCGCATCGGTGCCATCGCCTCGGTGCAGGCGGGCGGGCTGCCGGCCGCGCTGGTCGCGCTGCGGCGCAGCGTGCCGCAGGTGCGGCTGCGCGTGGTGCCGGGCGTGTCGCTGGCGCTGCTGGGCATGGTGGATGCGGGCGAGCTCGATGCCGCCGTGATGATCCGGCCGCCCTTCAGCCTGCCGCCCGAACTGGTGTGGGAACCGTTGTGGCAGGAACCCTTCGTGCTGCTGGCGCCGCCGCAGGCCCGGGGACGCGACTGGCGCCGCATCCTCGCCAGCGAGCCCTTCCTGCGCTACGACCGCGCGTCCTTCGGCGGCCGGCTGGTCGACCGCTTCCTGCGCAGCGAAGCCATCGAGGTGCAGGACGCCGTGGAGATGGACGAGCTCGAAGGCATCGTGCAGCTGGTGGGCCTGGGCATGGGCGCCGCCCTGCTGCCGCGCGTGCGCGCCAACTGGCGCGTGCCCGAGGGCGTTCGGGTCGTCACGCTGGGCGACGCCACCTTCCACCGCGAGATCGGCATGGTGACCCGCGCACGCCCGGCGCAGGCCGGCATCGTGGGCGGCCTGCGCGATGCGCTGCGCAAACCGCCAAACCGTTAAGCCAGGCTCAGAACGCGTGAAGGAACCGTCGCGAGCGACCCGAGCTTACGTCGAGGACCGGAGCCGCACTCGCGTGCGGTGAGGACCGCAGATGCGAGATCGGGGCGCGCAGCAGGTTCATTCACGCGTTCTCAAGTACCGACGCGCAGCGGTGCGGTCATCTTGCGCAGCGCGGCGATCACACTCAGCGCGGTGATGCGCCCGGTCTTCGGGTTCTCGGTCGGGATGTTGCGGATCTCCATCGAGAAGGACGCCGAGTCGGACACCACCTCGATGCGGTGCGTGTTGCGGTCGATGCCCGGATCGGCCCAGACCTCGAGCACCGTGCGGTCCGGGCCGATGCCGGCGAGCGACAGCGCGACCGCGACATTGAGGTTGGCCGCGAAGCCCACCGCCGCCTCGCGCGGCGAGCCGCTGAAGATGCGCAGCGGCTCGGTGATGTCGTCGATGACGATGTTGTGTTCGACCAGGTAGGGCGCGCCCACCAGGCCGCGCACCGGCTTGCGCGTGACCATGCGGACCGATTCGATGGTGCCTTCGGCCGCGGCGCACACGGCGTCGAGACCCAGCAGCGCACCGGTCGGCACGACGATCGTGCCGCCGTGCTCGCGCGCGATGTCGACCAGTTCCATGTTCGACAGCAGCGCGCCCGCGCTGAGCACCACCATCGTCTTGCCCGCCGTCAGCACCGGCGTGGCGATGCGCCCGAGCAGCGCGCCGGGCGCGCACTCGACGACGATGTCGCAATGTTCCGCGAGGTGGTCGATGTCGGTGAAGCGCGGCATCGCGCGCAGCGACAACGACGCCTTCGCCCGCGCCTCGTCGCGCACCGCGATAGCCGACAGCGTCATGCCGGGGATGCCGCCATCGTCGAGCGCCTGCGCGATCTTCTTGCCGACGGCGCCGAGGCCGGCGATGCCGACGCGGAGGGGGGTGCGGGAAGCGGGCATGTCTTCTTTCTTGGGGATGCGGTGAGGGGAATCTTAGGAACGCCTGGGGCGCGCGACAAACGAGCATTTCTGCCCGCCGCATTGGTCGAACTGATGCATACCCTCAGCCCTTGCGCGACGGCTTCGGTGGCTTGGCGCTTTTCAGGCTCTCGCGGTCGGCCTCCGCCATGAGCAGCGCCCACTTGCGGAACTTGCGCACGGCCGGGTCGTCGGCGCGCGACTCGTGGGTCAACATGTAGTACTCGCCGGCACTCGGCACATCGGCCTCGAAGGGCACCACGAGTTCGGACGATTGCTCGCTGTACATCTGGAACAGCTTGCGCGGCACGATGGCGATGCCCTTGCATTCGCGCGCGGCCTGCAACGCCATGAAGAAGTGGCCGTATTCCGCCGAACGCTTGCGGCTGCGGTAGGGCACGCCGAGGGCCATCAACCAGTCGCGCCACGCGTTCTGGCGGCTGGCCGTGTGGATGAGCGTGTACTTCAACAGGTCGGCGGCGGACTCGATCGCCGCGCCCTGCTTGAGCAGCTTGCTCGCGATGACGGGGATCAGCGTGTCGTCGAACAGCAGGTCGGCCTCGATGCCGTCCCAGCGGTCGGTCATGACCAGGTCGATACCCGGCTGGTCGCGCCCGTAGTGCCGCCCCGGCAGCTTGCCCACGCGCAGCGCGATGTCGACGTCGCTGCCGCGCAGGTCGACCGGTGCGATCGACGTGGCCACGCGCACCTCGATGTCGGGGTAGGCCGAGGTGAAGGCGCCGAGCCGCGGCATGAGCCACAGCGTGGCCAGCGTCGGCAAGGCCGACACGGTGAGGATGGTGTGGTCGCGCTGCGCCAGCATGCGGCGCGTCGCGCGCTCGATCTCGTCCAGCGCGCGCAGGCAGGCGGCGTAGTACTGGCGCCCGTCTTCCGTGAGTTCGACGCGGCGCACCTGGCGCTCGAACAGGCGCTTCTCCAGAAAGTTCTCGAGGTTGCGGATCTGCAGGCTCACCGCACCCTGCGTGAGCGCCAACTCGTCGGCCGCCGCGGTGAACGAGCCCAGCCGGGCCGCCGCCTCGAAGGGGCGCAGCGTGGCGAGCGGCGGGAGCATTCTGCGCATTCAGGCGGGCGGGTGTTCAGTCGATCCCTATTTTCGTCTTCTCGATCACGCCCTTCCACAGCACGTTCTCCTGGCCGACGTACTGCGCCATCTCGGCCGGAGATTTGCGCAGCGGGTCCATGCCCTTCGACGACATGGTCTGCGTGATCTCCGGGTCGCGCAGCGCATCGTTCAAGGCGGCGGTCAGGCGGGCCAGCACCGCGGGCGGCGTCTTCGCTGGCGCGAACAGGCCGAACCAGGTGCTCACCTCGAAGTTCTTCACGCCGAGTTCGATGAAGGTCGGCACGTTGGGCAGCAGCGGCGAGCGCTTCGCGCTGGTGATGGCGATCGGCACCACCTTGCCGGCCTGCACTTGACCGACCGCAGTCGGCACCGGGTCCATCAGGAAATCGATCTGCCCGCCGAGCAGGTCGGCCATGGCCGGGCCGCTCCCCTTGTAGGGCACATGCAGCATGCTGGTGCCCAGTTCGAGGTTGAGGAAGGACATCTGCGTGTGGTGCGAGGTGCCCGGGCCGGCGGAGCCGAAGGTCAGGGCGCCGGGCCGGGCCTTCAGGTCGGCGAGCACGGCGGCGTAGTTCGGGTACTTGTCGAGCCGCCCGCTGACCATCACGCTGGGCACCGAGGCGATGCCGCCGACGGGAACGAAGTCCTGCATCGGCGAATAGGGCACGGTCTTCATCATGTGCGGCACCACGGCCATGGTGCTGGCGGCGCCCAGCAGCAGCGTGTATCCGTCGGGGTCGGCACGCGCTGCGGCGGCGGTGCCGATGGTGCCGCTGGCGCCCGGGCGGTTCTCGATCACGAAACCGATGTCGAGCAGGTCGCCCATCTTCTTGAGCACCGGCCGCGCGACCGTGTCGTTGATGCCGCCAGGCGGGAAGGGGACGATGACCCGGACGGGCTTGGACGGAAACTTGTCCTGTGCGGGGGCCAGTGCAGGCACCAGCAGCACCGTCGTACCGGCCAGTGCGGCAAGCAGGCGTCTGCGGGATGGGAAGGCAGCATGCATGGCGCGAGATCCTCGGAAAAGTGAAATCAGGGTGACCCGGAATGGGGTGTCGGTGCGGGATCGTAGGAGTCACCCGGTGCACCGAACAAACGAGCATTTTTCGAGCCGCGAGCGAGCCCAGCTAATCCATGGTCAGCCCCGGCATGCAGGCATCCGGCGCGGCGCTGCAAGCCCTGGCCGTCAGGGTCGCAGCCCCGTTTGCCACAGCCGTGAGCCCGCCTCTCCTACATGGCGCTGCGAGATGAGACGACGAGGGCAGCGCTCGAGCGCCCTAGGCTGAATTCAGCTGTCCAGAAGCGTCAGCGCCGGTTCACCGGTTCGGTTTCCTCTCATCCCTTCTAGGAGATACATCATGATCAAGCGCACCGCTCCCCTTCTCGCCGCACTGCTGATGGGCGCCGCTGGCGTCGCCATGGCCCAGGGCAATCCGCCGAACCCCAACGTGGCGAACCCTGCCACCGGCGCCGGCCAGCAAACGCAGCAAGGTACGCCGATGGGCACGACCGGCACGCCGACGGCCACGCCCGGCACGGCGGCCCCGATGAACAGCGGCACGTCGACGATGCCGTCGCAAGCGCCCATGGCCCCCGCCGAGCCGGCGATGCGCCCGGCCCGCGCTGACCGCAACTGAGTTCGACGGCAAGACCTGGTCTTGCCAGTCGGCAAGGGCCGCTCATCGCATGCGATGAGCGGCCCTTCGGCCTTTTGAACACGAAAGAATCTCCATGCGCATGCTGCCGTTTCCATGTCTTACCGCCACCCTGCTCATTTGCGCCACCGTGCTGCCAGCCCAGGCGGCGACGACCCGGCAGGACGCTGCCGCGTTCGCGCACCGCGCGGTGGCGGCCGGCGACAACCGCCAGCAGCCGTTCGCGGTCATCGACAAGCAGAATGCGCGGCTCTACGTCTACCGCGGGGACGGCGCGCTGCAGGCGACGTCCCCGGTGCTGCTGGGTCTGGCGCGTGGCGATGCCTCGGTGCCTGGCATCGGCGAGCGACCCATGGCGCAGATCAAGCCGGAGGAGCGCACGACGCCGGCCGGTCGCTTCGTGTCGGAGCCGGGCCGCAACACGACGGGCGAAGACATCGTCTGGGTCGACTACGACGCGGCGATCTCCATGCACCGGGTGCGCGCGTCGAACAAAGCGGAGCGCAGGCTGCAGCGTCTGGCCTCGCCGAGCGTGGCGGACAACCGCATTTCGTATGGTTGCATCAACGTCCCCGCGAGCTTCTACGACACGCACGTCAAGCCGCTGCTCGGCACGCGGCACGGCGTGGTCTACGTGCTGCCGGAATCGAGCCCGATGGCGTCGCACTTCACCTTCCTGGGCGACGACGCCGTTCGCTGAGGCGGCACCGGGCCGCGAACGACAATCGCGCCATGCCCGATTCGCCCATCATCGACCCGACCCGCTGCCCGCTCTGCGGCACGCCGAACGCGTGTGCGATGGAGACGGAGCGGCTGACAGGCGTGGCGCAGGGACCCTGCTGGTGCATGACGGCCGTGTTCGACGATGCGCTGATGGCGCGCATCCCTGCAACCTCACGCGGCGTGGCTTGCATCTGCGCGCGCTGTGCCACGTCGGCTGCGCGCACCGACTGATCGCTCGCCGGCCTCGCGGCGCCGTCAGTGTTGCTGGGTGTTGCCGGGGCTGTTGTCGAACATGCCCTGGTTCTGCTGCAAGCCGGTCTGGAAGAAGGGTTGCTGTGCCTGCGTCTGGCCCTGGCTCTGGCCTTGGCCCTGGCCCTGGGTTGCACCGACGGTCTGGATCGGCGGTGCGGCGATCGGTGCAGGCGCGTCTATCGGCGCGCCGGATTCGGCCGGCTCCAGCGCCACATCGGTGGTCGTGCTCGACGCATTCGTCGCGCCTGTCTGCCTGCGCTGCCGCTGCTCGGTGATCACCTGGTGGATGAACTGGAGTTTCCCTACGGCCGCGCGTGGGAGCACGAAGGGGTAGTAGTCGGGCTGGCCCATGCTGCGGGAGAGCTCGTTGAGCACGTTGGTCAGGCGCACCCAGCCGTTGAGAAAGTCCAGAAACTTGATCGCGCCGGGGTGCTCGGGTTGCCAGAGGTCGGACGGCTCGAACAGGTCGCTCGCCAGTTCGACGTTCTGCGCATCGACACCGAAGCTCATCGCCGTGTCGGCCGTGTCGGCCATGTGCAGGTAGTGCGCCCAGGTCTCGGCCCAGTCTTCCCACGGGTGCGAACTGGCGTAGCTCGTGACGAAGCGGTCCGCCCAGTCGGGCGGCGGGCCGTTTTCGTAATGGGTGCGCAGCGCGGTGGCGTAGTCGGCACGTTCATCGCCGAACAGGGCGCGGTAGTCGTCGACCCACGGGGTCGGGGCGACCAGCAGGTCCCAGTAGTAATGGCCGATCTCGTGGCGGAAGTGGCCGACCAGCGTGCGGTAAGGCTCGCGCATCTCGGCGCGGATGCGCTCGCGCACGGCGTCCTCGGCCTCTTCGGCATTGAGGGTGATCAGTCCCTCTTCGTGGCCTGTCAGCACGTGCGGTCCACCGGGCACGTTGCCGAGGAAGTCGAAGGCCAGGCCATGCACCGGATCGGCATGGCGCGTGACCACCGGCAGCCCGAGCGCCAGCAGCTGCGACATCAGCCGACGCTTGGCCTGCTCCAGCTTGCGCCACAGGTTGCCGTTGCTTTCGATGGACAGATCGGGGATGGTCCGCGTGGCGGTGCACGACAGGCAGAAGCCGGGCGCGAGGCCTTCGGTGTTGAACGACGCGGGGTCGCCATCACGCGGCGCCGGCACCATCCAGTTGCAGCCCGCGGCCGTCAGAAAATTATTGCAGCGGCGCCAGGCCTTGCCGCCAGTGTCGCCGAACACGGTGAAGGTGTCGGGCTCGGCGTTGTCATGGGTGGCGGGCGCCAGCGGTACGACGCCCAGGCGCTCGGTGACGTAGCCCAGCGGCGTGCCGCAGGCCAGGCACTGGCTGTTGCCGAGAAACACAGGACGCCCGCACTGGCATTGGTAGGCGCGGCTGATGGTCGGGGCGCGCAGGTCGGCCGCCAGCGAGTGCATCTCGCCGGTCGGCATGTCGGCCGCGTCGGGCGGCGTGGCGGCGTTGCCGCCGTCGTGAAGGGTGGTAGCCATGGTCGATATTCTTTGGAGGCGGAGAAAGCGCGACCGAAATCGCGGCACCGGCGTGACAGCCCTGACATTCTCCGCACCGACCGCCGACGCTTCGCAGCGCAAAGGCCCGTATCCTTGTAGGACAGGCCAGCCGCGCCGAGCTCCCGCCCCTTTCGATGAACAACACGCCTCTCCATTCGTTGCGCGACCGCTACGGCGAACGTTACCGCTGGCTTCTGCTGCTCTCCGTGATGGTCGGCACGATGGCGTCGATCATGTCGTCGACCATCGTCAACGTGGCCATCCCTGGCATGAGCCAGCACTTCGCCCTCGGCCAGGAGCGCGCGCAGTGGGTGAGCTCCGGCTTCATGGTGGCGATGACGGTGTCGATGCTCACCACGCCCTGGCTGCTGGGCCGCTACGGCTACCGGCGCACCTATGTCGGCACGATGGTGCTGCTGCTGGCGGGCGGCGTGGCCGGCGGGCTGGCCAACGAGTTCTCGCTGGTGCTGCTGGCGCGCGTGGCCGAGGGGCTGGCCGCGGGCGTGGTGCAGCCGATTCCGGCCATCATCATCCTGCGCGCCTTCGAGCCGCACGAACAGGGCCGTGCCAGCGGCATCTTCGGCATGGGCGTGGTGCTGGCGCCCGCCATCGGCCCGAGCATCGGCGGCGTGCTGGTCGACCTGTTCGGCTGGCGCTCCATCTTCTTCATGGTGGTGCCCTTCTGCCTCGCATCGATCTGGCTGGCCTACAAGTTCGTGCCGACCACGGCACCGGGCGACGTCACCGCCACGCGTACGGACGGGCTGGACTGGCGCGGCCTGCTCCTCGGCCTGGTCGGCACGCTGTGCCTGCTCAATGGCCTGGTCGCGCTGCGCGGCGACGCACCCGTCGAGGCCGCCCTGCTGCTGGCGGGCGCCGTGGCGGCACTCGCGGTCTTCGTCTGGTGGCAGAAGCGGCTGGCGGGCCAGGGCGGCGCGCCGCTGATGAACATGGCGCTCTTCGGCTACCGGCAGTTCGCCATGGGCAGCGTGGTGTCCTTCATCTACGGCACGGCGCTGTTCGGCTCGACCTACCTGCTGCCGGTGTACATGCAGGTGGCGCTGCATCTGTCGGCCTCGCATGTCGGCACCATCATGCTGCCGGCCGGCATCGTGTTGGCCATCGCCATCGCCCTGGTCGGCCGGCTGGCCGACCGGCATCCGACCTGGCTGCTGGTCAGCATCGGGCTCGCGCTGCTGGCCGTGTCCTTCGCGCTGATGCAGGTGCTCACGCTGGGCAGCACCTTGTGGCTGCTGGTGGGCTTCGCGATCATCGGGCGCATCGGGCTGGGCTTCATCTTGCCGTCGCTCAACCTCGGCGCGATGCGGCCGCTGGCCACGCCGCTGATTCCGCAGGGCGCCAGCGCCATCAGCTTCCTGCGCATGCTCGGCGGCGCCACCGGTGTGAGCCTGTGCGCCATCGTGCTCGAGTGGCGGCTCGCGGCGCATGGCGATTCGTTGACGCAGGCGGCGACCAGTCCGGCGCGGCTGGCCGCGTTCAACGAGGTCTTCTTCATGCTGTCGACGCTGTGCGCCATCGCCATCCTCGCGGCCCTGCAACTGCGCGTCCGCAACACCCCTCCCCCACCGCCGAAAGAAGCCTGACCATGTGCCAATTGCTCGGCATGAACTGCAACACGCCCACCGACGTGACCTTCAGCTTCACCGGCTTCGCGCAGCGCGGCGGCCGCACCGACCACCATGCCGACGGCTGGGGCATCGCCTTCTTCGAGGACCGCGGGCTGCGCCACTTCGTCGACCACCTGCCGGCCTGTGACTCGCCGGTGGCCGAGCTGATCCGCCGCTACCCGATCAAGAGCCGCAACGTCATCGCGCACATCCGCAAGGCGACCCAGGGCGCGATCAACCTGCAGAACTGCCACCCCTTCGTGCGCGAGCTGTGGGGCCGCTACTGGGTGTTTGCGCACAACGGCGACCTGAAGGACTTTCGGCCGCGGCTGCACGGCAACTTCCACCCGGTGGGCAGCACCGACAGCGAGCACGCCTTCTGCTGGGTGATGCAGGAACTGGCCAAGTCGCATGCCGACGTGCCCAGCGTCGCCGAGCTCACGCTGACGCTGCGCGAGCTGGCGCCGCAGCTCGCGAAGCACGGCACCTTCAACTTCATGCTGTCCAACGGCCAGGCGCTGTGGGCGCATGCGTCGACGAACCTCTGGTACATCGAGCGCCAGCACCCGTTCACGCTGGCGAAGCTGGCCGACGAGGATGTGCAGATGGATTTCGCCCAGCACACGACGCTCGACGACCGGGTTGCCGTGATCGTGACTGCGCCGCTCACGACCAACGAGCAGTGGACGCCGTTCTCGGCGGGCGAGCTGGCAGTGTTCGTGGACGGCCGCCGGGCCGGCTGATTCGCATCGCGCCCGTGGGCGCAAAACAACGTGCGGTCGAGAATCCGCGCGTCGTGAGTTCCACATGGCCGAGTGCAAAGAGATAATAACCATTCTCATTTGCATTCTTCAAACCCATGTCGTCTCTGTCTGTTCCGCTTCGCCCCGTCACTCTCGCCGCGGCGATGACACTCCATGGCATCGCCGCCTTGGCGCAAACGCCGGCGCCGACCGCCGAGAGCACGTCGACCCTGTCGACCGTGACGGTCGAGGCCAGCGCCGACGCATCGGCAGAAGGCCTGGCCAAGCCGTATGCGGGCGGCCAGGTGGCGCGCGGTGGTCGGGTCGGCATCCTGGGCACGCAGGATGTGATGAGCACGCCGTTCTCCACGACGAGCTACACGAGCGAACTGATCCAGAACCAGCAGGCCAAGAGCGTGGCCGACGTGCTGCAGAACGACCCGACCGTGCGTGTCGCCCGCGGCTTCGGCAACTTCCAGGAGTCGTATTTCATCCGCGGCTTCATCGTGAATTCCGACGACATCGCCTACAACGGCCTGTACGGTCTGCTCCCGCGCCAGTACATCTCGTCGGAGCTGTTCGAGCGGGTCGAGGTGCTGCGCGGCGCCAGTGCCTTCCTGAACGGCGCCACGCCCTCCGGCGGCGGCATCGGCGGCAACATCAACCTGCTGCCCAAGCGCGCAGGCAACGATCCGCTGACGCAGGTCACGGCGGGCGTCTCCAGCGGCTCGCAGGGCTATGTGGCCGCCGACATCTCGCGCCGCTTCGGCCCTGACCAGAGCACCGGCATCCGAGTCAACGCCGCACACCGCGAAGGCGGCACCGCCGTCGATGACGAAGACGTGAAGCTCGACGTCCTGTCCGTCGGTCTCGACTGGCGCAGCCGCAACGCCCGCCTCTCCGCGGACATCGGCCACCAGGAACACCGCTTGAGCAACACGCGGCCCAACGTGACGCTGGGCACGGCCGTGACGGCGGTGCCCTCCGCCCCCGACAACAAGACCAACTTCGCCCAGCCCTGGACCTACTCCAACGAGCGCGACACCTTCGGCACGGTGCGCGGCGAATATGACCTCACGTCGGACATCACGGCCTGGGCCGCCGCCGGCGTGCGCAACAGCCACGAAGCCAACTCGCTGGCCAGCGCCACGGTGTCGAACGGCAGCACGGGGGCCTTCACCACGTCACGCTTCGACAACACACGAGAAGACGAGGTGAAGACGGCCGAGGTCGGCCTGCGCGGCAAGCTGCGCACCGGCAGCGTGGGGCACGAATGGGTGCTGGCCGGCTCGTACTTCGGGCTGGAGAAGAAGAACGCCTACGGCCTGAGCACCGGCACCGCGAACTCGATCGCTTCGAACATCTACGCACCCCGCTATTCCCCGCAGACCCGCCTGAACTTCCTGGGCAACGACCTGAGCAGCCCGGCGATCAACGGTGAGACCCGCCTGAACAGCTTCGCCGTCGGCGACACGCTGTCCTTGCTGGACGACCGCGCGCGGCTCACGCTGGGCCTGCGCCACCAGAACATCGCGACGCGCGACACCTCCTACCGCGTCGTCAGCAACGGCGTGCAGACCGCCGCCGGTGGCGTGGAGACGTCGTACAGCGAAAGCCGGACCAGTCCGGTGGTCGGCCTGGTCTTCAAGGCGCGCAGCGACGTGTCGGTGTATGCCAACTACATCGAAGGCCTGTCGCAGGGGGAAACCGCGCCAGCGCTGTCAGCCGGTTCGCCGGTGCGAAACGTCGGCGAGCAACTCAAGCCCTACGTGTCCAAGCAGAAGGAAGTCGGCGTCAAGTACGACGGCGGCAACATCGGCGGCAACGTGGCCTTCTTCTCGACAGAGAAGCCGCGTGCGCTGGTGGACAACGGCTTCTTCCGGTCGGCCGGCAAGGACCGCCACCAAGGCGTCGAGTTCGCCGTCTTCGGCGAGCCGGTGAAGGGCCTTCGCGTGCTCGGCGGCCTGACCTTGCTCGACGCCGAGCAGAAGGAAACCGGCAGCGCCGTCACCGACGGCAAGGACGTCATCGGCGTGCCCAAACGCCAGGGCAGCATCGGCGTCGACTGGCGCGTGCCGGGCGTGACCGGCCTGTCCCTGGACGCCCGCGTGGTCGCCTCGGGGAGCAGCTACGCCAATGCCACCAACACGCTGCGCGTGCCGGGCTGGTCGCGTCTGGACATCGGCGCGCGCTACGTGACGGAGATGGCCGGCAAGCTGGTCACGCTGCGCGCGCGCATCGACAACGTGACCGATCGCGACTACTGGGCTTCGGTCGGCGGCTACCCGGGCTCCGGCTACCTGGTGCTGGGCAACCCACGCACCTTCAGCCTGACCGCCTCGGTGGAATTCTGAGCGGGCGGCCCGGCCGCGCTCACCTCCGAAGGGACCTCACGGTCCCTTTTTCAATTCCGCCTCCAGCGCATCCACGAACATCGCCGGCACGTCGAAGCCGGTCTGCTCGGTGATCTCCTGGAAGCAGGTCGGGCTGGTCACGTTGATCTCGGTAACGCTGTCGCCGATCACGTCCAGGCCAATGAGCAGCAGGCCGCGCGGCGCGAGCGCACGGCCGACGGTTTCGGCGATCTCGCGGTTGCGTTCGGTGAGCGGCTGCGCCACGCCCTTGCCGCCGGCCGCGAGGTTGCCGCGCACCTCGGTGCCCTGCGGGATGCGCGCCAGCACGAAGGGCGCGGGCACACCGCCGATGATCAGGATGCGCTTGTCGCCATCGACGATCTGCGGCACGAAGCGCTGCACCATGATGGTCTCGGCGCCGTCCTTGTTGAGCGTCTCGATGATGGAGCCGAGGTTCATCGCATCCTGCTTCACGCGGAAGATGCCCATGCCGCCCATGCCGTCGAGCGGCTTCAAGATGATGTCGCCGTGCTCGGCGTGGAAGTCGCGCACCGCGCCCGCGCTGCGGGTCACCAGCGTCGGCGTGACGAACTGCGGGAACTCCATGATCGCGAGCTTTTCCGGGTGGTCGCGCAGCGCCCGCGGCTTGTTGACCACGCGCGCGCCTTCGCGCTCGGCCTGCTCGAGCAGGTGGGTGGCGTAGATGTATTCGGCGTCGAAGGGCGGGTCCTTGCGCATGAGCACGACGTCGAAATCCTTCAGCGCCTTCGACTCATCGATGTCGACGTGGTACCAATCGCGTGCGTCGCTGGTCAGCGTGATCTGCTGCACGTTGGCCGTGACCACGCCGCCCGACTTCCAGGTCAGGTCCTGTGGCAGGCAGGCCGCGACGCGCCAGCCCCGGCGCTGCGCCTCGCGCATCATCGAAAAGGTCGTGTCCTTGTAGATCTTGAAGTGCTCGAGCGGGTCGGCGACGAAGAGGATGTTGCGGCTCATGGTGTCTTTCCGGCGGCGCGTTGTGCCGCCTGGGTGTCTTGCTTGATCTTGCAGGCAGGCGCGATGTCCTTGCCTGCGGCGGCCTTTTTCCCGAGCTGCTGGATCGCCAGCGCGACGGCGCCTGCCACCACGCCCCAGAAGGCCGAACCGATGCCGGCGAGGGTCACGCCCGAAAGCGTGACCAGGAAGGTGATGAGCGCGGCCTCGCGGTGCGACTCGTCGCGCAGCGCCGCGGCCAGCCCGCCACCGATGGTGCCCAGCAGCGCCAGCCCGGCGATGGCCGCGACCAGTTCCTTCGGGAAGGCGGTGAGCAGCCCGGTGACGGCCGCGCCGAACAGGCCGATGACGACGTAGATCGCGCCGCAGCTCACGGCCGCGGTGTAGCGCCGCGCCGGGTCTTCGTGCGCCTCGCGGCCCATGCAGATGGCAGCGGTGATGGCGCTCAGATTGAGCGCGTAGCCGCCGAAAGGCGCGAGCACCAGCGTCGTCACGCCGGTGAGCGTGATGAGCTTCGAGATCGGCATGTCGTAGCCGGCCGCGCGGATGGCCGCCACACCCGGCAGGTTCTGCGAGGCCATCGTCACCACGAACAAGGGCAGCGCCAGGCTCACCGCGGCCTGCCAGGTGAAGACCGGCATCGTGAACACCGGCATCGCCAGGCTGAAGTGCACGGCCGACCACGCCAGCTCGCCCCGCAGCGCCGCGTACGCGATGGCGACGCCCAGCGTGAGCGGCACGGCGTAGCGCGGCACCAGCCGCTTGCCGACAAGGTAGGTGCCGAGCATCAGCAGCACCAGTGGCAGGGCGGTCTGTGCCGCCGAGAAGGCCGACAGCCCGAAGCGCGCCAGCACGCCCGCCAGCAGCGCCGAGGCGATCGCCATCGGGATCCGGTTCATCACCCGCTCGAACGCCCCGGTGGCGCCGGCCAGCGTGATGAGCGCGGCGCACACGATGAAGGCGCCGACCGCCTCGCCCATGCCGTAGCCCGCGCCGGCCGTGGCCAGCACGGCCGCGCCGGGCGTGCTCCACGCGACCATCACCGGCTTGCGCAGCCAGAGCGACGGCAGCGCCGACGCCAGCCCCATGCCGAGGCCGAGCGCCCACATCCACGAGGCGATCATCTCCGGCGTGGCGCCGAAGGCCTGCGCGGCCTGGAACACGATGACGACCGAGCTGGTGAAGCCCACGAGCACCGCGACGAAGCCCGCGGTGAAGGCCGAGAGACTCAGGTCCTTGAAGAAACGCATCCGGCGATTGTGCCGGGCAGCGCGCGACCTCAGCCTGCTCCCTGTTGCCAGTTGGTGGCAATCACCTGACCCAGACTCTCCCGGTAGTTGGCAGGCAGCGTGGCCTTGCTGAGCAGGACGCCGTTGTAGACGGCCTCCTGCGTGTCGCCGTGTGCGAGCACGTCGCGCAGCCGATTTATTTTCTGGATCCCGCAGCAGGCTCGAAGCCGACCTGTGCAAGAAACGCACGCACCCTCGGTTGCCAAGTTTCGGGGTGCTGCACAAACAGCGCATGGCCGTCTTCGCCCTGCGGGGGAAACTGCTCGAACTCTCCCATGCCGCCAGCGGCCTTGAATGCCTCGAACCATTCGCGAGGATGGACGGCACCGAGGTACTGATCGTTTTCGGTGTAGATCCAAAGCGTCGGGATTCTTGCGGTGGCACCGTACTGTCCGAACAAGCGCTCCAGCCGCTGGGGGGCGCATGGGCGTCGAGGCTGAGTCTTCGGGTTGCCACCGCCACCGCCTGCGAAGTTGATCGCCGCGACCACGCCTGGAAGGTTGCGCGCTGCCGCGGCGATGGCGGTGGTGCCGCCGAAGGATTGGCCAACGATGACAGCGCGGTCGCGGTCGACGCCAGGTCGACTCCGCACTGCGCCCAGCACGGCTTCGGTTTGCGCCAGCGCCGCGGCGTAGCCAGGCTCGTAGCGCTTCGCGCTGCATCCGCCCGAATCTTCGACGTCCTCGCCACCCGTCACGCCATACCCGATGCGCGTCGGCACGGCGACGATGAAGCCCTGCGCCACGAAGTAGCGCGAAGACTTGAGATAACGTGCGCGTCCCATTTCCGCGCGCTCTACAGCCTCGGCCGAACGCCCATGGTTGAGCACCATCACGGGGGCAGGCCGAGGGTTGGCATCGTCCCAGAACACAGTGACTTTGATCGTCTGCTCGATCGTCTTGCCGTAGGCATCGCTGACTTTGACCGGAAGATCGAACTGCTCCTCCTGTAGCTTTGCGTCGGCAGCGAGCGGTAGTGCCAGGGCGAGGTACGCCATGGCCAAACGTCCGATCCGGCAGAGCTGCTTGTTTTCAATCATTCATGCTCCCCTTGAGCTTGAAGCCGGGCGATGGCGGCACTCGTCCGGCGGATGTCATCGAAGCGGGTGAGCGCTAAGAGCTGCAGCATGCAGCTGATGCCCAGTACTTAGGCCACCAGCCCGGTACTCGTCTTTGCCTCGCACTGGACCGGCAAACTCATCCTGATCGCCAGTCGCGCCAGTCTGGCGGGCGCACTCGCCACGTCGACTTCAGCTGGTTCATCCCCAGCCCGGTGATCCTTCGGCGCCATACGCGGCCGCTGCGATCGCCAGTGTGCCGCCTAAGGTCTGCCCGACGATGACGGGGCGACCGGCGTCCCCGCCACGAGGCGATCATCTCCGGCGTGGCGCCGAAGGCCTGCGCGGCCTGGAACACGATGACGACCGAGCTGGTGAAGCCCACGAGCACCGCGACGAACCCGGCGGTGAAGGCCGAGAGGCTCAGGTCCTTGAAGAAACGCATCCGGTGATTGTGCCGGGCAGCGGCAGGTGCCGCCGGCCGGGCGCCGGAACGATTCAGGCCGCGCCGAGGTAGGCGCGCGCCAGTGCGCCGTCCGCAGCGATCTCGGCCGCGCTGCCCTGCGCCACGATGCGCCCGCCCTCGATCACGTACGCGCGGTCGCACAGCGCCAGCGCGAGCGCGGCCATCTGGTCGACCAGCACGACTGTGAGACCTTCGCTGCGCAACGCGTCGAGCGCCTCGAACAGCTCGGCGATCACCTTGGGCGCGAGGCCCAGCGACGGCTCGTCGAGCAGCAGCACCCGCGGCTTCGACATCAGGCCGCGGGCGATGGCGAGCATCTGCTGCTCCCCGCCCGAGAGCAGCCCCGCGCGCTGGTGCAGCCGCTCGCGCAGCCGCGGAAAGCGCTGCAGCATCGATTCGAGCCGCGCGTCGACGTCGCGGCTGTCGAGAAAGGCGCCGAGCCGGATGTTGTCGCGCACGCTCAGCTCCGGGAACACCTGCCGCCCCTCGGGCACCAGCACCAGGCCGCGCGCGACGATCTGCTCGGCCGGCAGGCCGGTGAGTTCGGTGCCTTCGAGGTGGATGCCGCCCTTCACCGGCCGGTGCAGGCCGGCGAGCGAGCGCATCAGCGTCGACTTGCCCGCGCCGTTGGCGCCCAGCAGCGCGACCAGTTCGCCTCGCTTCACGCGCAGGTCGATGCCGTGCAGCACCGGGCTCGCGCCGTAGCCGGTGACGAGCGCGCCGACGCCCAGTACTTCGGGGGCATCGGCGGGCACGGCGTGGCGCGCGGCCTTGGCATCCCCCGGCACCATCGCCTCGCCGAGGTAGGCCTTGCGCACCGCCGGGTCGGCCTGGATCGCGGCGACATCGCCGACCGCCAGGCGCTGGCCGGCATCGAGCACCACGATGTGCTGCGAGATGCCCATCACCAGTTCCATGTCGTGCTCGACCAGCAGCACGCCGATGCCGGCCGCGGCGATGCGCTGCAGCAGCGCGGCGAGCTGCGCCTTGTCTTCGCGCGACAGGCCGGCCGCGGGTTCGTCCAGCAGCAGCGCCTGCGGTGACGTGGCCAGCGCGCGGGCGATCTCGACCAGGCGGCGGTCGACGTGCGCCAGGTCGGCCGCGGGCGTGTCGGCCGCACCGGTGTAGCCGCAGAAGGCCAGCAGCTGGCGCGCCTGCGCGCGGGCCGACTCGGCGCGAAAGCGCTGCGCGCCGAGCAGCGGCCCGAGCGTGCCGCGGCCCAGGGCGAGCGCCACGTTGTCCTCGACGCTGAGGCTGCCAAAGAGCTGCGAGGTCTGGTACGTGCGCGCCACGCCGGCCCGCGCGATGCGGAAGGCACGCAACCCCTGCAGCGGCGTCGTGCCGAGCCGGAACCCGCCGCCCGTGGGCCGGTAGAAGCCGCTCAGCATGTTGAGCGCCGTGGTCTTGCCGGCACCGTTGGGGCCGATCAGGCTGGTGATGCCGCCAGCGCGCGTCTCGAAGGCGAGATCGCTCACCGCGCGCACGCCACCGAACTGCATCGTCAGCCCGTCGGCCGCCAGGGGCGCGCCGAGCGCACGCGACGGCAGCGCGACGGGCGCGTTCGACAAGGCCGTCGGCATCGACGCCTTCGCCGGCATGAGTCGCCCCATCACGCGGCGCCACAGCCCCGCGGCGCCGTCCGGTGCGGCCCACAGCACGACCAGCAACAGCAGCCCGAAGAACAGCAGCCGGTATTCCTCCAGGCTCGCCAGCGCCTCGGGCAGCAGCCCGACGATCAGCGCACCGACCAGCGGCCCGCCGATGGAACCGGCGCCGCCGATCATCACGACCAGCACGAAGAGGATCGACTGCCCGAAACCGAAGGTGTGCGGCGTGACGAAGCCCGACAGCGGCGCGAACAAGCCGCCCGCCGCGCCCGCGCACAGGGCCGACACGGCGAAGGCCACCGTCTTGACGCGCAGCGGGTCGAGGCCGATCGATTCGGCCGCGGTCTCGCTGTCGCGCACCGCGCGCATCGCCGCACCCCAGCCGCCGCGCGACAGCAGCGCGAAGGCCGCGAGCGCCACGCCTGCCGTGACGACGGCCAGCATCGCCGCCGCCCGCTCGCCCTGCGCGAACCCGCCGAGCACCGGGCCGGCGATGCCCATGATGCCGTTCTGCCCGCCGGTGAGGTCGCGCGCCTCGACGATCGCGTGCTCGACGATGAAGCCGAAGGCGATGGTGATCATCGCGAGGTACGGCCCGCGTGCCCGCAACGCCGGCAGCGCCAGCAGCGCACCCATGGCGCCGGCCAGCAGCGCACCGACCGGCCACGCCGCCCAGAAGCTCCAGCCGGCCTTGCCGGTGAGGATGGCGACCGCGTACGCGCCGATCGCATAGAAGCCAACGTGGCCGAAGGACACCTGCCCCGTCAGCCCCACCAGCACGTTGAGGCCGATGCCGACGATCGCGAACAGCGCGACGTTGGCCAGCACGAAGACGTAGTAGCCGTTTACCGTGGCCGCGAGCGCGACGCCCGCGGCCATCAGCGCGACGAGCCCGATCAGCGCGGGCCAGCGCATGCCTGCAGCGCTCATACCTTCTTCACCGCGGCGCGGCCGAACAGGCCCTGCGGCCGCATCGCGAGCACCACGATCACCAGCGCGAAGGTGAGGATCTGCGTGTAGCCGGAGCCGAGCGTCGAGGTGATCAGCGCCTCGGCCAGGCCGAAGAGCAGCCCGGCGATCATCACGCCCCAGGCGCTGGTGATGCCGCCGAGGATCGCGACCGCGAAGGCCTTGAGCCCGAACAGCGTGCCCATGTCGGCCTGCACGTTGTAGAGCGGCGCGATGAGCACGCCCGCCACGCCGGCGAACACCGCCGACAGCGCGAAGGCCACCGCCACCGCGCGCCGGATCGGGATGCCCATCAGCCGTGCGGCCGCCGGGTTCTGCACCACCGCCAGCATGCCGATGCCCCAGCGCGTGCGCCGCGCGATGACATGCAGGGCAGCCGCCAGCGCCAGGCCGACGACGGGGATGATCAGCTGCAGCGGGTACACGCCCAGGCCGATGTCACCCAGTTGCAGCGGCGTGACCGCCAGCGGCGACGGCAGGCTGCGCGGCTCCTTGCCGAAGGTGAACATCACGAGGTTGTCGACCACGATGCCGAGCGCGACCGTGGCCATGAGCCAGGCGTCGGAGCCGCGGCTCGCAAAGGGCCGCACCGCCGCGAACTCGACCAGCAGCCCGTACACGCCGCACAGCGCCAGCGCCAGCACGATGGCCAGCGGCATCGGCCAGCCCAGCGTCTGCGCGAACCAGAAAGTGAACACCGCCCCCAGCATCATCGCGCTGCCCTGCGCGAAGTTGACGGTGCCCGACACGGCGAAGGTGACGTAGAAGCCCAGGGCGATCAGCCCGTACATGCTCCCGAGCCCCAACCCGCTGATCCACGCAGACAGCAACATGCGCGCCCTTTACTTCGCCGCGACCATGCCCACGGGCAGGATGCGGTTGTCGATGAACTGCGCCCACACGTAGTCGTTGGCGGTCACGGCGTCGTGCACGGTCGGCGAGAAGGGCTTGTCGTAGGTCTTGATGAGGCCGTCGTACTTGCCGATCTTGTAGAAGCCCTGACGCACCGCATCGCCGTCGGTCGAACCGGCCGCCGCGATGGCGAGCGCGGCGAGCTGCATGCCGTCGTAGGCGTTGGCGACGCCCACGGCGGGCGTGATGTCGTCCGGGCCCTTGATGGCCGGGTACTTGGCCTTCAGCGCGGCGATCACCTTCTCACCCACCGGCGACTGCTTGCCGAAGAAGCTGTAGGTCTGCACGAAATGCACGCTCTTGGCCGAGGGGCCGGCCAGTTCGGTGAAGCGGCCACCGGCCGGGCCCCAATGCGAGACGATCGGCACCTGCCAGCCCATGCGGTCGAGCGACTTCACCACCTGCGCCGACGGGCCGACGTTGCCGACCATGAAGAGCGTGTCGGCGCCGGCCGCCTTCAGGCGCGTGAGCTGCGGCACGATGTCGACGTCGCTGCCTTCGAACTTCTCGACGCCCACGGCCTTGAGGCCCTTGGCGGCGAGCGCGGCCTGCAGGCCCTTCTCGTTCGATTCGCCCCACGGGTTGTTCACCAGGATCATCCCGAACTTGGCGGTCTTGAAGTTCTTCTGCGCGTAGTCGAGCATGCCGACGTTGACGATCTCGTCGACCGCCGACACACGGAAGGCGTAGTTGGGGTTGGCGCCGTTCTTGGTGATCGGCGTGCCTGCGGCCCACGGGCCCATGAAAGGCGTCTTCTCCTGGTTGGCGATCGGCACGATGGCCATGGACACCGGCGTGTCGAGCCCGCCGAACAGCACTGCGACCTTCTCCTTGAAGATCAGTTCGCGCGCTGCGACCACGCCCTTGGCGGGGTTGGCCTCGTCGTCGCGGCGCACCAGTTCGAGCTTGCGCCCGCCCAGCAGTCCGCCCTTGGCGTTGATCTCGTCGATGGCCACGGTGAGGCCGCGCGTGATGGCTTCGCCGGCCAGCGCCGACTGGCCCGACAGAGCCGTCACCAGACCGATCTTGATGGGCTCGGCGGCGAGCGCAGCGCCCGAGGTGAGGCAGACGGCCGCCGCGGCGAGGCAAAGCGTGCGGCGGGTGAAGCGCGAGGTGAAGCGGGTCATGGAGGCTCCTGAAATAACCAGTGGATGGGACTGACGTGGCATGACGCACCCAAGTCGGTGCATCGACAGCGCGCCGACTCGGCGTTGAAGGAGCGGATGCAAAGCGCGTGCCAAGTTGACAATCTGTTCAAAGAATTGTCGACAATCGAAAGCGCATCGAGTCGACAATCGGCACGGGACTTGCTGCATCGATGCACACTGAACGGCCATGCACCACGTTGGCCCCTGATGGAGAAAACAATGAACACCACCCTCCCGGCCGACGCTTCGGCCATCACCGACCCCGCCGCCGTGGTCGACGAATTCCTGCGTCTGGTCATGATTCCGGACCCAGCCTCGGCGTCGCGCTACACCGCACCGGACATCCGCATCCGCTTCACCGGCAATCGCCCGATGACGCAGCCCGGCGACACCTCGGCCTTCAATGCCAAGCGCTACGCCTGGGTGAAGAAGAAGATCGAGCGCACCGAGGTGGTGGCCGGCGGCACGCCGGAGGCGACGGTGGTCTACAGCCTCGGCACGCTCTACGGCGCCTGGCCCGACGGCGAGGCCTTCGAGGGCAACCGCTACGTCGACCGCTACGTGGTGCGCCACGGCCTGATCACGCAGATGGACGTGTGGAACGACAGCGCCGAATGGCTGATGGTCCGCGCCGGGCTGGCCACGCTGTGAGAATCGCCGCATGACGACCCGCTGGCCCGACCGGCTCCCCGCGCACGACCGCTTCGACTACCGCCCCATCACCCTGCGCCCTGAATACCTGTGGCCCAACGGCGCGCGGCTGGCGGTGTACCTGGGCTTCAACATCGAGCACTTCGCCTTCGGCGATGGCCTGGGCGCGAACATCGGCCCCGCCTCGCCGCAGCCCGACGTGCTCAACCACGGCTGGCGCGAGTACGGCAACCGCGTGGGCGCCTGGCGCTGCCTCGAACTGTTCGACGCGCTGGGGCTGCCGACGGGTGCACTGATCAACACCGCCCTGTACGACCATTGCCCGGAACTGGTGCAGGCCTGCGTGGCGCGTGGCGACGAACTCATCGGCCACGGCCACAGCAACGCCGAGCGCCAGGGCGTGCTCGACGAAGCACACGAACGCGCCCTGCTGGTGCGCTGCCGCGAACGCATGCAGCGCGAGAGCGGCCAGACCCCGGCGGGCTGGCTGTCGCCCTGGATCTCCGAGACGCACCTGACCCCCGACCTGCTGGCCGAGACCGGCTACGGCTATACGCTCAACTGGTGCCACGACGACCAGCCGGTGCGCATGCGCACGCGCGGCGGTGGCGCGCTGTGGTCGGTGCCGTATCCGCAGGAGCTCAACGACATCCCGATGATCGTCGGCCGCCTGATGGACGCGAAGGACTTCACCGCGATGGTGATCGACAACTTCGACGAGATGCGCGAGCAGTCGCGCGCGCAGCCGCTGGTGATGGGGCTTGCGCTGCACCCGTACATCGTCGGCCAGCCGTACCGGCTGCGGCATCTGCGCACGGCGCTGCAGCACCTGGCGCGCGCGCGTGACCGCGGCGAGGTGTGGTTCACCACGCCGGGCGCGATCGCCGCGCACATGCGGCAACTGGCGGCGGAGCGTCCGGACGACTTCGCATGACAGCCGACGCGAAAGAGGACGACATCGAAGAGCGCATCTACCGCTCGGTCTTCGAGGGTGTGGCCGACCAGCGACTGGCGCCCGGAACCAAGCTGCCCGAGGCTGCGCTGTGCGAGCTCTTCGGCGTGAGCCGCGCGCTCGTGCGCAAGGTGCTGCAGCGCCTCGCGCATGACCACATCGTCGAACTGCGTCCGAACCGCGGCGCCATCGTCGCCATGCCCTCGCCCGAAGAAACGCGGCAGATCTTCGAGGCCCGGCGTGCGCTGGAGGCGGCGCTGGTGCGCATGGCGGTGCGCAACGCGAAGAAGGCCGACATCGCCGAGCTGCGCCGGCACCTCAAGGAAGAGCATGGCGCGATGCACCGCCTCGCCCAGCCCGAGTGGGCGCGGCTGGCGAGCAGCTTTCACCTGCGCGTGGCGCGGCTGGCGCGCAACCCGATCCTCGAGCGCTACCTGACGGAGCTGATGTCGCGCTGCTCGCTGATCGTCGCGTTGTACGAGCCGCCCGGCAATGCGTCCTGCGAGCACGACGAGCATGCCGACCTGGTCGACGCCATCGCGCGTGGCGACGCCGACACCGCGGTGCGGCTCATGGAAGCGCACCTGCTGGTGCTCGAGCGCAACATCGCGCTCGACCGCCCCGCGTCGGAACGCAGCCTGGGTCAGATGCTCGGCCTGTAAGTCGCTACATCGCCATGTAGCGACCGGGCTTGTGGTTGACCGCGAGAAACACGCTCATCACCACGGCCGCGAGCACCGAGTACAGCACCCGGGTCGGCTCGATGACAAGAAAGGCGAGCGCGACGATGCTGCAGTCGATGGCCATCTGCACCTTGCCGGCGCGCCAGCCGTGCTTCTCCTGCATGTAAAGCGACACGATGGTGGCGCCGCCCAGGCTGCCGCGGTGCCGCGCCAGGAAGAGGCAGCCCGCGCCCAGCAGCAACCCGCCGAGCACCGCCGCATAGGCCGGATGCAAGCGGTCGATGGCGAAGAGCGCGGGCGACCATTCCGTCATGGCCGACAGCATCGAGATCGCGATGAAGGTCTTGACCGTGAACTCCCGCCCCATGCGCATCCACGCGAAACCGTAGAAAGGCAGGTTGATCAGGAAGAACAGCTTGCCGAAGCTGATGCCGGTGACGTAGTGCAGCAGGAAGGCCAGCCCCGCCGCGCCGCCGGTCAGCAACCCGACCTGGTTGAACAGGATGAGCGCCAGCGACACGAACAGCGTGCCGGCGAAGATCGCCTGGGCGTCCTCGAAGTGGCTGTGGCGCAGGGAGGGCATGGCGGCGGTGGCGGGGTGGTGCATGGCGAGGCGTCGAGGGCGGGTGACCGCCCAGGCTCAAGCACGAAGCTTGCCGTCGCCGTCCGCCACCTCAGATTTCGATCTTGGACCCCAGCTCCACCACCGCGTTGTTCGGCAGGTTGAGGAAGTTCGCCGCGCCGCTCGCGTTGTGGTGCATCTGCGCGAAGAGCTTCTCGCGCCACGGCGCCATGCCGCTGCCGAGCGTCGGGATGACGACGTCGCGCGACAGGAAGTAGCTGGTCGTCATCGGCTCGAGCTGACAGCCGCGCAACCGCGCGTTGTCGAGCGCGCGCGGCAGGTCGATGTCGTTCTTGAAGCCGTAGTGAACCATCACTTGCCAGCAATGGCGGCCGAGCGATTCCACCTCGATGCGCTTGTCCATCGGGATCCAGGGCACCTCGTGATTGCGCACGGTGACGAACAGGTTCTGCTCGTGCAGCACCTTGTTGTGCTTGAGGTTGTGCAAGAGCGCATTGGGCGTGACGCCCGGCTCGGCCGTGAGGAACACCGCCGTGCCGTCGACCCGTGCCGGCGGGCTCACGAAGACGGCGTCGAGAAAGCTGCGCAGGTCGATCGCGTCGGTGCGCTGCGTCTCGCCCATCAGGCGCCGCCCTTCCTTCCAAGTGATCATCAGCGTGAAGACGAACAGCCCGATCATCACGGTGAACCAGCCACCCTGCGGCAGCTTGAGCATGTTGGACGCGAAGAAGGCGAAGTCGATGACGAAGAAGACGGCGGTGGCGCCAATGCACAGCAAGAGCGGCAGCTTCCAGGCGAAGCGGATCACGAAGAAGGTCAGCACCGTCGTGATGAGCATGTCGGTGGTCACGGCGATGCCGTAGGCCGCGGCCAGGTTGCTCGAATTGCGGAACATCACGACCGCCAGCACGATCGTGACGAACAGGCTCCAGTTGACGAACGGGATGTAGATCTGGCCGGCCGAGCGCACGCTGGTGTGCTCGATGCGCACGCGCGGCAGGTAGCCCAACTGGATGACTTGGCGCGTCACGCTGAAGGCGCCGGTGAGCATGGCCTGCGACGCGATCACGGTGGCGGCCGTGGCCATCAGCACCAGAGGGATGAGCGCCCACTCGGGCGCCATCATGAAGAAGGGGTTCTTCACCGCCGCCGGGTTGCCCAGCAGCAGCGCGCCCTGGCCGAAGTAGTTGAGCACCAGGCAGGGCATCACCACCGAAAACCAGGCCAGGCGGATCGGCCGCTTGCCGAAGTGCCCCATGTCCGCATAGAGCGCCTCGGCGCCGGTCACGCACAGCACGACGGCACCCAACACGATGAAACTGGTGCCGGGGTAGTCCCAGATGAAGCGCACCATGTAATGCGGGCTCACGGCCGCCAGGATTTCGGGGTGCGTGACGATCTGCGAGATGCCCAGTACCGCCAGCACCAGGAACCACGCCAGCGTGATCGGCCCGAAGAACTTGCCGATGCCCGCCGTGCCGCGCTTCTGCACCGCGAACAGGCAGAACAGCACGACCAATGTGATGGGAATGACGTACGACTTGAAGTGCGGCGACACCACCTCCAGGCCCTCGACCGCCGACAGCACCGAAATCGCCGGCGTGATGACACCGTCGCCGTAGAACAGCGCTGTACCGAAGATGCCGATGGACAGCAGCACGTTGCGCAGCTTCGGGCGGTCGACCACGGCGCGTGAGGCGAGCGCCAGCATCGCGACCAGCCCGCCCTCGCCTTCGTTGTCGGCCCGCAGGACCAGCACGACGTACTTGAGGGAGACGATGACGGTCATCGTCCAGAAGATCATCGAGAGCATGCCGTACACGTTCTCGACCGTGAACGGCACATGGCCGTGCCCGAAGATTTCTTTGATGGCGTAGAGAACGCTGGTGCCGATGTCGCCGTAGACGATACCGATGGCACCGAGCACGAGCGCGGCAGAAGACGTTTTAGGAGCGGACACGAGGTCGAATGGAAAAGGCAAAGCGGCGTGATGGACACGCCCTCATGGCGCAACGGCGCGCGTCGGGGCCGCCGTTCAACTCCGCCCTGGGATTTCCGTGGCTGTGGGGACCGCTATTCTGCCGTCGTCGCAAGTCACCGCAAGGCCCCGGAGATGTGCTACGAGCGGGCGCCGCGGCTTACTCGTAGACCTCGGCGTCCGGGTCGGTCGCCTCGAGCTCGTAGCTCGCAGCCACCATGGCTAGGCGGCCGATCACGCCGTACATGTAGAAGCGGTTCGGCGCGCTGGCACCGGGCTTGGCGCCGGGTTGCGGCAGGTGCGCACTGTCGGAAAAAGCCAACGGAACGAAGCTCGCGCCTGGCGACTTGAGGCTTTCGTCGACGCCGCGGCCCGCATGCACCCGGTAGAAGCCGCCCACCACGTAGCGGTCCATCATGTAGACCACGGGCTCGGCCACGCCGTCGTGCACGCGCTCGTTGGTCAGCACGCCCTCCTGGACGATCAGGTCCATCAGCGCCGGGGCACTGCCCTTGGTGCTGGTCTGGCTGTGGGCCTGGGCGCTCAGGGCCGCGACCTCGCGCGCGTCGCGCACCGTCATCACGCTGGTGCCGCCGGGGCCACTGTCGGCCTTCACCACCACGAAGGGCTTCTCGTTGATGCCGTATTCCTTGTACTTGCGGCGCACCTTCGTGAGCATCGCGTCGACATGGCTGGTGATCACATCCACGCCGACACCTTCGCCGAGGTTGACGCCCTGGGCCAGGCTCGACATCGGGTTGATCAGCCACGGGTCGATGCCCAGCAGCTTGCCGAAGCGCTTCGAAATCTCTTCGTAACTACGAAAGTGGTTGCTCTTGCGGCGCACCGACCAGCCCGCGTGCACCGGTGGCAGCAGGTACTGCTCGTGCAGGTCTTCGACGATGCCGGGCGTGCCCGCCGACAGGTCGTTGTTCATGAGGATGGTGCAGGGGTCGAAGTTCTTGATGCCCAGACGACGCTTGGTGCGCACCACCGGCTCGAGCGTCACGGTGTCGCCATTGGGCAGCTCGATCTTCTTGGGCGACTTGATCGCCGGGTCGATCGAGCCGACCCGCACGTTCAACCCGGCCATGTGGAAGATGCGCACCAGTTGCGCGATGTTCGCCAGGTAGAAGGTGTTGCGCGAATGGTTCTCCGGGATGACGAGCAGGTTGCGCGCCTCGGGGCAGATCTTCTCGATGGCCGCCTGCGCCGCCTGCACGGCCAGCGGCAGCATCTGCTGCGTCAGGTTGTTCCAGCCGCCGGGGAAGAGGTTGGTGTCGACCGGCGCCAGCTTGAAGCCCGCGTTGCGGATGTCGACCGAGCTGTAGAACGGCGGCGTGTGCTCCATCCATTCGAGCCGGAACCAGCGTTCGATCGCCGGGGTGGAATCCAGGACACGCTGTTCGAGTTCGTTGATCGGGCCGGTCAGGGCGGTGACGAGATGCGGGACCATGCGGGCGGCCTTCTGGTGCGGATGTCTGCAGAAAGGTCTGCAGAAAGGTGGGTTGCGATTGTAGGATTTGGGGCCACCCGCCCCGATGACAAGCCGAAAACAGTGCGTTTCCGGCTCGGCACCTCAAGTCCGGATCTCGCCCTGCCCCAGGACCACGTATTTGAGCGACGTGAGGCCTTCGATCCCCACCGGCCCTCGCGCATGGAACTTGTCGGTGCTGATGCCGATTTCCGCCCCCAACCCGAACTCGAAGCCGTCTGCGAAGCGCGTGCTCGCATTCACCATGACGCTGGCCGAATCGACCTCGCGCAGGAAGCGCTGCGCATTGATGTGGTCCCGCGTGATGATCGCGTCGGTGTGGTGGCTCGAGTAGCGGTTGATGTGCGCGATGGCCTCGTCCACGCCATCGACCACCTTGATGCTGATCACCGCCGCCAAGTATTCCTCCGACCAGTCCGACTCGACCGCGTCGACGATGGTCCCCGTCTCGCCGTGCAGTGCGCCCTCGGCCCGCAGGATGCGCGCGGCCGCCGGGTCGCAGCGCATCTCGACGCCCTTGGCCGCGAAGACCGCGCCGATCTCGGGCAGAAAGAGTTCGGCCACCGAGGCGGCCACCAGCAGGCCTTCGGCCGCGTTGCAGGGGCTGTACTTCTGGGTCTTGGCGTTGTCGACCACCTTCAGCGCCATGTCCAGCGGCGCGCTGTCGTCGACGTAAACATGGCAGTTGCCGTCGAGGTGTTTGATGACCGGCACCTTGGCGTCGCGGCTGATGCGCTCGATCAGGCCCTTGCCGCCGCGCGGGATGACCACGTCGACGAACTGCGGCATGGCGATGAGCTGGCCCACCGCCTCGCGGTCGGTGGTCTGCACCAGCTGCACCGCATCGACCGGCAGGCCGGCCTCGGCCAGCGAGGCCGACACCAGCGCGGCCAGCGCCTTGTTCGACTCGATGGCTTCCGAGCCGCCACGCAGGATGGCCGCGTTGCCGCTCTTGATCGCCAGGCTCGCCGCCTCGATGGTCACATTGGGCCGGCTCTCGTAGATCATGCCGAAGACGCCGATCGGCACCCGCATCTGCCCCACGCGGATGCCGCTGGGCTGCTGCTTCATGCCGCTGATCTCGCCGATCACATCGGGCATGCCAGCGAGCTGCTCGCAGCCGAGCGCCACCGTCTCGATGACCTTCGGCGTGAGCTTGAGGCGGTCGACCATCGGCGCCGACAAGCCGGCGGCCGTGGCGCGTTCGATGTCGCGCGCATTGGCCGGTGCCAGGTCGGCGGCGCTTTCGCGCAGGCGGCGGGCCAGCGCCTTCAAGGCCTTGTTCTTTGTGGCGGCATCCGCCTTGGCCATCAGGGCCGACGCGGCCTTGGCCTGCAGCCCGAGGGTCTGCACGTATTCCGAAAGATTGAGCGCATTCATCCACGCATTTTGCCGCTGTCGGGTTCGACCGGGGTTGCCAAGGCCCATTGGCTTGGCTAGCCTGCGCCTCGTCACACATTAATGCAAAAGAATACATATGAAGCCGTTTCAACCACGGGCGCTGGCGCTGGCCTGCGCGACGCTTTCCCTGGTGGCCGCTTGCGG
Source organism: Variovorax restrictus (assembly GCF_051216715.1). Taxonomy (NCBI): domain Bacteria; kingdom Pseudomonadati; phylum Pseudomonadota; class Betaproteobacteria; order Burkholderiales; family Comamonadaceae; genus Variovorax; species Variovorax restrictus. The sequence goes on from NZ_JBPJZH010000004.1 coordinate 55,371, forward strand.
CGGTGGTGGGGGCGGTGGCGGTGAACCGGGCAGCACGGCGCCCGGCGGAAGCACCGGCACCGAGGTGATTGCGCCTGCACCCGCTCCATCGCCCGCGCCGTCTCCTGAACCGGTGCCCGCGCCTGCCCCGGCGCCTGCGCCTGCGCCCCAGGCCGCCACACTCCTCAGCCCCAGCGCGCCCAGCAAGCTCACCAGTACGCGCGTGAGCTTCGACTGGACCGCCAGCGACGCCGACGGTTATCGCCTCACGGTCGAGCGGCCCGGTGCCGTGGCGCCCCTCTTCGAGGGCACGACCGCCGACACGCATCTCGTGGTCGCCGGACTGCCGGTCGACGGCGGCGAGCTGATCGCCCGCCTGCAGACCCGCCACGGCGACGCCTGGCTCCCTGCGGTCGACTATCGCTTCACGGCGGCCGGCTACACGGCGGCCCAATCGACCGCCGCAACCCGCCCCTGGACGGACCCGATCGCGCTACCACTGGTGCCCGTCTCTGCGGCCAACCTGCCCGACGGCAAGTTGCTGCTGTGGTCGGCGCAGGGCACCACCTACTTCGGCGCCAACGGCAGCGCGGGTACCCGCACCACCATCTTCGATCCGGCGAGCGGCACTGCCACACCCACCACGACGACCAATCACGGCCAGGAGATGTTCTGCGAAGGACTCAGCATGCTGGCCGACGGCGGCATCCTGGTCAGTGGCGGCAGCGACGCTGGCAAGACCTCGCGCTTCGATCCGAAGACCAGCACCTGGTCGCTGGCGGGCACGCTGAACATTCCGCGGGCCTACAACGCCAGCGCCACGATGTCGGACGGCAGCGTGTTCACCGTCGGCGGCTCCTGGAACGGCGGCTACGGCGGCAAGTTCGGCGAGGTGTGGTCGCCCACGACGCAGGCCTGGCGCACGCTGTCGGCGGTGCCGGCCGACATGCCCACCGCGGCCAACGCCGCCAACCCGCCGCTCAACGCACCGGACAACTGGGGCGTCTACCGCGGCGACACCCACATGTGGTTGTTCGGCGCGGCCGACGGCTGGATCTTCCATGCCGGGCCGAGCGCGGCCATGCACTGGATCGATACCCGCGGTGCCGGTGCCATCGTGCAGGCCGGGCCACGCGGCGACGACCCGTACGCCATGACTGCCAGCGCCGTGATGTACGACGCCGGCAAGATCCTGAAGCTCGGCGGCGCCCCCCAACATGACATCGGCGACGCCTTCAATACCGCCTATGTGATCGACATCAGCGCCGGCCCACCGAAGACGCCCACGGTGCGCAAGGTGGCGCCCATGGCCTACGGCCGCACCTTCGTCAACAGCGTGGCGCTGCCCAACGGCGAAGTCGTCGTGATCGGCGGGCAGACGCAACCGGCAGCCTTCTCCGATGCCTACGGCGTGCTGGCGCCCGAGCTGTGGAGCCCCGTCACCGAGAGCTTCGTCACGCTGCCGCCGATGCAGACGGGCCGCAACTACCACAGCATTGCGCTGCTGCTGCCCGATGGCCGCGTGCTCGCGGGGGGCGGCGGGCTGTGCAACTGCGCCGCTGACCACCCCGACGTGGAGATCCTGACGCCGCCCTACCTGCTCGCGCCGGATGGCGCACCGGCGGCGCGCCCGACGATCAAATCGGCACCGAGCGCCGCCACCTGGGGCGCGCAGATCGCCGTCAGCACCGACCGCGCCATCGGGCAGTTCGCGCTGGTGCGCATGGCCTCGGCGACGCACTCGGTCAACACCGACCAGCGGCGCATTCCCGTGAGCTTCACCGGCAGCGCCGGCCAGTACACGCTGGCCATCCCCACCGACCGCGGGGCACTGCTGACAGGCAACTACATGCTCTTCGCGCTGGACGCGCAGGGCGTGCCGAGCGTGGCGCGGACGGTCAACATCCGTTGACCTGACGGCAACATCCGCCTCGGCCACCAGGGCCGAGGCCGCCGTGGCCGCCAGCGCAGAAGGTCTAGAAATTTTCCGGGCATTCAGCGCATTCATTCACGCTTTCGCCACGGCAGAGGTCGCCCGGGATTGCCACCGCCCCCTGGCATGACTAGTCTGCGCCCTGTCACACATTAAGCCGAAAGAATACATATGAACCCGTTTCAACCACGGGCGCTGGCGCTGGCCTGCGCGACGCTTTTCCTCTTGGCCGCCTGCGGCGGCGGTGGCGGTGGCGGGGAATCCGGCGGCACGGCGGCTGGCGGGAGCACCGGCACCGAGGTGCTTCCGCCCGCACCGGCGCCTTCGCCAGCACCCGCGCCGGTTCCGTCTCCCGCCCCTGCCCCCGCCCCCGCCCCTGCGCCAGCGCCGGCCCCCGCACCCCAGGCCGCCACACTCCTCAGCCCCAGCGCGCCCAGCAAGCTAACCAGTACGCGCGTGAGCTTCGACTGGACCGCCAGCGACGCCGACGCCTACCGCCTCACGGTGGAACGGCCCGGTACCGCGGCGCCGTTGTTCGACAGCACGACCTCCGGCACGCAACTCGCCGTCAGCGGACTGCCGGTCGACGGCGGCGAGCTGATCGCCCGCCTGCAGACCCGCTACGGCGACACCTGGCTCCCCGCGGTGGACTACCGCTTCACGGCCGCGGGTTACACCGCCGCCCAGTCGACCGCCGCGACCCGTCCCTGGACGGACCCGATCACGCTGCCGTTGATCCCCGTGTCGGCGGCCAATCTGCCCGACGGCAAGTTGCTGCTGTGGTCGGCGCAGGGCACCACCTACTTCGGCGGCAACAGTGGCATGGCGACCTACACCACCATCTTCGATCCCGCGAGCGGTACCGCCGCGCCCATGATGAAGACCAACACGGGCCAGGAGATGTTCTGCGAGGGACTCAGCATGCTGGCCGACGGCGGCATCCTGGTCAGCGGCGGCAGCGACGCCGGCAAGACCTCGCGCTTCGATCCGCTCAAAGGCACCTGGTCGGCCGCAGGCACGCTGAACATCCCGCGGGCCTACAACGCCAGCGCCACGATGTCGGACGGCAGCGTGTTCACCGTCGGCGGCTCCTGGAACGGCGGCTACGGCGGCAAGTTCGGCGAGGTGTGGTCGCCCACGACGCAGGCCTGGCGCACGCTGTCGGCGGTGCCGGCCGACATGCCCACCACGGCCAACGCCGCCAACCCGCCGCTCAACGGGCCGGACGCGTCCGGCATCTACCGCGCCGACAACCACATGTGGCTGTTCGGTGCGGCCGACGGCTGGGTCTTCCACGCCGGGCCGAGCGCAGCCATGCATTGGATCGACACCCGTGGTGCCGGCGCCATCGTGCAGGCAGGGCCGCGCGGCGACGACCCCTACGCGATCACCGCCGGGGCCGTGATGTACGACGCCGGCAAGATCCTCAAGCTCGGCGGTGGGTCCAACCACGACGTCGGACCGGCCTTGAAGGGCGCCTATGTCATCGACATCAGCGCCGGCCCTCCCAAGACGCCCACGGTGCGCAAGGTGGCACCCATGGCCTACGGCCGCACCTTCGCCAACAGCGTGGCGCTGCCCAACGGCGAAGTCGTCGTGATCGGCGGCCAAACAGAGCCGGCGGGCTTCTCCGATGCCTACGGCGTGATGGCGCCCGAGCTGTGGAGCCCCGTCACCGAGAGCTTCGTCGCGCTGCCACCGATGCAGAAGGCCCGCAACTACCACAGCATCGCGCTGCTGCTGCCCGATGGCCGCGTGCTCGCGGGCGGCGGCGGGCTGTGCAATTGCGCCGGCGATCACGCCGACGTGGAGATCCTGACGCCGCCCTACCTGCTCGCGCCCGATGGCGCACCGGCGGCGCGCCCGACGATCAAATCGGCACCGAGCGCCGCCACCTGGGGCGCGCAGATCGCCGTCAGCACCGACCGCGCCATCGGGCAGTTCGCGCTGGTGCGCATGGCCTCGGCGACGCACTCGGTCAACACCGACCAGCGGCGCATTCCCGTGAGCTTCACCGGCAGCGCCGGCCAGTACACGCTGGCCATCCCCACCGACCGCGGGGCACTGCTGACAGGCAACTACATGCTCTTCGCGCTGGACGCGCAGGGCGTGCCGAGCGTGGCGCGGACGGTCAACATCCGCTGAGGCCGTGGGATCGCTGCCCAGGGCCGGCGCATGGCGGCGCCGGCCGGCGCTTCTGCTGGCGGCGGCGCTGGTCGCCGTGATCGCCTACGGCGTCGCGTCCCACCGCCCGGGCGCGCGTGTCGACCTGGGCGCGCGGCTCTTCGACGGCCGCGAGGCGCTCGACGCCACGCTGGCCGACCATGCCGTCGCCCTGCCCTCGGGCAGCGTGCGCTGCAGCCAGTGCCACGTCGGTCCTGCCGGCAACGCAGCGGGTGAGACGCCGAAGCTCGGCCCGCCACTGAACCGCGCCTTGCGCGACGCGCTGCCGCGCCGCGGCGGCCCGCCTGCAGCCTACGAGCTCGCCACCTTCTGCCGCACCCTGCGCACCGGCATCGACCCGTCCCACGTGGTGCTCCCGCGCAGCATGCCGCGCTTCGCGATCGACGACGTGCGCTGCGAAGCGCTCTGGACCTACCTCACACAGGCACCCGCATGAATCCGACATCCGTCCCTGTCGACACGCTCGCCCGCCGACGCTTCCTGCAAGCCGGCCTTGCCACGCTCGGCGCTGCGGCGATGGCCGCCCGTGCCGACGACATCGGCCGCGTACGCCCACCCCTCGCCGCGCCGGCATTGCGCCTGGTGGGGCACGACGCACGCCCCACCACCCTGGCGAACGCCTTGCGCCAGCGCATCACCGTCGTCCAATTGATGTTCACGGGCTGCAGCGCGATCTGCCCGCTGCAGGGGATGCAGTTCGCATCGCTGCAGGCCGCGCTGGCGTCGCGCGGCATGGCCGACGTGCAACTGCTCTCCTTGAGCATCGACCCGCTCGGCGACGACCCGAAGGCGCTGAGCACCTGGCTGCGGCGCTTCGGCGCCGGGCCGACGTGGCGTGCCGCGGCGCCGGTGCCGGCCGATCTCGACGCGCTGCTGGGGCTGCTGGGCCGCAACGGCCTGCCGACGACCGCATCGACCGGCGACCGCCACTCCGGTCAGCTGGGCCTGTTCGACCCCGAGGCACGCCTGGTCTGGCGCACTGCCGACCTGCCGCCGGTGAACGAGGTGATGGACGCGCTGCGATGGCTGCGCGGCCCGGGCTGACGGGCCTGCGCTTTCAACCGCGCGCGGGCGCCATGCAGGCGCGGCACAGCATCAGCGCCAGCCGCTGCAGCGCCTGCCAGCCGCTGGCCGGCCAGTCGGGCTGCTTCAGGCCCTTGACGATGCCGTCGACGGTGTGGGCCGCCTTCAGCAGGCGCGCCAGCGCGCGGTCGTCGAGCCGTGGCAGCACGCGCTCGAAGGCCTGCTCCCTGGCACCCCAGATGCGGTTTTCGCGCAGCGCCATCGGCAGCGGCCGCCCGGCGTTCATCGCGTCGCGCACGCGCTTGAGCGCCCGGATGTCCTCGGCCAGCGTGTAGTGCACCAGCACCTCGGCCTCGCCCTCGGCGCGCAGGCCATCGAGCATGCGCGCCACGCGCACCGGGTTGCCGGCCAGCGCCGCGTCGGACAGCTTGAAGACGTCGTAGCGGGCCACGTTGTTGACGGCGGCCTCGACCTGTTCCCAGCCAAGCTCGCCGGCCGGGTGCAGCAGCGCGAGCTTCTGGATTTCCTGGTGCGCCGCGAGCAGGTTGCCTTCGACGCGGTCGGCGAAGAACTGCAGCGTGCGCTGGCCCTCCTCGCCCCCCTTCACGCGCTGACCCTGAAGCGCCAGGCGCTGCGCGATCCACTGCGGCAGCGCGGCGCGCTCGACCGGGTCGACCTGCAGGCTGACGCCGTTGTTCTCGAGCGCGGTGAACCATGCGCCGGTACGGGTGGCGCGGTCCAGGCGCGGCAGGATCACGAGCGTCAACGTGCTGTCGTTGCCGGCAGCGCCTTCGGCGATGCGCTGCAGCGCCGCGCTGCCGTCCTTGCCCGGCTTGCCCGACGGGATGCGGATCTCGACGATCTGCTTGTCTGCGAAGAGGCTCAGCGATCCGCCGGCCGCGAGCACGGCGCTCCAGTCGAAATGCGCGCCGGCCACGGTGTACGAACTGCGCTCGGTGTAGCCCTGCGCGCGCGCGGCGGCGCGGATGGCATCGGCGGCCTCCTGGGCCAGCAGCGGCTCGTCGCCATGGAGGGTGTAGAGCGCGCGCAACCCCTTGCCGAGATGCGCCGACAACTGGGCGGCCGCGAGCTGCATGGGCGCGCTCAGAAGCTGTGAATGAATTGGCCGCGTCCGAGCGGCGTGCCCGGGCGGCGCCCAACGAAGCGCAAAGCGCAGCCATAGCTCGGGCTATGGCGAGCATTTGCAACGACGAGGGGCGTCGTCAGGGCGCGTCGAGCGGGCGTGGATGATTCGTTCACAGCTTCTCAGAGTTCCTTGACCGCCGCCATGCGACGCAGCAGCTGCTGCGCCACGTCGTTCTGCATGTCGCGGTAGAGCAGTTCGGCTTCGCCTTCCTTGGCGAGCGCGTTGGTCTCGCTGTAGGTCAGGTCGCGCTTCTGCGAGAGGTCTGCCAACAGCAGTTCCTTGCCGGCCTGCGTGCGCAGGCGGAAGCGCACCGTCAGGCGCAGCTCCAGCTCGCGCACCTCGCCGGCGGCATTGGTCGACAGCACGACGCGCTCGCGGTTCTCGCCGAGGATGTCGAGCACCGCTTCGGCTTCGGCGGCGCGCTCCGGCGGCATCAACTCGACCGTGCCGGCGGCCGCGATGTTGCGGCGCAGGTAGACGGTGAAGGCCGAGCGGCCCGGCAGCGACAGGCTCTTGAAGGCGAAGACCGGGGCCTTGCGCAGTTCGAAGCCGCAGCCAGCGAGGCCGGCCAGGCCGCCAAGCGCAGCGCCTGTGGCGAGGAAACGGCGGCGGGAAGCAGTTGTGTTGTTCATTCGTTGAGCGTTCACAGCACCACGTTGACGAGCCGGCCTGGCACCACGATCACGCGCTTGGGCGCGGCGCCCTGCGCATGCAGCGCGAAGTCGTCGCTCGCCAGTGCGAGCGCCTCGATCTCGTCCTTCGACGCGCCGGCCGGCACCACCACCTTGCCGCGCAGCTTGCCGTTGACCTGCAGCATGAGTTCGATCTCGTCCTGCACCAGGGCCTCGGTGTCGACCGCCGGCCAGGGCGCGTCGAGCAGTTCGCCGAAGGACTCGACATAACCCAGCTGCGACCAGAGCTGCTGCGCGATGTGCGGCGTGGCCGGGTACAGCACGCGCAGCAGGATGCCGAAGCCTTCGCGCAGCGCGGCGGCATCGCCGGGGGCACCGGTGGGTTTGAAGCCCTCCAGCGCGTTGAGCAGCTTCATCGCGCCCGACACCACCGTGTTGTATTGCATGCGCTGGTAGTCGTAGTCGACCTGGCGCAGCACGGTGTGCACCTCGCGGCGCAGCGCCTTGGCGTCCTTGCCGAACTCGGTAGCGGCACCGGCCTTCGGCGCGGCCTGCAGCGCAACGCCGAAGTTCCACACGCGGCGCAGGAAGCGCGAGCTGCCCTCGACCGCGGCGTCGTTCCACTCCAGCGTGGCTTCGGGCGGCGCGGTGAACATGGTGTACAGGCGCGCGGTGTCGGCGCCGTACTTCTCGATCAGGTCCTGCGGGTCGACGCCGTTGCGCTCGCTCTTGCCCATCTTGCCGACACCGCCGTACTCGACCGACGAGCCGTCGGCCAGCGTGCCGCCCGTGATGCGGCCCTGCGCGTCGAGCACCGGCGTGACTTCGAGCGGCGGGAAGTAGTCCTTGCCGCCCGACGGCCCGCGCCGGTAGTAGATGTGATTGAGCACCATGCCCTGCGTCAGCAGCTTGGCGAAGGGCTCGTCGACCGTCACCAGCCCCAGGTCGCGCATGACCTTGGTCCAGAAGCGCGCGTAGAGCAGGTGAAGAATCGCGTGCTCGATGCCGCCGATGTACTGGTCCATCGGCATCCAGTACTTCGCGCCCTCGCCGACCATGGCCTGGTCGTTCTTGGGATCGCAGTAGCGCATGAAGTACCAGGACGAATCGACGAAGGTGTCCATCGTGTCCGTCTCGCGGCGCGCGGGCTGGCCGCAGACCGGGCAGACGACGCCGGCATGGAAGCCTTCGTGCTTGATCAGCGGGTTGCCCGAGCCGTCGGGCACGCAGTCGGTCGGCAGCACGACCGGCAGATCCTTCTCCGGGACCGGCACCGCGCCGTGCGCGTCGCAATGGATGATCGGGATCGGCGTGCCCCAGTAACGCTGGCGGCTCACGCCCCAATCTCGCAGGCGCCAGGTGGTCTTGAGTTCGCCCAGGCCCTTCTGCGCGAGCGCGTGCGCCACGGCGGCCACGGCCTCCTTGAAGGACATGCCGCTGAAGTTGTCGGAATTGATGGTCACGCCGCGCGTCTTGTCGGCGTACCAGTCCTGCCAGCGGTGGTAGTCGAAGTGCGGCTCACCATCAACCAACACCACCTGGACGATCTCGATGCCGTACTTGTTGGCGAAAGCGAAGTCGCGCTCGTCGTGCGCCGGCACGCCCATCACGGCGCCGTCGCCGTAGCTCATCAGCACGTAGTTGCCGACCCAGACCGGCACGGGCTCGTCGGTGATCGGGTGGGTCACCGTCAGGCCGGTCGGCACGCCCTTCTTCTCCTGCGTGGCGAGTTCGGCTTCGGTCGTGCCGCCGGCCTTCGCTTCGGCGATGAAGGCCGCGACCTTCGGGTCGGTCTTGGCCGCGTGCAGCGCCAGCGGATGTTCCGGCGCCACGGCGCAGAAGGTCACGCCCATGATGGTGTCGGCGCGCGTCGTGAAGACGTACAGGCGGCCGTCCTGGATGGCCTCGCCGTCATCGCCGCGGATGTCGTGCGTGAAGGCGAAGCGCACGCCTTCGCTCTTGCCGATCCAGTTCTCCTGCATCAGCTTGACGCGCTCGGGCCAGCCCGGCAGCTTGTGCTGGGTGTGCTCGAGCAGTTCGGGCGCGTAGTCGCTGATCTTCAGGTAGTAGCCCGGGATTTCGCGGCGCTCGACCGTGGCGCCGGTGCGCCAGCCCTTGCCGTCGATCACCTGCTCGTTGGCCAGCACGGTCATGTCGACCGGGTCCCAGTTGACGACCTGGGTCTTGCGGTAGGCAATGCCCTTCTCGAGCATCTTCAGGAACAGCCACTGGTTCCACTTGTAGTAGGCCGGGTCGCAGGTCGCGACCTCGCGGCTCCAGTCGATCGCCAGGCCCATGGCCTGGAGCTGGCCGCGCATGTAGTCGATGTTCTCGTAGGTCCACTTGGCGGGAGGAACGCCGTTCTTCAGCGCAGCGTTCTCGGCCGGCAGGCCGAAGGCGTCCCAGCCCATGGGCATGAGCACGTTGTAGCCCGACATGCGCAGGTAGCGCGTGAGCATGTCGTTGATGGTGTAGTTGCGCACATGGCCCATGTGCAGCTTGCCGCTGGGGTAAGGCAGCATCGAGCAAGCGTAGTACTTCTTCTTGGGATGGCCCCGCGCGTCGAGCGCGTTTTCGATGACACGATAGGCGTCGGACGCGGTCCAGTGGGCCTGGGCGGCGGACTCGACGTCGGCGGGTTGGTAGCTGGGGTTCATGAGGCTTTGGCAACGGCCCGGCGCTCGGTCGGCCGGGGGAACGCGGATTATCGCGGCTGCGGCGGATGGGGGCTTGGGGCTGGATTCGCATGCACAATGAAAACGTCTGCTGGGAGACGGATGAAGCGATACGTTGTCAGTGTTCTGTTGGCGGTGCCGGGGTCGATCGGCCCGTACCGTCTGCCGGGCGACCCCACCAAAGCGATCGCCGCTTGACCTGAGCAACGACAACACATGCTGACCCCCGGCCTCCCCTTTCCCCTCGGCGCAACGCCCGACCGCTACGGCATCAGCTTCGCCCTCGCGGCCCCGCACGCCAGCCGCGTCGAGCTTTGCCTGTTCGACACGCATGGCCACAGCGAGCAGCAGCGCCTGCCGCTGCCCGCCTGCACCGACGGCGTGTGGCACGGCCGCTTTCCCGGCGCTGTCGCCGGCCTGGTCTACGGCTACCGCGTGCACGGCCCCTGGGCGCCGCACGAGGGGCAGCGCTTCAACCCGGCCAAGGTGCTGCTCGACCCCTACGCCCGCGAGATCGTCGGCCGCTACGACGGCAGCGACCTGTTCCTCGGCCATCGGCCGGGCGATCCGTCGCAGCGGGACACGCGGGACAACGCGGCAGTCGCGCTCAAGGCCCGCGTCAAGGCCGACCTGGGCGCATCGACTGCGACGCGCCCGCGGGTAGCGGCGTCCGAGCGCGTGATCTACGAACTGCACGTGCGAGGCCAGACGCGGCGGCACCCGGGCGTGCCGCCAGAACTGCAAGGCACCTACGCCGGCCTGGCCGAGCCCGCTGTGCTCGATCACCTGCAGCAGCTCGGCGTGACCACCCTGAGCCTGATGCCGGTGCAGCACCGGGCCGACGAGGAGCGGCTGCTCAAGATGGGGCTCAGCAACTACTGGGGCTACACCACCATCGGCTGGTTCGCGCCCGAGGCGCGCTACTGGAGCGGCCGGCCCGGCACCACGCCCGCCAGCGAGTTCCGCGCGATGGCCGACGCCATCCATGCGCGCGGCATGGAGCTGGTGATCGACGTGGTCTACAACCACAGCGCCGAAACCGACGAGCTCGGCCCCACGCTGTCGATGCGCGGCATCGACAACACGCTCTACTACCACCTGCGCCCGGACGACCGCACGCGCTACGAGAACTGGACCGGCTGCGGCAACTGCCTGAACTTCGCCGAGCCGCGCGTGGTGCAGCTCGCCACCGACAGCCTGCGCCACTGGGTGACGGAACTCGGCGTAGACGGCTTCCGCTTCGACCTGGCGACCGTGCTGGCGCGCCGCGCCGGTGGCGCGTTCGATCCGCGCGCGCCCTTCCTGGCCGCCGTCGCGCAAGACCCGGTGCTGTCGCGCGCGCTGCTCATCGCCGAGCCCTGGGACATCGGCCCCGGCGGTTACCGCGTCGGCGAATTTCCCCCTGGCTGGCTCGAATGGAACGACCGCTTTCGCGACACCCAGCGCAGCGTCTGGCTGCGCCACGGCGCCGGGCTGGGCGACTTCGCACACCGCTTCACCGCGTCGAGCGGTCAGTTCCGGCACAGCGGCCGAGCGCCCACGGCCAGTGTCAACTTCGTCACCGCCCACGACGGCTTCACGCTGCGCGACCTGGTCAGCTACAACCAGCGGCACAACCTCGCCAACGGCGAAGGCAACCGCGATGGCAGCGGCAACAACCTCAGCCGCAACTTCGGCGTGGAAGGCGAGACCGACGACCCCGCCGTGCTGGCACTGCGCGCCCGCATGCAGCGCGCGCTGCTCGCCGCCTTGCTGCTGTCACAGGGCACGCCGATGCTGCTGGCCGGCGACGAGATCGGCCACACCCAGCAGGGCAACAACAACGCCTACTGCCAGGACAATGCGACGACCTGGCTCGACTGGGACCAGGCCGACGCCGGGCTGCAACGCTACGTCGCACGCCTGCTGGCCCTGCGCCGCGAAGCCGCCCCGCTGCGCATCGGGCACTGGTGGCCGGCAGATACCCACCATGCACACGGCGGCCTGCGGTGGCTGCGGCCCGAAGGCGAAGACATGGCACCGGCGAACTGGGAGCGGGACGACCGTGCGGCGCTGATGGTGCTGTTCGACGCGCCGCCGAACGAGGTGGCATGGCTCGTGCTGGTCCACGCCGGCACCGACGCCGTCGACTTCGCGCTGCCGCCCGGCCCCTGGAAGCGCCGGCTGGCAAGCGACGACGACGGCGCGCCGGAACGGCCGATGGCGGCGACCGAACGACTGCAACCGGGGTCGCTGTGGCTCGCGCAACGGGTGCGCGGCGACGATCGCGGTGCTACGCTGACCTGAAGACCACGACAACGGAGAGACAAGCGACATGGCCGACGATTCGACAACCCAACACCTGCAGGCCCATCAACTGGTCCGCCGCACCATCGCCGTGGTGCTGGCCGGCGGTCGAGGCTCGCGCCTGAAGCAGCTCACCGACCGGCGCGCCAAGCCGGCCGTGTACTTCGGCGGCAAATTCCGCATCATCGACTTCGCCCTGTCGAACTGCCTGAACTCCGGCATCCGGCGCATGGCGGTGGTCACGCAGTACAAGTCGCATTCGCTGATGCGTCACCTGCAACGCGGCTGGAGCTTCCTGCGGGCCGAACTCAACGAGATGGTCGACGTGCTGCCGGCCCAGCAGCGCACGGGCGACGAGCACTGGTACCGCGGCACGGCCGACGCGATCTACCAGAACCTCGACATCCTGCAGACCCGCTCGACCAAGCACGACTACGTGGTGGTGCTGGCCGGCGACCACATCTACAAGATGGACTACTCGGTCATGCTGATGGACCACGTGAGAAGCGGCCGCGCCTGCACGGTCGGCTGCATCGAGGTGCCGCGCATGGAAGCCACCGCCTTCGGCGTGATGGCGGTCAACGAAGACCGCAGCATCACCGACTTTCTCGAGAAACCCGCCGACCCGCCCGCGATGCCCGGCAAGCCCGACATCGCGCTGGCCAGCATGGGCATCTACGTCTTCGATTCCGCGTACCTGTACCAGCTGCTGGAGGAAGACAACGCCAACCCCGCCTCGAGCCACGACTTCGGCAAGGACGTGATCCCGCGCGCCGTGGCGCAAGGCCGGGCGCAGGCCCACCCGTTCAGCCTGTCGTGCGTGACACGCGGCGCGCGTGGGCCCGAGGCACCGGTGTACTGGCGCGACGTGGGCACGATTGATGCATTCTGGGCGGCCAACCTCGATCTGGCGTCCATCACCCCCGAGCTCGACATCTATGACACCGACTGGCCCATCTGGACCTACCAGCGGCAGCTGCCCCCCGCCAAGTTCGTGCTCGACATCGACGGCAACCACGGCATGACGGTCAACACCATCGTGTCGGGGGGCTGCATCGTCTCGGGTTCGAAGGTGAAGGATTCGGTCCTCTTCTCGAACGTGCGCATCCATTCCTTCTGCGACGTCAAGGAGGCCGTGCTGCTGCCCGACGTCGAAGTCGGCCGCGGTGCCCGGCTGGCGAAGGTGGTGGTCGACCGCGGCTGCATCATCCCCGCGGGCATGGTGGTCGGCGAGGACGCCGCCGCCGACGCGGCACGCTTCGAGCGCACCGACGCTGGCGTGGTGCTGATCACGCGCGAGATGCTCCAGCGCCTCGAGACGCCGGCGTCCTGATGCGCGTCCTCCAGGTCAGCGCCGAGTTCTTTCCCCTTCTCAAGACCGGCGGGCTGGCGGATGTCGCCGGCGCCCTGCCCCTCGCCCTGGCGTCGGCCGGTCAGGACGTGCGGGTGCTGCTGCCCGGGTTCCCGTCGATCCTGGCCGGCTTGAGCGACGCCGCCGACGTGGCCGAGGTCGAAGCGCCCTGGGGCCAGCGTGCCCGGCTGCGCACCGGGCGCATCGTGGTGCCGGGCGGGGCACACGTCACGGCCTACGTGCTCGATGCGCCCGCGCTGTACGACCGCCCCGGCACGCCCTACGAAGACGTCTCGCGCCGGCCCTACGCCGACAACGCGCGCCGTTTCGCGCTGCTCGGCTGGGCGGCAGCCCGCCTGGCCCGCGGCCTCGACCCGCGCTGGCAGCCCGAGGTGGTGCATGCGCACGACTGGCATGCCGGACTGGCCCCGGCGTACCTCGCCTTCGACACCGCGTCGAGTGGTCCGCGCGTGGGCAGCGTCTTCACCGTGCACAACCTGGCCTACCAGGGCGTGTTTTCGCCCTCGGATTTCGCCGGCCTCGGCCTGCCGCCGGCCGCCTTCGACGTGAACGGGCTCGAGTACCACGGGCAGCTGTCGTTCATGAAGGCCGGCCTGTACTTTTCGGACCGCCTCACCACCGTGAGCCCGACTTACGCGCGGGAGATCCAGACACCGGAACAGGGCTGCGGCCTCGACGGCCTGCTGCGCGGGCGCAGCGGCGTGCTCACCGGCATCCTGAACGCGGTCGACGACGCCGTCTGGGACCCGGGCACCGACGCCCTGCTGCCCCATCCCTACGATGTGCACATGCCCGGCGGCAAGGCGCTGTGCAAGGCCGACCTGCAGCAGGAACTCGGCCTGGCCAACGAGCCGGACGCGCCGCTCTTCGTGATGGTCAGTCGCCTGACCGAGCAGAAGGGCCAGCACCTGGTGCTCGACGGGCTCGACGCGCTGATCGCGCAAGGCGGGCAGCTCGCGCTGCTGGGCACCGGCGAGCGCTGGCTCGAAGACGCGTTCCGCGAGCGCGCCGCTGCAGCACCGCAATCGGTGCACGCCACCATCGGCTACAACGAGCGCTTCGCCCACCGGCTCTTCGGCGCCGGCGACGTGACCCTGGTGCCCTCGATGTTCGAGCCCTGCGGACTGACACAGATGTACGGCCTGAAATACGGTAGCCTGCCCCTGGTACACCGCGTGGGCGGGCTGGCCGACACGGTGGTCGACTGCACGCTGGAAGATATCGCCGACGGCCATGCCACCGGCTTCGTCTTCGACGGCTTCGATGCCGACGGTTACGGCCGCGCGCTGCGGCGCGCCTTCGCGCTGTACCGCCGCCCCGCCGACTGGCGCCGCGTCCGGGGCACCGCGATGCAGCAGCCGGCCGACTGGCAGGCCGCCGCGGCGCGGTACATCGGCGTGTACGAGCAATCGCTCGCCTGACCCGATCCTTCTTTCACCTCCAACCTCTCCACCACCACCATGACGATCGAAGAATTCGCCTACGACCATCCCGACCGCGACGTGGCCGCGTTCAAGCGCGCGGTGGCCAACAAGCTGATCTACGCCGTCGGCAAGGACCCGGTCGCCGCCAGCCAGGACGACTGGCTGCAGGCGACCTCGCTGGCGGTGCGCGACCAGCTGGTCGAGCGCTGGATGGCCACCACCCGCGCCAGCTACGCGCAGGACCTCAAGCGCGTCTACTACCTGTCGATGGAATTCCTCATCGGCCGCACCTTCACCAACGCCCTGCTGGCCCTCGAACTGCAGGACATCGTGAAGCAGGCCCTGACGGACTTCGGCGTCGACATCGCAGCCCTCGCCGAACGCGAGCCTGACGCGGCGCTGGGCAACGGCGGCCTCGGCCGGCTGGCGGCCTGCTTCCTCGACTCGATGGCCACGCTCGGCGTGCCGGGCTTCGGCTACGGCATCCGCTACGAATACGGCATGTTCCGCCAGAAGATCGTCGACGGCCAGCAGGTCGAGACGCCCGACTACTGGCTCACGCGCGGCAATCCCTGGGAATTCCAGCGGCCCGAGGTGACCTACCGCGTGCGCTTCGGCGGCCACGTGCAGCGCCGGGAAGATGCCAGCGGCAGCGGCGCGGCCGACTGGGTCGACACGCACGACGTGCTGGCCGTGGCCTACGACACCATCATCCCTGGCTACGGCACGCAGGCCACCAACACGCTGCGACTGTGGTCGGCCCGCGCCACGGAAGAGATCGACCTGTCGGCCTTCAACCGCGGCAACTACATGCAGGCGGTGGAGAGCAAGAACCACTCGGAGAACGTCTCGCGCGTGCTCTACCCCGACGACTCGACCGCCTCGGGCCGCGAGCTGCGGCTGCACCAGGAATACTTCTTCGTCAGCGCCAGCGTGCAAGACCTGCTGCGCCGCTACCTGCGCACCCACACCACCTTCGACGAGCTGCCCGATAAGGTCAGCATCCACCTGAACGACACGCACCCGGTGCTGGCCGTGCCCGAGCTGATGCGCCTGCTGCTCGACGAGCACGGCCTCGACTGGGACAGCGCGTGGGCGCACACGCAGAAGGTGTTCAGCTACACCAACCACACGCTGATGCACGAGGCGCTGGAGACCTGGCCGGTCGAGATGATGGGCCGCATCCTCCCGCGCCACCTGCAGATCCTGTACGAGATGAACTCGCGCTTCCTGGCGACGGTGACGCAGAAGCTGGGCCACGACGTCGAGCTGCTGCGCCGCCTGTCGCTGATCGACGAGACCGGCGAGCGCCGCGTGCGCATGGCCTATGTCGCCGTGCTGGCAAGCCACTCGATCAACGGCGTGTCGGGGCTGCATTCGGAGCTGATGAAGCAGTCGATCTTCGCGGACTTCAACAAGATCTTCCCGGAACGCTTCAACAACAAGACCAACGGCGTCACGCCACGGCGCTGGCTGGCCCAGGCCAACCCGTCACTCGCGGCGCTGCTCGACCAACGCATCGGCCGCGGCTGGCGCCGCGACCTGACGCAGCTCGAGGCCCTGCGCCCGATGGCGCAGCAGGCGCCCTTCGTGCGCGCCTTCCGCCACGCCAAGCGCGAGAACAAGCTGCGCCTGGCCAACTGGATCGAGCAGCACATGGGCATCGTGGTCGACACCGACGCGATGTTCGACGTGCAGGTCAAGCGCATCCACGAATACAAGCGCCAGTTGCTCAACGTGCTGCATGTGGTGTCGCGCTACCAGCGCATCGTCGCCGCGCACGAAGCCGGCCAGGCCAGCGACCTGGTGCCGCGCGTGGTGGTATTCGCCGGCAAGGCGGCGTCGGCGTACCACGCGGCCAAGCTGGTGATCCGCCTGATCAACGACGTGGCGGCGGTCGTCAACAACGACCCGCGCGTGGGCAAGCTGCTGAAGGTCGTCTTCCTGCCGAACTACAGCGTGAGCCTGGCCGAGATCATCATGCCGGCGGCCGACCTGAGCGAACAGATCTCCACCGCCGGCACCGAGGCCTCGGGCACCGGCAACATGAAGTTCGCGCTCAACGGCGCGCTCACCATCGGCACGCTCGACGGCGCCAACGTCGAGATGAAGGACAACGTCGGCGACGACAACATCTTCATCTTCGGCAACACCACGCCGCAGGTGGCCGACATCCGCGCCAGCGGCTACCAGCCGCGCACCTTCTACGAATCGAACCTGGAACTGCAGAAGGTGCTCGACGCGATCCGCGACGGCGTCTTCTCGCCGGGCGAACCATCGCGCTACCAGGGCATCTTCGACACGCTGGTGAACTGGGGCGACCAGTACCTGCTGCTGGCCGACTACGCGAGCTACGTCGCCACGCAGGCGCGCGTCGATGCGCTGTACCGCGACGCCGACGCATGGACGCGCATGGCGATCCTGAACGTGGCCGGCATGGGCGCCTTCTCGTCGGACCGGACCATCGCCGAGTACGCGCATGACATCTGGCACACGAAACCCGTCATGCTGAACTAGCGGGCGGGCGGGGCCTCGGTCACGAACCCGATGCGGCTGAGCCCTGCCTTGTTAGCGATGTCCATCAGCGCGACGATGCGACCGTAGGGCACGGTCTGGTCGGCGCGCAGCTGCACCTCGGTGTCGCGGCTGGCCGCGGCGGCGCTGGTCAGGCGCGTGGCCAGTTCAGCCTCTGTCACGGGCTGGTCGTTAACGAAGAGCTGGCCTTTGGCATCGATTGCCACGCCGACGAACTTCGGCATGTCGCCCGTCTTGCCGGCGTCGGTGCGCGGCAGGTCGAGGCGGATGGAACTCGCCATCAGCGGCGCGGTGATGATGAAGATCACCAGCAGCACCAGCATCACGTCGACCAGCGGCGTCACGTTGATGTCGGACATCGGCCGCTGACCGCCGCCGCCGGTCGCGCGGCTGCCGCTGGCACCGGACCCGAGCGACGCGCGGCCGAAGCTCATGGTGTCCAGCTGATCAGACCGGCAGCGGCCGTGCCGGCGGCAGCGCCGCAGCGGGCGCCTCGCCGAAGACGGCCAGCAGGTCGTGCGCGAAGCCTTCGAGCTCGACCTCGATGCGGCCGATGATCCGGCCGAACACGTTGTAGCCCAGCACCGCCGGGATCGCGACCGCCAGGCCGAAAGCCGTCATCACCAGCGCTTCGCCGACCGGACCGGCCACCTTGTCGATGGTGAAGCCGCCCGCCTCGCCAGCGATGCCCGCCAGCGCCCCATGGATGCCCCACACCGTGCCGAGCAGGCCGACGAAGGGCGCGGTCGCGCCGATGGTCGCCAGCAGGATCTGGCCGGACTGGAGCCGCCGCAGCGCCGCGTGCAGCGCATCGCGCAGGGCGCGCGTGAGGCGCTGATTGCGGTCGCCCGCGTGGCCGAGCGTCGCTCCGCCTTTGTCAGCGGCCAGGGCCTTGAGCGCGACGACCGCCGGCAGCACCAGCCGTGGGCCGTCGAAAGTGCGCAGGCCTTGCTCGGCCTCCGTGATCGACGGTGCCTGCCAGAACGCGGCAATGCTGCGCAGCACCGCGCGCGTTCCGCCACGCAGCAGCCAGGCCTTGAGCAGGATCGCGATCCAGCTCGCCACCGACATCAGCAGCAACAGCGCCGCCACGCTGCGGCTGACGCCATCGCCCTGGGCCAGCAGCTGGACGATGTTCATCGTTGGACTGTTCTCAGCGCAGGCCGAGCACGTCGAACATGTCGAAGAGCCCGGTCTTCTGGTTGCGCAGGAAATGCGCCGCCCGCAGGCTGCCTTGCGCATACGTCGTGCGGCTGGCCGACTTGTGCGTGATCTCGATGCGCTCGCCGGTGCCGGCGAAGAGCACGGTGTGGTCGCCGACGATGTCGCCACCGCGGATGGCCGAGAAGCCGATGGTCGACGGGTCGCGCTCGCCGGTGATGCCCTCGCGGGCGTACACGGCGCATTCCTTCAGGTCGCGGCCGAGCGCATCGGCGATGACTTCGCCCATCTTGAGCGCAGTACCCGAGGGCGCATCGACCTTGTGGCGATGATGGGCCTCGATGATCTCGATGTCGTAGCCGGTCGACAGCGCCTTGGCCGCCATCTCGAGCAGCTTGAAAGTGACATTGACGCCGACGCTCATGTTCGGCGCCATGACGATCGCGATGTCCTTGGCGATCTCGGCGATCTCGGCTTTCTGCGCATCGCTGAAGCCCGTGGTGCCGATGACAGCCTGCACACCCAGTTCGCGGCAGACCGCGAGATGCGCCAGCGTGCCTTCGGGGCGGGTGAAGTCGATCAGCACCTGCGCGTCCTTCAGGCCCGCGCGCAGGTCGGAGGCGATGGCGACTCCGCTCGTGAAGCCGAGGAACGCCGCCGCGTCGGTGCCGACGGCCGCGCTGCCGGGCACATCGAGCGCCCCGGCCAGACGGCAGTGGTCGTCGTTGCGCACGGCCTCGATGAGCATGCGGCCCATGCGGCCGGAAGCCCCGGCAACGGCGATGCGGCGCACGGCCGAGGAAGAAGAAGCAAGAGGTTCGGTCACGCGGATTCAGCCTTCGGTGGGGAGAAACGCTCGACGCCGCCGGACGGCGACCACGCTCAACGCGTGGATTCGAGCGGCGGGTAGCTGGGGGGCAGCGGAGGCAGCGGTGCCGCCGCGGCGCCGGTGGTGGCGTCCTTCTTCGGCGGATCGAATTTCTTCAGCTGCGCTTCGGAGGCTTCCAGCTCGGGCACCTTGCCGCTGAACCGGCGGGCATCCAGGCCGGCCACGAAGTCCTTCTCGCTGGGCATTTCGTCACCGACGAAGCGCTCGAGCAATTCACCGTTGAAGAACACCGTGAGGCGGCGCTGCTGTGCCTCGACGCCCTGGCGACGGATGGTGAAGACGTAGTCCCAGCGGTTGGCATGGAACACGTCCGTCAACAGCGAGGTACCCAGAATCTCGCGCACCTGCTGGCGCGACATGCCGGGCTTGAGTGCGTCGACCTGTTCCTTCGAGACGAAGTTGCCCTGCACCACCTCGACCTTGTAGGGCGTCACGGCGTACAGCATGCTACGGGTGCGGTCGGTCATGCTGCCGCAGGCGCCCAACGACAGGCTCGCGAGAACGGCGAGCGCGAGCAACCACAGGCGCGTTTTGGGATTGGCAAGCATCTGAAAAAGGGGGAGCGATATGATCGACCCATTGTAGCGGCAGGCCTTTTTCAGGCAGGGCCGCCCACACGGCTGGCGCAGGAAAGACCATGGGCAACATCGACGAACTCAAGAACACCGGCCTCAAGGCCACGCTGCCGCGGCTGAAGATCCTCGAGATCTTCCAAGGCGGCGCCCAGCGCCACATGACCGCCGAAGACGTGTTCCGGGTGCTGCTCAACGAGCACTCCGACATCGGCCTGGCCACCGTGTACCGCGTGCTCACCCAGTTCGAGCAGGCGGGCATCCTGGAGCGCAGCAACTTCGAAAGCGGCAAGGCCGTCTACGAACTCAACGAAGGCACGCACCACGACCACCTGATCTGCACCTCGTGCGGCAAGGTCGAGGAGTTCTACGACGCCGAAATCGAACGGCGCCAGCAACTGATCGCCAAGGACAAGGGCTGGATCCTGCAGGACCACGCCATGTCGCTGTACGGCTTGTGCGCCGACTGCGCCAGCCGCCGGTAGCGCCCACAGCCCCACGGTCGAGCCCCGTCAGCGCCCGCTGATGTCGAGGTGGTCGGGCCTCAGACCCGCACGATGCCGGGCCCACATCGCCTCGAATGCCGATTCGATCCGTCGCGCGAACAACGGGGTGTCGAACAGCGGCGACGTGTCGCGGTTTTGGGCGAGCCGCGCTCGCAAGGCCGCGAGCGCCGCTGGCGACCGCGCCAGTGCCAGTGCCATCTGCTCGTAGGCGTCCGGGCTGTCGGTCACCAGCTCCGGCAGGCCCACCGCACGCAGCAGGCTGGCGGACACACGGGAAGCGAAGGTCGTGCCCGCCATGGTGAGCACCGGCAATCCCGCCCACAAAGCGTCGCTGGCCGTCGTGTGCGCGTTGTAATAGAAGGTGTCGAGGAACAGGTCGGCATGGGCATGCCGTGCCAGGTGGTCGGCCATCTGCGGCATGCGTTCTGCCCAGACGAAGCGATCGGCCGTTACCCCGCGGTCGGCCGCCTCCGTCAACAGCGAGGCCCTTGACGCATCACTGCCCTTGAAGAGCCACAAGACGCTGCCGGGCACCTGGCGCAGAAGGCGCATCCAGATGTCGAAGACATCCGGCGTGAGCTTGAAGCTGTTGTTGAAGCATGCGAAAACGAACCCCTCCGCGGGCAGGCCGAGACTGGCACGGTCCGCCGGCACGGGCGCGATTGCCTTGGTGTTGTCGTTGACCTGGAAGGAGCCGGGGAGGCGCACCACCTTTTCGTCGAAATGCACATGGTCCCCCGGCGGAATGACCGTGGCATCGGCGACGATGTAGTCCACGAAGTCGCCACCGGTCGTCCCCGCATAACCCAGATAGCTGACCTGGATCGGCGCCACCCGTCGCGCGAAGATGCCAATGCGCTCCTCACCCGTGAGCCCGTTCAGGTCCACGGCGATGTCCAGGCCCGCGTCGCGCGCGGTGCGCACGAGTTGCTCATCGTCGAGATGTCCGACGTTGTGGAAATGGTCGAAGCCCGCGGCGATGCGTGCGGTCATCGCGTCCGACGGGTTCCGCCCGATCGCGAAGCCGAACCACTCGAAGCGAGAACGGTCATGGCACTCGAACAGCCGCGCGGTCAGGTGCGCGACTGCATGGTCGCGAAAATCGGCGGAGAAATAGCCGACGCGCAATCGGTGGCCAGGCGGCCGCGTCGGGAATCCGATCGGCGCCGCCGACTGCGCGGGGCAATGGTCCTGCATATAGGTCCGCGCAGCCCTGCGTTGTGTCGCCGGGCCTGCAGGCGTGGACAACATCGGCAATGGTGCAGAGGCGCGATCGCCACGATCGATGCGATCGACCAGCACCTCGACCTGCTGATGCCAATCCGCCCATCGGCACAGATGCATGCGCTCGTGCAATGCGGCGCCGCGCAGGTAGTCCATCTCCGGCGCCAGGCGCTCGAGCACTTCGTAGCCGTCCAGCGCGTCCTGCCGGCGACCGAGGAGGGACAGCACGCCGCTACGGCTCCACCACGCACGGTCGAGCCCCCGATCGAGCGACAAGGCGAGGTCGTAATGGGCCAGCGCCTGCGTGAGACGCCGCATCTCTCCGAGGCAATCGCCCAGGTTCAGCTGAAGCGCGGTCGAGCGCGCATTCTTGCGCTCGGCTCGCCGGAACGTCGCCAGCGCGGCTTCGTTCTGCCCCAGCTTGCGCAACGCGACACCCCACTCGTGCAGGACCTCGAAATGCTCGCCCGACAAGGCGACGCATTGCTCGAACGCCTGCGCCGCAAGTGCCGCATCTCCGCGCTGCAGCCTTACACGGCCGAGATAGAACAGGACCTCCGGCGCGCACCCCGGCAGGGCCGCAGCCTTGGCCAGGTGGCCTTCGCAGCCGGCAAGGTCGCCCCGGTTGCCGCAGATGTAGGCCAGCAGCTCGTACGCCTTCGGCATCGCCGCGTCACGCGCAAGAACACGTTGCAGCAGAGCTTCCGCCACCTGCGGCTGGCCGGCACGGAACGCGTGCTCCGCTTGAGAGAGTTGTTGATGCAGGGACGCGTTCATCGGGACGGTATGGAGGGCAGGCGCAACAAGCGTGCGACCGCGAGAGGAGAGAGGCCGAAGCCGTCAGTCCGCGTTGCCGGCTTCCATCGCCTTGTGGTGCCGCGCCACGAAGTCGGCGTAGGTGTCGATGCCGCGCAGTTGCAGGATCGAATTGCGCACGGCCGCCTCGACCAGCACCGCGATGTTGCGGCCAGCGACCACCTGGATGATCACCTTGCGCACCGGGATGCCCAGCACGTCCTGCGTGAGCGGCGCGGCCGGCATGCGCTCGTAGTCGCGCTCGAAGCTGTCGCGGCGCACCAGGTGCACGATCAGCTTCAGGCGCATCTTCCGGCGCACTGCCGTCTCACCGAAGATCGCGCGGATGTCGAGCAGGCCGATGCCGCGCACTTCCAGCAGGTTCTGCAGCAGCTCGGGGCACTTGCCCTCGATGGTGTTCTGGTTGATGCGAAAAAGGTCGACCGCATCGTCGGCCACCAGGCCGTTGCCGCGCGAGATCAGCTCCAGCCCCAGCTCGCTCTTGCCCAGCCCGGACTCGCCGGTGATCATCACGCCCAGGCCCAGGATGTCCATGAACACGCCGTGCATCGAGGTGCGCTCGGCGAAGTGTTTCGACAGGTAGGCGCGCAACAAGTCGATGACATAGGCCGAGCCGTCACGCGTGGCGAAAAGCGGCAACTGCGCCCGTTCGCAGATCGACAGCAGCTCGTCCGGCGCGGCCTGCCCGTCGGCCAGCACCAGCATCGGCGGCTCGAGCGTGACGATGCGCGCGATGCGGCGCGCGCAGTCTTCGGGCGTCCCGCGCGTCAGATAGGCGATTTCGCGCGCGCCCAGGATCTGGACGCGGTACGGGTGGATGTAGTTGAGGTAGCCGACCAGGTCGGCAGCCGATTGCGCCTGGCTGATGACGTCGGCGTCGAACTGCCGCTCGGACGCGCCGAGCCCGGCCAGCCACTCCCAGCGCAGCGGCCCGCGGAACTCCTCGAACATCGCGTCCGCGCTGATGACCGTCGGCTTCATGCGCGGCCCACGGCGATGGTCAGGCGATCTGGGCGGACTGCCAGCCGGCGATCAGGGCGTGCAGCGCGCCCGCGTCGGTGCTCGACTTGATCTGCTCGCGCAGGCCGGCGTCGCTCAGTAGCTCGGCGATTTCCGAGAGGATTTCCAGGTGCTTCTGCGTGGCGGCTTCAGGCACCAGCAGGAAGATCAGCAGCACGACGGGTTGCTCGTCCGGCGCGTCGAAGCCGATGGCTTGCGCGAGCTGGAACACGGCGGCCATGGGCGACTTCAACCCCTTGATGCGGCCGTGCGGGATGGCCACGCCGTGACCCAGGCCGGTCGAGCCCAACCGTTCGCGCGCGAACAGGCTGTCGGTGATGAGCGCACGGCCGAGGCCGTGCAGGTTCTCGAACAGCAAGCCGGCTTCTTCGAAAGCACGTTTCTTGCTGGTGGCGTCGACGCTCACGAGGACTTGAGCGGGTGGGAGGATGGACGCGAGGCGATTCATGTGTGGGGGGCGGAGCGGGGGCGATTATGCACCCGCATCGCAAAAAGCAAAGGGCCACCCGGAGGTGGCCCGCAAGAGTGTTTGCCCGAAGGCGGTCACATCAGGCGTTTGGGCGCGGCGTGATGGTGGTCCTGCAAGCGGTCCTTGTGGCGCACCACCTGGCGGTCGAGCTTGTCGACCAGCTCGTCGACGGCGGCGTAGAGATCAGCATGGCTGGATTCCGCGAACATGTCGCTGCCCTTCACGTGGATGTTGCATTCGGCCTTCTGCCGGCGCTCCTTCTCCTTTTGCTTTTCCACCGTGAGGATCACCTTGACATCGACCACCTGATCGAAGTGCCGGGTGATCCGGTCCAACTTGGTGGTGACGTAGCTGCGCAGGGCAGGCGAAACGTCGAGGTGATGACCGCTGATCGTCAAATTCATGAATGACCTCCAGATTGACGGTTGGGAAAATGCCCAGCGCTCCGGAATTGGGGCGTGAGCGGGGGATTCGGTGCGGGGGTTTGGAACGAAAGAGAAGAAGGTCGGTTCACTATGCCCAAGGCTTCAGCGCATTGCAATGCCCCTGTCACATTCGCTTCCATTTCTTTCGGAACGGGGGCCGCTCAGCTACCAATTGCATAGCATCTCTTCTATCCGCCATCTGCGTTGCGGGATCCGTGAACACCAAAGACCACGGTCGAGCAGCCCTGCTGCCGACCCCGGCATGTCAACGGCGCCGGTGACGATCAGCGCCAGGCCGCGCGCATCCGGGCCAGCAGATCGATGGCCGCCGCCGGTGCCGGGACGTGCGGCGCCTGAACGGGCGGCGGCGGCCAGGTGCACCGCTCGAAGCGGGCAGCATCCGCCTCGGTGATGAAGCGGCTGCGCCCGGCGTAGAGGTGCCGGTCGCCGCGGGCGGACTGCTGCGTCACGTAGAAGCGCTGCGGCACCAGCAGGTGCAGATGGTCCTTGGCACGCGTCATGGCGACGTAGAGCAGGCGGCGCTCCTCTTCCAGTTCCTGTGCACCCTGGGCGACGTCGGCGGGCAGGCAGCCGTCGACGACGTTCAGCACATGCACCGAGGTCCACTCCTGGCCCTTGGCCGAATGGATGGTCGAGAGAATGAGGTAGTCCTCGTCGAGCAAGGGCGGGCCGGCACGGTCGCTGGTCGCCTCGGGCGGGTCGAGCGTGAGTTCGGTGAGGAAGCGTTCGCGCGAGGCGTAGCCCGCCGCCAGGCGCGCAAGCTGCTCGACGTCGCCGCGGCGCACGCCCGCGTCATCGTGCAGCCGTTCCAGATGCGGGAGGTACCAGGCCAGCGCGATCTCCATGTCGGCCGGCCAGGGCAGCGACGGTGCACGCAACGCGGCATAGGTCTCGGCAAATCGCGCCCACTCGACCTGCGCCAACGCCGGCGGCACGAAGTCCTGCACCGCCGCGGCCGGGTCGGCGGCCGTGTCCATCGCATCGAGCAGCCGCGTCGCCGTGGCCGGGCCGATGCCGGGGATGAGCTGCGTCACGCGAAAGCCGGCCATGCGCCCACGCGGGTTCTGCGCGAAGCGCAGCACCGCCAGCAGGTCCTTGACGTGCGAGGCCTCCAGAAACTTGAGGCCACCGTACTTGACGAAGGGGATGTTGCGGCGCGCCAGCTCGAGTTCGAGCGCGGCGCTGTGGTACGAGGTGCGGAACAGCACCGCCTGCGACTTGAGCGCCAGCCCGCCCTCGCGGTGCGCCAGCACCCGGTCGGCAACCCACTGCGCCTGCTGTGCCTCGTCGGGAACCAGCACCAGTTGCGGCCGGCCGGCGGATGGCTTCTCGGTCCACAGCGTCTTGGCATGGCGCTCCGCAGCCGCCGCGATGACGGCATTCGACACGTCGAGGATCGGCTGCGTCGAGCGGTAGTTGCGCTCCAGCGCCACCACGCGCGCGGGCTCGGCGAATTGCGCCGGAAAGTCGAGGATGTTGCGCACCGTGGCGCCGCGGAAGGCATAGATCGACTGCGCATCGTCGCCCACCACCGTGAGCCCGCGCCCGTCGGGCTTGAGCGCCAGCAGGATCGCGGCCTGCAGCCGGTTGGTGTCCTGGTACTCGTCGACCAGCACGTGGTCGAAGCGTGCACCCAGCTGCGCCGCGAGCGCCGGCTCGGCCACCATGCCGGCCCAGTAGAGCAGCAGGTCGTCGTAGTCGAGCACATGCTGCTGCTGCTTGGCCTCGACGTAGGCGGCGAACAGCCGCTTGAGCTCGTTCTCCCACTCGGCGCACCAGGGGAAAGCGTGGGCCAGCACCTCGGCCAGCGGCGCGCAGGTGTTGACGGTGCGCGAGTAGATCGACACGCAGGTCCCCTTGCGCGGGAAGCGCTTGGTCGTCGCCGACAGGCCCAGGTCGTGGCGCACCAGCCCCATCAGGTCCTCGGCGTCGCCGCGGTCGTGGATGGTGAAGTTCTCGTCGAGCCCGATCTGCGCCGCGTACTCGCGCAGCAGCCGTGCACCGACACCATGGAACGTGCCGGCCCAGGGCAAGGCCGGTGCCGCCTCGGAGCGCAGGCCGAGCACCTGCGCGGCGACCTGTCCCGCGCGGCGCGCCATCTCCTGCGCCGCGCGGCGCGAGAAGGTGAGCAGCAGGATGCGCTGCGGATCGGCGCCCTGCGCGATGAGGTTGGCCACGCGGTGCGCCAGCGTGCTGGTCTTGCCCGACCCCGCCCCGGCGATCACCAGCAGCGGCCGCATGTCGCCGAGCGCTGCGCCCACGCCGTGCTCGACCGCGGCACGCTGCGCGTCGTTGAGCGTGGCCAGCGCCGCGGCCAGGCGCTCGGTCTGCGTTGTGGCCGGACGCGTCGTTGAAACAGTGGGGTGAGTCGGCATCGGAGCCCCGCACTTTACTGGATGTCCATCCAGCCGAACAGGCAGCGACGACATGCTGCAGTGCCATAATCGCGCCTCGCTGCAACCCCGGAGATTTCGCATGGACAGCTATCCGTCTCGGCAGCTTTCAACTCCCTTCTGAGCGTCGTTGGCGAGGGTCTTGAAAGCGCCACCTTTCCGCCGCCAACCGCAAGACCCTATCTCCGGGAGTGAGCCATGCTCAACATCTTCTCGCTCGCCAACGGGCGCCTCGTTCAGGAAGAAATCGAGGCCCTCGAAGAGCTGTCCCAGTTCCAGCCCATCTGGGTCGACCTCGAATCGCCGACGGTCGAAGAAAAACGCTGGATCAAGCAGTACTACGGCCTGTCCATTCCCGAAGACGCGATGGACGAGGACATCGAGGAGTCCGCCCGCTTCTATGAAGAGGACAACGGCGAACTGCACATCCGCAGCGACTTTCTGATCGACGACGACGAGAACCCGCGCTCGGTGCGCGTCGCCTTCATCCTGAACCAGCACAACGCCGAGCTGCGCAGCCGCGGTGTGCTGTTCTCGATCCACGACGAAGACGTGCCGGTGTTCCGCCTGCTGCGCATGCGCGCACGCCGGGCGCCGGGCCTCATCGAAGACGCGAAGGAGGTGCTGCTCAAGCTCTTCGACGCCGACGCCGAATACTCGGCCGACACGCTGGAGAACATCTACGACGAGCTCGAAGTGGCCGGCAAGAAGGTGCTCGAAGGCAACGTCAGCGACGAGCTGGCCGGCGAGGTGCTCGGCGCCATCGCGCGCCAGGAAGACTTGAACGGCCGCATCCGCCGCAACGTGATGGACACGCGCCGCGCCGTGAGCTTCATGATGCGCAGCCGCATGCTCAACGCCGAGCAGTTCGAGGAAGCGCGACAGATCCTGCGCGACATCGAATCGCTCGACAACCACACGGCCTTCCTGTTCGACAAGATCAACTTCCTGATGGATGCGACCGTCGGCTTCATCAACATCAACCAGAACAAGACCATCAAGATCTTCTCGGTGGCCAGCGTGGCGCTGCTGCCGCCGACGTTGATCGCCAGCATCTACGGGATGAACATGAACATCCCCGAGGTGCAGGCGCTGGGACGCGGCGCGTACTTCTATGTGCTGGCGCTGATGGCCGCAAGCGCCCTGGGACCGATGTGGTACTTCCGCCGTCGCGGATGGCTGAAGTAGCCCCAGCCTGAGGGCGGTTCAGCCCTTGGGCAGACTGCGCAGCAGCGTCTCGACGATCGCGGCCGAATGCGGGCTGGCGACCGTGCGGATGAACTGCAGGAAGTCGCCATGCGCGGTGTCGTCGGCGCGGTCGGAGATGGTGCGCACGGCCGCGAAGGGCAGGCCGAAATCGTGGCACACCTGCGCGAAGGCCGCGCCTTCCATTTCCACCGCGAGGGCGTCCGGCAACTCGGCCTGCAGCATGCGGGCCTCGGCCGTGGTGGACACGAAGCGGTCGCCGCTGACGACCAGCCCCTGATGCACCCGCGCCTGCGGCAACGCCGTGCGGGCCGCCTCGCACAGTGCCGCGGCCAGATCCGCGTCGGCCACGAAGCGGCTGAGGCCGTAGAGCGGCACCTCGTGGCGCGGAAAGATCGGCGAGGCGTCCATGTCGTGCTGCAAGATGGCGTTGGCCACGACCACGTCGCCCACCTGCACGCCGGCGCCCAGCCCGCCGGCCACGCCCGTGAAGACGACGCGGCCCACCCCGAAGCGTTCAGCCAGCACGGCAGCCGTCGTGGCCGCGGCCACCTTGCCGATGCGCGCGAGCACCGCGACGACATCATGGCCGTGCAGATGTCCCTGCCAGAACTCGCGTCCCGCCACCACGACCTTGCGCTCGTCGGGCATGAGCTCGAGCACCGCCGCCAACTCCTCGTGCATGGCCGAGACGATGGCGATGGGTGCGGCGGCGCGCACCACGGCGCTCACTTCTTCGCGTCGCGCAGTTCGCGCCGCAGGATCTTGCCCACCGGCGTCTTCGGCATGTCGGTGCGGAACTCGATCACCTTCGGCCGCTTGTAGCCGGTGAGGTTCTCGCGGCAGAAGTCGCGCACCTGTTCTTCGGTCAGGGCCGGGTCCTTCTTGACAATGACCAGCTTGACGGCTTCGCCGGTCTTGTCGTCGGCCACGCCGACCGCGGCGCATTCGAGCACGCCCGGCATCATGGACGCCACGTCCTCGATCTCGTTCGGGTACACGTTGAAGCCCGACACCAGGATCATGTCCTTCTTGCGGTCGACGATCTTGAAGAAGCCGCGCTCGTCGACCACGCCGATGTCGCCCGTCTTGAACCAGCCGTCCGGCGTCATGACCTTCGCGGTCTCGTCGGGGCGCTGCCAGTAGCCCGCCATCACCTGCGGGCCCTTGATCGCGATCTCGCCGGGCTGGCCGAGCACGACCGGCTCACCGGCGTCGTCGAGCAGCGTCATGAAGGTGCTCGGCAGCGGCACGCCGATGGTACCGGTGTAGGCCTTGCTGGTGGTCGGGTTGCAGCTCACGGACGGCGAGGTTTCGGACAGCCCATAGCCTTCGCAGATCGGGCAACCGGTCTTCTCGAGCCAGAGCTTGGCCACGGCCGCCTGCACCGCCATGCCGCCGCCCACCGAGACCTTCAGGTTCTTCCAGTCGACGGTGCCGAAATCGGGATGGTTGGCGATGCCGTTGAAGAGCGTGTTGACCGCCGGGAAGCTGTGGAAGGTGTGCTTCGACAGCTCCTTCAGCGTGGCCGCCATGTCGCGCGGATTGGGGATGAGGATCACCTTCCCGCCGGTGCGCAGGCCCAGCATCATGTTCACCGTGAAGGCGAAGATGTGATACAGCGGCAGCGCGCAGACGCTGGTCGGCTGTTCACCGGCCGGCACCTTTTGCATCACCGGCTCGTTCCAGGCTTCGGACTGCAGCACGTTGGCGATCACGTTGCGGTGCAGCAGCACCGCGCCCTTCGACACCCCAGTGGTGCCGCCGGTGTATTGCAGCACCGCCACGTCGTCGGGACCGATGGTCGGCGTCTTCACCCCACGCGCCGCGCCTTCGCCCAGCGCCGCGTTGAAGCGCACCGCCTGCGGCAATGCATAGGCCGGCACCAGCTTTTTGACGCTGCGCACCACATAGTTGACGATGCTGCCTTTCAGCAAGCCCAAGCGGTCGCCCATCGCGCCGAGCACGATGTGCTTGACCGGCGTCGATGCCAGGCAATGCTGCAGTGTGGCGGCGAAGTTTTCCATGATGACGATGGTCTTCGCGCCGCTGTCCTGCAGCTGGTGTTCGAGCTCCCGCGGCGTGTAGAGCGGGTTGACGTTGACCAGGATCAGCCCGGCCCGAAGGATGCCCGCCACCGCGATCGGGTACTGCGGGCAGTTGGGCATCATCACCGCGACCCGGTCGCCCTTGACCAGCCCCAGGCCCTGCAGATAGCCCGCGAAGGCCCGGCTGTGGCGGTCGACGCTGGCGTAGCTCACGTCCTTGCCCATGAAGCTGTAGGCGGTGCGGTCGGCGTACTTCGAGAAGCTCTCGTCCATCAGCCCGACCAGCGAGCTGTACTGCGAGGGATCGATGTCGGCCGGGACACCCGGCGGGTAGCTGCCGAGCCAGGGGCGATCGGTCATGGTCTTGTCTCCATGTCGGAAAAAAAGGGGGGCGCGACACCGTCGCGCACGAGGCCGCGCTTCAGCGCGCGGGACACTTCTACTCGATGGCCTTGCCCATGTCCTCGACCACCTTCTTGGCGTCGCCGAAGACCATCATGGTCTTGTCCATGTAGAAGAGTTCGTTGTCCAGGCCGGCGTAGCCCGCGGCCATGGAGCGCTTGTTCACGATGACGGTCTTGGCCTTGTAGGCCTCCAGGATGGGCATGCCGTAGATCGGGCTGCCCTTGGTGTGCGCGGCCGGGTTCACCACGTCGTTGGCGCCCAGGATGATCGCCACGTCGGCCTGCCCGAACTCGCCGTTGATGTCCTCCATCTCGAAGACCTGGTCGTAGGGCACCTCGGCCTCGGCCAGCAGCACGTTCATGTGGCCCGGCATGCGGCCGGCCACCGGGTGGATCGCGTACTTGACCGTGATGCCCTTTTCGGTGAGCTTCGCCGCGAGTTCCTTCACGGCATGCTGCGCACGCGCCACCGCCAGGCCGTAGCCCGGCACGATGACCACCGTCTCGGCGTTGCTCAGCACGAAGGCCGCGTCGTCGGCGCTGCCGCTCTTCACGCTGCGCTGCACTGCGCCACCTGTGGCCGCCGCGGTCGCATCGCCCCCGAAGCCGCCCAGGATCACGTTGAAGAACGAGCGGTTCATCGCCTTGCACATGATGTAGCTCAGGATCGCGCCCGAGCTGCCGACCAGCGAGCCCGCGATGATCAGCATCGCGTTGTTCAGCGAGAAGCCGATGCCCGCCGCCGCCCAGCCTGAGTAGCTGTTGAGCATCGACACCACCACCGGCATGTCGGCACCGCCGATCGGGATGATCAGCAGCACGCCGAGCGCGAAGCCGAGCGCGATGACCAGCACGATGTCGATCCAGCTCTGCGAATGCCAGAAGCCGAACACGAAGAAGGCCGCCGCCAGGCCGAGCACGGCATTGAGCATGTGCTGGCCCTTGAACTGAACCGGCGCGCCCTGGAACAGGCGGAACTTGTATTTGCCCGAGAGCTTGCCGAACGCGATGATCGAGCCGGTGAAAGTGACCGCGCCGATGAACGCGCCGAGCGCCAGCTCGATGCGGTTGCCGCCCGGGATCGGCGCGCCGTGCGCCGAGATGCCGAAGGCCCAGGGCTCGGCCACCGCCGCTACCGCGATGAACACCGCCGCCAGGCCGATCATGCTGTGCATGAAGGCGACCAGCTCGGGCATCTTGGTCATCTCGACGCGTTGCGCGGCAATGCTGCCGGCCGTGCCGCCGACCAGCAGGCCCAGCAGCACCCAGCCCATGCCGAGCGCCTTGCCGCCGGAGAGCTGCACGATGAGCGCCGCCGTCGTCAGCACGGCGATCGTCATGCCGGCCATGCCGAAGACGTTGCCCCGGATCGACGTGGTCGGGTGGCTCAGGCCCTTGAGCGCCTGGATGAAAAAGACCGACGCCACCAGGTACAGCAGCGTGACGACATTCATGCTCATGCCACGTCTCCCTTGGTGGGCGCGGGCGCCTTCTTCTCTTTCTTCTTGAACATCTCCAGCATGCGCCGCGTGACGAGAAAGCCGCCGAACACGTTGACCGCCGCCAGCGCCACGGCCAGCACGCCCATGGTCTTGCCCAGCGTGGTCTCGGTG
This sequence comes from Variovorax restrictus, assembly GCF_051216715.1. Lineage (NCBI taxonomy): Bacteria > Pseudomonadati > Pseudomonadota > Betaproteobacteria > Burkholderiales > Comamonadaceae > Variovorax > Variovorax restrictus. The sequence continues at coordinate 87,328 of NZ_JBPJZH010000004.1, forward strand.
AGCGCTGCGGCCAGCATCGCGCCGACGATGACGATCGCCGAGATCGCGTTCGTCACCGCCATCAGCGGCGTGTGCAGAGCGGGTGTGACGGTCCACACCACGTGGTAGCCCACGTAGATGGCCAGCACGAAGATGATCAGGTTGATGACGGTGTGCGAGACGGCGGTGTCCATGGCTTGGCTCCTTTGTTCTTCTACTTGCGTGTGACCTGGCCGTCCTGCGTGACCCGGCACGCAGCCACGATGTCGTCTTCCAGGTCGATCGTCAGGCCGCCGTCCTTCGGCAGGATGAGCTTGAGGAAATCGAGCACGTTGCGCGCATAGAGCGACGACGCATCGGCCGCCACCAGCGCGGGCAGGTTGGTCTCGCCCACGAGCGTGACGCCATGCTTGACCACCGTGCGGTCGGTCTCGGTCAGCGGACAGTTGCCGCCCACGCCACCCGCGCCCTTGCCCGCGGCGATGTCCACGATCACCGAGCCCGGCTTCATGGACTTGACCATCTCTTCGGTGATGAGCGTGGGCGCCGCGCGGCCGGGGATCAACGCCGTGCTGATGACCACGTCGGCCTGCGCCACGCGCTTGGCGACCTCGGCCTGCTGCCGCGCCAGCCAACTGGCCGGCATCGGCTTGGCGTAACCGCCCACGCCCACGGCCGCTTCCTTCTCTTCGTCGGTGTCGTAGGACACCTCGATGAACTTGCCGCCGAGCGACTCGACCTGTTCCTTGACGCTGGGCCGCACGTCGCTCGCCTCGATCACCGCGCCCAGGCGCTTGGCGGTCGCGATGGCCTGCAGGCCGGCCACGCCGACGCCGAGGATGACGACGCGCGCCGCCTTCACCGTGCCGGCCGCCGTCATGAGCATCGGGAAGAAGCGCTGGTAGGCGTTGGCCGCGATCATCACGGCCTTGTAGCCGGCGATGTTGGCCTGGGACGAGAGCACGTCCATGCTCTGCGCGCGCGTGGTGCGCGGCGCGGCCTCGAGGGCGAAGGACGTGACGCTGGCCGCAGCGAGCCGCTGCAGGCCGGTGGCATCGAAGGGATTGAGCATGCCGACGACGACGGCGCCGGGCTTGAGAAGCGGCGCTTCGGCGTCCGACGGCACGCGCACCTTCAAGACGATGTCGGCACCGAAGGCCGCTGCGGCATCCACGATCTGTGCGCCAGCGGCTTCATATGCCGCGTCGGTGACGCTGGCGGCGAGCCCGGCCCCCGACTGCACCACCACCGCGTGCCCCTGCGCCACCAGCTTCTTCGCCGTGTCGGGCGTCACGCTCACTCGGGTCTCGCCAGCCGCTGTCTCGGCCGGAACGCCAATCAACATGGTGAATCTCCTCGGGGCAGCTGCGGGCTGCATTGTTTTTCGTGGCGCAGCTTACCCGAAGAACTTTCCCCGCCCGGTCGCGGATTCCCGCACGCGACAACGCGATCCGCCGGGCTTTCAGCGTGAGGTCACCTCTCTGTGCGACGCGCCATGGACGGCGACAGCCACCGCCCACACTCGTCGGGCTGCCAGTGAAACCGACGCGCGACGTAGGCGGTGTCGAAGAGCACCTTGTAGCGGCAGGTCGTGATGCCACCGCCACTGTAGAAATGCAGGATGTAGTCCCATTCGCGGACGCCCGCGATGCCCTCGCCGAAATGTGGCGGCCCGAACCAATGCAGAAGGTGCGACTTGCGCACGCCCGGCTCGATCTCGTACAACACCTCGCGATCGGGAAAGGCGCCCTCCGGCCGCGTGGCGCTCGCCAAAGGCGGAAACACGACGCGGCGCACTTCGCCATCGTCGGTCAGGCCCTCGCTCACGTGCGTCGCACAACCGGTCGACAACGCAGCGGCCGTCAGAACAGCCGCCACAGCACGGCAGCGGCCGGACATGGAAAACAAAACCTTCAACGCGTCTCTCCCGGATCCGGCACTCGCCGGTGACGGCGCACTTTAAGCAGGCCGTCGGCGGCCTCGGAAACGCCGGAGCGGCAAAAGCGCAAATTTGGCACTTAATGACTCTTGTTGACCATTGAGATTCGGTTCCGAACACTAGTTGACAGTTGCAATCCTTGCCACAATGGTGTCAGACGGTATCGAGCGCCTAGACTCGTGACGTCGATCAAGGGAGTGATAAAAAATGCGCATAGCTGCACTGGACGACGAATCGGGTCAGCTCGACCTGATTCAGTCGACGATGGAGAGCATCGGCCATGAATGCCATGGCTTTTCCGACGGTCGATCCCTGCTGCGCGAGCTTCGCCAGCAGACCTACGATCTGCTCATCCTCGATTGGACCCTGCCCGACGTGCAAGGCCCCGGCGTCGTCAAATGGATCCGGGAAGACCTCAACAGCCGCCTTCCCATCCTGTTCGTGACCAACCGGCGCGAAGAGGCCGACATGGTCGAGGGGCTGAGCGTCGGAGCCGACGACTTCATGGTCAAGCCCATCCGGGTTCCGGAACTCGAGGCCCGGGTCAAGGCGTTGTTGCGGCGGGCGTACCCCGCACAGCATGAACCCGAACTCGCCTTCGGCCCGTATCACTTTTTCCCGCAGTCGCGCATGCTCACGTTCAAGGGGGAACCCGCCGAACTCAAGCATCGGGAGTACGAACTGGCCCTGTTTTTGTTCCAGAACCTGGGGCGCCTGCTGTCCCGCGAGCATCTGCGTGAAGCGGTCTGGGGGCTCGGCGCGGAGAATCCGTCGCGCTCGCTCGACACCCACATTTCGCGCCTTCGCACGAAACTCGACCTTCGACCTTCCAACGGCTTTCTGCTGTCGGCGATCTATGGCCTGGGCTATCGGCTCGAAGCCATCGACGGCACCGACCTTTCCGGCGCACGCGAGCCCTACGACGAGCGCGCATGAAGCCCGCGCGGGTGTTTCGCCGGCATGGGCCGGCTGGGCCGGCGGCGTTGCTGACGGCCGTGTTGTGGTTCGGTGCCCTGGTGCCCACCAGCGTGCAGGCCGCACCGCCCAAGAGCGACCTGCAACACCGCGTCGTGGCCGGCGACACGCTGCAGGGCCTGGGCGAACGCTACCTTCGCGCTCCTTCGCAGTGGCGTGAGCTGCAGACGCTGAACAAGATCGCCGATCCGCAGACCCTGGTGCCCGGCACCGTGATCCGCGTGCCGCGCCGGATGCTGCGGCCCGCCGGCCTCGCGACGGCCAGGGTCGAATTCGTCGAAGGCCTGCCACTGGGCACCACGTCGGGCAGCACGGGTCCTGGCGCAACGCCCGCCGACGATGCGAGCGCTCCGCTGGCCGCAGGCGATGCGATCACCGAAGGCATGCGCATCCAGGTGCCCAAGGATGGCTATCTGCGGTTGCGGCTGGCCGACGGCTCGGTCGTGCGAGTGCTGGCGGAGTCGGACGTGGAGCTCAAGCGGCTGCGCAGCAAGCGGGCGACCGGCCCCTACGAATCGGTGATCGACGTTCGCCGCGGCAAGGTCGAGTCCGATGTCGCCCCGCAGCAGAAGGGGCGGCGCTTCGAAATCCATGCCCCGGGCGCCGTCGCCAGCGTGCGCGGCACGCGCTTCGACGTCACGGTGGCGTCGGATGGCCGCGTTTCCACATCGGTGGCCGAAGGCCTCGTGAAGGTGCAACCGCGCAAGCCCCCGCGCCGTGGGGCGCGCAGTGCCGATGTCCGGGCCGGGCAAGGGGCGGTGGTCGCCACCGACGGCCAGCTGGACAAGCGGCCGTCGCTGCCGGACGCACCCGACCTGTCGACCCTGCCCTCGACCTACGAAGACGCCGCGCTCTTCATCCTCCACCTGCCGACGCCGCCGCCGACCGTTGCCGGCTACGAGGTGCGCATCGCGCGCGACGCGGGCATGCAAGCGGTGGCGCGCAACGGCCTGTTCCCGAGCGAGCGCGTGCAGTTTCCGGCGCTCGACGACGGCGACTACCTGCTCGGCGTGCGCGCGGTCGATGCCGACGGCCTCGCGGGCGCCGAATCGCGCCACGCCATCCGCGTCCATGCCCGCCCGGTCCCGCCGCTCTATCAGGCCCCTGCGCCGGGCGGCCGCATCACCAGCGACCTCGGTCAGCTCGTCTGTTCCGACGTGGCGGGCACCGATGGCGTGCATCTGCAGGTCGCACCGAAGTCCGATTTCACCCGGCCGGTGATCGACGAGGTGCGCCAGGGTCCGTGCCGCTTCGGCGTCGCCGCACTGGCGCCGGGCGACTACGGCTGGCGCACAGCCTCCGTCGTGAAAGACGCGAACGGCGCGCTGCGGCGCGGCCCTTTCGCGGCACCGCAGGCGTTCTCCGTGATCGCCACGCCGAACGTGCTGGGCATCGAATTCGACGACAGCAGCGAGAGCCCCACCCTGCGCTGGCAGGCCGAAGCAGGGCAGACGTTCCGCGCCCAGTTGGCGCGTGACGCCGAATTCACCGCGCCACTGCTCGACGTGGAACTCGACACGCCGAGCTGGACCCTGCGCGATGTCCCGCGCGGCAGCTACAACGTGCGCTTGCAGGCCCGCGATGCCTCGGGGCTGGTCGGGCCGTTCTCGCCAGCCCGTCGCGTTCACGTCGGGCCGGTGGTGCGCACGCTCGACGGCGGCACGCTCGGCGCGAGCGACGGCCTGCCCGTCAGCCGCCCCTGAGCATCGCCATGCCCGCCGACCGCCCGCCTCCACCCAAGGCGCCGCGACCCGCGGGCCGGCGCACGCGCCTGCGCCGGTTGCTGCTCAACCGCCTGCCCTGGCTGCTGCTGGCGACCGGCCTGGTCACGCTGGTCACGCTGTTGACCCTGCAGCAGCCGATGCCGCGCTTCGACCGCATGCTGCAGGACAACGCCCGCGCGGAGATGCGCCAGCCCCCGTCGAAGGACATCGTGATCGTGGCGATCGACGAGGCGAGCATGGCGGCGATCGGTCGTTGGCCGTGGCGGCGGGCGCTGCACGCCGAGCTGTTGCGCCGCATCGCCGCCGACGATCCGCGCTGCATCGGCCTCGACCTGCTGCTCACCGAGCCCGATCAGGCGCATCCGCACGACGACGCGGTGCTGGCGGCCGGCATCGCCGACGCGGGCTGCGTGGTGCTGCCGATGGCGCTGCAATCGCGCAGCCTGCAGGCCAACGCCGAGCTGCTGCCGGTGCCGGTCCTGGCCGACGCGGCGTCGGCCATCGGGCACGCCCACCTGTCGATCGACGAAGACGGCATCGTGCGCAGCGTCTACCTGCGCGAAGGCCTGGCTGGCCGCGCCTGGCCGCACTTCGCGCTGGCCCTGCAGCAGGCGGCCGACGCCTACGGGCGCAACCTCGCAATGCCGACGGCGCCCGACCCGCACACCTCGCCTGCGCCCGGCCCCGGTGCCTGGCTGCGCGGCAACCACGAGGTCGTGATCTTCACCGACGGCACCCCGCCGTTTCCCACCGTGTCGTACATCGACGTGCTGCGCGGCACCGTGCCGGCCGGCACCTTTCGCGACCGCTACGTGCTGGTCGGCTCGACCGCCGCCGGCCTCGGCGACAACTACGCCACCTCGGCGCCCAAACCCACCGGCCTGATGCCTGGCGTCGAGATCTTCGCCAGCGTGCTGCAGGGCCTGACGAGCGACCGCCGCGTGGTGGTCGCCCGCCCTTGGCAGGACCTGGTCTACAACCTGGCGCCGATGGTCATCGCGCTGATGGGGCTGCTGTGGCTGCGGCCCATCGCGGTGGTCGCACTGATCGGCGCGATGCTCGCGCTTCAGCTCGGCCTGCACAACGCGCGGCCCTGGGTCGGGATCCAGTTCGCGCCGGCCGCGGGCTTCCTCGGATTGGCGCTGGTCTATCCGCTGTGGAGCCTCATGCGACTTTCAGCGGCGCTGCGCTACCTGCGCTGGGGCACCGAACAGCTCAACGAAGCTCTCGACGGCCTTCCGGTGCCGCGGCCACCTCACCTCACAGGCGACTTCCTCGACCGCCAGATGGCGGCGACCTCGGCGGCCGGCCTGCGCATGCGCGACCTGCATCGCTTCGTGCGCGACGGCATCGACCACATGGCCGACGCCACACTCGTGCTCGACCGCAATGGTCGTGTCTTCATCGCCAACCTGGCCGCCGCCCGGCACTGGCACACGCCGGCGCCAGACCTCGTCGGGCGGGACGCACACACCTTGCTGGCCGACCTGCGCTGGCGCACCACCGGTGGCCCGATGGTGCTGCCCGGCGCGCTGCGGGCGCCATCGCTGGGGCCGATCCTCGGCGAGGGCGAAGACGCCCACCGCCGCATCCTGTTGCTGCGCTGCGTGCCCTTCTTCGACGCGCGCAACCAGCACGCCGGCTGGATGAGCGTGCTGGTCGACATCACGCGGATGCGCAACGCGCAGAGCCAGCGCGACGAGGCGCTGCGCTTCATCTCGCACGACATTCGGGAGCCGAGTGCGTCGATCCTCACCGCGCTCGAACTGGCACGCACGCGGCCCGACGTGCTGGCCGGCCAAGCCCTGCTCGACCGCGTCGAGCGGCATGCCCGCACCGGGCTCGAACTGGCCGACGGCTTCGTCAATCTCGCACGCGCCGAGGCGCAGCCTTTCCGCGCCGAGATGCTCGATCTGGTGGCATTGATGCAGCAGGCCATGGACAGCGCCTGGGTGATGGCGCGCAAGAAGCAGGTCGAGCTGCAGCTGATCACCACCCTCGAGGAAGCCCCCTGCCTGGCCGACCGCAGCCTGCTGACACGCGCACTGACCAACGTGCTGAGCAACGCCCTCAAGTATTCGCCGCACGGCGCCACGCTGCCCTGCACCGTCGAGGCGCGCGTCGGCGCGTGGGCACTCTCCGTCAAGGACCACGGCCCGGGCATTCCCCCCGAACTACAGTCGCAACTGTTCCAGCCCTTCCACCGACTGCATCGCGAAAGCCATCCGGAGGTCCATGGCGTGGGCCTGGGACTGTTGCTGGTGCGCACCGCCGTGCAGCGGCACGGCGGAACGATCGAAATCGACAGCGCAGCCGATGCCGGCTGCACCGTCACCCTGGTGCTCCCCCAACCCTCCGCGGCCGATATCGAGGCCGCACTCCAACACAAGGAATGAACGACATGATCCGGATGATGAAGCTTCTCTTGGCCGCCAGCCTGGCGGGATGGCTCGGCCTGGCCGCCGCGCAGGACGTGGAACCCAGCGACATGGTGCGCGGCGGGCTGCAGGCGATCCAGATGGTCGACCAGGCCAAGACTGGCGAGCTGTGGGACGGCGCCGCGGCCGGGGCGCGCAAGCGCGTGAAGCGCGCCGACTTCATCAGCCAGGTCGCCAAGGCGCGCGAGCCACTGGGCGCGGCGCAGCAGCGCACCTGGGTCTCCGTCAACCGGCAGGTGGCGAACGATGCGGATGCCGAGCTGGCCGGCCAGTACGTCAGCGTCGAGTACGAGACGCGCTTCGCCAACAAGCCGACCACGCTGGTGCGCGAGCTGGTCAGCTTCCGTCTCGACCGCGACGGGGTCTGGCGCTTCAGCGGCTACGTGCTGCGCTGAGCCGAGGCCCAGGCACCATGTCCAACCTGCGCTGGCGGCCCCACGTCACCGTCGCGGCGGTGATCGAACGCGACGGCCGCTTCCTGCTGGTCGAGGAACACACCGCGCACGGCCTCAAGCTCAACACGCCGGCCGGCCATCTCGACCCCGGGGAATCGCCGGCCGAAGGCTGCGCCCGCGAGGCGCTGGAAGAAACCGCCCACCACTTCGTCCCCACCGCGCTGGTCGGCGTGTACATGGCGCGCTTCCAGCGGCCACCGACGACGAGCGCCGAGCGGCGGGACAGCGAAGAAGACGTCACCTACCTGCGCTTCGCCTTCGCGGGCACGCTCGGCGATTTCGTGCAGGGGCGTGCGCTCGACGAAGGCATCGTGCGCACGCTGTGGATGACGCCCGACGAGATCCGCGCCAGCGTGGATCGGCACCGCAGCCCGCTGCTCCTGCAGTGCATCGAGGACTACCTGGGCGGCGCGCGCCATCCGCTGTCGCTGATCCACACCGACGCTTCGGTGTACGGGCCGCCGGGGCCCTGATCGGGCTGCGCGGTCCTCAGTCAGCGGTGGCGGTCGCAGAAGCGATCACGCCGCCGCCCAGGCACACCTCGCCGTCGTACAGCACCGCCGACTGGCCCGGCGTGACGGCCCATTGCGCTTCGGGGAAGTCGAGCGCGAACGTGCCATCGGCATCCGCCGTCAGCGTGCATGCCGCATCGGTCTGGCGATAGCGCGACTTCGCGGCATAGTCGCCGGCGACCGGCGCCTCGCCCGCCACCCAGCTCGCGTCGTCGGCCGTCAGCGCCTGCGACAGCAGCCACGGATGGTCGTGGCCTTGCACCACCCACAGCGTGTTGGCCGCCATGTCCTTGCGCGCAACGAACCAGGGCGAATGGTCGCCCGCCCCACGCTGGGCGCCGCGCGCTTTCACCCCGCCGATGCCCAGGCCCTGCCGCTGGCCCAGCGTGTAGAAGCTCAGGCCCTGGTGCTCGCCCAGCGTGCGGCCGCGCTCGTCCTTGATCGGACCGGGTTCCTTGGAGATGTAGCGGTTGAGGAACTCGCGAAACGGCCGCTCGCCGATGAAGCAGATGCCGGTCGAGTCCTTCTTCTTGGCATTCGGCAGGCCGATGGCGTCGGCGATGCGGCGCACCTCGGTCTTGTGCAGCTCGCCGACCGGGAACAGCGTCTTCGACAGCTGTGCCTGGTTCAGGCGGTGCAGGAAATAGCTCTGGTCCTTGGCCGGGTCGAGGCCCTTGAGCAGCTCGTGGCGCCCCGTGCCGTCGTTCAGGCGAACGCGGGCATAGTGCCCCGTGGCGATCTTCTCGGCCCCCAGTCGCATCGCGTGGTCGAGGAAGGCCTTGAACTTGATCTCGGCGTTGCACAGCACGTCGGGGTTCGGCGTGCGGCCGGCCTGGTATTCGCGCAGGAACTCGGCGAAGACCCGGTCCTTGTAGTCGGCCGCGAAGTTGACATGCTCGATCTCGATGCCCAGCACGTCGGCCACGCTGGCCGCGTCGACGAAGTCGATGTTCGACGAGCAGTACTCGCTGTCGTCGTCGTCTTCCCAGTTCTTCATGAAGATGCCGACCACCTCGTGGCCCTGCTGCTGAAGCAGATGCGCGGTGACGGCGGAGTCGACCCCGCCGCTCAGGCCGACCACGATGCGTTGCTTTTTCATAGGGCCGCCATTGTCCCCGCCCGGGCCGGCCGGTGCCCGTCTACGGGAAATCCCCAAGACGGCGGCGACAGCATCGACGAGCCCACGCTTCCACAATGCGGTGACAAACATCACAACAGGAGCGTCCATGCCCGTCCCATTCGACCCGCCGAGCGGCGGTCTCGTGTCGCGTCGCCGAATCTGTCAATCGATCGCGCTGCTGGCGGCCGGCGGGACCGGCACGCTGCATGCCCAGGGCGCCTGGCCGCAGAAATCGATCCGGCTGGTCGTGCCCTTCGCGCCGGGCGGCTCCAGCGAGGTGGTGGCGCGCTCGGTGGCGGGCGAACTCACCAAGCTGCTCGGCCAGAGCGTCTTCGTCGAGAACAAGCCCGGCGCGGCCGGCACCATCGCGATGCAGGACGTGGCCAAGGCCGGCGCCGACGGCTACACGCTGATCCTCGGCCACGTCGGCACGCTGGCGGTCAACCCCTACATGCTGACGAACCAGCCCTACGACGTGAACAAGGACTTCGTGCCCGTCACGCTGCTGGCCAAGGTGCCCAACGTGCTGGTGGTCCACCCCGACGTGCCGGTGAGGAACTTCAAGGAGTTCATCGCCTACGCCAAGGCGAACCCGGCCAAGCTCAACTACTCCTCGGCCGGCAATGGCAGCTCGGGCCACCTGAGCATGGAATACCTCAAGCTCACGGCCGGCTTCTTCATGACGCACATCCCCTACCGCGGCAGCGGCCCGCAGATGACCGACCTGCTGGCCGGGCGCACCCAGGTGGCGATGAACGGGCTGCCCAGCATCTCGGCCTTCATCAAGAGCGGCAAGCTGCGCGCGCTGGCGGTCGGTTCGGCCCAGCGCATCGGGGCCCTGCCCGACGTGCCGACCATCGCCGAGAGCGGCTACAAGGGCTTCGAGACCTCCCAGTGGTACGGCCTGCTGGCCCCGGCCGGCACGCCCGCGCCGGTGGTCAAGCGCCTGCAGGAAGAAAGTCTCAAGGCGCTGCGCACCGGTCCCGTGACCGAGCGCTTTGCGCACGACTCGGCGCAGGGCGTGGGCGACACACCCGAGCAGTTCGGCGCCTTCATCGCCGCGCAGCAGAAGGTCTGGAAAGAAATCGTGGTCAAGGCCGGCATCAAGCCGGACTGATCGGCAACAAACGGAGAACAACATGCCCTGGCAACAAATCTACGACCCCTTCGGCAACATGATCATCTCGACCGCGCTGGCGGCGATCCCGGTGGTCGTGATGCTGGCCGCACTCGGCTTCTTCCACATCAAGGCGCACATCGCCGCCGGCATGGGCCTGATCGCCGCGATCGTCGTGGCGGTGTTCGCCTACGGCATGCCCGCGGAGATGGCCGGGCGCGCGGCGCTGTTCGGCGGCTTCACCGGCCTGCTGCCGATCGGCTGGATCGTGCTGAACATCATCTTCCTGCACCAGCTGACCGAGCAGAACGGCAGCTTCAAGGTACTGCAGGATTCGCTCTCGGGCATCACCGAAGACCGGCGCATCCAACTGCTCTTGATCGCCTTCTGCTTCGGCGCCTTCTTCGAGGGTGCGGCCGGTTTCGGCACGCCGGTGGCGGTCACGGCCGCCATCCTGATCGGCCTGGGCTTCTCGCCGCTGGCGGCTTCGGGGCTCTCGCTGATCGCCAACACCGCGCCGGTGGCCTTCGGCGCGCTGGGCACGCCGGTGATCACGCTGGCCAAGGTGCACGGCTACGACCTGATGGAGGTCACCGCGATGATCGGCCGCCAGTTGCCCTTCTTCTCGCTGCTGGTGCCCTTCTGGCTCATCTGGGCCTTCGCCGGCCGCAAGGGCATGGCGGAGATCTGGCCGGCCATTTTGGTGGCGGGTCTGTCCTTCGCGATCCCGCAGTACCTGGTGTCGAACTTCATCGGGCCGGAGCTGGTGGACATCATCGCGGCCATCGTCTCGATGGCCTGTCTGGTCGCCTTCCTGCGCGTGTGGAAGCCCAGAACCATCTGGACCTCGGCGTCGCTGCGCGGCAAGGACATCAGCGCCCACGAAGCCAAGCCGCCACAGCCGCTCACGCAGCACAGCCGTGCCGACCTGATGCGCGCCTGGATGCCCTGGGTCATCCTGTCGGTCTTCGTCTTCATCTGGGGCCTGCCGGTGGTCAAGACCTGGCTCAACGGCCTGTTCGCGCCCGCGTTCCCGATGGGCGGGCTGCACAACCTGATCGAGAAGATGCCGCCGGTGGTGCCGCAGCCGACGAAGGAAAGCGCCGTCTACACGCTCAACATCCTGTCGGCCACCGGCACCGCGATCCTGCTGTCGGCGGTGGTGAGCGCGTTTCTCATGAAGTACAACCCGGTCGCCATCGTGCGCACCTTCTTCAACACGGTCTGGCTGGTGAAGTACTCGCTGCTGACCATCGTGTTGATGCTGGCCCTGGGCACGCTCACCCGCTACTCGGGCACCGACACCACGCTGGGCCTGGCCTTCGCCAACACCGGCGTGTTCTACCCCTTCTTCGGCACGCTGATGGGCTGGCTGGGCGTGGCGCTCACGGGCTCCGACACCGCGTCGAACGTGCTCTTCGGTGGCATGCAGCGGGTGGCGGCCGAGCAACTGGGCCTGTCGCCCAACCTGATGGGCGCGGCCAACAGCTCGGGCGGCGTGATGGGCAAGATGATCGACGCGCAGTCGATCGTCGTGGCGTCCACCGCCACGCGCTGGTTCAACCACGAAGGCGATATCCTCCGCTACGTGTTCTTCCACTCCATTGCGCTGGCCTGCCTGGTCGGCCTCTACGTCACCATGCAAGCCTACGTCTGGCCCTTCACCCTGATGGTCGTCAAATGACCGTGATCACGACCATCGAGGACCTGCGCGTGCTCGCCGAGAAGCGCGTGCCGCGCATGTTCTACGACTACGCCGACTCGGGCTCCTGGACCGAGAGCACCTACCGCGCGAACAGCGACGACTTCAAGAAGATCAAGCTGCGCCAGCGCGTGGCCGTGAACATGGAAGGCCGCACGCTGGCCACCCCGATGGTCGGCCAGATGGCGAAGATGCCGGTGGCGATCGCGCCGGTGGGGCTGACCGGCATGCAGCACGCCGACGGCGAGATCCACGCGGCGCGCGCAGCCGAGAAGTTCGGCATCCCGTTCACGCTCTCGACCATGAGCATCTGCTCCATCGAGGACATCGCGGCGAACACCAGCGCGCCCTTCTGGTTCCAGCTCTACATGATGCGCGACCGCGAATCGATGGCCCGCATGATCGAGCGCGCCCGCGTCGCCAAGTGCAGCGCGCTGGTGCTCACGCTCGACCTGCAGGTGATCGGCCAGCGCCACAAGGACCTGAAGAACGGCCTGACCGCGCCGCCGCGCCCGACGCTGCGCAACATGATCAACCTCGCCACCAAGCCCGGCTGGTGCCTGGGCATGCTGGGCACCAAGCGCCGCACCTTCGGCAACCTGGTGGGCCACGTGAAGGGCGTGAGCGACATGAACTCGCTCTCGGCCTGGACCAACGAGCAGTTCGACCCGACGCTGTCGTGGGCCGACATCGCGTGGGTCAAGCAGCAATGGGGCGGCAAGCTGATCCTCAAGGGGATCATGGTGGAAGAGGACGCACGGCTGGCGGTCGACGTGGGCGCGGATGCCATCGTCGTGAGCAACCACGGCGGCCGCCAGCTCGACGGTGCCCCGTCGAGCATCGAGGCGCTGCCGCCCATCGTGGATGCGGTCGGCGACAAGCTCGAAGTGTGGATGGACGGCGGCATCCGCAGCGGCCAGGACGTGCTCAAGGCCTGGGCGCTCGGCGCCCGCGGCACGATGATCGGCCGGGCGATGGCCTACGGCCTGGGCGCGATGGGCGAGGCCGGCGTGACCAAGGCGCTGCAGCTCATCCACAAGGAACTGGACGTGACCATGGCCTTCTGCGGGCACACGGACATCCGGAACGTCGACAAGCGGATCTTGCTGCCGGGCACCTTCCCGGTCTGAGAGTGCGACGGGGGTCGTCGTCGCCTGACATCGGCGCACTCGCGACAGTGCGCGGCCCGTTTCGAACAATGCCGCCTTCGACGCGGTGAAAGAATGGTCCCCATGCACCCAACCACCCCCGACCTCGTGGCGGACGAAGCCGCCATCGCCGCCGCCGCCCATGCCCTGCGGGGCGAGGCCGTCGCCATGCTGAGCGAACTGGTCACGCACCCGTCGCTGCTCGGCCACGAGCAGAGCGCCCAGACCTTCATGGCGAAGGCCTTCGCCGGCCTCGGGCTGCAGGTGGACGAATTCCAGATCGACGAGGAGAAGCTGAAGGCCCACCCGGGCTACTCGCCCTCCATCGTCTCGTACGAAGGCCGCACCAACGTGGTCGGCATCCACCGCCCGGGCGGCCCGTTCAAGGGCAACTCGCTGATCTTCAACGGCCACATCGACGTGGTGCCCACGGGCGCCGAGGTGCTGTGGACCGACTCGCCCTTCTCCGGCAAGGTCGACGGCGACCGGCTGTACGGCCGCGGTGCGTCGGACATGAAGGCGGGCATCGTGGCCTACACGATGGCCTTCCAGGCGTTGAAGTCGCTGGGGCTCGAACCCGCGTCGCCGGTGTATTTCCAGTCGGTGATCGAAGAGGAATGCACCGGCAACGGCGCGCTCGCCTGCCTGGTCGAAGGCTACCGCGCCGATGCAGCCGTCATCCCCGAGCCGATTGCCGAGAACGGCGTCATGACCTGCCAGATGGGCGTGCTGTGGCTGGCCATCGAGGTCTTGGGCAAGCCGGTGCACGCCTCGGTCGCGCAGACCGGCGTGGGCGCCATCGACTTCACGATGTACCTCTTCGGCGAGCTGAAGAAGCTGGAAGAAAAATGGAACGCGCCGAGCGCCCGCTACCGCAGCTACGCGCACCACAACCACCCGGTGAACTTCAACCTCGGCAAGATCAGCGGCGGTGAGTGGGCCTCGTCGGTGCCCTCGGCCTGCCGCGCCGACGTGCGCATCGGCTTCTACCCCGACATGAAGGTCGCGCAGGCCAAGCAGCAGGTCGAAGCCGTGCTGGCCGCCGCCTACGAAGCCCACCCTGCCCATGCGGCGCTGAGCTACAAGCTCGTCTACGAAGGCTTCCAGGCCGACGGCTGCCATGTGCCGGACGACGCGCCCATCGTCGTGGCCATCTCGCAGTGCCACAAGGACGTGGTCGGCCAGACGCTGGTGCCGACCGCCTTCACCGGCACCACGGACGCGAAGTTCTTCAACCTCTACGGCGAGACGCCCGCCATCTGCTATGGCCCCTCGGGCGGCGCCAACATCCACGGCATCGACGAGTGGGTGTCGATCGACAGCCTGATGCAGACGACCGCGGTGCTGGCGGTGTTCATGGCGCGCTGGTGCGGGGTGAACCAGCGGGCCTGATGCCACCGAAGGTCCGGCGAGCCGGTCATTCCGCGTCGATGTCGTTTCTGCCCAGGTAATGCTTGGGCGTCTTGCCCATCACGCGGCGAAACATCGCGGTGAAGGCGCTGGGGCTTTCGTAGCCCAGGTCCATTGCCACGGTGGTGACGGCGGTGCCCATCGAGAGGCGACGCAACGCCTCCATCAGGCGCAGTTGCTGGCGCCACATCGTGAAGGTGATGCCGGTTTCGTCGCGAAACAGCCGCGTGAGCGTGCGGCGGCCCAGCGCCCCGAAGCGCGCCCAGTCTTCCAGGTCGCCATCGCGCCCCGGGTCGGCCAAGAGCGCCTTGCAAATGCGCAGCAGCCGCGGGTCGTTGGGCATGGGCACATGCAGCGGCACCTTGGGTGCGGCGCAGATCTCGTCGAGGATGAGCCGCATCACCCGGCCGTCGCGGCCGGCCTCGTCGTAGAGCAGCGGGATGTCGATGGCCTCGATGATGAGCTGGCGCATCAGCGGCGACACCTCGATCACGCAGCATTCGTCGGGCAGATCGGGTGAGGCGTCGGGCTGGATGTAGAGCGAGCGGTTCGACACGGTCTGGCCGCGTGCGTGCATTTCGTGCTCGATGCCGCCGGGCACCCAGACGGCACGGTTGGGCGGCACCAGCCAGGCGCCTTCCTGGGTGTGCAGCGTGAACATGCCCTTGACCGCATAGGCCAGCTGCGCACGCGGGTGCGAGTGGCGCGGCACGATCATCGACGGCTCGGGATCGTGCTCCACGATGATCATCGACACGGGCCGCGGGATGTCCTGGTAGTCCTGGAAGACCTGGCTGCGAACGGGGTTCAGACGGGGCATCACCCTGTTCTCGCACGCAAGAAATGCGCCACACGAGATCAAGCACCGCCGGATCGCGCCAGCGAAAAGGTCAAGCCATCGCCACGATGGCCCGTGCGAAACAGAACTCGGCTCGAACCGTGCAATCGGCGCGCCGACCCGTCCCTACACTGAATTCGCCTTTCGACGCGCACACCGCGCTGCCCCTGCGGCGGCCCCACCCTTCTCTCCGAGGACCCCTCATGAAGAAACGCGAGTTCCACAAGTTTTTGCTTGCCGCCAGTGCCATGGGCCTGGTGGAGATTCCTCTGGGCATCACCAAGGCACATGGCCAGACGCGCGGGGGCACGCTCAATTCGATCCTGCAGCCCGAGCCGCCGATGCTCAACATCGCGGTGAACCAGCAGACGCCGACGCAGACGGTGTCGGGCAAGATGTTCCTCGGCCTGCTGACCTACGGCTTCGACCTCAAGCCCATGCCCAGCCTGGCGAAGAGCTGGACCGTGTCGCCCGACGGCCTGACCTACACCTTCAACCTCGAGCCCGAGGCCAAGTGGCACGACGGCAAGCCGCTCACGTCCGAGGACGTGCTCTACACGGTCAAGGAATTCCTGCCGACCACGCACCCACGCGCCAAGGCCGTGTTCGGCCACTGCGAATCGATCACCGCGCCCGACGCGCACACGGTAGTGTTCAAGCTCAAGGCGCCGTTCGGACCCTTCATGGGCGCCTTCGACGTGTCGAACCTGCCGGTGATGCCCAAGCACATCTACGCGGGCACCGACATCGTCAAGAACCCGGCCAACCTCAAGCCGGTCGGCTCGGGCCCCTACAAGTTCAAGGAATGGGTGCGCGGCTCGCACATTCACCTGGTGCGGAACGACGACTACTTCAAGAAGGGCAAGCCCTACCTGGACGCGATCATCTACCGCATCGTGCCCGACGGCGCCTCGCGCGCCCTCGCCCTGGAAAACGGCACGGTGCAGATGACGCAGTGGACCGACCTCGAGCTCTTCGACGCGCAGCGCCTGGGCAAGAGCAGCAACCTCGCGATGACCACCAAGGGTTACGAGTACTTCGCGCCCATCATGTGGCTGGAGCTGAACAACCGCGTGAAGCCGCTGGACGACAAGCGCTTCCGGCAGGCGATCATGCATGCGATCGACCGCAACTTCATCAAGGACAAGATCCTCTACGGCTTCGGCAAGGTCGCGACCGGGCCGATCAACTCGAAGACCAAGTTCTACGAACCCAACGTCAAGAAGTACGACTTCTCGCTCGCCAAGGCCAATGCCCTGCTCGACGAGATGGGCCTGAAGGCCGACGGCGCAGGCGTTCGCACCAAGCTGCGTCTGCTGGTGTCGCCGTATGGCGAGATGCCGGCCCGCGCCTGCGAGTACGTGCGCCAGTGCCTGTCGAAAGTGGGCATCGCGCTCACCCTGGAGACCAGCGACCCGGGCGGGTGGGCGCAGCGCGTGGCCAACTGGGACTACGACATCACGCTCAGCTGGCTCTACCAGTTCGGCGACCCGGCCCTGGGCGTGACGCGCAACTACGTGTCGACCAACATCCGCAAGCTGCTGTTCACCAACACCGGCGGCTACAGCAACCCCGAAGTCGACCGGCTGGCCCTCGCAGCCGAGAACGAAGTCACCGACGCCAAGCGCCAACCGCTTTACAGCGAGATGCAGAAGATCCTGGTGGAAGACGTACCGATCGCGTGGCTGTGCGAGATGGAGTTCCCCACCATCTACGACAAGCGCATCCAGGACCTGGTGACGACGGCCATCGGCATCCACGAGAGTTTCGACGCGGTGCACTTCAAGGCATGACGCTGAAGTGGCTGTCCGTCGCGGGCGCGCTGGGCACGCGTGTCGGCAAGATGGTGTTGGTGGTGATCCTGATCGCCATCTTCAACTTCATGCTGGTGCGCGCTGCGCCGGGTGACCCCGCGCTCGTCATCGCCGGGCAGTCCGGCGCGACCGACGAGGCCTTCATCGCCCGCGTGCGGTCCGAGTACGGGCTGGACAAGCCCCTGGTCACGCAGCTGGGCACCTACCTCGGCAAGGTGGTCACGCTCGACCTCGGCTTTTCCTACCGGCAGCAGCGGCCGGTGCTCGACGTGATCCTCGAGCGCCTGCCGGCCACGCTGCTGCTGACCCTCACCGCCTTCGTCGTCTCGCTGGCGGGCGGCATCGTGCTGGGCAGCCTGGCCGGCGTGCGCGCGGGCCGGTTGTCCGACACCCTCATCACGCTGCTGTCGCTGGTGGTCTACGCCACGCCGGTGTTCTGGATGGGGTTGATGCTGGTGCTGCTCTTTTCGGTGCAGCTCGGATGGCTGCCCGCCTTCGGCTACGGCACGGTGGGCACCAGCCTGACCGGCCTGGCCGCGGTGCTCGACAAGGCCCAGTACCTCGTGTTGCCCGGCGTCACGCTGGGCCTGCTGTACCTCGCCATCTACGCGCGGCTCATGCGCTCGTCGATCATCGAGGTGAGCCACCAGGACTACGTCAAGACCGCGCGCGCCAAGGGCGCCTCCGAGAGCCGCATCCTCTGGCGCCACATGCTGCGCAACGCGCTGCTGCCGGTCGTCACCATGGCCGGCGTGCAGGCCGGCACGCTGATCGGCGGCTCGGTCGTGATCGAGACGGTGTTCGCCTGGCCGGGCCTGGGTCGCCTGACCTACGAAGCGGTGCTGCAGCGCGACTACCAGGTGATGCTGGGCGTGTTCCTGGTGCTGTCGGTGCTGGTGATCTTCTTCAACTGGATCACGGACTTCATCTACCGCCTGGTCGATCCGCGCATCAAGGCCGCATGACATGAAAGACATGGCCCGATCTTTTCTGCGCCACCCGAGCGGCATGCTCGGCCTGGCGATCCTGCTCGCGGTGATCGCGCTCGCCATCACCGCGCCGCTGCTCTACCCCGGCAACCCCTGGGACACCGTGGCCGCGCCCTTCACGCCGCCGCGCACCGACGGCATGCTGCTGGGCAGCGACAGCCTGGGCCGCGACATCGCCGCGGGCATCGCGCACGGCACGCGCGTGTCGCTGATGATCGGCGTGGTCTCGACGCTGGTCGCGCTGCTGATCGGCGTGGTGGTGGGCGCGCTGTCGGGCTACCTCGGCGGGCGCATCGGCGAGCTGCTGATGCGCTTCACCGAGCTGTTCCAGACCATTCCCGCCTTCCTGCTGGCGATCCTGCTGGTCGCCATCCTGACGCCGTCGATCCGCACCATCGTCATCGCGATCGCGGTGGTGAGCTGGCCGCAGGTCGCGCGGCTCACGCGCGGCGAGTTCCTGGCGCTGAAGGAGCGCGAGTTCGTGCAGGCGGCGCGCTGTCAGGGCGAGTCGGCGCTGGCGCTGATCGTGCGGCACATCCTGCCGAACGCACTGTCGCCGATCATCGTGACCGGCTCGCTGGCCATCGCCACCGCGATCCTGATCGAGAGCGCGCTGAGCTTCATGGGCCTGGGCGACCCGAACCTGATGAGCTGGGGCTTCATGATCGGCGCGGCCCGCACCATGATCCGCACGGCCTGGTGGATGAGCGTCTTCCCGGGCGTCGCGATCCTCCTGACCGTGCTGGCCATCAACCTCGTCGGCGAAGGCCTCAACGACGTGCTCAACCCACGGATCTCCCGCCAATGACAGCATCCACACCGCTGCTCTCGATCCAGAACCTGTCGGTCGTGCTGCCGACTTCGGGCGATCGCAACTACGCGGTCGACCGGCTGTCGCTGGACATCGGCGAGAACGAGATCGTCTGCCTGGTCGGCGAGTCCGGCTCGGGCAAGTCGATGACGGCGCACGCCATCCTCGGCCTGCTGCCGCCGCGCGTGTCGATCGACCGCATGAGCCGTATCGAGATGATGGGCACCGACCTCACCCGCCTCGACGCGCAAGCCATGCGGCAGTGGCGCGGCGAGCGCATCTCGATGGTGTTCCAGGAACCGATGAGCGCGCTCAATCCGCTGCAGCGCGTGGGCGTTCAGGTGGCCGAAGCGCTGCAGCTGCACAACGACGCCGGCGTCTCGCGCGGCGAGATCGACGAGCGCGTCGTGGCGATCATCGATGCGGTCGGCCTGCCGTCGCCCAAACAGATCGTGCGCAGCTACCCGTTCCAGCTCTCGGGCGGCCAGCGCCAGCGCGTGATGATCGCGATGGCGCTGTTGAACAACCCACGCCTGCTACTGGCCGACGAGCCGACTACGGCGCTCGACGTGACCACGCAGCGCCAGATCCTCGACCTGATCCAGTCGCTGCAGGCGCAACGCCAGATGGGCGTGCTCTTCATCACCCACGACTTCGGCGTGGTGGCGGACATCGCCGACCGCGTGGTCGTCATGCAGCACGGCATCGTGGTCGAGCAGGGCACGCGCGACGAGGTGCTGCGCCACCCGCAGCACGCCTACACGCGCGCGCTCATCGAGGCCGTGCCCGGCCGCAAGGCCCGCGCCACCGCACGCGGCGCGGTCGATGCACAGCCACTGCTCGCGATCGAAGGGTTGAACAAAACCTTCGTGACCCGATCGGGCCTCTTCACCCCGCCGCGCACCGTGGTCGCGGCCGACAGCATCGACTTGACCATCACCGAGGGCGAGACGGTGTCGGTGGTGGGCGAGTCGGGTTCCGGCAAGTCCACGCTCGGGCGCATGGTGATGCGGCTGATCGAGCCCGACAGCGGCAGCATCCTGTTCGCAGGCAAGCCGGTGGGGCACAGCGTGGCCGAAGTGCGCGAGTACCGGCGCCAGGTGCAGATCATCTTCCAGGACCCGTTCGCTTCCCTGAACCCGCGCCAGAAGGTCGGCGAGGCCATCGCCCGCGGGCCGATCATCTTCGGCATGCCGCGCGCCGAAGCGCTGAAGATCGCCGCCGCCCTGCTCGATCGCGTGGGGCTGAGCGCGGCGGCGGTCGACCGCTTTCCGCACGAGTTCTCCGGCGGGCAGCGCCAGCGCATCTCGATCGCGCGGGCGCTCGCCCTGAAGCCGCGGCTGCTGATCGCCGACGAGGCGGTGTCGGCGCTCGACGTGTCGGTGCAGGCGCAGGTGCTGGCCTTGCTCGCCGAGTTGAAGACCGAGTTCGGGCTCACCATGATGTTCATCACGCACGACCTGCGGGTGGCGGCGGAGATCTCGAATTCGGTGGTCGTCATGCAGAAGGGCCGCATCGTCGAGCGCGGCGCGCCGGCCCAGCTCTTCAGCAACCCGCAGCATGACTACACCCGCCAGTTGCTGGGTGCGATGCCGGGGCTGGATTTTTTCGAGCACCGCATCGCGGCCTGATGGGGGCCACGGAAGTCCGTCGCGTGGCAGGTGCGGACAAAATACCCCGATCCGACCACCCCGCCCGCAGACCACACGCTGGCACAGCATCTTCTTGCTCCTTCATGACCCTCGTCGCCCTCCTCAGCCAATCCGCCAACCTCGACTTCCTGCGCCCCATGCTGACCGCCGCCAACCCATCGCTCGACGTGGCGACCTGGCCCGATCCGCGCTGCCTCGACGCGGAGGTCGCCGTCTGCTGGAACGCCCCGCCCGGCGTGTACGCGAAGATGCCCCGGCTGCGCCTGGTGCACAGCATCGCGGCCGGCGTCGACAACGTGGTCGCCGGGCAGGACGTGAGCGCGTTGCCGGTCTGCCGCGTGGTCGACCCGATGCTCGCCGAAGGCATGCTGCAGTTCGTGTTGTGGGGCGTGCTGCACTTCCACCGCAAGCTCGACCAGGCGATGGCCAGCCAGCGCATCCACGAATGGAAGCGCCCGCGGCAGACGCCGGCCTCGGCCTGCCGCATCGGGCTGATGGGCATGGGCGAACTCGGCGGCCACATCGCCCGGCGCCTGCCCTTGCTGGGCTACCCGGTGAGCGGCTGGGCACGCACGCCCCGCGACATTCCCGGTGTGACGATGTTCAGCGGCGATGCGGGCTACGACGCCTTCCTCGCGCAGACCGACGTGCTGGTGTGCCTGCTGCCGCTGACGGCGCAGACACGCGGCATCCTCGGCGAGCGCACCTTCTCGGCGCTGCCCAAGGGCGCGGCGCTGATCCACTGCGGCCGCGGCGAGCACCTGGTCGAGGACGACCTGGTCGCGGCGCTCGGCAGCGGCCAGTTGCGCGGCGCCATCGTCGACGTGTTCGAGCAGGAACCGCTGCCCGCCGACCACCCGTTGTGGACCACGCCGGGCCTGGTCGTCACGCCGCACATGGCAACCATGGCGACCTACGACGTGGTGGTGCAACAGGTGGTGCGCAACATCGCGCAGATGCACGAAGGCGCGCCGTACTTCAATCAAGTCGACATGGCGCGCGGGTATTGATGAAACACCCCCGAAGCGCCTTCGGCGCCTCCCCCTCAAGGGGGCGACACCAGCGGCCTGGCGAGGCCAGTTCCGCGGTGTCCCTGGCATTTGCTGCATGCGCCTTGACGCCCCGGAATCTTCACTCGTCATACCCATCGCCATGAACCAGCTCGACCCCGCCTTCGCCGCATCGACCCAGGGCGCCAAACCGGCGCCGCTCGACCCGCAGATTCAGCTCTTCGTGCGGCGCATGAGTGCGGACGCGTCGAAGTTCCCACGTCGCGACACGGTGTCGATCGCCGAGGGCCGCGCCATCGCGGAGCAGGTGCGCGCGCCCTGGGCGGCCGGCGGCCCGGTGATGGCACGCACGACGGAGCAGCGTGTGCCCACGCGCCACGGCGACGTGCTGATCCGCACCTATGTGCCGAAGGAACGCCGCATGCCGGGCGCCTTCTTCTACATCCACGGTGGCGGCTTCGTGCTCTTCAGCATCGACACGCACGACCGGCTGATGCGCGAGTACGCCGAGCGTGCCGGCATCGTGGTGATCGGCATCAATTACACGCGCGCGCCCGAAGCCAAGTTCCCGCAGCCGATCGAGGAGTGCATCGACACGGTGGGCTGGCTCATCGCCAACGCAGCCGACATCGGCTTCGACCCGCAGCAGTTCTTCATCGGTGGCGACTCGGCCGGCGGCAACCTGTCGCTGTGCACCGCGATGCACTTTCGCGATGTCGGCCACAGCCCGATCCGCGGCATGGTGCTCAACTACGCGGGCTGCAGCACCGACCTGTACCAGGACTCGGTGGTGCGCTACGGCGCGGGCGACTACGGCCTGTCGCTGCACATGATGGTGTGGTTCTACCGGAACTACCTGGGCCGCAAGGCCGACTACACCGACCCGCGCATGAACCTGCTGGACGCCGACCTGCACGACATCCCGCCGGCCTTCCTGGTCATTGCGGAATGCGACCCGCTGTACGACGGTCAGATCGAGATGGTCGACGCGATGAAGGCCGCCGGCGTCGATGTCGACGCAAAGGTCTACCAAGGCACGGTCCACAGCTTCCTCGAAGCCGTCTCGGTCGCCGACGTGGCAGGCATCGCCTTCGACGACACGGTACGCTGGCTGCAGGAACACGCCTGAGCCCTTGCCGCCCGCAGAACACCACCAGAACAACACTCAGAGCCATCCGACATGCCCACCCTCACCGACGCCGAACTCCAGACCCGCCGCGACCTCGCGTCGCTCTACCGCCTGGTCGCCCACTTCCGGATGACCGACCTGATCGACACGCACATCAGTGCGCGCATCCCGGGCACACCCGACCACTTCCTCATCAACCGCTACGGCGTGCTGTTCCACGAGATGCGGCCGGAAGACCTGGTGAAGATCGACCCGACCGGTGCGGCGGTCGAGGCCAAGGACACGAGCGAGCGCGTCAACGCCGCCGGCTTCACCATCCACTCGGCCGTGCACATGGCGCGCCACGACCTGGCCTGCGTGATCCACACGCACACGGCCGACGGCATCGCGGTGTCGTGCCAGGAGGAAGGCCTGCTGCCCATCTCGCAGCACGCGTTGAAGTTCTACGGCCACCTCGCGTACCACGACTACGAAGGCATCGCGCTCGACCTGGACGAGCGCGACCGCCTGGTCGCGAGCCTGGGGGAACACCGCGCGATGATCCTGCGCAACCACGGCCTGCTGGCGGCCGGCCGCACCATTGCCGAAGCCTTTCTCAACATCTATTTTCTGGAACGCGCCTGCCAGGCGCAGACCCGGGCGCTGAGCGGCGGGCAGAAGATCATCTACCCGCCCGTGGCCGTGCGCGAACGCACCGCCGACCAGTTCAACCGCGAGGAAGGACTGGAGCATGCGCAGATGGCGTGGGAGTCGGCGCTGCGGCTGATCGCCTGACAGCGCGGGAACTGGAAAGGTCCGGCCAACGAAAAAGGCCACCGGGTGAGGTGGCCTTTTCGTTGTCGAATGTGGAGCGGGATAAGAGACTCGAACTCTCGACCTATACCTTGGCAAGGTATCGCTCTACCAACTGAGCTAATCCCGCATTTGCAGCCCACGATTATAGCCCAAGAATCAGCAGGCGCACGGCGAGCGGTCGCGGTCGGCGAACCGCGGTGCTCAGAAGCGGTAGAGATAGCCGATGGCGACGGCCGGCACAGTCTTCTTGTCGACCAGCGGGCTGTCCTTGATCTCCTTGCCGAGCGCCGTGGCGCTGACATCGAGGAAGAGCGACTGGCGTGGGTCCAGCACATACGCGGTCCGCAGCCCGGCCTGGACATTGACCGTCGACTTGCCCTCGTACGCGGCGCGTGACGCCGTGGCTTCGGCGCCGGTCACGCCGTAGTAGTAGTCGACGTATTGCTTGTCGGCCCACAGCACCGAAGCGCGCGGCGTGAAGACGAAGCGGCCGGACGTGAAGCTACGTTCGATGCCGAGCCTGGCCTGCGTGCCCTTGCTGTGGCCCGACACGTCGCCCAGCAGCTCGAGCGACAGCTTGGCGACATCGGCGTTCCAGGTGGCCGCGCCGCCGACCCAGAAGCCGGCCTTGCGCTTGTCCATGCCGGCAAGGACGGGCGCGTCGTCGGCCTCGTAGCCGTCGCCGAGCGCGTACTTGCCACGCAGCGCGAAGGCGAAGCGTTCGGTCCTGGCGAACTTCCAGTCGGCGGTCAGGCCGGCGAAGCGAAAGTATTCGCTGTCGTAGGTCAGCAGCGGCAGCAGGCGCTTGTTGTTGTCGATGCCGGTGTAGGGCTGGCGCTCGACGCCGGCGCCGATGCCCAGGCCCCACACGCCGGGCGCGCCGGGTTTCCATTCCTGGCCGACCGCCGCGCAGGACACGGCGAGCGCGCAGAGCGACAGAGCAAGAGGTGCGAAGCGGCGAGGAGAGGACGAAGGCATGTGGATTCCGGAAGGCGATGGAGAGAAAGAAGGATGAGGCCACAGGGCCTCGAACCGGGCTTTATGGCGGCCTTGGCGGCCCTTGGCGGGCGAAGGTCAATCGGGCACGAACTTCGCCTTGAACTTGGCCTCGTCCCCCGCGTCCTCGAAGGTGGCGAGCTGGCCGGCCTTGTTGTCCGCGATACGGTGGGCCGCGAACAGGCTGTAGCGGCCCTTCAGGTAGTAGCTCTCCATCTCGATGAACATGTACGGGTAGGGCACGAACACCTGGTGTGCGAACACCACCCGATGAAGGTTGCGCGGGTTGGGAAAGAGCTTGTACTCCCCCGTGGTGATGGCTTGGGCGGTGGCCATGGCGCGTGCTCAGGCGGGGTCGCGCACGTCGGCGGTCGGCTTGCTGCCGAAGTCCGCGCGGGCCAGGTAGGCCAGCACCTTGCCGGCGGCCGTGGCGGGCGAGTCGAGCAGGCCGTCGGCCTTGAGCTTCTCGAAGCGGCCGCGGTCGGGGAACAGCGCCGCGTCGGTGCCGCGCATGGCGATCTGCATGTCGGTGTCGATCACGCCGGGCGCCAGCGACACGATCTTCGCGCCGTTGGGGCGCAGCGCTTCTTCCAGCGCGACGGCGCGCGAGAAGTGGTCCATGCCGGCCTTGGCCGCGCAGTACGGCGCCTGGCTGGCCATCGCGTTGCGGCCCAGGCCCGACGAAATGTTGAGCACCTTGCGCACGCCGCGCCATTGCGCCGTGGCGCGCAGGAAGGCGGCCGTGAGCAGCAGCGGCGCCTCGAGGCCGATGCGCAGCGACTGCACGAGGTCGGCGGCCTCGGCCTTCTCCAGCGGGCCGAGTCGCCCCACGGTGCCCGCGTTGTTGATCAGCGTGACACTGTCGAAGGCTTGGGCGTCCTGCTCGGCGAGCCAACCCGCGATGCGCTCGGCGGCGGCCTCGGGTGCGGCCAGGTCGAAGGACCATTGCAGCAGCGTGGCGCCGCTGGCCTTCGCCTTCGCGGCCAGCGCGTCGTCGGTCTTGCGCGAGATGCACACGAGCGTGTGGCCGGCGTCGAGCAGTTGCTCTGCCATGGCGCGGCCCATGCCACGGGAGGCGCCGGTGAGGAGGGTAAGGTGCGTGGTGCGTTGCTGGATGCTCATGGTGTTGATTTCCGGTGCAGGGAAGACAGGGGAATGGACGTCGAATTCGGTGCGATGGCGCTGCATCGCAGCGCCGCGAGGTCGAGTACACGGAGACCGCCGTACTCGACCTGGATCATGCCCTGTGCCTCGAGCGTGCGCAGCGCCTCGTTCACGCGCTGGCGCGACAGGCCGATCAGGTAGGCCAGCTCCTGTTGCGTGATGCGCAGCAGCTCGCCCACGCCCGGGAACAGCACCGGGTTGAACAAGGCGGCCAGATTGCGCGCCACGCGCACGTCGGGGTTGTTCTGCCGGTCGGCTTCGCGTGCCGCAATGAACTGGCCGAGCCGCTCGTTGAGCTGGTTCATCACGAAGCGGTTGAAGCCGATGGAATGGTCGAGCAGCCAGTGGAAGTCGTCGATCGGCAGGCCGGCCACTACGCTGCGGCGCAGCGCCTGGATGTTGTAGCGGTAGGGCTCGCGCTTCATCGCCGTGCCCTCGCCGAACCAGCCGCCGGGCGGCAGGCCGCTGTAGGTCATCGAGGTGCCGTCGGCGTTGTCGTTGCTCATCTTGAGCAGGCCTTCGACCACGCCGAACCAGTAGGTCGGCGAACCGCCGATGCGGCAGACCAGGTCGCCCGGCTCCGCCTCGCCGACCACCAGCGCGGCCTCGGTACGGCGGCGCTCGGTGGCACTCAGGGCGTCGAGCCAGGGGATGTTGCGCAGTTCGTCCGGCCGCGCGGCACGCGCGCGGTCACGGATGGCATTGCGCCCGCGGTCGGCATGAACCATCGGGAAAGTCCGGGGGAGTGGTGACCCTAGGATTGTCGTTGGAACGACAACTTGGCGTCAAAGCGAGGCCTACAGTCCGCCCATCGTGAACACTCGCACACCGGTCCCCCCTGCCGCCGACACCTTCCCTCGCCTGCTGCTCGCCCACGCGACGCAGCAGCCCGACGCGCCGGCGGTGCGCGAAAAAGACCTCGGCATCTGGCAGACCTGGACCTGGGCCGACACGGCACAGGCCGTGCGCGAGATGGCCTGTGGCCTGGCGAGCCTGGGCTTCAAGCCCTTCGACAACCTGGCCATCGTCGGTGCCAACCGGCCGCACCTGTACATGGCGGTGATCGCGGCGCAGAGCCTGCGCGGCGTGCCGGTGCCGCTGTATCAGGACGCGGTCGCGGCCGAGATGGTCTTCATGCTGAATGACGCATCGATCGAATTCGTGATCGCCGAAGACCAGGAACAGGTCGACAAGCTGCTCGAATGCCGCGAGTTGCAGCAGGCACAGGGCGAGGCGCACGCCATCCGCCACATCATCTACGACGACCCGCGCGGCCTGCGCCACTACACGCAGCCGGGGCTGATGAGCTTCGAGCAACTGCGCGAACGCGGTCGCGCCTTCGAGGTCGAGAACCGTGGCTTTTACGACGCCGCCGTGGCCAGCGGCGTGAGCACCGATGTCGGCGTGATCCTCTACACCTCGGGCACCACCGGCCGGCCCAAGGGCGTGTGCCAGACGCATGCGAGCTTCATCGCGGCAGGCCATGGCGGCGTGGTCACCGACAAGCTCGGGCCGGGCGACAACATCATGAGCTACCTGCCGATGGCGTGGGTGGGCGACCATCTGTTCTCGGTGGCGCAGTGGCTGGTCGGCGGCTTCACGCTCAACTGCCCCGAGTCGGCCGCGACGGTGATGAACGACATGCGCGAGATCGGCCCGAGCTACTACTTCGGCCCGCCCCGCACCTTCGAAGGCTTGCTGACGGCCGTGTCGATCCGCATGGAAGACGCCGCTGCGCCCAAGCGCTGGCTGTATGCGAAGTGCATGGCGCTGGCCCAACGCGTCGGTGCCGACATCCTCAACGGCGCGCCGGTGAGCGCCCTCGACCGCTTCAAGTACGCGCTGGGCAACCTGTTCATCTACGGGCCGCTGCGCAACGTGCTGGGCATGAGCCGCATCCGCGTGGCCTACACGGCGGGCGCGGCCATCGGGCCGGACCTGTTCCGCTTCTACCGCTCGATCGGCGTCAACCTCAAGCAGTTCTATGGCCAGACCGAGACCTGCGCCTATGTCTGCCTGCAGCAGGACGGCAAGGTCAAGCTGCAGACCGTCGGCACCGCGGCGCCGGGCATGGAACTGCGCATCGCCGACAACGGCGAGGTGCTGGTGCGCGGCGTGTCGGTGCTCAAGGAGTACTACAAGCGCCCCGACGCCACGGCCGAGGTGCTCGATGCCGACGGCTACTTCCACACCGGCGACGCCGGCGTGCTCGACAGCGAAGGGCACCTGCGCATCATCGACCGCGCGAAGGACGTGGGCCGCCTGCACGGCGGCGCGATGTTCGCGCCCAACTACATCGAGAACAAGCTGAAGTTCTTCCCGCAGATCAAGGAAGCCGTGTGCTTCGGCGATGCGCGCGACCAGGTCTGCGCCTTCATCAACATCGACTACGAAGCGGTCGGCAACTGGGCCGAGCGGCGCGGGCTGGCCTACGGCGGCTACGTCGACCTGGCCAGCAAGCCCGAAGTGCTGACGCTGATCGCCGACTGCGTGCAGAAAGTGAACGCCGACCTGGCCGCCGAAGTCGGCATGGCCGACACGCAGATCGCGCGCTTCCTGGTGCTGCACAAGGAGCTCGACCCCGACGACGACGAGATGACCCGCACGCGCAAGGTGCGGCGTGGCTTCGTCGCCCAGAAGTACGCAGTGCTGGTCGATGCGCTGTACGACGGCCGTGCCGAGCAGTTCATCGAGACGCAGGTGAAGTTCGAGGACGGCCGCACCGGCTCGGTCAGCGCGACGCTGCCGATCGTCGATGCGAAGCGCTACCCGGCAGTGAAGGCGGCGGCATGAGCGCAGAAAAAATCAGGGCGATGACGGATGGCCAGAGGCCATCCTTCGACAGGCCGTCCAAGCCTGCACAAGCAGGCTCGGAGCCGCGGCCTATCGTCCTCGACATCCAGAACATCAGCTTGAGCTTCGGCGGCGTGAAGGCACTGACGGACATCAGCTTCGACGTGCGCGAGCACGAGGTGCGCGCCATCATCGGCCCCAACGGCGCGGGCAAGAGCTCGATGCTCAACTGCATCAACGGCGTGTACCAGCCGCAGCAGGGCTCCATCACCTTCCGCGGCCAGGTCTTCAAGCACATGAACTCGCGGCAGGTCGCGCAGATGGGCGTGGCGCGCACCTTCCAGAACCTGGCGCTCTTCAAGGGCATGAGCGCGCTCGACAACATCATGACGGGCCGCAACCTGCAGATGAAGAGCGGCCTGCTCGCGCAGGCTTTCCGTAACCCCTTCGGCTGGGGCTCGGCCGAGCGCGAGGAGCTGCAGCAGCGCGAGTTCGTCGAACGCATCATCGACTTCCTCGAGATCCAGGCCTTTCGCAAGACGCCGGTCGGCCAGTTGCCCTACGGCCTGCAGAAGCGCGTCGACCTCGGCCGCGCACTGGCGATGGAGCCGCAGGTGCTGCTGCTCGACGAGCCGATGGCCGGCATGAACGTCGAAGAGAAGCAGGACATGAGCCGCTTCATCCTCGATGTGAACGACGAGTTCGGCACGACCATCGTGCTGATCGAGCACGACATGGGCGTGGTGATGGACATCTCCGACCGCGTGGTGGTGCTCGACTACGGCAAGAAGATCGGCGACGGCACGCCCGACGAAGTGCGCAACAACGAAGACGTGATCAAGGCCTATCTGGGCGTGGAGCATTGATGGGCTTTTTCCTTGAAACCCTCTTCGGCGGCCTGATGGTTGGCATGCTGTACGCGCTGGTCGCGCTCGGCTTCGTGCTGATCTTCAAGGCCTCCGGCGTCTTCAACTTCGCGCAGGGCGCGATGGTGCTGTTCGCGGCGCTGGCGATGGCGCGCTTCTCGGAATGGTTCCCGCAGTGGTTCCATTTCGACAACAAGCTGTTGGCGAACGTGCTCGGCTTCGTCGCCGCCGCGCTGTGCATGGTGGCGGTGGCCTGGGCGGTCGAGCGCTTCGCGCTGCGGCGGCTGGTCAACCAGGAAGGCATCACGCTGCTGATGGCGACGCTGGGCATTGCCAACGTGCTCGACGGCGGCGGCCAGCTGATCTTCGGCAGTGCCACCTACAAGATCGACATCGGCATGCCGAAGGACCCGATGCTGGTGCTGGAGAACGTCTTCGAGGGCGGCCTGCTGCTCAACAAGGAAGACCTCTACGCGGCGGTGGCGGCGGCGGCACTGGTCGCGTTGCTCACCCTCTTCTTCCAGAAGACGCGCACCGGCCGGGCACTGCGGGCGGTGGCCGACGATCACCAAGCGGCGCAATCGATCGGCATTCCGCTTGGGCGCATCTGGGTCATCGTGTGGTCGGTGGGCGGGCTCGTCGCACTGGTCGCCGGGATCATCTGGGGCAGCAAGCTGGGTGTGCAGTACTCGATCTCGCTGGTGGCGCTCAAAGCCTTTCCAGTCGTGATCCTCGGCGGGCTCACCTCGGTGCCGGGCGCGATCCTGGGCGGTTTGATCATCGGCGTGGGCGAGAAGCTGTCGGAGATCTACCTCGGCCCGTACGTGGGCGGCGGCATCGAGAACTGGTTCGCCTATGTGCTCGCCCTCGCCGTGCTGCTGATTCGGCCCCAGGGCCTGTTCGGCGACAAGATCATCGACCGCGTCTGAAGAAGCGACACCATGTTCTACAGAGAAAACGGTCAATTCAAGAGCAGCTACCGCGCGGACCTGGCGCTGTTCCCGATCGCGCAGGATCGCTGGGCGATGCTCGCGCTGATGGCGATCTGCTTCGTCGCGGTACCGATGCTGGTGAGCGACTACGCCTTCCGCGCGGTGCTCATCCCCTTCCTCATCCTGTCGCTGGCGGCCATCGGCCTGAACATCCTGGTGGGCTACTGCGGGCAGATCTCGCTGGGCACCGGCGCCTTCATGGCGGTGGGCGCCTACGCGGCCTACAACCTGCAGGTGCGCATCGACGGCATGCCGCTGGTGCTGTCGATCCTCGGCGGCGGGGTGGCGGCGATGGCGCTGGGCGTGGTCTTCGGCATCCCGAGCCTGCGCATCCGCGGGCTGTACCTGGCGGTGGCGACGCTGGCCGCGCAGTTCTTCATCGACTGGTTCACCAACCGCGTGAAGTGGGTGACCAACGATTCGCCCTCGGGCTCGGTGGGCGTGCGTTCGCTGGAGATGCTCGGCTACGAGTTCAGCACGCCGGTGCAAAAATACCTGCTGTGCCTGTGCTTCGTGGTGGTGTTCGGCATGCTGGCGAAGAACCTGGTGCGCGGCGCCATCGGCCGCGAGTGGATGGCGATGCGTGACATGGACGTGGCGGCCGCCGTGATCGGCATCCGCCCGGTGTACGCCAAGCTCACGGCCTTCGCGGTCAGCAGCTTCATCGTCGGCGTGGCCGGCGCGCTGTGGGGCTTCGTGCACCTGGGTGCGTGGGAGCCGGCGGCCTTCGGCATCGAGAAGTCGTTCCAGCTGCTGTTCATGATCATCATCGGCGGGCTGGGCTCCATCGCTGGCTGTTTCTTCGGCGCGGCCTTCATCGTGCTGCTGCCGCTCTTGCTGAACTACGTGCCGCACTGGCTGGGCCTGCCAATCTCGACGGCCACCGCATCGCACCTGGAACACATGATCTTCGGCGCACTGATCGTGTTCTTCCTCATCGTCGAGCCGCACGGCCTGGCACGGCTGTGGTCGACGGCGCGGCAGAAGCTGCGGCTGTGGCCCTTCCCTCACTGATTTAGTTCCCGCACACACCGTGCTCATTACAAGGAGACAAGCCATGCAATTCAGGAAACTCGCACGCACCGCGGCACTCGCCGCCGCGGGGCTTTCGATCGTCGTCGCGGGCACGCTCGCGCAGGCCCAGCCGGCCGAGCAGTTCGTGCCGCTGCTGGTCTATCGCACCGGCCAGTTCGCCCCGCTGGGCATCCCATGGGCCGACGGCAAGCAGGACTACCTGAAGCTGGTGAACGCACGCGACGGCGGCGTCAACGGCGTCAAGCTGACCTTCGAGGAATGCGAATTCGCCTACGACGCAGCCAAGGGCGTGGAGTGCTATGAGCGGCTGAAAGCCAAGGGCACGGGCGCTTCGGGCTTCGACACGCAATCGACCGGCGTTACCTTCGCGGTGAGCGACAAGGCCATCGTCGACAAGATCCCGGTGGAGACGCCCGGCTACGGCCTGTCGCAGTCGGCCGACGGCACGGTATTCGAGTGGAACTTCCCGCTGCTGGGCACTTACTGGACCGCCGCCGACGTGATGATGCAGGACATCGCCAAGAAGGAAAAAGGCAACCTCAAGGGCAAGAAGATCGCGCTGGTCTACCACGACTCGCCGTACGGCAAGGAGCCCA
Organism: Variovorax restrictus; assembly: GCF_051216715.1. Lineage (NCBI taxonomy): Bacteria > Pseudomonadati > Pseudomonadota > Betaproteobacteria > Burkholderiales > Comamonadaceae > Variovorax > Variovorax restrictus. The sequence goes on from NZ_JBPJZH010000004.1 coordinate 119,327, forward strand.
TCGCGCTGCTGCAGAAGCGTGCCGCCGCGCAGGGCTTCGAGCTGTCGATGTTCCCGGTCACGCCGCCCGGCGTGGAACAGAAGTCGGTGTGGCTGCAGATCCGCCAGCAGAAGCCCGACTACGTGCTGTTCTGGTCAGCCGGCGTGATGACGCCCGCCGGCATCCGCGAGGCGCAGGCCAGCGGCTATCCGCGCGAGAAGATCTACGCGATCTGGTGGGCCGGCTCGGACCACGACGTGAAAGACATCGGCGCCGGCGCCAAGGGCTACAACGCCATCACCATCCACAACAGCGCGGCCAAGGACAAGGTCCACGACGAGCTCAAGAAGGCGGTGTACGACAAGGGCCAGGGGACAGGGCCGGCGGACAGCATCGGCTCGCTGGCCCACACCCGCGGGATGATGATCTCGATGCTGCAGGTGGAAGCGATCCGCGCTGCGCAGGAGAAGTACGGCAAGGGCAAGGCGCTCACGCCCGAGCAGGTGCGCTGGGGCTTCGAGAACCTGAACCTCACGGTCGACAAGCTCAAGGCGCTGGGCTTCGGCGAAATCATGCGGCCGGTGAAGACCTCGTGCGCCAACCACATGGGTGACGACTGGGCGCGCATCGTCCAGTGGGACGGCGGCAAGTGGGAGATCAAGTCCGACTGGTACCAGTCTGACAAGAGCTTCATCGACCCGCTGGTGAAGGAGTACGCCGCGAAGTACGCGAAGGACAAGAACATCAAGCCGCGCACCTGCTGATCGGCCTCTTCCGTGCCGGCTCGCGAGAGCCGGCATGCGAAAGGCTCGCCGCATCGGCGCCTTTCGCATGCTTCGGACACCACCATGAGCGAACCCAACATCCTCCTCAACGTCAACGGCATCGAGGTCATCTACAACCACGTGATCCTGGTGCTCAAGGGCGTGTCGCTCACGGTGCCCGAAGGCGGCATCGTGGCGCTGCTCGGCGGCAACGGCGCGGGCAAGACGACCACGCTGCGCGCCGTGAGCAACCTGCTCGCGGGCGAGCGCGGCGCGGTGACCAAGGGCACGATCGAGCTGCGCGGCGAACGCATCGAGGCACTCACGCCCTCGGCGCTGGTGCAGCGCGGCCTGGTGCAGGTGATGGAGGGCCGCCACTGCTTCGCGCACCTGAGCATCGAGGACAACCTGATGACCGGCGCCTACACGCGCAAGGACGGGAAGGCGGCCATCGCCGAGACGCTGGAGAAGGTGTATGCCTATTTCCCGCGCCTCAAGACGCGTCGCACCTCGCAGGCGGCGTACACCTCGGGCGGCGAGCAGCAGATGTGCGCCATCGGTCGCGCGCTGATGGCCAACCCGACGATGGTGCTGCTCGACGAGCCATCGATGGGCCTGGCGCCGCAGATCGTCGAGGAGGTCTTCGCCATCGTGAAGGACCTGAACGAGAAGGAGCGCGTGACCTTTCTGCTCGCCGAACAGAACACCAACATGGCGCTGCGCTTCGCCGACTACGGCTACATCCTCGAGAACGGCCGCGTCGTGATGGACGGCGAGGCGAAGGGCCTGCGCGAGAACGAGGACGTCAAGGAGTTCTACCTCGGCGTCGGCGGTGCCGACCGCAAGAGCTTCCGCGACGTGAAGAGCTACAAGCGCAGGAAGCGGTGGCTGGCATGAACGACTTCTACGACAAGCTCGAAGTGCGCGACCCGGCCGAGCGCGAGGCCGATCTGTTCGCGGCGCTGCCCAAGCAGTTGGTGCATGCGCAGACGGCGGCACCGGCCTTCGCGGAGATCCTCTCGGGCATCGACTGCGCCGCCGTCACCAGCCGCGAAGCGCTGGCCCGCCTGCCGGTCACGCGCAAATCCGAACTGCTGGAGCGCCAGAAGCAGCAGCGCGCGAGCGACCCCTTCGGCGGCTTCAGCGCCACGGTGCGCGGCCCGGCCATGCTGCGCGTGTTCGCCAGCCCCGGCACCATCTACGAGCCCGAGGGCGCGTCGCGTGACTACTGGCGCACCGCGCGCGCATTGCATGCCGCGGGCTTTCGCGCCGGCGACCTGCTGCACAACAGCTTCAGCTACCACCTGACCCCCGCAGGCTCGATCCTGGAGAGCGGCGCGCATGCCCTGGGCTGCACCGTCTTCCCCGGCGGCACCGGGCAGACCGAGCAGCAGCTCGAGGCCATGGTCGAACTCAAGCCGGACGGCTACGTCGGCACGCCGAGCTTCCTGCGCATCCTGCTGGAGAAGGCCGCGGCCACGAACGTGGCGCTGCCCAGCCTGACCCGCGCGCTGCTCTCGGGCGAGGCCTTTCCGCCGAGCCTGCGCGACTGGTTGGCCGAGCGCGGCATCGACGGCAAACAGTGCTATGCGACGGCCGACCTGGGCCTGATCGCCTACGAAACCAGCGCGCGCGAAGGTCTGGTGCTCGACGAAGGCATGCTGCTGGAGATCGTGCGCCCCGGCACCGGCGACCCTGTGCCCGACGGCGAGGTCGGCGAGGTCGTCGTGACCACCTTCAACCGCGACTACCCGCTGGTGCGCTTCGGCACCGGCGACCTCTCCGCCGTGCTGCCGGGCCCCTGCCCGACCGGCCGCACCAACACCCGCATCAAGGGCTGGCTGGGCCGTGCCGACCAGACGACGAAGGTGCGCGGCATGTTCGTGCACCCGGGCCAGGTCGCCGCAGTGATCAAGCGCTTCCCGGCCGTGCTGCGCGCTCGCCTGGTGGTCGAAGGCGAGATGGCCGACGACCGCATGACGTTGCACGTCGAGACGCCGGCCGACGAGACCCTCGAACCCCGCATCGCCGAAGCCATGCGCGAGGCCACCAAGCTGCGCTGCCACGTGGTGCGCGTGGCCCCCGGCGCGCTGCCGAACGATGGCAAGGTGATCGAGGACGCGCGCAGCTACAAGTAGGTTCGATGCGCACGCGCGGACGGCTGCGGCGCGCGTGCAGCCTCAACGCCCGACAACCATCGCATCCAGCGGGCTGCGCACCGCGCCCCCGCCCATCTTGAGCACATGGTCGTCGACACATCCGCATGTCCGAGCAGATCCTGCACCGTGCGGATGTCGTAGCCGGCCTGCAGCAGATGCGTGGCGAAGGCATGGCGCAGCGTGTGCGGCGTCGCTGGCTTGGCGATGCCGGCGGCGGCCACGGCACGCTTGAAGGCGCGCTGGAAGGTCTGGTCTTACAGGTGGTGCCGCCGCACCACGCCGCTGCGGGGATCGACCGAGTGCACCGATTGCGGAAACACCCAGAACCACGCCCAGGCACTGCCGGCGCGCGGGTACTTGCGCTCGAGCGCGTGTGGCAGTTCCACGCCGCCCCGGTGCGCGCGCTGGTCCGCCGACCACAGTGCATGCGACCTGGCCAATTGCTCATGCAACTGGGGTTCCAGGCTTTGCGGCAACATCAGCACGCGGTCCTTGCCACCCTTTGCCCTCTCGGACGATCACCGCGCGGTGGGCGAAGTCGATGTCCTTGACCCGTAACTGCAAGCCTTCGGAAATGCGCATCCCGGTGCCGTAAAGGAGCTGTGCGAACAACCGGTGCTCGCCATCGAGCGCACGAAACACCGGTGCCAGCTCTTCCTTCGTCAGCACCACGGGCAACCGGCGTTGCACCCGCGGCTTGCCGATCTCCTGAAGCCAGGGCAGGCGATGCTGCAGCACCTTCGCATAGAGAAACACCAGCGCCGACAGCGCCTGCCGGTGCGTCGAGGCAGACACCTTGCGCTCCGTAGCAAGCCAACCGAGGAAGGCCTCTACCTCAGCGCCACCCATTTCCGCCGGGTGCCGGATGCCATGAAAGCGGACGAAGGCACGCACCCAGTGGACGTAGGCCTCCTCGGTGCGGCGGCTGTAGTGCAAGAGCCGGATACGTTCGCGCACCTGATCGAGCAGCCGCGGCGATTGCAGCGGTGGCAGCGCCTGCACCGCATGTCGCTCCGGCCGCAACGCTGCAAGGCTTGGGGAATCCATCACGTTTATCACACACCCTCCCTGCAACGCCCTCGTTCCCGGCTTGCCATGCGGCCATTCGCAAGGCAAATTTGAACCAACAAGGAGGCGCCGCTTTTGCCGGCAGATTAGTACTGTATGAATGAACAGTCAAGACGGCGTGACGCCAGATTCCATGCGGGTTCCGATCGGTCGACGGGCTCGGTGTTACGGAGACACCCTGCGGGGTTATGCAGCAATTCTGTCTCCCTATAACCAAGTTAGGCAGACCCTGCGGGCGCGGACAAATATGGAAGAAAAAATATGAATGAAACAGTGGAAACCGAAATAATGATGCCTTTTGTTGAAGGCACGGAAGTCTACATACCTGTCAAGTGTCATATGATTGGCGAGGGAGTGATTCGGGTTCTGGAGAACGACGAATTTGACTATGAAGATCAATCAGTAATATTTGAATTTGGTCCGCATGATACGGTTAGAACCGCGAGCAGGGAATTTTCCGATGGAACTGTCAAGGAAACCGCGTTTGAACTTGTCTCGTCTGGCGACAATAGAAATGATGAAAAGAGGATGCTTCTGGCAATCTTGCGAGAAAACGTCGGTTTGTCGGTACTGATCGAAAGGTTTGGAAAGGAAAAGGTTTGGGCGTTCGTTGAAAACCACCGTACTCTGAAAAGTCCATACCCCGGAATCCAAAACTGGTTTCTTAGGAACACAAACGCAATTGGTCGAATTGACTGAAAGATAGGATGTGAGTTTGTGAAGGACACCTTTGAGTTCTTTAAAACCTCAATGCCGCCAACTCGCCCAGCTGACTTCTATTTGGGATGTCTCGATGGATCAGTGTTCCTCGACTTCAACCATTCGGCCACTGGAGTGAGTCTAGTACGAATCTCCTTTGACGGATATGGCTGTTGCGACGTAGGCGACAAAGCAATTTCGATGAACAAGTCCGACTCAAACGATTTTTTGAAAGTCATCGCTTTAGAGCAAATTGATCAGAAAAAAATGGCAGACATTGTTTGCCGTTCGCTTCAGATTAACCAACACTTGCTATGGGTTGATGCGTTGCAGGAGTACGGATTTCTGGAAGGAAAAAATGCCTAACAAAGTTTTCAACCTGACTTATTTGGGCGTCACGACCCTTGCAAAGCAAGGCTCGCGCCACCCAAAACGCAGGTTAAAACAGCGTTAGGCTCCTCCATGGAAAAACCGCAAATCAAGTGGCGCCCGTCTACGCTCGTGTCCTCTAATGCGCTCATTGATGCCATGCTGTTCTATGCCAGCAGTAGAGGCAATTTCCGCATCTATGAGAACGGCACCGTATTGTTCATCAAGACGGAGAATGACAACGAAGCCAATGCGCATCGCTGCCTCGATGAACTTGCCTTCATTCCAGACTTTCGCGTCGTTCCGATGAAAAACGGAAACTACATGGTTAGCCCGCATTCAATCGGTGCAGCGCTGATCTTGGCAGATGAACTTAGCCAACAACTGAACGACCTCACACAAAATCAAACGGAAGCGCTTTACCCAGGCGAATCATTTCTCCAAGCAGACGGAAATCTGGCTATAGGCTTGGTCGGGCGCGCAAAAATCTATCGCGACGCGCTCGAAAAGAAGCTGGTGTACCACCATCAAGTTGATGCATAGCGCGAGACGCACAGTAATCACATCGTTCCTACGTTCACCAGCCTAACTGTTTGGTCAAGCCGACACCAACAAGCTTCGCTTGCCTTGGTGCTTCGCGCTCCGGTGCGGCTTACCGCGGGCGTTAGGCCTCAAGTGGACGACTCTGAACGACTTGCAGATCAATACCTGCGATCCATTAGGATCGGCGATGTCGTATACGAACCCGACGGCAATATCCCGCCCGACTTTGCTATCGATGGAAGGATCGCTGTTGAGGTGCGCCGGCTGAACCAGAACTTTGAGTTTGCGGACGGATCTTCTCAGGGGCTTGAACAACTCGCCATACCTCTGTGGAAGAGGTTCAAGACCTATCTGCCTTCCCTGGGGCCATCACTCAGCGGTGAGTGCTGGTACGTTGGACTCGACTTCCGGCGGCCGCTCGAAGAGTGGAAGAAGCTGCGCCCACTGGTGGAAACGCACCTTCGAAGATTCCAGGCTCAGCCCGTGCGTGAACGAACAAGCATCCGCGTGACACCGAATCTGAGCCTTGATCTTCTTCGATCCGGTAAAGACCATGGCTCGTTCTTCCTGCTTGGTGCTAGCAGCGATGATGACTCGGGCGGTTGGGTCATGGGCGAGATTGAAAGAAACCTTCGCCTCTGCATCGCGGAGAAGGAAAGAAAGATTGAGCCCTATCGCTCGAAGTATCTTGAGTGGTGGCTCGTCTTGGCCGATCACATTGACTACTCAATGGATCCAGAGGATCGACCCACGTTCAGGGCCGAAGTCATGCCCAGACTTCCCAACCGGTTCAGCAAGATCTTGCTGATTGATCCAAGGGACTATCGCCGTGCATTTGAGGCCTAACCTTTCGCTCGAGCCGACTCGCGTCGGCAGGCCGCCGCTCGCGGCTCAGCTTCAACGTTAGGCATCATGAAAACCAGCATCAACTTGTACTGTGGTACCTACTAGCATGCTTTGCGACGATGCTTCTCTCGCTAATGTTTGATCCCCCACATGCGCACGTTCCAGTTCTCGTTCTGCTGGCGTTGTCTCCGCTGCTTCCGATTCTCCTCACGCAATCGATGATCGAGCATGGAGTGAAGTTTGGAGATCTGTCGCGGCTTGTCGTTCTCTTCGCCTTGTTCGGCGGCCTCGCATATCGAACTTTTTGTCAGCTGCGGGAGGTCAAGCATGAAGCAAGTGCCTATTAGGTTGCCCCATCGGACCGCCTGCGGCGTCCGCTGACCACGGCGCTTCCCCCCTTGGATTTGCGGGGTCGGTACGTGTAGCTCGGCCGCCTCGATTCGGCGACCTTGAATTTCTTCTTGAGTGCTGAGGTTGCGCCCGGTTCATCGAAGCGTCGGCCTTCGCCGGTTGGGTCCGTCGACCGCGCGTCGAGGGCCCGCGCGGGACCATCGATGCGGCGAGCCAGCCTGAACTCGATCTGGCCGGATTTCTCCTCACGGCCGCGCACGCAGCGCATCAACCTCCGCCTGCAGCGCCTCCACCCTGTCGCGAAGGGGGCGAACCGCCTCGGTCACCTCGTCCTCCGTAAAGCGCGGCGTGATGTGCTGCGGGCAGTTCCAGTCAAAGGCCTCCAGCCGCACGCGGAAGATGCGCTCGAGCTTGGCCTTGTAGCCGGGCACCGTGACCAACGCGGTGAGGGCCGGGTCGGCATCCAGCGCGACGGTGTCGATGTGCGCGTAGATCTTCAGGCGCGCGCGGTGCGCGTAGTCCATCAGGAACAGGCTCGCACGCTGGTTCACCGCGAGGTTGCCCGTGCTGATGTACTGGCGATTGCCGCGGTAGTCGGCGAAGGCCAGCGTCCGGTCGTCGACCACCTTGAGAAAGCCGCGTGGGCCACCGCGGTGTTGAACGTAGGGCCATCCCGTTTCCGACACCGTGGCCAGGTAGAAGCTGTCGCGCTCGGCGATGAAGGCGGCCTCGTTGTCGGTGAAGCGGTCGAAGTCGCGGTGCCCCTTGAAGTCCTGCCACAGGTGATCGGCGCCCATCGACGCCTGCGCCGCCCGCACGCTGGGTGTCGATGCGATGTCCATGAAACCGTAAGCCATGTGAGCCTCCAATCGGTGATGGACCGATCTTGGACTGTTCCATTCGATTCGATAATCCGTCGATTCAGGGAATCTCTCTACCGAAATACGGAAGGATGATCGATGGACCGCCTGGAAGCCATGTCGATGCTGGTGTCGGTCACCGATACGGGCAGCCTGTCGGGCGCCGCGCGTGCGCGGAAGGTCCCGCTGGCCACGCTCAGCCGCAAGCTCTCGGAGTTGGAGAAGCAGTTGGGCGCGCGGCCGCTGATCCGCACCACGCGCAAGCTCACGCTGACCGACGCCGGTGTGGCCTACGTGGCTGCGGCCCGCCGCATCCTCGAACAGGTCGAGGAGGCCGAGCACGCCGCCGCGGGCGAATTCACCGAGCCCAAGGGCGAACTGGTCGTGACTGCGCCGATCATGTTCGGTCGCCTGCACGTGCTGCCCGTCGTGGCCGATTTCCTGGCGGCCTTTCCCGCGATCGACGTCCGGCTCGTGCTGTCGGACCGCCATGTGAATCTGGTCGACGACCATGTCGACATGGCCGTGCGCATCGGCCAGCTTCCGGACAGTTCGATGGTGGCGACCGCCGTCGGCACGATGCGGATGGTGACCTGCGCCAGCCCGGCGCTGCTCGCGGCGCAGGGCATGCCGCAGGCGCCGGCAGATCTGCTGCGCTTCGCGTGCGTGGCGGTCGACACGCCCCTGCCCTCGCCGACTTGGCGCTTCCGGAACCCACGCTCGGGTGCGGCCATCGACGTGCCCATCCGGCCGCGCCTGTCCGTGACGACAACGGAGGCAGCGGCCGACGCAGCGAGCCTGTCCGTCGGCGTGACACGCCTGCTGCATTACCAGGCCGTCGACGCCATCAAAAAAAACGCGCTTCGGATCATCCTGGAGGCCTACGAACCAGAACCGGCCCCCGTCCATCGCGTGCATGTCTCGCGCGGGCACATGCCGCTCAAAATGCGCCGGTTTCTCGATGTCGCGGCGCCTCGGTTGCGGCAGACGATCGAGGCGGGTCAGTCGCCTTCAGCGTGAGGCGTCGGCCACCGCGCGCAGCAGCCGCGCCGCGTGGTCGGTGTCGGCATCGGCCCAGGAGAAATTGGCGTCGGGGTAGTGACCCATCCAGTCGCGGTAGCGCACCAGGCCGGCGCGCACGCCGCGGTAGTGCGCGAAATCGGGGCCGTACTCGGTGTTGGCCGACCAGTGCGTCGCGACCACGGGTATGCCCATCTCCAGAAACTCGCGGATGTTCAGGCCATAGGCCTCGGCGCGGTGCAGCGACAGGTAGACGTCGGCCATGCGCTGGAACGCGACCTGCTCGGCATCGGAGAAATCCTGCCGCACCAACCGGATGTTGCCGGCCGCGCCGATCATCTCGCGCAACTCGCACTCGACCACGCGGGTCGCCGACGAACAGCGTATCTTGATGAGCAGTACATGCGCAGGGCTGTCGCCGAACGCCTTCTGCCAGGCTTCGACATGCGCCCAGGGGTTCTTGCGCTCCGGGCACATCTTGATGTCCATGATCGCGATGCCGAGGAAGGCGTCGGCGGGCACCTCGAAGGACGCGCGGTCTGCTGGCGGGATCGTGGGGTCGACGGTGACGTGATGCGGCACCACGGCCACCGGCAACGTCGAGGCGCTGCGGATCGCGGCCTGCGAAAAGGCGGAGGGAGTCCAGATCTCGTCGACGATGCGCAGCGCAAAGCGCCAGGCGCGCGGGAAGACATCGTTCTCCCAGGCCCAGAGACCGGTGCGGTGGGCCGCGGCAAGCTGCTCGGGACGGAACAGTCGCAACGCGCGCCGGTAGCGGTTCGGCTGGCACAGCAAATAAAGGCGCGACACCGCGCCCAAATCACGGCCGCTGACAGCCGGCGCGCCCGCATGCTGGGCCGACAGGCTGAGTAGCACTAGGCCGGGATGGTGAAGGCGCAACCGGGTTGCCTCGTAGTGCGCGGCCCGGCACAGCCCCGTCTTGCCGTCGAAGTCCCCGACGGCCACCACGCAGCCCTGCGCCTCGGCCAACAAGGGCACCGCCGGATCGCGTCGGTAGGGCTTCGATGCGCGCCAGTTGGCCAGCGCCAGACGCCAGCGCTTCAACGGCTGGCCGAGCCGGTGCAGTAGCACAGCGCCATTCCAGCGGCGCAGCACGCGCGGCAGTCGATGGAACTGTCTAGGGGAGATCGGGACCGGACACAGCGGCGCTTGCTCTTGGTCGCGGTCTTGGTGAGTCGGCACGACCATCCTCTCAGTACGCCATGGCGATCAGCTTGCGTCGCATCGCCTGCAGCGAGTGCCGCACCCGCTCGATGTCCGCGTCCGAGCACACCCCCATGATCTCGGAGGTCAGCGGGTCCACTGCACGTTCGGCACGGCGGTAGAGCTTCTCCCCTTTTGGGGTGATGCGCACCACGACCGAGCGACCGTCATGCGCCGAGTCGACGCGTTCGACCAGTTCGCGCGCCTCCAGGCCATGGAGGATGCGCGTGAGCCGGGTGCGCTCGTAAGCGGTCCACTGGGCCAGCTCCAGCATCGGGAGCGGGCCGCGCTGCAGCAACGTGCCGATGGTGCGCCACTCGGTGGGCAGCAGGCCGAAGGGCTTGAGCGCGTCGCCGAGTGCCCGGTCGCGTCGATAGACGACCTGTGTGCAGAGAAAAAAGAGGTGGTCTTCGAGTTCCATGGCGGCCCTGTGGATGCGCACGAAAGCGCGGCACGAATGTACTGCAGCGCTTCCGGGATTTATGTGCAAATTCACATAGGCACACTCCTTGCGTTGCTCCGCCAGCGAAGCTTCACGCCACGGAACCATGATGAAAGACACCGCCTCCTTCCTCGCCGCACTCGGCGACGTCCCCGTCATTGCCGACCCCGACATCGTGCGCCGGCGCAGCCGCGACATGACGGCCGCGTTCAGTCCTCTGATGAAGGAGGATGCGATGGCTCACGTGGCCGACGTGATCGTTCGCCCGCGCAACAAGGCCGATGTGCTGCGCGTGGCGTCCGCCGCGGCGCGCAGCCGCATGCCGCTGGTGATGCGCGGGGGCGCTTCCGCCAACTTCGGCCAGGGCATTCCGCTGCAGGGCGGCGCGATGGTCGACATGACCGCGCTCGACCAGGTGCTATGGACACACGACCAGCGCGTGCGTGCCGAGGCCGGTGCGCGGCTGATGGCCATCGACGACGCCACCCGCCCCACCGGCTGGGAGCTGCGCATTCATTCGTCCACCAAGAAAGTCGCCACCATCGGCGGCTTCGTGGGCGGCGGGCATGCGGGCGTGGGCAGCTGCACCTACGGCATCCTCCGCGACCGCGGCAACATCCTCGGCATGGAGGTGGTGAGCGTGGAGGAAGCGCCCCGCGTGGTGCAGCTCACGGGCGACGACGTGAACCTGGTGCATCACGCCTACGGCAGCAACGGCATCATCACCGAGGTCGAGATGCCGCTGGCCCCCGCCTGGCCGTGGCGCGAGCAGATCGTGCTGTTCCCGGCGTTCATGACGGCGGTGAAATGTGCGCACGCACTGGCCACGTCCGACGGCATCGTGAAGAAGCTGATCTCGGTGATCGGCGAGCCGATCTGGCAGAAGATGAAGGCGCTGCGGCCCTACGGGGTGGGCGGCCAGCACATGGTGATCGCGATGATCGCCGCGCCTTTCGTCGAGAGCTTCCAGGCGCTGGTGAAGGACTTCGGCGGCACCATCACCTCCGACGCGGCGGAGGGCCAGGGGCCCTACCGGATTCCGGTCTACGAGTTCGCCTGGGGCCACACGCGCATGCACGTGAACCGCGAGCATCCGGACATCGTGAGCAATGTCGGCCTCTACCTCGACCCCGACCTGGTGGGCGCGATCGAGCGCAGCTACCACCGCTTCAAGGATCTGTGCGGCATGCACTTCGAGGTGAAGCGATTCGACGGCCAACTGAGCTTCCAGGGCTCGCCCTTCTTCCACTTCACCGACGACCAACAACTGGCCAACGTGATGCGCGGCATGGCCGACGACGGCGCGATGGTCGCGAACAACCACACCTTCCTGGTGAAGGAAGGTGGCATGAAGTCGGTCGGCCAGGACGACGCGGCCTTCAAGCATGCGATGGACCCGTACGACCTGATGAACCCCGGCAAGCTGCGCTTCGACGCCAAGGCACGCGAAGAGAGCGCCGGCGGCGAGCTGCCCAGCGCCGGCTGGCGCTATGCCGATGCCACGCAAGCCGCCGCCCCCGAAACCACCCCCATCTGACCCTTCCGGAGAAGCCGATGACCGACACGAACGCCAAGCATCCGACCCGCCGCCGCGTACTGGCCGCCCTCAGCGGGGCAACCGCCATCGCGGCGGCCCCCGCCTTCCTTCGCACCGTGAACGCGCAGGGGCTGGTCAAGCTCAGCTACCAATGCGGCTGGCTGGCACAGGCCGAGCAAGGCGGCCTCTACCAGGCCCTGGCCACCGGCATCTACCGCGAGCACGGGCTCGACGTCGAGATCCGCCCGGGCGGCCCGCAGGTCAACGTGATGCAGTTGTTCCTGGCCGGGCAATCCGACTTCGCGGAGGCGGACAGTTTCCGCGGCTTCGCCTTCGCGCAGGAAAAGCTGCCCGCGGTTGCGGTGGCGGCCTTCTTCCAGAAAGACCCGCGGGTGTTGATGTCGCATCCCGGCGTGGGCAACGATTCGCTCGAAGCGCTCAAGGGCAAGCCGCTGCTGGTGGCGACCGCCGGCCGCCAGACCTACTGGCTGTGGCTGAAGACCCGCTTCGGCTTCACCGACGAACAGCTGCGCGCCTACACCTTCAGCCTCGCGCCTTTCCTGGTCGACAAGCAGGTGTCGACGCAGGGCTTTCTCACGAGCGAGCCTTTCGCGGCGCGCAAGGCCGGCGTCGACCCGGTGATCCACGTGCTGGCCGACAAGGGCTTCGACAACTACCAGAACGTGGTCGTGACCTCGCCGAAGATGGTGCGCGAGAAGCCGGAGATCGTGCAGAAGTTCGTCACCGCGACGGCCAAAGGCTGGGCCAGCTACCTGCACGCCGACCCGGCGCCGGCCAATGCGCTGATCCGCGCGGCCAACCCCGCGATGGGCGAGGACCTGATCGCCTATGCCATCGGCGCCATGAACAAGTACGGCGTGGTCGAGACCGCAGACACCCAGGCCACCATGATCGGCGCCATGACGCACCAGCGCTGGAAGGGCTTCTACGACACGATGGTCGCAGCCGGCGCGCAGCCCGCGGGCACCGAGATCCGCAATGGCTATACGCTCCAGTTCGTCGGCAAACCCGCCTGAACACCACTGCGCCCTTCTTCCTTCATGAGCCCTTCCTTCCTCCAGCCACCCGCGCAAGACACCTACGTGCTGCGCAACCTGCGCGCCCCGCGCTGCCTGCTCAAGGCCGAGCTGCCGCCGACCGAGCCGCGCAGCGATGGCGATCTGGTCGCGGTCGACCTTCGCATCGCCCATGGCCGCATCGACGCCATCGCGCCGGCCGGCAGCTTCGACGCCGCGAGCGGCCCCGACCTCGACGCATCGATGGTGCTGCCGGGCATGGTCGACCTGCACACCCACCTCGACAAGGGCCACATCTGGCCGCGCCAGCCCAACCCGACCGGCGACGGGGCCGGCGCGAGCGCGGCGACCGGTCGCGACCGCACCGCCAACTGGCACGCCGACGACGTGCGCCAGCGCATGGATTTCGGCCTGCGCACCGCCTATGCCAAGGGCGTGGTCGCGATCCGCACGCACCTGGATTCGCTGGCACCCCAGGCGTCCATCTCGTTCCCGGTGTTTCGCGAAATGCGCGAGCGCTGGGCCGGCCGCATCGAGCTGCAGGCCTCGTCGATCGCGCCGCTCAACATCTTCCTGACCGACGAAGGCCGCCAGCTCGCGGACATCGTGGCAGAGAGCGGTGGTCAGCTGGGTTGCGTCACCAAGTCGATGACCTACCCGTCGGAGACGATGCCGCCGGACCTCGACGAAGCCTTGGTGCGTGTGTTCCAGCTGGCGACCGAGCGCGGGCTGAACCTCGACCTGCATGTCGACGAGTCGACCGACCCCGCGGCACGCTCGCTGATCCGCGTGGCGCACACGGCGCTTGCGCAGAAGTTCAAGGGCCGCATCCTGTGCGGCCACGTGACCTCGCTGGCGCTGCAGACCGACGACTTCATCGACGAGACGATCGCCGCCTGCCAGGAAGCCGGCGTCGACATCGTGAGCCTGCCGACCGTCAACATGTACCTGCAGGACCGCAGCCCCGAAGCGCGCACCCCGCGCTGGCGCGGCGTGACGGTGCTGCACGAGATGAAGGCGCGCGGCCTGCGCGTGGCGGTGGCCGGCGACAACTGCCGCGACCCCTTCTACGCCTACGGCGACCACGACATGCTCGACACGTTCACGCAGGCCGTGAAGATCCTGCACCTGGACCATCCGCTGGGCGACTGGATCCGCGCCGCCACCGAGACGCCGGCGGCCATCATGGGCATCGACCGCGGCACCATCCAGGTCGGCGGGCCAGCCGACCTGCTGGTGCTCAAGGCGCGCAGCTATTCGGAGATGCTGGCCCGCTCGCAGTTCGATCGCACCGTGATCCGCGCAGGCCGCGCCATCGACACCACCCTGCCCGACTACCGTGAGCTCGACGCGTTGATGAAGGTCTAGATCGCCGCCACGCTGCCGGTCACCGGCAGCACGATGCCGGTGATGTAGCCCGCGCACACCGGCGACGCGAGAAACACATAGGCCGGCGACAGCTCTTCCGGTTGCGCCACGCGCTTGAAGTCGGTTTCCTTGCCGAACTTGCGCACGTCGGCGGCCTTCTTGTCGGCGGGGTTGAGCGGCGTCCACACCGGCCCCGGCGCCACCGCGTTGACGCGGATGCCGCGGTCGATCACGTTGAGCGCCAGCGCCTTGGTGAAGGCGTGGATCGCGCCCTTGGTCGCCGAATAGTCGATCAGGTTCCTGCTGCCCTGCAGCCCCGTGCGCGAGCCGGTGTTGATGATCGACGCACCGTTCTTCATGTGCGGCAGCGCCGCGCGCGCCATGCGCATGTAGCCGCCGATGTTGGTCTGCAGCGTGAGGTCCATGCGCTCGTCGCTGATGTCCTCCAGCGCATCGGCATGCATCTGGAAGGCCGCGTTGTTCACCAGCACGTCGAGCCGGCCGAAGGCCTTGACGGTGCGCTCGACGGCGCGCTGGCAGAAGGCGGACTTGCGCACGTCGCCGGCGATCAGCAGGCATCGCCGGCCCTCGGCCTCGACGGCCGCCTGGGTCTCTTCGGCGTCGGCCTGCTCGGCGCTCAGGTAGACGATCGCCACATCGGCGCCTTCGCGCGCGAACAGCACTGCCACAGCGCGGCCGATGCCCGAATCGCCGCCGGTCACGAGGGCGCTCATGCCGGCCAGCTTGCCGCTGCCTTCGTAGCCGGGGGCGGTGTAGCGCGGACGCAGCGCCATGTCCTTCTCGCGGCCCGGCTTGGCCAGCTTCTGGCCGGTGAGCGTCTCGGGCTGCACGCGGGCGCCGGCCTGCACGGCCTTCGTCTTCTTGCGCGACGCGGGCGCGGCGCGGTCCTTGGCGTCCTGGCTGCGCTGGATGGCGCGATGGGTGTCGACCAGCGAGCGAGTGGAGGTCTTGGAGGCGGGGGTGCGGGCCATGTGGCAACTCCTTGAATGCGGGAAACCATGGATCCTTGCCCCGCCTCGTGCGCCGGGTTGTCGTCCAATGCCGCGCGCGGCTGGAGAAATGCGCACAAATAGCCGTCGACCGAGGGCTTCTCGGGATTCGTCAGGTGCCATTCAGCCGATAAGATCGCGCCCTTTCGACCCTCCGGAGTGTTCGCACCATGAAGAAACTGCTCGCCTTGACCGCATTCGCGGCGGCCATGACGGCCACGGGCGCCCTGGCCCAGGACTTTCCTGCCGGCAAGCCCATCACCATCGTGGTGCCCTTCGCCGCCGGCGGCCCGACCGACCGCGTGGCGCGCGACCTGGCCGAAGCGCTGCGCAAGCCGCTCGACGGCGTCAGCGTCGTGATCGACAACACCGCCGGCGCCGGCAGCACCATCGGCAACGCCAAGGTGGCGCGCGCCAAGAACGACGGCTACACCCTGCTGCTGACGCACGTGGGCATGGCCACCACGCCGGTGCTCTACCGCAAGCTGCCCTACAACTACGAGACCGATTTCGAATACCTGGGCATGATCAACGACGTGCCCATGACCATCATCGGCAAGCCGCAACTCGAAGCGAACAACTTCAAGGAAATGCGCGAGTGGATCAGCAAGAACCCGGGCAAGGTCAACCTGGGCAACGCCGGCATCGGCTCCGCCTCGCACCTGTGCGGCCTGCTCTTCATGAGCGAGCTCAAGACCGAGATGACCACCGTTCCGTACAAGGGCACGGCCCCGGCCATCGCCGACCTGCTGGGTGGCCAGATCGACCTGCTGTGCGACCAGACCACCAACACCACGAGCCAGATCGAGGCCAAGAAGGTCAAGCCCTACGCGGTGACCACGCTCAAGCGCCTGACCACGCCGGCGCTCAAGGACATCCCGACGGCCGACGAGTCCGGCCTCAAGGGCTTCCAGGTCACGATCTGGCACGGCCTGTACGCGCCCAAGGGCACGCCGGCGCCGGTGCTCAAGAAGTTGAACGACGCCCTGAAGGTCGCGCTGAAGGACCCGGATTTCATCAAGAAGGAAGAAGGCCTGGGCGCGGTCGTGGTGACCGACAAGCGCGTCGAGCCCGCCGAGCACAAGAAGTTCGTGATGTCCGAAGTCGCGCGCTTCGGCCCGGTCATCAAGGCGGCGGGCGTGTACGCCGACTGACAGCCCGCGCGCTCGCGTCGAGCCGCCGCGCCTTCGGGCCCGGCGGCTTTTTTTCGCTCGCGTTCCGGGTTACTCCGCGCAGACCGTTCGGGGCGCGCGGCCTACGATTCCGGCCAAGAAAAGCATGCGCCTCGTGCGCGCCGGAGATTCATGGATTCGCACTTCCCCGACCCCGCACGGGCGCTCGCGCTCTACCGCACCATGGCGCGCATCCGCGCCTTCGAGAACGCCGCCGAGATCGCCAGCCAGGGCGGCGTCAGCGCTTATGGCCAGCAGGCCACCGGCAGCGTGCGGGTCCGCGGGCCGCTGCACCTGTCGACCGGACAGGAGGCCGTGCCCGCCGGCGTGTGCGTCCACCTGAAGCCGGCCGACTACCTCACCTCCACCCACCGCGGCCACGGCCACACGCTGGCAAAAGGCGCCGACCTGGGCCGCATGATGGCCGAGCTGTTCGGCAAGGCGACGGGCTTCAACGGTGGCAAGGGCGGCTCGATGCACATCGCCGATTTCTCGGTCGGCATGCTCGGCGCCAACGGCGTGGTGGCGGCCGGTTTGCCGATCGCCGTGGGTGCGGCGCATGCGCAAAAGCTTCAGAAGAGAGATGCGATCACCGTCTGCTTCTTCGGCGACGGGGCCATCAACCGCGGGCCGTTCCTCGAATCGCTGAACTGGGCCCAGGTGTATGGCCTGCCGGTGCTCTTCGTCTGCGAGGACAACCGCTGGAGCGCCACCACGGCGAGCGGCCCGATGACGGCCGGCGATGGCGCGTCGGCCCGCGCCGAAGCGCTCGGCATCGCCGCGACGCAGGTCGACGGCAACGACGTGTTTGCGGTGCATGCCGCCGCGGCGCGGCTGGTGGACACGGTGCGCAGCGGCAGCGGGCCGCGCCTGTTGCACGCGCTGACCTACCGGGTGAAGGGCCACGTGTCGGTCGACGTCGCGGCCTACCGCGACCCCGCCGAACTGGCCGCGGCGCTGGAGACCGACCCGATCGCCCGGGCGCATGCCGCCTGCCTGCGTGCGGGCATCGCAGCGGCGGCACTCGATGCCACCGACGGCGACGCGCACGCGGAAGTCGCAGCCGCACTGGCTGCCGCTGCCGAGGCGCCGTGGCCCGACGTCGAAGCCGCCTTCACCGATGTGCAGACCACCGGAGCCGGCCAATGGCGCTGAACGACAACCCCGTCACGGCGATGAGCTACGCAGAAGCCGCCGTGCTCGCGGTGCAGCGCGAGATGGACGCCGACCCGACCGTGGTGGTGATCGGCGAGGACGTCGGCCGCGGCGGCATCTTCGGTCAGTACAAGGGCCTGCAGCAACGCTTCAGCGACCAGCGCGTGATTGACACGCCGATCAGCGAGGCCGCGATCATGGGCGCCGGCGTCGGCATGGCGCTGGCGGGCCTGCGGCCGGTGGTCGAGATGCGCGTGGTCGACTTCGCGCTGTGCGGCATGGACGAGCTGGTCAACCAGGCCGCCAAGAACCGCTTCATGTTCGGCGGCCAGGGCCGGGTGCCACTGGTCGCGCGCATGCCCGGTGGCATCTGGGACGCCTCGGCGGCACAGCATTCGCAGTCGCTCGAAGCCTGGTTCGCGCACATGCCGGGCCTGGTGGTGGTGAGCCCGTCGACGCCGCAGGACAACTACAGCCTGCTGCGTGCGGCGATGCAGTGCGGCGACCCGGTGGTGTACATCGAACACAAGGCGCTGTGGGGGCTGCGTGGGCCGGTGGACGAAAGCGTCGCGGTGCCGCTCGGCCAGGCTGCACGGCTGCGCGACGGCAACGCGCTCACGCTGGTGAGTTGGGGCAAGCAGGTGCACGCCTGCGCCGAAGCCTGCGACACGCTCGCCGACGAGGGCATCGCCGTCGACCTGATCGACCTGCGCACGCTGTGGCCGTGGGACCGCGAAACGGTGCTCGCATCCTGCGGCCGGACGCAGCGCCTGCTGGTGGTGCACGAGGCGGTGCAGGCGGCCGGCTTCGGCGCGGAGATTGCCGCGACGGCAGCAGAAGCCACCGGCTGCCGTATCGCGCGTCTCGGGGCGCCGCGGATTCCGGTCGGGTACGCGGCGGTGCTCGAGGCGCAGTCGCGCGTCGGAACAGAAGCCATCGCAGCCACAGCGCGCCGATGGGTCAACAGCCCCTGATCGGCATCAAAAGCCGGTTCTGAACGGGGGTTTTACCTGCGACACCGCGCGGGGGTTCCCCTGTACAACCCGCGGATGAACTTTTCAAGCCACTTCTCTCGTCGCGCCGCCCTGTCTGCCACTGCTGCTGGCGCGCTTCTCTTGCTGTCTGCCCCGACGTGGGCCCAGGGCACCTGGCCCACCAAGCCTGTCAAAATCGTCGTCCCTTTCGCGGCCGGCGGCACCACCGACATCTTGGCGCGCGCGATGGCGCCCGAACTCTCCAAGGCCTTCGGCCAGCAGTTCATCGTCGACAACCGTGCAGGCGCTGGCGGCAACGTCGGCAGCGACATCGTGGCCAAGTCGCCGAACGACGGCTACACGCTGCTGATGGGCACGGTGGGCACGCACGGCATCAACCGGGCGCTGTATCCCAAGCTGCAATTCGATCCGATCAAGGATTTCGTGCCGATCACGCTGGTCGCCGCTGTGCCCAACGTGATGGAGATGAATGCCGACAAGGCGAAGGAGCTGAACATCCGCAATGTGCAGGACTTCATCAAGTACGCGAAGGCCAACCCGGGCAAGCTCAACATGGCGTCGAGCGGCAGCGGCACCTCGATCCACCTGGCGGGCGAACTGTTCAAGAGCATGACGGGCAGCTTCATGACGCACATCCCGTACAAGGGGTCGGGCCCCGCACTGCTCGACATGGTTGGCGGCAATGCCGACGTGATGTTCGACAACCTGCCCTCGTCGATGCAACAGATCAAGGGTGGCAAACTGGTGGCGCTGGCCGTGACCAGTTCGAAGCGCTCGCCCGCTCTGCCCGACGTGCCGACCGTGGAAGAAGCCGGTGGTCCTCAGCTCAAGGGCTTCGAGGCGAGTTCGTGGTTCGGCCTGCTGGCACCCGCCGGCACCCCGGCCGACATCGTCGCCCGCATCCAGCAGGAAGTGGCCAAGTCGCTCGCGACGCCGGGGATGCAGGAGAAGCTGCTGGCGCAGGGCGCCATTCCGAGTGGAAACTCACCCGCCGAGTTCGCCAAGCACATCGAGCGCGAACACGCGAAGTGGGCAAAGGTGGTGAAAGACTCCGGCGCGAAGGTCGACTGAGAACGCGTGAATGAACCTGCTGCGCACCCCGAGCTCGCGATGGTTCCTTCACACGTTCTGAGTGCCGTTTGGAGCTAGACGCCCCAGACGACGTCCTTGCCCTCGGCGGCGGAGCGCTTGAGCATGTCGATCAGCGGGGCCGCCCGCTGGTGCAGCGCGATGTGCTCGCGCTCGGCGGTCTCTTCATGGTTCTCGGCAGCGAACGGATCGCCATTGCGGGGGTGGCGGTCGTGCTCCAGGCGGACGGCAGCTTCGAGCGCCGAGATGGCCGCGGGGATCTGCTCCGCAGTGACGATGCCTTGTGGACCGGGCGCCTTGCCGATGATGTCGAGCAACTGGCGCGCATTCGGTTCGAGCATCACGACATCGGCGGTGGCCTGGGATTTGAAGCGGTAGAGCATGTTGTTTACGTGTAGATGAAGTCTCGGTTGAAAGGGTACACCGATTGCGCGCCGCGCATCGGGCCCTTGGCCATGTCGCCGTCCGGTTTGGTGGCCAGCATCTGGTGCAGCGAAATCCATCCCCGTTCGAAACTCATCGCCGAGCCGGCCAGGTACAGCCGGTAGGCGCGCAGGATGCGCTCGGCGCGCGCGTCGTCTCCGCTGGTGCGGCGGAGCACGGCACGGGCTTCGCCGAGCTGTGCCTCGAGGGAATCGGACCAGGCCCAGAGCGTGCGCGCATAGTGCGGCCGAAGGTTTTCGGTGTCGACCATCTCCAGCCCGGCGCCGGCCATGTCACGCAGCACCTGCGTCACGTGCAGCAGTTCGCCGCCGGGGAAGATGTACTTCTCGATGAAGTCGCCCATGCCCGCGCCCAGTTGCTGCTGGTCGAGCCGGCCGGACGTGATGCCGTGGTTGATCACCAGGCCGCCGGGTGCCAGCAGATCGTGGATCTGCTGAAAGTAGGTCGGCATGTTGGCGCGGCCGACGTGCTCGAACATCCCGACCGACGAGATCTTGTCGAAGGGCTGGGCCGTGTCCAGCGCGCGGTAGTCGCGCAGCTCGACACGTACCCGCCCCTGCAGCCCCTTCTCCTCGATCAGCCGCGTGACGTGTGCATGCTGGTTCTTCGACAGCGTGATGCCGGTGGCGTCCACCCCGTAGTGTTCGGCTGCCCAGAGCAGCAGGCCGCCCCAGCCCGCGCCGATGTCGAGGAAGCGTTCGCCGGGCTGCAGCATCAACTTGCGGCAGAGGTGGTCGAGCTTGGCTTCCTGCGCCTGCGCGAGTGAGAGTTCAGGCGCGCGGTAGTAGGCGCACGAGTAGACCCGCCGTGTGTCGAGCCACAAGGCATAGAAGTCGTCGGACACGTCGTAGTGGAACTCGATCTGCGCCGCGTCCTTGCCCAGTGTGTGGGCGCCGCGAGACTTGGCCCGGCGCATCATGCGCGACCACCAGCCCGTGTCCGTTTCTGCGGGGCTGCCCGGCAGCAGGCCGGCCGCCGCGTCGGTCAGGTCGCGCATCGCGCCCTCGATCTGCACCCGCCCCTCGACATAGGCTTCGCCGATCGCCCCGACCTGTCGCGCGGCCAGCTTGGCCAGCGAGGTCCAGTCGGTGAACGCCAGCGTCACCCGCGAGCCCGGCTGCGACACCGTTCGGCCGTCGGGCAACTGAAGGGCGATGGGCACCGGCAGCGCGGCCAGCTGGGATTCGATCGTGGAGATCAGGCGTGCCATGGCAAGGATTCTTGCCCCCGCCCCGGCGCCCGTCAACCGCCCCCGCCGAAGACTCTGTGCCCATTGACACACGAATGTTTATGTCTAAACTATTTATTCATGAACATCCTCGCACCCGGACTTCAGCGCATCCTTTGTATCGGTGGCGGCCCCGCGGGGCTGTACTTCGCTCTGCTGATGAAGGCGCGGCATCCGCAGCTCGAGATCACCGTGGTCGAGCGCAACCGCCCCTTCGACACCTTCGGCTGGGGCGTGGTGCTGAGTGACCAGACGCTCGCCAATCTCCAGGTGGCCGAGGCCGGCACGGCCCGGATGATCGGTGAATCGTTCCACCATTGGGATGACATCCAGGTCTTCTTCAAGGGCGGGCAGGTGCGCTCCGGCGGCCACGGCTTCTGCGGCATCGGCCGCAAGCGCCTGCTGAACATCCTGCAGGAGCGCTGCCTCCAATTGGGCGTGAACCTGGTCTTCGAGACCGACGCGGCCGACGACCAGGCGCTGGCCGCGCAGTACCAGGCTGACTTGGTGATCGCCAGCGATGGTCTCAACAGCCGCATCCGCACGCGCTACGCCGACGTGTACGAGCCCGACATCGACCTGCGCAAATGCCGCTTCGTCTGGCTCGGCACGCACCAGACCTTCGACGCCTTCACCTTCGCGTTCGAACAGACCGAGCACGGCTGGTTTCAGGCGCATGCCTACCAGTTCGACGACGAGACCTCGACCTTCATCATCGAGACGCCGGAAGAAGTCTGGAAGGCGCACGGCCTGGACCAGATGGAGCAACCCGAAGCCATCGCCTTCTGCGAGAAGCTGTTCGCCAAGTATCTGGGTGGGCATTCGCTGATCAGCAATGCGTCGCACCTGCGCGGCTCGGCCAATTGGATTCGCTTCCCGCGCGTGATCTGCAAGCACTGGACGCACCGCGTCGACATTGGCGGCAAGACCGTGCCGATCGTGCTGATGGGCGACGCCGCCCACACGGCGCACTTCTCGATCGGCTCCGGCACCAAGCTGGCTCTGGAAGATGCGATCGACCTGGCCGACGAGTTCGGTCACGGCGGCAGCATCGACGAGGTGCTGACCGGCTACGAAGCACGCCGCAGTGTCGAGGTACTGAAGATCCAGAACGCCGCGCGCAACTCGACCGAGTGGTTTGAGAACGTCTCGCGCTACACCGGCATGCAGATCGAGCAGTTTGCCTATTCGATGCTCACGCGCAGCCAGCGCATCAGCCACGAGAACCTGCGCCTGCGCGACGCGCAATGGCTGGGCGGCTACGAGAAGTGGCTGGCCGGCGGCAAGCAGATTCCGCCGATGCTCACGCCTTTCAAGGTGCGCGGGCTCGAACTGAAGAACCGCATCCTCGTCTCGCCGATGGCGACCTACAGCGCGGTCGACGGCGTGCCGCAGGACTTCCATCTGGTGCACCTGGGCGCCCGCGCCCTGGGCGGCGCAGCCCTGGTCTTCGTCGAGATGACCAGCCCGACGCCCGAAGGCCGCATCACGCCCGGCTGCCCCGGCCTCTACACCGACGCGCAAGGCACGGCCTTCAAGCGCATCGTCGACTTCGTGCACGCGCAGAGCAGCGCGAAGATCGGCATCCAGCTGGGCCACAGCGGCCCCAAAGGCTCGACGCAGGTCGGCTGGGAAGGCACCGACGAGCCGCTGCCGGCGGGCAACTGGCCGCTGATGGCCGCGAGCGCGCTGCCCTATGGCGAACAGAACCAGACGCCGACCGCGATGACGCGCGCCGACATGGATGTGCTGCGCGACCAGTTCGTCGCGTCGACGCGCCGCGCGGCCGACGCCGGCTTCGATTGGCTCGAACTGCATTGTGCGCACGGCTACGCGCTGGCGTCGTTCCTCAGCGCGCTCACCAACCAGCGCACCGACGAATACGGTGGTGACATCGCGGCGCGGGCGCGCTACCCGCTCGAAGTCTTCACTGCGATGCGCGCGGCCTGGCCGCAGGAGCGGCCGATGAGCGTGCGCATCTCCGCGCACGACTGGGCGCCCGGCGGCAACACCGACGACGACGCGGTTGCGATCGCGCGCCTGTTCAAGGACGCGGGTTGCGACTTCATCGACGTGTCGTCCGGCCAGACCACGCGCGCCGCCAAGCCCATCTACGGCCGCATGTACCAGACGCCTTTTGCCGACCGCATCCGCAACGAGGTCGGCATCGCGACCATCGCGGTCGGCGCCATCACCGACGCCGACCAGGCCAACAGCATCATCGCGGCCGGCCGCGCCGATCTGTGCGCCGTGGCCCGCCCGCACCTGGCTGACCCGGCCTGGACGCTGCACGAAGCGGCCAAGCTGCAGAGCCGCTACGTCGACTGGCCGAAGCCTTACACGGCAGGCCGCGACCAGATGTACCGCGAGATCGCCAAGCAGCAGGCGATGGCAGCAGTACCGGTGAACGTCGCCGCCGAAGAGGAGCGCTGAATGGACCTCGAAGCGCGCGCCCACAGCGAACACCCCGATGAGCTGCGGCTCTGGCTGCGCCTGCTCACCTGCACCCAACTCATCGAGAAGGAAGTGCGCAACGGCCTGCGCGAACAGTTCGCGACCACGCTGCCGCGCTTCGACTTGATGTCGCAGCTCGAGCGCTCGCCCGATGGGCTGAAGATGAACGAACTGTCGCGCCGCATGATGGTGACCGGCGGCAACGTGACCGGCATCACCGATCAGCTGGTGGCCGAAGAGCTGGTCGAGCGCGTCAACGTCGAGGGCGACCGGCGCGCCTGGCGCGTGCGTCTCACCGTGCGTGGCCGCAAGCTCTTCCACGAGATGGCGCAGCAGCACGAGGCCTGGATCGTCGAGGCCTTCGCCGGCCTCAACGCCAAGGAGATCTCGCAACTCCACAAGCTGCTCGGCAAGGTCAAGCAGCACACCACCCCCTTCACGACAACGACGGAGACGGCATGAAGCACTACATCGGCGCGGGCAACCCCATGCACGCGCAATTCGAGGCAAAGGCCGGCTACACGGCCACGCACTTCCAGTGGTCCTATGAAGACGGCGTGGGCACCGTCACGCTCAATCGGCCCGAACGCAAGAACCCCCTGACCTTCCAGAGTTACGCCGAACTGCGCGACCTGTTCCGCGCGCTGCACTTCGCCAACGACGTGAAGGCGGTGGTGATCACCGGCGCCGGGGGCAACTTCTGCTCGGGCGGCGACGTGCACGAGATCATCGGCCCGCTCACGAAGATGAGCATGCCGGAGATGCTGGAGTTCACGCGCATGACGGGCGACCTGGTGAAGGCGATTCGCCAATGCCCGCAACCGATCATCGGCGCCATCGACGGCATCTGCGCCGGTGCCGGCGCGATGATCGCGCTGGCCTGCGACATCCGCTACGGCACACCGGCCGCGCGCACGGCCTTCCTGTTCACGCGTGTCGGGCTCGCCGGTGCAGACATGGGCGCCTGTGCCCTGCTGCCGCGCATGATCGGCCAAGGGCGCGCATCGGAGCTGCTGTTCAGCGGCCGTTCGATGACGGCGGACGAAGGGTTCGCGTGGGGCTTCTTCAATGCCTTGCACGACAGCGACGCGGTGCTCGAAGCGGCGACGAAGATGGCCCGCGACCTCGCCGCTGGTCCCACCTTCGCGCACGGCATGACCAAAACGATGCTGTCGCAGGAATGGTCGATGACCATCGAGCAGGCGATCGAAGCCGAGGCCCAGGCCCAGGCCATCTGCATGCAGACCGCCGACTTCACGCGCGCCTACGAGGCCTTCGCGTCGAAGCAGAAGCCGGTCTTCGGCGGAGACTGACGATGAAACACCCCCCACGCTCATCGCTTCGCGTATCGCTGCCCCTCGAGGGGGCGCGTCAGTGCCTTCGGGCGGCCGGGCGCCACTGACATGTCCGCCTCCAAGCTCGACCCTTCGACGGCGCATCTCGCGCTGCCCTTCTTCGACGACGCGCACCGCGAACTCGCCCACGGCCTGCTGCCTTGGGCCGCGGCGCAAGACGTGGACGAGCGCGACGACCGCACCGCCTGCCGCGACTGGGTCAAGCGCCTCGGCGACGGCGGCTGGCTGCGTTACTGCGTGCCCGCCGCGTTCGGCGATGCGCTCGACAAGCTCGACTCGCGCGCGCTCGTGCTGCTGCGCGAGACGCTCGCCTTCCATTCACCGCTCGCCGACTTCGCCTTTGCGATGCAGGGCCTGGGCAGCGGTGCGATCACGCTGGCCGGCAGTGCGTCGCAGCAGGCCGAGTACCTGCGTGCCGTCGCGCGCGGCGACAAGATCGCGGCCTTCGCACTGAGCGAGCCCGAGGCCGGCTCCGATGTCGGCGCCATGGCGATGCAGGCCGTCGACACCGGCACGGCGTGGCGCCTGGACGGCGCAAAGACGTGGATCAGCAACGGCGGCATCGCCGACTTCTACTGCGTGTTCGCAAAGACCGACCCGATCGGTGGCACGCGCGGCATCACGGCCTTCATCGTCGATGCGGACGCCCGCGGTCTCGACACCAGCGAGCACATCCAGGTGATGGCACCGCATCCGCTCGCAACGCTGCGCTTTGGTGCCTGCGAGGTGCCGCACGGTGCACAGCTGGGCGAACTGAATGGTGGCTTCAAGCTGGCGATGCGCACGCTCGACATCTTTCGCGCGTCGGTGGCCGCGGCCGCGCTCGGCATGGCTCGGCGGGCATTGAGCGAAGCCATCGCGCATGCAAAGTCGCGACGCATGTTCGGGCAGACGCTCGCCGACTTCCAGCTCACGCAGGCCAAGCTCGGCGACATGGCCGCGCTCATCGACAGCGCCGCCCTGCTCACCTACCGCGCGGCATGGATGCGCGACGAAGGCGAACGCACCGGCCGCCCTTTCAGCGACTACACCGCGGCCGCCGCGATGGCCAAGATGTGCGCCACTGAAAACGCGCAGCGCGTGATCGACATGGCCGTGCAGATGCATGGCGGCAGCGGCGTGCAAGTGGGCATGAAAGTTGAGAGTCTTTACCGCGACATCCGTGCGCTTCGCATCTACGAAGGCGCGACGGAAGTCCAGCAACTCATCATTGGCAGATCCGTTCTTAAAGGTTGACTATGAGCGCAGCGCCGGGCCGCCCCAAGCAAGCGAACGTCCCCTCGGGGGGCAGCGACGACACGAAGTGCGGAGCGTGGGGGCACACATGTCGTTGAGCGCACAAATCGACCGTTTCGTCCACGACGGGCTTCCTCCCCCGGAGCTGCTTCCGGTCTTCCGGTACGACCTGCCTGAATTGCAGCTGCCCGACCAGTTGAACCTGGTCGAGGAGCTGCTCGACAAGGCCGCGGCGAAGGGTTTTGCGGACAAGCCGATGCTGCGCTCGCCCACGCGCACACTCACCTACGCGCAGGCCGCGGTGGAAGTGAATCGCATGGCGCAGGTGCTGACCGAAGACCTCGGGCTGGTGCCGGGCAACCGTGTGCTGCTGCGCGGTGGCAACTCGATCCCGATGGCGCTGGCATGGCTGGCTGTGGTGAAGGCCGGGCTGATCGCTGTGGCGACGATGCCCTTGCTGCGTGCGCGCGAACTGAATGACATCGTCGAGAAGTCCAAGCCCGTGGTTGCGCTGTGCGAAGCGAAGCTCATCGACGAGATGTTGATCTCCCAACAGGCGAACCCCGTGCTGCGGCGTGTGCTGGCCTTCAGGTCGGATGCGCCCGATGCGCTCGAGGCGATGGCCGCGGTGAAGAGCGGTGTCTTTGCCGCCTGCCCCACCGCCGCGGACGACATCGCGCTGCTCGCCTTCACCTCGGGCACCACCGGCAAGCCCAAGGCACCGGCCACCACGCACCGCGACGTGCTGGCGATGTGCGAGACCTGGCCGCGCCACATCCTGAAGGCCACGAGCGACGACATCGTGATGGGCTCGCCGCCGCTGGCTTTCACCTTCGGGCTCGGCGGCCTGCTGATCTACCCGATGTGGGCGGGCTCATCGATCTACTACCCCGACATGCCGTACACACCGGAAGGCATGGTCAAACTCATCAACGACACCGGCGCGACCATCGTCTATACCGCGCCGACCTTCTACCGGCAGATGGCACCGTTCGCCAAGCAGCACGGCGCGCCCACCCTGCGCATCACCGTGAGCGCCGGCGAGGCGCTGCCGGATGCGACGCGACAGTTGTGGAAGGACGCGACCGGCATCGAGATGCTCGACGGCATCGGCGGCACCGAAGTGTTCCACATCTACATCTCGGCCGCGGGCCACGAGGTCAAGCGCGGCGCCATCGGCAAGGCCGTACCGGGCTTCGTCGCGAAGGTGGTCGACGACGACGGCAACGAGGTGCCGCGCGGCACCGTCGGCAAGCTGGCGATCCAGGGCCCGGTGGGCTGCCGCTACTTCGACGACGCGCGCCAGATGGCCTATGTGAAGGATGGCTGGAACTATCCCGGCGACGCCTTCATGCAGGACGACGACGGCTATTTCTTCTACCAGGCGCGCGCCGACGACATGATCATCACGGCCGGCTACAACGTCGGCGGCCCGGAGGTCGAAGATGCGCTGCTGCAGCATGCGGCCGTGGCCGAGTGCGGCGTCATCGGCAAGCCCGACGACGACCGCGGCATGATCGTCAAGGCCTACTGCGTGCTCAAGCCCGGCCATATTGGCGATGCGGCTCTGTGCAAGGCGCTGCAGGACCACGTCAAGGCCACCATCGCACCGTACAAATACCCGCGCGAGATCGAGTTCGTCGAGGTGCTGCCCCGCACCGAAACCGGCAAGCTCCAGCGCTTCAAACTGAGACAGACACCATGATGAACAAGCTTCTTCAACCCGCCGGCTGGCTGCCGCCCAAGGGCTATGCCAACGGCATCGCTGCGCGCGGCACCCAGATCTTCGTCGGTGGTCAGATCGGCTGGAACGGACAGCAGCAGTTCGAGACCGACGATTTCATCGCGCAATGCGGCCAGGCGTTGCGCAACATCGCCGAGGTGTTGCGCGAGGCTGGTGCCGGCCCGGAGCACATGGTGCGCATGACCTGGTACATCACCGACCGCGACGAGTACAACGCGCGCTTGAGCGAACTGGGGCCGGTCTACCGCGACGCGATGGGCCGCAATTTCCCGGCGATGACCTGCGTGCAGGTGGCAGCGTTGGTGGAGGCGCGTGCCAAGGTCGAGATCGAAGTTACCGCCGTTCTGCCAGATTGAGCTGAACAAGCAGACAAGAAAAAAGGGGCCTCGGCCCCTTTTCTTTGGCCTCCTGCGGGCCCGATGCTCTTGCCCAATATCGATCACCAAAAGAAAAAGGCCCTGTTCGAAAACAGGGCCTTTTAAATTGGTTGCGCGAGCAAGATTTGAACTTGCGACCTTTGGGTTATGAGCCCAACGAGCTACCAGGCTGCTCCATCGCGCGGCAAGATGGAATTATAGCTTATTCTGAAGCGGTCTGCTCGTCGGCAGCCACTTCTTTTACTTCAGGACGGTCGACCAGTTCGACAAGCGCCATCGGGGCGTTGTCGCCCACGCGGAAGCCCATCTTCAGGATGCGGGTGTAGCCGCCCGGACGCGTGTTGTAACGCGGGCCGAGTTCAGCGAAGAGCTTCACGACGCTGTCGCGGCTGCGCAGGCGGTCGAAGGCCAGGCGCTTGTTGGCGAGCGTGGGCTTCTTGGCCAGCGTGATCATCGGCTCGATGACGCGACGCAGTTCCTTGGCCTTGGGGACCGTGGTCTTGATGACTTCGTGCTCGATGAGCGAGTTCATCATGTTCTGCAGCATCGCGAGGCGGTGCGAGCTGGTGCGGTTGAGTTTGCGGAGGCCGTGACCGTGACGCATGGTGATGTCCTTTGGAAGGTTTTAATGAAGGCAGCCGTGTCAGGTACTGCCCGGTTTTTGCGTTGTCGGATTAACGCTTGTCGAGGCCGGCCGGCGGCCAGCTTTCGAGCTTCATGCCCAAGGTGAGGCCACGCGACGCGAGGACTTCCTTGATTTCGTTGAGCGACTTGCGACCCAGGTTGGGGGTCTTGAGCAGCTCGTTCTCGGTGCGCTGGATCAGGTCACCGATGTAGTAGATGTTCTCGGCCTTCAGGCAGTTCGCCGAACGCACCGTGAGTTCCAGTTCGTCGACCGGGCGCAGCAGGATCGGGTCGAACTGCTGGGCGCTGCGCGGTGCGGGTGCATCGAATGCAGCGAGTTCGCCACCTTCGAGCTGCGCAAACACAGCCAGTTGTTCCACCAGGATCTTGGCAGAGGCACGGACCGCGTCTTCAGCGGTGATCGCGCCGTTGGTCTCGATCTCGATGAGCAGCTTGTCCAGGTCCGTACGCTGTTCGACGCGAGCGCTTTCGACGGTGTAGCTCACGCGCTTGACGGGCGAGAACGACGCGTCGAGGACGATGCGGCCGATCGACTTGGTCGGCTCGTCCGCGTAACGGCGCATCGTGCCGGGCACGTAGCCGCGGCCCTTTTCGACCTTGATCTGCATGTCCAGCTTGCCGCCTTGCGACAGATGCGCAATCACGTGGTCGGGATTGATGATCTCGACGTCGTGCGGCGTCTGGATGTCCGACGCGAGCACCGGGCCTTCGCCGTCCTTGCGCAGGCTCAGCGTGACTTCGTCGCGGTTGTGGAGCTTGAACACCACACCCTTGAGGTTCAGCAGGATGTTGACGACGTCTTCCTGAACGCCGTCGATCGACGAGTACTCGTGAAGCACGCCGGCGATCGTCACTTCGGTGGCCGAATAACCGACCATCGACGACAGCAGCACGCGACGCAGCGCGTTGCCGAGCGTGTGGCCGTAGCCGCGCTCGAAGGGCTCGAGCGTGACCTTTGCCTTGTTGGCAGCCAGTTGCTCGACCTGAATGGTCTTGGGTTTCAGCAGGGTGGTTTGCATGCAGACTTCCTCTCAATACCCCCGGTTCGTTACACCGGTAAGGCTGGTGAAGTGCCCTGTCGCGGTGCAGCGCGGAGGGAACAAAAAATCACAAGGACGAGGCTGCGCCGCAGCCTCGTCGTGTCCGCTTAACGCGAATAAAGTTCGACGATCAACGATTCGTTGATGTCGGCAGCGAATTCGTCGCGATCCGGTACCTTCTTGAAGACGCCCTCGGCCTTGTCGGCGTTCACGTCCACCCAGGCCGGCATGCCGACCTGTGCAGCGAGCTGCAGCGCTTCGGCGATGCGGGTCTGCTTCTTCGACTTGTCGCGCACAGCGATCACGTCACCGGTCTTGACCAGGTACGACGCGATGTTGACCGACTGGCCGTTCACCGTAATGGCACGGTGCGACACGAGCTGGCGTGCCTCGGCGCGGGTCGAGCCGAAGCCCATGCGGTAGACGACGTTGTCCAGACGCGACTCGAGGATGAACAGCAGGTTGGCGCCGGTGTTGCCACGGCGACGATCGGCTTCCTCGAAGTAGCGGCGGAACTGCTTCTCGAGCACGCCGTACATCCGCTTGACCTTCTGCTTTTCGCGCAGCTGCAGGCCGAAGTCGGAGGTGCGCTGACCCGAGGTGCGACCGTGTTGGCCGGGCTTGGAGTCGAACTTGGACTTGTCTTGAATCGAGCGGCGGGCGCTCTTCAGGAACAGGTCGGTGCCTTCGCGGCGGGAGAGTTTGGCCTTGGGGCCGAGGTAGCGTGCCACTTGATCTTCCTTTGTGTCATCTGCTGCAGCGGTGAGCTGCAGGAGCCATCAGCGGCGTGCCGATGGCGGTGGGCTTGTTAAAACAAAATGCGCAGCCGCTGTGAAGCAGACTGCGCGGTCGGCGTCGACGCTCGAAAGCGGCAGCACCTGATCGCCAGACGATCAGATCCGGCGACGCTTCTGCGGACGGCAGCCGTTGTGCGGCACAGGCGTCACGTCGGCAATGGAATTGATCCGAATGCCGAGCGCAGCCAGAGCGCGCACCGACGATTCGCGACCCGGGCCAGGGCCCTTGATCTCGACGTCGAGGTTCTTGATGCCTTGGTCAACAGCAGCACGGCCGGCGACTTCCGACGCCACCTGGGCAGCGAACGGGGTCGACTTCCGCGAGCCCTTGAAGCCCTGACCACCCGACGACGCCCACGACAGTGCATTGCCCTGACGGTCCGTGATCGTGATGATCGTGTTGTTGAACGAGGCGTGCACGTGGGCGATGCCGTCCGCAACGTTCTTGCGAACCTTCTTGCGGACGCGCTGTGCGGCGTTATTGGCAGGAGCTTTAGCCATGCTGTTTCAATCCTTATTTCTTCAGGGACTGCGCGGCCTTGCGCGGACCCTTGCGGGTACGGGCATTGGTGCGCGTGCGCTGGCCGCGCATCGGCAGGCCACGGCGATGGCGGAAGCCGCGATAGCAGCCGATGTCCATCAATCGCTTGATGTTCATCGTCGTCTCGCGACGCAGGTCGCCTTCGATGGTGAAGAGAGCGATCTGGTCGCGGATCTTTTCGAGATCGGCGTCGGTCAGATCCTTGATCTTCTTCGAATACTCGATGCCGCTCGCTTCGCAGATTTGACGGGCGCGGGTGCGACCGATGCCGAAGATGGCGGTCAGGCCGATCTCAGCGTGCTTGTGCGGCGGAATGTTAATGCCAGCAATACGTGCCATGTGCGTCCTCTAATACTCTTTGATCAACCCTGGCGCTGCTTATGGCGCGGGTCGGTACAGATCACACGCACCACACCCTTGCGGCGGATGATCTTGCAATTGCGGCAGATGGTCTTGACCGAAGCCGAAACTCTCATATGACTCTCCTAAAACGTGTTCTGTGTTGCAGCAGGCTCAAGATGTCTTGAAGTTGGCCTTCTTGAGCAGCGATTCGTATTGCTGCGACATCATGTAATTCTGTACTTGGGCCATGAAGTCCATCGTGACGACCACGATGATCAACAGGGACGTGCCGCCGAAATAGAACGGCACGTTGTACTTGAGGATCAGGAACTCCGGCAGCAGGCAGACGAAGGTGATATACACCGCGCCGGCCAACGTCAGGCGAACCAGGATCTTGTCGATGTAGCGGGCCGTCTGGTCACCTGGACGAATGCCCGGGATGAACGCACCGCTCTTCTTCAGGTTGTCGGCCGTTTCCTTGCTGTTGAACACGAGCGCCGTGTAGAAGAAGCAGAAGAAAATGATCGCAGCGGCATAGAGCATCACATAGATCGGCTGACCCGGTGTGAGCGCGCCGGCAATGTCCTTGATCCAGCGCATGCTGTCACCCGTGCTGAACCAGCCCACCACGGTGGCCGGAAGCAGGATGATCGACGATGCGAAGATCGGCGGAATCACGCCAGCCATGTTCAGCTTCAGCGGCAGGTGCGACGACTGGCCACCATAGACCTTGTTGCCCACTTGGCGCCGCGCATAGTTCACGAGGATCTTGCGCTGGCCGCGCTCGACGAACACCACGAAGTAGGTCACCAGCACGACGACGATCACGATGAACAGGGCGACGATCACATTCATCGCACCGGTACGCACCAGTTCCAGCAGGCCACCGATGGCGCTGGGCAACCCCGCCGCGATGCCCGAGAAGATCAGGATCGAAATGCCGTTGCCAAGGCCGCGTTCGGTGATCTGCTCGCCGAGCCACATCAGGAACATCGAGCCGGCCGTCAGGCTGATCATGGCCGTGAGGCGGAAGCCGAAGCCGGGCGTGATCACCAGGCCGGCCGACGACTCGAGCGCCACCGCGATGCTGAAGGACTGGAACAAGGCCAGACCCAGCGTGCCGTAGCGCGTGTACTGCGTGATCTTGCGACGTCCTGCCTCGCCTTCCTTCTTCAACTGCTCGAAGGTCGGCACCACGTAGGTCATCAACTGCATGATGATCGACGCGGAGATGTACGGCATGATGCCCAGCGCGAAAACGGTGAAGCGCGACAGCGCGCCGCCCGAGAACATGTTGAACAGGCTCAGGATGCCGCCCTGCTGGCCCTGGAAGAGCTGCGCCAGCTGGTCCGGGTTGATGCCCGGCACAGGGATGTGCGCGCCGATCCGGTAGACCACGAGCGCGAGCAGCAAGAAGACCAGCCGGCGACGGAGGTCACCGAACTTGCCTGTCTTGGCGAGCCCTTGCTTGCTGGTCAGCGCGTTAGTTGCCACGAAGAGCTTTCAGTCCGGTCGTTTAGGCGACGCTGCCGCCGGCAGCTTCGATCGCGGCCTTGGCACCGGCGGTTGCGCCGATGCCCGTCAGCTTGACGGCCTTGGTCAGCTCGCCGGTCTTGATGACCTTGACGACCTTGATCATGTGACCGACCAGGCCAGCCTGCTTGAGCGTCAGCATGTCGACTTCGGCAGCGCCGAGGACTTCGAGCGACGTCAGCGTGACTTCAGCGTTGTACTTGAGCGATTGCGACTTGAAGCCGCGCTTCGGCAGACGGCGCTGCAGAGGCATCTGACCGCCTTCGAAGCCCACCTTGTGGAAGCCGCCCGCACGGGACTTCTGACCCTTGTGACCGCGACCTGCGGTCTTGCCGATGCCGGAGCCGATACCGCGGCCGACGCGACGCTTCGCGTGCTTGGCGCCGGCTGCCGGCTTGATGCCATTGAGTTCCATATCAGTCTCTCTTACAGAACTTTGACCAGATAACTGATCTTGTTGATCATGCCGCGCACGGCGGGCGTGTCCTGCAGCTCGCTCACGCTGTTGAGCTTGCGCAGGCCCAGGCCGCGGACGGTCGCGCGATGCGATTCCTTGGTGCCGATCGGGCTCTTCACGAGCTGCACCTTGACGGTGGTTTGTTCTTGCGTCGTCATGTCGATGCTCCTGTTCAGGCGAACAGCTCTTCGACCGTCAGACCGCGCTTGGCAGCAACGGCAGACGCGGTCGTCGAGTTCTTCAGGCCGTCCAGCGTGGCACGGACCATGTTGTAGGGGTTCGACGAACCATGGCTCTTGGCCACGATGTCGGTGATGCCAAGGACTTCGAACACGGCGCGCATCGGGCCGCCGGCGATGATGCCGGTACCCTTCGGCGCGGGGATCATGACGACCGAAGCGGCGCCATGGTGACCCGTCACGCGGTGATGCAGCGTGCCGTTCTTGATCGAGATCTGGAACAGGTTGCGGCGGGCTTCTTCCATGGCTTTCTGCACGGCTGCCGGCACTTCCTTCGACTTGCCCTTGCCCATGCCGACCTTGCCATCGCCGTCGCCGACCACGGTGAGTGCTGCGAAACCGAGGATACGACCGCCCTTCACCACCTTGGTGACGCGGTTGATCGCGATCATCTTCTCGCGCAGACCGTCTTCAGGGCCTTCGTTCTGCGTTCTTGCTTGAATCTTTGCCATTTTGAATCTCGTGTCCGTTTAGAACTGCAGGCCGGCTTCGCGGGCGGCCTCGGCCAGCGCCTTGACGCGGCCGTGGTAGGCGAAACCAGCGCGGTCGAAAGCGACCTTCTCGACGCCAGCGGCCTTCGCCTTTTCAGCGATGCGCTTGCCGATCGCGGTGGCTGCAGCGGCGTTGCCGCCCTTGCCCGAACTGCCCAGCGCCGCGCGCATTTCGGCTTCGGCCGTCGACGCGGTAGCGATCACCTTGGTGCCGTCGTCGGAAATGACGGTGGCATAGATGTGCAGGTTGGTACGGTTCACCGTCAGGCGCGCAACGCCTTGCGTCGCGATCCGGATGCGGGTCTGACGCGAGCGGCGCAGACGTTGTGCTTTTTTGGTCAACATCATTTTGCTGCCCCTTACTTCTTCTTGGTCTCTTTGATCACGATCTTCTCGTCCGAATAACGGATGCCCTTGCCCTTGTAAGGCTCAGGCGGACGAACAGCGCGGATCTCAGCGGCGATTTGACCAACGCGCTGACGGTCAGCACCCTTGATCACGATTTCGGTCGGGGTCGCAGTGGCCACCGTGATGCCCTGGGGCATCTCGATGTTGACCGGGTGCGAGTAACCGACTTGCAGGTTCAACTTGTTGTTCGAGGCCGCGGCCTTGAAACCGACGCCGACGAGGTTGAGCTTCTTCTCGAAGCCCTTCGTCACGCCGACGACCATGTTGTTGACGAGCTGACGGAACGTGCCGCTCATCGCGTTGGCTTCACGCGATTCGTTAGCGGGCTCGAAGCTCAGCTTGCCGTCCTTGTTGACGACGTTGACCAGGGCATTGCGCGTCAGCGCGAGCGTGCCGCCCGTGCCCTTCACGTTGATCTGGTCGTCCTTGATCGACACATCCACACCTGCGGGGATGGCGACTGGCATTTTTCCGACTCGGGACATTTCAGTGACTCCTCAATGTCTCGGTTAGGCGACGTAGCACAGGACTTCGCCACCGACACCGGTAGCGCGTGCCTTGCGGTCGGTCATCACGCCCTGGGGGGTCGTGACGATAGCGACGCCGAGGCCGTTCTGGACTTGCGGGATGGCTGCGCTGGCCTTGTAGACGCGCAGGCCGGGGCGGCTCACGCGTTCGATGCGCTCGATGACCGGACGGCCAGCGTAGTACTTCAGCGTGATGACGAGTTCGGACTTGCCGGCTTCGGTCTTGACTTCGAAACCGTCGATGTAGCCTTCGTCCTTGAGGACTTGTGCGATCGCTGCCTTCACCTTGGAAGACGGGATCGACACGGTGGGCTTCGCCACCATCTGCGCGTTACGGATACGCGTCAGCAGGTCGGCAATGGGATCACTCATGCTCATGTTGTTTGCTCCTGCCTGGCTTACCAGCTGGCCTTGGTGACACCGGGGATGTCGCCAGCGAAAGCCAGTTCACGGATCTTGGCGCGAGCCAGACCGAATTGACGGAAAGTGCCGCGGGGGCGACCGGTGATCGCGCAACGGTTGCGCTGACGCGTGGGGTTCGCGTTGCGCGGGAGCTTCTGCAGGCCCAGGCGGGCAGCAGCGCGCTCTTCGTCGCTCTTCTTCAGGTCGTTCGAGGCGGCCTTCAGTTCGGCGTGCTTTGCAGCGAACTTGGCGACCAGCTTGTCGCGCTTGAGTTCGCGTTGGATCAGGGATTGTTTAGCCACGGTTCGCCTCAGTTCTTGAACGGGAAACGGAAACCAGCGAGAAGCGCCTTGGCTTCTTCGTCGGTCTTGGCCGTCGTCGTGATGCTGATGTTGAGACCGCGCAGGGCATCGACCTTGTCGTATTCGATCTCGGGGAAAATGATCTGCTCTTTCACGCCGATGTTGTAGTTGCCACGGCCGTCGAAGGCCCGGCCGGAGATACCACGGAAGTCACGAACGCGCGGCAGGGCCACGGTCACGAAACGGTCCAGGAACTCATACATCTGCACGCCGCGCAGCGTGACCATGCAGCCGATAGGCTGCATTTCGCGGATCTTGAAACCCGCGATGGCCTTCTTCGACTTGGTGACGACCGGCTTCTGGCCGGCGATCTTGGTGAGGTCACCGACGGCATTGTCGAGAACCTTCTTGTCGGCGACTGCTTCACCCACGCCCATGTTGAGCGTGATCTTGGTCAGACGCGGAACCTGCATCGGCGACTTGTAGCCGAACTTCTCGGTCAGGTCCTTCGCGATCTTGTCGCGGTAGATTTCTTGGAGACGTGCCATGTGAGTTCCCCTTAGGCGATCTTGATTTCGTCGCCGCTGGACTTGAAGACGCGAACGCGCTTGCCGTCCGCGACCTTGATGCCCACGCGATCGGCCTTGCCGGTCGCGGCATTGAAGATCGCCACGTTCGATTGGTGGATGGGCATGGTCTTCTCGACGATGCCACCGGTCGTGCCCTTGAGCGGGTTCGGCTTGGTGTGCTTCTTGACGATGTTGACACCGTCGACGATCAGGTACGAGTCGTCGGTACGCAGCGAGACCGTGCCGCGCTTGCCCTTGTCGCGCCCGGCCAACACGATGACCTGGTCGCCTTTGCGAATCTTGTTCATGGCGTTGTTCTCCTTACAGAACTTCGGGAGCCAGCGAGACGATCTTCATGAACTTCTCGGTACGCAGTTCGCGCGTCACGGGTCCGAAGATGCGGGTGCCGATCGGCTCCAGCTTGGCGTTGAGCAGCACGGCGGCATTGCCGTCGAACTTGACGAGCGAACCGTCGGCGCGACGGATGCCCTTGGCGGTACGCACCACGACGGCGCTGTAAATCTCGCCCTTCTTGACACGCCCACGCGGAGCGGCTTCCTTGATGCTGACCTTGATGACGTCGCCCACGCTGGCATAGCGCCGCTTGGAGCCACCGAGCACCTTGATACACAGGACGGATTTCGCGCCCGTGTTGTCGGCCACGTCGAGCCGGGATTCAGTTTGGATCATTGCTAGTAGTTCCCAACTTGTACCGAGCAGAACCTCGTGGCGCTGCGCAGTCAGTCTTGGGCCCGTCGTCCGCACCCCAAACCACTTGGGATGCATCCGTCTGGGCGGAATGCTTCGCCTTTTTGAAGCGAAGCCCGCGATTTTGGCAGCCCGTTGCGGGCTTGTCAACTGCCGCCGTGCAAATGATTGCGCGGGGGCCGGCGGAGCGACAATTCTGCCTCGCCCGGTCACGACCTCGCCGACCGCCTCCACCACCCACCTGCCCGCCTTGCCCCATGCCCGATCTCACGCCCGTCTCCCTGCCCGCCATCGCTTTCATCGGGGGCGGCAACATGGCCAGTGCCATCCTGGGCGGCCTGCTCCGGCAGGGCCTGCCGAGCGGCTCGGTGGAGGTGGTCGAGCCGTTCGAAGAAGCGCGCACGCGGCTCGCGCGCGATTTTGGGATTTCGGCGCAGGCCACGGCCAGCGACGCGCTGGGCCGCTGCCAGGTCGTGGTGTGGGCCGTCAAGCCGCAGACTTTCGCCGACGCCGCACGGCCCGTGCGCGACCTCACCCCGGGCGCGCTGCACCTGAGCGTGGCGGCCGGCATCCCCTCGGACAGCATTGCGGGCTGGCTGGGCACCGACAACGTCGTGCGTGCCATGCCCAACACCCCTGCGCTCGTCGGCCAGGGGATGAGCGGCCTGTTCGCCCGGCCCGCCGTGAGCGCTGCCGGCCGGCGAATGGTCGAACAGGTGCTGGCGCCGACCGGCCAATTGCTCTGGGTCGACACCGAAAGCGCGCTCGACGCCGTCACGGCCGTCTCGGGCTCCGGTCCGGCCTATGTCTTCTATTTCATCGAGGCGATGACCGAGGCCGGCATCGAGATGGGCCTGCCGCCGGCGCAAGCCCAGCAACTGGCCATCGGCACGTTCACCGGTGCATCGGCACTGGCGCAGGCGTCCAGCGAGCCGCCGTCGGTGCTGCGCGAGCGGGTGACGTCCAAGGGCGGCACCACCTACGCGGCGCTGAGCGCGATGGAAGCGGCGGGCGTCAAGGCGCAGTTCAAGACCGCGATCCGCGCCGCGGAGCGGCGTGCACGGGAACTGGCGGTGGAGTTCGGCCGCGCCTGAGGCTGGACCTTCAGCGAATCGCGTAATCCACCACGACGCCGGCGAAGACGGCGAACCCGACCCAGTGGTTCAGCCGAAAGGCCCGGAAGCAACCTTCGCGCGTGCGATGACGGATCAGGCGCCAGTGCCAGGCGACCTGCACCGCGGCCGCGGCCAGCCCGAGCGCAAAGGCAATACCCAACCCGGCGCGGAAGCCGACCACGCCCCACAGCACCAGAAACAGCGCATAGCAAAGCATCACGGCCGCCACATCGAAGCGCCCGAAGGTGATCGCCGAAGTCTTCATCCCGATCTTCAGGTCGTCGTCGCGGTCGACCATGGCGTACTCGGTGTCGTAGGCCAGCACCCAGCCCAGGTTCCCCAGCAGCAGCAGCCAGCCGATGCCCGGCACCCGCGTGAACGCCTCCGACGCCGGCACCGCCGCGCCACCGGCGGCGCAAAAGGCCATCGGGATGCCGATCGAAAACGCGATGCCCAGCACCGCCTGCGGCAGCGAGACGAAGCGTTTGGCGAACGGGTAGGCCAGCGTCACCACCAGGCCGACGAAGGCCCAGACGATCACCGCCGCATTGGTCGTCAGCGCCAGCCCGAAGGCGACCAGCGCCAGCACGGCGCCCAGCCCGAGCGCTTCTTTCACCGGGATGGCGCCGCTGGTCACCGGCCGCTGGGCCGTGCGCTTGACGTGCCGGTCGAAGTCGCGGTCGGCCACGTCGTTGACGCAGCAGCCGGCGCTGCGCATGAGCACGGTGCCGAGCACGAAGACGGTCAGCAGATGCCAGCCGGGCCAGCCGCCCGCGGCGAACCACAGCGCCCCCAACGTCGGCCACAGCAGCAGCAGCCACCCGGCGGGCCGGTTCCAACGGATGAGATCGAGGTACAGCGCGAGGCGCCCGCCAGCCTTCACGGAAGCTCCAGAAACGAAAAGAGCGGCATTGTGCCGCTCCTGGTCACGACAGGGCCTGCGCCCCGCCCCCTCACTCTTCCAGCAGCGAACGCAGCATCCATGCCGTCTGGTCATGCACCGTGCAGCGCGCGGTCAGCATGTCGGCGGTCGGGTCGTCGCCGGCCTCTTCCGCCACCGGGATGAACTCGCGGGCGATGCGGGACACGGTCTCGTGGCCCTTCACCAGGATGCGCACCATTTCCATGGCCTTGGGCGGCACCGGCGGCACGTCGGGCACCGTCGCGATCTTGCTGAACTCGGCGTACGAGCCCGGCGCGTAGTGGCCCAGGGCGCGGATGCGCTCAGCGATCACGTCGGTCGAATTCCACAGCTCGGTGTATTGGCCCATGAACATGGCGTGCAGCGAGTTGAAGTGCGGGCCCGTCACGTTCCAGTGGAAGTTGTGCGTGGTCAGGTACAGCGTGTACGTGTCGGCCAGCACGCGGCTCAGGCCTTCGGCGATGGCCGCGCGGTCCTGGCGGTCGATGCCGATGTTGATGATCGGCGCATTGCGGCTGCCCGACTCCTGCGCCACGCTGGTACCGCCCTTCGCGGGCACCTTGCCGGCACCGGCCGCCGGTGCGGACGTGATCGGAGACTTGGCCTTCTTCTGGGACTTGCTGGGTGCTTTTGCCATGACGACGATTCCTTCGCTGGATTGAATGGGAGGTTGGCGACTTTAGGAGCCTGCTGGCGCCGTCGCAACAGCGGGACTCTATCGCAGCCATTGCGACTGCAGCGCCACGCCACGTAGGCGGAGGCCGCGCCAGGCTCAGGACAGCCGCTTCACACCAGGTAATTCGCACGCGTAGATCGCGTTGCGCAGCGCGGCGATCGCTTCGTACCGCGTGAAGCTGCGGCGCCAGGCGAGCACCACGCGCCGCGTCGGCGGCTCGCGCCCTTCGCCATCG
The DNA here is from genome assembly GCF_051216715.1 of Variovorax restrictus. Lineage (NCBI taxonomy): Bacteria > Pseudomonadati > Pseudomonadota > Betaproteobacteria > Burkholderiales > Comamonadaceae > Variovorax > Variovorax restrictus. The sequence continues at coordinate 159,801 of NZ_JBPJZH010000004.1, forward strand.
TGGATGGGCAGGTAGCGCACCATCGGCTCGGGTTCCTTGCGGCCGCGGGCCTTCGGCTTGAGCGCCTCGGCCGGGACCGACAGCCGCGGCACCAGCGTCACGCCCATGCCCGAAGCCACCATGTGCTTGATGGTCTCGAGCGACGAGCCCTCGAAGCTCTTGCGGATGCCTTCGGCGTTGCTCGAGAAACGCGCGAACTCGGGGCACACCTCGAGCACATGGTCGCGGAAGCAATGGCCGGTACCCAGCAGCAGCATCGTCTCGTTCTTCAGCTCGTCGGAAGTGATGGACTCGCGCACCGCCAGCGGATGGCTGGTGGGCAACACGGCGACGAAGGGCTCGTCGTAGAGCGGCGCCACCGCCAGCCCCGTGTCCGGAAAAGGCTCGGCCATGATCGCGCAGTCGATCTCACCGGCCCGCAGCATCTCGAGCAGCTTGACGGTGAAGTTCTCCTGCAGCATCAGCGGCATCTGCGGCGTGCGCGCGATGTTCTGGCGCACGAGGTCGGGCAACAGATACGGCCCGATGGTGTAGATGATGCCCAGGTTCAGCGCGCCGGCCAGCGGGTCCTTGCCGCGCTTGGCGATCTCCTTGATGCTGGCGGCCTGGTCGAGCACGCTCTGCGCCTGCTGCACGATCTGCTCGCCCAGCGGCGTGACCGTCACTTCGCCGGCGCTGCGCTCGAAGAGCTTGACTTCGAGCTCGTCCTCGAGCTTCTTGATCGCCACCGACAGGGTCGGCTGCGACACGTAGCAGGCATCTGCCGCCTTGCCGAAATGCCGCTCCCGGGCGACCGCGACGATGTATTTGAGTTCGGTGAGGGTCACCGGGTCGATTATGCGCAAGCCCCATCGTCCGCATTGGGCCAGGGCCTAAGCCTTCAGGTACTCCGCCTTGCTCCCGAGCCAGCGGTCGACGTGCTTTTGCGCGAGCTCGGGATGCTGGTCGAGCATCTTCGGCGCCAGCTCGCGCGCCCAGTCGAGCAGCAGCGCGTCGTCGGTGAGGTCCGCGAAGCGCAGCAACGGGGCGCCGGATTGCTTGGCGCCCAAAAATTCACCCGGGCCGCGGATCTCGAGATCGCGCCGCGCGATCTCGAAGCCGTCGCCGGTCTCCGCCATCGCCTTCAGCCGCGCCCGCGCCGTCTCGCCCACGCGCCCGCCTTCGTTCGGCGCGTACAGCAGCACGCAGGCCGACGCCGCAGCACCGCGCCCCACACGCCCGCGCAGCTGGTGCAGCTGTGACAGCCCGAAGCGCTCCGCATGCTCGATCACCATCAGCGAGGCATTGGGCACGTCGACGCCGACTTCGATCACCGTCGTGCTCACCAGCACGTGCACATCGTTGGCCGTGAAGCGCGCCATCACGTCCTGCTTCTCGGCCGTCGGCATGCGCGAATGCAGCAGACCGACCTGCACCGCATCGCCCAGCATGCCGGCGAGTTCGTCGCGGGTCTCGGTGGCGTTGCGCAGATCCACGGCTTCACTCTCTTCGATCAACGGGCAGACCCAGTACACCTGCCGGCCCTGCGCCAACTGGTGGCGGATGCGGTCGATGACCTCGTCGCGCCGGTGCTCGGCTACCAGCTTGGTGACGATGGGGGTGCGGCCGGGCGGCAGCTCGTCGAGCGTGGAGACATCGAGGTCGGCGTAGTAGCTCATCGCGAGCGTGCGCGGGATGGGCGTGGCGCTCATCATCAGCAGGTGGGGTTCCAGATCGCCCCCCGCCTTTTCGCGCAACGCCAGCCGCTGCGCGACGCCGAAACGGTGCTGCTCGTCGATGACGGCCAGCGCCAGGCGATTGAAGTGCACCTTCTCCGAGATCACCGCATGCGTGCCGATCACCAGCGCCGCCTCGCCACTTTCGACGGCTGCGCTCATCTCGTCGCGTTCCTTCTTCTTCTGGCTGCCGGTGAGCCAGGCCACGCGCAGGCCGCGCTCGGCCAGCAGCGGGTCGAGCCAGCCGATGAGCTTGCCGAAGTGCTGCGCCGCGAGGATCTCGGTCGGCGCCATCAGCGCGCACTGGAAGCCGGCGTCGATGCAGCGCGCCGCCGCGAGCGCGGCGACCACCGTCTTGCCCGAGCCGACATCGCCCTGCAGCAGGCGGTGCATCGGCGCCGTGCGCGCCAGGTCGTGCGTGATCTCCTCGCCCACGCGTTGCTGTGCGCCGGTGAGCGCGAAGGGCAACACCGCAAGCAGGCGTGCGTGCAACGACCCCGCGTCCGACGACGGTGCCAGCACCGGCGCGCGCTGCGCCGCCCGCTCGCGCCGCGCCTGCAGTTGAGACAGCTGCTGCGCCAGCAGCTCTTCGGCCTTCAAGCGCTGCCAGGCCGGGTGGCTGTGGTCTTCCAGCGCGGCGATCGACACGTCGGGCGTCGGGTAGTGCAGAAAGTTCAGCGCATCCCGCAACGGCCATGCACCGCGCAGGCCGATCTGCGCGGGCACCGTTTCGTCGAGCACCGCACGCGCCAGGCCGGCGCGCACCTCGCGCCGCAACACCGGTTGCGCCAGGCCGGCGATGGTCGAGTAGACCGGCGTCAGCGCGTCGGGCAGCACGGTGCCGGCCGCCTTCACGGTCGGGTGCATCATCTGCCGCCCGAGGAAGCCGCCGCGCACTTCGCCGCGCACACGCACCCGCGCGCCGACGGCCAGCTGCTTTTGCTGGGACGGATAGAAATTGAAGAAGCGCAGCTGGCAGGTGTCGCTGCCGTCGTCGACCGTCACGACGAGTTGGCGGCGCGGGCGGAAGCTCACTTCGCTCTCGGTCACCACCGCCTCGATCTGGCCCAGGTCGCCCTCGTGCAGGTCGGCCAGGCGGACGATCCGGGTCTCGTCCTCGTAGCGCATCGGCAGGTAGAGCGCGAAGTCGATGTCGCGCAGCAGGCCGAGCTTGCGCAGCGCGCGCTGCACCAGGCTCGGGCCGGTGCCCGGTGACACGGGCGCCGTCGGCTTCAACGGATCGGGCGCGGACGATGACGGCTTGCGCGGCACGTTCAGCAGAGGTCCTGCAGCGCGCTGCGCGCATCGGGGAAACGAAAGCTGAAGCCCGTGTCCGTCAGCCGTTTCGGCGCCACGCGCTGGCCCTCGAGCAGCACGTCGGCCTGCTCGCCGAGCGCAAGGCGCACCGGTGCGGCAGGCATGGGCAGCCAGAGCGGGCGGTGCAGCACCTGGGCGGCGGTGCGCATGAAGTCTTCCTGCGGCAAGGCCTCCGGCGCGGTGAAGTTCCAGGCCTGCGCCTCGGTGGGCGCAGCCGGTGTCGCCGCGACGCGCCACACATGGGCCATCGCCGCCAGCAAATCCTGCAGATGGATCCATGACACCCACTGCTGCCCGGTGCCGAGTCGCCCGCCCATGCCCATCTTCACCGGCAGCAGCAGCCCCGGCAGCGCGCCGCCGTGCCCCAGCACCAGGCCGAAGCGCATGCAGGCGACCCGCACGCCGTGCGCGGCGGCGGTCGACGCGGACGCCTCCCACGCCTGGCAGAGGCGCGACATGAAGATCGTCTGCGGCGGACTCGACTCGGTGAGTTCCGATGCATCGCCCTGCCGCTGCACGCCGTAGTAGCCGATGGCCGAGCCGGACAGCATCAGCCACGGCTTGACCGGACGGCGGGCGATCCACGCAACCAGCGCATCGGTCAGCCCGGCGCGGCTCTTGAGCAGCAGGGCCTGGCGCGCAGCCGTCCAGCGCGGGCCGACGATGCGCGCGCCAGCCAGGTTGACCACCACGTCGACCGCCGACGTTGCAGGAATCTCGTCGAGTCGCGCGACACAGCGCACGGTCGGGTCGAAGCGCCGAGTGGCGGCCGCCACATCGCGCGTCCACACGGTGACGGTGTGGCCGTCGGCCCGCAGCGCCGCGACCAGGTGGCTGCCGACAAAGCCCGTGCCGCCGGTGACCAGCACATGCTGCGGCGTGTCGCCAAAATGCGGCGCCGACACGCCCGCGGTGTCTGGCTTGGAAACGGGTGGCGTGGTCATGCACCGATTCTGCCGCGCCGCCCTGCCACGCGCCCGGCCATTTCCGCCATGGGACAATCCGGCCCGCACTTCTGTCCTTCCCATGCCTCCTTGGCACGGGCCCGTCCGGCCCTCAAGCACCATGCGCGCCTTCACGCTGTCCGATTTCGATTTCGCCCTGCCGCCCGATCTGGTCGCGCAACACCCCGCCACCGAACGCACCGCGTCACGCCTGCTCGACGGCACCGGCGACGCCCCCGCCGACCGCATCTTCCGCGACCTGCCGAGCCTGTTGCGCAGCGGGGACCTGCTGGTCTTCAACGACACCCGCGTGGTCAAGGCCCGGCTCTTCGGCGAGAAGCCGACGGGCGGCAAGCTGGAGCTGCTGGTCGAGCGCGTGCTGCAAGGCCAGGAAGTGGTCGCGCACATGAAGGTCAGCAAGAAGCCGCCCGTCGGCACCACGCTGCAGATGGTCGGCGGCTTCACCGCCACGCTGCTGGGCCGCTGGCCCGAGGAAGACGGCGCCCTCTTCCGCTTCGCCTTCCAGAGCCCGGCCGGCGAAGACCCCTACGCATTGATGGCGCGCTGCGGCCACGTGCCGCTGCCACCGTACATCGAACACATCGATTCGGCCGAAGACGAGAGCCGCTACCAAACCGTGTTCGCACGCGTCCCCGGCGCCGTGGCCGCCCCCACCGCCGCGCTGCACTTCGACGAAGGCCTGCTCGCGCAACTCGAAGCGCGTGGCGTGCAGCGCGCCAATGTCACGCTGCATGTCGGCGCCGGCACCTTCCAGCCGGTGAAGACCGAGAACATCGCCGAGCACACGATGCACGCCGAGCGCTACGAGGTGCCCGAAGCCACGCAACGCGCAATCGCCGACTGCAAGGCCCGCGGCGGCCGCGTGGTCGCAGTCGGCACGACGACCGTGCGCACGCTCGAGTCGTGGGCGAAAAGCGGCGAAGCCTCCGGCGACACGCGCATCTTCATCACGCCGGGCTTCGCCTTCGCGCACGTCGACCTGCTCGTCACCAATTTCCACCTGCCCAAGAGCACGCTGATGATGCTCGTGAGCGCACTGGCCGGCTACGAGCGCGTGATGGCGCTGTACGCCCATGCCATCGCCGAGCGCTACCGCTTCTTCAGCTACGGCGATGCCATGCTGCTGGCAAGACAGGACTGAACCCATGCTGAACTTCGAACTGCTCACCACCGACCCGACCAGCCACGCCCGCCGCGGCACGCTCACGCTCAACCACGGCCCGGTGCAGACGCCGATCTTCATGCCCGTGGGCACCTATGGCACCGTCAAGGGCGTGATGCCGCGCAGCCTCGAAGAGATGGGCGCGCAGATCATCCTGGGCAACACCTTCCACCTGTGGATGCGCCCGGGTCTCGACGTGATGGCCAGCTTCGGCGGGCTGCACCAGTTCGAGAAGTGGAACAAGCCCATCCTCACCGACTCGGGCGGCTTCCAGGTGTGGTCGCTGGGCGCGATGCGCAAGATCAGCGAAGAAGGCGTGAAGTTCGCGTCACCGGTCAACGGCGACAAGCTCTTCCTCACGCCCGAGGTCTCGATGCAGATCCAGACCGTCCTCAACAGCGACATCGTCATGCAGTTCGACGAGTGCACGCCCTACGACACCAACGGCCACATCACGACCGAGGCCGAGGCGCGCACGTCGATGGAACTGAGCCTGCGCTGGGCCGCGCGCTGCAAGACCGAGTTCGCGCGGCTCGAGAACCCCAACGCGCTGTTCGGCATCGTGCAGGGCGGCATGTTCGAGAACCTGCGCGAAGAATCGCTGGCCGCGCTGGTCGAGATGGACTTCCCCGGCTACGCCATCGGCGGCGTGAGCGTGGGCGAGCCCAAGGACCAGATGCTGCACATCATGGGCCACACGCCGCACAAGCTGCCTGCGAACAAGCCGCGCTACCTGATGGGCGTGGGCACGCCCGAAGACCTGGTGCAGGGCGTGGCCGACGGCGTCGACATGTTCGACTGCGTGATGCCCACGCGCAATGCGCGCAACGGCACGATGTTCACCCGATTCGGCGACCTGAAGATGCGCAACGCGCGCCACAAGAGCGACCCGCAGCCGGTCGACCCGAGCTGCACCTGCCACGCCTGCGCAGGCACCTCGGGCGTCAGTTGGAACGACGGCGGGCGCGAGGGCTTCAGCCGCGCCTATCTGCATCACCTGGACCGCTGCGGCGAAATGCTGGGCCCGATGCTCTGCACCATCCACAACCTGCACTACTACCTGAACCTGATGCGCGAGATCCGCGAGGCGCTCGACGTCGGCGCCTTCGCTGCGTTCCGCGCTCGGTTCAAGTCAGAGCGCGCTCGGGGCGTGTGACGACAGCCAGCAAAAGGCCCGTCATCGACGGGCCTTTTGCTGTTCGTGAAACACCGCGGAACCGGCTTCGCCGGGCCGCTGGTGTTGCCCCCTCGAGGGGAGGCGGCGACACGAAGTGCGCCACATCGGGGGTGGGCTCAGTCCCGCAGGTCGGCCGGCAAGGTGCCGCCGTTTGCGGCGATGCGGGTCATCACCTGCTTGTGCAGACCGATGTTCCACTCGGCCGAACCCGGCTCGCCATCGCTGTAGAGGATTTCGCTGGCCAGTTCCTTGCGCGCGGCCAGGCTGCTGTCCAGGCCCAGCAACTTGAGCAGGTCGACGATCGACGTGCGCCAGTTCAGACCGGCAGCCCCCGGCATCGCATCCAGGATGGCCGGGACGTCGCCCAGCGGGATCGACGGTGGCGGTGCCGACGCCGCGGGTGCGCTGGCCGTGGGTGCGGGCGCCGGGGCGGCCTGGACTTCAGCCGCGTTGGCCGACGGGAAAATCTTGGAAAAAATCTTGCCGAAAATGCTCATGAGGACTCCTTGAATATCGGACTGGTTCTGTGAAACGCGGCGCTAGGCGCCGCACAAGCTTCTATCACGCAGGCAAGACGCCAGCCACCGTGGGCCGGTCCGAAAGTGTTGGCGTTTGTGCCGACGTGCCGCAGGCGTGGCAGAACTTCGAGAAGGCGCTCTTGCGCGCATCGCAGGCGCGGCAATGGTCGAACAGGCCGATGCCGCAATGCGGGCAGAAGTCGATCGCCGGGTTCTTCAGGTCGACGGGCCGTTCGCAACCGGGGCACACGCTCTTGCTCAGGCGCGTCAGCGCGGTGTCGTAACTCAGCTCCTCGCGCCGCACGATGTCGGGCTGCGCTTCGGCCAGCTTCTGGCGCGCGAGATAGCGGTTGAGCGCGACGATCGCGTAGCGCCCGACCACCACCGTGAGCACGATGCCCACCACGTAGCGCACATAGCCGCCATAGCTCGGCAGGTAGGGCACCAGCTCGACGAAGAAGGCGAACAGCGCGAAGAAGATGAAGCCCCAGACGAAGGGCCAGTAGGTGCTCTTGCGCTTCTTCACGAAGAGCCAGCCGGCGATGAGCAGCAGCGGCAGCGTGAGCGCCAGCCGGTAGCCGAACACGCGCAGTTCGACGCGGCGGTATTCGGCGTCGAGCTTCAGCTGCGCGTCGGCTTCGAGCCCCGCGAGCTTTTGCTGGGCCGCCGCCTGGGCCTGTCGGGCGTCGAGTGCGACCTGCTCCTGCGCATCGACCTTCTGCTGGGCTTCGTCTTCCTTGGCCTTCAGGACATCGAGCGCACGGGTTCGCGCGATGAGTTCGGCATCCTGGTCGGGCTGCGCCGTGGCACGGCGCGTCGCGACCCAGTTGTCGAAGGTCTCACGCGCATTGCGGCTGGCCTGCTGGGCGACGGAGAGCTTCAGTTCGGCCTGCTCCAACGCGCGGCCCGCCTGCTGCTCGGTGCGTTCGGCCTCGCGCACGCCAGCGCGCAAGGGCTCGGCCGCCGCGCGGTCGATGAAGTCGTCGAGCTGCAGCGCCCGCTCGACCTGCGGCAGGTCGCCGACCAGCGTGCCGCCGAGCCCGATCAGGAAGCTGGCGAACACCACCGCCACCAGCCACAGCCCGCGGCGAAACCACTTCTCCGAAAGTCGCAAAGATTTGCTCATGCATTCCTCCTGTTTTTCTAAAGCCCGAGTGTGACCGGTGCAGCACCCAGCCCGCTGCGTTGCAGCCAGGCGAAAACCGAATCGGCCGTGACGGTTTCAATGCGGTCGGCAAAGCGTTTGTCGTTGGGGTGGTCGTCGAAGGCGACGTTGGCCTTGCTCATGCGCCCGCCCAGCCGCGTGAGCGGGCCGAGCGTGAGCGTGGTCGGCACATAGCCCTTGAAGCGCAGCCACGCCTGGGCCTGGCCGCGGTTGGTGATGGTCGCTGGCTCCATCGCCAGCGCCAGCGTCTCGATCACCCACTGGTTCGACTGCTGGTACCTGTCGGCCCAGGCATAGCTCACCAGGCTGTAGGCCGGCGTGTGCAGGCGCCCGATGCCGTCCGCGGGCACCTCGGCCAGCAGATCCGCCAATTGCGACTGCACCGCAGGCGACGGCACCGACCACGCCGCTTCGTAGCGCCAGGGGTCGTCGAGGAAGAACTCGCCCAGCCCCTGCCGGTAGAGGCCGGCCACGGCCGTGCCGCACTGGTTGAGCTTGTGCGCCACACGCCATGGGCCGGCATCGGTCTTGTAGGCGATGCCCACGTGCGACCAGCGCAGTCCGTACTTGCCCAGATCCTGGCCAGCGCGTGCCAGCAGCACCACGCGTGCACCCGTGGCGTCCAGCGCCTGCGCGGTGCGTTCGGCCAGCGTCATGCCTTGCTGCACCTGCCGGGCTGTCGGTCGGGCCAGCTCGCACGATCGGCCCGCATGCGCCTCGGCCGGGAAGAGGAACAGGCCGGCCAGCACGACGGCCGCCGCGAGCAACGCGATGCGCAGCGCCACACGCAGGCGCCACCGCCAGCTCGACGTGGCCGTCTGGCGCCCGAAGTCGTCGTAGTCGCCAAAGTTCGTGGGGCCGCGCGGGTTCACATCAGCCTCTCGTTGTGGAGCAGCGCGCGGCCGATGGCGGTGGGGATGAAGGCGATCATCTCGCCCGCGGCCGACAGCACCACACCGCTGCCGATCACACCGACCGTGATGACGGTGCCCACCGCGATCGCGCTGCCCTGCGCTGCATGGCCGGCGAGGCGGACGCTGGCGCGGGCGCCGTCCGACGCGCGCTCCAGCAGGTAGACCGTGCTCTCGGCCGAAGCCTCGACCGCCACCACCGTGAGCGCGGCACCGCCCACCGACAGGGCGACCGGCACGGCCACCACGGCACTGGCGGCGGCGCCCGCCACCGAGGCAGTGCCGACCACCGACGCGACCGGCAGCAGCGACAGGTCGGCGGAGGCTTCGCTCTGGGCCTGCGCCGAGAACGCGGCCGAGGCCGCCAGCAGAGAGACGACAAACATCTTTTTCATGAAGGTGCTCCTGAAAGGTTCGCGGTACCGCGCATCACTCCGCAGCGCTGTCGGCAGCGCGCGCTTCGCGGCGGCCCTGCAGACGGGCTTCGGCCAGATCGGCCTCGTGGCGGTCGCGCAGGGTCTTGGCCAGGGTGAAGGCCGCGCTGATGAGGAACAGCCAGCTCACGCCGAGGAAGGCCTTGTAGGTCTCGTTGATCTCCATGCGCAGCAGGCCCCAGCCGGTCAGCGCCATGGCGGTGAGGAAGCCGCCCCAGACCACCAGCTTCCACATCGGCGTGTCGCCGGCGGCGCGTGCTGCGCCGTGCTGGTTGTCGCGCACGAACTTCGCCAGCACGAACGCCGCCGATAGGCAGAACACGTAGCCCATCACCATGAAGGCGCGGTCGAGCGCTTCGCCGGGCAGCCAGCCCAGGCCGATGGCGCAGAGCGACACGGCAATGCCGAAGGAGGTCCAGACCTGGAGCTGCCAGGCGCGCGTGTCGCGTTGGACGGTCAGTGAGAGGGGAAGGGGTTGCATGCGGGCCTCGCGGCGTAGTGAAGGTGCGCGAATGATCGATCGCACGCCGCCACTCGGCATCGAATTAATGCACCAGTCCCCGCAACCGGTGCTTCGAGTATCGGCTAAGGATACTTTTTGACGGGCAGGCGCCCTTGCAGCATGTCTTGGCGGGTATACGGCCGCTCCAGGCCGGCGAGCCGCACCGCGATGCGCTCCAGCAGGCTCTGCGTGGGCGCCGCCTCGCCGGGGGCGTGAAAGGCCAGCGGCAGCAGCAGGCAGGCCAGCATCAGGTACCAGGGCAGCCGCGGCGGTGCGTGCAGCCGTCCGAAAACCAGGAAGCCCGCAATGATCGCCACGCCGAGGAAGAAGCCCGAGACCACCTCGGACACCGAATGGACATAGATCGCCAGTCGCGACAGACCGATGAGCGCGCCCAGGGCGCAGCCGGCCACGACTGCCCACAGGCGTGCCCGCGGCGACCGGCCCGCTGCCATCACCCAGAAGACCATCGACCACACGCTGGTTGCGATGGCCGTGTGCCCGCTGAAGCCGGTGAAGTTCCAGCGCGCACTGCCAATGCCCCAGCCGATGAACGCGAGCTTGGAGATGCCGATCAGTGCGCCGCCGATGCCGAAGGCGACACACCACTCCAGCGCGGTGCGGCGGCCCGTCGGCGAGCGCAACAACAGCACCGGCAGCATCGCCGCGATGGGCAGCATCAGGCCGCTGTCGCCCAGCCAGGTGAGCGCGCGCCACGCATCGCGTGGGAGCAGCCCGAGCGTGGCCCAGAAGGCCTCCCGCAGCGCCCCCATCAGACGGCGAGCAGTCCGCTGACGCGCGACTGGAGCGATTCGGGCTGCACCTGTGCGCCGGGCACGGCCGGCCCGACGTTGAGCCCCACGCGGCTGAACAGCCCGCGGCGGAACGGCCGCACCATGGCGACGTTCTGCCCGTCGCGCTGTTCGATGCGGCTGAAGAAGGAGCCCCAGAGATTGGTCAGCGCCATCGGGATCACAGGCGGGTCGATGCCCTCTTCACGCGCGGCCGCGAGGATCTTCATCACCCCGCCCTTGAAGGGCTGGAGCGTGCCGTCGCGGGTGATGGCGCCCTCGGGGAAGATGGCGAGCAGGTCGCCCTCGCGCAGCACGTCGACCGCCTGCGCGAAGGCGCGCTCGTAGGCGACGGGGTCGTCCTTCTGCGGCGCGATGGGGATCGCCTTGGCCAGCTTGAAGAGCCAGCCCAGCACCGGCACGCGGAAGATGCGGTGGTCCATGATGAAGCGGATCGGCCGCGGGCTGGCCGCCATCAGCAGCACCGCATCGATGAAGCTCACGTGGTTGCAAACCAGCACCGCCGCGCCCTCGGTCGGGATGTGCTCGTCGCCGCGGATGCGGAAGCGGTAGATGAAGTGCGACAGCAGCCACGACACGAAGCGCAGCAGGTATTCCGGCACCAGCATGAAGATGTAGAAGGCCACCACCGCGTTGGCGATGCCGGTGAACAGGAAGATCTGCGGGATCGTAAAGCCGGCCTTGAGCAACGCGCCGGCGATGACCGAGCTGGCGATCATGAACAGCGCGTTGAGGATGTTGTTCGCCGCGATGATGCGCGCGCGGTGCGTCGGCTGGCTGCGCAGCTGGATCAGCGCGTACATCGGCACGCTGTAGAGGCCGGCGAAGAGCGATAGCAGGCCGAGATCGGCCATCACGCGCCAATGCGCGACCTGGCCGACGAACGCGCCCAGGCCCATCTCCGGCACTGCGGGCAGGCCGCGGGACGCGAAGTACAGGTCGATGGCGAACACGCTCATGCCGATCGCGCCCAGCGGCACGAGGCCGATCTCGACCTGGCGGCGGCTGAGCGTTTCGCACAGCAGCGAGCCGATGCCGATGCCGACCGAGAACACCACCAGCAGCAACGAGGCGACCTGCTCGTTGCCGTGCAGCACCGCCTTGGCGAAGCTCGGGAACTGGCTCAGGAAGACCGCGCCGAAGAACCACATCCACGAGATGCCCAGCAGCGAACGGAAGACGACGATGTTGCCGTGCGCCAGCTTGAGGTTGCGCCAGGTTTCGCTGACGGGGTTCCAGTTGACCACCAAGCCCGGGTCGGTGGCGGGTGCCGGGGGAATCGCCTGCGCCACGCCGCGCCCCACCAGCGCCAGGCCCACGCAGGCCACCGCCACCGTCGTGTGGCCGACGCCCGGCAGCGCGACCAGCAACCCACCGGCCACCTGCCCGAGCAGGATGGCGACGAAGGTGCCCATCTCGACCATGCCGTTGCCCCCGGTGAGCTCGCGTGCGTCGAGCACCTGCGGCAGGTAGGCGAACTTGACCGGGCCGAAGAGCGTGGAATGCAGCCCCATCAGGAACACGCAGCCCAGCAGCACCACCGCATCGGCCCGTACGAAGCCCCAGGCGGCGATCGCCATGATGACGATCTCGAGGGTCTTGACGACCCGGATCATCTTCGTCTTGTCGTACTTGTCGGTCAGCTGGCCTGCTGTGGCCGAGAACAACAGGAAGGGCAGGATGAAGAGCGCGCCGATCGCCAGGCCCGCCATGGCCGGCGGCATCCAGCTCAGCTGCAGCTGGTAGGTCACCATCACGGTGAAGGCGAACTTGAAGAGGTTGTCGTTGGCCGCGCCGGCGAACTGCGTCCAGAAGAAGGGGGCGAAGCGCCGCTGGCCCAGCAGGGCGAACTGGTTGGCGTGGACCTCGGTCGAAGCAGCAGCGGCGGGTGTCGTCATTCGAATATCCCTGTCGGGGCTCCTCGGACCGTCATGGCGGTGGCGCGTGGATTGTGCCGCAGGGCCCGGCAGGTCAGCCCGTCGACCGCCTGCAGCACCGGCCAGGCGGCGCACGCTGCGACCAGGTGCTTGAACGTGTGGCCCGAGACGACTTCGCCGGTCGCCTCGAAGACCGCCTGGTCGCCCAGTTCGAACAGCTTGGCCACGCCATAGAAGAGGATGACCGCGCCGAGCTTCAGGCCCATCGCGCCCGGCACCGGCCGCAGCAGGGTGAGCACCAGCACCAGCGCCATGCCGCCGAACTGGACCACCGCCCAGGGCAGCACGTCACCCCGCTCGTGGTACACGGCCACTGCCGCCAGCCCGCCCACGAACGCCACGCAGGCGGCCGGCCAGCCGGCGCGCAGGCTGACCCGCTCGCACACCGCCAGGCCCAGCATGCCGGCGAAGGCGATCGCCATGCCGGCGCGGTCGGCCGCGAGCCGCAGCGCGTCGGGCTGCAGGTGATAGAAGACCGAGCCCGCCGCAGTAAAGATCAAGCCCGCGAAGAACAGCCAGGCGCAGTCCAGCGCGGCGGCCGAGCGCAAGCGCTCGTGCAGGGTGTCGAAGCGCCGCAGCCGCATCAGGCCCCAGATACCGAAGGCCGCGAACGGCAGGTTGCTCAGCACGTCCATCGCGAAGGGCAGGTCGCGCCAGGCGCGCGCATCCGCGAAGCCGGAACCGGCCCCCGCCGTGGGGTCGGGCATGGCCGGGCCGAAGCAGGCGATGAGCACGAAGGCCGCGACGAGCCAGAGCAGCGCGCGCTCGCGGGGCGCAAGCGGCGCGACTTGCGGCGCCAGGCGTTGGAACAGCGGCGAGGTCGGGAAGCGCTTGGATCGGTTCATGGTGGACTCCGGTGGTGCGGTGGGAGCGGAATCTAGTTGCCACCGGCACAAATTGGCATCGAAAATCGATACGGTCTGCCAATCCAAGCCGACCGGTATCGAAAATCAGTACCAAGGACCTGTTTTCCATGAGCACCACCGTCGACCTCGTCCAGGCCGTGAAGAACGAACTCAAGAGCGCCCGCATGACCTACGCCGACCTGGCGCGCGCGCTGGGCATGGCCGAATCGAGCGTCAAGCGCATGCTGGCCAAGGGCGACATGCCCCTCAGCCGGGTCGACGCGATCTGCCGGGCGCTCAAGATCGACTTCGCCGAGCTGGCCCGTCGCGTGGCCGACGCCCAGCCGCTGCTGCGCGAGCTGACGCAGGAGCAGGAGAAGGCGGTGGTGCGCGACAAGAAGCTGCTGCTGGTGGCCATCAACGTGCTGAGCCAATGGACGCTGGAGCAGATCGTGGCGGCCTACCGCATCACCGAAGCCGAATGCATCGCCTGCCTGGTGCAGCTCGACCGCATCGGCATCATCGAGCTGCGCCCGCTCAACCGCTACCGGCTCAAGCTGGCCAAGACTTTCCGCTGGCGGCCGCACGGGCCGGTGATGGACTTCTTCCGGGAGAACGTGGTGCTCGACTACTACCGTGGCGGCTTCGACGGCCCGGCCGAGGGTCTGCTGCTGGTGCACGGCTCGATCAGCCGGGCGCTGGCGCCGTCCTTCCTCGAACGGCTGCAGCGGGTGGCGCAGGATTTCGCGCAGCAGCACCAGACCGACCAGAAGCTCTCGCCCAACGACCGCGAGGGCTACACCCTGCTGCTGGGCATGCGCAACTGGGAATTCGAGGCCTTCACCCGACTGCGCCGCAGCGACGCCAAACCGAGCAAGACCAGCCGAGAGCCCTGACAGCGACCCGCCTAGGCCGAATGGCCAGTCGCGCCAAATTGTCAACAAGGGTAAACTCTAGGTCTGCAGGAGAGCGGGTGTCCCCCACCCCACCGTAAGCGCAAACTCCCATGAACGCCGAGGTGAACCGCATGCCGGTTCGATGACTGCCGTCTATTGATCTAGCCGTCTGGAGAGCCATCGCCCCGCGCGATGCACCGAAGGAGCAACCCCGCCGCACGCCGCTGCGGGCGAATCTCTCAGGTACCAAGGACAGAGGGAGCGGCAACCCGAACCCGGATGCGACCCGCCACCACCTGGCTTGTCATGCATCCGCCGTTTGTGCCATCCCACAAGGATCTGGACCATGCGCGTGATCGTTTTGGGCGGCGGCCTGCTCGGCGTCGCTTCGGCTTACTACCTCCAGCAACTCGGCCACGAGGTGACGGTAATCGACCGTCATGGCACACCCGCCGCCAAGGCCCGCGGGCTGGTCGCAAAAGCGGCTCCCGCCCAGCCCGCCGCCGCCCGTGGCGCTGGCTTTTCGTGGCGCGCGGCCTTCGATCGGATGCGCCACCGCATGCACGGCTGGGCCGGCTACCTGACCGGTGCCGCCCATCGCCCGACCGAACGCATGGAACACCTGGTGCGACTGGGCGCCTACAGCCGCGAGAGCGTGCGTGCGCTGGGTCGCGAGACCGGTGTGACGCAGACCCCCCGCGGGCCGGGCTGGATGCGCATCTACACCGACGCCGAGGCCTTCGCGCAGTTCGAGCGCAACGTGCCGCGCCTGCATGCGCTGGGCTGCGTGATGCACCTGCTCTCGGCCGAAGAGGCCGTGCGCCTCGAGCCGGCCCTTGCATCGCTGCGCGGCCGACTCGCCGGCGCCGCCTTCACGCGCGAGGGCACCTCGTCCGACGCCGCCGGTTTCGCCGACAGCACCATCTTCCTGTGCCGTGCCGCCGGCGTGCGCTTTCTCATGAACCACACGGTGACGAAGCTGCATGCGCAAGAGGGCCGGGTCGACCACGTCGAGCTGCGCAATGCCGACGGCGAACGCAGCACCTTGCGCGCCGACGCCTACGTGATGGCCCTGGGCTGCGGCAGCGCGGCCGTGGCGCAGGACCTGGGCATGCCGCTGCGACTGCGGCTGATGCACGAGCATTCGGTGGTGCTGCCGCTCAAGGATGCAGAACGCGCGCCGACGGCACTGCTCCATGACTGGGACAGCCGGCTGCGGATGCAGCGCATCGCGACGCCGGAGGGCGAGCGCCTGCGGGTGTGGACGACGGTCAGCGCCGACAGTGCCGCCGCCGCGCTGCCCGACGACCTTCGGCTGGCCCGCCTGCTCGCGGATGTCGAGCGGCTGCTGCCCGGCGTGGTCGACGCCCGCGGCGCCGTGCTCAGCACACGGCCCTACGCGCGCGGCGCCAGCGGCCTGCCGCTGATCGGCCGCACCCGCATGCGCAACCTCTTCCTGAACGTCGCCCCGGGCGCCGCCGGATGGATCCACGCCTGCGGTGCCGGCAAGTCGATCGCACGCATCGTCAGCGGGCTGTCGCCCGAGGTCGAGTTCGCCTTTGAGAAAGGCTAGGCGACGAAGACGGTCAGCACGCCGGTGTAGCCGTAGACGCGGTGGCGGGCGATTTCCCCGGCCGCGAAGAAGCCGACGAGCGGCACGTCGCCCAGCGCATGCCGCACGATCTGCATCTCGGCGCCTGGCGCACCGAAGTGCGGCCCGCCGCGGCCCGAACAGCTGACATAGACCGCACCGGCCACGCGACGCGCCGGATGCGGCGCCGCCTCGGCTTCGCCCGCGGCCACCGCGCGTGCGGTCGCCAGTGTCTGCTCCTCGGGCTCGAGCTCTTCGCGGATCTCCGCGCAGATGCGCATCAGGTCGGCACGTGCGGCCTGCGCGTTGCGCCGGCAGAAGCTCATGCGCATGCCGGCTTCGACCTCATCGGCGATCGCGATGCCGCGGCGCGTCGGGTCGAGCCCAATGATGTGGCGCACCAGCACGTCGTCCCCCAGGTCGCCGGTCCGGCGGATGCCGTCGCGGCCCGCGTCGACCAGGCCCACCAGCGTGGCACGTACCGCCTCGATCGCCGCCTGCGGCTGGTCGAGTGACACGTTCAGGTCGGCCAGCAGCACATCGAGCGCTGGCTCGCCGTCGAGCGTGAGCAGCAGGTTGCCGTCGGCCTCGGTGATCTCGCGTTCGCGCGACACCGGCTGGCAACCCTGCGTGACGCGCGACACCAGCCGCACGCCTTCGCCGAACAGCACGCCCGTCAGGCCGCCCGAGAAGACGCCGCCCGCTGCGCCGTGGCCGCGGATGTTGCCGTTGCCGCCGATCGCGAACTGCAGCGACTCGTCGCGCCCGGACGAAAGGCCGCCGAAGAGGTAGCCGGTGTCGGTACGCCCTGCCATCTCGCCCACCAGTTCGGCGAGCTCGTGCGTGCGCGGGTCCGCATGGACCAGCGCCGTGTACGCCTCGAAACCGGTCATCTCGGAATTGCCCAGCGGCGCCACGCCGGAGAACACGCGGTACTGGTCGCTCGGCAACGCACAGAGCATCAGGCTCATGCCGGGCTCGTCGAAATACTCGGCGTTGTTGGCCGCCACGCCGACGGCGACGGTGCCCGACCAGTCGGTCACTTCCGGCAGTTCGGCGCTCAGGTGGTCGAGGATCTCCTGCGCGTCGTCGGCGTAGTGGTCGGTGATGTAGAGCAGGCCCAGCGTCGGTGCGGAGGCGTAGTCGGCCAGTGCCATCTGGGCGCGCACCTGCGCCAGAACGAGGCCGGCCGCCATGATCCATTGCGGATGGGTGGCGTGGCCGGTGGGAAAGAGTTTCATGCGCGGAGTCCGGAAGGTTCGGGGTGGGCGCAAGACGGCGTCATCGGCTGCGTGTGCGCGATGCGGTCGGCGTCTTGCGCGCGGTGGTCGTCTTTGCTGTCTTCGTCGATGTCTTCTTGGCGGCGGCCTTCTTCGGCGCCGTCCGCTTCACCGCGGCCGCGCGGGCGGGCGTTGTACCGACCGCGCCGGGCATCTTGAGCTGCCCGGCGTCTTCCACGGCGGTCTGCGCGATCTGCTGGAACTGCTGCGTGAGCGCGTTCCACCATTGCAGTGGGTCGACCACACCGGGCGTGGCGCCCTTGTCGACCTTCTGCGCAGGCTCGGGCGGCGACGGTTCGGCCTCGGCCGATTCGGGGGCTGCCGCCTCGGGGGTCGCGCTCGGCGGTGCGGGCGGGGGCGCCATCGGCTCGACCACGGCAGCGGCGCGCGTGAAGGCCTTCGCCAGGTCTTCCATCTGCACGTTCATGCCGCGCAGGGTCGACAGCGTCATCTTCTGCACCTCGAGCGCCTGGATGGTCGCCTTGAGCGCGTGGCCGTTCTGCTCGAGCCAGTACTGCACCGTCTTGAGTTCCTGGATGCGCTTGTCGACCTCTTCGACCGAGAGCGTCGGCGCCACCCAGTTCGACAGGCTCGGCAGGCCGGGAACGGCGCCGCCGCCCGGGTTCGCGCCGCCGGCGAGGTTCTTCAAAAAGTCGAAGCCCGGGACGAACTGGCTGAAGGCGAAAGGGGATGTCGCATCGCTCATGGGTGTCTCCGGCTGTGGGTTCGCCAGCTTACTCCAGCGTGCCCGCAGCAGCGTCGGCGATCAGTGCTTATGCATGTGCGCCGGGGCCGCGCCGGCGGGCGCCATCGAACGCACCGGCGCGTTCAGCGAGAGCGTGCTCTTCGCGCCCTGCGCGTCCTGGAACTGCAGCGTCAGCGGGATCGTCGTGTCTTTGGCGACCGGCTGCTTCAGGTCCATCAGCATCAGGTGATAGCCGCCAGGCTTGAGCTCGACGGTCTGGTGCGCCGGCAGGTCGAGGCCGGCGATGGCGCGCATGCGCATCGTGTCGCCCTCCATCTTCATCTCGTGCACCTCGGCCACGCCGGCGACCGGCGTGCTCACGCCGACCAGGCGCACGCCGGCCTGCGCGGTGAGCTTCATGAAGGCGCCGGTGCCGCTCTGGCCAGGCACGGCGGCACGGACCCAGGCGCCCTGCACTTCCACCGGCGCGGCCGGCTGGGCAAGTACCGAAGTGCCCGTCGCGGCCAGCGCCAAGCAGAAGGCGGCGCGCCGCAGCGAGGGAAGGAAAGTCATGCAGGTCTCCAGGAATTCAGATGGCCACCGATGGAGCGAAAGGCGGTGCGCGAGTTCAACGGCACCGCGTCGCGAGGGCTGCGGCGAACGATTATCGACGGCCGCTCTGGACACGTCTTGCAACAGATAATCGGCCCGTGACCTACACCTTCGCCTCCGCCACGGTCCTGCTGCTGCTCATCTGCGACCCGCTGGGCAACATCCCCATCTTCGCCAATGCGCTGCGCCACGTCGCGCCCGAGCGGCGCGCCGGCGTGATCCTGCGCGAAGTGCTGATCGCGTTCGTGCTGCTGCTGGCCTTCATGTTCGTCGGCGACAGCTTCCTGCGGGTGATGGGTCTGTCGGGCCTGTCGCTGCAGATCGCGGGCGCGGTGGTGCTCTTCCTCATCGCGCTGCGCATGATCTTCCCGAACCACACGGCCTACGAGAGCACCGACACGCGCGAGCCGCTGATCGTGCCGCTGGCCATTCCCGCCCTGGCCGGCCCGTCGGCGCTGGCCACCGTGATGCTGCTGGTGTCGCAGGCGCCGCAACGCCGGCTCGAATGGATCGCCGCGCTCAGCGTGACCATGGCGGTCTGCGCGCTGGTGCTGGTGCTGTCCGACCGCATCCAGCGCCTGATCGGCGACCGCGTGGTGCTGGCGCTCGAACGGCTGATGGGGCTGATCCTCGTGGCGGTCGCGGTCGAGATGATGATCCGCGGCCTCAAGTCGCTGGCCCTGGAGATGGGCCGATGAGCGCGCGCGCCGTGGTGGCGGCCGGACTCCTGGCGTTGTCCGGTACGGCGGTGCACGCGGTGCAGAACTGCGAGCTCAACGGCGAGCGCGTCAACCCGGCCAACGGCCATACGACGCAGGGCAAGACCGGCGTGATGCGCTGCAAGGACCGCGACAGCGGCGAACTGCAGCGCGAGCAGGAGCTGCGCAACGGCGTCTTCATGGGCGCGGTGCGCTACTACGACCGCGGCAAGCTGGCCAAGGAACAGAGCGTGAACGCCAAGGGCAACCTGCAAGGCCGCGCCCGCGAGTTCTACCCCGACGGCCAGGTGCTGCGCGAGGCCACCTACGACGACGGCCGCGAGCTCGGCCTGGTGCGCAGCTTCCACCCCAGTGGCCAGCTGCGGCGGGTCGCGTTCTACACCGATCCGGGCGGCGAGCGCGCATCGGCCGAGTTCACGCCCACGGGCCAGTTGTCGGCGCTGCGCTGCGCCGACAAGCCGGTGCTCGCGCCGGCAGCGGACGACGCGCGGCTGTGCGGCTTCAGCGGCAGCACGCCGTCGCAGGTCGAGCTGTTCGACGCCAAAGGCGGCCTGCGCGCGCGCCAAGCCTTCGTGGCCGGCAAGCGGGTGCGCAGCGAGCGCCTCTACGACAACGGCAAACCCGAATCGATCGAAGAACTGGCAGGCAACCAACGCATCGAGCAGCGCTTCTCGTCCGAAGGCGTCAAGCGCTACGAACTGGCGGCGCTCGTGGGCGAGCGCGGCAGCGTGAAGCAGCGCGAGGCGGAGTATTCGGAGCGCGGTTCGCTGCTGCGCGAGCAGCGCTGGAGCCCGGCCGGTGCGACGCTCAGCGACGACAGCTTCTACCTCAACGGCCAGCCGCGCAGCACGACGGTCTACAGCGGCGAGGGCCTGGCGCGCGTGGCCGACATCACCGAGTTCCACGACAACGGCCAGCGCGCCGCCCAAGGCCGCTTCAGCGCCCCCGCCCCGCGCGGCCGCCTGCTGCCGATCGGCCTGCACCGCCGCTTCGACGACGCGGGCCGCCTCCAGAGCGAGTCGGCCTACGACGACACGGGCCGCGTCATGCGCGAGCGCACCTGGGACGCCAACGGCCAGCCGGATCGCGACGACGAGGTGTTCCCGGACGGGTCGCGGCGGGCGTACGCGAAGTAGGCGTCGCGAAGGGGCCGCGCCCGTCGCGGCTCAGTGCTCGCCAGCCGCGTCGGCCTGCACCTTCAGCGCACTCGCAGCGGCTGCCGCCGCTGCAGCCGCCGCCCGCTCCCTCCCACCCGGCGCCACGATCTCCTGGTCGATCGCGCCGAACAGCGAGCGGCCGTCCAGGCCCTTCATCTCGATGCGGATGGTGTCGCCGTAGCGCATGAACTCGGTGCTCGGCTGGCCGTCCTGGATGGTTTCGATGCAGCGCTTTTCGGCGATGCACGAGTAGCCCTTGGGCCATTCCATGCGGCCGTTCTTTTCCACGCCCTTGTTGCTCACGGTACCGCTGCCGACGATGCTGCCGGCGCGCACGTTGCGCGTCTTGGCGACGTGGGCGATGAGTTGGCCGAAGTGGAAGGTCATCTCCTCACCCGCATCGCACAGGCCGACCTTGCGGCCGTTCCAGCTGCTCTGCAGCGGCAGGTGGACGCGGCCTTCGCGCCAGGCCTCGCCCAGTTCGTCGAGCGTGACGGCCACGGGGCTGAAAGCGGTGGCAGGCTTGCTCTGGAAGAAGCCGAAGCCCTTGGCCAGTTCGGCGGGAATGAGGTTACGCAGGCTGATGTCGTTGACCAGCATCACCAGCCGGATGCCGTCGAGCGCCTGCTCGGGCGTGACGCCCATGCGCACGTCGCCGGTGACGACCGCGATCTCGGCCTCGAAGTCGATGCCCATCGATTCGCTCGGCACCACCACGTCGTCCATCGGGCCGATGAAGTCATCGCTGCCGCCCTGGTACATCAGCGGGTCGGTGTAGAAGCTCTCGGGCACCTCCGCATTGCGGGCCTTGCGCACCAGCTCGACGTGGTTGAGGTACGCCGATCCGTCGGCCCACTGGTAGGCGCGCGGCAGCGGGGCCATGCACTGGACGGGGTCGAAGGGGAAGGCGTGACGCGCGCGGCCGCTGTTGAGCTCGTCGTACAGGTCCTGCAGTTGCGGGCTCATGAAGCCCCAGTCGTCGAGCACCTGCTGCAGCCGGCTGGCGATGCCGGTGGCGTAGTGGGCGAGCGTCAGGTCGCGCGAGACGACGACCAGTTGGCCGTCGCGCGAGCCGTCCTTGAGGGTGGCGAGTTTCATGGGAACGGCGGTGCCGGTGGCGGCATCGCAACTAAACTGGTTGAACGGGCGGCAGTGTACCGAGGTGAACCTCCGGCGCGCGGCCCGATCCACCCCTGACCATGACCGCCGCCCTCCTCCCGCCCCACGGTGCCGCGCCGCCGGAGCGCCCGCCCTGGCGCACGTTGGCCGCGGTGGCGGCGGTCGTCATTGCGGCGCATCTGGCGCTGCTGGGCTGGGTCTCGGGTGCGATGCGGCGGCCGAGCGAGTCGCCGGCCCAGCGCTTCATCACGCGGACGATCGTGGTCGCGCCGCCGGCCCCGCCGGTGGTCGAGGCGCCGAAGCCGCCGCCGAAACCCGTGGTGGCCGCGCCCAAGCCCAAACCGCCGCCCAAACCCCGCCCGGCGCCGGCTGCGCCCCCACCTGCCGCGACGCCTGCTGCGGCCCCGCTTCCCGCCACGACGGTCGAAGCCCCTCTCGAATCGCCCGCGGTCGACGGAACGGCGACGGCTTCGGGAGCGAGCGACGTCGGAGAGGCTCTGGTGCCGGCACCCGAACCGGAGGCGAGCGCACCCGCGGCGCCCATGGCCACGGCGGAGCCGCCGCCCACCAGGCTGCCCGGCTCGGTCCGGCTGAAGTTCTCCGCCACCGGCCAGGTCGGATCGGCGCCAGTGAACCTCTTCGGCGAGCTCGAATGGAAGCAGGACGGGCAGGCCTACGACGCGCGCCTGTCGATGGGCGCGCTCTTCGTCACGCTGCGCTCGCAGCACAGCCAGGGCACGATCGGCGCGAGCGGCATCGAGCCGACGCGCTTTTCTGACACCCGCAAGCGCGAGGTGGCCTCGCACTTCGTGCGCGACCAGGGCCAGGTCGTGTTCAGCAACAACGCGCCGCCGGTCGCGCTGATGCCCGGCGCGCAGGACCGCCTGAGCGTGATGCTGCAGCTGGGCGCGCTGATGGCGGGCGACCCGGCGCGCTACCAGACCGACGGGGCGATCGCGATCCAGACCGTGGGCACGCGCGACGCCGACCTGTGGATCTTCAAGATCGGCGAAGAGGAGCAGTTGCGCCTGCCGGCCGGCGACTTCGTCGCCCGCAAGCTGACCCGCAACGCGCGCAAGCCCTACGACGACACCGTCGAGCTGTGGCTGGCGCCGGCCCTGGGTTATCTGCCGGTACGGTTCAAATTGACACAGGCGAACGGCGACTTCGCCGACATGCGTTTGCGGGAACAACTGCCGGCCGGCGGACCGAATTGAGCCATTAATGACTCATCACGACGCGTAATTCCCGATGCTTCTTGAAACTGGCGCGTTGATTGCTATCTAACATCCATGAACGCCATCGACATCCTCACCGGCCCCGCCATGAACATGCTGTACGACTCCGAATCGTTCGTCGTCGTGCATGTGCAGCCCACCGAGGGTGACGCCCCCGTCGAGCCGCACCTGCCGGTGCTGGCCCGCCACGGCTTCGAGATCGTCGACAAGCGCTCGGGCAAAGAGGTGTACCTCGACGGCTCCTGGGCCGAGCTGTTCCAGCAGCAGATCTCGGCCTGGCAACTGAACACGCCCACGCAGGAAGAGGTCGAGGACACGCTCGAGGGCTACGCCGAGCTGGCGCACACCCCGGTGCTGGTGCACTGATCCGACGCGCGGCCATGCTTCTTTCACGCCGGGCCGCACCGCATCTCGCCTTCGCTCTCGGTGTGGCTCTGCTCGCCGGCTGCGCGGCTTTGCCGCCTGTGGCCGATTCACCGACCGCTCGCCGCATCGCCACGCTGTTGCCAGCCGACGCCGTGCTGATCGGCGAACAGCACGATGCGCCCGAACACCATGTCATCGAACGCGAAGCCGTCGAGGCCCTGGTCGCACGCGGTCGGCTGGCCGCATTGACGCTGGAGATGGTCGAGGAAGGCAATGGCACCGGCCACCTGCCGGCCGACGCCACGGAAGAGCAGGTCCGCACCGCGCTGAGCTGGGACGACAAGGCGTGGCGCTGGGGCCACTACGGCCCGGCGGTGATGGCCGCGGTGCGCGCCGGCGTGCCGGTGACGGGCGCCAATCTGCCGCGCGAACGCATGAAGGATGCGATGGCCGACGTCTCCCTCGATGCGCAATTGAGCGATAGCGCACGCCTGGCGCAACAGAAAGCCGTGCGCGAAGGCCACTGCAACCTGCTGCCCGAATCGCAGATCGGGCCGATGACGCGCATCCAGATCGCGCGGGACCGCGCCATGGCGCAGGCGGTGGCCAAGGCGCGCCAGCCCGGCAAGACGGTGTTGCTGATCGCTGGCGCCGGCCATGTGCTGCGGTCGCTGGGTGTGCCCCAGCATCTGCCGAGCGACATGAAGTTGGCGAGCGTGCAGTTGCTGGCCACGGCGTCAGCGACGCCCGCAGGCCCGACCCCTGACTACGACAGCATCTGGAAGACAGCGCCGCTGCCGCCACAGGACTATTGCGCGAGCCTGCGGCGACCTTCTTAAGCGGCCCTCTTGATCGCGTCCGCCAGCGTGTTGACCAGCGTGTCGATGTGCGACTTTTCCACGATGTACGGCGGCGCGATCACGATCACGTCGCCGGCCGGTCGCACCAGCGCGCCCTTGTGGAAGCAGTCCACGAAGATGTCGTAGGCCCGCTTGCCCGGCGCGCCAGCCATCGGCGCCAGTTCCACCGCCGCGGCCAAGCCGAGGCTGCGGATGCCGATCACATTCGGCAGCCCCTTGAACGCGCTGTGGAAGGCGTTGCCCAGCACCGGACCCATCTCACCGGCGCGCGAGAACAGCTGCTCTTTCTGGAACAACTCGAGCGTCGCAATAGCCGCGGCCGCCGCCACCGGGTGGCCCGAGTAGGTGTAGCCGTGGAAGAACTCGACGACATGCTCCGGCGCATCGGTCTTCATCATCGCGTCGTAGAGCTTGTCGCGGCAGATCACGCCGCCCATCGGGATCACGCCGTTGGTGACCGCCTTGGCGAAGTTCAGCATGTCGGGCACCACGCCGTAGTAGTCCGCGCCGAAGTTCGTGCCCAGTCGGCCGAAGCCGGTGATGACCTCGTCGAAGATCAGCAGGATGCCGTGCTTGTCGCAGATCTCGCGCAGGCGCTTCAGGTAGCCCTGCGGCGGCACGTACCAGCCGGCCGACCCGGCGATGGGCTCGACGATGATGGCCGCGACATTGCTCGGGTCATGCAGCGGCAGGATGCGCTGTTCGAGTTCCAGCAGCGGGTCTTCGGCCCACACTGGCTCCTGGTTGTGGATGTAGGCATGGTTCACCGGGTCATGGATGAAGCGCATGTGGTCCACGCGCGGCAAAAACGCCGTGCCGAAGGTCTTGCGGTTGCCCGGAATGCCGCCGACCGACATGCCGCCGAAGCCCACGCCGTGGTAGCCCTTCTCGCGGCCGATGAACACGTTGCGGTGGCCTTCGCCGCGGGCGCGGTGGTAGGCCAGTGCCACCTTCAGCGAGGTGTCGGCGGCTTCCGAGCCCGAGTTGCAGAACAGCACCTTGTTCAGGTCGCCCGGCGCCATCGCCGCGATCATCTCGGCGGCCTTGAAGGCCTTGTCGTTGCTGACCTGGAAGGCGGTCGCATAGTCGAGCGTGTCGAGCTGCTTCTTGATCGCCTCGTTGATCGGTTGGCGATTGTGGCCCGCGCCCACGCACCACAGCGACGAGATGCCGTCGACGACCTTCCGGCCGTCGTGCGTGGTGAACTCCATGCCATCGGCCGCCACGAAAACGCGAGGGTCTTTCTTGAAGGCACGGTTGGGGGTGAAGGGCAACCACTGGTTGTCCATGTTGAAGTCGGGGGTGGCCATGGGTCGCTCCTCTGCTGAACGGACACGAAGAAAAGGAAGAGGCCATTCTGGCACCGCGACCGCCCCACCGCAGGGGCTGCGACAATCTGCGCCCTTATGAGCGCGTACATCCTGACCCTTTCCTGCCCGGACCGCACCGGCATCGTCCACGCCGTCTCGGGCTTCCTGCTCGAGCGCGGCGGCAACATCGAAGAAGCGGCGCAGTACAACGACCACGGCACCGGCCTGTTCTTCATGCGAGTGCGCTTCGCCTGCACCGCGCATGGCCGCGACGCCCTCGCCAAGGAGCTCGGCGAACTGGCCCAGGGCTTCGGCATGGACTGGAAGCTGCACGACGCCAGCCAGCCGGTGAAGACAGTCATTCTGGTCAGCAAGGAAGGCCACTGCCTGAACGACCTGCTGTTCCGCTGGAAGAGCGGTCTGCTGGCCATCGACGTGCGCGCCATCGTCTCGAACCACCGCGACTTCTACCAGCTGGCCGCCAGCTACAACGTGCCCTTCCACCACATCCCGGTGACGGCGGCGACCAAACCGCAGGCCGAGGCGAAGCAGTTGGAGATCATCGAAGCCGAAGGCTCCGAACTGGTGGTGCTGGCGCGCTACATGCAGGTGCTGAGCAACGACCTGTGCGCCAAGCTGGCCGGCCGCGCCATCAACATCCACCACTCGTTCCTGCCCAGCTTCAAGGGTGCCAAGCCCTACTACCAGGCGCACGACCGCGGCGTGAAGCTGATCGGCGCCACGGCGCACTACGTGACGGCCGACCTCGACGAGGGCCCGATCATCGAGCAGGACGTGGCCCGCGCCGACCACACCGACACGGTCGAAGACCTGACGGCTCGCGGCCGCGACACCGAAAGCCAGGTGCTGGCCCGCGCCGTCAAGTGGCACAGCGAACGCCGCGTGCTCATGAACGGCCACAAGACGGTCATCTTCAAGTAGCCGCCGGCCGCCCGTCAGGTGTGGATTCGGACTAGAGTGACGCCATGAATGCGCCCACCACGCCCACCCAGCACGACCTGATGCAGCGCAGCGAGCGCCAGTCGCAGATCGTCCGCGCGCTGCAGGCCCACCTGCCCGCCCATGCGCTCATCTGGCAGCCCGAAGACACCACCCCCTACGAATGCGACGGGCTCACCGCCTATCGGCAACGGCCGCTCGTGGTGGCCCTGCCCGAGACCGAGGCGCAGGTGGCCGCCGTGCTCAAGACCTGCCACGGCCTCGGCGTGCCGGTGGTGGCGCGCGGCGCGGGCACCGGTCTGTCGGGCGGCGCGATGCCGCATGCGATGGGCGTGACGCTGTCGCTGGCCAAGTTCAACCGCATCCTGAAGATCGATCCGTACGCCCGCACCGCCGTCGTGCAGTGCGGCGTGCGCAACCTCGCCATCAGCGAAGCGGCCGCGCCCTTCAACCTCTACTACGCGCCCGACCCGTCGAGCCAGATCGCCTGCACCATCGGTGGCAACGTGGCCGAGAACTCGGGCGGCGTGCACTGCCTGAAATACGGCCTGACGCTGCACAACGTGATGCGCGTGCGCGGCTTCACGGCCGAGGGCGAGCCGATCGATTTCGGCGGCGAGGCGCTCGACTGCCCTGGCCTCGACCTGCTCGCGCTGGTCATCGGCAGCGAAGGCATGCTGGCCGTGACCACCGAGGTCACCGTCAAGCTGGTGCCCAAGCCGCAACTCGCGCGCTGCATCATGGCCAGCTTCGACGATGTGCGCAAAGCCGGCGACGCGGTTGCGGCAGTCATCGCCGCCGGCATCATCCCGGCCGGGCTCGAGATGATGGACAAGCCCATGACGGCTGCCGTCGAGGACTTCGTCAAGGCCGGCTACGACCTCGACGCCGCCGCCATCCTGCTGTGCGAATCCGACGGCACGATCGAGGAAGTCGAGGAAGAGATCGGCCGCATGACCGCCGTGCTGCGCGGCTGCGGCGCCACCGCCATCGCGGTGAGCGAGAACGAGGACGAGCGCTTGAAGTTCTGGAGCGGCCGCAAGAACGCCTTCCCCGCGTCCGGCCGCATCAGCCCCGATTACATGTGCCTCGACTCGACCATCCCGCGCAAGCGGCTGGCCGATATCCTGCTGGCCATCCAGCAGATGGAGGTCAAGTACAACCTGCGCTGCTGCAACGTGTTCCACGCGGGCGACGGCAACCTGCATCCGCTGGTGCTGTTCGATGCCAACGACCCCGACGAACTGCACCGCTGCGAGCTCTTTGGCGCCGACATCCTGGAGACCAGCGTCGCCATGGGCGGCACGGTGTCGGGCGAGCACGGCGTGGGCGTGGAGAAGCTCAACAGCATGTGCGTGCAGTTCACCGCGGCCGAGAACGAGCAGATGTTCGGCGTGAAGCGCGCCTTCGACCCCGAAGGCATGCTCAACCCCGGCAAGGTGATCCCCACGCTGCAGCGCTGCGCCGAGTACGGCAAGCAGGTGGTGCGCGGCGGGCGCCTGCCGCACCCGGACCTGCCGCGCTTCTAGCGCCTCTGCCGCATGAAGGGCTTGCGCGGTCTGGCGTGGTTGCTGGTGTTCCAGTCGATCGGCGAGGTGCTCTCGCGCGGCTTCTCGCTGCCGCTGCCCGGGCCGGTGCTGGGCCTGATCCTGCTGGTGCCGGCGCTGCGCTTCGCGCTGGTGCGCGGGCCGGTGGCCGAGTGCGCGGACTTCCTGCTGGCGCACCTCTCGTTGCTCTTCATTCCCGTGGGCGTCGGCGTGATGACGCACCTGGCGCTGCTGTCTCAGTACGGCGGACGCATGCTGGTGGTGATCGCGCTGTCGACCTGGATCGGCCTGGCCGTCACCGCGCTGGTGCTCTACTGGCCGGATCGGAAAGAGACCTGAAGAAACATGCCGCACTTCGTCGAACTCTGGGTCTATCTTTCCGCGTCGCCGCTGTTCGGACTGACGGCAACGCTGGTCGTGTACCTGCTCGCGCAGGCGGCCTATGTTCGCCTGGGCCATGCACCCTGGGCCAACCCGGTGCTGTGGTCGATCGTGACGATCGCGGGCGGCCTCACGCTGACGAAGGTCGACTACCCGACCTACTTCGCCGGCGCGCAGTTCATCCACTTCCTGCTGGGGCCGGCGGTCGTCGCGCTGGGTTGGCCGCTATGGCAGCGCCGGGTCGAGTTGCGGGCGCGCTTCGGTCGTGTGCTGCTGGCAGCGCTGCTGGGCGGCGCCGCGGCGGGTGGGTCGGCGGTGGCGCTGGGGTGGGCGGTCGGGCTGCCGCACGACGTGGTGATGTCGCTGGCGCCCAAGTCGGTGACGGCGCCGGTGGCCATGGGCATCGCCGAGAAGATCGGCGGCATCCCCGCGCTGTCGGCGGTCTTCGCGGTGCTCACCGGGCTGATCGGCGCGCTGTCGGGCAAGTACCTGTTCGACGCGCTGCGCATCCGGACCACGCACGCCGGCTGGCGGGCCCGCGGCTTCGCGCTGGGCACCGCGGCGCACGGCATCGGCGCGGCGCGCGCCCTGCAGGTGAACGCCGATGCCGGCGCCTACGCCGGCCTGGCGCTGGGGCTGCAGGTGGTGCTCGCCGCCCTGCTGCTGCCGCTCGTCTTCCGACTCTTCTGACTCGAGTCCATGATTGCCAGGGCACCCGCGGAACTGGCTTTGCCAGGCCGCTGGGTGCGCCCCCTCAAGGGGGAGGCGTCGCAGGCGCATCGGGGGTGGGTCTATTTCAGTTGCGGTACGGATTGTTCGGGCGGCGGTCGTCGCGGTTGCGCACGCCGTCGCCGTCGCGGTCCCAACCACCTCGGCGGTACTCCCAGCGGCCACCGCGGTCTTGCCATTGCGGCGCGCGATAGGCATAGCCCGGGCGCGCCCGCACATATTCGCCGCGCACCCACACGTAGCGACCGCCCCGTGCTTCGTAGTGGCCCGGCGCCCAGACATAGCCACGGCGCGGCGGCGGCACGCGCTCGGCGCGCGGCGGCGGTGGCGCGGTCTGGATGAAGATGGAAGCCTGCGCCTGGGCAGCGGTGGGCAGGGTGAGGGCGCCGAGCGGCATCAACACGGCGGCACAGGTCGCGAGGGAGAGCGTGAGTTTTTTCATGATGGAATCTCCTGGTCTCTGAAATGAAGGAAATTCCATGCTGCCCCGGCCGTGTGAAGACGATGTAAGCGACACGCGAAATCTTGTGTAGCGCTGTATCGCCGCGCCGGCCCGGCGATCAGGGTTTGCGATAGCGTGCGCTGCTTGTCAGCACAGAAGGCGCCCACAACAATCCTACCCATAGGTAGAAAAACAATGACCGCACAGCCTTCCCGCTCCGCATCCGAAGCCACCGGCCGACAGCGTGCCGCCACCGAAGCGACCGACCTGCAGCGCGAGCGCATCCTTCAAGCGGCCACCACCCTGTTCGCCGAGCAGGGCTACGCCGCCACCACGATGGCGCAGATCGTCCGAAAGCTCGGCGTCACCAAGCCTTTCGTCTACTACTATTTCCGCGACAAGCAGGAGATCTTCGAGCGGCTGTCGTGGCGCCCCGCCGTTGACTGCTTCACGTCGATGGACTTTCCGCCCGACGACACACGCCCCGCACGCGCCAAGGTGACCGAAGGCATCGAGCGCCTCATCCGCGCCACCATTGCGCACCACCCCTGCGCCGTGTTCCCGTACCGCGAGCCACAGGCCTACCGCCCGGCCTACCGCGCGGCGCAGAAGAAGCTGGCGCGCCATTTCTACGACAAGCTGTGCGCCTTGCTCGAAGAAGGCCGGCGCGACGGCGACTTCGACTTCGACGACCCGATGATCACCGCGCTGGCGGCCTGCAGCCTGCCAGGATTTCTCTACACCTGGTACCGGCCCGGCGGGCGGTTCACGGCCGAAGAGACGGTGGCGGCGCTCTCCAAGCTGGCGTGGCGCGTGCTCGGCCTGCGCTGAAAATGAAACCCACCCCCGATGCGGCGCACTGCGTGTCGCCGCCTCCCCCTCAAGGGGGCGCACCCTGCGGCCTGGCGAAGCCAGTTCCGCGGGTGCCCTGGCCTCGGCCGTGCCGGGGTTCATTGGCTGCGGGTGATGCGCAGCGCGATGGCATGACGAACAACTGGCGCTGACGTCCTTTTCCCACACACGGCAGCACGCCTTGTGGGCATCATGGCGCCCATGATCCAGACCGTCGAACTCATCGGTGCACCGACCGACATCGGTGCCAGCGTGCGCGGCGCCGGCATGGGGCCGGACGCGCTGCGCGTGGCCGACCTGCCCGGCACCCTGGCGCGCCTGGGCTTCGAGGTGGTCGATGCGGGCAACCTGGCCGGTCCGGCGACACCGTGGACCGCGCCGTCCGACGGCCTGCGCCACCTCGACGAAGCCGTCGCCTGGAACCGCGCGGTGTATGACGCAGTCGACGCCGCGCTCGGCGCCGGCCGGCTGCCGCTCATGATGGGCGGCGACCACAGCCTGGCCATCGGCTCCATCAGCGCGGTCGCCTGGCATGCACGGCAGCGCGGGAAGAAGCTGCGCGTGCTGTGGCTCGACGCGCACACCGACGTCAACACCCACGGCACCAGCCCGAGCGGCAACATCCACGGCATGCCGGTGTCCTGCCTGCTCGGGCACGGGCCGGCGGCGCTGACCGGCTGGAGCGGCGAGCGTGCCGCGCTCGGCCCCGAGGCCATCCGCTTCATCGGCATTCGCAGCGTCGATACCGAGGAGAAGCAGGCGATCCGTGCGCTGGGCCTCACGGTGTTCGACATGCGACACCTCGACGAGCACGGCATGCGCAACACGATGACCGAGGCGCTGCAGGACGTGGACGAAGACACGCACCTGCATGTGAGTTTCGACCTCGACTGCCTGGACCCGGCCGACGCGCCGGGCGTGGGCACCGCGGTGCGCGGCGGCCCCACCTACCGCGAGATGCAGCTGTGCATGGAGATGGCCGCCGACACCGGCCGGCTCGGCTCGCTCGACGTGGTCGAACTCAACCCGGCGCTCGATGTGCGCAACCGCACGGCGGAGGTGGCGGTCGAACTCATCGAGAGCCTGCTCGGTAAATCGACGCTCACGCGCTGAACGCGGGGGTGCTCCAGCGGCCTTCCTACGTGCGAAAGCGACGCGCGGGAAGGGGGCCGCGACCGCCTGCGCGTACAGTCGGTCTTTCCCAGACCTTCGTGACATGCAATTTCCTGTGCCCCCCACCTCCGCCCCGGCCGATACCGATGCCGTATCAGGCCTGCGGATCCTGGTGGTCGAGGACGATCCGGCGACCCTGTCCGCCATGGTCGAGATGTTGGAGTTGCTGGGCCATTGGGTGGCCGGCGTGAAAAGCGCCGAAGTCGCACGCGATCGTTTCATCGACGGGGCCTTCGATGTGCTGCTGACCGACATCGGTCTGCCGGCGCTTTCCGGCCTGGACCTGGTCGAGATCCTGCAGGCGCAGCACAAGCTGCGCGTGATCTTCGCCACAGGGCAACCGCGGCCCACCCACCCCATCCCCGGCACCGTCTGGTTGCAGAAACCTTTCGGCGTGGATGAACTGCAGGCCGCGCTGCAGGGCATCGAGCGTCAGACGGGCTGAGGGTCAGCCGCGGTTCGGCGCGAGCTCCACCGGCGTCGCGGCTGGCTCGGGCGGCGTCGCCAACGGCGCGCTGACCGGTGCGCGCTGCGGCATCACCGGTGAAGTCACGGCCGCCGCGGGCGCCGCCGGGATGGGCTCATCCCCCTTCGGCTCAACTGCGCCCGGCACCAGAAAGCGGTCGATCAGCGCATAGAAGCGTTCGTAGAAGCGCTCGTCGGTGAGCGTTTCGCTCGCCACCTTGACCATTGCATCGTCGCTCGAAGAGAACGGCAGCGACAGCGACCCGATGACGCCGACCCCTACGCTGGCGGCGTTGTTCGTCTTCTTGATGCCATAGCGGTCCTGCAGCGCGGTGACGAAGGCAATGCTCTTGCGCTGCCCCTTCGCCGCGGTCTGGTCGTGCGCGCAGACCACGCGAAACTCGACCTCGACGTGCACCTCGCTGGCCGGCTGGAAATTCTTGCGGCCGGTCACCAGGTCGACGTTGGCCGCCGTGATGAGGTAGCCCTGGCTCAGCAGGGCACGCCGCGCGGCCTCGCAGGTCTGCGCCTCGGTGGCGGCATAGCTGCGCGCGTGGGTGGTGGTCGAGTCGAATTCCTCGGGGTCGTACACCACGCGCTTGGACGTGGCGCCGCAGCCTGCGAGGGCCAGCGCGATGAAGGCCAGCGCGAGGCGGCCCGGGGAAAGTTTGGAGATAAGAGGCGACATCGGCGTGGAATGCTACCCGGTGGACACCGGCCGCCATCTGAGCGCGTGCGGCGCGGATCGTTCCCGCGCCGTCTCGATCATGACGGCATCAAGGGTAGAGGCCGCGTTCCTGCCGCGCCATCAGGATCCGTTCGCAGGCCACCGCATAGGTGGCGGTGCGCAGCGAGATCTTGTGCTTGTCGGCCGTGTCCCAGATCTGGTTGAGTGCGTTCATCATGATGCGGTCGAGCCGCACATTGATCTCGTCCTCGTCCCAGAAGAAGGACGAGAAGTCCTGCACCCATTCGAAGTACGACACCGTCACGCCACCGGCGTTGCAGATCACGTCGGGCACCACCAGCACGCCGCGCTCGGCCAGGATGTCGTCGGCTTCCGGCACGGTCGGGCCGTTGGCGCCTTCCAGCACCAGCCGCGCCTTGGTCTTCTTGGCGCGCTCGGCGGTGATCTGGCCTTCGAGCGCGGCGGGAATCAGGATGTCGCAGGCCACGTCCCAGAACTGCTCGTTGGGCACCTTGTCGCCACCCTCGAACCCCGCCGCGCCGGCGGGCGTGCGCGAGATCGGGATCAGCTTCTCGAGGTCGAGCCCGTTCTCGTTGACGACCGTGCCGGTGTGGTCCTGCACCGCGACGATCTTCGCGCCCGCCTCGGCAAACAGTTCTGCCGCGACCGACCCCACGTTGCCGAAGCCCTGCACCGCGACACGCGCGCCGCGCAGGTCCAGCCCGAGCCGGCGCGCCGCCTCCCGGCCCGTGACGAACACGCCGCGGCCCGTGGCCTTCACGCGGCCGAGGGAGCCGCCCAGGTGCAGCGGCTTGCCGGTGACCACGCCGGTGGCCGTGCCGCCGACGTTCATCGAATAGGTGTCCATCATCCAGGCCATGATCTGGCCGTTGGTGTTCACGTCGGGTGCCGGGATGTCCTGCTGCGGGCCGATGATGATGCCGATCTCGCTGGTGTAGCGGCGCGTGACCTTCTCCAGTTCCTTCAGCGACAGCTTCTTGGGGTCGACCCGGATGCCGCCCTTGGCGCCGCCGTAGGGCAGGTTCACCGCGGCGGTCTTGACCGTCATCCAGGCCGACAGCGCCATCACCTCTTCCAGCGTCACGTCCGGGTGGAAGCGCACGCCGCCCTTGCCCGGGCCGCGGCTGAGGTTGTGCTGCACGCGGTAACCCTCGTAGTGCGCGATGCGCCCGTCGTCCATCTCGATCGGCACATCGACGATCAGCGCGCGCTTGGGGCGCTTGAGCGTCTCGGCCCACTTGGCCAGATCGCCCAGGTACGGCACCACGCGGTCGACCTGCTGCAGGTAGGTGCCCCACGGGCTGTTGGGCGTGGGGTGGACAAAGGACAGTTTCTCGCTCATGGGAAGACCCTCGTTGGATGGACTGGGCGGACGATAGCCGCGACCTGGCGCGCGCGCCACTCCCCATGCGGCGGATGCAGGACCTTATGCCGTTGCGGCAAGCAGCGCCGCATTGCCGCCGGCCGCCGCGGTGTTGATCGTGACGGTCTGCTCGGCGCAGAAGCGGTAGAGGTAGTGCGGCCCGCCCGCCTTCGGCCCGGTGCCGCTCAGGCCCTCGCCGCCGAAGGGCTGCACGCCGACCACGGCACCGATGGTGTTGCGGTTGACGTAGACGTTGCCGATGTGCGCCTGCGCGGCCATCGCCAGCGCGCGCGAGTCGATGCGCGTCTGGATGCCGAAGGTCAGGCCGTAGCCCAGCGCGTTGATGCGCTCGACCACCGCGGCCGGGTCGCCCGACCAGCGCACGATCTGCAGCACCGGGCCGAAGATTTCGTTGCGCACGTGTTCGATGGCAGGCACCTCGAAGGCTTGGGGCGCCATGAAATTCGCCATCGGCGCAGCGACCGGCGACGCGACGATCGGGCGACCGTGCGCGGCCAGCGCGTCGACCGCGCGGGCCACGTTGTCGAGGGCTTCGGCATCGATCAGCGGACCGACGTCGGTGGCCAGCAGCGCCGGGTCGCCGCCAATCAGTTCAGCCACGGCTCCGCCGAGCATCTCGATCACGCCGTCGGCGATGCCCTCGTGCACGCACAGCAGGCGTAGCGCCGAACAGCGCTGGCCGGCCGAGCGGAAGGCGCTCTGCACCACGGCATCGACCACCTGCTCGGGCAGCGCGCTCGAATCGACCACCATCGCGTTGATGCCGCCGGTCTCGGCGATGAGCGGGACGATCGGGCCGTCCTTCGCGGCCAGCGCGCGGTGGATGATCTTCGCGACCTGCGTCGAGCCGGTGAAAACGACCCCCGCCACGCCAGGCGCGGCGACCAGCGCGGCGCCGACCGTCTCGCCCGGACCGTGCAGCAACTGCAATGCATCGGCGGGCACGCCGGCCGCGTGCAGCAGCTTGACCGCCTCGAGCGCGACACCCGGCGTCTGCTCGGCCGGCTTGGCCAGCACCGTGTTGCCGGTGGCGAGCGCGGCCGCGACCTGGCCCATGAAGATCGCCAGCGGGAAGTTCCAGGGGCTGATGCAGACCCACGGCCCGCGCGCGACGAGGCGCAGCTCGTTCGACTCGCCCGTCGGCCCCGGCAGCGCTACGGGTTGCATGATCCGCTCGGCCTCGTCGGCGTAGTAGCGCAGGAAGTCGACCGCTTCGCGCACCTCGGCGATGGCGTCGCCCCAGGTCTTGAAAGCCTCTTTCACCAGCAGCGCGCAGAAGCGCGGGAGCTCCGCCTGCAAGGCGTCGGCCGCCTCGCGCAGCATGTCCGCGCGCTGGGCGACGGGCATGCTGCGCCATGTCGGCAACGCACGCATCGACAGGGTCACGGCGGACTCGGCGCGCGATGCATCCGCCAGCGGCACCACGGGCACCGGCGTGCTCGCCAGCGCCGACAGCAAGGGCGCGCGCATCGTGGCCACGGCCAGGTCGAGGCCTTCGCTGTTGCGGCGTGCGGGTGCCGGCCCGTAGAGCAGTGGCGGCAGAGGCAGCGACGACACCGGCGAGGCATGCAATGGCGACGCCAGCAACTGGTCGACCGGCACGCCGTCGTCACCGAGCTGGTTCACGAAGGAAGAGTTGGCGCCGTTCTCGAGCAGCCGGCGCACCAGGTAGGCCAGCAGGTCCTTGTGCTGGCCGACCGGCGCATACACACGCACATGCGCCGTCGTCGCCTTCATGACCTCGCGGTACACGCCCTCGCCCATGCCGTGCAGGCGTTGGAGTTCGAAGGGCTGGTCGAACCCGGCGCCGGGCCGCCCCAAGCCGGGTTGCGCCCCCTCGGGGGGCAGCGACCCGCGCAGCGGCGGAGCGTGGGGGCCAGTGCCACCCGCCATCTGAAGGATCGCGGCAATCGTGCCCGCGTTGTGCGTGGCGAACTGCGGGTAGATCGCATCGGGCGCGGCCAGCATCGCGCGGGCGCAGGCGAGGTAGCTCACGTCGCTGTGGTGCTTGTGCGTGAAGACGGGGTAGTGCGGCAGGCCGAGCTCCTGCGCGCGCTTGATCTCGGCGTCCCAGTAGGCGCCCTTGACCAGGCGGCACATCAGCCGCAGCCCGTGCCGGCGCGCGATAGCCACGACCTCGTCGATGAGTTCGAGCGCGCGCGTCTGGTAGGCCTGCATCGCCAGGCCGAAGCCGCGCCATTGCGGCTTCTCGGCCGCGATGCGTGCCGCCAGGGCCTCGAAGACGTCCAGCGAGAGCTCGAGCCGGTCGACCTCCTCCGCATCGATCGTGAGGTTGAGGTTGGCGTCGGCCGCCAGTGCGCAGAGCTGCCACACGCGCGGCACCAGCTCGCCCATCACACGCTCGTGCTGCGCGTCTTCGTAGCGCGGGTGCAGCGCGCTCAGCTTGATCGAGATGCCGTCGTTGTGCTCGGGCGCGCGCGCGGCGTCCGACTGGGTGCCGATGGCGCGGATCGCGTCGGCGTAGCTCTGCAGGTAGCGCTGCGCGTCGGCCTCGGTTCGCGCGCCCTCGCCCAGCATGTCGTAGCTGAAGCACAGCGCCGGCTGCTTCTTCTGCGCGCTGCGCGCCTCGCCCATGGCTTCGCGGATGGTCTGGCCGAGCACGAACTGGCGGCCTAGCAACTGCACCGCGCGCAGCGTCGCAGCCACCACGGTGCGCGAGCCCAGGCGCGCGAGCAGGCCGGGCGGGTGGTCGCTCTCAGGCAGGAAGCGCTTGGACAGCGCGATGGCCGAGGACGACAGCCGCGCCAGCGTGGAGTCGGCCGCGCCGTCGAAGTCGGCCCGGCCGAGCTGGTCGGCGGTCAGCGCGATGGCCGTCTCGGCGTCGGGCACACGCAGCAGGGCCTCGGCCAGCCGCATCAGCGCCAGGCCTTCGGCGCTGGAGATCGGGTACTCGCGCAGCAGGCTTTCCATGGCCCAGAAAGGCGGCGGATTGCTTCGCACGGCCTGGACCCAGGGTGCCGCATGCACGGCGGCCTGGTGCCAGTCGAGCGCCCCGTCGAGGGCGGCGAGACGGTGGGCGACGACGTCGGCTTCGGGGCGGTAGGGGATCGGCAGGCGCATGACAAGGACTCCAGGAGGGATGCCTGCGATCGTGACGCTGGCGCCGACGAGTTATTCACCAAAATTCGAGCCGCCGACCGGATAATCGGCGCGCCATGAGCATCGAATTACCCGGACTCGACCGCATCGACATGAAAATCCTGAAGGTTCTTCAGGAAGACGGCCGCCTGTCGAACCTCAAGCTGGCCGAGACGGTCGCGCTGTCGCCCACCGCCGTGCTGGCGCGCGTGCAGCGCCTCACGCGCGAGGGCTTCATTCAGGGCTACGAGGCGCGGCTCGACCCGCACAAGCTGGGGCGAGGATTCACCGTCTTCGTCGAGGTGCTGCTCGATCGCACCACCCCCAACGTGTTCGACGCCTTCAAGGCGGCGGTACAGGTGCGCGACGAAATCATGGAATGCCACATGGTGGCCGGCGGCTTCGACTACCTGCTCAAGACCCGCATGGCCGACATGGCGGCCTACCGCGAATTCGCCGGCACGGTGCTGTGGCAGCTGCCCGGCGTGCGCGAGACGCGGACCTATGCGGTGATGGAAGAGGTCAAGAGCAGCGCGCGGCTGCCGTTGGGGAACTGAAAGCGCGCTGGCTCGCGGGCGTGGTGTCGGGATGCACGGATGCTGCGCTGGCATCCCGTCAGAAGTTGACGGCCTGCGCAGCCACGCCGATCGGTGCAGCTGGGTCGCAGTCGCACTCACTGATCTGGCCTCATCGACGGGGCAAGAAAGCTCCGCCTTCCCCAGCGGGAGACCGTCAGCTTTGAGCCCGCGGCCGCGAGGAGCAGGGCTTTGTGGCTCCCAGCGTCGTGGACGGAGCCCCGCTCAGCTCCTCCCAAGACCTTTCGCGTCGTCTCTCCCTGAAAATCGCCAGATTCGGCAATATTCCGCGGTTCCGCCAGCAGCATGTTTCGTTATCTATCATTTTATGCGATATCACTTTTATCATTTGAACACTGCGCGCCTGAGTGCTCTCTGGCGCGTCGAAGTCGACATGAAGTGGCATCGATGGTGCCTGCGAGCTTTCAGCATAGAACTCAACCTGAGATCGGTTGATACATAAGAGAACGAAATTGAAAAATTGGAAAATTGGTACGCGGCTCGGTTTTGGCTTCGCCACAGTACTTTCTTTTTGCGCCATCATTTCCGCCGTGGGCTTCATTAGCCTGAAGCACATTGAGCAAACGACAGAGCGGATGATTGAAGAGGGTTTTCTAAAGGAGCGCCTTACAAGCCAATGGCTCAAAGGCACCAATATCAACAGCGCTCGTACCTATGCGCTGGTGGTGACCCAAAATACCGAGTTGCAGAAGTACCTTCAAGAAGCCATCGATGCCGGCAGCAAAAGGATCTCTGAAGTCCAAAGCAAATTAGACGGGCTACTGACGTCTCCTGAAGAAGTTTCGTTGAGCAATGAAATCCGCACTCATCGATCCGCAATTATTGAATTGCGCAAAGGGCTGCTCAAACTCAAGTCGGACGGCCGCGCCGAAGAAGCAAGCGAAACAGCAAAAACAAAACTTATTCCAATGCTTGCTGCCTACGACGCCAAATTGGAAGAGATGCTCAAGCTACAGCAGGACGTTATAAAAACCACAACAGACGAATTGCGCGCCCTTGAAAAGAATATTCAAACTATTTTAGTTTCACTCACCGTAGTTGTCATTGTGCTTGGCGGCCTTATCGCGTGGCGACTGACAGTGGGTATTACTCGCCCGCTCCAAAGCGCTCTGGGCGTTGCCGAGGCGGTTGCCGCAGGAGATCTTAGAAGCGAGCCCACTGCCAATTCGAATGATGAGACTGGCCGCTTGCTGTCAGCACTGAGCAACATGAATGAACGGCTGGTGTCCATCGTGACCGAGGTCCGCTCAGGCACTGACACGATTTCGACTGCATCGAGCCAAATCGCAGCGGGCAACCAGGATCTATCGGCTCGTACAGAGGAACAAGCAAGCTCGCTTGAACAGACCGCCGCATCCATGGAAGAGCTTACTTCCACCGTAAAACAAAATGCAGATAATGCACGTCAAGCCAATCAGCTTGCCCTGGCAGCCTCCTCGGTAGCAGTCCAAGGTGGTGAAGTTGTCGGGAAAGTGGTTGCGACCATGAGTTCCATCGAAGCGTCTTCACGCAAGATTGTGGACATCATCTCCGTGATCGATGGCATCGCATTCCAGACGAACATCTTGGCTCTTAACGCTGCGGTCGAGGCAGCACGAGCCGGCGAGCAGGGACGCGGCTTCGCAGTGGTTGCAGCAGAGGTCCGAAACCTCGCCCAGCGTTCAGCGTCCGCCGCCAAGGAAATTAAGGGCCTCATCGATACCTCGGTGAACGAGGTGCGAGCGGGAACGGAATTGGTCGGCGAGGCTGGGCGCACGATGGAGGGGGTCGTCGGCAGCGTCCGCCGCGTGACAGACATCATGGGAGAAATTACTGCTGCGAGTCAAGAGCAGTCGATTGGCATCGAGCAGGTCAATCAAGCCGTCGGGCAGATGGACCAAGTTACTCAACAAAATGCCGCCCTTGTGGAGGAGGCGGCAGCAGCGGCAGCCTCACTTCAGGACCAAGCTCGTCACCTCGTAGAGGTGGTGGGAGTATTCAATTTGGGCGATTCCAACAAGCACAAGTTGAATTCTGCGCTTGCGCAACCACGCGCAATTGCTGTGCTGCCGAAAACCGCACCATTCAAACCAAATCCGCCCGTCGCAAAACGAAGCCAAGCCAAGCTTGTTCGCGCTCCATCTGCAGAATTGGCTGAATTCTGACCATTCAAGATCAGCATTGCTTGGCTGGCATAAACGTGCCAATCAGCCGAGTGCGTTCCAGTTAAAAAAATAGGTTGTACAGCATGAGTCTCACAGTTCAAAACGAAGTCGATGAGCGAACCAACCTGACTAGCAGCAACAGATTAGAACTGCTGTTGTTTCGGCTCGGTGTGTCGTCTAGATCGGATCGGCGCGAGTTGTTCGGCATTAATGTTTTCAAGGTGCGCGAGATTCTGGTAACGCCCACCATCACGGCAGTCGCCGGCTCGTCGCCGCACGTGCTGGGCGTGACCAACATCCGTGGTCAGCTGATGCCCGTGATCGACCTGGCGAGTGCCGTGGGATGCGTGCCGAAGAACGGACGCAACATCCTGCTCGTGACCGAATACGCCCGGACGACCCAGGCCTTCGCCGTCGAAGAGGTGGACGAGATAGTGCGACTCGAATGGAGCCAGGTGCTGTCGGCCGAAGGAAGCACATCGGCCAGCGGCCTGATCACCAGCATCGCCCGGCTCGATGGCGACATCCACGACACACGGCTGGCGCAGGTGCTGGACGTCGAACAGATCCTGCGCACCGTCTTGCCGCCAGCCGCCGAGGACACGACGGACGAAGTGGTCGACGTGCGCGTTCAGCTGCGCCCCGGCTCGGTGATCCTGGCGGCCGACGATTCGATGTTGGCCCGCTCGCTGATTCAGCATGGCCTCACGGCCATGGGCGCGGCCTACGTGATGACCAAGTCCGGCAAGGAAGCGTGGGAGCAGCTCCTGGCGATCGCCGATGCCGCAGAGGCCGAGGGCAAGACGGCCGCCGACAAGGTGGCGCTGGTCCTGACGGACCTGGAAATGCCCGAGATGGACGGCTTCACCCTGACGCGCAAGATCAAGGCCGACCCGCGCTTCGCCTCGATCCCCGTGGTGATCCACTCGTCGCTCACCGGCACGACGAACGAGGTGCATGCCAAGGGCGTCGGCGCGGATGCCTTCGTGGGCAAATTCGTTGCGCAGGAACTGGCCGAAACCATCGAGGGAATGCTGGCCAGAAACTAACCCGGTTCTCAATTACGCTCTGGTTGCCTGAAACCTCGCGCTGCAATGGCTGCTTTCATTTGCCGACCTCCGGGTGCAGAGGTATCTCGAACACCCGGGGCGATTCAAGGCGAAGCAATTCAGACGCCTCACACGCCAGACCGTCGTCAGCTTTGGCGCCCGCCGAAGATCGCGGTGCCCACCCGCACCATCGTGCTGCCGGCCGCAATCGCCGCCTCGAGGTCGGCACTCATGCCCAGCGACAGCGTGTCGAGCGCGATGCCGCTGTCGCGGATGCGGTCGTACACGGCCCGCGCGCGCAGGAACAGCGCTCGCTGCGCGTCGAAATCCGCGGCCGGTTCGGGGATCGCCATCAGCCCGCGCAGCCGCAAACGTGGCAACGACGCCACGGCCTGCGCCAGCGCCAATGCCTCATCGGCCGACGCGCCCGACTTGTTGGCGCCGCCGTCCACATTGATCTGCAGGCAGACCTGCAGCGGCGGCATTGCATCCGGCCGCTGCTCCGACAGTCGCTCGGCGATCTTCAGCCGGTCGATGCTGTGCACCCAGTCGAAGTGCTCGGCCACCACGCGCGTCTTGTTGCTCTGCAGAGGGCCGATGCAGTGCCACACGAGCTGCGCACGCACGTCGGCCAGGGCCTCGATCTTGGCCACGCCTTCCTGCACGTAGTTCTCGCCGAAGGCGGTCTGGCCCGCGGCCAGCGCCTCGCGCACCGCCTCGGCGGGGAAGGTTTTGGAGACAGCGAGCAGTTGCACGCCGGCCGGGTCGCGGTCGGCCGCCGTGCATGCCGTCACGATCCGTGTTCGAACTTGGTGGAGGTTGGCAGCAATCATCGTCATAATCGTCCAAAGCGTATCAAAACGTCACCGAGGATCTTCGTGGACATCACCCAACTGCTGGCCTTCAGCGTCAAGAACAAAGCCTCCGACCTGCACCTCTCGTCGGGGCTGCCACCCATGATCCGGGTGCACGGCGACGTGCGGCGCATCAATGTCGATGCGCTCGACCACAAGGCGGTGCACGCCATGGTGTACGACATCATGAGCGACACGCACCGCAAGCACTACGAAGAATTCCTGGAGGTCGACTTCTCCTTCGAGATCGACGGCCTGGCGCGCTTCCGCGTGAATGCCTTCAACCAGGCGCGCGGCGCGGCCGCGGTGTTCCGGACGATTCCGTCGAAGATCCTCACGCTCGAGCAGCTCAACGCGCCCAAGATCTTCGGCGACCTGGCGCTCAAGCCGCGCGGCCTGGTGCTGGTGACCGGCCCGACCGGCTCGGGCAAGTCGACCACGCTGGCGGCGATGGTGAACTACCTCAACGAGACCGAGTACGGCCACATCCTGACGGTCGAAGACCCGATCGAGTTCGTGCACGAGTCCAAGAAGTGCCTGATCAACCAGCGCGAGGTCGGTCCGATGACGCTGAGCTTCGCCAACGCGCTGCGCTCCGCCCTGCGCGAAGACCCGGACGCCATCCTC
Organism: Variovorax restrictus; assembly: GCF_051216715.1. Lineage (NCBI taxonomy): Bacteria > Pseudomonadati > Pseudomonadota > Betaproteobacteria > Burkholderiales > Comamonadaceae > Variovorax > Variovorax restrictus. The sequence continues at coordinate 202,105 of NZ_JBPJZH010000004.1, forward strand.
GTGGGCGAAATGCGCGACCTGGAAACCATCCGCCTGGCGATGACCGCCGCCGAGACCGGGCACCTGGTGTTCGGCACGCTGCACACTTCGTCGGCCGCCAAGACCATCGACCGGATCATCGACGTGTTCCCGGGCGAGGAAAAGGAAATGATCCGCGCGATGCTGTCGGAGTCGCTGCAGGCCGTGATCTCGCAGACGCTGTGCAAGACCAAGGACGGCCAGGGCCGCGTGGCGGCGCACGAGATCATGCTGGGCACCTCAGCCATCCGCAACCTGATCCGCGAGGGCAAGGTGGCGCAGATGTATTCGTCGATCCAGACCGGCAGCGGCCAGGGCATGCAGACGCTCGACCAGAACCTGACAGACCTGGTGCGCCGCGGCGTCATCAGCGCCGCCGAAGCGCGCGGCAAGGCCAAGACCCCCGAAAACTTCCCAGGCTGACGCACAGCGCCACCTGCAGCCCGAGAAACATCATGGAACGCGATCAGGCCAGTCAGTTCATCAACGATCTGCTCAAGCTCATGGTGAGCCGCAACGGCAGCGACCTGTTCATCACCGCGGACTTCCCGCCGGCGATCAAGGTCGACGGCAAGATCACCAAGGTCTCGGGCCAGTCGCTGGGCATGCAGCACACGGTGGCGCTGACGCGCTCGATCATGAACGACCGCCAGGTGGCGGAGTTCGAGCGCACGAAGGAATGCAACTTCGCGATCTCGCCCACCGGCATCGGCCGCTTCCGCGTCAACGCCTTCGTGCAGCAGGGCAAGATCGGCATGGTGCTGCGGACCATCCCCGCGACGCTGCCGACCATCGACGGCCTCAACATGCCGCAGGTGCTCAAGGACGTGTCGATGACCAAGCGAGGCCTGACCATCCTGGTGGGCGCGACGGGCTCGGGCAAGTCGACCACGCTGGCGGCGATGGTCGATTGGCGCAACGAGAATTCCTATGGCCACATCGTCACGGTGGAAGACCCGATCGAGTTCGTGCACCCGCACAAGAACTGCGTGGTGACCCAGCGCGAAGTGGGCATCGACACCGACAGCTGGGAAGCCGCGCTGAAGAACACGCTGCGCCAGGCGCCCGACGTGATCCTGATGGGCGAAATCCGCGACCGCGAGACGATGGAACACGCGGTCGCCTTCGCCGAGACCGGTCACCTGTGCATGGCCACGCTGCATGCCAACAGCGCCAACCAGGCGCTCGACCGCATCATCAACTTCTTCCCCGAAGAACGCCGCACGCAGTTGCTGATGGACCTGTCGCTCAACCTGCGCGCGCTGGTGTCGCAACGGCTGATTCCCACGCAGGACGGCCTGGGCCGCGTCGCCGCGGTCGAGATCCTGCTGAACACGCCGCTGATCTCCGACATGATCTTCAAGGGCGAGGTCGGCGAGATCAAGGAGATCATGAAGAAGAGCCGCAACCTCGGCATGCAGACCTTCGACCAGGCGTTGTTCGACCTGTTCGAGTGCAACCAGATCAGCTTCGAGGACGCGATCCGCAACGCCGACTCCGCCAACGACCTGCGCCTGCAGATCAAGCTCAACAGCCAGCGCGCCCGCTCGACCGACCTCTCGGCCGGCACCGAGCACTTCGCGATCGTCTGAGGGCTTCGCGGTGTTCCGGGACTTCTGGGACACTCTCCCGGTGCCTTCCGTCGTTTCCACCGCCTGCCCCGTCGACTGGACGGGCGAATCCCTCGAACTGCTGCCCGAACGCGCCCTGTGGTGGCCCGCGCGGCGAACGCTCTTCGTCGCCGATCTGCACATCGGCAAGGCCGCGACCTACCGCGCACTGGGCCAGCCCGTGCCCGGCGGCACGACGCAGGAGAACCTCGACCGGCTCGACGCGCTGATCGCGCGACACGTGCCGGCCGCTGTGGTCTTCCTCGGCGACTTCCTGCATGCGGCCCAGGCCCGCACGCCGCAGGTGCTGGCCGCGCTGCAGGCCTGGCGCGACACGCACGCGACGCTCGAGATGACGCTGGTGCGCGGCAACCATGACAGCCGCGCCGGCGACCCGCCCGCCGCGCTGGCCATCGCGGTGGTCGACGAGCCGCACCTGCTCGGCCCCTTCGCCTGCTGCCACCACCCGCAAACGCATCCCACGCACTTCGTGCTGGCCGGCCACCTGCACCCTGTCTGCAGCCTGCACGGGCGGGGCCGCGACCGGCTGCGGCTGCCCTGCTTCGTGCAGGAAGACGGCCAGGCGATCCTGCCGGCCTTCGGCGAATTCACCGGCGGCTGGCGCATGGAAGCCGCCCCCGGCCGGCGCTTCTACGGCGTCGGGGGTGACGCTGTCTGGGCGCTGCCCGAGGCGGCGTGCAGCGGAGGCGTCGGTCGATGAGCGACCGCCGGTATCCCGCCACCCCCCTGCGCGATCAGGCCGCGTTGATGTTGATGCGCGCGTCGCCGGTTGCCGAGTTGGACCTCCACGACGCGGGCGTCGTGATCGACGCCATGCAGCCGGTCTTCGTCGAGGCCGGTTCCGTTTTCATCGCAGAGGGCCAGACCGACGGTAGCGAGTTCATGGCGCTGCTGATCGAAGGCCAGGTGCGCGCCGAGGCCACCACGGGCGCGCCGGGCGAAGACGTGGTGATCTCGCTGATCGATGCCGGCAGCCTGATCGGCGAGATGGGCCTGCTCGACGGCGCGCCGCGCTCGGCCACCTGCACGGCGCTGACCGACCTGAAAATGGCCATCCTCTCACGCGAGGCGCTGCGTGGGCTGGTCGAGGTGCAGCCGGCCGTCGCGGCGCGGTTGCTGCTGGCGGTCGCCGGGCTGTTGGGCGACCGGGTGCGCGAGAGCAACCGCCGTCTGCGCACCCTGTCGCAGGTGACCAAGGCGATGCAGCGCGAGCTCGACGCCACGCACGCCATCAACCGCCGGCTGCTGCGCAAGCACGACGGCATGGATGCGCCCATCAGCGTTCATGCTGCCCTGAGAGGGGCCGGCATGCCGACGCTGGACTCGGGCTTCGACACCGACCTGGCGCCGTCGAACTTCGGCCCGCTCGACGGGCGTTAGAGAACCACCGGCGCGTCCGGCAGTTCGTTGCGATCGGCCTCGCCCTCGGCGCGCGGGAAGTGCGCCATCTGCAGGGCCGACACCTCTTCCAGCGCCTGCGTCAGTCCGTCCTCGAAGCGGCCTTCGCGGAAGGCCGCGCCCATGCGCTTCGCCATCGCGCGCCAGGCCTCGGCGTCGACATGGCGGTCGATGCCGCGGTCGGCCACGATCTCGATCGCGTGCTCTGCCAGCAGCAGGTAGATGAGCACGCCATTGTTCTGCTCGGTGTCCCAGACGCGCAGCTTGCCGAACAGCATGATCGCCCGTTCGCGCGCCGGCGCACCGCGCCAGAGGTAGCTGGTGGGCAGACCCGCCTCGATGCACAGGCGGATCTCGCCGGTGTGGCGGCGTTCACTGGCGGCCACGCGGGCCTGCAGCCGGGCCAGCACCTCCGGCGGCAGCACGCGCCGCACGGCGGCCTCGTCGGCCGAGCGATGGCGCCAGAGCCGGCCCAGTTTGGCAAGAAATGACGCCATGGCTACCAGTCCCCCGAGGCGCCGCCGCCTCCGAAATCGCCGCCGCCACCGGAACTGAAACCGCCGCCCGAGGACGAGCCGCCGCCCCACCCGCCACCGCCGGTGGTCCAGCCGCCGCCGAAGCCACCGCCGCGGCGGCCGCTGCTGACCAACGGGCCGACGCCTGCCATCAGCGTGACGACCAGCGCCGCGATGCCGGCGATCGCGGCCACCAGCACCGTCGCGGTGATCGCCATGGCGACCCCGCCGACGCCCAGCGCCATCACGAAGGGCGCGAGCTTGGCGCCGAAGATGCGGCGCGCGATCGGCGCACCGACAACGACTGCGAAGAACAGGAAGATCGCGAGGCTCTCCCAGTCGAAGCCGAAACCGCCGGAGCGCGCGTCGTCGCGGCGCTCGACCTGGGGCAGCGCCTCGCCGGAGATGCGCGCGATCAACTGGTCGGCGGCGGCATTCAAGCCACCGGCGAAATCGTTGTCGCGAAAACGCGGCTTCATCGCGTCGTCGATGATCTGCGCCGCAGCGATGTCGGGCACCGCGCCCTCGAGCGTCTTCGCGACCTCGATGCGCATCTTGCGGTCGTCCTTGGCGACGATCAGCAGCACGCCGTCGCCGACCGCGCGGCGGCCGATCTTCCAGTCGTTCGCCACGCGATTGGCGTAGGCGGCGATGTCCTCGGGCTGCGTGGTCGGCACCATCAGCACCACGATCTGGCTGCCCTTCTGCTGCTCGAAGGCGGCCAGCTTGGCGTCGAGCGACTGGCGCTGGGCCGCGTCGAGCGTGCCGGTCTGGTCGATCACGCGCGCGTCGAGCGCCGGCACGGGCAGCAGCGCCTGTGCGTGTGCGCCGCCGAAGAAGCACAGCACCAGCGCGAACAGGCCGGCAACATGCCGCAGAGGCTGCAGCAGCCGCGCCGCGTTCATGGCGCGCAGCTCACTTCTTCGGCGTACCGAAGTCGACGGTCGGCGGCGTGGAGATCTGCGCCTCGTTCTGCACGCTGAAGTTCGGCTTGGGGTCGTAGCTGAAGATCTTCGCCGTGATGTTGGTCGGGAAGCTGCGCGCGAGCACGTTGTATTCCTGCACCGTCTGGATGTAGCGGTTGCGCGCCACGGTGATGCGGTTCTCGGTGCCTTCGAGCGTCACCCGCAGGTCGCGGAAGCCCTGGTTGGCCTTAAGGTTCGGGTACTGCTCCGACACCACCAGCAGGCGCGACAGCGCCGACGACAGCTCGCCCTGCGCCTGCTGGAACCTGGCGAAAGCCGCCGGGTCGTTGAGCGTCTCGGGCGTCACCTGAACCGATGTGGCCTTCGAACGCGCCTCGATCACGCGGGTCAGCGTCTCCTGCTCGAAGTTGGCTTCGCCCTTGACGGTCGCGACGATGTTCGGCACCAGGTCGGCGCGACGCTGGTACTGGTTGAGCACCTCGCTCCAGGCCGACTTGCTGGCCTCGTCGAGCGACTGGAACTGGTTGAAGCCGCAGCCGGTGAGCAGGCTGAGCGACAGCGCCGCGAGGAGGGTCAGGAGCCAGCGTTTCATGGTGATTTTTCCCTTGGTCGGTCGGTGCCTGCCTGCGACGCGAAGCGGCCGCTGGCAGGTGGGCGGCAAGCATAGCCCAGCGGACATGCGGCACAGGCAAAATCCCATCTCCTCCTACATCCGCCACCATGTCCACCAAGACCAAGCTCCGCGCCGCAGCCGTCGGCGGCACCGCCGACGATGTCGAGACCGCGTTCTACGAGGCGCTGCAACGCGGCGACATCGACGCCCTCATGGCCTGCTGGGCCGACGACGACGAAGTGTTCTGCGTGCACCCCGGCGGCCCGCGCCTGGTGGGCGCCACCGCCATCCGGGCAGCTTTCGAGCAGATGTTCGCCAATGGCGCCATCCACGCCCGGCCGGCCCGGGTGCGCAAGGTCGAGTCGCTGGCCAGCGCCGTGCACAACGTGCTCGAACGCGTCGAGGTGCTCACCGCCGAAGGCCCGCACCACGCCTTCGTGCTGGCGACCAACGTCTACCACAAGACCGCGCAGGGCTGGCACCTGGTGGCGCACCACGCCAGCCCCGGCAGCGCGCACGCGCCCGACGACGACAACGACGCGCGCCAGACGCTCCACTGAACGACGCGCCCGCACCCATGCGCTACGTCGCCCCGCGCTGGCTGCCCGGCGGCAACCTGCAGACGATCTGGCCGGCGCTGTACGCGCGCCGCGCCGACGGGCCGCCACCCGCCTACCGGCGCGAGCGCTGGCCCACGCCCGACGGGGACTTCATCGATGTCGATGTCGTCGATGCCGCGGTGCCGTCGGCCCCGCTGCTGGTGCTCTTCCATGGCCTCGAAGGCTCCTCGCGCAGCCACTACGCGGAAGCCTTCGCCGCCTTCGCCGCCGCCCGCGGCTGGGCCTTCGCGGTGCCGCACTTCCGCGGCTGCAGCGGCGAGATCAACCTCGCGCCGCGGGCCTACCACTCCGGTGATTTCGAGGAGGTCGACTGGATCCTCACGCGCTTCGCCGCGCAGCATGCCGGCCCGATGCTGGCGGCTGGCGTTTCGCTCGGCGGCAATGCGCTGCTGCGCTGGGCCGAAGAGGCCGGCGCCGAGGCCGCGCACCGGGTGCGTGCGGTGGCGTCGATCTCGGCACCGCTCGACCTGGCGGCCGGCGGCGCAGCCATCGGGCGCGGCTTCAACCGGCTGGTCTACACCCGCATGTTCCTGGCGAGCATGAAGCCCAAGGCGCTGGCCAAGCTGGCGCAGCACCCCGGCCTCTTCGACCGCGACGCGCTGCTGGCGGCCCGCGACCTGTACGCCTTCGACAACGTGTTCACCGCCCCGCTGCATGGCTTCCGGGACGTGGACGACTACTGGTCGCGCGGATCGTCCAAGCCGCACCTGGCCGACATCCGCGTGCCGGCGCTGGTGGTGAACGCGCTGAACGACCCTTTCGTGCCCGGCGCCAGCCTGCCGCGGCAGGCCGAGGTCGGTACCCACGTCACGCTGTGGCAACCGGCACACGGCGGGCATGTCGGCTTTCCGATGGGCCTGCCGCCCGGCCATGTGCGCGGGCTGCCGACGCACGTGGGCGATTGGCTGACGCGGCACGTCTAGGCCAACACGCAGAATCGGCACATGGACGACATCGTCAAACAAGCCCTGGCCAAATGGCCCAACGTGCCGCATTGCCACGGCTGGCTCGGCCTCGACGCGCGCGGCAACTGGTACATGCGGGACGACCGCACGCAGGCCGCCGGGCCCTTCCCCGCGTCGAAGGGCTCGCTGCTGCAGCACGACAAGCTGATCGATTTCATCCAACGCAACTACGAACACGACGAAGCCGGCCAGTGGTTCTTTCAGAACGGGCCGCAGCGCGTGTATGTGGAACTCGAGGCCGCGCCTTGGGTATGGCGCGTGGCGGAGGACTTCTCGGTCGCCTCGCATGCCGGCACACCGACGACCATCGACGCCTGTCTGCTGGACGAGGCCGGCCGCGTCTACCTCGCCACGCCTCTGGGGCTGGGCCTGGTGCACACGCAGGACGTGGGCCTGGCCGCCGACGCGATCGAGCAAGGCCTTTGGCCGCAGCCGGAGGAGGTCCAGGCCATCAACCTGCCGCTGCGCTTCGGCCATGTGCTGAGCCCGGCGGCGCACCAGGCGCGCTGACCTGGCCGCACCATGAGAAAAGCCGGCATGCAGCCGGCTTCGAGGGGGGCGTCGAGCGCCGTTTACTTGCTGGCTGCCGGTGCAGGCGCTGATGCGGCTGCAGACGCCGCGCCTCCGGCCGGCGCGGTGCCATCGGCCGGTGCCGCCGCTGCAGGGCGATCGGGCACCTCGAACTTGGCACCGCCCGAATTGGCCAGGTAGACCACTGCACGGCCGATCTCGACGTCTTCGAAGTCGCCCCCGCCTTGCGGCGGCATCGCGCCCTTGCCCTTGAGGGCGTGCTCGAGCAGCGTGGCGTAGCCCTGGCCGAGGCGCGGGGCCCAGGCGGCGGCGTCGTTGAGGTGCGGCGCGCCCGGGATGCCCGGCGCGCCGTGGCAGGCGATGCACTGCGCCTTGAAGACCGCTTCGCCGGCGGCGAGCGGGCGGTTGGCGTCGCGGATCTCGATCATGCCGACCTTCTTCAGGCGGTCGGCCAGTTCGCGATCACGCGCGTCCTGCGACACCCCGTAGAGCGCCATGCTGTCGCCCTGGGCGTTGCCGGACGGCCGGGTGCCCGACACCACGAAGGCGACGAGGCCCACGATGATGGCAATGGGCGCGACGAACGAAAAGAAAACCGCCAGCAGGAGCTGCTTGGGGCTTTTGATCGGACCGGTGTGGGCTTCTTCTGTGGCCTGGTAATGCGGGTCTGCGCTCATGGCGTCCTCAAATTCGGGGGGCTTCGCGGGGGGCTTCCAACCAACCGGCGATTATAGGGAGCAGCCCCGGCCCGCAGGCCGAGGCATTCCGCGATGCAGTCCCGCCGGTGTCAGCGGTCGGTCCAGCCACCGCCCAGGGCCTTGTAGAACAGCACCTGGTTCTGCAGCTGCTGCAGGCGCGTCTGCACCGCCGCCTGCTGTGCGGCGAACAGCGACCGCTGCGAATCCAGCAGGTCGAGCGCGCTGGCGATGCCGTTGCGGTAGCGCAGGTCCGACAGCCTGAAGCGCACGCCCTCGGCATCGGCCTGCGCACGCAGCGCACGCACCTGCTCGCCCAGCGTGGCGCGACCGGCCAGCGCATCGGCGACCTCGCGGAACGCCGTCTGGATCGACTTCTCGTACTGCGCCACGGCGATCTGCTGACCGGCGCGTGCCGCGTCGAGCGTGGCCTGGTTCGCACCCGCGTTGAAGATCGGCAAGGTGATCGACGGCGCAAAGGACCAGGCCTTGGTGCCCTTGTCGAACAGATTGGAGAACTCCGTGCTGGCCGTCCCCGCGCTGGTGGTGAGCGACACCCGCGGGAAGAAATTGGCACGCGCCGCGCCGATGCTGGCGTTGGCGGCGATCAGCTGCTGTTCGGCCGCGCGGATGTCCGGACGCTCGACGAGCAGGTCCGACGGCAGGCCGGCGGGCAGGTCGCGCATCGGCGCCGCGGCGTCGAGGCGCAGAGCGCCGCCCGACAGCGCCTCGGTCGGCACCGGTGCGCCGATCAGCAGCGCCAAGGCGTTCTCGTCCAGGGCCCGCTGCTGCTGCTGCTGCGCGTAGGTGGCGCGCGCAGCCTCGGCCTGCGAGTTGGCGAGCTGGAAATCGATCTCGGACACCACGCCGTTGTCGAAGCGCAGCTTGGTGAGCCGCACCGACTCCTCGCGCGTGTCGAGCGTCTGGCGCGTGATCGCGAGCAGTTCGTCGTCGGCGATGAGCGTGAGCCAGCCGTTGGCCACCGCGGCAATCAGGCTGATCTGCGCCGACTTGCGCGACTCCTCGGTCGACAGGTATTGCGCCAGGGCCTGTTCCTTCAGGCTGCCGATGCGGCCGAAGAAATCGAGCTCCCAGGCCGTGATGCCCAGGTTGACGGAATAGTTGGAGCTCACGCTGCCGCCCACGCCAAAGGCCTGGAGCGCATTCGGGCTGGAACGCGACCCGCTGGCCGACACGCCGACCGCCGGGAACAGGGCCGAGCGCTGGATCTGGAACTGCGCGCGCGCCTGCTCGATGTTGAGCACCGACACCCGCAGGTCGCGGTTGTTGGCGAGCGCCGTCCGGATCAGGCCCTGCAGGCGCGGGTCGGCGAAGTAGTCCTGCCACGGCACCGTCGCCGCGGCCGCACCGGCCGGCTGCGCGGGGTCGTTCGGGAAGGTGGTCGGCACCGGCGCGGCCGGTCGCTCGTAGGTCGGAATAAGCGAGCAGCCGGCCAGCAGTGCAGCGGCAGCCACCGCACTCAGGGCGCCGCGAAAGTTCAAACGCTTAGTCATGGGTAGGCTCGATTCCTGCAGCCGCGGCGTGGCGCCGGTCGGCCTCTTGCTGGCGCTTGCTGCCCTTGAACAAGGTGCGCACGACAACGAAAAACACGGGCACGAAGAACACCGCAAGGACGGTGCCGGTCACCATGCCGCCCAGCACGCCGGTACCGATGGCGCGCTGGCTGGCAGAGCCGGCACCGGAGGCGATCACCAGCGGGATCACGCCGAGGCCGAAGGCCAGCGAGGTCATCACGATCGGGCGGAAGCGCAGATGGGCCGCCTCGAGCGCGGCCTGCACCACGCCCTTGCCCTGGGCCTGCAGGTCCTTGGCGAACTCGATGATCAGAATCGCGTTCTTCGCCGACAAGCCGATGATGGTGATCAGGCCCACCTGGAAATACACGTCGTTCGAGTACGACCGCAGCATCGTCGCTAGCAGCACCCCCAGCACGCCGAGCGGCACCACCAAGATCACCGACAGCGGGATCGACCAGCTTTCGTACAGCGCCGCGAGACACAGGAACACCGCCAGGATCGCGAAGCCGTAGAGGATCATGGCCTGCGACCCTGCGAGCTTCTCCTCGCGCGACTGGCCGGTCCATTCGAAGCCGAAGCCCGTGGGCAACTGCGCGGCCAGCTTTTCCATCTCGGCCATCGCATCGCCCGAGCTCAGGCCCGGTGCGGCCGAGCCGGTGATGCGCACCGCCGGGTAGCCGTTGTAGCGCACCGTCTGCTGCGCGCCGGTGACCCAGCGCGTCGACGCGAAGGTCGACAGCGGCACCGGCTGGCCCTTCGTGTTGCTTGCATTGAGCTTGAGCAGGTCGTCGGGCTGCATCCGCGCCGGCGCATCGGCCTGCACCACCACGCGCTGCAGACGGCCCTGGTTCGGGAAGTCGTTGATGTAGCGCGACCCGAGCGCCGTCGACAGGGTCGTGTTGATCGCGTCGAAGGTCACGCCCAGCGCGTTGGCCTTGTCGCGGTCGATGTCGATCTGCAGCTGCGGCGCGTCTTCCAGGCCATCGGGCCGCACCTGCGCGAGCAGCTTGCTCTTGCCCGCCATGCCCAGCAGCTGGTTGCGCGCGTTGATGAGCGCATCGTGCCCGGCACCGCTGCGGTCCTGCAGACGGAAGGTGAAGCCGCTGGCGTTGCCCAGTTCAGGAATGGGCGGCGGGCTCAGCGGGTAGATGAACGCATCGCGGATGCCCGACAGTGCGCCGAAGGCGCGGCCGGCCAGGCCGTCGGCCGACTGGCCGGCGCCCTTGCGTTCTTCCCAGTCCTTGAGCGTCACGAACGCCAGGCCGGCGTTCTGGCCCTGGCCAGAGAAGCTGAAGCCCAGCACGCCCACCATGCTCTGCACTTCGGGCTGCTTGAGCATGAAGCCTTCGACCTGCTGCATCACCGACAGCGTGCGCTCCTGCGTCGCGCCCGGCGGCAATTGCACGTTCACGATGATGTTGCCCTGGTCTTCCTGCGGCAGGAAGGACGTCGGCAGGCCGCGGAACAGCAGCACCACCGCGCCGATGATGGCCACGTAGATGATCAGGTAGCGCGCCGCGCGCTTGAGCAGCCGGGCGACCACGCCCTCATAGCCCTTGGCCGTGCGCGAGAAGCCACGGTTGAACCAGCCGAAGAAACCCTTCTTCTCGTGATGGCTGCCCTGCTCGACCGGCTTGAGCAGCGTCGCGCACAAGGCCGGCGTAAGCGACAGTGCCATGAAGGCCGAGAAGGCGATGGACGTCACCATCACCGCCGAGAACTGGCGGTAGATGTTGCCGGTCGACCCCGCGAAGAAGGCCAGCGGCACGAACACCGAGATCAGCACCACGGTCACGCCGATGATGGCGCCCGAGATCTGCTGCATCGCCTTGCGCGTGGCCTCGAGCGGGCCGAGGCCCTCCTCGGTCATGATGCGCTCGACGTTCTCGACCACCACGATGGCATCGTCCACCACGATGCCGATCACCAGCACCATGCCGAACATGGTGAGCACGTTGATCGAGAAGCCCAGCGCGGAGAGCACCGCGAAGGTGCCCAGCAGCGCGATCGGCACGACGATGGTCGGGATGACCGTGTAGCGCCAGTTCTGCAGGAACAGGAACATCACGACGAACACCAGCGCCACGGCCTCGAACAGCGTCTTGACCACTTCGGTGATGGAGATGCTCACGAAGCGCGAGCTGTCGTACGGGATGCTCCACTTCACGCCCTTGGGGAAGTACCTGGCGAGCTCTTCCATCTTGGCGCGGATCGCCTTGGCGGACTGCAGCGCATTGCCGCTGGGCGCCAGCTGGACGCCGATGCCGACTGCCGGCTGCCCGTTCAGGCGCGCCGAGGTCGAATAGGCCTGGCCACCGAGCTCGATGCGCGCCACGTCCTTCAGTCGCACCGCCGACCCGTCGGTGTTGGCCCGCAGGATGATGTTGCCGAACTGCTCGACCGTGCTGAGCTGACCCCGCACGACCACGGTGGCGGCGATCGACTGGCCGGTGATGTTGGGCAGGTCGCCGATGGTGCCGGACGACACCTGGGCGTTTTGCGCCGTGATGGCGGCGTTGACGTCGCCCGACGACAGGTTGAAGCCCTGCAGCTTGGCCGGATCGATCCACACGCGCATGGCGCGCTCGGTGCCGAAGAGCTGCGCCTGGCCGATACCGGCCACGCGCTGCAGTTCGGGCAGCACGTTGCGCGAGGCGTAGTCGCCCAGCGCGATCGGGTCGATCGACGGGTCCTCGGACGACAACATCGTGAACAGCAGGAAGTTGTTGCGCGACTTGTCGACGCGCACGCCCTGCTGCGTGACGGTGGCCGGCAGACGCGGCGTCGCACGCGACAGCCGGTTCTGCACGTCGACCTGGGCGAGGTCGGCGTTGGTGCCGGTCTCGAAGGTCACGGTGATCGTGCCGCTGCCGTCGGCCTGCGCGACCGATTCCATGTAGATGAGACCGGGCGAGCCGTTCATCTCGCGCTCGATCACGGACAGCACGCTGTCCTCGAGCGTCTGGGCCGACGCGCCGGGGTAGGCGACGTTGATGACGATCGCCGGTGGTGCCACCGGCGGGTACTGCGAGATCGGCAGCTGCGTGATCGACACGGCGCCCATCACGATGACGAACAGCGCGATCACCCACGCGAAGATGGGGCGATCGATGAAGAACTTGGCCATGCGGGCGCGCTCCTTACTGCTTGGCGGCCGAGGCCGGTGCGGCAGGCGCCGACGCGGCGGCAGCCGCCGGTGCGGCGGCGTTCGGCGCCGTCCAAGGCACCGCCTTCACGGGCGTGCCGGGCGGCAGCATCTGCAGCTTCTGGAAGCCGTCGACCATCACCTGCTCGCCGGCCTTGAGGCCTTCCATCACGACCCACTGGTTGTTCTTGGCCGCGCCGACCTTCACGGTGCGCTTGCTCAGCTTGCCGTCGGCACCGACCACGGTGACCGTGTCGCCCTGCTGCGTGCGCGTCACCGCCTGCTGCGGCAGCGTGATGGCATTGCTCACCTGGGCCTGCTCGATGCGCACGCGCACATACAGGCCGGGCAGCAGTTCGCCCTTGGGGTTGGGCAGTTCGGCGCGCAACGTGATCTGGCCGGTCGTCGCGTCGACGGTGAGGTCGGAGAACAGCAGCTTGCCCGGCGTCGGGTATTCGCCGCCGCCTTCGAGCACCACGCGCACGCTGGCCGCGTCGGCGCCGTCGGCGCGCTTGAACTGGCCGTCGGCCATGGCCCGGCGCAGCTTCATCACGTCGTTGGCCGACTGGGTGAAGTTCACGTACAGCGGGTTGATCTGCTGGATCACGGCCAGCGCGGTGGCGTCGCCCTGCCCCACCAGCGCACCTTCGGTGACCAGCGCGCGGCCGATGCGGCCCGAGATCGGGGCGGTCACGGCCGCATAGCCGAGGTTGATGTTCGCGGTGGTCACCGACGCACGGGCCACGCCCACATCGGCCTCGGCGGACTTCTGCGCCGCCACGGCGTTCGCGTATTCCTGCTTGCTCACCGCATTGGCTTCGACCAGCGGCTTGTAGCGCTCGGCCAGCGCCTTGGCCTGCACGGCATTGGCTTCGGCACGCGCCAGGCTGGCCTGCGCGCTGCGCGACGCCGCGGCGTACGGTGCCGAGTCGATGCGGAACAGCGGCTGGCCGGCCTTCACATCGCTGCCTTCGCGGAACAGGCGCTCCTGCAGGATGCCGGCCGCACGGGCGCGGACCTCGGCGACGCGCGAGGCTTCGAGGCGGCCGGGCAGCTCGGTGATCAGGCCCACATCCGTCGGCGTGGCGACCACGACGCCCACTTCGGGCGGCGGAGGCGCCGCGCCGCCAGGCGCGCCGCCCGCAGCTGCGGGCTCCTTGCCCTTGCCGCACGCCGTCAGCGCCAGCACAGCCATCACCACCGTACCGGCGGCCATCAGACGCCACGAAGACAACGAACGACGTGAAGAGACATGCGATTGCGGCATGTGATTCCTTTGAAGCAAAAGAGGGGATGACGTGCGGCGACCTTGATCGCCATCAAGGCCAAGTGTTCGGCGAGGTCATCGGAAGTCGGCGAGTTTACATACATTCGTGCATGTATAGTTCGCCGACTCGGTGATCCGAGCGTTTTTTCAGGAGACACATTGGCCCGCCACACGAAGGAAGAGGCTCTCGCCACACGCCACCGGCTGCTCGACGCGGCCGAGGTGCTGTTCCAGGCGCAGGGCGTTTCGCAGACCTCGCTGCAGCAGATCGCCCAGCAGGCGGGTGCGACGCGGGGCGCCATCTATTGGCACTTCAAGGACAAGGCCGACCTCTTCAACGCGATGATGGAACGCGTCACGCTGCCGCTGGAGGCCGCGGTGCAGGCCACCGGACTGTCCGAGGACGACCCGTTGCGCGAGGTCGAGCGGGTGCTGGTGGCGGCGCTCAAGCTGATGACCACCGACCCGCAGGTGCGCCGCGTCTTCGAGGTCGCGACGCACAAGGTGGAATACACGCAGGAAATGCAATCGGTGCAGCAGCGCCACCTCGACGCGCGCAACGGCTGCGTGGCCGACTTCGAGCGCGCACTGCGCCTCGCCGCGCGCCGCCAGCGCCTCCGGCTCGCCATTCCGGCGGCGGTCGCGGCCCAGGGGCTGCACGCGCTGGTGAGCGGACTGATCCAGAACTGGCTGCTTGATCCCGCCGGCTTCGATCTCGTGCAGACCGGCCGGCGTGCGTTCGGCGTGTACGTGGCCGGCCTCGGCTTCGGTCAACAGCCCTTGTCCGCCGCGCTTCAAACAGCGCCCTGCCCACTGGCCGCGTGATGGGCGATAATCGGCTGCTCGCGGCATGATCCGCGAGGCTCTCTCGCTGTATTTCAACGGATAGAATTCGGCCCTCCGAAGGCTGAGATCCAGGTTCGATTCCTGGCGGCGGGACCAGACACGAAGGCCGGAAGCTTGTAAAAGCTTCCGGCCTTTTTCATGCGCTTTCGCGGCCGATTTCCTACAGCGAACCCAGGAAGCCCATCAGCGCATCACGGTCGGTCTTCGGCAGGTTCTCGAATCGCGTGCGGCTGTCGTCGGCCTCGCCCGCATGCCAGAGGATCGCTTCCGTCAGCGTGCGCGCCCGCCCGTCGTGCAGGTAGCGCACGTTGGCCGCAGCGCCCTGCACATAGGGCAGCGAGCCGATGCCCCACAGCGGCGGCGTGCGCCACATGTTGCCCGCGGCCTTGCCCTCGACCACGCCGTCGGCCAGGCCCGGCCCCATCGCGTGCAGCAGCAGGTCGCTGTAGGGGCGGATGGTCTGGTTGCGCAGTTCGGCGAAGGGGTGCGTGTTGCCGGTCTTCATCTCGGCGGTGTGGCATGCCACGCAGCGCGCCTGGGTGAAGAGCACGCGGCCGCGCTCGATCTGCGTCGGGTTCACGTCGTGCTCAGGCGAGACGCGCGCATCCGGCGGGAAGCCGCTGCGTAGGCTGCGCTGCGCCGGCACGCCGACCAGCGACAGGTAGTGCGACAGGCGCAGCAACTCGGTCTCTGTGATCGACGCGCTGGCCGGGTCGGCACCGCGGCAATCGGTTGCACCGCGCTGGCAACTGCGCGACGGGTAGACCGACGAGGTCACGCCCATGTCGTTGACCAGCGCCTCCGCCGCCTGGTGGCGCAGGCTGGCCTTGGCGGCCTTCCAGCCGAAGCGGCCCACCCGGTTCACGCCGGTCTCGGGGTCGCGCACGATGTTCGCGACGCCGCGGATGCCGTCGCCGTCGCGGTCGCCCGGGTCGGCCAGCGAGAGCAACGTGTCTTCGGCGACCGCCTCGAGCAGGCCCATGCCGATCACCTGCGGGGCCTGACGAGCCGACAAGTCGACCGGTGCCGGCCCCTTGAAGGCGTAGACCGGCTTGACCAGCTCGACCTTCTCGCCATCGGGCAGCGTGCGCACCGTGACGTCCTGGCGCTGCAGCGTGACGCTGAAGTCGCTGGCCGACGCGTCCGTCGCGCGCTGCAGCACGGTGAGGCCGTAGTTGGGGTCGGCCGCGCGGCGCCCGTCGTTCGCCGCACCGCCGGTGAGGAAGGACATCGTGTCGAGCCGTGCGCCGATCGTGGGCGCGGCGCTGCGCCCGTTCGCGATGTGGCAACCGATGCAATGCACCTGGTTGAAGCGCGGCCCGAGCTGGTTCACGTGCTGCGCGAAGATCGGGTTGTCGTTCGGGTGCTCCGAATGCCTGCCGTCCGCGAAGGAGGTGTGGAACAGCCGGCGCCCCTGCACGAAGCGCATGGTGTTATGGATGCCGATGTTGTTGACCATCTGCTGGAAGCCGCGCATCGGCTCCTCGGAGTAGTTGTACGACACGCTGGCGTCACCGCCGAGCAGCGTGGCGTCGGGCAGCACGTCGGAGTCGAGGTTCGGCGCCACGCCGTACCAGGGCTTCATGCCGACGCCGACCACGTAGAGCTGCTCGAAGGAGTAATACCGGCTGCCGCCGCCGTCGATGACCGGATCACGCTTGAGCCGCGGTGCTGGGGCGAGCTCGATGCGGTCGCCGACCTTCAGCGGGCTGTGCGGGTCGGTGCGCCAGTTCGAGTCGACGACCAGCTTGCAGTCTTCCTTGGGCTGGCCCGCGTGGCAGATCGGCAGGTTGCCTTCCTTGGCGTTGTCGAAGCCGCCGTTGAGCGACCAGCCGTAGTCCCGCACAGCCTGATTGAGGATGTTGCGGAACAGGCTGAAGGTGGTGCCGTCGAAGGTGCCTTCGTTCACGCGCAGGAAGAACTCGATTTTCTTGCCGCCCGCCGGGATGGTGTCGCGGATCTCCAGGCCCATCGTGCGGTTCTGGAAATAGAAGGTCGGGAAGGTGAAGTAGCGACCCGGCGACACGTCGGGCAGGTTCCAGTCCTCGCCGCGCTCGCGTGCATGCCGCTCGGTGGTGCGCGCGCCCATCAGCGTGACGAGCGTGCCGTCGGGCTCGCGGTACTGGGTCTGTTCCAGCATCTGCGTGCCGGCCGGGAACAACGGGACGTAGGCGTCCTTGGTCTGATCGGGCACGGTCTGCACGGGCGACGTGGGACCGGTGCCGCTGGCGGCACTGCCACCGCCGCCACTTCCTCCGCCGCATGCGACCAGCGTGAAGGCACCCACCAGCATCGTGCAGGCGAGACGCCCCGTGCCGCGAAAAGAACGCTTCATTGTGTTTTCCAGTTGTTGTTCTGACTCACTCGTCCACTCCGGCGAGGAAGGCCCGGCGCATCGCCGGGCCTCGCGTCAGTTTTGCAAGCGGCATGCCCGCCAGCCCGGAAGGATGTTGGCTTCCGAAAGTGACAATACTGCGCACTTCTCCGACAAATCGTGCCGGGAGCTCTCGCAGGTGTGACCCGGAAAAGACTCAGTCGCCGCCGTCGCGCAGCCGCAGCGCCGTGTCGTACAACGCGTTCTTCGGCGCGCCGGTGATCTCGGCAGCGAGCTTCACCGCGCCCTTGAGCGGCAGTTCGGCCAGCAGCAGGCGCAGCACGCGCTCAGCCTCGGCCCCATCGTCGGCGGCCACCGCCACCGGGTGCAGCACCAGCGCGAATTCGCCGCGCGTGCGGTCGCGGCCGGCGGCGAACCAGTCGGGCAGCGCGCTGGCGGCGACGGTGGCGATCTCCTCGAACTGCTTGGTGAGTTCGCGGCCGATGGTGACGTGGCGATCGCCCAGCACGGCCAGCGCGCGTGCCAGTGCCTCGATGCGGTGCGGCGCTTCGAGCAGCACGACGCTGCGCGGTTCGCGCGCGAGCGCCTGCACGGCCGCATCGCGCTCGCCCGCCTTGCTCGGCAGGAAGCCGGCGAAGACGAAGGCGCTGCGTTCGTCACCACCCTCGGCCACCAGGCCGGCCGCGGCGATCAGCGTGATGACGCTGCTGGCGCCGGGCAGCGGCAGCACGCGGTGGCCGGCGGCGCGCACGGCGGCGGCAAGGCGTGCGCCAGGGTCGCTCACGCCCGGCGTGCCGGCGTCGCTGACGTACGCGATGCGTTCACCCTTCGCGAGGCGCGCGACGACCGTCTGCGCGGCTTCGGCTTCGTTGTGCTGGTGCACGGCGAGCAGTTGCGCACCGGGCCGGTCGATGCCGTAGGCGCGCAGCATGCCCTGTGTGTGGCGCGTGTCTTCGCAGGCGACGACGTCGACGATGGCGAGCACATGCAAGGCGCGCAGCGTGATGTCGGCGAGGTTGCCGATGGGCGTGGCGACGACGTAGAGCGTGCCCTGCGGATAATGCTGGGCACCCGCGGCATCGCGCGCGGCCGACAGGGCGGCGCCGAAAGAGGCGGGGGCGAGAGCATTCAATGGGACTTCTCCAGAACAACGACAAGACGACAGGGAGCACGACGACCAAGCAGCGCGGCGACGCGGCGGAAGACGCCGCGCTGGCGCATCTGCAGCGGGCCGGCCTTCGCCTGGTCGCGCGCAATTATCGAACCCCCGGCCGAGGCGGCGGCGAGATCGACCTGATCGTGCGCGACCCGCGCGACGGCACGCTGGTGTTCGTGGAGGTGCGCCAGCGCACGAGTCGCAGCCATGGCGGCGCGGCGGGCAGTATCACCGGCGTGAAGCAGCGCCGCATCGTGTTCGCCGCACGACACTACCTGCTGACGCTGCGCACGCCGCCGCCCTGCCGCTTCGACGTGGTGCTGGTCGAGCCCGAGGGCATCGAATGGCTGGTCGCAGCCTTCGATGCGGGAACGGGTTGAACCTCGGCGCGCGCCACGCATCACACCTTTTGTTTCACGACCCCCAGTTATCATCGCCGCCCATGCTCGAGCAACGGATCCAGCAGCACTTCATCGACAGCGCCGACCTCAAATACCAGGCAGGCCCGGTGCTCAGCAAACCCATCGGTCAGGCCATGCAGGCGCTGCTGGTCTGCGTGACCAGCGGCGGCAAGGTGCTGGCCTGCGGTGCCGGCGTGTCCGGCCTGCTGGCGGCGCAGTTCGCCGCCCAGTTCGTCGGCCGCTTCGAGCGTGACCGGCCCGAGCTCGCCGCCATCGCGCTGCCCGGCGACCCCACCGACCCGGCCGCCGACAGTGCCAACGCCAGTGACGTCGACCGCTTAGCGCGCCAGGTGCGCGCGCTCGGCCAGGCGGGCGATGTGCTGCTGGTATTGAGCGCGAGCGGGCAGTCCGCTGCAGTGCTCGCCGCCGTCGAGGCTGCCCATGCGCGCGACATGACGGTGGTGGCCCTGCTGGGCGCCAGCGGCGGCGCGATCGGACGCGCACTGCGCGAGACCGATGTCCAGGTTTCCGTGCCGCACGAACGTGCGTTGCGCATCCACGAAGTCCACCTGCTCGCCCTGCATTGCCTGTGCGACGGCGTGGACGCCCAGTTACTCGGAGAACAGGAAGCATCCCCATGACGATCCCATCGACCCAACGCCTTGTGCTGACCCTCACCGCTGCGGCCGCGCTGGCCACGGCCCTCTCGGCGTGCGTGCCGCTGGTCGTGGGCGGCGCTGCCGTCGGCGCCGGCCTCATGGCCACCGACCGCCGCAGCTCCGGTGCGCAGCTTGACGACCAGGCGATCGAGCTGCGCGGTGCCTCGCGCATCCGCGAAATCGCCAACGACCAGATGTACGTGACCGTCACCAGCTTCAACCGTCAGATGCTGCTGACCGGCACGGTGGGCAACGAGGCTGACCGCCGCCGCGCCGAAGCCGCGGTGCAGGGCATCGACAACGTGCGTTCGATCGTCAACGAGGTGGTGGTGGGCGAGCCGCGCTCGTTCCAGGTGCGCTCCAACGACACCTTCATCACCGGCAAGGTCAAGGCCTCGCTGCTCGATGCCAAGGACATCTTCGCGACCTCGTTCAAGGTGATCACCGAGAACGGCGTGGTCTACCTGATGGGCCTGGCGACGAAGCGCGAAGTCGACCGCGCCACGGACATCACGCGCGGCGTGTCGGGCGTGCAGAAGGTGGTGCGCGTGGTCGAGGTGGTGAGCGAGGCCGACTTGGCCGGCCAGACGCGCCAGGGCGGCACCGGGGCACCGGCGGCCGCACCGGCATCGAGCGGCTCGCGCGTGCCGCTGCCGCCGATGGAGCCGCTGCCGGCCAGCGGGGCAACGGTCACACCGATCCGCTGAACGAAACAAGTGCCCCGCGGGGGCGCTTGTTTACTTGAGCCGCGTGATGAGGCTGGAGGTGTCGTATCGCGCACCGCCGGCCTGCTGCACGTCGGCATAGAACTGATCGACCAGCGCGGTCACCGGCAGGCGCGCGCCGTTGCGCTTGGCTTCGTCCAGCACCAGACCCAGGTCCTTGCGCATCCAGTCGACCGCGAAACCGTAGTCGAACTTGCCCTCGATCATGGTCTTGCCGCGGTTCTCCATCTGCCAGCTCTGGGCCGCGCCCTTGCTGATGACGCCGAGCACGGCTTCCATGTCCAGGCCCGCGCGCATGCCGAAGGCGATGGCTTCGGACAGGCCCTGCACCAGACCCGCGATGCAGATCTGATTGACCATCTTGGCGAGCTGGCCGGCGCCGCTCTCACCCAGCAGCGTGACCGCGCGCGAGAAGGCCATGGCGACCGGCTTGACGGCGTCGAAGGTGGCGCTGTCGCCGCCGCACATCACGGTCAGCAGGCCGTTCTGCGCCCCGGCTTGGCCGCCAGACACAGGCGCATCGATGAACTGCAGGCCCTTATCGAGCGCGATGGCCGACAGCTCGCGCGCCACGTCGGCCGAGGCCGTCGTGTGGTCGACGAACACCGCGTTCTTCGACATGCCGGCGAAGGCGCCGTCGTCGCCCAGCACCACCGAGCGCAGGTCGTCGTCGTTGCCGACGCAGCAGAACACCATCTCCGCGCCGGCCGCGGCCTCGCGCGGCGTGGGGGCGCTCTGGCCGCCGAATTCGGCGGACCAGGCGGCCGACTTGGCGGCCGAGCGGTTGTAGACCGTCACGCGGTGGCCGGCCTTCGCGAGGTGGCCGGCCATGGGAAAGCCCATCACGCCCAGGCCGAGGAAGGCCACCTGGCGCGAGGGAACGGAGTCGTAGGTTTTGGGGTTGAGGCTGCTCATGGGGGCAGCTTAAACGACACCCCGCCCCAGCGACAGGCGGGTGAGCCCTACAGCGGCGGCAAGGGGCGCGACGGCTTGCGGGGGCGGCGCCGCGATGCATCGCTGGCGGGCCCCTTGCCCTTCCCGCCGCCGCCCTCCTGCCCGAAGGCCATGCCGGCCTTGACCTCTTCCACGCCACCCACGGGCACGGCACCGCCAGCCGCCTTCTCGAGTTGCTCGACCATGCGCGCGATGCGGTCGGCCACGCTCTCGTTGCTGAGCTTCTCTCGAAAGCGCTCGACCATCAGCGGGAACGCGAAGGGCGTGGGGCGGGCGAGCGTCTGCACCACCAGCGCCTGCGCGTTCATGCGCGCCAGGCTCGTGCGCAGGCGGCCGATTTCCAGCTCCTGCGCCAGCAACTCCTGCTCGGCCTGCAGCAGCAGCCGGTTGGCCGGGTCGTACTTGCGGAAGACCTCCCAGAACAGCGACGACGAGGCCTGCAGCTGCTTGTTGCTGCGCTTCTCGCCGGGGTAGCCCTGGAAGATCAGACCCGAGACACGCGCGATCTCGCGAAAGCGCCGCTGCGCCAGTTCGCTGGCGTTGAGGCTTTCGAGCACCTCGTGCAGCAGCGCGGCATCGGCGTCGTGGTGCGCGATCGCGTCCTGCGCCTGTGCGTCATGCCCGGCGCGCAGCACCTGCGGCAGCAGCACGGGCCAATCGACCTCGGTGGCGCACAGCAGCTCGAAGCCGTAGTCGTTGACCGCGATCGAGAAGGTGCGCGGCGCATGCTGCGCCACGCGCCAGGCGATCAGGTTCGCGAGCCCCAGGTGCACGTGGCGGCCGGCGAAGGGGTAGAGAAAAAGGTGCCAGCCTTCGCGCGTCTTCAGCACCTCGGCCAGCAGCGTCTGCGGCGTGGGCAGTGCCGACCACTGCTGCTGGATCTCGAGCAGCGGGCGCACGCACTGCAGCTCGGGCGTGTCGTACCTGCCCTCGCCCGCCAGCGCGAGCTGCTGCACCACCGCATCGGCCAACGTGGTCGACAGCGGCATGCGCCCGCCGTTCCAGCGCGGCACCGCCGGCCGCTTGCCGCTGGCACGCCGCACCCACGCGGTCATCTCGCGGATGCGCACGAGTTCGAGCATGCGGCCACCGAAGAGGAAGCAGTCGCCGGGTTTCATGCGCGCAGCGAAACTCTCTTCCACGCTTCCGATCTTGGCGCCACCGACGTACTGCACGGTCATGCTCGCGTCGCTCACGATGGTGCCGATGTTCATGCGGTGGCGGCGCGCCAGCCGCGCATCGGGCACGCGCCAGACGCCGTCGGCATCGGGCACCGCGCGCTGGTAATCGGGATACGCCGCGAGCGACGGGCCGCCCTGCCGCACGAAGGCCAGGCACCAGTCCCAGCTGTCGCGCGACAGCTTGGCGTAGGCGGCCGTGCCGCGCACTTCGTCATACAGATCATCCGGCATGAAACCGCCGCCCAGCGCCACCGTGACCAGGTGCTGCACCAGCACGTCGAGCGGTTGCTCGGGCGTGCTGCGCGCCTCGATGTGGCCGGCCGCAATCGCGTCGCGCGCCGCGGCGCCCTCCACCATTTCGATGCTGTGCGTGGGCACCAGCGTGATGCGCGACGGCCGACCCGGCGCGTGGCCCGAACGCCCCGCGCGCTGCAGCAGCCGCGCGACGCCTTTGGGCGAGCCGATCTGCAGCACGCGCTCGACGGGCAGGAAGTCGACGCCGAGGTCCAGGCTCGACGTGCACACCACCGCGCGCAACTCGCCGCTCTTGAGCCCCGCCTCGACCCACTCGCGCACCGCGCGGTCCAGCGAGCCGTGGTGCAGTGCGATCAGCCCCGCCCATTCGGGCTTCGCTTCGAGGATCGCCTGGTACCAGATTTCCGACTGCGAACGCGTGTTGGTGAAGACCAGCGTGGTACTGCTCGACGCGATCTCCTCGACCACCTGCGGCAGCATCGTGAGCCCGAGATGCCCGCCCCATGGAAAGCGCTCGGCCCGGCCGGGCAGCAGCGAGTCGATCACGAGCTTCTTGGGCACCTGGCCCTGCACCAACGTTCCATCGTCACGGCCGAGCAGCGTGCGCATCGCCTCGTCGAGATTGCCCAGCGTCGCCGACATGCCCCACACGCACAGCGCCGGGTTCCAGCGCTTGAGCCGCGCCAACGCCAGTTGCACCTGCACGCCGCGCTTGTTGCCCAGCAACTCGTGCCACTCGTCGACCACCACCATCTTGAAGGTGCCCAGCACGTCGGCCGCATCGGCACGCGACAGCAACACGGACAGGCTCTCAGGCGTCGTGACGAGCACGGTCGGCAGTCGGGCGTTCTGCGCGCTGCGCTCGCCGCTCGACGTGTCGCCGCTGCGCGCGCCGGCGGACCAATCGGGGGCGAGGGCTTCGAGGGGTTGCTGCAGCGCGCGCAGGGTGTCCGACGCGAGAGCGCGCATGGGGGTGATCCACAGCACGGTCAACGGTGGCGCCACCTTCTTCGCGGTGGTGCGCACAGCAGCCTTCGGCGCTACAGCGAAGGCCTTGAGTGCGCCGAGCCACACCGCGTAGGTCTTTCCGGCGCCGGTGGTGGCATGCAGCATGCCCGACCGTCCTTCGCCGATGGCCTTCCACACCTCCCGCTGGAACGCAAAGGGCTTCCAGCCCCGGCCCGCGAACCACGCAACGAGGTCGGCGTACTTCATGCCACCGTCGGCAGCAAGGCGGCCAGCGTCTCCAACGTATCCGCCTCCTCCACCGTCTTGTCCTCCCGCCATCGCAACATGCGCGGGAACCGCACCGCGATGCCGCTCTTGTGACGTGAGCTCTTCGCGATGCCTTCGAAGCCGAGCTCGAAGACCAGCGTCGGCTTCACGCTGCGCACCGGGCCGAAGCTCTCGATGGTGGTCTTGCGGATGACGGCGTCGACGCGTCCCATCTCGACGTCGGTGAGGCCCGAGTAAGCCTTGGCGAAGGGCACGAGCTTGCGGTCTTCCTGCTCCGGCGGACCGTCCCACACGGCGAAGGTGTAGTCGCTGTAGAGGCTGGCCCGGCGGCCGTGGCCGCGTTGGGCATAGATGAGCACGGCGTCGATGCTGAGCGGGTCGATCTTCCACTTCCACCAGGTGCCGACGTCCTTGGTGCGGCCGACGCCGTAGTGCGCGTGGCGCTGTTTGAGCATCATCCCTTCGACGCCCATCGCACGTGCCGCCTCGCGCTGGCGCGACAGGTCGGTCCAGCTGTCGCCGGTGAGCATCGGGCTGGCGACGAGTTGCGGGTGCTGCACCTGGGTGACCAGGTCATCCATCAGTGCGCGGCGCTCCTGCTGTGGCATGGCGCGCAGGTCGCGTCCTTGCCATTCGAGCAGGTCGTAGCCGAGCAGCACCACCGGGATCTCGCGCAGCAGCTTCGGGCCGATCGTCTTGCGGCCGATGCGGCGCTGCAGTTCGGCGAAGGGTTGGACCTTGTCGTCTCTCCAGACCGCGATCTCGCCGTCGAGCACCGTGCCGTCGGGCAGCGCCTCGCCCATGGTCGCGAGTTCGGGGAAGCGGTCGGTCACCAGCTCCTCGCCGCGCGACCACAGCGAGACCGCGCCGCCGCGCTTGACGAGTTGCGCGCGGATGCCGTCCCACTTCCATTCGACGATCCAATCGGCGGGCGGGCCGAGCAAGGCATCGAACTGCTCGACTGGCTGGTTGAACGGGTGCGCGAGGAAGAAGGGGTACGGTTGGCCGCTGGTCTTCTGGTTGAGTTCGCTGTCGTTCTCCGCGCCGATGAGCAGCGCGTAGTCGGCCGCCCCCGGTTGCCCGCTGATGTGCGTGTAGCCCATCAACCGTTGCGCCACGCGCTTCGGGTCGAGCCCGCCGACCGCCGCCAGCGCCTGCGTCACCTGCAGCCGCGACACGCCGACGCGGAAACTGCCGGTCATGAGCTTGAAGTAGACGAGTCGCTCGTCGATCGCGAGCTGGCGCCACTGCGCGCGCAAGGTGTCGGCGAGTTCATCGGGCGGCGTCTTCCGCAACGGCAACAGATGCCGCTCGATCCACACGGCCAGACCCAGATCGTGCGCCTCGGTCGGGGGCGGCAACAGCAGCGAGATGGTTTCGGCCAGGTCGCCGACGGCCTCGTAGCTCTCGTCGAACAGCCATTCGGGCAGGCCGGCGGCCTCTTGCGCGAGCAAGCGCAGCAACTTGGTCGGCACCAGCTGGCGTGGCTTGCCACCGGCGAGGAAGTAGACGGCCCACGCCGCGTCTTCGGGCGCTGCGGCGTGCAGATAGCGCTGCAGGGCGGCCTGCTTGGCGAGGCTCGACGTGGTGGCGTCGAGTTCGCGGTAGAGGGCGGCGAAGGCCTTCATGGCGCGGCGTCGGGGGCCGCTTCGACATCGGCTGCCGCAGGCTTGGCCTCGCCCTGGTCGGCCACGTCCTCGTCGCCGTATTCGGTCTTGAAGCCCTGCGCCTCCAGCCCGTTCTCGGTAAGCCAGCGCACCAGCACCGCGACGCTGCCGTGCGTGACGAACACGCGCTCGGCGCCGGTGCCGGCGATGGCCTTCTGCAGGCCGGGCCAGTCGGCGTGGTCGCTCATGACGAAGCCGCGGTCGACGCCGCGGCGCCGCCGGGTGCCACGCAGCTGCATCCAGCCGCTGGCGAAGGCGTCGACATAGTTGCCGAAGCGCCGCATCCACGGTGTGCCCTGGGCCGAGGGCGGCGCCAGCACCAGTGCGCGCTTGAGCATCTGCGGGTTGACCTCCGCGTCGCTCACGCGCAGCGTCGGCGGCAACGCCACGCCAGCGGCGCGGTACACCGCGTTCAGCGGTTCGACCGCGCCGTGCACCACGATCGGCCCGATGCCTGGCTCGACGCCATGCAGGATGCGCTGTGCCTTGCCGAACGCATAGCAGAACAGCACCGACGCGCGGCCCTCGTCGGCGTTGCGGCGCCACCAGTCGTTGATCTCGGCGAACAGCACGGCTTGCGTCGGCCAGCGGTAGATCGGCAGGCCGAAGGTGGACTCGGTGATGAAGGTGTCGCAAGGCACGGGCTCGAAGGGCGGGCAGGTGCCATCCGGCTCGGTCTTGTAGTCGCCCGAGGCCACCCACACGCGCCCGCCGTGCTCGACCCGCACCTGCGCCGAGCCGAGCACGTGGCCCGCCGGATGCAAGGAGATGCGCACGCCATGGTGCTCGATCGCCTCGCCGTACGGCAGCGTCTGAAGGGCGATGTCCGCCCCGAGCCGCGTGCGCAGCGTCCCTTCGCTGTCGGTGTGTGCCAGGTAATGCCCATGGCCCACGCGTGCATGGTCGGAATGCGCATGCGTGATGACGGCGCGCGCCACGGGCCGCCAGGGGTCGATGAAGAAGTCGCCTGGCGGGCAGTAGAGGCCTTCGGGGCGGGCGACGACGAGGTCCATGCAGCGATGCTAGCCCGGCGCGCCCTGCGAAACAGAGGTTCGCCAGCGCGTTGTGCCGTGTGCATTCGCCTACAAAGACGTCATGTGTATTGGGGCCGAGGCCGTTCGGAGACACGCGACAATGGCGCCGACCTGTCTCCCCTCCGCATTTCCCTCACGCCCGACGCGCGCCACCGACTTTTGCCACCACGATCGCCCATGACCGGCCACCGCTTCCACTGGCCCGCAGCCTTAGGCTCCCTGAAGCTGCGCATCACCGCGGGCGGCATCGCGGCGCTGATGGTGGGCATCGGGCTGATCACTGCACTGCTGGTGACGCGGGCCCAGAACGACACGCTGGAAGCGCAGCTGGTGCGCGAGTCGAGCGAGACGGTGCGCACTGCGGGGCTGCTGTCGCGCCAACTGGTCGACTTGCAGCGCGCGCTGGCCAGCGCCGTGCCGCAGTTCAGCGGCATTGCAGCAGAGGACAGGGGCGCTGTGCTGCGCCTGGTGGAGTCGCAGCACGTGTTGCGTCAACTCTTCAGCAATGTGTTCGCCACGTCGGTCGATGGCCGGGTGCTGGTGACGGCGGACAACCAGCAGATGAATCTTCCGGTCTCGCTCAACATCGCCGACCGCGACTACTTTCAACGGACCCTGCGCGAGAACCGCGCGATCATCTCCGACCCGACGCCGAGCCGCGTGAGCGGTCAACCGCTGATCATCCTGACGCAGCCAGTTCGCGATGCTGCAGGAACGACGATGATCTTCGGCGGTTCGCTGCGCCTGAACACGCGCGACCTGCTCGACGGCCTGGTGGAAGAGAACGAAAACGCCACGGCGCTCGTCGTCGTCACCGACAAGGCCGGCCGCGTGCTCGCCCACCCGAATCGCAGCCGCCTGTTGTCCTTGCTGAGCAGCGAGCCTCGTCTGGCACAGGCCTTCCTCGCGTGGCAAGCCATCGGCGCCCCCGTCGAGCCGAGCGGCGTCCGCCTGCCACAGCGCGGCGAGCTGGTCAGCGCGGCAGGCGTGCCCGGGCCGGACTGGATGGTCTGGCGCGTGCGGGCCGAAGCAGAGGTGCTGGCACCGCTGCGCGCGGCCCGCTCGGACGCGATCCTCGGCGCGGTCTTGCTGCTGGCGCTGCTGTCGCCGTTGCTCTTTCTGATGTTGTGGCGCGCGCTTCGGCCGCTGACGCTGCTCGAACACCGCGCACAGCACCTGTTCGACGGCTCGATGCCGCCCGAAGCCGGCTGGCCGCGGGAGCACGGTGAGGTCGGGCGGCTGAGCGCCGTGCTGCGCCGCGTGGGCCTGGAGCGGCTCACGCTGGAGGCACAGAACGCCAAGACCTTGCGCAAGCTGAACTCGGTGATGAGCGCCGCCCCGGTGGGCATCGCCTTCACGCGCGACGGCCGCTTCGAGCTCGTCAGCGCCGAGCTCTGCCGCCTGGTCGCCGCCACGCCGCAGGACCTGCTCGGCCAACCACTGCGCACGCTGTTTTCGTCGGACGACGACCATGACGCCTTCCTCGCACGCGAACGTTCGGACTTCCGGGCCTTGCAGCCATCCACCGGCGAATGGCAGCTGCTGCGGCATGACGGCTCCACCTTCTGGGCCGGCATGCGCACGAAGCCGGTCGACCTGGCCGACCGCACCCTGGGCACCATCTGGATCGTCAGCGACATCGAGGACCAGCGCGCGGTGCGTCAGCAACTCGAATGGTCTGCGGCACACGACGCGCTCACCGGCCTGGCCAACCGGAAGGCCTTCGAACAGCAGGCGCAACGGCTGCTCGAGAAGCGGCCCGCGTCGCTGCCGTCCACGTTGGTCTTCCTCGATCTCGACCGCTTCAAGCCGGTGAACGACACCGCGGGCCACCTCGTGGGCGACCTGATGCTGTTGACGGTGGCCACCGCGATCGCGGCGCATGTGCGCGCCGGCGACCTCGTGGCCCGCATCGGCGGCGACGAGTTCGTCCTGCTGCTCGAGGCTTGCCCGCACGACATGGCGATGCACATTGCCGACGAGGTGCGCCGCGCCATCACCGCCGTCGTGGTGCCGTCGGCCCTCGGCCCGTTGAGCGTCGGCGCCAGCGTCGGCGTGGCGGCGTTGCAGACGGACATGGCGACGGTGAACGACTGGCTGCAGGCCGCTGACGCCGCCTGCTATGCGGCCAAGGCAGCCGGCCGCGACACGGTGCGGAGCGCACGGTTCGAGGCACAGCCGCGCGACCTCTAAGCCACCGGTCCGGTCCACAGGACCACCTGGTTCCATTGAAGCGCAGGGCGCCGACTCCTAAAGTGCACCCACTGCACGACAACGGAGACACGATGACAAAGACAACACACGCAGCGCGCACCTGCTCGGCCGTCCTGTGCCTGGGCCTGGCCGGCGCCCTGGCCGCACCCCTGGCCCTGGCGCAGGACAACAAGCCCATCACCATCGTCGTCGGCAGCCCTGCCGGCGGCACCACCGACACGCTGGCCCGCGTGATCGGCCGGGCCATGGGCGACACCCTGCAACGCCCGGTATTGGTGGAGAACCGCGCCGGTGCCGGCGGCAACATCGCCGCGGCCTACGTGGCCAAGGCACCGGCCGACGGCAGCACGCTGCTCATGAGCTTCACCGGCCACACGATCAACGCCACGCTCTACAAGAACCTGCCCTTCGACCCGGTCAAGGACTTCACGCCCATCACCATGGTCGCGCGCGTGCCCAGCGTGCTGGTCGCGCGCAAGGGCGTGCCCTTCGACGACACAGCCGGGCTCATCGCCTACGCCAGGAAGAACCCCGGCAAGCTGAGCTTCGCGATCGGTGCGCAGGGCTCGTCGCTGCATCTGGCGAGCGAGCAGTTCAAGATGATGACGGGCACCGACATCCTCAACGTGCCCTACAAGGGCACCGGCCCTGCTCTGACCGACACGCTCGCCGGCACGGTCGACCTCATGTTCGCCAGCACCGTCAACGTGCTGCCGCACCGGCAGAACCCGGCGCTCAAGTTCCTCGGCGTGAGCAGCACCGCGCCGCTGCCGCAGTTCCCCAAGGTGCCGGTGATCAGCGCCACGGTCAAGGGCTTCGAGTCGAGCGCCTGGTTCGGCCTGTTCGGCCCGGCCAAGATGCCACCGGCCGTGACCGACAAGCTTTACGCCGCGGTGAAGAAGGCGCTGGAGAGCCCTTCGTACAAGGAGCGCATGGAGACCGAAGCGGCCACCGCCCCGGACATGACGCCCCAGGCCTTCACCACCTTTGTCGCGCAGGATGTGCAAGGCTGGGCGAAGATCATCAAGGCGTCGGGCGCGTCGGTCGAATGAGCGTGCGGCCGCAGCCGCGGGCGGCGAATGCAAGGCGGGTCGGCAATGCGAAGAGTTGGCCGCCGTCAACGCCCGACCAAACGCTCGACGACCTCGGCCGTGGGGAGAACCTCGGCAAAGCACGACGCCAGCGTGGCGAGTCCGTTGACATGGTCGTCTGGCGTGACCGCCGCGGTCGCGTCGCTCACCACGGCGACCCGGTAGTCGCGCATCATCGCGTCGCGTGCGGTGGACTCGCAGCAGACATTGGTCGCGACACCTGCGACGATGACGTTCTCGACCTGGCGTGCGACGAGCGCATCGGCCAGTTCGGAAGAGCCCGGCGCGAAGGCGGAGAAACGCGTTTTCTCCAGCACCAGATCGCGCGCATCGGGGTGCATCCCGGTGGAAAGCTGGTGACCGTCCGAGCCGGAAGCCAGGCCCCTTCGGTGTTCGCGGGCCGACGATGCATCGAAGAAGCCGGCGTGGTAGGCCGGCCAAAGATCGACCCCATCGCGCTCGAGCGTGTTCATCAACCACACCACGAGGGCTCCGCGTGCTCGCAGCGTATCGCACAGCATCCGGATGCGCGGTGCGATCGCGTCCATGCCGGCGATCTTGGGTTCGTAGTAGCGCTGCATGTCGACCACGAGCACCGCGGTCTGGCTTGCGAGGAAGGTCGTGTGCACCGGGCGGGAACCCCTTTTCTGCTGGATGCGCTGCAGAACATGCGCCGGGAGAAGGTTTGGCATCGATCGACTTTGCCGGCTTCGCACGGAGGGGTCAATCAGACCAATTGGTTCTATTGACCATACCAATGGCCGCCCTAGCATCAGCACCCATGTCACATCCGATGCCGACCGCCTTTCCCGACCGGTTGCCGCGCAGGCCGGCCGCATCGCCGCCGTCGACCGCAGCGCCCTTGCATCGCTATCACCACGTCCACCTGGTCTTGCGCCAGCGCCTCTTCGAGGGCTACTACGGCGATGGCGGCATGCTGCCGAGCGAAAGGATGCTGGCCGAGGAGTTCGACGTGGCACGGGTCACCTTGCGCAGCGCCATGGCTGCACTGGCACGCGACGGACTCGTCGTGCGACAACAAGGGCGTGGGACGGTCGCGCTGCCGCAGCAACGTGCGGAGGGCCCGGCCACCCCCACACGTGATGCGTTCGAGCAACTGTTCGCGAGCGTGATGGACATGGGCCTCAGAACCAAGGCCCGCGTGCTGAGCTACGGGCTCGTCGAGGCCGCCCAGGAAGTTCGCGATGCCATGCAGCTCGAGGCACCCGCCCAGGTGCTGCGGATCGTTCGGGTGAGATCACAGGGCGACCGGCCCGTGTCTTTCGCCACCGCTTTCGTCCCCGCCCGACTGGCCGCACGAATTCGCCGGCGTGACCTCGCGACGCAGCCGCTGCTGGCGCTGCTGGCCAAACAGGGCGTTCGCATCGAGCGCGCCGACGAGGTCATCAGCGCGACGCACGCGGACATCGATGCGGCCGAGGCCCTGCAGGTCCCCGTCGCCAGCGCGCTCCTTCGGGTCCGCAGGCTGATCCTCGATGCGAACGGCGAGCCTGTCGAACTTTTCGACGGGCTCTTTCGTCCCGAGGGCTATCAGTACCACCTCACCACCTCCCGCGACCCGATGCGTACCCGCATCCATGTCGCCATCGGAAGCGTCTGACCATCGATCCACAACCAGGAAGGCGCCCATGAAAATCTCACGCACCACGATCGCGCTCTGTTCTCTGGCAATGACCGCGGCGACATGGCTGGGCGCGGCGCCGACGGCGCATGCGCAGAAGTTTCCGACGCAGCCGATCAAGCTGATCGTCGGCGCCTCGCCCGGCGGCACGACCGACGCGCTGGCCCGCGAACTCGCCGATGACATGACGAAGTCGCTGGGACAGCCCGTCATCGTCGACAACAAGCCCGGCGCCGGCGGCAACATCGCCGCGGATTTCGTGGCGCGCGCGCCCGCCGACGGGCACACCTTGCTGGTGGCCTTCACCAGCCACACGATGAACGCGGCGCTCTTCAAGAAGCTGCCCTACGACCCGGTGAAGGACTTCACGCCGATCTCGCTGATCGGCAAGGTCGCCAGCGTGCTCGTGGCGCGGCCGGATCTGCCGGCCAAGGATCTGAAGGAGCTGCTCGCCGCTGCCAAGCAGAAAGACGGCTACAGCTTCGCGATCGGCGGGACCGGTTCGTCCCTGCAGATGGACACGGCCGAATTCCGCGCGACCTCGAAATTGCCGGGCGTCGACATTCCGTACAAGGGGAGTTCGCCCGCGCTCGTCGATGTCATGTCCGGACAGGTCGATCTGATGTTTGCGCCCATCGGCGGTGCACGCACCTTGCTGGAAAACGGCAAGGTGAAAGCCTATGCCGTGACCTCGGCCAAGCGGCTGGCCTCTTTGCCCGACGTGCCGGCTGTCGCGGAGGTGGTCCCCACCTTCACGACCAACTACGGCTGGTTCGGTGTGCTCGGCCCGGCCCGATTGCCCGCCGACGTGACGGCCCGTTTGAACGAGTGGGTGGTGAAGGCGATCCAGTCGCCGCGCATCAAGGCGCGACTGGCACAGGATGGCAGCGCACCGTCCGGCACCACGCCGACGGAATTCCATGAGTTTCTGGTCGGCGACGTGAAGCAATGGGCCGAGCAGGCCAAGCTCGCCAAGGTCGAGCTGCAGTGACGCCGGCCACCCTTGCGCAGAAGCTGGTCGCCCGCGCCGCCGGCGTGGGCGCGGTGACGCCGGGCGAGATCGTCACCTGCCGGGTCGACCTGGCCATGATGCACGACTCGGGCGGCCCGCGCCGCGTGAAGCCGATGCTCGAAAAGCTCGGCGCGAAGGTGTGGGACCCGGACAAGGTGGTCGTCATCACCGACCACTACGTGCCGGCGCACGACGCTGACAGCCGCGCCATCGTGCAGATCGCGCGCGACTGGGTGAAGGACGTGGGCATCACGCGCTTCCACGACACCCAGGGCATCTGCCATGTGGTGCTGCCGCAGAAGGGCCACCTGCGGCCTGGCCTGTTCGCGGTCGGCGGTGACAGCCATTCGCCCACCGGCGGCGCCTTCGGTGCCTACATGTTCGGCGTGGGCGCCACCGAGATGCTCGGCGTGCTGGTGACCGGCGAGATCTGGCTCAAGGTGCCGCACACGATCCGGATGTGGTGGGACGGCCGGCTCGCGCCGGGCGTGTCGGCCAAGGACATGATGCTGCACCTGTGCGGCCGCTTCGGCATGGACGGCGGCCAATACCAGGCGGTCGAGTACGCCGGCGCCGCGGTGCGCGCCCTGTCGATGCAGGAGCGCATGACGCTGTCGAACATGACGGCCGAGCTCGGCGGCCAGGCCGGGCTGATCGCGCCCGACGCGGTCACGGCCGAATGGCTCGCCGGTGTGGGCGTGCACGACGTCGACACCGCGCACTGGCAGACCGACGACGGCGCTCCGCTGCTGGCCGACCACCGGCTCGATGCCTCCGCGCTCGCGCCGCAGGTGGCGGCGCCGCACAGCCCGGCGCGGTCGCAATCGGTCGATGCCTTCGCGGGCACGACGGTGGACATCGCCTACGTCGGCGCCTGCACCGGCGCCAAGCTCGACGACCTGCGCATGGCGGCACAGGTGCTGCGCGGACAGCGCGTGGCCAAGGGCGTGCGACTGATGGTCGCGCCCGCCAGTGCCACCGACCAGGCGCAGGCCGCTGCCGAAGGCACCCTGGGTGCGCTGCTGGACGCCGGCGCCGAGTTGCTGCCCAACGCCTGCGGCGCCTGCGCCGGCTACGGCGCCAACGTCTTCGGCGAGAACACCGTGGCGATCAGCACGACGGCGCGCAATTTCAAGGGGCGCATGGGCGCGGATTCGTCGCAGGTGTACCTGGCTTCGCCCTTCACCGTGGCCGCCTCGGCCATCGCGGGACGCATCGTCGATGCACGGGAGATGCTGGTATGACAAACACCCCATCGCGTGGCCGTGCCTGGGTCTTCGGCGACGACCTCAACACCGACCTGCTGGCGCCGGGGCGCTACATGAAATTTGGCGTGGACGAGATCGCCAAGCACTGCCTCGAATCGATCTCGCCTTCGTTCGCCGCCACCGTGCGGCCGGGCGACATCGTCGTGGCCGGCCGCAATTTCGGCGCGGGTTCGTCGCGCGAGCAGGCGGTCGAGGTGCTGCGGCTCCTGGGCGTGGCCTGTGTGGTCGCCGTGTCGTATTCGGGCCTCTACTACCGCAACGGCTTCAACCTCGGCCTGCCGCTCCTGGTGTGCGCCGAAGCGCCGAGCGTGGCCGATGGCGCATCGCTCGCGCTCGACCTCGACGCCGCCCAGCTGTGCGACGTCACCACCGGCCGCACGCTGCAATGCGAAGCGGTGCCGGCTCATCTGATCGCGATGGTGCGTGACGGCGGCCTGGTGCCGCACCTGCAGCAGCGCCTTGCACGCGGCGACATCGCCGCCCAACGAACGAAAGCCACGACCCCATGACCCTGCGCACCCGCCTCCAATCGCCGAGCATCGTCACGGCCCCCGGCGTCTACGACGCGCTCTCGGCCCTGCTGGTCGAGCAGGCCGGCTTCGAGGCCGCCTACCTCTCGGGCGCCAGCATCGCCTACACGCGCTTCGGCCGGCCCGACATCGGCTTGCTCTCGCTGGACGACGTGGTGGCCGTGACCGGCCACATCCGCGAGCGCACCGGGCTTCACCTGATCGTCGACGCCGACACGGGCTTCGGCAACGCGTTGAACGTGCGCCGCACGGTGCAGCTGCTCGAGCGCGCCGGTGCCTCGGCCATCCAGCTGGAGGACCAGACCCTGCCCAAGCGCTGCGGCCACCTCGACGGCAAGACCATCGTGCCGGCGGCCGAGATGGCCGGGAAGATCCGCGCCGCGGTCGACGCGCGCCGCAACGAGCAGACGCTGATCGTCGCGCGCACCGACGCGGTCGCGGTCGAGGGGCTCGAACCTGCGCTGGAGCGGGCCGAGCGTTACGCCGAGGCCGGCGCCGACGTGCTCTTCGTCGAGGCGCTGCGCAGCACCGACGACATGGCGGACGCGCTGGCGCGCCTGTCGCACCGCGCGCCGATGCTGGCCAACATGGTCGAAGGCGGCAAGACCCCCGTGCTGCCGTCGGCGGAGCTGCAGTCGCTGGGTTACCGCATCGCGATCTTCCCGGGCGGCACGGTGCGGGCGCTGAGCTTCGCGCTGCAGGGCTATCTGCAAAGCCTGCGCGAGCACGGCACCACCACGCCGTGGCTGCCGCAGATGCTGTCCTTCGACCGGCTCAACGACGTGATCGGCACGCCCGAGATGCTGGCGCTGGGCAAGCGCTACGAATGAGCGCGGGGCGGGCACCGATTGCCCGCCGGGGTGGCGCCACCTACAGTGGCGAGCCCATGCCCACCGACCCGGATCACGCCCCCGCCGTTCCACGCTTCCACCAGCTGCGGCTGATCCTGCGCGAGCGGCTCAAGAGCGGTCTCTATGAACGCGGCCTGCCGCTGCCGGGCGAGCGGCTGCTGGCCGAGGAGTTCGGCGTGGCGCGCGTCACCGTGCGCTCGGCGCTGGCGCGGCTCGAAGAAGAGGGCTTGGTGGTGCGGCTGCGCGGCAAGGGCACGCTGCCGGCGGCGCAGGCCGAGGTACCGCGCCACCTGAAGCTGCGCGGCGGCCTGCTCGACAACATCGTGAACATGGGGCTGCGCACCAAGGTCTCGGTGCTCGAATGGCGGCTCGTGCCCGCGCCGTCGCCGGTCAGCACCGCGCTCGAACTGGCGCCCGGCGCGCGCGCGCTGAAGGTGGTGCGCGTGCGCAAGTTCAAGGGCCAGCCGATCGCCTACACCGAGGTCTTCCTGCCGGCCGACCTGGCCGATGCGGTGGCGCGCAGCACGCTGCAGGACATGCCGATGCTGGTCGCGCTGGAGCGCCATGGCGTGCAGGTCGAAGCCGCCGAGCAGACCATGGGCGCCGCGCTGGCCGACCTGCACGTGGCCAAGGCGCTCAAGCTGGCGCCCGGCGTGCCGCTGCTGCGGGTGTCGCGCGTGGTGCGCGACAGCACGGGGCGGCCGGTGCAGTTTCTCGTGGGGCTTTATCACCCGGAGCGCTACGAGTACCACATGCAACTCTCGCGCGTGGGGGGGCCGACCAAGGTGTGGATCGACAGCGACCGCCTGCCGGACGGCGCGGAGGTGGCCCGGGCGGCGTAGCGGCGTCGTCGCGGCGCCCTGTGGAACAATCTTCGGCACCCGTCGCGCCCTGCCGACGGGCCGCCCACCCATGCTTCACCCGCCCCGCCATTTCGTCTACCTCGACGCCGTCGCACGCGCGGGGTCGATCCGCAAGGCGGCCGAGAAACTGCACGTGGCCTCGACCGCGCTCAACCGGAAGATCCTGGAGATCGAGGCCGATGTGGGCACGCCGCTGTTCGAGCGGTTGCCGCGTGGCGTGCGGCTCACGTCCGCCGGCGAGGTGCTGATCGCGGCGGTGCGCCGCAGCATGGCGGACCTGCGCTCGGCCGAGTCGCAGATCGAGCAGCTGCGTGGCCTGGTGCGGGGCACGGTGCGCATCGGCTGCGCCGAATCGGTCGCCATCGACCTGATCCCCGACACCATCGCGCAGTACCAGCAGACGCACCCGGGCGTGCAGTTCCAGCTCGTGGCCGGCGTGACCGGCGTGCTGGTGGCGGCGCTTCTGGCCGACGACGTGGAACTGATCCTGGCGCACGACCCGGTGCCCTCGGAAACGCTGCGCGTCATCGCCGCCGTTCCCCAGCCGCTGTGCGCGATGCTGCGGCCCGACCACCCGCTGGCCGGCCGCGAGACGCTGCGCCTGGCCGACTGCCAGACGTACCCCGTGGCGCTGGGCGACCGCTCCTTCGGCAGCCGGCGCCTGCTGGACGCGCTCATGGCGCGCTCCCACATGACGCTGCAGGTGGCGCTGGAGGCCAGCGCGGTGCAGACGCTCAAGGAATTCACCCTGCGCACAGGCGCCATCAGCTTCCAGTTCCAGATCGGCACCCAGAACGAGGTGCGGCGCGGGGCGCTGGTGGCGATTCCGCTGACCGACCGGACGCTCACCAACAGCCAGCTGGTCCTGATGTCGCGCGCCGGCCGCACGCTGCCGATCGCCACGTTGTCCTTCATGGAAGCGCTGGTGAACCGGCTGGCCGCGCTGCCGGGCTGACAGCTGCGACAGCCTCGAGTGCGCACAAAATGTGTGCAGTGCGAGAGAAAGTATGCGCTAGAGGTTTGCACGCGCACTGCCCATACTGCGGACATCTGTTGCATCGCAGCATCCATGGACGCCCTGCTCTCCCCCCCACTCGTCGCTCCCGATGACACCGAACCCGCGGTGGACGAACGCCCTGCGCTGTGCGTGCACCGCCTGGGCATGGCCCATCCGGGCGACCTGTCGGCGCTGGCCGCGCTGCTCGATGCCGGCACGCTGCGGGCGGCCGACATCGTGGCCGTCATCGGCAAGACCGAGGGCAACGGCGGCGTCAACGACTTCACCCGCGGCTACTTCACGCAGACGCTGATGGCCCTGCTGGCCGAGCGCACCGGCCGCCCGGCCGCGACGCTGCTGCGCGAGTTGCCCTGCATCCTCTCCGGCGGCACCGAGGGCGTGCTGAGCCCGCACTATGTGGTGTTCGCGCGCAGCGGCCGGCTGGAGGCGTCGTCGGGCGATGCGACCGGCCCCGGCGCTCTCGCCATCGGCACCGCCGTGAGCGCGCCGCTGGCCGCACAGCACGTGGGCCGCTGGGCCCATGTCGAATCGGTGGCCGACGCGGTGCGCGCGGCCATGCGCGACGCCGGCATCGCGCGCACCGAAGACGTCGCCTTCGTGCAGGTCAAGTGCCCCTGCGTGACCGCTGCACGCGCCCAGGCCGCCGCCGCGGCGGGCCACACGGTGCTCACGACCGACGCCAACCGCTCGATGGCCACGGCCCGTGCGGCCGGCGCCTTCGGGGTGGCGATCGCACTGGGCGAGCTGCCCGACGACGCGGCGCTCGAAGCCGCGATGCTCACCGACTTCACACGTTTCTCGTCGCGCGCCAGCGTGTCGTCCGGCGTCGAGGTGGAGGCCAACGAAGTGATCGTGCTGGGCCACAGCCCGCGGTGGCAAGGCGACCTGCGCATGGGCTGCGCGCCGATGCGCGACGCGCTCGACCTGGGCGCCGTGGCGAGCGCACTGCGCCCGTTGGGGCTGGCCGCCGAGCCGCAACTGAGCGAGGCCGACGCGGCCCGCGTGGCTGCCGTCTTCGTCAAGTGCGAGCCCGACCGCCGCGGCAGCGTGCGCGGCGCGCGCCACACCATGCTGGACGACACCGACATCAACGCCCAGCGCCACATCCGTGGCGCGGTGGGCGGGCTGGTGGCCGGCGTGCTCGGCGACGGGCGCATCTTCGTGTCCGGCGGGGCGGAGCACCAGGGGCCCGACGGCGGCGGGCTGGTCGCCGTGATCGCCAGAGGCACCCCATGACCGATCCCTGGCAGCTCGACATCGACGCGCTGGTGCTGGCCTACGCGGCGCGCACGCTCTCGCCGGTGGAGGCGCTGGCCAGCGTGCTGGCGCGGCTGGACGCCGTGAACCCGCGCATCAACGCCGTCATCGCGCGCGATGACAACGCCGCGGCACGCGAGAGCGAACGCCGCTGGCTGCGCGGCGCGCCGCTGTCTGCGCTCGACGGCGTGCCGATCAGCGTGAAGGACAACATCCCCGTGGCCGGCATGCCCTGCCGCTGGGGCAGCGCGCTGTACCCGGCGCATGTGCAACGGCGCGACGAGTCGCCGGTGCAACGCCTGCGCGACGCCGGTGCGCTGCTGTTCGCCAAGACCAACGTGCCCGAGTTCACGCTGCAGGGCTACACCGACAACCTGGTGTTCGGCACCACGCGCAACCCGTGGGCCACCGCGCTCACGCCGGGCGGCTCGAGCGGCGGTGCCGTCGCGGCGGTGGCGGCGGGCATCGGCCCGGCCGCGCTGGCGACCGACGGCGGCGGGTCGATCCGCCGCCCCGCCGCGTACACCGGCCTGGTGGGGCTCAAGCCCACGTGGGGCACGGTGCCGCGCGCGCACGGCCTGCCCGAGATGCTGCCGGGCCTGGAGGTGATCGGCCCCATCGCCCGCAGCACGGCCGACGTGGTGCGCGTGCTGCAGGTGATCGCGCCGACCCTCTGGGACCTCGACCCGCTCGCCCTCCACGCGCCGCAACCACTGCGCATCGCACACTGGTCGCGCATCGCCGGCAGCCCGGTCGACCCGGTCATCGACCAGCGCATGGCCGCCGTCGCCGATCAGCTGCGCGGCATGGGCCACTTCGTGACCGCGGCCGACGCCCCGGCCGCCGTGCATGTGTTCAACCGGCTCGCCTGGCCGGTGCTTAGCGCCACCGGTCTGGCGGCCGTGCTGCACGACAACACGCCGAAGGACGACGCACGCATGACGCCCGCGCTGGCCGCGATGCTGGTCACTGGCCGTTCGCTGCGCGCGGTCGACCTGTTCAATGCGCAGGCCCACCAGCACGCGCTGCGCGACGCCATGGACCATGTCTTCGAAAGTGTCGACCTGGTGCTCACGCCGGCCTGCGCCGCCATGCCCTGGCCCGCCGACCACAGTCACCCGACCAGCATCGCCGGGCAGCGCGTCGACCCGCGCGGCCACGCCGTGTTCACCGCCTTCGTCAACGGCGCCGGCCTGCCCGCGCTGGCGCTGCCGGCCGAACCGTCGCCCGACGGTCTGCCCATCGGCTTCCAATTGATCGGCCCGCAGGGCAGCGACGCGCTGCTGTGCGCGCTGGGCCTGGCCTTCGAACGGCAGCAGCCGCAGGCGCGCCGCTGGCCGCTTCCTTCCCCTTCCGAGAGTCAACCCGCATGAAGATCGTGATCATCGGTGCCGGCGTGGCCGGCGCCATCCTGGCGCGGCGCCTGGCCCTGCTGCCCGGCGTGGAACTGCACTGCCTCGAACGCGTGAGCCCCGAAGACCATTCCGAGGCCGGCACCGGCCTCAACGTGGGCCCCAACGCCATCAAGGCGCTGCGCCTGTGCGACCCGGCCCTTGCGGCCGAGGTCGAAGCCGCCAGCCTGCCGTGGCAACGCTGGCAGGTGTCGCTGACCGACGGCACGGTGCTGTTCGACCTGCCGATCGCGCAGGTGGCCGACAACCCGGGCATCCGCATCCGCTGGTCGGAGCTGTACCGCGTGCTGCGCGCGGGTGCGGGCCCGGCGATCCACTACGGCTGCGAGATCGACGCAATCGGCCCCAGCGCCGCCGACGCCACGCGGACCACCGTGCGCTACACGCAGGGCGGCGTGCAGCACACCATCGACGACATCGACCTGCTGGTGGGCACCGACGGCCGCTACTCGGCCACGCGCGCAGCCTTCTCGGGCCTGCCCGAGCCGCGGCACGTGGGCGTGGCGATCGTGCGCACGCTGGTGCCCGACACCAGCGGCGGCCTCGTCGATGACTACGGCCAGTGGTTCAACGGTCCGCACCGGCTGCTGGCCTTCCGCGTGCCGCCGGACCACGTGTACATCGCCGCCACCTTCCCGATCGAACCCGGCGCGCCCATCGACGACGCGTGGAACACCGAGGCCGTGCTGCGCGCCGCCTACCAACCCGCGGGCAGCGCCTTCAGCGCGCAGGCGCAGTGGCTGATGGACGCGCTGTGCGCCAACCTCGCGCAGACGCACTGGGCGCGCATGCAGGAATCGGACGTGCGCTTCGCGGAGCCGGTGCGCCAGGTGATGTACCTCGGCGACAGCGCGCACGGCATGGCGCCGACGCTGGGCCAGGGCGCCACGCAATCGATGGAAGACGCCTGCGCCGCCGCGATGATCCTGGCGCGGGAGATCGGCGCCGGCCGCCTGTCGCCGCGCGACTGGCTCGCGCAGGTCGAGGCCGCGCGGGGCGAGCGCATCCGCTTCGCGATGGCACTGTCGATCGCCGCGACCGACACCATGCTCGCCGGCTCGGACCCGGTCGCAGGCACGCGCTGGAAGACAGAGCCGGGCTTCCTCGACGACCTCTCGGCGCTGTTCCGCGACGTGGCGCTCGCATGAACGCCGCCCGGCCGCCCGAAGGCGTTCGCACCGCAGCCCGCAGGGCGGAGGTTTTCTTATGAACACCGCCATCACCCACGGCCTGTTCCACCTCGCGATCAAGACCGCGAACCTCGACGCCACGCGCGCCTTCTGGGTCGGCGTGATCGGCCTGCGCGAGATCGCCCGCCCCGACTTCGGCTACCCCGGCGCCTGGCTCGCCTGCGGCCAGCCGGGCGGCCAGGCCATCATCCATGTGTACGCAGGTGGCCCCGCGCTCGGCGCTGAAGGCCAGGTGCCCAGCGGCACCGGCGCCATCGACCATGTGTCGCTCGCCTGCTCGGGCTACCACGCGTATGTCGCGCGCTTCCGCGCGGCGCAGCTCGACTGGCGCGAGTTCCTGGTGCCCGGCACCACGCTGTGGCAGCTCTTCGTCTACGACCCGAGCGGCGTGCAGCTCGAACTCACCTTCGAAGGCGCGGTCGAGACCGGTGCGCCGCCCGACATGTCGGCCGCCCGCGTGTACCGCGCGGGGCGCAGCTTCTTCGACCCGCTGACCTACCCCACCCTTTCATCGCCTTTCCATCTTCCGGAGTAACCCACGATGTCGCGTCCTGAATTCCTTTCCGCCCCGCTGCACACCCGCCGCCTGATCGCCGGCGCCCTCGCGCTCGCCGCGGCCACGCTCTGCCTGCCGGCCGCCGCTGCCGACAAGATCAAGATCGGCGTGTTCCCGTCGAGCGCAGCGCTGCCGTTCTACGTCGCGGTCAACCGGGGCTACTTCAAGGACGCCGACCTCGAGATCGAGGAAGTGCCCATGACCAGCCATCCGCTGACGGTGCAGGCCCTGGTGTCGAACGGCATCGACGCGGCCGTCAACCTGGTGACGCTCGAAGGCGCCAACATGGAAGCGCGCCGGCCCAACACGCTGAAGTACATCTCGCTCAACGGCC
Source organism: Variovorax restrictus (assembly GCF_051216715.1). Taxonomy (NCBI): domain Bacteria; kingdom Pseudomonadati; phylum Pseudomonadota; class Betaproteobacteria; order Burkholderiales; family Comamonadaceae; genus Variovorax; species Variovorax restrictus. Next base: position 243,654 of record NZ_JBPJZH010000004.1, read on the forward strand.
AGAATTCGCAGCATGTGATCGAGCAGTTCGTCGTCAAGGCCGACAGCCCGGCGAAGTCGCTGAAGGACTTCAAGAACGGCTTCAAGCTGTTCTCGGCGCCCGGCCCCGCCAACATCGGCGCGGCGCGCGCGGTGCTCAAGAAGGTGGGCCTGGTCGAAGGCAAGGACTTCACCATCCAGGAGCAGCAGATCGGCGTGCACGTCGGCGCGCTGCAGTCAGGCAACTTCGACGGCGGCTACACGCTGGAGCCGTCGGCCACGATCATGGTGGCGCAGAAGGTCGGCAAGCGCGTGGAGACCGGCGTGATCTCGACCTACCTGCTGGGCAACAAGAACGCCTCGGCCTTCGCCGCCGGTGCGGTTATGTCCGGCAAGTTCATGGCCGACAAGCCCGACGTGGCCAAGCGCTTCGCCGCGGCCTGGGCGCGCGGCGTGAAGGAAGCGCAGGCCGACAGCAGCGCGCGCGGCTACCTGGTGCAGGGCATGAAGGTGCCGCCGGAGCTGGCCGCCACCGTGCCGCTGCCGCGCATCGTGATGGTCAAGGACATGAGCGCCGCGGACGTGGGCGACTTCCAGAAGTTCCTCGACATCGGCACCGAGCTGGGCGTGGTCAAGGAGAAGATCGACGGCAAGACGCTGGTCCGAGCCTTCTGATGCGCGTGATGAATTCGAACCTGCCGATCGGAGCCGCCTTGCCCGATGCCGCGGAGAGCGAGAAGTCGCACCGCTGGTACCCGAAGGGCACGCACATCACCATCCGCGGCCTGACCAAGCGCTTCCAGGACGCGACCATCTACGACGACTTCGACCTGGACATCCCCAAGGGCAAGATCGTCTCGGTGTTCGGCCCCAACGGCTGCGGCAAGAGCACGCTGATCAACATGATCTCGGGCATCCTGCCGTACGACGCCGGGCAGATCCTGTTCGAAGGCAAGGAGGCGCGCGACACGCGCATCGGCTACGTCTTTCAGAACTACCGCGAGGCGGTGTTCCCGTGGATGCGCGCCATCGACAACATCCGCTATCCGCTGCAGTACCTCGACATCGCCAAGGGCGAGCGTCAGGCGCGGCTCGACCGGCTGGTCGAAAGCTTCGAGGTGAAGTTCGACCTGAACCGCTACCCCTACCAGATGTCCGGCGGCCAGCAGCAGCTGGTGTCGATCATGCGGGCGCTGGTGGTCGACCCCGAGGTGCTGTTCCTCGACGAGCCCTTCTCCGCGCTCGACTACGAGATGGTGATGTTCCTGCGCGAGCGCCTGCAGAAGGTGCTGACCGAGCGGCAGACCACCACGATGCTGGTGTCGCACGATCTCGACGAAGCCGTGCTGCTGGCCGACGAGGTGCTGCTGCTGACCAAGCGGCCCACCCGCGTGGCCGAGAACCTGCCCTTCGACGTGCCGCGCCCGCGCACGGCGGACACCACGCTCAGCCCCGCCTTCATCACGACCAAGACCCGTGCGCTGGAGATCTTCCAGCGGGAGGTGCGCAAGCCATGAGCGCGATCTCCGAACGCACCGCCGCCCGGTTGCGCCCGCTCGTCGGCATGGCGGTGCTCATCGCCCTGTGGGCCTTCGTCCACGCGACGCGCGCCATCGACCCGGTGCTGCTGCCGTCGCCGATGGAGGCGCTCGCCGCCTTCTGGAACGGCATCGCGCACGGCACGCTGTGGGGCGACTTCTACAAGACCATCGTGCGCACGCTCAGCTCCTTCGGGCTGGCGCTGGTGATCTCGGTGCCGCTGGGCATCGTGCTGGGCTCGAACGAAAAGATCTACCAGTCGATCGAGTTCGCAATCGACTTCTTCCGCTCGACGCCGGCCTCGGCGATGTTCCCGCTCTTCCTGGTGCTGTTCGGCGTCGGCGAGGCGACCAAGATCGCGGTGGCGGCCTTCGGCGCGGCGCTGGCGATTCTCTTCAACGTGGCCTACGGCGTGATGAGCGCGCGCAAGCAGCGCCAGCTCGCGGCCAAGGTGATGGGCGCGCCGCGCTGGCGGGTGCTGACCGACGTGATCCTGCTGGAGTCGATGCCGCAGGTGTTCGTGGGCATGCGCTCGGGCGTGTCGATCGCCCTGGTGATCGTGATCGTCGCCGAGATGTTCATCGGCTCGACCGACGGGTTGGGCCAGCGCATCATGCGTGCGCAAACCATCTTCGACATGCCCGACATGTACGCTTCGATTTTCGCGGCCGGCCTGCTCGGCTATGTGATGAACCTCGTGTTCCTGATGGCGGAGCGTCGCTTCGTGCATTGGGGTGGAAAGTAAGACCGTGACCGTTGCCCTCTCCGATATCAACCTCCCCGCCGTGCTCGAAGAAGTGACGGCCGCCTTCGCCGAGTACCAGCAGGCGCTCGTCACCAACGACGTGGCCGTGCTCGACAAGCTCTTCTTCAATTCGCCACACACGCTGCGCTACGGCGCGGGCGAGAACCTGTACGGCTACGACGCGATCCGCGCCTTCCGCCAGGCCCGCCCCGCGGTGAACCTGGAACGCGAAGTGACCGTCACAGCGATCACCAGCTACGGCCAGGACGTGGCTGTGACCAACATCGAGTTCAAGCGCGCCGGCAGCGACCGCATCGGCCGCCAGAGCCAGACCTGGGTGCGCCTGCCCGACGGCTGGCGCGTGGTGTCGGCGCACGTCAGCCTGATGAGCTGAGCGCGGCTACCAGTCCGTCCACTTGGCGTCGCTGGCTGCCGATGCAACCGTGCGCTCGATGAAGCGCACGCCGCGCGCGCCGTCTTCGACGCGCGGATAGTCCGCCGCGATCGGATCGGCCGCCACGCCGTCGAGCCGCGCCCGGATGTCGGCCACCACGCCCACATACACGTTGGCGAAGGCTTCGATGAAGCCTTCTGGGTGGCCACTGGGCAAGCGGCTGGCGCGCCGCGCCGATTCATGCAGCCACGGTGAGCCGCGCGTGAGGATGCGCTGGGGCCCGTCGGCCGGAAAGTGCACCAGCGCGCTCGGATGCTCCTGCCGCCAGTCGAGCGTGCCCTGCGTGCCGGTCACGCGCAGGCGCAGGTCGTTCTCGACACCGGTGTTGATCTGCGACGCGATCAGCACGCCGCGTGCGCCGTTGGAAAAGCGCAGCAGCACATTGGCGTCGTCGTCGAGCATGCGGCCCGGCACCAGCGCGCCGAGGTCGGCGCACAGGCGCTCGATGGCGAGGCCGGTGACGGTCGTAACCAGGTTCTCCGCGTGCGTGCCGATGTCGCCGATGGCACCCGCCGCACCGCTCTTCGCGGGGTCGGTGCGCCAGCCGGCCTGCTTGTTGCCGCCGGCCTCCAACGCCGTGGCGAGCCAGCCCTGGCTGTACTCGACGATGACCTTGCGCACCTCGCCGATCTCGCCGGCGCGCACCATCGCGCGCGCCTGGCGGACCATCGGGTAGCCACTGTAGTTGTAGGTCACGCCGAAGACCGTGCCTTGCGCCGCCACCGCGGCCACCAGCGCATCGGCCTCGGCGCGCGTGTGCACCAGCGGCTTGTCGCAGACCACGTGGAAGCCCGCCTCCACGAAAGCCTGCGCCACCGGGAAATGCACATGGTTGGGCGTGACGATGACGACGAAGTCGATACGCTCGTGCGCCGGCCGCGTCAGCTCGTCGGCCAGCAGCGCACGCCAGTCGCCATGGTTGCGGTCGTGGCGCAGGAACAGGTCGCGCCCGGAGGCGCGCGCCTTCTCCGCATTCGACGACAGCGCGCCAGCCACCAGCTCGCACTGGCCGTCGAGCGCGATGGCATGGCGGTGCACCGCGCCGATGAAGGCGTCGCGGCCGCCACCGACCATCGCATAGCGCAGCTTGCGCAACGGGGTTTCCAAAGTCACGTCAGAACGGGGAATTCGGGAAGTAGAAGTCCTTGGCGTTGTCCTTCGTGATCAGCACCGACGGGATGATCGTCGTGGCCGGTAGCTTCTCGCCCTTCAGGCGCGCCTCGGCGGTGAGCTTGATCGCGTCGTAGATGAACTTGGGCGAGTAGCTCACGTCGGCGTCGATCATCTTGTTCTTGCCGTCCATGATGGTCTTGACCATGCCCTTGGCGCCGGCGCCACCGAACACGATCTTGATGTCGTCGCGCTTGGCCTGCTCGATGGCCTTGAGCACGCCCACCGCCATGTCGTCGTCGGCCGCCCAGATGGCATCGATCTGCTTGAAGCGCGTGAGGTAGTCCTGCGTGACCTTGAAGGCATCGTCGCGGTTCCAGTTGGCGTACTTCGCGTCAAGCAGCTTCACGTCGGGGTGGTTCTTGAGCACCGCGTTGAAGGCGTCCATGCGCTCGTTGTCCAGCGTGGTCGCGATGCCGCGCAGCGCCACGACGTTGCCCTTGCCGCCCAGCTTCTTCACGATGTACTCGGCCGGGATGCGGCCGAAGGCGGTGTTGTCGCCGGCGACGTACGCGTCCTGCGCGCTGGTGTCGGTCAGGCCGCGGTCGACCACCGTCACGTAGGCGCCCTTAGCCTTCACCTGTGCTACCGGCTTGGTCAGCGCAGCCGATTCGAAGGGGAAGATCACGAGTGCGTTGATCCTGGTGACGGTCGTGAAGTCCTGCAGCTGGTTGGCCTGCTCAGGCGCACCACTGGCGGTCTTGATCGTGATCTTCAGGTCCTTGTGCTGCTTCTCCAGGTCCTTCTTCGCCTGGTTGGCCCAGTAGTTGATGCCACCCATGAAGCTGTGCGTGGCGGCCGGGATCGACACGCCGAGGTTGACCTTCTCGGCGGCGAACGCCGGCAGGCTGACGAGGGAGGCGGCTGCGATGGCCGTGAGTGCGATGCGGCGGGTGAAACGTGTCATGAGGGATGTCTCCTTGTGATGAATGAACGGGAACGGAAAGCTCAACGTCGGCCGCGCTGCAGGAACGCGACGATGATGATCACGAAGCCCTGCACCGCCGCGTTCAGGTAGACGCTGATGATGCTGGTGAGGTTCAGGATGTTGCTGATGACCGAGAGCAGGATGGCGCCGATCACCGTGCCGGCGATGCTGCCCGCACCGCCCTTGAGCGCGGTGCCGCCGACGATCACGGCTGCGATGGCTTCCAGCTCCCACAGCAGGCCGGTCGTGGGCGACGCCGAGCCGAGCCGCGGTACGTACAGCAGCGTGGCAATGCCGACGCACACGCCGAGCAGCACATAGGTGAGGATCTTCACGCGGTCGACGTCGACGGCCGCGTAGCGCGCCACCTGTTCGTTCGAGCCGATGGCCTGCACATAGCGGCCGTAGGCGGTGCGGTTGAGGATCACGCCGCCGATCACCGCGACGATGAAGAACACCCACACCGGCACCGGAATGCCCAGCAGGCTGGCGTAGTAGACCGGGGCATAGAGGTCCGACAGGTCGTTGTCGAGCGTGAGCGCACCGCCGTCGGCGAAGTAGGTGAGGTAGGCGCGGAAGATACCGAGCGTGCCCAAGGTCACGATGAAGGGCTCGATGCGGCCCTTGGTGATGAGCAGGCCGTGCGCCAGCCCGAACATCGCGCCGAGCAGCACCGCGAGCGTGGCGCCGAGCATCACCGCCATCAGCGGCGAGCCGGTGGCGGGCCCGGCCCAGTTGATGAACATGATCACGCTGCCGGCGATGAGCGCCGCCATCGAGCCGACCGACAGGTCGATGCCGCCCGAGATGATCACGAAGCACATGCCCACCGCGATGATGCCGATGAAGGCCGTGCGCGTGAGCACGTTCATCGCGTTGTCGGCGGTGGCGAAGTCGCTGTTGAGCAGCGTGCCGGCGATGCACAGCAGCACCAGGCCGGCGATCGGGCCGATGCCGTGCAGGCGCTCGGCCCAGCCGGGCTGGTTCTCGGCGCGGTGTGCGGTGGCCTCAGGCGTTGGCGTGGTCATGGGCGGTTCCGGTGGCATGGGCGATGAGTTGTTCTTCGGTGAGGTGCTCGGCGTCCAGCGTGGTCACCAGCCGGCCGGCGCGCATCACGGCGACGCGGTGGCACAGGCCGATGAGTTCCATCAACTCAGACGAAACGACGATCACGGCGAGTCCTTCGCGGGCCAGTCGCTGGATCAGGAAATAGATGTCGCGCTTGGCGCCGATGTCGACACCGCGCGTGGGCTCATCGAGCACCACCACCTTGGGCTGCGGCTGCAGCACCTTCGCGAGCGCCAGCTTCTGCTGGTTGCCGCCCGACAGCGACGAGGCGCGCGCATCCAGGTTGCCGGTGCGGATGCCATAGTCGTTCACGGCCTCGGCCAGTGCGGCGCGCTCGGCGTCGGGCTTCAACCATGGCGTCGCGTAGCGCTCCAGCGCCATCAGCGTGAGGTTCTGGCGCAGGCCGAAGTGCACGTGCAGGCCCTTGCCTTTGCGGTCTTCGCTCAGGTAGGAGAAGCCGTGCCTGGCGGCGTCGCGCGGGCTGCGCCAGCCCTTGCCGCCCGGCACCGGGCGGCCGAGCATCTCGACCTGGCCGCTCGCCGGGCGCAAGCCCATCAGGCCCTCGAACAGTTCGGTGCGGCCCGCGCCGACCAGGCCGGCGAAGCCCAGTATCTCGCCGGGTCGCACCTCGAAGCTCGCCCCCTGCGCCCAGCCGGGCACGCTGAAGTCGTGCACCTTCATGGCCGGTGCGGCGTCGCGCACGACGGCATCGCGCGGCGGGTAGAGGTCGGTCAGCTCGCGGCCGACCATCCGGTTCGCCATTTCGTGGCGGGTGATGTCGGCCGTGGGCGAGCGCATGACGAAGCGGCCGTCGCGCATCACGATCACGTCGTCGGTCACGCGCTCGACCTCGTCGAGCTTGTGCGAGATGTAGACGATGGTCACGCCTTCGGCGCGCAGCTGGGCGATCAGACCGAAGAGGCGTTCGGTCTCGCCCGGCGTGAGCGTGGCGGTCGGCTCATCCATGATGAGCAGCCGCGCGCGTCGCGCGATGGCCTTGGCGATCTCGACCAGCTGCTTCTCGGCGACGATGAGCCGGCGGACCTTGGTGCGCGGGTCGATCTGCAGGCCGACCTGCGCGAGGGCGGCGGCGGCCTCGCGGTCCATGGCCGCGTCGTCGAGCAGGAAGCCCGCCTTTTTCTTCTCGTGGCCCAGAAAGATGTTCTGCGCCACGCTCAGGTCTTCGGCGAGGTTGAACTCCTGGTGGATCAGCACGATGCCCAGCGTCTCCGCATCGCGCGAAGAGGCGAACTGCTGCGGTGCGCCGTCGATGCGCAGCGTGCCGCCGCTCGCCCGCTCGTAGCCCGCGAGAATCTTCATCAGCGTGGACTTGCCCGCGCCGTTCTCGCCCAGCAGGCCGTAGACCCGGCCGGGCGCGAGCGAGAAGCTCACGCCGTGCAGCACCTGCACCGGCCCGAAGGCCTTCTCGATGGCGTCGAAGTCGACGGCCAGCCCGTTCATGGCGCGACCCCTTTCACCTTCAGCGTTTCCTGCATCGCCAGCACGCCCGCGCCGATGAGGCCGGCCTGCGCGCCCAACGGCGTGTACTGGATCTCCAGATGCCGCGTCGACAGCGCCAGCGAGCGCTGGTAGACGCTCTGGCGCACGGCAGCGAGGAACAGCGGGCCGATGTGCGTAATGCCGCCCCCGATGAACACATGCGACGGATTGAAGAAATTGACCACCGACGCCAGCATCTGTCCGAGCAGGTTGCCGGCGCGTTGGATGATGGCGTTGGCCGCGGCGTCGCCGGCCCGTCCCGCATGGGCCACGTCGAGCGCGTCGAGCCGGCCCTGCGTGCGCAGGCGCTCCGCGAGCACCGCGCTCTCGCCTTGCTCTGCCGCCTGGACGGCCATGCGAGCGATCGCCGGGCCGGCCGCCATCACCTCGACGCACCCGACGTTGCCGCAGTGGCATCGCGGGCCTTCCTGGTCGACGCAGATGTGGCCCACGTCGCCGGCCGAGCCGGCGGCGCCGCGGTACACCTCGCCGTGGCAGACGATGCCGCAGCCGATGCCGGTGCCGACCTTGATGACCAGGAAGTTGGAGAGCGTGCGTTTGAGGCGCCAGAGCTCGCCCAGCGCCATGAGGTTCACGTCGTTGTCGACGAAGACCGGCGCCGCATAGTCCTCGCGCAGCGCCTCGCGGATCGAAAAGCCGTCCCAGGCCGGCATGAGCGGCGGGTTGACGAGCTGGCCGATCTGGAAGTTCACCGGCCCGGGAACGCCGATGCCGATGCCCATCACCTTCGATGCGTCGAGCCCGCACTGCGCCAGCAGCTCGCGCATGAGCACGCGCACCCGCGCCAGCACGACACCGGGCCCTTGCAGCACGTCGGCGGCCTCCGAGCATTGGGCGAGGGGCTGGAGATCGGGGCCGAGCACGGCGAGATCGAGACTGGTGGCGCCGATGTCGATGCCCACCAGCACGCCGAGCGACCGATGGAGTTGCAGGTTTTCGGCGCGACGGCCGCCGGAGGAGCGTTGCAGGCCCGCTTCGGCCAGCAGGCCCTGATCGACCAGACCAGCGATGAGCGCATTCGCCTTGCTCTTGGAGAAGCCGAGCTGCTCAGCCATGCCATGGCGCGAGCCGCCCGCCGACCAGAAGGTCGTCTCGAGCAGCTGCATCTCGTCGGCCGTCAGGCCGCGCCAGCGTTCCATGGGTTCGTCTCCGTCGTTCGCTCTCTCGACATCGGGTGGCCGAGGAGGAAGCCGGATACTAGACAGCCAAGTTCAGCCAGACAAGGCTGAACTTCGACCATTTAATGGCCAAACTGGCTCGCCCCTTCTTCGCCTTCGACCAGCCAAAGAAAAAGCCGCCCAAGGGCGGCTCTGTCGCAAGCGGTGAACCGGCTTACTTTTTCTGGCGGTACTTGCGCAGCGCGGCGATTTGCGCAGCCATCACGGCGAGTTCGGATTGCGCCATCGCGATGTCGATGTCGCTCTTGGCGTTCTTCAGCGCTTCCTCGGCGGCGGCCTTGGCGGCGTTGGCCTTCTCGTCGTCCAGGTCCTTGCCGCGGATCGCGGTGTCGGACAGCACGGTGACGGTGTTGGGCTGCACCTCGAGGATGCCACCGGCCACGAAGACGAACTCTTCGCCGCCGTCGACCGTCTCGATGCGCACGGCACCCGGGCGGATGCGCGTGATCAGCGGGGTGTGGCGCGGGTAGATGCCGAGCTCGCCGGCTTCACCGGGCAGCGCGACGAAGCGTGCTTCGCCCGAGAAGATCGACTCTTCTGCGCTGACCACGTCGACGTGAATGGTGTTTGCCATGTTTGTTCCTTTGCCGTTCTAGAGAGAACTTCGGAAAGCAAGCAGTCGGCCGTCTGGTGAGGCGCCGCGCGGAGCCGTACAGGAAGTACGGCGCGCACGGCAACGAAGCCAGGCGGTCGAATGCGCCGCTTTACGCGACCTTTTTGGCTTTCTCGAAGGCTTCGTCGATGGTCCCGACCATGTAGAACGACTGTTCCGGCAGGTGGTCGCATTCGCCGGCCACGATCATCTTGAAACCACGGATGGTTTCCGACAGCGGCACGTACTTGCCGGGCGAACCCGTGAACACTTCGGCCACGTGGAACGGCTGCGACAGGAAGCGCTGGATCTTCCGGGCGCGGGCCACGGCCAGCTTGTCGTCCGGCGCCAGTTCGTCCATGCCCAGAATCGCGATGATGTCGCGCAGTTCCTTGTAGCGCTGCAGCGTGCCTTGCACGGCGCGGGCCACGTTGTAGTGCTCTTCACCGACCACGTTCGGGTCGAGCTGGCGCGAGGTCGAGTCCAGCGGATCGACGGCCGGATAGATACCCAGCGAGGCGATGTCACGCGACAGCACCACGGTCGAGTCCAGGTGGGCGAAGGTCGTGGCAGGCGACGGGTCGGTCAAGTCGTCCGCAGGGACGTACACGGCCTGAATCGAGGTGATCGAGCCGACCTTGGTCGACGTGATCCGCTCCTGCAGGCGACCCATTTCCTCGGCCAGCGTCGGCTGGTAGCCCACGGCGGAAGGCATGCGGCCCAGCAGGGCGGACACTTCGGTACCGGCCAGCGTGTAGCGATAGATGTTGTCCACGAAGAACAGCACGTCACGGCCTTCGTCGCGGAACGACTCGGCGATGGTCAGGCCGGTCAGTGCCACGCGCAGACGGTTGCCCGGGGGCTCGTTCATCTGGCCGTAGACCATGGCGACCTTCGACTCCTCGAGCTTCTCGAGGTTCACGACGCCGGAGTCGGCCATCTCGTGATAGAAGTCGTTGCCTTCGCGGGTCCGCTCGCCCACACCGGCGAACACCGACAGACCCGAGTGGGCCTTGGCGATGTTGTTGATGAGTTCCATCATGTTCACGGTCTTGCCCACGCCGGCACCACCGAACAGGCCCACCTTGCCGCCCTTGGCGAACGGGCACACCAGGTCGATCACCTTGATGCCGGTTTCCAGCAGGTCGGTCGACGGCGAGAGTTCGTCGTAGGCCGGTGCCTTGCGGTGGATGGATGCGGTGACTTCCTGGCCGACCGGGCCGCGCTCGTCGATGGGCGCGCCCAGCACGTCCATGATGCGGCCGAGCGTGGCCTTGCCCACGGGCACGGTGATCGGCTTGCCGGTGTTGGTCACCATCAGGCCGCGGCGCAGGCCGTCGGACGAACCGAGGGCAATGGTGCGCACCACGCCGTCACCCAGCTGCTGCTGCACTTCGAGCGTGAGGGCGCTGCCCTCGAACTTCAGGGCGTCATAGATCTTGGGCATCTGGTTGCGCGGAAATTCCACGTCGACCACGGCACCGATACATTGAACGATCTTGCCTTGCACTGCATTGGCTTGAGCCATCATCTGCTCCAATTAATTTTTGAATCTGGTTGACGTCGAGGCTGGCTCAGACGCCGGCGGCCGCCGCAGCGCCCGACACGATTTCCGACAGCTCTTTGGTGATGCCGGCCTGGCGGGTCTTGTTGTAGACCAGCTTGAGTTCGGCGATCACGTTGCCGGCGTTGTCGGTGGCGGACTTCATGGCCACCATGCGCGCGGACTGCTCCGACGCCATGTTCTCGGCCACCGCCTGGTACACCAGCGACTCGGCATAGCGCACCAGCAGTTCGTCGATCACGCTGGCCGCGTCGGGCTCGTAGATGTAGTCCCACGCATGCTGACCCTTCTCGGCCTTCAGCGTGTCGGCCGCGAGCGGCAGCAGCTGCTCGACCACCGACTCCTGGCGCATCGTGTTGATGAACTTGGTGTAGCAGAGGTAGACCGCATTGACCTTGCCCTCGGCATACGCGTCGAGCAGCACCTTCACCGGGCCGATCAGCTTGTCGAGGTGCGGCGTGTCGCCCAGCTGGGTGACATGCGACACCACGCGGGCGCCGATGCGGTTGAGGAAGCCCAGGCCCTTGTTGCCGATGGCCACCGCCTCGACCGCCACGCCGGCCGCCTGCTGCTCGCGCAGCTTGGTGGTCAGCGCGCGCAGCACGTTGGTGTTCATGCCGCCGCACAGCCCCTTGTCGGTCGTCACCAGGATGTAGCCCGCGGCCTTCGCCTCGTTCGTTTTCATGAACGCGTGCGTGTACTCCGGGTTGGCCTGGCCGAGGTTCGCCGCGATGGTGCGGATCTTCTCGCTGTACGGGCGCGCGGCGCGCATGCGCTCCTGCGCCTTGCGCATCTTCGACGCGGCCACCATTTCCATGGCCTTGGTGATCTTCTTGGTGTTCTCCACCGATTTGATCTTGCCGCGGATTTCCTTGCCGGCTGCCATAGATGCTCCTTAAGCCTTGCTGTCGATCGCCATCAGGCGAACGATTTTTTGAACGTCGTGATCGCGGCGGTGAGTTCGGCCTCGGCGTCCTTGTCGAGCGCCTTGGCCTTCTCGATCTTGTCGAGCAGCGCCGCGTGGCTGGTCTTCAGGAACTGGTGCAGGCCGTGTTCGAAGGGCAGAACCTTCTTGACGTCCAGGTCGTCCATGAAACCCTTGTTCACCGCGAACAGCGTGGCACCCATCAGCGAGATGGGCAGCGGGCTGTACTGGGCCTGCTTGAGCAGTTCGGTCACGCGGGCACCGCGGTCGAGCTGTTTGCGGGTGGCTTCGTCCAGGTCGGAGGCGAACTGCGCGAACGCAGCCAGCTCACGGTACTGGGCCAAGTCGGTACGGATACCGCCCGACAGGCTCTTGATGATCTTCGTCTGGGCGGCCGAACCCACGCGCGACACCGAGATACCGGCGTTGATGGCGGGACGGATGCCGGCGTTGAACAGCGACGTTTCCAGGAAGATCTGGCCGTCGGTGATCGAGATCACGTTGGTCGGCACGAAGGCCGACACGTCGCCAGCCTGCGTTTCGATGATCGGCAGCGCCGTCAGCGAACCGGTCTTGCCCTTGACTTCACCCTTGGTGAAGGCTTCGACGTAGTCGGCGTTCACACGCGCTGCGCGTTCGAGCAGACGGCTGTGGAGATAGAACACGTCGCCAGGGTAGGCTTCGCGGCCTGGCGGGCGGCGCAGCAGCAGCGAGACCTGGCGGTAGGCCACGGCTTGCTTGGACAGGTCGTCATACACGATCAGGGCGTCTTCGCCGCGGTCGCGGAAGTACTCGCCCATCGTGCAGCCCGAGTAGGCCGACACATACTGCATGGCGGCCGATTCCGACGCGGAAGCGGCGACCACGATCGTGTAGTCCATGGCACCGGCTTGTTCCAGTGCGCGCACCACGTTCTTGATCGACGAAGCCTTCTGGCCGATCGCGACGTAGACGCAGGTCACGCCCTGGCCCTTCTGGTTGATGATCGCGTCGATCGCCACGGCCGTCTTGCCGGTCTGGCGGTCGCCGATGATCAGCTCGCGCTGGCCGCGGCCGATCGGCACCATGGAGTCGATCGACTTCAGGCCGGTCTGCAGCGGCTGGTCGACGGACTTCCGTGCGATCACGCCCGGCGCGACCTTTTCGATCACGTCGGTCATCTTGGCGTTGATCGGGCCCTTGCCGTCGATCGGCTGGCCCAGTGCGTTCACCACGCGGCCGATGAGCTCGGGGCCCACGGGCACTTCCAAGATGCGGCCCGTGCACTTCACGGTGTCGCCTTCGGAGATGTGTTCGTACTCGCCCAGAATCACGGCGCCGACCGAGTCGCGCTCGAGGTTCAGGGCCAGGCCGTACGACGGCGTGCCGTCGGCGGTGGGCGTGAACTCCAGCATTTCGCCCTGCATCGCGTCCGACAGGCCGTGCACGCGCACGATGCCGTCGGTCACCGAGACCACGGTGCCCTGGTTGCGAATGTCAGCGCTGACGCCAAGGCCCTCGATGCGGCTCTTGATCAGTTCGGAAATTTCTGCGGGATTGAGTTGCATGACTCTTTCCTTCTTTCAATAAATGGGGCCAACCGCCTCGCCGCATCAAGCGGTGAGCGCTGCTTTCATTTGCTCGAGACGCGCCTTGACGGACGTGTCGAGGACTTCATCGCCCACCACGGCACGGATGCCGCCGATGAGCGACGGGTCGAGTTCGACCCGCGTGTTCAGCTTGCGGCCGAAGCGGCGTTCCAGCGACTCGGCCACGGTCTTGAGACCGGCTTCGTCGATCGGGAAGGCGCTGTAGACCACGGCATCCGACGCGCCGCGCTGGGCGTTCTTCAGCAGCCTGAACTGGACGGCGGCTTCGGGCAGCGCGGCCAGACGACCGTTGTCGATCACGGTGCGCAGGAAGTTCTGACCGGCGACCGGAAGGCCGTTGGACACGAACCCCGACACCAGATCGAACACCTGTTCGGGCGCAACCTTCGGGTCGGAGGCGAACTGCAGCAGCTGCGGGTTGCCAGCGACGGCGGCAAGCTGGTCGAGCCAGCCGGCCGTGCCGTCGAGGTCGCTTGCCGATGCCTTGAACAGCGCTTCGGCGTAAGGACGGGCGATGGTGGCGAGTTCGGCCATGTCGTCCTCAGAGCTCGGTCTTCAGGCGATCGAGCAGGTCGGCGTGGACGCCGGCATTGACTTCCTTGCGGAGAATCTGCTCGGCACCCTTGACGGCCAGCGCGGCAACCTGCTCGCGCAGCGCCTCACGGGCACGCACCGATTGCTGTTCGGCCTCGGCCTGCGCGGCAGCCACGATCTTGTTGGCCTCCAGCGTGGCACGGCCCTTGGCCTCTTCGACGATCTGCTGGGCGCGCCGCTCGGCGTCGGCCAGAAGATTGGTCGTCTCGTTGCGGGACTTCACCAGTTCCTGCTCGACGCGCTGATTGGCAGAAGCGAGTTCCGCCTTGGCCTTCTCGGCGGCCGCCAGGCCCGCGGCGATCTTTTGTGCGCGTTCGTCCAGCGCCTTTGCGATGGGCGGCCACACGAACTTCATCGTGAACAGCACCAGCAGCAGGAAGACGATGGCCTGAACGAACAGGGTCGCGTTGATACTCACGGCAACACCTTTCTTGAGTGGCGTTGAACGGGATTACTTCGGCAGGTTGGCCAGGAAGGTCGCGGCGAACGGGTTGGCGAAGGCGAACAGCAGGGCGATTGCCACACCGATCAGGAAGGCAGCGTCGATCAGACCGGCCAAGATGAACATCTTGGTTTGGAGGTCGTTCATGAGCTCGGGTTGGCGTGCCGACGATTCGAGGAACTTGCCGCCCATCAGTGCGATGCCGATGGACGCACCGATCGCGCCGAGACCGACGATCAAACCACATGCCAGAGCGACGAGACCGAGAATGTTTGCCATGATGACTCCTTAGATTACAGATGAAAGCGAAAAGAAAAAACGAAAACGGGAACGGTAACCAGGCCTAGTGGCCCTCATGCGCCTGACCCAGATAAATGAGTGTGAGCATCATGAAAATGAATGCCTGCAGCGTGATCACCAGGATGTGGAAGATCGCCCAGACGGTTCCGGCAATGATGTGCCCGACTGGCAGCAGCACTCCCGAGAACGAAGCTGCCATCGCACCACCCATGAGTGCGATCAGCATGAAGACGAGTTCGCCGGCATACATGTTGCCGAACAGCCGCATGCCGTGCGAGACGGTCTTGGCGAGGTATTCGATGACCTGCATCAGCAGGTTGATGGGCCACAGCACCGGGTGCGCACCGAAGGGCGCGGTGATGAGCTCATGGCCCCAGCCGCCCAGGCCCTTGACCTTGATACCATAGAACAGGCACAGCAGCAGCACGGACGTCGACAGACCCAGCGTGGTCGAGAGGTCGGCCGTCGGCACGACGCGCATGTAGGCGTGGTGCGGGTCGTGGCCAGCCGCCTCGAACGCTTGCGCCCAGAGCGCCGGGAACAGGTCGACCGGCAGCATGTCCATCGCGTTCAGCAGGAAGATCCAGACGAACACGGTCAGCGCCAGCGGCGCGATGAACTTGCGGCTCTGCGCGTTATGCACATTGGCCTTGGCCTGGCTGTCGACCATCTCGACGAGCATCTCGACCGCGGCCTGGAAGCGGCCCGGAACGCCCGAGGTGGCCTTGCGCGCGGCGAGCCACAGCACGAAGCAGCCGATCACGCCGACCAGCAGCGCCCACAGCACCGAGTCGAGGTTGATGACGTTGAAGTCGACGATGGCTTTTTGGGTCACCGGTTCGAGGGCCCAGTTCACCTGCCAATGCTGCAAATGGTGAACGATGTATTCACTCGCGGTCGGTGCGTGTCCTTCTGCGGCCATCTTTCAGCGTCTCTTTAAAGAATCAAATCCGGTTCAACAATCTGGGCCGCACCACAAGGGCGACCCAGTACATCTTCATCGCTGCCACGATGCCAGCCAGCATCGCCAGCCAACTCAGGTCACCGATCACCCAGGGTGCCGCCGCCAGAAAGGCCACGGTCAACGCCAGCTTGATCAGCTCCCAGACAAAAAACCTCAGCATGGCGGCCGACGGGTTACCCGCCTGCGTGCCCCTCATTGCACCCCGGACGAACAACGCCGCCGGGACCGCCACTGCCATTGCTCCGTAAAGTGCCGACGCGCCGGCCACCGGCCGACCTGTCCACATCCAAGCGATGCCTGCCACGATCAATCCTGCGACCACTTGGGCCACGATCACCCACCAGGGCGAAGGTTCGGGATTGGCATCGCGCAGCTGCTGCGCCTGTTCGGCGGTGAGCGGCTTGAATTCGGCGTCTTCGACATCCATCTCGGACTCTGGCGTGCTTGTTGTCATGGTTGTGTGCACTGCCGGTGGCCGAAGGCTGCCTAAAATTTACAAAGCCATTGATTATAAGTAAAAACCCCTTGCATTCCGCCATGACCAAGCACATCAACGGGGAACTTCCTTCGCTTGACACCTTCACCGACGCCCATGACGACTCCAGCACCCACCGCCGCGCCTGAAATTCCGACCGACATCCGCAAGGAATCGCTCATCGAATATCCGTCCCAGTTCCCGATCAAAGTGATGGGCGCGAAGGTCGACGGCTTCGTGCATGCCGTCACGCAGATCGCGGAGAAGTTCGACCCGAAGTTCGACGCCAGCACCATCGAGCTGCGCACCAGCAAGGAAGGCAACTACCTGGGCGTGACCGTCACCGTGACGGCCACCAGCCGAGAGCAGCTCGACGATCTCTATCGCGCCCTGTCGTCGCACCCCATGGTGAAGGTCGTGCTTTGACCCTGGCCGTGCGGCCCACGCTGGTGCCGACGCTGCTCGGCCATGTCGAGTACCTGGAAACCTACGACGCGATGCGCCGCTTCGCCGCCGAGCGGGGCGAACACACGCCCGATGCGCTGTGGCTGTGCGAGCACCCGCCCGTCTTCACGCAGGGCCTGGCCGGCAAGGCGGACCACCTGCTGAACCCCGGCGCGATCCCGGTCGTGCAGACCGACCGCGGCGGGCAGGTGACGTACCACGGCCCCGGGCAGGTCGTAGCCTACCCCTTGCTCGACCTGCGACGCACCGGCTACTTCGTGAAGGAGTACGTCTACCGCATCGAAGAATCGGTGCTGCGCACGCTGGCGCACTTCGGCGTCACCGGGCACCGCGTGGCCGGCTCGCCCGGCATCTACGTGCGTCTGGACGATCCGTTTTCTCATGCGGCGCTGACACGCCCCCACGCTCCGCCGCTGCGCGGGTCGCTGCCCCCCGAGGGGGCTGATTCGCCTTGGGGCGGCCCGGCGGCAAATCCCGGCCCCTTCTCCCCGGCGGACCCGTTTCGCGGCCTCGGCAAGATCGCCGCGCTGGGCATCAAGGTGGCGCGCCACGGCACGTACCACGGCGTGTCCTTCAATGTCGCGATGGACCTGGAACCCTTCTCCCGCATCAACCCTTGCGGCTACGCAGGGCTGCGAACGGTCGACCTTTCTACAATCGGGGTCCACATCCCCTGGGAAGAAGCCGCGCACGTGCTGAGCCAGAAGCTCGTCACCTACCTGGCGCCTTGAGAGCCCCTATGAGCACCACCGAAGTCGTCCGCGAGGCGCAGAGCGCCGAAAACTACAACCCGCTGGCCAAGCAGAAGGCCGGCGCCAAGCTGTCGCGCATCCCGGTGAAAGTGGTGCAGGGCGAAGTGCTCAAGAAGCCCGAGTGGATCCGCGTCAAGGCCGGCTCGCCCACCACCCGCTTCTACGAGATCAAGCAGATACTGCGCGAGAACAACCTGCACACGGTGTGCGAGGAAGCCTCGTGCCCGAACATCGGCGAATGCTTCGGCAAGGGCACGGCCACGTTCATGATCATGGGCGACAAGTGCACCCGCCGCTGCCCGTTCTGCGATGTCGGCCACGGCCGGCCCGACCCGCTGGACCAGGACGAGCCGCTGAACCTGGCGCGCACCATCGCCAAGCTGCGCCTGAAGTACGTGGTGATCACCAGCGTCGACCGCGATGACCTGCGTGACGGCGGCAGCGGCCACTTCGTCGAGTGCATCCGCAACATCCGAGAGCTGTCGCCCACGACGCAGATCGAGATCCTGGTGCCCGACTTCCGCGGCCGCGACGACCGCGCGCTCGAGATCCTCAAGGCCGCGCCGCCGGACGTGATGAACCACAACCTGGAAACCGCGCCGCGCCTCTACAAGGAAGCGCGCCCCGGCAGCGACTACCAGTTCAGCCTGAACCTGCTGAAGAAATTCAAGGCGCTGCACCCGAGCGTGCCGACCAAGAGCGGCATCATGGTCGGCCTCGGCGAGACCGACGAAGAGATCCTGCAGGTGATGCGCGACATGCGCGCGCACGACATCGACATGCTGACCATCGGCCAGTACCTGTCGCCATCGAATTCGCACCTGCCGGTGCGCCGCTACGTGCACCCCGACACCTTCAAGATGTTCGAGGAAGAGGCCTACAAGATGGGCTTCAGCCACGCCGCCGTGGGTGCGATGGTGCGCTCGAGCTACCACGCCGACGAGCAGGCGCACGCCGCCGGCGTCTGAGCATCGGGCGGCTTGCGGACGGTCGTCCGCTTATGCTCGCCGCCCATGTCTTCCGCCACCTTGTTGGCCCTTGGCGCGATCGCGTTCTGGGCTACTCTCGCCTCGCTGGGCACCGCGCTCGCCCATGTTCCCCCCTTCCTGCTCACCGGCCTCGCCCTGACGATCGGCAGCGTGCTGGGTCTGCCGGCCCTGCTGCGCAACCGCAGCGCCTGGGCGGTGCCGCCTCGCACACTGGCGCTGGGCATCTACGGGCTCTTCGGCTTTCACTTCCTGCTATTCATCGCGCTGCGCAACGCGCCGCCGGTCGAAGCCAACCTGGTGAACTACCTGTGGCCGCTCTTCATGGTGGTGCTGGCGCCGGTGCTGCTGAAGGGCGTGACGCTGCGGCCGCTGCACGTCGTCGCCGCGCTGCTTGGTTTCGCAGGGGCGGCGATCGCCATCCTGGGGGCGCGCAGTGGCGGCGTCACGGTGGGCGCGACCTCCTCCGCGACCTGGGGCTTCGTGCCGGCGCTGGGGTCGGCCTTCATCTGGGCCAGCTACTCGCTGTGGACGCAGCGGGTTCCGGCCTTCTCCACCGCGGCCATCGGCCTGTTCGGGTTGGTCTCGGGCATGCTGGCCCTGGCTTGCCATGCGTTGCTGGAGCCCTCGGTCGCCCTGAGTGGCCGTGACTGGCTGCTGATCGCGCTGTGCGGCCTCGGCCCGCTCGGCGCAGCGTTC
This sequence comes from Variovorax restrictus, assembly GCF_051216715.1. Taxonomy (NCBI): domain Bacteria; kingdom Pseudomonadati; phylum Pseudomonadota; class Betaproteobacteria; order Burkholderiales; family Comamonadaceae; genus Variovorax; species Variovorax restrictus. The sequence continues at coordinate 262,582 of NZ_JBPJZH010000004.1, forward strand.
TATCTGTGGGACATGGCCCTCAAGCGCGGCGACGCGCGGCAGATCGGCATCCTGAGCTACCTCACGCCGTTGGCGTCGACCGGCCTGCTGCTCGTGCTGACCGGTCGGCCACTGTCATGGACGATCGCGCTGGCCGCGCTGATGATCATCTCGGCCGCCATGATCGGCACGCGCGCCCGCTGAGGCACCGTCGAGCGGCAGGGACAACTCGACGGCGAGCCCCGGCCGCGCCTGACGCACCTGCAGCGTGCCGCCATGCGCCTCCGCCACCAGCCGGCACAGGTACATGCCCAGCCCGACGCCCCCGGTGGCGCGTTGCCGCGCGCTGTCAGCGCGGAAGAAGGGCTCGGTGAGGTGCGCCAGTTGCGCGTCGTCGACACCCGGGCCGAAGTCGCGCACCTCGAGCACCACGCCCCCCTCGGCGGCCGGCCGCAAACTCAGCACCGGCGGCTCCGTCGCCTCGGCCCCGTGGCGCTGCGCGTTGTCCAGCAGGTTACGCACCAGCAGCCGCATGCGCGTGCGGTCGAGCGCCAGCGTCGGCAAGTTGTCGGCCACATCGAGCCGCACGGGGACGGCACCCGGCATCTCGCCCGCGGTGTCGCGTACCAGCGCGGCCAGATCGACCGGCTCGCGGTGCAGCGCGGTGTGCGGGCCGGCCAGACGTTCGCTCTCGAGCAGGTCGGTGATCAGGTCGCGCATCTCATTGAGGTCACGCAGCAGCGCGGCACGCTCGACCGCGCCCTCGTCGGTGGCGGGCAACAGCTCGGCATTGAGCCGTGCGCGGGTGAGTGGCGAGCGCAGCTCGTGGCTCAGCGCCAGCAGCAGCGCACGCTTGGCGTCGAACATGCCGCGGATGTCATGCGCCATCGTGTTGATGCGCTGCGCCAGGTCGCCCAGCTCATCGCGCCGCCGCAACGGGATGGGCTGATCGAACTCGCCGCGGCCGAAGCGATCGGCGCCCACGCGGATATCGTCGAGCGGGCGCAGCAGCTTGCGCACATAGGCGTAGGCGGCCAGGATCAGCGCGAGCAGCAACGCCAGCGTCAGCCAGCCGATGCCGTGCGGCTTGTCCTGCCACGGTGAGGCGCCCAGGCCGAAGGTGACGACGTGGCCGTCCGCAGTGCCGCGGCGGAACCAGGTGTCGCGCGCTTCACCCTCGCCGTCGCCCATTGCCTGCCGGTCGTGGCGGTCGGACCACCCTCCGCGCCGCGCCTTGTCCGGGTGCGAATCCCACTGCACCGTCGGCCCGTCGATGCGGATCGTGATCGGCAACCGCGCCACCAGCGCCTGCGCACGCGCGATGTCGGGCGGGCTGCCGATTTCGGCCACCAGGCGGTCGGTGTAGTCGGTCAGCAACGGCTTGGCCGCATCGCGCCAGCCGGTCGAGAAGGCACGCTGCATGCCGGCCAGGAACACGACGCCCATCGCGAACGCCAGTAGCACGAACACCGTGATGAGCCGTAGCCGCAGCGAATGCTTCCAGCGCTGCCGCCAGCGTTGCTCGGCGTTCGCGCGGCGCCTCATCGGGCGACAGCCAGCGCGTAGCCCGCGTTGCGCAGCGTCTTGATGCAATCCAGCGGCTCGAGCTTCTTGCGCAGCCGGCTGATCACGATGTCGACGGCACGCGTGTACAGCTCGGCCTCCTGGCCGCGCAGCTGGTTGAGGATGTCGTCGCGGTTCCACACCTTGCCCGGCTGCCGCGCGAGCAACGCCAGCAGTTCGAATTCGGTGCCCGTGAGTTCCACGCGCTCGCCCTGGCGCAGCACCTCGCGCCGGTCGAGGTCGACCACGAGTCCGTCGAACACCAGGCGCTGCGGCGTCGCCGTCGGTACGGCGGGTTTGCGCTGCCGCCGCAGGATGGTCTGCACGCGCGCCACCAGCTCGCGCGGCTCGAAGGGCTTGGGCAGGTAGTCGTCGGCACCGAGCTCGAGCCCGACCACGCGGTCCATCACGTCGCCGCGGGCCGTGAGCATCACGATGGGAATGTCGCTCTCCGCGCGGATCACGCGGCACAGCGCGAAGCCGTCCATCTCGGGCAGCATCACGTCGAGGATGGCGGCGTCGTAGTGCGCGGCCCGCAGCCTGGCCAGGCCGTCGCTCGGCCGCGTCGCGCTGTCGAGCACGCAGTCGAAGCGCGCGAAGTAGGTGGCCAGCGGCGCGGCCAGGTGCTCGTCGTCGTCGATCAGCAGGATGCGTGACATGCGCGGATTGTGCCTAGCCGCACCGGACCACAGCAGGCCGGCGATCAGGCTCGCGGGCATCGGCGCGACGCGGCGCATGCAGCCGCCTCAACCATGCCGACCCCAGCGGCGACCGCGCTCCATGAAGTCGCGCACCTGCTGCTGTTGCGCGGGCCGCAGGTGGTCGAAGAAGTCGGCAGCGGCGGCGATGACCTCGGGGCTGCCGTTGCGCAGGGCCGCCGTCTTCTCTTCCACCAGGCGCGTGGCGCCGGCCTGGTCGAACGCGCTCCCCGCGAACAATGCCTTGAACTGGGTACGCGGGTCGGCGCTGCCATGCAGGGCCGCGCGCTGCGCCTGGAGCTTGTCGGCCAGCACGTCGAGCTTCTGCTTCTGCGAGGCGTCGAGCTCGAGCTTGCTGCCGACCCGCTCGACGATGCGGGCGCGGAGTTCGGCCGGATCGCCGTGCCCCCAGCCGTGGCGCTGCGCGGCACAGCCGGCGATGCTGCCGACCACCAGGGCGCCGCCGAAAAGGCCGAGGAGGCTGCGTCGAATCCACGTCTTCATGATGCGGTCTCCGCGCTGGACGAGTGAAGGCGAAAGGTCATGTCGGGCTCCTGGTCTCAAGGAAGTGAAGGAGCCTCGATGGTGCGACGCGCGCCGGGCGGCGTCCTTTCGCCGCCGTATCGTTATGTTTCGTTTGATGACGACGCTCCCGCGCCGCGAAACTTCGGTCGCCGTTCAGCGGGGCGCGCTGAGCAACGCGGCCGGATCGTCGGCCTCAAGCACGCTCTGCGCCCAGGACGCGAGCTTGCCGGTGTCGGCACGCAGCACCTCCTGCTTGACGGCGAGGATCTGCGACGGGTGCATCGAGAAGCTGCGCAGCCCCAGGCCGAGCAGCAGGCGCGTGAAGGCGATATCGCCCGCCATCTCGCCGCACACGCTCACGCCCTTGCCCTGGCGGCGGCATTCGGCGATGGTGTCGGCCACCAGGCGCAGCACGGCAGGGTGCGCCGGGTCGTACAGGTGCGCCACGGCCTCATCGGCGCGGTCGATGGCCAGCGTGTACTGGATCAGGTCGTTGGTGCCGATCGACAGGAAATCGAAGTACTTGAGGAAGATCCGCACCGTGAGCGCGGCGGCCGGGATCTCGATCATCGCGCCGAGCTTGACGGCGCCGTGCACCGCGCCACGCCGGTCGAGCTGCGCACGCGCCTCGTCGATCAAGGCCAGCGTCTGGCGGATCTCGCTGGCGTGCGCCAGCATCGGGATGAGCAGGTGGATCTCGCCATGCGCCGCAGCCCGCAAGATGGCCCGCAGCTGGGTCAGGAACATGGCGGGGTCGGCCAGGCTCCAGCGGATGGCGCGCAGCCCGAGCGCGGGGTTCAGGTGCTCCTGCCGCCCAGCTTTGCCGTCCAGCGGCTTGTCGGCACCGACGTCGATGGTGCGGATCGTCACGGGCATGCCCTGCATGCCTTCGACCGCGCGTCGGTAGGCCTGGTACTGCTCTTCCTCGTTGGGCAGCCGCGTGAGCTGCTGCGCCTCACGGCCCATGAAGAGGAATTCGCTGCGAAACAGACCGACGCCCACAGCGCCGGCCTTGACGGCGCCCAGCGTGTCTTCGGGCATCTCGATATTCGCGAGCAGGTCGACGCGTTCGCCGTCGAGCGTCACCGCTGGCTTGTGGCGCAGGCGAACGAGGCGACCGCGCTCGAGCTCGCCCTGACGCTGCTTGAAGCCGTATTCGGCCAGGATGATCGGCGACGGGTCGACGATCACCACGCCGGCATCGCCGTCGATGATGACCCAGTCGTCCTGCCGCACCAGCTGGCTCGCGGTGCGCGCGCCGACCACGGCCGGGATGTCCATGCTGCGCGCCACGATGGCGGTGTGCGAGGTGCGGCCGCCGACATCGGTCACGAAGCCGGCGAACACGCTCTTCTTGAACTGCAGCATGTCGGCCGGCGACAGGTCGTGCGCGATCAGCACCAGCGGCGCATCCACGCCTTCGCCGCTGGTCGGGTCGTGGTGCTCGTCGTCGGCCGCGGCGCGCTTGCGCTTCGGCGGTGTCGGCGCCAGCACGGCCGCGGTGCCCTTCATGCGATGCAGCATGCGCTCGACGACCTGCTCCAGGTCGGCCTTGCGCTCGCGCAAGTACTCGTCCTCCATCTCGTCGAACTGGCGCGCGATCACCTCGAGCTGCGTGGTGAGCGCCCATTCGGCGTTGTAGAGCCGGTCGGTGATCCAGTGCTTGACGCCGTCGCTGAGGGCCTCGTCCTGCAGCAGCATCTGGTGCACCTCGAGCAGCGCGGCCAGTTCGTGCGGCGCCTCGCTCGGGCCCATCAGCGCGACGCTGGCCTGCAGCTTGGTCAGCTCGTCCGCCACCGCGTTGCGCGCACTGCGCACGCGCTGGATCTCGGTCTCGACCTGTTCCGGCTTGATGAAGTAATGCGCGACGTCAATGCGACTCGACACCACCAGCACCGCGCGCCCGATGGCGATGCCGCGGGCCACCGGGAGGCCGTGGACAGCGAAAGTCATGGAACGACGCGCGCGACCGACAACCGGCCGGCGCCGGGCCGCCCCAAGCCGGCCGCGCCCCCTCGGGGGGCAGCGACGACACGCAGTGCGGAGCGTGGGGGCGACATCACTCGCCTTCGCCGAACTTGTCGTTCATCAGGGCAACGAGCGCGTCCATCGCCTGTTGCTCCTGGTCGCCGTTCGTCTCGAGCTCGACGGTCGCGCCGAGGCCGGCGGCCAGCATCATCACGCCCATGATGCTCTTGGCGTTGACGCGGCGCTCGCCGCGGGCCAGCCAGACTTCGCAGGGGAAGCTGCCGGCAAGCTTGGTGAGCTTGGCCGACGCGCGTGCGTGCAGGCCCAGCTTATTGCTGATGGTCACGGATGTCTTGATCACTGTGCTTTCTTCTCGCCTGGTTCTGAGGAGCGGAAACCGCGACTTGCATGACGCCGGCGGTGCCGCCGGCCATGGCCCGCTGCACCAGCGCCTCGAGCGGCTCGTTGCGGTAGCTCACCGCGCGCAGCAGCATGGGCAGGTTGACCCCGGCCACCAGCCGCGAGCGCGCCCCGTCGACCAGCTTCTGCGCCACGTTGCAGGGCGTGGCGCCGAACACGTCGGCCAGCACGAGGACCTGCGAGCGCGGTGCGCGCAACGCCATCTCGAGGGTGATGCGCGCGGCCGCCAGCGTCTCTTCGGGCGACACGTTGGGTAGCACGTCGAGCGCGGCGATGTGCCGCTCGCAGTCGGGAAACACATGCAGCGCGCACTGACGCAGCGCCTGGGCGAGCGGAGCGTGGGCAATGATGAAGATGCTGTTCATGCGGCGCGATGGGTCGGGCGTCGATTATGCGGGCCGCCCGAGCCTGTAGCGGGACGTTCGGTGAGGCGGTTCACGGCAGCCGCAGGCCTTCGTCGAAGGTGGCGAACGCATCCGCGGCCGACGGCCGGCCGAGCACCGTGGCCTGATAGAGCGACACGCCGCCAGCACGCGTTTGCGCGAACCACAGCAGATGCGCCGGGGACTGGCCGCTGCCCTCGAGGCGAATCGGTGCCGGTTGCAATGCGGCGCGCGGCAGCGTGGCGGGGGTTTCGGTGGGTCGCGCATCCGCCAGTTGCGCACGCGTGGCCGCGCGCCAGGCGTTCAGCCAGGCCTCGGCCTGGGCTGCATTGGCGGCACGCGCGTGCGCCACCGCGAAGGTCGCGCCGCCCGCCTCGCAGCCGACCACCTCGACCGTGACCGAGGTATTGCCGAGCGGCAGGGCCCGGGTGGCGCGATCGGGCTTGCAGGGCAGCATCGCGACCAGGCCGCCATCGCCCACCGGCACCTCGCGCCAGTTGAAGGTCGGGCTGCAGGCCGCCGAAACGGCCGCGATGAGAAAGGCCAGCAGACCGGCACGGGAAGGAAGACGCATGGGGTGGCGATTATCGAGCCGACAGCCGGCCCTGGCCGTCGCCCTCGTTCTCAACGGATGGCGCCGAACACCTTCTGCAGAATCGCGCTGCCGCTGCCGACCGGGTCCTGGCGGATCTTGCGTTCTTCCTCGCCGATCATGAGGTACAGGCCGTCGAGCGACTTGCCGGTGACATAGCCCTGGAGGTTCGCGTCTTCCTTCTTCACCAGGCCGAAGCCCGCGGCCTTGCCGGCGAACTTGTTGTACTTCTCGGCGAGCTTGACCTTCACGGTGGCGGCGGTCACCACCGGAAGGAAGCGCTCGGTCAGCGGCGCGCGCGTCTTGCCCGCGAAGAACTGCGTCACCGAGTTCTCGCCGCCAGTCAGAATGCCCTTCGCATCGGTCACGCTCATGGTGCGCACGGCGTTGATCAGCAGGTCCTTGGCGGCGGGCACCGCTTGCTCGGCAGCGCGGTTCATGGCCGTCACCAGTTCGTCGATGCGGTTGCCCTGGCCCATCATGCGCAGCACCTTCGAGCCGTCTTCCAGGTAACCGGGCAAGGGGATGCGCACCTTGGGGTTGCCGAGAAAGCCGTCGGGCCGGCCCAGCAGGCTCACGGCCACAGTCGCGCCCTTTTCGAGCGCGGCCTTGACGCCACCCGAGGCATCGGCGGCACTGAGGTCGCCGAGTGACAGCGCGTGAGCGCGCTGCGTGGCGAGCAATACCAGAGAAGCCGGCACGGCGAGGCAGGCGGAACTAAAATTGCGACGCTTCATCGATCCATCTCCCATGAAAAAAATCATCCCTGTCGCCGCGCTCGCGATCGCTTTGGCCGTCGGCGCGGGTGTGTACCTGAACACCGGCGTCTCGGCCGCGCCGGCATCGACCTTCGTGTTGCTCGACGGCAGCAAGAAGACGACCGACGACCTCAAGGGCAAGGTGACGCTGGTGAATTTCTGGGCCACCAGTTGCGTGACCTGCGTCGCCGAGATGCCCAAGGTGATCGCCACCTACGACAAGTACAAGGCACAAGGCTACGACACCTTGGCCGTCGCCATGCGCTACGACCCACCGAGCTACGTGGTGAACTTCGCGGAAACGCGGAAATTGCCTTTCCAGGTGGCGATCGACAACACCGGTGACGTCGCCAAGGCCTGGGGCGACGTGACGCTCACACCGACGACCTACATCGTCAACAAGCGCGGCGAGATCGTGAAGCGCTACGTCGGCGAGCCTGACTTCGCCGAGCTGCACAAGCTGATCGAGAAGCTGCTGGCCGAGGCCTGAGCCACGCGGGCGCCGAAGCGAAGGCACCGTGAGGTGCCTTTTTTACGTCGGCCCGCGGCTCAGGGCGTCAGCGCGCGCGGAAGCTGTCGTGGCAGGCTTTGCAGGACGCGCCGGCCGGGCCGATGGCGGCCTTGATGGCGTCCAGGTTGCCGGTCTTGGCGGCGGCGGCCAGCTTGACCATTTCGCCCTGCGCCTTGCCGGCCAGGTCCTGGAACTTCGCCTGCTCGGTCCAGACCTCCGGACGGGCCTTGCCGCCCTCGGTGCCGGGGCCGAACGCCACCCACGGCTGCTTGATGAGCTCGGCCACACGGGCCGCGCTCTCGTCGGCCACCTTGGCGTTGAAGTCGTCGCGGCCCGACGCCATGTCGGCGACCCGCTTGAAATTCTGCTGCAGTTCCTTCAGCGTGGCCTGACGGAACTTGATCGCGTCCTCGGGCTTGTCGAACTTCTGCGGCTGGGCCAGGGCGGGCAGCGCGGCGACAGCGAGCATCGCGGCACATGCCAGGGCGGCAAGACGAATCATGGCTTTCCTTTTTTGGATCGTGGGGACGGCACCGCGGCGCAGCGCCGACGGCAGTGTAGGGGCGCGCGTCCGCGCCGGCGTCAGCACAAGGATTTCCCATCGCGAGGCACGGATTTGCTAATCTGCGCCTTCCACTGCCCTTCCCGCCCGATGACGCCCCCCGCTGCTTCCCCTGCGCGCTCCACGCCGCCTGCCGGCGGGGTGCGCGTCCGCATCTGGGACCTGCCCACGCGCCTGTTCCATGGGCTGCTGGCTGCCGCGGTGATCGGGGTGCTGGTCACCGGCTGGACCGGCGTCATGGACTGGCACTTCCGCCTCGGCTATGCGGTCATGGCGTTGCTGCTGTTCCGGCTCGTGTGGGGTGTGGTCGGTGGGCGCTGGTCGCGCTTCTCGGCCTTCGTCCACAGGCCGCGTTCGGTGGCCGCGTACCTGCGGGGTCAGGCGCATCCGGACCACCTCATCGGGCACAACCCGCTCGGGGCGCTGTCAGTCTTCGCGATGCTGGCGATCCTGATGCTCCAGGTCGCGACCGGCCTGGTCTCGGATGACGCGATCACCTACGCCGGGCCGCTGGCGCACACCGTCTCGGGGGCGTTGAGCGGGCTCGCGACTTACTGGCATGCGGTATGGGGCAAGTGGGTGGTGATCGGGCTCATCGTGCTGCACCTGGCCGCGGTGCTCTACTACGCCGCGGTGCGTCGTCAGCGGCTCGTGGCGCCGATGATCACGGGCGACAAGGTGTTTCCGCCGGACACAGCGATAGCGCCCAGTCGCGACGTCGCCGGATCGCGCTGGCTGGCGCTGGCCCTGTTCGCCGGCTGCGTCGCCGTGGTCGGCTGGATCAGCTCGATTCGCCCATGAGCTTCTCGCCCTCCCGCCCTCTGCCGCTGGCCGGCGCGCCGGACATCGTGCTCATCATGCCGCACGCCCCGGCGGAGCTCGCTGCCGCGCGATCGATCTTCCAGGAATACGCCTCAGGGCTCGGCATCGACCTGTGCTTCCAGCATTTCGACGAGGAGCTGCTGCAACTGCCCGGTGACTACGCCGAGCCCCGGGGCGCACTCTTGCTGGCGCTGGTCGATGCCGGTGCGCACGAGGCGCCCGGCACGCCGGCGCTGACGCTGACAGACGGCCGGGCGGCGCATGTCGCGGGGTGCTGCGCCTTGCGGCCGCTCGACACTGCCGACTACCCGAACGCGGCGGAGATGAAGCGGCTCTACGTGCGCCCCGGCTTCCGCGGGCTGGGGCTCGGCCGGCGCTTGGTGGAATCCATCCTGGATGCGGCGCGCGCTGCCGGCTACGCCTGCGTGCTGCTCGACACGCTGGATGACATGGAGTCTGCGCGGGCGCTGTACGAAGACCTGGGCTTCACCGAGGTACCGCCCTACTACCACAACCCGATCGCGGGCTCGCACTACCTCAAGGTCGAGCTGTAGCGCGAGCGCGGGCTCAACCCCTGGCTTGCGCCAGCAGCGTCTCGGCGTTGCTCACCTCGAACTTGCCGGGTGCCTCGACGTTGAGCGACGCCACCTTGCCGTCCTTCACCAGCATCGAATAGCGGTTGCTGCGCAGGCCCATGCCGCGGCCGGTGAGGTCGAGCGTCAGGCCGGTCGCCTTGGCGAAGTCGGCACTGCCGTCGGCCAGCATCCGAACCTTGGTGCCGGTCTTCTGGTCGCGCGCCCAGGCCCCCATCACGAAGGCGTCGTTGACGCTCAGGCACCAGATCTCGTCGACGCCCGCGGCCTTGAAGTCGTCGAAGTGCTGCACGTAGCCCGGCACATGCTTGGCCGAGCAGGTCGGCGTGAAGGCGCCGGGCAGCGCGAACACCGCAATCGTCTTGCCGGCCGCCGCCTTCGTCACGTCCACCGCATTGGGCCCGATGCTGCAGCCCTCGCCTTCGACTTCCGAATACTCCATGAGGGTGACCGAGGGGAGGGAATCGCCGACTTTGATCATGATGAGAATGCTCCAGACAAAAAAGAAAACGGCCCACATTGTGGGCCGTTTCCGGGGTGGCTGTGTGCCGGGGGTCAGACCAGGGCGGCCTTCTCGACCAAACGGGTCACGACCCAGTTCTTGGTCTTCGAGATCGGCCGGCTTTCGGTGATCTCGATGGTGTCGCCGAGGTGGTACTCGCCCTTTTCGTCATGGGCGTGGTACTTGCTCGTCTTGGCCACGATCTTGCCGTAGAGCTCGTGCTTCACACGACGCTCGACCAGCACGGTCACGGTCTTCTCACGCTTGTCGCTTACGACCTTGCCGATCAAGGTGCGCTTGAGGGATTTTTTAGCTTCCGTCATGTCTGCTCCTTACTTGGCGGCGGTCTCTTGCGACTTCTGCGCAAGGATGGTTTTGGCGCGAGCGATGTCGCGACGTGTCACGCGCAGCGTCGAGGTGTTCGACAGCTGTTGCGTGGCCTTCTGCATGCGCAGACCGAAATGGGCCTTCTGCAGATCCTTGATTTCGGTTGTCAGGCCGGCGACGTCTTTTTCGCGCAGCGTTGCAGCCTTCGACACCTTGACCGGCTTGGCCGCGGCGTCCTTCTTCTTACGTGTTGCCATGAGTGTTCTCTCCTCGATCAGGTGCCGAGCTGGCGCGCGACGAAGGTGGTACGCAGCGGCAGCTTGGCGGCAGCCAGGCGGAACGCTTCGCGGGCGAGTTCTTCGGGCACGCCGACGATCTCGAACACGATCTTGCCGGGCTGAATCTCGGCCACGTAGTACTCGGGGTTGCCCTTGCCGTTACCCATCCGCACTTCTGCGGGCTTGGTCGAAATCGGCTTGTCGGGAAACACGCGGATCCAGATGCGGCCACCGCGCTTCACGTGACGCGAGATCGCGCGACGTGCGGCTTCGAGTTGGCGCGCGGTCAGACGGCCGCGGTCGGTGCATTTCAGGCCGAAGTCGCCGAAGGCGACCGAATTGCCCGTGGTCGCAACACCGGTGTTGCGGCCCTTTTGTTCCTTGCGGAACTTTCTACGTGCAGGTTGCAGCATGTTTTCTTACTCCGTGATGACCCCAAGCGCTTGCGCGCCCAGGGGCGACCGATTACTCGGTCTTGGCACCGTCAGCTGCTGCAGCTGGCGCGGCTTTGCGGACGCGCTTAACGGCGGGTTTCGAGTCTGCACCCGGTGCTGCCGGAGCACCACCGGTGGCTTCTGCGGGCTTGTCGCTGCCGTCGGCCGGGGCGGTGTTGCCACCGATCGGACCACGGGCACCGGCACGCGGGCCAGAGCTCGGGCCACGACGGTCCGAACCCGGACGGTCGCCACCCGGGCGGCCATCGCGACGCGGACCGCGGGGGCGACGCTCGTCGTCAGGACGCGGCGTTTCGACGGCCGGCAGGTCGTTACGACCCAGCGTGTCGCCCTTGTAGACCCAGACCTTGACGCCGATGACGCCGTACGTGGTCTTGGCTTCCGAGGTGCCGTAGTCGATGTCGGCGCGCAGGGTGTGAAGCGGCACGCGACCTTCGCGGTACCACTCGCAACGTGCGATTTCGATGCCGTTCAAGCGGCCCGACGACATGATCTTGATGCCCTGGGCACCCAGACGCATGGCGTTCTGCATGGCACGCTTCATGGCGCGGCGGAACATGATCCGCTTCTCGAGCTGCTGCGTGATGCTGTCGGCGATCAGCTTGGCATCGATTTCGGGCTTGCGCACTTCTTCGATGTTCACGGCGACCGGCACACCCAGCTGCTTGCCGAGTTCGCGCTTGAGGTTCTCGATGTCTTCGCCCTTCTTGCCGATCACGACGCCCGGACGTGCCGAGTAGATCGTGATGCGTGCATTCTTGGCGGGACGCTCGATCATCACGCGGGAAACCGACGCGTTCTTGAGCTTCTTCTTCAGGTACTCGCGCACCTTGATGTCCTCCGCCAGCATGCCGGCGAAGTCCTTGTTGCTGGCATACCAGCGGCTGGACCAGTTACGGGTGACCGCAAGGCGGAAACCGGTGGGGTGGATTTTTTGTCCCATAGTCTTCCGGCCTTTAGTTGCCAACCGTCACGTACACGTGGCACGTGGGCTTGCTGATGCGGTTGCCGCGGCCCTTGGCGCGGGCGGTGAAGCGCTTGAGCGTGGCGCCTTGTTCGACGTAGATGGTCTTGACCTTCAACTCGTCGATGTCGGCACCGTCGTTGTGCTCGGCGTTGGCAATCGCCGACTCGAGCACCTTCTTGATGATCACAGCGGCCTTTTTCTGCGTGAACTGCAGAACGTTGAGCGCTTGATCGACCTTCTTGCCGCGGATGAGGTCCGCGACCAGACGGCCCTTGTCGACCGACAGGCGGACACCGCGGAGGACTGCACGTGTTTCAGACATGGTCGTTCCTTACTTCTTCTGGACTTTTTTGTCCGCGGGGTGCCCCTTGAACGTGCGCGTGAGCGCAAATTCGCCGAGCTTGTGACCGACCATCTGGTCGGTGATGTACACGGGCACGTGCTGCTTGCCGTTGTGCACGGCAATGGTCAGACCGATGAACTCGGGCAGGACCATCGAGCGACGCGACCAGGTCTTGATCGGCTTCTTGTCCTTGGTCGTCACGGCCTTGTCGGCCTTGGCCACCAGATGGTGGTCGACGAAAGGACCCTTCTTGAGAGAGCGAGTCATGTGCTATCCCCTTATTTCTTGCGACGCGACACGATGAAGACCTGCGTGCGCTTGTTGTTACGGGTGCGATAGCCCTTGGTGAGATTGCCCCACGGGTCGACCGGATGACGGCCTTCGCCGGTCTTGCCCTCGCCACCACCGTGCGGGTGGTCGACCGGGTTCATCACCACACCGCGAACGGTCGGGCGAATACCCATGTGACGCTTCGCGCCGGCCTTGCCCAGACGGCGCAGGCTGTGCTCTTCGTTGGCGACTTCGCCGATCGTGGCGCGGCACTCGACGTGCACGCGGCGCACTTCACCCGAGCGCATGCGCACCTGGGCGTAGACACCTTCGCGGGCCAGCAGCGTCGCCGAGGTACCTGCCGAGCGAGCGATCTGCGCGCCCTTGCCGGGCTGCAGTTCGATGCAATGGATGGTCGAACCCACGGGGATATTGCGGATCGGCAGCGTGTTGCCAGCGCGGATCGGGGCTTCCGAACCGCTCAGCAGCGTGGCGCCAGCTTCCAGACCGCGCGGGGCGATGATGTAGCGGCGCTCGCCGTCGGCGTAGCACACCAGCGCGATGTGGGCGGTGCGGTTCGGGTCGTACTCGATGCGTTCGACCTTGGCCGGGATGCCGTCCTTGTTGCGCACGAAGTCGACCACGCGGTAATGGTGCTTGTGACCACCGCCGCGATGGCGAATCGTGATGTGACCGTTGTTGTTCCGGCCGGCAGCCTGAAACTGCGGCTCGAGCAACGGAGCGTGCGGTGCACCCTTGTACAGGTGGTCCCGCGAGATCTTCACCGCGCCGCGTTGACCCGGCGAAGTGGGCTTGATCTTGATGACTGCCATGATTAAGCGCCTTCCCCGACGAGGTTGAGCTCTTGACCCGGCTTCAGCGTGACATAGGCCTTGCGAACGTTGTCGCGACGACCGATGGACTTGCCGAAACGCTTGGTCTTGCCCTTGGTGTTGAGCACGGACACGCCCTGGACTTCGACCTTGAACATCAGTTCAACAGCGGCCTTGATCTCGGGCTTGGTGGCGTCCTGCAGCACCTTGAAAGTGACGGCATTCGACTTCTCGCCGACCATCGTGGCCTTTTCGGACACGATCGGGGCGACCAGCACGGCCATCAGACGGCCTTCAGCGAACTGCGTCCTGAAGGCAGGCGTAGGATTCATGCGGCTCATGCGAACATCTCCTTGAGCTTGTCGACGGCACCCTTGGTGACGATCACCTTCTTGTAGTGCACCAGCGACACCGGATCGGCGTAACGCGGCTCGACGACGAGCACGTTCACCAGGTTGCGCGAGGCGAGGTACAGGTTCTCGTCGACTTCTTCGGCGATCACGAGGACCGACGCGAGGTTCATCGCCTTGAACTTGTCAGCCAGCGGCTTGGTCTTGGGCGAGTCGACCTTGATCGAATCGACCACGGCCAGACGGCCTTCGCGAGCGAGCTGCGAGAGGATCGAAGCCATACCGGCGCGGTACATCTTCTTGTTGATCTTCTGCGTGAAGTTCTCGTCAGGCATGTTCGGGAAAATCCGGCCACCCCCGCGCCACAGCGGCGAGGACGTCATACCGGCACGGGCGCGGCCCGTTCCCTTTTGCTTGAAAGGCTTCTTGGTCGAGTGGTGGACCTGTTCACGGTCCTTCTGGGCGCGCGTGCCTTGGCGAGCGTTGGCCTGGAAGGCAACGACGATCTGGTGAACCAGGTCTTCGTTGTAGTCACGACCAAACACGGTCTCGGGCACGTCGAATTTCGACGCGGCCTGGCCTTGTTCGTTCAGGAGTTCGAGTTGCATTACTTCGCTCCTTCAGCCGCTTGCGGCTTGGCCTTGATGGCCGGACGCACGGTGACGAAGCCACCCTTCGAACCGGGGATCGCGCCCTTGATGAGCAGCAGTTGACGGGCTTCGTCAATGCGGATCACGTCGAGGTTCTGCGTGGTCACGGTGACGTCGCCGAGGTGGCCCGTCATGCGCTTGCCCGGGAACACACGGCCCGGATCCTGCGCCATACCGATGGAACCCGGCACGTTGTGCGAACGGCTGTTACCGTGCGACGCGCGCTGCGAGCTCATGTTGTGACGCTTGATGGTGCCAGCGAAGCCCTTGCCGATGGAAGTGCCCTGCACGTCCACCTTCTGGCCGACTGCGAACACGCTGCCTGCGGCGATCACGCCACCGGCCTTGTGCTGACCGGCCGTGTCGGCGGTCACGCGGAATTCCTGGATGATCTCGCCAGCTTCGACACCCGCCTTGGCGAGGTGGCCTGCTGCCGGCTTGGTCACGCGCGATGCTTTGCGCGAGCCGAACGTCACTTGAAGCGCGACGTAGCCGTCGGTCTCTTGCGACTTGATCTGGGTCACACGGTTGTTGGACACATCCACCACCGTGACAGGAACTGCGTCCCCGTCATCGGTGAAGAGACGCATCATCCCCACCTTGCGGCCCAGCAACCCGAGGGAGTTGCTCAGACTCATATGTTTTCTCCAAAAATGGAAGTCTTCCTTCGCCGCTGCCACTTCAATTGGCGACAGCGTTGACTGCTCCGGTTGAGGGGAACCAGCCACGAAGGAAGGTTGATAAATTCCGACCATCTTGCACCCCTGGAGGCGCAAAACGGGCAGAGCCGGCGATTATAGCCCGCGCCGGGCGATTTGCACAAGGGCGCGGATCAGCGCACCGGGATGCTCAGGATCTTGTCGCCCGAAGGCGTCGACTTGAGATCACCCTGCGGCTTGAGCGCGCCCGTCTTCCCCACCTGCACCGCGATCGCGCTGACGCTGGTCAGGCCGTGTTGCGTAGTGAACACATTGAGGTAGGCCAGGCCTTCCGAGGTCGGCGTCACCGGGACGGTGAGCGTCTGCGAGGACGCGCCGGCTGGCAGCGTGAACTCGCCGGCATAGGCCGCCGGCAAGCTCAAGCCGGCATCGACCGTGAAACGGACGCGCGCGCCGGTCGTGTCGGTGACGCCGTCGAAGCTCAGCGCGATCGGGAGCGCCTCGCCGATCCGGGCGGCGCCGTCGATCCGGAACTGCACCTCGATGCCCGAGCCGTTCGACTTGCGCGGCGCGGCGGGCTTCATTGCCTGGCGTGGCATCGAGGCGGCATCGACAGTGGATGGCGGTGCGCCGTCGGCGCACGCAGGAAGCGCGACCAGCGCGCCGAGCAACGTGGCCGCGACTGTGGCGCGGAGAACAAGGCAGGAATGTGCATGCATCGCAGTGCTCCTCAATTGATCGTCACCGCGAAGCAGGATGTCGTCACGGGCCCCGAGGTCGGAAGCGGCGGCGCGTTCGCGTCTTCGAGCACCAACACGCTCTCGCCCGCCGGCAAATTCAATGTCGCGTCTTCGACGTCGGCCACAGCTTTGTTGCTGTCGCCAATCCACCCACCCCGGTAAATCTCGAAGCTTGGGTTGGTACCACTCGGGTTCACCGCAACGACGGTGATCCGGTGCATCCCGGCGTTGACAAGGGAGAAGCGCAGATAGGCGAAACGCCCTAGTTTGTTGCCGCTGCCAGCCTCGTTGGTCACGCACACCGAGGTCGGTGGGGACGGGTATGACAGGTACAACGGCGTCGCCTTGTCGATGTCCCCATCGTTCGTCTCACTCTCGCCGAAAGGGTCTGTAGTCGATGTACTGATCGATTGCCCCGCGAGCAGGCTGACCAGCGTCCCCGTCTGCGCCGGCGCGGCATTGGTGAAGGCAACCGCGAAGGGATGGATCGAGGTGACGGCAAGGCCGGTCTTGAACGGCCCGGTCATCGTGCTGTGGATCGCCGCGAAGCCCGCAGCGCGCTCCAGATTCCAGAAGATGGACTGGATCGAGAATTCGCGGAACCACCCCGGGTTGGTCGCCGGCCCCGTACTGAGATCCAGCGCGCCACCACCGGCCTGCCCAGCATCCAGCGAGTCGGTGTAAGTGGAACGTCCCAGCGCGATGCCGGACCAGGCGTTGCCCCACCCTTCGGAGAAGGCGAGGCGTCGGTCGAGCAGATCGGAGCCGCTGTGCGAGCCGCCCGGAGAATCGTCGCGGCTGAAGACCGATTGGTAGTAGTGCCCCCATTCGTGCGAAACCACTGAGACATCGTACTCATCGGTGTCGACGTCCGCCTTCCCCAGCACGTAAATGGCGCGCTCGCCGCTGGTGCTGGTCGTGAAGAAGGTCGTGCCGATCTGTCCGCTCGCGCGATCGCCGAAGGCGTTCGTGTTTTTCACGCTCCAGAAGACGCTCAGGGCCGGGAAGCTCGCCGTCGGCGCCACGCTCAACACCTTCCCGATGTTCGTGTAGACCGTGTCGAGCAGCGCGAAGGGGCCGGCGGCCCGCTCGCCCGTGTAGCTCGCGCCTCCCCAGCCGGACGGCGCGTGGATACTTCGCTGGAGCGTGGCCGAGCCCCCGCTCGAAAATTCGGAAGAGCTGATGGCGTAGACAGGCGTACCGCCCCCGGTGTTGTCGCGCACCGTCACGTCCCAGCTCGGCGCGCCGCTGCGCTGGAGCTGGGCGCGCACCCGGATCTGCACGGTCGCGTTCACCGGGACCGACAAGGCGTAAGCACCCGTCTCGCTGGTGGTGCCGCTCGTCAGCACCCGGCTTCCGTTGTCGGTCACGGCTTCGACGAGCGCACCGCGGATCGGCTTGGCGCTGACGGCACCGTAGTCGAGCCGACCATTGCTCGCGTTCGGGACCGAATCGAAAGTGGCGATGCCCTGAATCACGACCGTGCCATCGGTCGAGGCCGGCCCGTTCGCAGCGACGGCGGCACCGCTCCCCCCGCCGCCGCCTCCGCCACCGCACGCCACGAGCGCCGCGACGCAAAGCACCAGGCACGTCCGGGACCACCACATTCCGCCCATGAAAAACTCCTTGTGCCAGGGGCGCCCGCCGCGACCCGGTTTGCGGAGAATGCCACAGCTCCATGGCGCGAAGAACATAAAAAAGGCCCGTCGGCATCACTGCCGACGGGCCTTGTCGCATGCAGAAGTCGAAAGACTTACTGCAGCTTGATCTCGACGTCGACGCCGGCCGGCAGGTCGAGCTTCATCAGCGCGTCCACGGTCTTGTCGGTCGGGTCGACGATGTCCATCAGGCGCTGGTGCGTGCGGATCTCGAACTGGTCGCGCGACGTCTTGTTGACGTGCGGCGAACGCAGGATGTCGAAACGCTTCATGCGCGTCGGCAGGGGCACAGGGCCCTTGACGATAGCGCCGGTGCGCTTGGCCGTGTCGACGATCTCAGCGGCCGACTGGTCGATCAGCTTGTAGTCGAACGCCTTCAGGCGGATGCGGATCTTTTGCTTCGTTGCCATGGTGTGTGTCCTTAGCCGTATGAATTAAGCAAGAACCTTGGCCACGACGCCAGAGCCCACGGTACGGCCGCCTTCGCGGATAGCGAAGCGCAGGCCTTCTTCCATCGCGATCGGGTTGATCAGCTTCACGGTGATGCTGACGTTGTCGCCAGGCATGACCATTTCCTTGCCTTCAGGCAGCTCGATCGCGCCAGTCACGTCCGTCGTACGGAAGTAGAACTGCGGGCGGTAGTTGTTGAAGAACGGCGTGTGACGGCCGCCTTCGTCCTTCGACAGCACATACACCTCGGCGGTGAAGTGGGTGTGCGGCTTGATCGAACCCGGCTTGCACAGCACTTGGCCACGCTCGACGTCTTCGCGCTTCGTGCCGCGCAGCAGCACGCCGACGTTGTCGCCGGCTTGACCCTGGTCGAGCAGCTTGCGGAACATTTCCACGCCGGTGCAGGTGGTCTTGACGGTCGGGCGAATGCCGACGATCTCGATTTCTTCGCCGACCTTGATGATGCCGCGCTCGACGGCGCCGGTCACGACCGTGCCGCGACCCGAGATCGAGAACACGTCTTCCACGGGCATCAGGAACGCGCCGTCGATGGCACGCTCTGGCGTCGGGATGTAGGTGTCCAGCGCATCGGCCAGC
>NZ_JBPJZH010000005.1:0-180435 GCF_051216715.1 Variovorax restrictus
GGACCACCTGTTCGTGCTGACGATGACGGCGTACAACTTGACGCGCATGCGCTCGTTGGGGCAAATCCGTCCGCAGCAGTTCTGAGGCAGTCAGAGACTCGCAAAACACCTCAAATCAGCGCAAAACGACTCCCGAAAGCGCTGCTGACTGCACCATGTGAAAAGTGAGTCTTCGACGAAGAGGAAGACTCGCTTTGGAGGGGAGTATTTCCGCATCCTGCTAGGGCTGGGGCTACAGGGCGCCTGGCTGTGAGCGGCGAGCTGTTCGGCAGCAGCATCACACCGCCAAGCTAGCCTCGAATGGCGGCACCTCGGCGCCACGCTTCGGTCCGTGCGTGGTCTCCTAACTGAGCTGACGCGCGCTGCCGGCTTGCCTACACGTTTGGACGTGTACGCAACCAAACGAAAATCGCGCTGGTAGTCGGTGGTCGCTACGATCGTGGCAACGAACCGATTATCCGATGCCGATTATCACGACACCACCACTGATGTCTGGCCAGGCCGCGGCGTCTACGCCAAGCCAGCGGAGCATGGTGTTGGCGTCAATGCATGACCTCAGGCCGGCGATGATCCAGACGTTCCTCCGCATGGCGGTCGAAACGCAGGATGTCGAATGGTTGGAGAGCGCGCGATCAGCCGGCGTGTTCCAGGTGCCCATGGAGCTGGGCATGGACGATTCAACCGGCGCGAAGAGCACCATCAACGGGGCGCCCATTGATCCCGTGAGCGGTGTGCACCTGCTACCACTTTACGAGTGCTTGTTCGCCGCGCTGCAGCAGGTGACCTATGAGGTCGAGGCGGGCGACGTGAACGTCGCGAACGTGGGCTTTGGCGCCGAGATGCTCGACTTCGTGACGAGCATGATCAGCGATTTCGTCGTTGGGGCCGATCACCTGCATCGTGTAAGGGAAGCCATCGACGCGGAATCGGGCCCTACGACCGCACGAGACACGCGCATGGCCAACGCATTCCTGGATGGCACCGCAGCGGGATTGATGGTTCTCGCATCCGCGCTGCGCCTCCCGAAAGCAGTCGCCGCCCTGGGACGGGCCTGCCCGAACGCGATGGACGCTGAGCTCGATCCGGCACGGTTCATGCGCGACGACGTGGCTGCCGCCTTCCAAAGCGTGCGGGAGGTTCCAGAAGACGAAGAGGACAAATACAAGCGTAGCTGCCGCTTCAAGCCGGCCGTGTTCGCGATGCACTTCGGCGCCGGTGACTGCGTCGATGCACTGGTAGCGAGTGGTTGGAACCCGCGCGGACCACTCGGGAGCTGGTACAACCCCGGCCCAGAGATGCTTGAACAGATTCCTGTCGACGACCCGTGGCGAACCTTCAACAGGGGCACGTCGAAGACCGGGCTGACGCTTGTCGACATTCTGATCATGCAGTCGGAAGAGCAGATCGCCCCGTTCGCACCTGACGTTCTGTTCACCGCACTTGAGCGGACAAAGCAGCACGGGGACTTCCGCCGCGTCGACCAGCTTGCCTACCTTTCCATTGGTCGCGACTGGCTGACCTATGGCGGCACGTCGACCCTCTACGCCTTGATGAAGGCGGGAGCGTTCGATCTTGATGTCGCACAGTCGTTACAGGACGCAGCTGACCAAGCCTTCGGCCCGCTGTTCGATCACTACCGAGATCGGATGCCGTGGAGCGAGTTGTTCGACGCCGACTACGACCGCTCGATCGTGCATGAGATCCTGGCCAGCGAGGTTGCCCGTCAGCAGCCAGAACTGTGCGAGGAGCTTGCACTGAAGGTCATCGGCATGGCTACCGAGGACGGCTACGCAGCCAAGGTGTTTGCCCCTCGCATTACTGACCTGCACATCGACACGGTCGAGCCGGCGATCGCCGTGAATGCGATCCGTGTCGTCGAGGCGTTCCTCGACGGGGGCTACGACATGTGCGCACAGGTGGGCGACCATGCGAGCACGCCGCTTGAGCTGATGGAGGCGGCCGGTGCCACCGAGATGGAAGAGCTGGTGCGGGCGCACAAGGCAAGGGCCCATGTCAAGTCGCTCCTCGACAGAGCTGCGCAGCGCACAGCCGCTGTGTAGCAACGCTGCACCAAGCAGCAAGCGCGTGACGGCGAAGAGGGCGGAAGAGCCGCCCTAATAATCGGCATTCCGTCGCCAATTCGTGCGATTAACCAGGCCGATTTATAATCGTTCCATGCAACGCGCTTCGGCGCGACCCATTATCTTATCCCAGGATTTTTTCCATGCAGACCGCCACGATCACCGCCTCGACCCCGCAGTCCATCAGCGTGGACGTCCTCTTGGAGAAGTACGCGAAGGGCGATGAGCGGGACGCAGATGCCATCTTCCAACGGGTGGCGAAGGCGATGGCGTCGGTGGAGAAACCCGAACTCCAGCTCCACTGGGAATCCGAGTTCTTGGCCAACATGCGTCGCGGCGCCATTGGTGCTGGCCGGATCATGAGCGCGGCAGGTACGACGATCAACGCCACATACATCAATTGCTTTGTCCAACCGGTAGGCGATGCAATTTCGGGAGTGGACGACGATGGTATTCCAGGCATCTACGAGGCCCTTCGGGAGGCGGCCGAGACCATGCGGCGCGGCGGTGGCGTTGGGTACAACTTCTCGCGCATCCGCCCGAAGAATGCCTGGGTTCGCAGTACGCAATCGATGGCATCTGGCCCGTGCAGCTACATGGATGTGTTCAATGCGTCGTGCAGCACCGTGGAGAGCGCTGGCTCCCGCCGCGGCGCGCAGATGGGCGTGCTGAACGTCCAACACCCCGACATCTACGCATTCATCCAGGCGAAACGAACCAAAGGCCGCTGGAACGGCTTCAACGTGAGCGTCGGAGTCACTGACGAATTTCTTCTTGCACTTGAGCGCGGTGAGGACGTGCAGTTGGTGCATAAGGCCGCACCGGCTCCCCATCTCATCGCAGAGGGGGCTTTCCAGCGCGACGACGGTCTGTGGGTCTACGAGACGGTCCCGGCGCAGGCCATTTGGGACACCATGATGCAATCGGCATACGATTTTGCCGAGCCCGGGATTATCTTCATCGACGTGGTCAACCGTGACAACAACCTGCGGTTTGTCGAGGTCATCGAGGCGACCAATCCCTGTGGCGAGCAGCCATTGCCGGCGTACGGCTGCTGCGATTTGGGCCCGATCATCCTGCCGCGCTTCGTGCGCAATCCTTTCGGAATCGGCGGCGAGGCCACCTTCGATTTCGAGGCCTTCGCGGCCGCGACGAGGATTCAGGGACGCTTCCTCGACAACGTTCTCGACCAGACCGAATGGCCGCTCGAGCAGCAGCGTAAGGAAGCTCAAGCGAAGCGGCGCATTGGTATCGGTTATACGGGACTTGGCAACGCGCTGACCATGCTCAAATTGCGCTACAGCAGCGACGAAGGTCGTGCGATGGCTGCGCGCATCACGGAAGTCATGCGTGACACCGCCTATGACGGCTCGGTCGACCTTGCCATCGAGAAGGGCGCATTCCCGCTGCTGGACGTCGAGAAGTACCTCAGCGAAGGCACGTTTGCCAGCCGACTGCCTGAACGCATCAAGGCGCGCATCCGTGAGCACGGCATTCGCAACAGCCATCTGATTTCCATCGCTCCCACGGGCACAGTGAGCCTGGCCTTCGCGGACAACGCCTCGAACGGGATCGAACCTGCCTTTTCCTGGAGCTACACACGCACCAAGCGGGAAGCCGATGGGTCGAAGCGCGACTACGTGGTGGAAGACCATGCCCTGCGCGTTTACCGTGAGCTGGGAGGGGATACCAGCGACTTGTCCAAGCTCCCGGACTACTTCGTGAACGCCATGCAGATGAGTGCGGCCGATCACATCGGCGTGATGCAGGCTGTGCAGCCCTTCGTCGACACTGCCATTTCCAAGACCGTCAACGTGCCGGTCGACATGCCCTACGCCGACTTCAAGGACATGTACCTCCAGGCCTGGCGCGCGGGACTCAAGGGTCTCGCTACCTATCGACCGAACGACACACTGGGTTCGGTGCTCTCGACGACGCCGGCTGCGGCTCCCGTCGCTCCTCCAGCACCAGCGGCTGTGGACCCACTGCGTGCGCCCATCGATCGCCGTCCGGAGGGCGCGTTGCCGTCCGTCAGCGAAAAGGTCGTGTACTGGAATTCGGAAGGAAAACAGGGCGTCTATCTGACCGTCTCGTTCATGCAGGTGACGTTGCCGGACGGCAAGGTGGTCGAGCGGCCGATCGAATTCTTCATGCCCGTGGGGCAGAACTCGCAGTCCCAGCAGTGGATCAGCTCAAGCATGCGCCTGCTGTCGTTGGCGGCCCGCGGCGGCATGGTTGAAAAGGCGCTGCGCGACATGCGCAAGGTAGCTTGGGATCGTGGTCCGGTGCGTTTGGGCGAAGTCGTCCGTGAGAGCGACGGCGCGAAGATGCCCATGTGGCATGACTCTGAAGTCGCCGCGATCGCCTACGCCGTCCAGGAGATCATCAAGAACCGGGCTGCCGTGCAACCTTACGGCGCAGCCCCTCGCGTGCTGCCGACGCCGGCGCCTGCCGCGCCTGTGCCCAAGGACATCAATCGGAACATCATCCTGCCGGGCAAGAAGTGTGGGCAATGCGGCGCGCATGCCGTCATCAAGAAGGATGGTTGCGAATACTGCACCGCCTGCGGCGACCTCGGTTCCTGCGGCTGAAGTCAGACCTCTGTTGGCCGCCCCGCCTTGGCGGCCAGTTCTTTGGCCAACGCTGACAAGCGTGTGAGGGCAGATTGGTGGTCGACCGGCTTTGACTTCGCCGCCGCAAGCTCGAGGAATTCGGCCAAGTCATCGCGACGTTTGAAAGCTGGCGTCCATAGCCTGTCCTCGGGCTCGCTGTCATTGTTGCTGTACATGAGGCCTTGCTCCTCCAGCTGCATGAAGTAGAGGTGTAGGGCGGCAGCCGTGAGGGTGAAGCCGTTCACTGAGCGGTTGCTCCCGTCGTCGTTTTCGCATCGATCGGGCATCGCCTGCAGGCACCAGCTGCCAGCTTCGATGGAGGTGAACGCTCTCCTACCTAACCCGAACTTCATGAAGACTGGCGGCTGCCAGGAGTAGGGGTGATGTTGGAGCGCCCGCATCGGCTTCGGGCGCACGAGATCCTGCTGCAGGAAAGCGGGTAGCTCCTCGGGATTCAGCCGCATCGCCGCGCAGGCAATCGCCACGCGATCAACCTTGTCTTGCATACCAAGCCAAGCGGCCGACTTCTCCGGTGTCAAGGCGCGTTTTCTGAGCTCAGATAGGGCGTTCTGCGCCCACTCCATGCGCGTCGCCGCGGCCTTCAACTTCTGATTCGCCGAACGTACCTTGGCGGGATTGCTGTCGGGGCGCCCAGGCCTCCATACCGTCCTCGTCCACCCGATGCGAAGGGCTTCTGCTGACATCATGCCCCGCAGCGGCCAGTTGACCAGCCAGGACCAGCGCCCGGGTTCCAGCAGGATCCGCGCGACTTCCTCCGCGGATATCCCGCTGGCAGGCAGATCGGAGATGTCGAGTTCAGCCGCCGCGTCGTACTGCGTCATCATCCGCACTCGCTTGGCTTCGTCGACCGCGTGCGTAAACCGTACCTCCAGCGCCAGTCTCGTTCCGCCGGCGACGTCGAAAACGACATCGGGCTGCACGCCGTCGCCTCGGAGTTCGGGGTGCGCAGCCGTGAACTGATACGTCGCGCTAGGCGCAAGGACTGTGGACTGCACTTCGATGCCATTCGCCGGGACGCTGAATCCGACCTCAACGGAGGGGATCACCAGCTCGCTTCGGAGCGCCAGTTGATCGCGGACGAACGCATGTAGAAGGCTCATCGGTTGTGGGTTGCAGTCCACGTCGTCAGCGCGATGATGAAAATGCCAGGCGTTCCTCTGGCCTAAATGCGCCTGCAATGGCCGCCCGCATTCCGGGCAGGTGCAACGGCACAGAGACCCCCGATCGCGAGTCTCGTCGAGGTCTCCAACGAAGATCAGAACGCCGTCGCGGCGACCATAAGCAATCGTGGCGGGCATGCGTCTAGCTTAGCGCCTCGGCGGGCCCACCAGCAGCCTCTCAGCCTGGCCGCGGCCGCCTGGTACGCCACCCCGTGAACTCGGATCGTCTTCCAATCCGAAGTCTGCTGGGATCGGCTCCATGCACAGCAGCGCGTGTATCAGGCGCCGGGGAACGCTTCGCGGATCGGTGTCAATGCGCGTTTGAAACGTTGCACCGTGTTCCAGCAGGACTGCGTGAGGATGTTCGCTTCCTTCGCAGCCTGAGACTTGCCCTGTCCATAGACCAGCACCAGGCGCGCGGCGGACTGAGCCGGCTCGCGCGAGCGGATGAGTGCGGCCACCGCGTTGAACTGCTCCGGTGTCAGCTGCGGTGGGTCCGCAGCGAGCTCTTTCCGCGTCGGCGCGTGCGGAAATGCCTTCTTGACCATTTCGAAGTCTTCCTTGAACCGTGCGACTGCGTTCCAGACCGACTGGGTCTTACGTTCGACTGCCAAGGCGCGCCGGGCGTCGATCTGTGCCCAGCCGAGCACGAGCACGAGCATCGCGGCTGTGCGAGCTGGTTCGATTGAGCGCCTGAGGGTCGCCAGAACCTCGAACTGCGGCATCGTCATAAGAGGGGGCAGGGCGACGAGCTCAGGATTCTTGGCGGTCAGCCAGACCAAATAGTCTCGCTCGATCGTGGCCAGCCGAGCTGCGGCGACCTCGGCGTCGACGCCCAGGATGTCAGACGCGGTTTGCACAGCCGCATCGTGGTCTTGGGTCAAGACCGCAGGATGGAGCCGGTTGAGCACGGAATGGTCTCGCTTGTGCTCGCTCACGAACAGCTCGTAGCGATTCTCCTCGATGCGCGTGACGCTCATCGCAGTGCGCTCTTCACTTTTTGGGGCCGCAGACGTAGGAGAGCTGGATCAGCGGCTGGCTTACGGTTCGAGGCACTTGGAATGTTCATGGAGTCGATTTTATACACCCCTAGACATTTATTTGGGGGCCGGCTCGGCATTCTCGGTATTCCCAGATACGATTTCACGGAGGCGCGTTTCCAGCCTACTTCCCAAGCGTATTCATGCACCAACTCATCACGATCGATGGCGCCACCAGTCGCGACCTTGACGACGCCATCAGCTTCGCCGTTCGGCCGAATGGCGGGCTGCGGCTGGTCGTTGCAATCGCCGACCCGACCGATCTCGTCACACCCGGCACAGCGCTCGATTTGGCGGCGCGCGCACAAGTCGCAACCGTCTACCGGCGTTCGTCGGCGTTTGCCCGCATGCTGCCACCGGAGCTCTCGGAACACGATGGGAGCCTCATTGCCGGCGTCGAGCGCCCGGTCTTCCTGTTTGAGATCGACCTAGACGACGAGTTGGACGTCCTTGCGTTCGAGGTCAGCAGGGGACGCGCCACCGTTGCACACCGGCTGTCGCATGACGATGTTCCGGTCATCCTGGCGGCGAGTGGTCATCCGCTGCACACACAGATGGCTGCGGCGGCCCGCTTTGGAACCGGGATGCTGCAGCGGCGCCGCCGCGGCGGCGCGCTAGCTGTCTACGACCTCCAGCGGCTGGTCGTTGCGAACGAGGAAGGGCGCCTGGTGCAGCTATCACGGGCCGAAGAAGTGCTTGGCCACATCATCGTGCAGGAGGCCATGGTGCTGGTGAACACCTTGGCCGCCAGGTTCATGGTGGAACACGATGTACCAGGCCTGTACCGCAACCATGTTCCACGGCCGGCGTCTCCGCCGGTGCGGGATCTTGCGGAAACGCTGGATGCCTGGATCAAGTCTGGTGAGCTGGATATTGCATCCGCGCGCGCTCAGTTCCATGCGATCGTGGGGAAGGCCTCCTATGGTGCGACGACGCTTGGTCACATCTCCCTGGCCACGCCTCAGTACACGCATGTGACCTCGCCGCTCCGCCGCTATGCTGACCTGACGAATCTGCGGCAGATCCGCGCGCAACTCGAAGGCTCGCCAGCCCCATGCCAGCAAGCGGACCTCGCGCGCCTGGCCACTCACATCAACGACACGCTGACGGAGCGCGATGCAGATCGCGGAGAAGCCTTCAAGGAGGCTACCGCTCGGCGTGCGGATTCAATGTTGGCGAGAGGGGCGGTGGGTCGAATGGGTGCGCCCGAACTTGGCGCGTCTATCAAGGCTGCCGCCGACAACATGCCCGTCGAGCTTCAGGTCGAGTTGGCAGCGCGGCTGGATGCGGGAACCTTGGGCGACAAGAACCTCTGGCGCTTGCTGACGATGTTCCCGCCTGAGGCGCCGGGCCTAAGGGAGTCGGTCGAGCGTCTTTTTCATCGTGATCCGTCACGCGCGATTGCGTTTCTGGAACACGCGAAGTCCGTGGGCTTCATAGACGGGTACACCGCGGTCGCAGATGCGGGGCCGGCCAATGGATTCGTCGGGCGCGCTAGTGCGCGTCGTCCAGGCGAGGTCTTCACCGGTGATTCGGGCGGGAGCAGCAAGCGGCTTGCCCAGCAAGCGGCGGCCGTGAGCTGCATACGCGCGCTGCTAGGTTGGCCGGCGGCTGCTGCGGGTCGCGTTGAGTCTCTCGAACGGGAGGGTGCGCCAGGGTGGCAGGGTAACCGGGATGTCGAATGCGCGCCCGGCCTTGAGCCGATGGTCAATGCCAAGGGCAGGCTCTTCGAGCGCTGCCAGGCCAAGCGCTGGGCCGCCCCGGAGTTCGCGGTGACGCGGTCAGGCCAGGATCACGCGCCTGTCTTCCGGTGCATCGCAACACTGGTTGCCGACGGCATGAGCTACGAGGTGATCGTCGAGGGTGCAGATAGCCGGAAGGAGGCCGAGGCGCGCGCATCGCACCTGCTGCTGCTAAAACTGGAGGAGCTCCCGGCGGTGGCACAGGACGACCAGGTGCGAGCGCCGAGGGCTGAAACATCTGCACTGCTGAACCCTGTCGGCGCTCTGCAGGAGTGGGCGCAAAAAAACAAGGTCCCGCTGCCCACGTACGAGATCATGCCGGCCAAAGGGGGCTTCGTTGCCGAACTGACGATGACCACGGCGGTCGGAGCGCGGACTTTTCGCGGGACGGGCGCCACAAAGGCGGAAGCCAAGAAGGCAAGCGCCGACGCAGCGTTCGCCGAACTGCACGAATGGTGCGAGGTCACTCGATGATCGAACCTGATGATCGCAATGCCGCCGCGTCCCCCCGCTTGGCTCAGGCTCAAGATCAGGCCTTCAGTTATCGGAAGGTGAGCAAGTCCAAGCGGGATGCCCATCACCAGGTGTATCTCGACGCTGTCCTTCTGGGCCAAGTTTGGCAGGAACCCACGAGGGTGATCGGTCCGGACGGTATTCCCACGAAAAAGGTCGAGCCACGCTGGTATGCAATGGCGGCGGAGGGACGGCGGGTCGAGGGACGCGCCATGGGCGGCGCCCGCGCCACGCAGGGCTTCGCGCTCCGGCGGGAAGCTGCTGCCGCACTCTCTGCCGACTGAAGATTCCGGAAGAGGCTCGCGCGACTCCAGACTCCAGTTCCTGCGCGGCTGGACGCGAGGCTCAACATGCATCGCTGCCGAAGAACCCTGATTCGCGGCGGCGGTGTCAGCCGGACAAAACTGCTGTTCCCCAGTGACGAAGCGAGGGCAGTCATCCAAAGCAGGCGCAGTGAGCGGATCGCATCTTGGCCGGCGGCGATGGAATGCCTACTTTGTTACTAGTTAATCGCGCTTTGCGGGGTCTCACTCGCAAACGCCCGTCTCATGGGCGAAACAAAACGACAAAGTGCGGTCTGTTTGCCAGATTGGCGGAGGCTGTTCTCGCCTTACGCTCAGTAGAATGTTTCGGCCTGAGCGACACTATTTCAGAATGTTCTTTGCATAATCGCCGAGACGTGTATAATCGGCATGTCGCAGCGATTTTGCTACGGCGATTTTGGCCCCTGGCCTCTAACTTAATCTCCAAGGGTAGTCATGTCATTGAATCGCGCTCAGATTATCGGCCGGCTAGGCCAAGACCCCGTCAGTCGCACCTTCCCGAACGGTGATCAAGTGTGCAACGTGAGCGTTGCCACCACCGACAAGTGGAAGGACAAACAGAGCGGCGAGATGCGTGAGGCCACTGAGTGGCACCGCCTGGTCTTCACCGGCCGCCTTGCCGAAATCGCAGCGCAGTACCTCCGCAAGGGCGCCCAGGTTTTCGTTGAGGGCCAGATGCGCACTCGCAAGTATCAGGACAAGGACGGCGTTGAACGCTACACCACCGAGATCCGCGTCAACGAGATGCAGATGCTTGGCGGCAAGTCCGATGCAAATGGCGATGACCAAGACGGCGGCGGCACCCGTGACTCGGCCCCTCGCTCCCGCGCACCGGCAGTGCCGCCTGGCGGCGGCGGGGGTGGCTTTGAGGACGACATCCCCTTCCAGTCCCTGCATTCGAGTCGTGCCGCAATGCTCGCCTGCTAACCAGTTAACCACCACCAACAACCCGATCTGAAACGCAACCGTAACTAGGAACTGATCATGAAGAACTTCGCTTTTGCCCGCCTCACTCTCGCTTCCCTGGCCCTGGCCGCCCTTGCTGCATGCGGCGGCGGTGGTGGCGGTGGCGGTGAAGCGCCCGCTGCTGGCGGTGGCACCGGCGGCGCTGGTGGCGACGTGCCCCCGGTCGTCGCACCTGTCACCCCTCCCAAGGAACCCGATGCCCCCAGCGGTGGCACCGATCCGGTCGTCGTTCCGCCGACCATCGCGCCCTACGTTGCGCCAGCCGCGGCGACGGTCGCCGATTGCCCGCGCTTCCTGACGGCGGCCGCTGCCGAGTCGGCCATCGATCTGTCGGATGCGAAGGTGAAGGCACAGTACGACTACCTGAAGGCTCTCGACCCGAATGGCGCGTACCAGACCTTCATCCGCTTCCCGCAGCAGTACATGGCCTGGTACAACACCTATGCCGGCTCGTGGGACGCGATCCAGTCGCATGGCACCAGCAACCACGAGACGCTGCATGCGATCGACCAGCAGCTCACCACGAACTGCCCGGCATCGGTGCCCGAGACGAACAACAACTCGTACCTGTTGCAAGGCACGCTGTATCGCACCGACCTGAAGACCGGCGTGACGGAAACCCCGACGTACAGCAGCACTGTCGATGCGGAACTGCCCGTCGCTCTGAAGTCCGGCCTGCGCTACAACACCTATATCGCTGGCGGCGTGAACGCAGGTAACGGCCTGGGTCAACTGCTCGACGAACTGAACGCCTACACCAACTCGGCAATGCTCGAGAACAAGATCCTGGCAGGCGGTTCGCCGGCATCGTCGACCGCGGTGGGATACGACGCTGACCTCGGCGGCACGGTGGACTTCATGATCTACCTGCAGTCGTACCTCAAGTCGGCACGCTTGAACGCGCCGGCGGCGTATGCAGCAATCCAGGGCAAGACGGCGCTGATCGCCTACATCAACGCTGTGTGGGCCCAAGCCGAGCAAGCGCTGGACGACGGCTATCCGTACACGGTGATCAGCGGCTCGACCGCCAGCCGCCGCCTGATCGTGTCCAAGGCTGCGCTGCAAGAAATCTACTCGGCTGGCATGCTGAGCGAGCTGGACGCCCTGGGCATCGGCCACAAGCCGGCAGCGTACTTCAACACGACGTACCTGCACTAATGAGCGGCGGCCCAGGCCGCCATTCAGCAACCCCAAGGAGCCGCTTTACGCGGCTCTTTTTTTTGCTCAACGAATCCATCCTGGAGGACGCATGCCGCAACCTTACGACTACCTGGACCTCCAGCACCAGCCAACAGTGCCTGATGGCCCGAGGCCGATCGACGTGGTCTGTGCCTTTCGCAGTGCTCCGGTCGGAGCGGGCTGCGGCACTGCCGCGGGGTGGGGGACACGAACACACGCGCCACGCTGGCGCGCCGTCGGTGTGCTCGAGCCCTCTCCCCAGGACTTGCACAGGGACTATGTGGACCAGAAGCGGCGGCGGCTGGATGCCATTCGCGCGCAACCGGCGCCGGGTTGGCTGCTGGGTGTGAGGGCACGCGCCGCCGCAAACGGCGCGGCCCCGAATGCCTCCGGCCAGGAGGACTTTCCGAGCCATACCGCGTCGACGCAAAACGTGCTCCGGTAGCGGAACGCTGGCGCGCGCGCTGCTCTGGCAGGAAGCCGATGGACGTTTTAGACCGCAGATGCGAATGCCTATACGCCCGTACAGCCGTGCGTGGCTCGCGCGGTGCCCTGCTCGTAACCACTGGAGGATTCCATGCCCGCAACTTCGACGTTCTTTCGCGCCCTCGCCACAGTTACCTTGGCCGCGCTCACTGCCGCGTGCTCACCGCAGCCGGCCACCAACCTGGCACCTGTGCTGGCTGCAACCAACGGCGTCGTCGCCGTGGACCCCCTCGCTTCACTGCTTGTCGAGTCGCTGCCTGTCGGGCCCGAGGTCGACGAGCTCGGCGTTGTCAGAACCAATGGCCACCTGTGGCTGCACGGGCTGAGCGTCTCGGATGACGCCGCGGCGCGGTCGCGTGTCGCTGCGCTCATCAAGCCGAAGCTCAAACAGACGCTCGAACTCGCGCGCGAAGCCTGCCCAGGACTTGACGCGGCCCTTGTGACGAAGCTGACCCGACAAAACGCGGCCGCAGTGGTCCAGGCCGTCGCAGTTGTGCCATTCCAGTTCGAGTACCTGCTTTTCGCCGCGCGCTCGGAGAGCTGCAAGCTGACGCGCGTGCAGCTCTCCCTGGCCAAGTCCGCTGGCGAACCCGCCGCTGAAGCTCTGCAGACGTCTTTCGACGAGCAGGGATGTGACGCCCTCTTGGAATCGCGCAGACAGCGCGCAATCCAAGTACTAGGTGAACTGACAGTGCGGTACGTTGCAGAGAACATCCTCAGCTGCAGTTGGCCCTGGGAATAATCGGCAGCCGAAAATCGTGCAGGTTTCGTTAATCGGCCGGAAGTTCAGATAATTGCTTAATGACAAAAAGCCCTGCTCAAGCCGACCTTTTCGAGCCACTTCTCCAAGCGTACCGCGATGGTGCGGCCAACGACGAGGGCGTACTGAACGCAGACCTCTACCGCCGACTCGGCTTGGTGGGCGGTGAGCGCGTCCCGGTTGGCGCTTCGGGTGAGAAGCACAACCTGGATCATCGAAAACTGAGGTGGCAGCAACAGACGCTCCGCGCCCTTGGCCTCATCGAACGCGTGCCTGGCAAGCGCGGCGCCTGGCGCCTGAAGCCCAGGGAGGAGCTGACACCGGCTGAGCCTGGCGTGAAGCTCCTCGCGTTCTCGACCACCCTTGGACTCGGCCTTTGGGCGCGGTGCGAAGACATCTTCTCGAGCATTGACGAGCCGATCCACCTCTGCCTCACGTCTCCGCCATATCCCTTGCAGACCGCACGCGCCTACGGCGGTCCTACCGAATCTCAGTTCGTCGACTTCATCTGCAAGGCACTGGAGCCGATCGTCCGCAACATGGCGCGCGGCGCGAGCCTGTGCCTGAACATCGGCAACGACGTGTTCAAGTCGAAGTCGCCAGCTCGCTCGATGTATGTTGAGCGCACCGTCCTTGCCATGCATGACAAGCTCGGGCTGGAGCTGATGGACCGGCTTATTTTCGAGTCCAATAAGCCGCCTGGGCCCACTTGGTGGGCGTGCCGCCAGCGGAACCAGTTGGTCGGCACCTACGAACACGTCCTCTGGTTTTGCAACGACCCCGTGAACACGTTTGCGGACAATCGTCGTGTCCTGCAGCCCCACACGGATGCGCAAAAGGCGCTGATTGCGCGCGGTGGCGAACGTGGACGCCGTGAGAGCGGGGACGGCGCTTTCCGCATCCGTCCAGGTTCGTTTGGTGGCGAGACCGCTGGGCGCATTCCGCGGAACGTCCTGAACTTTGCCGTGGGCGGTGCTCTCCGTGCGGCTCACCGTAAGGAGCTCAAGGAACTCGGCCTACCGCTGCACGGTGCGCCGATGCCGCTCGGACTTGCGAGCTTTTTGGTCAAGTTCCTGACCACGCCAGGCCAGCTCGTCGTCGATCCATTCGCTGGCGACTTCACCACTCCCCTGGCGGCAGAGCAGGAAGGGTGTCGCTGGATCGCCTCTGAACTGATGGGGGAGCACTGCCTGGGCGGCAGCCATCGGATGCGGCAGGCCGAGGGGTATCAAGCCTTCCTTGAGATCGCGGTATGAAGACGATCCCCCATCGCAAGTTGCAGGCATGGTCAGACGCGCTGGTTGAGTACCGAGGCGATGGCCGTACCGATGTCCTTTTCAACGCATCCGACAGGGGAAACTACGTCGGAACGTACTGGGACCAGGGCCTTGCGGAGCTGCTGAAGGCGGACCCTACCGGGTTGGCCGCCGGCATGATGATCCGCGAGCAGCTCGAAGCCACACTTTGCTCGTCCAAGGTGTCCCTGACCCGGGTGTTGCGTGAGGAGGGTTTTCTCGCGGGGTTGCAGACAATTCTCGCCGTCCAAGGCGAGGTCGATGCAGCGATCGCAGCGCCCAAGGCGGCGCTGATGCGCAAGGTCGACGGCGCGTTGGCTGCGTTGTCGCCAGAGCTTGGCGCAACCTCCGCGCGCGAAGTGGCAATCTGCCTGCGTGACGCCATCCATTCGATGGAGCGCGGACTGACCCTGCGTTGGCTGGAGTGCGACCCAGACGCGTCCGTCGGCGCCGCGCCCATCGCGCTATGCAACGCTGTGACTGCTTACCCGGACATCGGGGCTTTCGTTGCTGCCTTGAGGAGCGCTATGCCTGCAGGTGCGCACCTGTCGCGCATCGGTCTGGGTCAAACTGCCATTGGAATCAAACAGCCCGGCCGCATTGCGTTTCTGTCATCGCTGTCGCTGAGCGCGAGCGGTGAGGTTGTCCAGCGTCGCGACGATGACTACGGCGTCGAGGACCTCGATCTCGACAACCCCGTTGATCGCTACCCCGCCTGGACTACAGGGACCGGGTTTGTGGAACCGCAGTACAGCGTTCGAGTGCCAGGCGGAGGCGGGTTGCGCTACCCGACGATTTCCAGCCTGCCTCGCGATCGCCTCGTATGGCTGGCCATGGTCGTGGAGATTGCCGCGCAGCGCATGTCGGAGGCGGATCCTGCTGCCGTCGAACTTGCCGAACGGCTGGTGCTCGCCCTCCCTCAACGGGGCGTGAATGGCGCGTCCGTTGCTGAAACGCTGCCGGCGCTGGTCAAGCCGAACTGGCGCACGGCCGACCTCACCGTAGCAGAGGTTTTGGATGACCTGGAATTGAGCAGCTGGGAGCTCACATTCCTCGCGCCTGCGCTGCGCGACCGGACAGCAGCGCACTTCCAACCGGTCAGCGCGAGCGAGCTTCTACTGCACTTGGACAACGGAACGCTGCTCGAGGCGCCGGGACCTCGGGACGAGGGAGATTGGGTGACCGACCACGTGGCCGTGATGGCGCTTGACCCGAATTGGGTCGGAACACGCGCCGAGACCGAGGCGGTCGTGCGCAAGCTGTTCGCTCGAAACCTGGCGAGCTACCTCATCGCGTGGGGCAACCGGCAATGGCGACGTGAGTGGGATGCCGCGAAGCCTGCACTTCGGGATCATTTCGCTGCAGCGCTCCCGCGTGCGTTGACGGCCACTTGCGGAACCGTGAGTGTCCCCGCGTTCACGACGCTGTACGGCCTGCATCTACATCGTCAAAGTCCGAAGCACAGGACGTACAAGCCACTTTGCTTCTTCTCAGCTTCAGGCCGAAGGGGCATCAAGACCGAGGTCACCCACGTTCTTCACATGCAGCCCGTCACCGCTACCGAAATTGTGGAGGTGCTGGGGGTTGAGAGCGAGAGAGATCTGCCTGGATTCCTCCAGGGTTGGAGCCGCGACTGCAGCTGGGCGGCCGACACGCGCCATGGATACGTCGGCCCGGCCGGCACCTTCGCGCGATGGGCATTCGCCGGCGTACATTCCAAGAGCCACGTGGTCGAGTTTTCGGTCGCCATCAACGTTCACAACGTCCCCGAGGCGGTCGCTGCCCACATCCTCGCTCAGCCGGTGAGTCAACGCGGGGGCAGGCGGTGAGCGCAATCATGCAAAGGGCTGAACTGCAGGACCTCGGAAACTTCGACAGGTGGTTTGGCGGCAGCCAGGTGACCGACGCCGATGGCAGGCCGCTGATGTTGTTCCATGGGACCTTTCACGACTTCACCGCATTCGCGGACTCAGAGGATGGCGGGTTTCATTTCGGGTCTGAATCCGCGGCTGGACGCCGCCTTGCAGACCTGGGTGGCGACGAAGGTGCCGACGGTGCGCGCGTCATGCCCGTGTTCCTGGCAATTCGCAACCCGAAGACCCTTGCCACAGACCCTCGTGGTCCCGAGAGCTGGCAGGCGGCGATCGCTCTTGCCAAGGCAGAAGGACATGACGGGATCCGGTACACGAACAGCGTGGAATTCGACGAGGACATCGACGGCAACGCCATGCTTACGGAGTCGTGGGTCGCATTTGAACCGGCGCAGATCAAGGGGGCCATTGGGAACAGCGGCGCCTATGACCGGTCGGACCCAGACCTGACCGACCGGCGCGCGTGTGCCGCGCAGGCTTTAAGCTGGCTTCAAGGGTGCGGCGGGGAAGAGTTAGCCGGCGTGATTGGCAGCAACCAGGCTAGGCCGGGGCCATCGCACGCCACCATCCCGCCCTTTCGCCCTCGCTTCATGAGTACGCCCGGCATGGGTGACGCCTATGACGACGGACGGGTCGTCGGCGCCGTCGACTTCAGCGAGCACGAAGGCCTGAAGGCCATCGTGATTTCTGAATGGACGAGTCGCTTCCCGGGGCTGGGGCACACCACCCAGGCGCTTCAATGGATCCGGGAGCAAGGGTGGGTGCAGATCGTTGCGAACGGGGTGGGGCTGGTCGAGAACGGTGTGGGCGACGTCGCAACCGGATACTGGCTCCACTTGCGTGAAAAGGGCCTCGTCGACGTGCTGGTCGACGATGACGGACACAGGCTTGCGCCAACGCCGCGCACTAACCGGCCTCGTTTGTAAAGGTCAGTGCAGAAGGGACGGCCCGGGCATCCTGCATCTTTCCACCCAGGCTCAGAAGCAGCCGCGCTCGGACGCAATCTCGAATGCGCGTGTGACTTGAGAGGAGTCGGCACCGAAATTTCGCACGGTGTTCTCAACCAACTGTGCCGGTCCAGCGCAGCGTGCCCCCTTTGCCTGCATCTCGCGGATCCAGCCCATGGTGCGTTCTGCCCGCGCCATCTGTTCCTTACTCGGTGCTGGTGCTGGCGGTCGATACACAACAGGTGGCAAGGGTAGGGACGACGCACCCGCGACGCAGGAGAACTCTTCCTCGTTTCCGTAGCGGTCGGGTCGGCTGATCTGAACCGTGACGACGGAACCGTTGACGGTTTCGCGAACCAGGTTCAGTGGCGCCCGGCTGTTGAAGATGTAGCCTTGATTCTTCTTCCCGGTGATCGACTTCCACTTCAAGTCCTTGGCGTACCAGGAGTCGGGCGGACCACCCCACTCGATTTGTTCCGCGGCACCACTGTCGTAAAACCGATAGTAGAGGACCCCCTTTTCCCAGGCACCGTAGGGGCCGCAAGACAGGTACTTTGGCATCCCGCCGGCAATGCGCGGCACGCGCGAGTCACCTGCAGCGCTCGCCATCGTTTCAGCTTTGTCGAATTTCGCGTGCAGGTAGACGAGCGCCTTGAACCAGGTCGGGCGGACATCGCGCTCCGCGATGATGTCGTCGTTGACCTTGTTGCCTGTCAGGCCCTCGGTCTTGATCTGCGCGGGGGCAGGGGCATAAGGAACGCCCGATTCCGTCAGGGCGGCCATGATCACCGCATGCGCTTTGGCGGCCTCGTCGACGTTTGTGATTTTCCCGCGGAATCGCTTTGTGGCGGTGCGCAACGTGTCGCTCATCTGCTCGTGCGTCAGGCCAGCGGCTAGGCCGCGACTCCACGCAGCGCCAATCTCGGCTTGGGAGTTCAGGGCCGTGTCCGACCGACAGACATCCCATCGCGCCTGTCGATCCTCAGAGTAAACGAGCTGGCAGACGATTGGCTCATTGGGGCGGGCTTGAGCAACAAGTGGCGCGACCGATGCGAATGCGACGAGGATTGCTCCGAAGATCGCGAGACGGGATTGAAGTGCGGTGGGCATTCACCGATGCTAGGTTGAGCATCCTGCGGACGTAGGTGCCTTTCAGCGCACAGCGGCCTTGGCGATCGAAAGCGTCGAATAGTTGGCAGCGACCGGCGAGTCGCCGTTGTAAAGCTGTGACTGGCGTCGCTGCCCCTGCGCTCATCCAACTACTGCATTCCGCGCAATGAGTACCTTTGGCTGCTGGCGATGCTCCACATGGGTGAACTGCCCACCAGCACCAGCAGACGCGCATTCCCCGTCGAAAGTCACACCGTCCCCTGCAAATCGCGCGCTAGCCTGTGCCGATTTACAATCGGATATGGTCGTATTGGCCTAAAGCGGCGCTCAGCGCCCATTATCCGAGGGCGCCATGAGCTTCATCGAAGACCTGATCGAATCCGATGACACGTTGACCCACGCTGATCCAGCTGTGGACAGCACCCTGCGCGACCTGCTGCGCCAGGCAGCAGCCGAGGGCAGCGTACGACTGCTGCGTCGGGCAATCCAACGCGGCCAGATCAACCGCTCGACGGATTCGTCGATCGTGACGGCAGCCGTCGGCGTGCTTGGCAGCGACCGTCAAGTCAACCGCCTGCTCCCCAAGGAGCGCGAGTTGCGTGCGGCATTCGTCGGCGAGTGGGTTGACGCCGTGGCCGGTCCGAAGCCGACCGATCAACGCATGTTTGGAGCGTGGCAGGCGCGCGTCGGGCCTCTGCTCGACGCCTGCTTCACCTCCTATCTCAACGGGCACGACCACGTGGCAGGCGTGCTGCTGCAACTTGGCGTCGCCGTGGATGGTCATTTTCAGGTCGAGCCGGTGGGCTCGGACGGCTGGTCCGAGCTCGCTGGCGCGCGGCTGGCGACACAGGAGAAGGCTTCCACCGTCACCACTTTTGGCCGCGCGATCGCAGTTCGTTCACGCTGGTTGACCGACATCGCTGCGCGGACGCCTGGGCAGGTTCCAGTCGTCGCTACAGTGCGCGTCGGAATTAAGGAGGCAGAGGTCAGCGCGCTGACCTATGCACTGGTGCTGGGCGACGTCAAGGCGCTCCGGGCCCTGATCGCTGGCTTGGACGTGACTGCGCCTTCAGTGCGAGCGCAAATGGGCGAGGCGATCGAGCAGGCTGGCGTCCTGGGCCTGTTGGATTTCGGCCCTGACGAAGTGCTGCACGGCGTCGCTACGCTTCTGGCGGCCGGCGCCGTCCTGGCGGACCCGGACGCATTCATGACGCGCGCCGTCACGATGATCGATGTTCCTTGCCTGGCCAACGACCCCTTGGCCACGCGCGAGCAGGCGGTGGAGGTGCAGGAGGCTGTTCGGACCGCGACCATCCATTGGCCGGCCGCGCTGCTTCACTCGCCTTACGCCAAGGATCTGCTCCCAGCATTCAAAAGCCTGCACCAGGCGGGCTGGAACCCGAATGTGCCTGTGCGGGTGCTTGCCCAAGGCGCTACTGCCGAAGGTGAGCGCGATTGTCGAACGGTGGCTCATTTGGCTGCATTTCGTGGCGACACCAGCATCGTCGCTGCGCTACGGTTCCTTGGTTGCGACTTCAGCAAGGACGACGGGCGGGGTCAGGCACCCATCAGTTACGCGGTCGCCGGTGCTGCATTCCGGCGCGAAGCAGTTGGCGCGGAGCTCGGCCGCATGTTGGACCCGGCGTTCGTACCGCGCCAGCCCGAGATCATGGTTGCGCCGTCGGACATGCCCGAGCACGAATCCGCGCCGCAAGTCGAGATCGACGGGCCGGACATGCCTCATCTGAGCCCGACCGTCGATGCCGTGGGCTTCGATGACTTCGAGGACGCGAACGCGCTGGCGCTGGTCGCATCGAATGAGCAGCGCAGCGAAGACAACCACACGATCGGCTTCGATTTCGGCGATCCAGAGCCGAAAGCGGTCGCGCGCGGGATCGCAGCTCCTCCTACGGCGGCCGACGCGGCCGGCGCACGCTCTATCCCCGGAGCTCACGTCTTGCCAGCAGATGCCTCGGCGCGCCCCTTGAGCGCCTTCGAGCGCCTGCGCCTGGGCCAGACGCAGCGAGGCAGTGGCTTGCGCCGCTAAGCGAACATGAAACTCTTCGGACTGACGGAAGCTTTGGCGACGTTCCTCGTCGCGCGGTCTCGCACCCAGGTACACGATCTGATCGTCGAGCTAGCGGAAGGAGGTGACTCCGCCAGCTTGAAAGTGCTGCACGGCGTGCTGATGGCGAGCAAAGACAAGTACTTGCCATCGCAGTGGCGCACATGTGTATTCGCGCCCCTTGCGCTCACCGATGCCGGTGCAGCCGCGCAGCAGCAAACCGCCGCTCTAGAGTGGCTGCAGGCCATGGATGCATCAGCCGAATTGGCTCGCGAGAGCGTCCTGGCCATGCTTGACGATGACGAGGCGTTCGATCCGGTGCGCGCTAAGGCACTGGTGCGGCTGGGGATGCCTGAATCCGATTCAGAGGTAGCGCGCGCGTTCTCGCCCATCATGGCGAAGATTATTCAGCGCGCGAACTATGGATCTGCCGATGGCGGAGGGCGAACGGCCATGGAGCTCGAGATCGCCACGTCAATCCTGGCCGGACATTGGTCGCGCGTGGCTGAAGCATTCAAACTCGTCCTGGTCGAGCCCGTTGTCAACTTGGTAGACTTCGACGACGGCGATCCCAACGCGGTGCCCGACGTGAGCTACACGACGACTGTCAGCTCCATCTTCTCCGAAACCATGTCTCTGCGCGGCGCTGAGGGTCGTTGGATTGAGATGCTCGCGGGCGTCTACGGGCGGGGCTCCGAGGCTTTCGTATCCGGCTTTCGAGATGCCGTGATGGCGAAAGACGCGTACGCGTGCAGAACGATGGAGGCGCTCTTCTGTAGCAAGGTAGCAGAAGGTCCTGCAGTCCTCACTCCCGAGGAGGCCACGGCGGTGTTCCGTTCCGCTCGACCTGATCCATACATCCTCTCGCTGGCAAGTCGCGCAGACTCTGCGCCGGGCAACTTCGTCGACCAGGTCCTCAATGGGTGGGTGGCGTGCGGCGCCGCCATCGACGAGGAGGTTGAGATGCCCGAGAAGCCTGGAACACATCCTCGGAAGTTCAAAGGGACGCTCCTCCACAAAGCCAGCGAACTTGGCCGCGCACAGCTTGTCGCAGGGCTTCTGGCGCACGGGTGCGACCCGAAAAAGAAGGCCCAGTACATCGAGGTCGCTCCAGACGGAACCTCGCGCGTCGTACGCGATGCGATCGAGATTGCGGACACCGTGGCGACCTTCCCCACCACGGTGAGCAACCCAAAGCTCATGGATCTCAACAGCCAGACCAGGGACGTGCTACGAAGCTGGGCTGCAAGATCGTCGGCGCTACGACTGATTGGCGCCGAGGCGTCGCTCCCCAACCCGAGCGTTGCCTCGCTCGCATGAAAGTAGCCCGGATGGAAGGCTTTGGTCTCACGGCAAAGATGGCGCTATTCCTTCTGACTGATGCGCCGCGCGTCGTGCCCCAGTTGGTCAGGCAGTGCGTTCTCGACGATGAGCCGCAGGGCCTCGCGGTGATTGCCGAGGCCTTTGCGCATTACGGCGCTGCGATGGCGTACGAAAGCGGCCGCGAAGTTGCGTACGCCCCGGCGGCACTGCTTCTCAAGGGAAGCCTGCGGCAGCGGGAACTCGCCTCGGGGTGGATGCAGCGTT
This sequence comes from Variovorax restrictus, assembly GCF_051216715.1. NCBI lineage: Bacteria > Pseudomonadati > Pseudomonadota > Betaproteobacteria > Burkholderiales > Comamonadaceae > Variovorax > Variovorax restrictus. The sequence goes on from NZ_JBPJZH010000005.1 coordinate 21,759, forward strand.
TCGCCGGCGATCCCGCGGAAGTTCGTATGGTGCTGGAGAACATGCTGCGCGGGCGGCAGATCTTCGACCTCGATTCCTTTGCTGGCCTGTTGCCCTTCGGCGCGCCCCACGGCGACGGCGCCTACGATGCCGCGTACACACCAATCATGGGGCTGCTGTTGGAGCGAGCAGACGGTGGGCCGACGTTCTTCAAGGCTGGCGAGGAGTTTGTGAAGGAGCGCGCCGCCGCGAAGTGCATCCTCGATGCGCATTGGGCCGCTTGCGGTGAGGTCTTTGCGCTCGGCGGCTCGGACGCTCAGGCCGACAGCGGAGATGGTCTCTTCGATAAGGCTCTCAAGCTTGACGCGCAGGGTGAGCCAGCGTGGATGGCCATGTTGGCAGAGGTGTATGGCGAAACCGATCCGAAGTTCCGTGCCGCCGTCGACCAGGCTTTCGTCAACCTCGGCGACGACTTCAGCAAGCACCTGAAATGGCGCTTCGGCATCTTTCTCGCGATCAAGAATTCTTGGATCACGCCAGAGCGCGCATCGGCTCTGTTCGGCAGCGCCACGGGCGGCGACTGGCGCGCGCGCGGAGTTCACGAGAGCGCGACCGAGCGTCGTCCCTTCATCACGGAGCTGGCGGCCGCTCTACGACACCGGTCTCACGCATACGTCGACGAGGTCGTCAATGCATGGCGCGCCAACGGTGTCGACCTGGACATGCAAGTTCGCTTCTCGGCGCAGGAGGGCGGCTCGCTCACCACCTGGACTGGAACCCTGCTGCACGAAGCGGTCCAGCACCACGGCTTGCGCCTGGTGGAGCTCCTGCTCGATCTGGGGGCTGACCCCTCCCGAAAGCTCAAGAAGGAGGTCCAAACGCTTACAGGTCACACAGTCGTCGACTGCGACGCGTTCGACCTCGCCGAAGCTGCCGGTGAGGAGATGGCCAGTCTTCTGCGTTCGTGGAAAGCCAGGAACCAGGTGCGGAGTCTTCTGGCCACCGCCAGTTCGGCAGCCCCCGGATGAAGATGTCGACCATTGGCATCACGGCCGTACTGGCCGACCTGCTTGTCACCAACTCGTTCGACGAGCTGCCGTACATCGCCCGTTCTCTAGTGGAGGCCGACGACGCTCAGAGCGTTTCGCTGCTCGCGACCGCATTGGCAGCGCGCGGGCCCGCTGGCGTGCTGCCGTCTCTATGGCGTCATGCTGCGCTGGCGCTGGTTGACTACTCCCACGGCGGGACGTCGCGACAGCAGGAAATGGCTGCGTCGTGGAATCGTGTGGTGCAGCCGACGGCCGCGATGGCCAGGCAGACGCTCCTGCAATTGCTGGAGGACGACGCGCCCTTCAGCCGTGGGTCGGCGATCGCGCTCGTCGGTTTGGGGGCGCCTCCCGCCGGTGAGCGCGTCGACCAAGCCTACTCACCGGTGATCCGTCATCTTCTGTCGCAGTCGGCACGCGCCGCGCTGACGGCCGATGAGCAAGCGGTCGTAGCGGCCGTCTTGCGCCTGCATCGCGAGCGCTCGAACGAACCGTTCATCCTCGAGCGGGAGACCGTCGTCCTGGATCTGGACGCCAACGTTGACACCGCTGGCGCCGGCGACCGCTCCGATGAGGCGCGCGCGACCTTGAACCTCGCCACAGAGGTTCTGCTTGCCGTTGGCGCGGAGAGCACGTGGCTGGACCTGATGGCCCAGGCTGATGGCGAGGATTCCCCCGTTTTTCGTCGTGCGATCGACATGGCGGCCGACGAGCTTGAGGCCTGCTGGTGGCAGCGAACCCGTTCGTTCGACTGCCGTACCACACCAGTTGTCCGAGGCTGGCTCTCGGCGGCGCGTGCGGAGCGGCTCATGAATGCACCGGCGACGATGCACTCCCATCTCCCGCGCCCGGGCGGGAGCGATGCCCCCACCCCAACGACCTTCGCCGCGGCGTTGGCCATGGTGTCGCTGACGGATATGCGCCAGGCTCAGGCGATCCTGCAAGGGCTCGTGAAATGTGGGGCAGACCTGGATGCCGGCCTTTCGTGGACGGTCGATGCCGGCAACACGGCCCAGACGTCGCGCTTCACGCTCCTCCTGAAAGCCGTCGAGGCCGCCGCTCCTCAGCTGGTGGCCGAGCTCCTGGCGGCAGGGTGCGACCCGCGGAGAGCGTTGGTCGTGGACGAGCTTCAGCACGGTGTGACCAGCACCAGGACGCGTGACGCCTTCGAGGTTCTGTCGGCGAGCGAGCTGACGAACGCGCTCAGGGACGAGGCGGCACCTGGTAGCAGCCAAGCGGACAAGCGTGCTCGGGCTGGAGAGGTCGCTGCGCTGCTCAATTCGTGGACGGTGCGTGGCCTCGCAGCCGACCTGATATCCCACATGGAGGGCCAGCCGCGCGCTGCCCTAGTAGCATGACTCCAGTAAAAGTGCACACATGATCTCGACCGATGAAGTTTCAGCTGGTCAATCCCCAGCGGCGGGCCTGGTGCCCACAGCCCAGACTGCTGGCGCCATCCCGGCTCGGATCCGTGCGTGGATCGACTCCGAAACTGGCAGCCTGAGCGATGTGCTCGAGATGATCGAGGACGCTGCCCCGGCCGCAGGCACCTCTCGCGACCACGCCCTGGGGCCGATCGTCGCCGCCTTGTTCGACTCGAACTTGCGGAATCCTCACAGTGCAAAGGCGTGCGTGGAGCGGGAACTGGCGAGTCACCTCCTCCAGCAAGGCTACGAGCGGACCGGCACTGTCCTTCAAATGCCGGGAGCCGCTGGCGATCTTGTGAGGTCAATTCTCGAGAGCCAGCATGTCGACGTGCACGAGTGGCTGGATCTCGCTGCCGAGGTCTACGGTGCGCAATCGCCGACGTTCACGAAGTCGCTGGCCGAAGCCCTGTGCTTGGAGTCGTGCGGCTGCTACATGACCGACGATGGGCTGGCCGGAGGTGCCGCGTACGTGCTTCGAAAGGGCTGGATGGAGCCCGCCCAGGCCAAAAGCTTTTTGGTTGGGATGCTGCAGCCGAACAAGCAGGATTGGTACCACAACCCGAAAACCCCGGTCCCATTCATCGACGCCTTGGTGAAGATGTCGATCAACGACCCATTCCGGTGCGGACTCTTCGTTCGGGCGCTCGCCGAAACTGGCATCAAGTTCAACGATCGGTTGTCGACCTCGGTGCGCACGCCGGATCAGGGGGAAGAGAATGCAGAAACGATCGAGACCTGGGAAGGTACGCTCCTTCACAAGGTAATCGAGGAAGGTTCGGTCCAACTTGCGTCCGAGCTGTTGGAGTTGGGTTGCGACCCCGCAGCAAAGCAGCTAATCCGCAAGGAAGCGGCCTATGGGACGACCACCTTGGAGCAGGACTGCTTCCAGCTTCTGCGCAACGCGCCTGAGAGCGTGAAGCTTCCCGAACGCAAGCGTCTGGACGGCATGTCCGCGCTCTTGCGGTCCTGGCGGGCCCGCCAAGTTGTCCACGCGACGCTCGGGCAGGTGGATGGGCAGGCGCCGAGCCGTTTGCCAGGTGCAGCCCCATGATGGAGTCGCCGTCGATTCGTCCGCCCGAAGTCCAGGCGGCAGGGCCGCACGCCCCGGCCGGCGCGCGGCGCGAACTACTGGCGCTCCTGCAGGAACGCCCGATTCGGCTTGACGATGCCCTCAGGCTGGTTGACGCCGCCACCCCCGCACCCAGCGAGTCCATGAGCACCGCGTTCTCACCTGTTGTGAGCGAAATCATGCAAACGAACGCGATTCGACTCGACAACGACGCCGTCGCGGTGTCGGGGCGCGCGATCGTTGAGCGGATTCTTCAGTGCGCGCTGCAACGCGAGGGGGCGGTGTTTTCCCTCGAGTCCAGGACCCACGAGGAGGAGGAAGTGTCATGGTCTCAAAACGGACGATGGGATGAGTCGTGCAGGGTAGAGACGACCAGCGTGCAGCGCACGAACCTGCTTACCGAGGTCCTTGGCTACGGGGGCAATCGTTATGGGGACAGTGTCGAGGCGTGGCTCGATCTAATCGGTAAGGTCTATGGCTCACACCCGGTCATCCTTCAGGATGCAATCAAGGAGGCTCGTGAGCGTGCCCGCTCGGCCTGGTGGGCAACCTACGATGACACCCCCATCGGCGGCTTCCGGGTGCTCATGCGCGGCTGGTTGGGGTCGTCCGACCATCGACTGACACTTGAAGATCCGGTGCGTGCTGAAGCACAGCATCTGGCGTCATGGGAGGACGCCGAGATGAGGCGCATCACGACAATCCCGTTGATCGAGGTGCTGGCGCGCGCTTTCGACCCAAGTTTCGGGGTGATCGTCGCCAAGCAATTGGCTGCGACCGGAATCGATCTTGATTCGGAGGTCGATGTCGAAGATGGCACCCAGTCGGGCGGGCTCCGTCTCGGCGCCCGTGCCACGGGGTCCTGGCGGGGGACGTTGCTCCACCGCGCGATCTCGCATGGAAATTCCGACCTCGTGGCCGATTTGCTGATGAGAGGGTGTGACCCGCGAAAAGAGGCCAGCGTGCGGCCGCTTAACGCACCCCATAGCGTCATCTCCCTGGGCGACGGTTTCGACGCTCTGGCGGACCGCTTAGCCGCCGTGACCGAGGAGCCCCACGTGCGGCACTGCGCCGAGATCCAAGCACTTCTCCAGAATTGGGAGGCCCACAACAGGGCACGCAGTGTGCTTGCTCAAATCGAGGCGGAACACGGCGATCAAGCCTCCACCGCCGCGTCAGCCCGCGGGATGCGGTTGCCGTGAGCAGAGCCGACGAGTACCGCCGCTTCGGCGCACTGGTTGCCGACCTGCTAGGCGGCGAGATGCCGCGGCGCGACGTTGAGACGCTGCTCGAGGTTCAGACGTACAAGCACGACTTCTACAAGGACGGCGCTGCACGCTGCACACCAAGGAGCTTTGCAGAGGAGCTCATCGCCGATGCTGCGCTGCGCCCAACGGTTTGCGCGCGGGTCATCGATGCACTGCTGGCCGCCGGCGTGTCAGTCGACCGCGAAATTGCGCTGTCACGCAACGGGCTCGTGGAGCGCGTGACGTTGTTGCACATGGCAACGCGGGCCGGCCTGGTTGAAGCCGTGGGTTACCTCCTTCGCCTTGGGGCGGATTGGGCAAAGCTTGCGACCCTGGAGGCGGCCGGGCGGCCGCTGTCACGTGGGCTCACCGCGCTCGATATTGCGTGGCAGTGCTTCTCAGTGGGCGGTGCCAATGGCCAACCGTCCTCGCAAGCAGAGGAGATCCTGGCCATGCTCACGTCGCGACGCGCGCTCGACATCGCCAACCTGGCGATTGAGGGCGCGCAGCCCAGCCCGTCCTGCTAAGCCGGCCCAGCTGCTGCTGGTGCTGGTGCTGGTGCTGGTGCTGGTGCTGGTGCTGGCGGCGAGCTCGCCGTCAGCGCGCGACCGAACTTTCCGAATGCACGCGGACCGCACTCGTACGCCAGGTCGGCACCTAGCGCCGCCCTGGCGGCACAGAAAAGCGCTAGGGAAGGGTTGTCGGTGCGCGCAGCGCGCATAAGGCCACCACCAAGTCTTGAACCTCATGCGGCGGATGGCGTTGGCCAATGGCCCCCAGGCGAGCAGCCAATGAGCCGGGCAGGGCGTCCAGCAGGGCGGTGCGGACGGCTTCCTGCTTGGCCTCCTGGGGGTTGCTAGATAAGCCGTAGGGCTTGCTAGATAAGGCCTGGGGTTGCTAGACAAGCCGCCCGACTGGCCAGGCATGGCCCGGGGGGTTGCCAGACAAGGCGCTGTCCGACCCTTCAGTCGGCTGTGCATCGCCCAGCCCCAGGCGTTCCGCAGGCACGTAGTAGGTGGCCGAGCCTCGGCCCTTTTGCTGCAGCAGGCCGGCGTCGCGCAGGCGGCGCAGGGCGGAGCTGGCGGCCAGGGTGTCCACCTTGTTCAGGGCGCGGTAGGCGGCGTTGTCGATGGCACTTTTGCCACGCACATCACCCGATTTCGTGTTAATCGGCTTCCGGTCGAGTTAACATGAACTATTATCCGGTTGTCAGATACCGTTGCCGATTATTGATCGCAGCAGGTGCGAGATCCCTTTTCCCAACCCCTCTCACGTTCAAAGGCAATGTGATGTTAGAACCACGTCCCCTAACGATCGCCACCGAGACGCCTGCGGCGGCACGGACGACGGAAGGGTTTCTTTGCTACGCCTGGGGCGAGTCCGACAAGCCGATCGCGCGCTTGCTGGTGAGTAGAGACGAGGTGGAGTCCTTCATCGTCGCTGAGTGGACCGGTGGCGACGGCTCCAAGGGCGAGGAGGGTGAGCCTTGCGGGCAAACGTTGCGCACCTTTGCCGCGCACGACTGGAATACTGAGAGCATCCTAGAGTTCAGGTTCGAGCGCGGTGGTCTCCAGATCGAGCAGGTCTACATCTACGCGCAAGGGCACGCTGTCGGGCTCCTGTCCGCGCCCCTTGAGGCGTCGATGGGTCTATGGGATGAACCGCTGGACGTTTTTGCGAGGCGCGGCCCGGCCGTTTCGGGGTTCTTGTGTTATGCGTGGGGAGAGGCCGATCGGCCGATCGCGCACCTGCTGGTCTCGCGTGAGGAGATTGAGTCCTTCATCGTCACCGAGTGGACGGGCGACAACGATGCGCAATGTGCCGAAGCGATGCTCGCCTTCGATCTCCACGACTGGAGAGCCCAGAAGGTGCTGGAGTTCACCTCTGGCGTTGGGAGCGTCCAGATCGAGCCGGTCTACTTCCATCGAGACCTTGGTGCCACGCCCCACGGCGTTGACCTGGGTCAAGCACCAACAGCAGGAAGTCGTATGGATGCGGAGATGTTCTCGCACGGACACGCTGCCTCAGCGGCGATCGATTCACAACGCCTCGATCTGGTGCTGCAGGCAGGGGCGTTTCTGAAGTGGTCGGACCGTCTGGGGCCGGTGCAGCAATGTCAGCTCATGCAGAAGGATCCCAACGACAACGACGTCGTCCTCTCGGGCAACGATCGATTCTTCGATACCCCACGCGACGCCATCGATGCGGCACTGCGACTTCGCACTGTGGATCGGCGCCACTGACACGAGTCGTCCTTTGATGAAGACGAACGAGCGATACGCCGTCGACATGGCATGGGCAGACCAGATGTGTGACTGGGAGCGCGAGTTTCGTGCGTTTCGTTTTCGGCAGGCGTTCGACGCCTGTTTCAGCGGGCCCAACGAGGTCTTGGACGTGCTCCACGCACGTGAGCGACATGATTCTCCCTTTAGAACTGGCATCTTCGAGGCGGACCTAAAAAGGACCACGCAGTTCTGGGCCGCTCAGATGGCTGCCCAAGCCGTGGCGCTTCGAGGGTACGTCGGGTCGCAGAACGTCAGTTTCGACGTGGAACTGGCGCACTGACGCCGAAGGGGCCGCGAAGAGAGCGGCCGCGTGTCTTATCACCTACCGAACCCACCCTGTCTTGCGCGCGCCGAGGTGAAATGCGGCCGCCGCTGGCTTTGGCGAGTTCAAGGAGCATCCAACCTGGTCAGGAGCTCAAGCCCGACCTCCACGCCTCTGGGCTGTGAAGCCACGAGCAGATGCAGTGCCGTCTGGTTGCGTGAGAATCTGTGGAGCATGCCACCGGTTCGGCCTGCTTTTTGTTCCCTAAGGCCATACCCATGATCATGCGCAAAGATTCACGTTCGGCCTTTCTCGCTGCCCTCACGGCTACCCTAATGGCTAGCGTTGCAGCGTTATGCGTCGGCGTTTCCCACGCCGCAGTCCCCGAGGGCGCGTCGTGTGCGAAAGCTCGCCTTGCTCTCACCAGTGCGCAGACCGAGATCGGAGATACCGCAGGGAAGCATGTTCGGATGCGACTTCGGAAGCAGGAGGTGGTTTGTCAGTGCAGTGGGCCCCAGGGACCGCCCACGAACGAACGAGAGGCTCGGGCGATCGGGGCGCATCTCGCGAGCTGCAAGAAGCAGGAGGAGGCACGGGCCGTACTGGAGGACAGGAAGCACCGAGCCTCGAAATACGACGGAGCACGGGTCCTAAGCTGCACAGCCGGGCGATGCGAGACGACAGCAGGCACTTTCCGAGGGAGTTTCGCCAACATGCGCGCATCGGACGGAACCCGGTGTCGCGCAGTCGAGGGCGTGCTTCGCTGCACACCCTAACGGCGGGCGGCGGCACCGCCGTGGCCAGGCTACCCTGCGGTAACCCGGTTCGCGTCCTCGGGATCGAACGTGTACGCGTTAGCAACGCGTGCGGTCTTGAGGTTCACAAATCCACGCCCCACCTCAAACTCGAGCTCGAGTCCAAACGACACCGACTTCTGACCTAGGTGCGTTCCGCCTCCTTCGCGCTCGGGGTAGAAGCCCGACATGAGGGAGGCCGTCAACACGCGGACGCCGTCGGCACGCACAAAATCTCGTGCTCCGTCGATATCCTCGATCGCGAACACCGTGCAGACCTCACTGTCAGCTGGTTGAGCGGCTCGAATGTCTTCGTGCTGCAGCAACTCGTGGACAAGGGGTGCGACCGCCTTTTCGATCACGTCGTTGTCTGGCCAGCGGCCGGGCAACGGGATCGAGTCCTCAGCGGTCTCGGCGTAGTCGGTTGGAAGCGCGCCAGGCGCCTTCAGGGCGGCCTCGCATGCTCGAACCGCCTGAAACGCGTGGCCGCGCTCGCGCGCGTACTGCATGGCGCCCTCGGTGTTGAGGCTCTGCGGGGAGTAGCGAAGGCCGCCGGCTTTGGCCGCTTGGTTCAGTGGCCCCTGGTTCTTGTAGCCAAGGAGTGTCGCGATAATCTCTCGGACATGACTGGCCTTGGTAGGAAAACCATCGAGCGTGAGTTGCTCGACGACGCGGACGACAAGGGTGGACAGATTAGGGTTCGACATCGGAAACATTTCGTTGGCCCATCGGGCATAGGGTGTATCCGCGGAGAGAAGGACTAAGCCTAGCTACCGCGGGACTATTGGACGATGTTTCCGGTGAGATCGTGCGTCATGCCGTGGGCATGAGCTGACCTCATGAGGTACCGTTTGTGGCGAAGGCCGTACCGATGGTGCGATATTACACGCGGCCGTCGCCGAGTAACAGGGCTTCGAGCGTCCCGTCGATCACATCCTTTTAGGGTGTGGAAAATCGCACAGTCCGCTGATTTTCACCGCTAGCCTCCATCGTCACAAGATGCGGCGCGTCCATGCCGGTGGACGGCGATAGCCGCACATAAATCGGCGCGAAGGCTTCAGCCTGGGTAATCTCGACCAAGGTCTCTTTGCCGAGTTCGAGTAGGGCGATGAAGGTGACGATCAGCACCGGAACGCCGCGGTCGACGTCGAAGAGCTTCTCGAACTCGAGGAACTGGCGCCCCTGCAGGCGCCGCAGCACGATGCTCATGTGCTCGCGCACGCTCAGCTCCTCGCGCGAAATGCGATGGTGCTGGATGAGGCGCGCGCGCTTCAGGATCTCGGCCCACGCGTCCCGTAGGTCTGTCGCGTCGACCTCTGGAAAGCGCGTCTTCGCAGTACGCTCGACGTGCACCTGCGCTTTCCAGAAATCACGGCCGTACGTCGGCATCACGCTGATCGTCTCAGCCTGAAGCTTCGTTTGCTCGTACTCGAGAAGGCGACGCACGAGTTCAGCGCGCGGGTCCTCGGCGTCTTCGCCGGCCGGGGTCCGCTTCGGCGGCAGCAGCATGCGCGACTTGATCTCTATCAGCGTCGCCGCCATCAGGAGGTACTCGGCCGCCATTTCGAGGTTGGTCTCGCGCACCTGGTCGACGTAGGCCAGATACTGGCGCGTCAGCCCCGCCATGGGGATATCGAGGATGTTGAAGTTCTGCTTGCGGATCAGGTAGAGCAGAAGATCCATCGGCCCATCGAATGCTTCCATCGACACCTGCAGGGCCGCAGGCGGGATGTAGAGATCGCTTGGCATGGCGAACATCGGCTCGCCATAGAGGTGCGCCATGGCGACCTGGTCAGCGTCTGCGGTGGCCAATACGATCGGGTCATCGCCCTCATCATTCGCCGCCCCTGCATCGGCGGCCTTCACGCCCTGCGCGATTGCCTGTTGGAGTGAAGAGGATGCAGTGACGGACATAGAGGAGGCGAGGGAGCTAGTTTAGCGGGGCGCACCGCGCGCGAGGGCTCTGCGCTGGGTTGCCAGCACCAGCACGGCCCCGTGAGCCTCAGAGCGGCCCGCGCCCGACCGAACGCTCGCAGAAGGCCTCAGCGGCGCGCGTGCGGCCGTCCAGACAGTAAGCCAGCACGTTGTCGCGTCCCACGGGCAACAGGAACTCGACGCGATCCGCCCGGTCCAGCAGCTCCGGAATTCCGAATGCGTCGTCGTAGCTTGCGCTCGAAAGGTCCTCCGCAAGGAACGTGACGGATAGAACACGCGCCTTGGATTGGCTCAAGCTGAAGGCGAGATCTTTCGGCCCTTCCGCGATGAATCGAACGTACCTGTAGTCAGGGATTGGGTCGAACGTCTTGAGCCGCATGGCAATTTCGCGTGCGTCGCCTCCAAGGGCAGCCACGACTTCCTGCGGGTACAACGGCATGCCCACGTCGATGACGATTTCCAAGGTACCGTCCTTCGCACCTGGACGGTGATCGCCCGTGCGCGCTACGGCAACGATGTCGTGATGAAGGTCGCGAATCGTGCTGGGCGACAGCGTTGGCTCGGGCTCGGGCGCAGGCTCGTGCGTCGTCCAAACCATCGTGCAAGCAACAAACACCGCGCACATGATCAGTGCTGTTAGCAGGTCGTTTCGCTTGGAGTGGGACATTCTCGCAGCCTTAGTGACGGATGCGAACAACTCTAGGCTGGTTTCTCGAGGTCAGAGCCTGATGGCCGCCGTCAGGTGCCATTTTTTTTGACACCGTTGCGACTGCCGATCAGCGCGTGCAGGCGCCCATGCGCTTTCTTGAAGCGGATTCGGTGCGACCGCTTGGACTCGCGCCGATTGGTGTGTTTTGGCATTGATCAGTACCATCGCCAGATGAAATCGAAATGCCGCGAAACCTCTTCGCCTCGCAGCGCCACTCGCGAACGCCGGGGCCATCCATGAGCTCTTCTGCAAAGCAAACGTCGATTGAGAGTTCCGGCGTGGAACAGATCGAGATCACCATTTTTCCATCGCCCTCAGGTGACGTTGCCGGAGTCGGCCATATGAGCTTGCCGGGTCACCGGCGCCCGCTGGCCAAGGTGATGTTCTCGACGGACAAGCCTGCCAAGGTGGAGCTTGCGGTACCGAGAGCCGCGACGGCGGATGACGTGGAGACCTACGGCCGCGCGTTGCTCGCGCTGGCGGTTGCCGTACGCGCGAGCGATGCCGCGGTTCATGCGGCAGCAGCCACCAGCCCACGAAGCGCGGCTGCCCGCCGATCCTGAGGAACTTATGACCCCTCTCCGCCCCGACGGTACAGACCGCTACAGAGCCGACGACGGCCGCACGATGGCTCGCGAAGTAGGCAACGATCCAAACGGAAATCCGATCGCCGGGCGATGGGTGCTTCGCGGAAGCGAAGGTGAGTGGATCGACTGCAGCTCCTACCGGCAGGACCTTGTTGAGTCGCACGACCTTCGATTCGTCCGTTCGGAGCCAGGCGCCCCTCCGGAGCACAGTGGGCAGACATCACCGTCGTCAACCAGCCAGCCCGCCAACTCACCAGCACCAGGCTGACTGCGCATTGGCGCTCGCATGACTCCAACTTATGAGATCGCGAGTGTCGGTAGCGCCCTCGCGCCGCTTCTCGACGGGCGGATCGCTTCCCCACATGACGCGCTTGCGCTGCTGGGGCAGACGGTGAGCGTGAAGGGTCCCGGAGGACCCCGCCGTGTTGGGACTAGTACCGGTGAACGCCACCAGGTGGTCAGGAAGATGGCCCTGGCTCGCGCACTGGCCGAAATCACGACTGGGCAGCAGGTCGACGTCGCCGAAACGATCCGGCGCCTGCTCGGCCTTGGCCTCGACGTTGACAGCATGATCTCGGAAGAGCGCCAGCAGTACATTGAGCGTGCCACCTTGCTCCATCAAGCGGTCAGATCCGCCAACGCGCCGTTGGTCGAGGTGCTTCTAGCCGCCGGCGCGAACCCATACCTCCTGCTCACTTGCACGATTTCAGGATCGGATCAGAGCGTGAATGCGCCCAGATCAGCCATTGAGCTCGCCATTGAAGGTGTCGAGGGTGTGCTGGTGGAGCGAACTGACGCCGAACACGTTCTTGCAATTCTTCGTTCGGGCGCTGCCCGACGCCACGTCAAAACTCTTCTCGATGGGCTCCCTGGCGAGCGGCAGTTCACGAGCACCACCGGGCCTGCTCGTGGAGCGCGATCGTATGGGGGCTGAGGCCTACGCACCGGCGCCATACGAGGCGGCCGTGGAGTGGTTGGAGAAGGAAGCCCAGAATCCGGACTTGGCTGCAGCGATGCTCAGCAAGTCCGTCATGCTTGTCACCAAGGCAGCAGGAACATCGCACTTTCGCACAATGTCGCTCGGCAACGCGCTTGCTGCCTCTGCGCTGGTTTCGCCGCAACCGATCGAGCGCATTGAGCGCATGGCCTTGCAAGGTTTCAACGTCGACACGCCGATCCGGATGGCGAGGGTCTTCGGTGGTGATGCTGTCTGGACGCTGCTGCATTACGGCGTCGCGGCCGGCGCGCCTGGCTTCGTGGCTTGCATGCTCGGCCTCGGCGCCGATCCGACCCTACGGCTTCCCCACGCCGTCGATTTCCACGGACGCACCAGGCTGATAAGTGCATTCGGTCTGGTGGCGAACGAGTTACACCGGCGCCAGGATCGCGATGAGCGTACCTTGGCTCCCGCGGTCGAAATCAGAGACATGTTGGCCTCATGGCGTGCCCGTCGACACGTGCAGCAGCTGCTGTCCAATGCCCGCGCCGTCGAGATACACCCCGCGCCGCGCGCCGCAGCCACACTGTTTTAGGCGGCCGGGTCCTCAAAAAATCGCGCGTAGCCGGACGGATAGCGGCTCAATGGCCTGTGCAGGGTCCCGCCGAACGCTCGCGTAAATGGCTGGCGCCGTAGAGGCCGCCCTTTCAAATTGGGCGAGACGCCCCTTCGCGTCTCGAGCCTCCTGCTCCACGCGTCTTAAGGCTCGCTGTGAGGTGAGTAGTTCGGCCCTGAGGGAGTCAGCTACAGCTACCAATCTCCTGCCTTCGCGCTTCCCCTCTGCAACAAGCTCCGAGAACACCATAGCGTCGATGGCAAAACCTCTCCGCGCGTGATTAACCACTTCTGTAGGGCGCATCTCGTGCCGATCTTCCGGTGTCATGCCGTTGGCCACAAGCTTTACCACCGCTGAAGCTGTGGCGTCGGAATCACCGCCTTCCAACAACGCCCCGAGGGACTGAGCAAGCACGGGGGTCAGCCGAGAGAGATCGTGAATTCGCAACCACTCTTTGTTGTCAGCTGCAAAACAGCAACGTGCGCCGTCGCGCGTCCCGCAGAGCACCAAGTAAACGAGTGGCGAGCATTCGAGGTAGAGCCCGACCAACCAGGCGGCGCATGTGGCGTCTACGTTTTCCGCGAAGAAAGTGTCAACGGCGGAGTAATCGAGGCCGAGCTCATCCAAACCGTCAACATAGTCAAGAAGGGAACACGGCTCGCATGTCGAGTACGCAACGCCCTCTTGGTACAGGTTAAAGAACATGAGCCCCCCCGGGGGGATTGGAAAGCGAGCATCGGCATCGTTGGCGAGCTCGGTCGCAGCTATGTAGTTTGCCGCAGCAGTCCTTATAGAGGCGGTGGCGAGCATCATCTCGCTGTGTTGTGCGTCAGGGGGGAGCGTCCGGGCCGTTCTATTCGCAATGTCGGCTAACGACCGGGCTGTTGGACTGCCGTACAGCAGATCCCAGACGGCCGCTTCTGCGCCTCGCTGCCGCTTTTTGTAGTCTTCGGCCCGGAGGCGCTCTCGCTTGAGCCTTTGCGCCCGTGCTTGTTCCTTCCTAGGGTTTTTCTTGCTCATGTCAGCTCATGCTCGCGGTCAGGTGGGATGGCAGCCAGCCGACGATGACGACTTCATCCTCCTCGTCCCATGCAAAGTAGATCCTTAAGGAGAAACGGGGCTCGCGCGACGTACCTCGACGCAAATGGTGACCGAGGAAGACGCGCCTGCCTTTCCACCGCACGAAATACTCATCACCTGCGGAGCCGGCAATCGAGCGGTCGACGGAGCGCGAAAGGTCCAGGCCAAATTCGTCACACCGCTTCTTGAACTCGTCGTTCGTGATCGCATTGCTCCGTAGTGCGGGATACGCGTCCGCCAGGATTTCGAGGCCACCGAACACGTGGGCCGGCTGGTGATAGTCGGCTTTTTTCCCACCAGCCAATGCGCGTGGCAGGACAACGATCCGATCGCTGTTCACAGCCGCCCACTCCTCCAGATCGGAGTACTGCCAGTTCCGCTCGGGCTGAGACTCCTTCCCGGGTGGCTCGCCCCCAGACGGAGTCCGCACCGCCTGCAGCCGCGCCTTGATGGCCGCGCGCTCAGCGCGATGCGCACGGGCCTGCGAACGTGCGAGATCGCGCCAATAACGGGTTTCTTCCTCCTGAAGCGCACGCCCGTTGCTAGCGCCACCTAACACCGCAAGCGCTTTAGGGCTCCCAAGCACCTGGAGCAGGCTCAGAAACGTTGGCTCGACTCGGGGCACATGCTCTTCGATCGGATGCGCACTTGAGACGGCCGTGTGCCAGCTCAGCGGCGGGGCATCAGCAGCACCAGCAACGCGGCGCCAGAACGTCAGCGGAGCGCCATAGCCAGCATCGGCGATGCCGACCTCCCATACGCAACCCGTGACCAGTTCGATGACTTCGCAGGCGAGAAACGGCTCCTCGACGCTGCGACCCCACCGCACGACCAGGCTGTCGCCGGCTATCTCCCCGGAGCCGTCTCCGGGCAGAGGCGGCATCGCCGGATCCTGCCTTCGGATCTGATCCCAGAAAGACGTAATGAGCGCGGCAGTGTCGGCACCAGGCACGCGAAAGCAGTGAGTCAGGCGTCCCTCCGGTGGGTGCGATGTGGATGTTGGCTGTACTGTACTAAACGGATTCTTCGTCGCGCAAGGAGCGGTCGCGCTATGCCCCCTTCAGCTGGCTGACGTATCCTGCGGCACCGATAGGTATCGATGACAACCCCAGACTTGCCCACCTGCAGCACCAGCGCCGCTACCGCAGGCAAGGTACGCCTCCCACCACCTCGGCCACCGTCGGGCGTGCAAGTTCGGATCGCCGTCCGGCACTTTCACGAGGTCATATCCTGGCTGCTCGCTGGTGAAGTGACACCCGCGGACGCTGCCACCTTGTTGGGAGCGCCCGTGCTGATGGAAGTGTTCCCAGGGAAGAAGCCGCCCGTCCCGACGACGAACACTTTCGCCGACGCACTGGCACAGGGTTCCGTGTTGTCCTCGTCGGTCGCATGTTCCGTCGTCGATGCGCTGCGGGGCCTAGGGGTCGACCTCGGGCAGAACGTTCAAGTCGTCGAAAACGGTACCTCGCACGACCTGACTTTGCTCCACCTCGCAGTCCGTGAAGGGAGTTCCGACCTCGTCTCTCATCTTCTGGCCGCTGGCGCTGGCGCTGGCGTGGCGCCGCACCTCGGTGGCCAGCCACCCGACTCGGACGAGCTGAACGAGCTTGTCGAGTTCGCACGTGCACGCGCGGTCGATGCGGATACTGCATTGCGAGCGCGGATCGACGGCGTAGTCGACGTGATGGTCGCGTGGCGAGCTCGCGTACGTGCGCATTCGTTGCTCTCGGACATCGACGCCGCAGATCACGATGGCGGTGTGGGGCTTCTTCCGAGCGGCCGCTGAACGCCTGAATCGCGAACCGAACCGGGAAAGGCAAAGAACTGGGCCAAAAAAAGGCCCGCCAAAGCGAGCCGAGTCCCTGCAGTAGGGAGGAGGAAAACAAAAGCCTGCAGGGTGAACTCAGTTTGCTGCCATCTGCAGGGGGCTGCTGTCGGCCAAAGCCCCGTCCGAGTGCGCGGAGCTGGTTTGATCCCCGCGCGGGCGGCTGACGACGGCCGGCGAATTTCACCGGCCGTCGTTCTGTTTGGCGCCCGTACGCTTCAACAATGCCCCACACCTCGACCGATCCACTCGCACGCTACTGGGCAAAACGTGACTTCGAGATTACGTCTGAACCTCGGGGCGAGCGTGCCGCGCCTGGGGAAACGCTGTCGTTCGTTATTCAGAAGCACGCGGCGAGCCGCCTGCACTATGACTTCAGGCTCGAGCTAGACGGCGTGTTGGTCTCTTGGGCACTGCCGAAAGGGCCAAGCTTCGACCCGGCCGACAAGAGGATGGCCATTCACGTCGAGGACCACCCACTCTCATACGCGACATTCGAGGGAACGATTCCACCAAAGCAGTACGGTGCCGGAACGGTGATCGTCTGGGATCAGGGCACTTGGGAACCGGTGGGCGATCCGCGCGAGGGCCTGGCCAAGGGGAAGCTCCTGTTCAACTTGCACGGGCAGAAACTCGCCGGCCTATGGGAGCTCGTGAAGATCGCGAAGCCCGGCGAGAAGCAGGAGCCGTGGATCCTCTTCAAGAAGCGCGACGCGTTCGTCCGGACGCGGGCTGAATTCGACGTCGTAACGGCTCTTCCAGACAGTGTGATCTCCAAGCCGCTCCGCACGTCTTCACGCCCCACAAGTGCCCCGACGCCCCAGCCGCGCCAGGCCACCACTCGTTCGAAAGGGAAGGGACAGGTCACTCCCGGGGCGAAGAAGGCGCCATTGCCCGCCCGGCTAGGTCCGCAGCTCGCAACGCTCGCCGCCGGCGCGCCCACGAGCGGCGACTGGACCTACGAGATCAAGTTTGACGGGTACCGGATGATGGCGCGCCTAGATCGCGGCCAGGTGACGATGTTTACGCGCAATGGCCATGACTGGTCGGCCAAGATGCCAGGCCTGGTCAAAGCACTGGGCGCACTCGAGGTCGGCAGCGCCTGGTTGGATGGTGAGGTCGTGGTGCTGGATGCTGACGGTCGACCGGACTTCAATGCGCTGCAAAACGCGTTCGATCGAAGAACATCAGGGCAGGGCGTCGTCTTCTTCGTGTTCGATGTGCCGTACTTCGATGGCTACGACCTGCGCGAGGTCGAGCTACGTGCCCGCCGGCAGCTACTCAAGGCGTTCTTCGACGAGCATCAAACTGACATCCTGCGATACAGCGCTGACTTTGATGCCGACCCCGCATCCATCCTCGCGTCGGCCTGCCGCATGCAGCTGGAAGGGTTGATTGCCAAGCGCGCTGACGCTCCCTACGTCTCGCGGCGGTCCGAGACTTGGTTGAAGCTCAAGTGCAAGCTGCGCCAGGAGTTCGTGGTCTGCGGCTTCACGGTGCGCAGCGACAACCGAAACGCAGTGGGCGGGTTGCTTTTGGGGGTTCACGAGGCCGGTGGAGGGCTGGTCTCCGCGGGCAGCGTCGGTACAGGGTGGAGCGGCGCCGCGGCCTCAGCTTTGATGGCCAAGCTGACACCGCTTTAAACGTCGGCTTCGCCTTTCGGCGCTGGAACGGCGAAGAAAGCCCGCTGGTCCAAGAGAGCAGCTGGCGCTGAACGCTGGGTGCAGCCGCTTCTGGTCGCTGAGGTTGAGTTTCAAGAGTGGACTCCCGACGGACAGATTCGACACGCGTCCTTCGTCAGTCTGCGTGACGACAAGCCGGCGGCCGCGATCCAGCGCGAGAGTGCAAAGTCGGTCGTGGACGGAGCCTCGGTGCGACCTGCCGGACCTCGTTCCGCTGTCAAGGTGACCAACGCCGACCGTGTCATCGACCCGTCAACCGGGCTCAGCAAGCTCGACTTGGTGCGCTACTACGAGTCGGTGACTGATTGGATCCTTCCGCACCTCAAGGGTCGTCCATGTTCCCTGGTGCGCGGGCCCACCGGCGTGGCTGGGCAACTGTTCTTCCAGAAGCACGCCGAGAAAACGTCCATGCCCGGTGTGCGCGAGCTAGCTGCGAACCTTTGGCCGGGTCATGACGCCTTGCTGGAGGTGGGTTCGGTCGCGGCGCTCGCTGGTGCTGCTCAGATGAACGTCATCGAGTTCCACACCTGGAATTCGACGGTGAAGGCGATCGACAAGCCCGACCGTGTGATTTTCGACCTGGACCCGGGCGAAGGAACGCCCTGGGAGCACGTTCAGGAGGCGGCGACGCTGGTAAGGGTCATGCTGGAGCAGCTCGGACTCAAGGCCTGGCTGAAAACCAGCGGAGGTAAGGGGCTCCATGTGGTTGTGCCGCTGGCGCCCCGGTATGACTACGGCACAGTGAAGGCCTTCTCCGAGGCGGTCGTGCGACACATGGCCAAAACCATTCCGAGCCGATTCGTTGCGAAGAGCGGGCCTGCGAACCGGCTGGGAAAGCTTTTCATCGACTACCTCCGGAACGGGCAAAGCGCTACAACCGCCGCGGCGTTCACGGCACGGGCGCGGCCTGGTTTGGGCGTCTCGATGCCGGTGAGTTGGGAAGAACTTTCTGGGCTGAAGAGTGGGGCTCAATGGAACATCGCAACCGCGCGCGAGCACCTGTCGTTCCAAACGGTCGACCCCTGGGCCGAGTATTGGACGACCCGCCAGCCGCTGGCCGCTTCGCTGAAGGCACTGGGCGTCAAGAGCACTGGGCGGTGACCCCCAAGGCTTTCATTGTGCGAACGGTAAAATCCTCGGTTTGAAAGAGACCATGACTGTTGCCAAGAAGCCAAGCGCCTTCAACCGAGCCCTTACGCCAAGTGCCGAGCTCGCCGCCGTAATCGGGTCGACCCCGCAACCGCGCACAGAGGTGACGAAGCTCCTCTGGGCATACATCAAGTCCAACAACCTCCAAAATCCGCAGAACAAACGGAACATCCTGTGCGACGACAAGCTGAAGGCTGTCATGGGCAAGGATGAGGTCACGATGTTTGAGATGACCAGCCTGGTGGGCAAGCACCTCAGCTGACGAACGCTTCCGCGCAGCCTGCAGCCGCACGAACCGCTACAGCCACCACACCGGCTGTTTATCGACGAACAGTGTGCACCGGGGGATCTGCAGCTTCCCGCCGTTCCAACGCTCCCTGAGCTGGCCGCGGAAGTGATGCGACAGCAGCATAGGAATGCCTGGCTGCGGCTTTACCCAGCGTTTTGAGCGTTTGTCATAGCCGCCGGCCGAGTGTTCCTGCCCGTACTGGCGCCAGGACTGCTCTGGGACGTGCAGCGCTACCGGCCCGAAGTGCACGGGCCTGATGGTCTGACCGCCGTGCCAGTAGTAGACGCGCCCGAAGTAAGCCGCATGGCACCACCGCTCCCAGGCTGAGGGTGAGTAGCGATCGAAGGTCAAGTCTGCGCTGGGCAGTGCAACCCACATTACTGCGATTCCCATGCGGTGGTAGTTCGACGTGCGATGGACGATCTGATCGATGCCCAGCACGCTGCGCTGCACTTCAATCGCCACGCGGACGCCGGAAATGACCGCATAGACGTCAGCGATCGAATCACCTAGCCACTTCTCCAGCTCCAGCCCTTGCACTGTCGGCTGGTCGCGAAGCCCATCGAAGATCGCCTGCTTGACCTCGAGGTGCTCTTGCGTCTCGCCAGCACCAAGTCGGCAGACGGTTGCGGCAGCGTGGGCGAAATGATGGATCCGGATCTGCCCCTTGCGAAGAACCATCTCGCGTGCACAGGCAGGGCACGTGAACGGCGCCTCCATGCGTTCCGAGTCGCGGGCGAGGACCTTTCGTTGGTCATGCTGACGGGTGGCGGTGAGCACGGCACGGATGATAGTGCTGGACATGCGGCGCGGCCCGCTAACGTCTTGCAAATGTCGCGGCACCAGTCGCGATGACACCGCGCCCTGCGACGCCCGGACTATGTTGGGCCGCCGGCGCCCTCTGCAGCAGGCGGTGCCGTGGCCACCATCGTTCCGCGGCAGCCAGGAGCACCGCAATTGCAGGGATAGTCGGCAGGGGAGTCGGCCTCGTCGATGATCAGCCCGTAATCAAGGAACGCCTCTTCGCCGGCGCGGAGCGGGACGAGCGTGTAAATCCGCACCACCAGACGACCGCGAGCGCCGAACTCCTCCGCAGCCTCACAGTTCGGCAGGCACGAATGATTGATGTGGCGCGTCGCATTCCCGCCCCTTCCACCATCGATCGTGTTGCCATTCGACATCGAGAACAGGTAGGTCACCTGGTGATCCCATTCCTTTTCCGAGAGCTGCGCGGGCGTGTACCGACGGCCGTCGTAGGTGCCCACGAGGGCGCCAGCGGCGAGATCGCCCGTGACGAAGGCGCCAAGGCCGTGGATGCCGCTTGGCGCGACGCGGAGGAGGGGAGTGGGAGAGGCCATGAAGCAGTGATTGTCAGGCCCATCGCTGTGATCCGACGCCGCGATGCTGCCCGCATGCCCGCTAGAGTCGTCACCTCAGCGGTGAATCAGCGTCGACACTCCACGGCCGGGTGGGGCTGGCGTCGCAGACCGAGGGTGCTGCTCGCCGGCTGGTCGCGGAACCGGCAGAAAAGCACGCGGCTGTAGCCTGCCGATTTAGATAATCGGCGAGCCGTAAGCGAAAATAGGCAATCATTTTCCGCAGCTTGCCGAATAGGACTATCAAAGTGCCCACCGCATTGACCGCATCGTCGAAAACCCAGAAAGAGGCTGTAGCCGGCGGCTCCCCCTACTCGCGGCTCTCTGATCACTTCTTCTGCAAGCTTGCACTTCTAGCGCTACAGCCGGGGCATTCGAGGGAGCAAGGCGAGCTCGCTCAGACACTCGCGGATCAGGCTGCCAACATGGTCGCCGCATTGCTTCTGGAGTCGGTCAGCTACATCGAGCGCCGGGCAGGCACGCCGGAAGCGGAGTTTTGCGCCTGCGTCGAGTACTTCTTGGGTCACCCACCTGAGGCCAGCAGCATCGTCGACCAGCACCACGTTCTGGACCTCCGATACGTCCTCCAAGTGCTTCGAAACTGCAAATCCGTGGGCATGCAGGATTTGAACGAGCGGTACACGGTCGATGCAGCCATCAGCGGCCTCGAATACGTCATCGCCCGATCCGCCGCTGACGGCCAGATCGCGGGCGCATCGCCGCAGCCCTCCGTCGGTGCTGTGATGGCCCCAATGAGCTGCGACGTCGACGCGCTGCGAGCCCTGGTCGGTACCGATTCTCCCGCAAGCATGGCACTCGACCGCATCCTTGCGTGCCTGCCCCCGGTCGTAAAGGCTCCGGCGCGGATGTCGCTCGATGAGTGGTTCGCGGAAGCGGAGCGCATCGGACTCACAGCGGACGTCTTGGCCGCGCAACTGCGCGAGCGGCCCGAGTTCGCAGACTGCCTGCCTGCTGCCGAGCGGCCGGCTGCAGCGACTCCGACAGCCATCCGCGACGCTGAGCCTGCCCGCCTTCCGCAGGATGTTCGCGCGGCGCTGACCTTCGCGCTTTGGCACCACCAGGGTGGGTCCTCGTCAGTCGGACAGCCCCTCCGGACAATGTTGGCGATGGACGCCCACGAACGCCTCTCGGAAGCTCAGGTCGCGCTCGCCAAGCGCGTCAGTGCGTCACTCGACTCGATCGATGAGTCAAGGGACGCCCACGCGTGGCCCGTACCCTACGGCCGCCTGCTCGGCTTGGTCCGCGCCGCACGCGACTACGTCAACGACGAGCGGCTTCGTTTCAATGAAGCTGAGGGTCGCAAGCGCGAGGAAACGAAGCAAGAGCACTCGGCACGAATCGCCAGGTACGTTCGCCGAAACCGGGTTACCCAGCGTCTGCTGGAAGACATCGACGAGGCCATTCGAGCGATCGACGCGCCTCGCACCGCCCTTAGCGAAACGGTACATCCATGACCGCGACGCCCTTGTTGCGGGTCTGGAGTGAGGACCGGAGCGAGAAGACGATGCGCGCGTTGCCCGCGGGCCTTCGGTGCGTCGAGGGCTTCCCGGCGGAGATGGTGGCGTTCACTCGTTCGTGGAATACGCCGGCGCTGCTGTGCAACCTCCCAGTCCAGCGCGTGCCGACGAGGTTGCAACAGGCCTGCGAGCACAGCGCTGAGCTTGCAGTACTCGCGGCGATGCATGACTTCGGATACCTGCTTGAGCACATGGAAGCGGCCTGGAATCAACATTGGCTGAGCCAGGTTCGTCTCGCGGGCGCGCTTTTTGCCAACGAATACCTCCGACCGCTGCTTAACGCGAACCAGAGGGTCATCTTTCATCGGGCTGAAGTCCGTGCGTTCTTCGACGCACGTTCTGGCGGACCTGGGGCCGTGCTCGCGAGAGCGGCGAGCGTGCCAGCTGGCCAGGAATTCTGATGATCCGTTCATGTTCGCACCTTGCGATTCAACCCCTCCCCGCTAACACACCATGAAAACCGAGCTCGACACCCTCACCGAACTGGTTGCTTTGCAGACCGCTGAGATCACTGCGTGGCGTGCCCTGTGCGCGTTTCTGCTGACGGCAGGGGAACCGATGGAGTTCCTGCGTGCCTGGAACGAGGGCAATTTCGAGGCGTGCCGCCGCGAGTGGCCCGAAGCGCCGGCCGAGGTCTATCCTGCGGCGGAGCGTCCCCTCGCTCTCGGATTGCCGGCTGAATAACAGCTAACTCGCTGGTGCTGGCGAACGGTGGAGGCCGCGTCGCAGGAGCTTCTGAGCGGCCGGTCCACGCTGAGTCGGGTCCTCATTGCGTAAGCTCGGGGACATGCCATTCGACTACTCCATTGCGGCCCGGGCCATGCAGGCTGCTGCACGTATTCCTCGGGAGCGCTTTGTGGCGAAGGCGGACCGGCTCCCGCCCCCCAGCCGCTCGACACTCGTCCCGTTCGTCGGCTGGATTGGTCCGTCGTACAACGGCGGTACGGTCGTGATCGGGAAGGATCCAGGTGGCGTGATCAAGCCGCATGAGCCAGGACAAGCACGTCCACAACGCCGCGCGCCAAAGCGCGATCAGGCGCTGGACTCGCACCTCGAAGACCAACTGCTGGCGCTGCCAGCGGCTGAGGATGCCGAAGCTGCAATGCGGTCGATCAGTCGCAGCTTCCTGATGCAGATGCCCTACAACGGCATGCAGCACATTCTTGGCCAGATCTCGTCGAGGCTCGATGAGTCCATCGAGTCGATGGCATTTTTCAACCTCTGTCCCTACCGCACCGCTGGCCCGAGCTTCATCCGTGGGCTGCGGGAAGTTGCAGTCCACCTGGTGCCGGCGCTCAGCGCACACACGGTGCTCATCCTGAACAGTCCGGTGGCCAACGACCTGCCAAAGGTGGGCGACGGCACGCTGGGTGCCGGCTGGCCGCCGGTGATCGTCTATCGCCGGCGGAAAGATGAGGAGGGATTGCACGACGTCGGCCTGCAGGCGCTGGAGGCGCTGTCACGGGATCCAGAGTGGCTCCAACAGCGTGGCCGGGCGCCGCTTTGATAGGTCGGACCTTTATCGGGCGCTCAAGGCGAGCCCAAAGCCGCGGCGGGCACAAAATCGCACCAAGCATTGCGTGCCGAGTGTGTAGCCTGACGCGACATACGCGTGGAGGTTCCCTCAGGTCTTAATGCACGACGGAAGCATCGGCTGACTCGGAGCGCAGATTCGGTGTTCGATAATCGGCATCCTCGCTGCCGATTTACACGCCGATTTTGTCGTTTGACCTTAACAGCCTGAAAATCGGTTGGTGCGCATAAGCGCCCAATCACTTGCAGGACACCGACTCCATGGCCAACTCGCTCCAGCTCGTCGCGACGCATTCGCCGCTGACCACCCTTCGGCACCGGTTCCCGCAGCCAGGGGAGTTCGTCGAGTGGGTCGAGCCCTACGGCAAGGGGAGCGAGGCCGTCGTCATGCGGATGTCCTACGAGGACGTCGCCGCGATCAGTCGCGGCCTGGAGCCGCGTTGCAAGACCGATCATGAGGCGGTCGAGGAATTCTGCGTCGTGCATTGGGGCACGGCTGTTGTGGAAAGTGCCACTGACGCGGCGCAGGCACGGGTCGTCGCGTTCCTCGACCAGTACGCCCACCAGCGCGGGGCGAACCCTGAGGCAATTCAGACGCTCGCTGCGCATGGAGGCGAGGTGGCGCTCACCGTGACCGATCTTCGGACGATCGCGTCGCCTGCCTTACAGGCTGCGGTCGTGTCGGAGGGCGGTGCGGGCGGCTCGGGCGGCGCTGGCCAGCACCAGCCCATGGATGCGGCGCACTGGGCGGAGCTTCACCGGCTTCGCGAAGAGGCGAAGGGGCCTGCCGGTCACACTTCCTGGAGGGAAGCGGCCGCCGCGGAGCGGTGGCTGCGCGTCAAGGCCGAGGCGGCGGGTAGTCCTGGCCTGGACAAGCTCGTGACAACGCTGACCTGGGACGACGACACCCAAGACTCCATCGAGGTCTTCGGCACGGAGCCGATGCTCAAGCGTCTGATCGCCTACCTTGATCGCAAACGGGAGCCCGTGCCGGCCCCGGCGCCGTTGGCTGGCATGCAGTTCCGCACCCAGCGTGTCGCGACCGAAGATGGCCTTTGCGTGACGACGCTGACGCACAGCTCGCCGTTCGACCAACAGCTGCCGCGGGATCCGATCATGTGCCTGGCCGAATCGGCGGGTGCAGAGCAGGGGGCACCTCTGTCCCGCGCATTGCCGGACTCGGACCCGCACTACCGCGCCTGGCTGCAGCGCAACGGCTACGCCGACGTGCGCATGCGCTCGATGGGATTCGCATATGGCTTCCGCGCTGCATGGGCGCTCGCCCATGCCGGCACGGCGCCACGGGTCCCTGTGGCAACCAGCACCAGTACTCCGGTCGAAGGAGAGCTCTCGTGAGGGCGGGCCTTACCGCCGGCGTGAATGTCGACAGGCTCGATGTGGAGGCGGGCCTGCGCGAGCTCGTCACCTGCGGATATCCTGAGACGGAGACGCAGCGACACCTGGTGATCGGGTACGCGTTGAATCGTTGGGCCCGGGGGGAGGAAGAGCAGGCCCGCCGCGGGGCAATCGACCATTCGTTCGACGGAATCGGTTTAACTGCTTGGCTCCGGGTTCTCGCCGCTGCGCGCGCCGGCGCCCATGACGCGGCGTCGACACCAGTGGCCGTCGCATGAGTGCCACCCCCTTGCAACAGGCAGTCGCCAGGTTCCTGGCGGCCCACGACAGTGCGTGCGCCGCGTTCAACCGCAAATTAACCGACTCGGAGACCGAGGTTCTCGGCGGAGTGCGCTCGGCATTGCTGGCAGAGCTATCTGGCGAACACGGGGCCGCCCAGGACCGAGCGGACTTCGATCTCGCAGGCCTTGGCGCCGTTTTGGCGCCTACCGCCGCGGAAGTCACGATCCGAGCCGCGCTGGCGGCAGGTCCCACTCCAGGACGATGGTGGGCGCAAAGCCGTGGCACGTACTGGCATGAGGAGGAGGCCGATGTCCGCGCCGCGGACGGTGCGGAGGTCGATCAAGCGGAGTTCGTACACCCAATAGGTGACGTTCCGACCACGCGTGGCCAGATGTACATGCGTGATGCAGCCTTCATCGTTGCATGCGATCCGGTAGCGATGGCCGAGCTTCTCTCGCATTTGGATGCGCTGCGCGCTCTCTATGCGGCGAAGCGTGGCGCGCGCAAGAGGGCCTCGGAGAGCGGCCCGCTGTGCGCCAACCCTGCAACCAACCCCAATTCTCATCAGTCATGAGCAACTACTACATCGCGAGCCTTAAGAACACCCACTCGCACCACGAACACGTGCAGTTTTGGGGCCGGATGGAGCGCGGTTACACCCCGGTGGTCGGGCCAAATGCCGGACGTTATTGCTTCGGCGAAGCAGTCGATCTGAACGACGGGCTGGACTGCATAGCGGTCCCCCTGCAAATCGTCGAGAGCCTCCTTGCCGCTGAGCCGTACTACAAGGCGGGCCATAGGCTGTACGACCAGACCGGTCCCGTGGTGGACAACACGCGTGCCAACTGGAAGATCCTGGTGGCCGGATCCTTGGACCGGGGTCGTGATGTCAGCCGCGTTACCCCCGCGGTATTTCGCGGCAAGCGGAGAACTTTGACCGCCCAGGCCCTAGCGCTCGCCACGACGGAATAACTAATTTCCCCTGAGGCTGAGACGGAAAAACTAAATTCCCTTTCGAGCTGAGGCGGAAAAACAATTTCCCCCGAGGCAAAACTAATTTCCCCCTGAGCCAGCTCGATGCAGCCTATGAACCAGAAGAAGCAGAAGTTGTCGCCGTCGACCTGTCGTGTCAGAAAGCCGACAAACAAGCCCGGCGTGCCAGGAAGCGGGGTGCCGACGTTTCTGTGCGGCGGATGCAAAGCAAGGCACGCGATCGGCCTCTACGCAATCGGTCAATGTGGCATGGGCCACACCCTCACCCATACCTGCGACCGTGGCCAGCGGCACAGTGTCGAAGGGTCGAGCCGAGGCTACCGCGTCACCTACACGAAGGAACCAGCAAATGTCTGAGAAGCAGCAGAAGAGCCTTGGATTCATGTATGTCGGCACTCGGCCTTGTGGCTGCGTGTCGGCGATGGCCTGGGATGACGCTGGTCAGGAGAAGTCGACAGGGGCTCTCGTTGCGCGAGTCATCAAGCGGGGCGACTCCGTCAACCGTATCGAGAGATTCGAAGGCGACGCGCTGCCCACGCAGGCATGCGCCGATCACGTCACTGCGAGCGAGCACATTGCGGCGCCAACAGCCCCCATCGGCTCGAGCCAGATCAGTGCAGGTGCGGCATGAACATCGCCAAGCCCAAGCCTAGCGATATTGACGCCGCGGGGACCGTCCTAGGGATCCTCCAGAGTGTGGCGAGCGGCTGGTATCCAGCGCGCGAAGACGAAGAGAAAGCCCCATCATCCTTCGATCCTGACGATACGAAGCATCTGCGACAGTTCTACGACCTAGTCCACGGAACGCTCGACGCATCACCAGGTTGGCCAGGCCGCGTCATCGGCGGCATGTGCTACGGCGTGATGTACCCAGCGAACAAGATCGTTGACCCTGAATCCGATTTCCTCCAACTGCATCCCGAACTCCAGGCCGCCAAGGCTGCGTATGAAGCGCAGGCGACCAAGGCGCAGGGCGGTGCGGTTGAGCCAACGGCAGTAGGGGCGGCCCGCACCTGGATTACGGCGGCGCTTGCCCAGCTGGAAGGCCTCGCCTTCTCTAGCGAAGACCACCGCGTTCCCGCTGCGCGCGCAGCATTGGAAAATGCATTTCGTGCGCTGTCCGAACCCGTGAAGCCTGCCGCAATATGACCTTCAATCGGACCAACTGCACAGAGGGCACAGCAATGGATTTCAAGATCGGAACGGAAGTTCAATGGACGAGCCAGGCAGGCGGCAGCAGCAAGACCAAGGTGGGTGTGATTGCGCAAGTGGTGCCTGCCAACGAGTACCCCGATCGGGACCGCTTCTTCCGTCTGTACAAGGACTCGGGCGTGGGCAGGCATCGCGACCACGTGAGCTTTGTCGTGCTGGTCAAGAGCAAGCCTTACTGGCCAGTCGCCAAGCGCCTCACGCCGGTCCTCCCGAGCTAGGGAGATCGGCGCTGTGCAACGACGCGAGTGGTCCAGAAGCGAAACGCCGGCGATTTGGATGCGCTGCGAAGTCGCTGGAGAATTGCTCTCACACGTAGCCGTGTTGCCCCATCGCCTAACCGCCTCAAGCCGAAACATGAAGTCGACCGCCACAATTGACCGCCCTCGTGGCAAATCCAAAGCTCCGCGCTTCGCATACGGTGAGCTTCGCGGGCGCATCCCCGTGGATTCCGGAGTGGCCGCGGCTGCAGCGCGGTGCGCAAAAGCCCATTGGGAAGCGGAGTGGAAAAACGACTTCAACGGGGACGATGTCGCTGTCGAGCTTGTCCCCTCATGGGCGCCGGCGCTCATGGCCTGGTGGCCGACGGAGTCGCTGATGGCGTTGGGATTCAAGCGATCCACCCGCAAGGCGTCACAGGATCTGATCATCACCCTCGGCGTTGACGAGCACGTAGACCGCGTGAGCGGGCCGACGCTCTGCTATGTGCTCCACAACGACGGCCTGCTCTTCAAGCAGGGGAGGGCCAAGCATGTACCGGTAGCAGGCGATTGGTTCGTGTTCGACGACTACGCCGTTCATGAGGTGCGCTCAGCAGACGGGCCGTCCGTATTCGTGGCTTTGACGGTACCGCTCGAGGTCGTCGATCATGGATGACCACCAGGACCTGCCCCCGCCGCAGCTGCTGCGCACGCTGCATGCCGACCGGCCGCCCGAAGCACCGTACCTGGTCTACGGATACACCGCCGAGCAACTGTGCCAGGTCCGGGCGGAGGCGGCTGAGGACGCACTGCCGTTGCAGACGCGTGTAGAGCCCTGGTTGCTTGCGTGCTTTGGACCGGTCAAAGTAGGTGACGAGGAAGTGCGCAACCAGCGCTTTCTCGAGGAATCCTTGGAGCTCGTGCAGTCCTGCGGGTGCACAGCAAGCGTCGCTCATCAGCTCGTCGACTGGGTCTATTCCCGACCCAGTGGTCACAAAGCTCAGGAAGTGGGCGGCGTGATGACCACCCTGGCGGCGCTCGCCTTGGTGCAGCGCATCGACATGCACGCGGCCGCGGATGCCGAGCTGGCCCGGATTTGGACCATGGTCGACGCCATTCGCGCGAAGGACGTGGTTAAGCCAAGATTCGCGCCCCGAGAGCATTCAGCCGTTGCGCTGAGCGAGGCCTCGGTCCAGCAAGGTGGCGGCGACCGCCAGCGCGTTACCGAGCCGCGGGCTGAGGTGGACAATACGGCGTTGGCTCCTCGGAGCTGACCGGTTCTTCGCCATTCCTGGCCGCTCGCGGTATCGAATGCAACTGTGAGGGGGCGTCGTGCGCCAGAAGTGAGAATGGCGGCACCATGCTGCCAACCAACCTGCTCACCGTCGCCCAGGCCGATCTGGAGCGCCTCATCACCGACCGCACGTCAGAGGGTCAGCATCTTGACTTCAAGCGTGATGTGCCAAAGGCGTGGGGCGACGGTCCGAAGCAAGAGCTCGCCGCCGACGTTTGCGCATTTGCGAACTCCGGCGGTGGCGACATCATCTTTGGCATCGACGAGCAGGACGGTGTCGCGGCCGCGTTGTGCCCGCAGCCTGGCTCGAACGTCGACGCCGACATCCGTCGGATGCAGGACATCATTTCGAGTGGACTCGAACCCCGCGTGCCCGGCGTGCAGGTGCTCGCGGTAGCGATCGAGCAAGGGGATGAGACGGGCATTGCGATCATCGTGCGCGTCCCTCAGAGCGTGGCTAGGCCTCATCGAACCCGGCTCAAGCTGGACTTCTACATCCGGGAAGGGCTGAAGAAGCGCCCGATTGACGTCCCAGAGATCCGCGGCTTCTTCTTGCGCACCGAAGCGCAGGCCCAGCGGCTTCGTGACTTTCGGTCGGACCGGCTGGGCTTGCTCCTGACAGGGCAGGCACCTGTCCCGATCGCGGCCGGCCCGCTGCTGGTGCTGCATGTCTTCCCGGTGCAAGCGTTAGGAACCAACGACCCCATCGACGTGGTCCCCTATGGCCACGGCGGGCGCGAGCTACCGACATTGGCAGGCGGGAAAAGTGCCTCCAATGTGATATTTAACTTCGAAGGCGTTTGCGGCACCCACGGCAGCGGCGAGCACATGTACACCCAGCTCTTCCGTGACGGGTCGTGGGAGGCCGTCTGGGTGCAACGGCGCCTTGGTGAGGGCACGGTGCCGGCATTGCCGAGCCCGCTCTTCGAGCAATGGTTCGTTCAGTTCCTGCAGCGCGCGCGTGCAGAGTTGCGTCATTGGCAGATGGCCCAGGATCTGATCGTGCTGCTCTCGCTGGTGCGTGCCGACGACCTGTCGCTGTCGTTGAGCGATGGCCACGGATTTCACAATCACTATCCGTTTCGCCGCGCGACCATGCTCGCTCCCGATCTTCTGATCGAGGGCGAGGCGGATCTCCCTTCGGCGCTCAGACCGCTTTTCGACCTCGTGCACCAAGGAGCGGGCCAGAAGGGGTGTCCCTACTACGACGAGGCGGGGAAGTGGACCGGGGCACGGTGATCTTGCTCGGCCCGGCCAGGCCGGGCTGGCGTCTGCGTCGTAATCGGATGTACCGCCAGACATAACTGCGGCCGATTTTGTAAATGGGCGCATGGGACGGAAAATGGGGCATCGCTGCGCAATTATGTGCAGCGCGTCAACCCATTACCCGTCATGCCCATGCCAGAGCTTCAAGTTGAGCACAGCGCCGCGAATGTTGCGCCACCAGCGCGCCAGGTTCCATCCGCGCAACATTTCGAGGACGCGCTGCGGGCAATCATCGCGATGGACTGGCGTGCCGGCGACGATGGAAAGCGCTACGGCGCCGCCGCGAAGGTAGCGTGGAAGGCGATCGACCCATCAATCATCTTCGACGACATCGACTACGCATCGCACGCCCTCACGGCGCGGCGGCCGCACGCCACGGCGCCGGCGCTCGCGGGCTATGTGGCTCCGGCGCACCTGGCGTCCATGCAGAGCGGGAAGTACGCGTCGATCCAGCTGCACGACAAGCCCAGCGGCGACAGGACGCTTGCGCTGTACCCCGCCCTCGATACTGATTGGGCCGCCCAATGACGGAGCACATCCTCAAAACGGATCCGGAGGTTTTCGAGGCGGCACGCTCGGGCGCGAAGACCTTCGAGATCCGCTTCAACGACCGGGACTTCCGTGTTGGTGACGTCCTTCAGTTGCGCGAGCCGCGCTGGACCAGTACCGAGATGCGGGCCGGCTCGCCGCTGGATTTCACTGGCCGTACGCTGACGAAGACTGTCTCGCACGTGCTGTCCGGTTACGGCCTAGTCGACGGGTGGGTGTGCCTCTCGTACGCCCAGGACCCCAGTCCCAAGCCCGCGGACGCCAGCTGTGAGCCGCCAGCCGGTTGGCAGGTTCGGGAAAGGCTGCGCGGCGCACACGCGGCTTGGCAGGGCATTCGTGTGAACGAGGTGCCATTTTCCCGCTGCCGCTCGGACCGTTTCGAGCTGCGCGCGTTGGGTGTAATGGGTAGCGGTGAGATGGCCGACACCGCCCAACTCTTGGGCTTCACATCGTCCGCCGGCGTACGTCGAATGCTGAGCGGCGAGGTCGATGGTCTTGCGATCTCACGCGTCTGCACCGCGGTGCATGACGAGCCGGTGTATGCGCAGCAGCCGCTGGTGCTGGCCGACGGTGGCCCCGGCCGACCCGACCGGCCTGCCGGTTCGCCTCTTAAGACGGTACCTGCTCCATGAGCGCCGCCAGCAACATCGAGTGGACGGACTCGACGCACAACGCATGGGAGGGCTGCCAGAAGGTCGGCCCTGGATGCGACCACTGTTATGCCGAGCGCAGAAACGCTCGCTTCGGTAGCGGCACCGCCATCAACTGGGGACCGGGGGCACCGCGTCGGCTGACCAGCCAGCACAACCGAAACCAGCTTCGCAAATGGGACCGTCAGCACGAGGCATTCTTAGCCGAACATGGCCGCCGGCAGCGAGTGTTCTGCTCCTCCCTGTCTGACGTCTTCGACAACGCGGTCGATCCGTCCTGGCGCAACGACCTCTTCGCGGAGATGGCGGCGTGCACGCACCTGGATCTGCTGGTGCTCACCAAGCGGGTCGGAAACGTCGTCGGCATGGTTCCCGACGCCTGGACCAGGCCGGGCGGCTGGCCTGCACATGTGCGGATCGGAGCCACGATCGTGAACCAGGGGGAGGCGGACCGAGATCTGCCGAAGCTTCTGGCGCTCCCCTGCGCCAATTTCGTCAGCATGGAGCCACTGTTGGGCCCGGTCGACCTTTGCCGCGCGCTCGCGCATCCTGGCCGTTGCAGCTCTGAGGCGTCCATGTCGCAGGCGCCGGTGAAGGGACTGGACTGGGTGATCGTCGGTGGTGAGAGCGGCCCTGGGGCCCGGCCTATGCATCCCGCTTGGGCGCGCGATCTTCGGGACCAGTGCGCCACGGCCGGCGTGCCGTTCATGTTCAAGCAATGGGGGGAATGGCTGCCTGGGTCCGAATTCACCCAGGAGCTCAGTTTGATCGACCGCGATCCTGCGCAAAGCAAGTTCCTCTGCGCAACATGGCACGACGGTGGCTGGACTGAGTCACGCCTGCCAAGCGAGGCAATTCACTTCAGGCAGGAGCCGATGTACAGGGTAGGCGTCAACGCAGCGGGTCGCGAGCTTGATGGTGTGCGCCACGATGGCGTGCCAACCACTCCGCACCACGAGGCGATAGCGCACCCCGCAACCACAACGAGAGCCTGAATCACGCCGATTTTGCGTTTCGCATGTCTCTCGAGAAAATCGACCCACGCCTTCGACTTCACAACGAATGATCTTCCCATGACTGCTGATGACCTTTCTGCACTCCGTGACCGCGCCAAGGCTTACGTCAGGGAGCACCTCGTCGAGTTGACTGTCGACGTGCTCAACTGGGATGAGACGGGGGTGATCGGGAACGGCCGATTCCGAGACTTCGCTGCTTTGGTCAAACCGATCGGCGGTGAGCAGCATCTGAAAATGGCCGAATCCATGGTCGAACGTGCGGCTCTGGAGTGGGTTCGAAGCGCGCATACGCTCGCTGCCACGTCGGCGCCGGTGGATGCAGTCACAGCGGGGGTAGCCACCACGGCGCGACCAGCTCTGACGGGCTTGATCCAACGGGCTGGGGCGGTCGCTGAGCAATTGCAGCGCGTGAGCGACGTGGGAGAGGGGATCAAAGCTGCCAGCGAGACCGCCGGTGCGGCGCGAAGCGGCAACGCGCGACGTGAGAGCGAGCAGCGCGCGGTGGAAGTGATTCGGGACCTGACCGCTGCATTGGCAGCCGTCCCCGTGGGTCATCCTGCTGGCTGGCAGCTCAAGAAGGGCGACGACTGGGTTCCTTTGCTGCGAGGCTGGGTGGATGCGAAGGCTCAGGAATCCAATGGCGGGGTGGTTCGCCCCGTCTTCGCCGCGGCGCATCTGTCGGGCGAGCTGGTGGGTTACGCGGCTCACGACGGCGAGCAGATGGTCGACGCGGATGCCGGTCGAAACCAGGTCTACATCGCCGCGAGCGAGTACGACGCGGCCGCAAAGGCGGCGGCGAACCGACCTGGCCATACCGTTCGCGCGCTGTTCGTCAGCGGACCCATAACCGGACCGATTTCAGGCTCTGCCGCCTGATCCCCTTCGCCCAGTGGCCGGCAATCGGGTGAGCGGTCTTGCCGCGATCCCTGGCCCTGCACTTCGCGTCGCCTTCGCAACCGAAGCTGCATCTCACCAGTAGGGCTCCTCGGCCCACTTACCTAGATCCCAGGAACATGCAATGACCTCCGTCTCTACGCCCACCGCCCGCAACCTTGCCACCTTGGCCGTCAACTCGGCCAGCGCCCTCCCGCATGATGCTGCTCTCGAGCGTGCGCCGGAGGGTTACAGCGCCGACGAAGCTCAGGCGTGGATGGTTGGATACAACCAGCGGCTGCATGACCTCCGCGCCCACAGCCCCGATTTCGTGGACGCTGCTCGCGCGCTTGTGACGGAACTGCTCGCATTGCATGAGGGTTTCCCCAACCGAAGCGGCAGAACGATCGCCAGCAACGAAGACCGTGAGATCGCCATTGCACGCCGGGACGCGGTGGTGCTGGCCGCACGTTCGTTCGTCGGCATCGATTCTTCCAAGGGCCCGGTGCCTGCGCCGCGCGCCCCTGCGGCCGCCATCTCATTCGCCACAAGCTGCGGCGGTGAGGGCCTTGCGTTCTTGCGAAGCTGGCAACGAAGCGACTGGGATGGCATCCGCAAACACTGGCCGGATGCCCCTGCCGAGGTTTTCCCTGCGACGGCGTTCGCGGCGGCCCCGGAAAATCATGCTGCTCCGGCGGCAACTGAGTTCTACGTCTTCTGGTCGGCGAACGGCCAGAACATCAGGCTGTGGACACAAAACCCAGTGCGGGCGCAGTCGTTCGCCGATGAAACCGGCCTCGAGGGCACGACGTTCAGGCTCCAGCCAGGGATTCAGCATCCCGGGCAGCACGTGAGCGTGCAAGTGGCCCTGCAACAGATCATCGCGGCGGACGATGCGCACGCGCTGACCCAGCAGCTGATTGACATCGGACGTCGTGCATTGGCGGCCGCAGGTGTAGCTGCGATGGCCGACCCAGGCGCACCAGCCAAGCGAGCGGCTGTCCGCCCGGGGCGCTGACTACCGAACCCTCTCGACCAGACAGCCACCGTTGCTCTTCCAAGGAAACCCCCCATGATTTTGGCTCCCGACTTTGCCGTGACTGCGGCTCCCACTTCCGTCATGTCCCGCGCAGCAACTGCGGATTGCCTCGAACAATTGCTCGGCGCGATCCTGACTGGTGATAAACGGCTGGACGATTTGGACGTTGCCTTGCTGACGCGTGCCGTGCAAGGCTTGCGCGATGCGGGCGTGCTGGTGGCAGAACTTCAAGCGTTGGCGCTTGAGGCGATGCCCCAGGTTCGCCGCGAGTACCTCGACCTGGCAAGCAAATACGCCGGAACCCCGTACGAGAGCGATGCCGCATATCAGCAGGTGCAAACGCGTTACCGCAGATTCGAAGCAGCGATCAATCGCTCGAAGGACCCCGCGTCGACGGGGTCCGCAGCGGTTGAAGGTGTGCAGGCTTAGCTAAGCCCCGCGGCGCCAGCTTCCGGCCGCGATGCGACGCAGTGCGGGTGAGGCGCCCGAGTAGGTCACAAGGCGAACGTCGAGACTGCAGCCATACGCTTCGGCCACCTGTAGCGCGCGCTCCATGGCTGCCATGATCCAATCGCTGTCGTTGCCGAAGGCGCCACCACCGAGCTGAGTCAGAAGGACCATGTTCGAGCCACCTTGGCGTGCCGCGAGGGCGGCGACTAGCAGCGTGGCTTCGTAGGAGGCCTCCAGCACCAGCCTGGCAAAGTTCGCCCATCGTTCCGCCGAAAGCTCGCTGTACGCCACAGGAAGCGCGCTGCAAAACGCTTGCGAAACGCGTTGGCCTGGCCAAGAAGGCGAATCGGTCACCTCGACGTCCCGATGCACTCCAATCCGAAGTCGACCGCGCAGTGCGTCGGCTGCCTCCGCGTCCAGTGCCCTGAGATGCTGGTCAATCTGGTCAAGGCCAGAGGGTGTGCAAAGCGCGTAGCCGTTGCGCATATGCCAGAGCACATCGAGGGAGACATTCAGATCGTCGGCGAGAGCTGCGCCGAGATCTGCCAAGCCGTCCAACTGACGGGTCGCCGTCTGGCCAATCCCGCCGGACATCGGTACAAAATAGTTGCGGAAGACCGTTGCCGCGCCGGCGGCGATCGCGCATGCAGGGCCCTGTGTCGGGTCACGCTCATAGCACCCAACCCCGGCTTCCGGCGTGATGCCCGGCCCGATCATCTCGAGCATGTTGAACTGCGAGGCTACCTGAAAGAGCGCGCCGGCAAAGTCCGGCATTTGGTGCAAGCGGCGGACGTCGCCCTCAAGCACCGCCACGCGGATGCCGCCCCGCTTTGTGGGCAGCCCAGCCACCTCGCCGCGCAGTTCGGCCAACGAGGGCATGGCGAAGGATCCGACGCCGAACTCTCTTCCGCCGGGGCAAAGCAGCCGGCCGTCCACCACGGCTAGGCGTGCCTGGGTATCGCTGTAAGTAGCCTCTGGGAATCCAGTGAGTCGCTCGAACCAGTCCATCTGCGTCCTGTCGGTTGGGTGGGTGTCCTGCCCGACGCAAGCTAGAGCATCAGTCGTCGTCGCCGCAGGAGACGTAGGCCGCGGCGACAGTGATGAGCGCGCCGCAGACCGCTCCAAAGACGCCGACGAACAGAAAACCAGCACCAGCACCAGCGCAGGCCAGTGCCGCCACTGCGAACGTTACCACTTGGGTAGATGCGCGGGAGGTTGACGCCGGGGTGCCAGAGCCACGGCGAACGTTGTGCTTTTTTCGGTTCAAGCGCCACCTCAATTGGATGTGTCCTGGGACTGGGCGAGCAACACGCTCACACGGCCCGCGATGCAGAGGCGCCGGCGAGGACTGCCTCGCCGGAATAGGCCTCGTTGAACCCAGGTGAGGCGACGTACATCCGATCGGACCCATGCCAGCAACGCAGGACGGCAGGGTTGCGCCGCAAGGCCTCGTGAAGGTCGTGCGTGTGCATCTCGGTGCGACTGCTTTGCTTACTCGCCCGCGGCGCGTAAGTGATCGCGGCCAGCGTCGTCACATCCAGGTTCCGACGCCACTTGGTGCGTAGGATGCTGTTCACGTCGCGGGGCTCGGCGGCCTCGTGATAGAGGCGCCCCGAGCGGTCGATCGACCAGCCTCGAGCGCTCGGGCCGTCCGGGAACGCCTCGGCGATGGGGCGCACCTGCGCCTCTAGCACCTCCTGCCACCTGCGAAGCGGCCGGGATCTTGGCAATAGACTCGCGAAGTGCTCCAAGTCCTCGGACGACGGTGCTCGAGCGAATTCGATGACGATGATCGGCGTGCTCGGTGTGTCATCAGACCACTCCCAGGCGACCCAGTGCACCACAAACACGGCCAAGCCGCCGACGGACAATCCAGCGGGCCCGAAGAAAAGAGCGCCAATCCCCATGCCGGCGGCCATGGCGAAAGGAAATAGGACAAATGGCGACATGCAACTATTTTCAGTGCGCACGTTCATGAGAAATGGGTTGCAGCGGCAGGACTCGGCCCTTTTGGGCGCCGAATCAGCGTCTACAAGAAACACCTGTTTGCGCTTTCGCGAGCTACGCTGTTGGTCCGAACTTCGAAAGGACGGCTCATGACGCGCTTCCCTCTAAAGGTGCTCACCGCAGCCTGGCTTGGCGGTGTCGTAGTCGCATCGGTCGGCGCCCAGACGTCGAACCTCTGTGAGGTCTGCCTCGCACCCGGTGGCAACAAGCCGGCGGAGTGTCAGACTGCGAAGTGCGCCGCTCCGAGCCCGGCTATGTCGGCTACATTGCCAAAGCAAGACATCACCGAGAAATGCAAAGGGTCGCGAGCTTCAAGTTTGCCGGAGTGCGGAGGAGTCAATCGGACCGTCGACCGAAAGATCCTGGTCCCGCCGACCCCTCGGCCCGACGAAATGCGCATGGACAAAGGGCTCAGTGGCGGCACGCGCCAGTAAACCCTGGGAAAAGGCCCTCGGTTCTTAGCGGCGTTGATAGGCAAGCGCCCCAGACGAGGAGGCTGCACCTCATAGCCGCCGCGATGGAAAACAAATACCATCTTCGCCCCCGCGTATTGAACGTTTCCTTCATCCACAATCCGGCGCTGGAGGAATGTGATGAGTACGTTTCGCTTGGTTGCAGGGTTGTGGGTCACGCTGGAGATCGATGCGACCGTCTCCAACGGCGCGGCGCCGCCTTTCGTCGACCACAACCAGATTGATTACGGTGCGCTGACCGAGTTAGTGCACGAGGAACTGCTCGGAGGTGGTGCGGCAGCGGTGCGCTTCGCGAACGATACAGTTGACCAGGTGACGGTTCAACTTCGGATGCAAGGGCCGGCACCTCAGACGGCGGAATGCCTTGATTTCGGCACTTGCCTCCTCGGTCTGTCTGACCTGCTAGGCAATCCCATCGACGTGCGCTCAGCTTGGCGCCCGCTGCACTTTCACGTCGATCGTACTCAGGCGCCACCGCCCTCGCTGCTGATCTTCGTAATCGAAGGCGATTTCGAGGAGGTGATGATTCGGTTCAACAAGGCCTGCCAGCGCTTGAACATGCGATCAGCTGATCTCGGCGTCATGCTTGCAGGCACCGTCACAGCTCCAGACCAGATGGGTGTGCTGCCCCTGGGTGTTCAGGCAGCCCTTGCGAGCCAGTTCGGAATCAACTTCAGGCGCCACTGTCATCTCGCCAGGCTCGCACACTCGCCACTTCCTGGGTGGGCCAGCGGCCAAACACTGATGTAGGTGCCTCGATGCCGCTTTCCCCATCCAGGGCGGCCTTTTCTGATCGCTCTCGCACGCCGCGGCCGCCGCGGACGAACGGGAATACTGCCATTGCCTTTACCGGCTTTCGGACTCGACGTTTTGGCATCCGACCACCGAACAGCCTGTCAATCTTTTACAGACTCTGCTATTGGGCGTTTTACCGTTCCGCCATCTACCGACCCTGTTGCTTTTGCGACAGAATTTGACCTCTAACCTGACCACTGGCTGACCGAACAGCGTGAATTTCTATTGATGATGCACCGATTCCGCACTTGGGCTTGGCAGGTTTGCAGTCGGCAATGCTGTCGGAGGCCGCGCCAAGCCTTAGGTTTCGCGAAGTAGACCCGGAAACGACTCCATTTTTGCGTGGGTGTGATCCGACGACCATCACTCCACGTAATGTTCGGTCAACCCAAGCCGGTGCCGGCCCGTTATTCGGCTGCGTAACTCTCAGAAGTTAGTCGACGAGAACTAAAAAAATTGGTCCGAACGGCGACAAAAGCGCTCCCCACTTCGCAGACACTACGCTCGGCAGCGGCCGCTGATTGCAGCAGACCTACTAAGAACTCTCCCGAATTCGCGCTCATGACTCAACGTTCGCCCTCCTGCAGGTTCAGCACTACTGACAGCTTCTCGTCACCAGTGCACCAGTGCAGCTTCGTTCGGACCTCTGGCGGTGGCGCGCACAGCGTCATGGCGCTGGCGCTGGTCCGCGCAGCTAATAGCGAACTCAGGCGGTTGCGCGTCAAGAGGCCTTCGTGAACACCTCCATCAATGAGCGTGCCGCCGCGGCAATAGCCAAAGACACGCCGAACCTGTTTGCCGAGGTCGAGAAGCTCGTAGCAGCTTCAGACACGGCCAGCCTCAAGGCAGTTTGCAGTGCCATCCTCAACCTCCGATCTCCGTTGGAGGGGGACATTCAGCGGCAGGTGGCTCATGCACCGGTCGCATGGCTGGTCAGAGGCAGCGCGGCTGAAAAGAAGTTCGCCGGTCAGTGGCTGCTCCTCATGCGTGCAACACGCGAGATGGCTGAAGAGAGCCTGGCGCTGCTTTCAGCTGAAGAGGTTATCGATCCAGCGCGCGCGCATGCGCTCCTGGACCTGTCAGTGCCGTGCCTCGAGCGCACTGATGAGTTGATCTCTCCCCTTGTCCTGCGGGTCCTTGACGTTGGAACGCGCGCCCAGCACACGCCAGGTACGGCCGAGCTTGAGGCTCGCAACCTTATGCGAGCCATCCTCAGCTGCAACTTTCAGGTGACCGGCCACGTACTACGCCCGTTCCAGAGCGTTCGAGGCACAGGGCGCGACTCGAGCCCGTTCGGCCGTCTGGCGCCGCCTGCCTACAGTGCGGGTGCTGAGGAGGACGAGATCCATCCGGAGCAGCCCGACCCAGCGCAACGCCATCCGCGGCCCGAGCGTCCGGAGCTCGCCCCAGCCGTCCGACGACTCAATCTCATTGAGGAAGTGCTTCAGCGCAGCATGTCCCGACGCGGTGGATGGCTGGAGATGCTTGCCGAGGTCTACGGCAAGGATCTGCCAGAGTTCCGCGCGTCCGCAGAAGGTGCGATGCGAGGCCTGGTAGCGAAGGGGCTGGAGGCACATGGCGACTTCGACCAGCGTCTGCAGCCTCTGCTGATGGGCTGGCTGGACAAACCTGTGGCAACCGAGCTCCTGTCGGCGCCAGTCAAGTACCACTGGTTCGAGGGTGGCCACGTAATGAGCCAGACGCGCGCGTTCATCAGTGTGGTTGCATGCCTCTCCAGGGTTGCAGAAGGGCAGGCGCTTGCAATCGTTGATGCGCTGTACGCGGCGGGCGTCGATTTGGACACGATCGTCCTCGAGCGACGCACGAGCCGTAGCGCCATGACGGACTTGGGCGATGTCTCGGAAGGACCCGAGTACGTGACGTGGAAGGGCACGTTTTTGCACCAAGCGATCGCCGCGGGGAGCAAAGCGCTTGTGGCCAAGCTGCTGGTCCACGGTTGCGACCCGACCAAGGTCGCCGTCTGGGGATGGCAGACGGACGCCGGCGACTCACGCCGGATGATGGATGGATTCGAGCTCGCGCTGGCAAACGGCGTGATGGACGATGGACCGATCGTGCAGCCTGATTGCCCAGAGCGGGCAGGATTGGATCAGCTCCTGAAAGACTGGACTCAGCTTGCGAGGAGCGCGCCGCCATCTGAATTCATGGGGTCGGAAGAGTCGCGTCACGCCCCGCCGCACACGGAATAGCTTTACGACAGGGTAGAGTGGTCGCCTCTGAACGAACCCCCTGCAAACGTGCTCACTTCTCTGCGCCCATATAGCCTTGCTCGTGCTGGCCGTCTCATGGCCATCACGTGTGCTGCCGGAATGCTCGCTGCATGCGCCACGCACACCCACCCGATCGCCGCGAAGGATGCACGTCCGGTGCCGGCGGATCGCATTCTTGGACCGAAAGGGCAGTCGCAGCCGGGCCTGGGCCGGCTGGTCGTAACGCGCGACTCCGGCAGCGTCGGCGGGCTGTGCTTCATCCAGCTGACGCTCAACGGCAAGCCCGCAGCGAGATTTGACGCCGCCGAGACGGCGGAATTCTTCGTCCCTGCAGGCGAAGTCCTGCTCAAGGTGGGCTCTGACGCAGCGGGATCTGCGCTTTGCAGTGGTGGCTTCTCGGTGCAGCGCGAATCGACGATCAAGTCGGGCGAGACGAAAAGCTTCAGGATCTTCCGGACGCTCGATACCGTGGATATTCAGCGCGCCAACGACTAGAACGTTCTTGTCGGGGCTGACTTCTGCGAGGTCAGTATTTGGCGGCCTGAGCGGAGATGTCTTGCCCAATAAACCCGTCCTCCCGCATCGTGACCTCCATGATGGACTGGCCGGTGAAAGCTCGACTTTGCACCAGGGGATAAAACAGGTAATACACCCAGGCGGCCACGACGACCATGGGCATCAACTTGGCCAGGGTGCTTGAAGGCAGAAAGCTTGCAGCGGCTACCGTCGCTACGAAGAGTGCTAGCGTCGAGAATCCGGCCCCGACGCCGAAGGCCATAGGGCTTCTTAGCAGTCGCATGCGGGTGCTGGAGATCCTGCCCATGACCTTCGCACATTGCGTGGCCAGCTGAGGAAAGTACGATTTTTCCCCCTGAGTCTCCACCGCATAGATTGCCCCTGTCAGGCGATCACCCACGCGGTAGCGCAGCACGTAGAGCGTCGCCTCCTGGCCGACCTGGACTTTGTCGGCCAATCGGGCTGGCGTGTAGAGGAGTGCGAAATGAACTTCGACACCATCACTGTCCCGCACCGTCACGCCTTGCCGTGCGACCAGTTCCCGATCGCGCCCAATGACCTCGCCCTGGGTCGTGAGAACGCCGCGAATCTTGATGTACTTCAAGCCCTTGTTGAACCCAAACATGCGTTCTCTCCGTTTATCGTACCTAAATCCGTCAACGGCCACATTTGCCGTCCGATCGATAATGCTTGACCGCCCTTCGAATTCTAAGGGAGCATCAGACAGAATTCGGTGTCGGCATTTGATGCGCGGTG
Organism: Variovorax restrictus; assembly: GCF_051216715.1. NCBI lineage: Bacteria > Pseudomonadati > Pseudomonadota > Betaproteobacteria > Burkholderiales > Comamonadaceae > Variovorax > Variovorax restrictus. The sequence continues at coordinate 63,079 of NZ_JBPJZH010000005.1, forward strand.
CATTTTTTAAGCGATTCCCTAATTTCCTCCCATTCCCAATCCGCTGCGAACGCAACATGAACAATGAACAGAAATTTCTAGCTGCCCTCGCCGGTGTCATCAACCCCGGATGGGACATTCATATCCTGAGCGACCGCGCGGATGCCGGCGCTCTACGTGCGTTCGACACATATTTCTACGTGGTCGACGTCGCTACGGGATGGTTCGCAGCAGGTGGACTGGGCGCCATGAGTGCAAGCCAAGCCCGTTCGATGGGTCGCGAGAGGACAAAGGCGGTTTTCGAGTTGGAGGAGGGGTTCCGGGGAGTCTCCGAAGCAGCTGGCCTCGTCATTACTCATTGTGGAGAGAGTGGACCTGCCTCATCGGCCGCGGACACACAGGCCGCCATTTCGCTTTCATTTGCCGCGATGACGGAGACGAAAACCTTCGCCGCAGCGGTGGAGCGCAACCTCAAGGCGGGTGCGCCTGAGATTGCTGGGCACTGGGTGTATCTCGCGTACAAAGCATCGCAGCGCGTAACGCTCCGCCCGGTGTGGGTTACTGAAGGCATGTTTCCCGGTGTACCGACCGGGAAGTTCATGGAGCCACACGTGCTTGAAGCTTTTGTGAGGACAGTCATCCAGGGAGACACGACAAGCCCAACTTCATCCGTCGGGGCCATGCTTCGGAATGATGGCGGGGCGATCGTCGCGAAGCGCTGGCGTCCCTGATACCACGCCAGGCCTTCGGAACAGGTCGAGTGGACGCTGTGACTTGATCGTCGCGTCAGAAAAGACAGGCCTGCGCAGGTGCGCCCGGGGTCTCAGCTGCGGAAGAGGCCCACGCGAGCGCGTAATGCTCCGCCTCACGCGCGACGGCCAAATACTCTCTGCTCGGCGTCTTTGTGATCTCTTGCCCAGGCACGTAGGCCGCCCAGATGCGCGCGCGCAACTCCGCCGGCAACGCATACCAGTGCCCCTGACAGCCCCACCGCTTAGGCGGGACATCGCTGGTGCAGCCTGGCCAGTGGCAGGTGTGTTTCGACATGGGAGCGGCTTGGCGGAGTAGAGACTCACCAGGATATCGGAGGTGAACGTGCGGGAAGGCTTTCACGGGTCCCGCAAATCCTTTTTTCGCCCAGCAAGCCGCGTCGAATCGCGAATCGTCAACATTGGTCGACGAGATGTTCGGTGCTCACACCTCATACAGTCCCGCCGTCGCTGTTTGCCCGAACGGCGCCACTCGGCCGGCCCTGTGGCCATCGTAGTTACGGTGAGAGCCGACCCTTGGGCCGCCCGGGCTCCAATACGAGGCTAGGCAACCTAATCGCGCCGGAACGCAGCTGCGCTATCAGCTGCGCGCATTCACTGAGGCGGCCAGGCTCGCGTTGTGGCGCGAGCATCTGCAGCTGTTCGAGCCCAGGTGACCAGCGCTCATCCGGCACGATCAGCTCCGGATACCGAATGGCAAACCATTGGAAGTAAATGAAAGTCTCCGGCGATGCGCCGTGCTTGAAGGGGTGATACAGCGCGATCGCATCCAGCAACGAGAAGTGGATCAGCTCCTCGCGCAGATCCAGTTCGCCGTAGGGGTCCTTGTCCGCATGCTTCAAGAAATTCCGGGCCTTGTTAATGGTGTCAAGCCAGCGCGTCTTGTACGTAACCCGCACCAGCGCGTTGTCGACCATGACGCTCTTGAGGCCCGACCTCTGGCTCAGGGCGAACAACACCTCGGTAGCAGCCTCGGACAAGGTGAGCACAGAGACGAGGTCGCCACCACCGAAGAAGATCTGGATTGCTTGGTGGAGCTGTCGCTCAGCGACATCGAACTTGGTGAGGCGATTGGGTGAGTGCATCGGCTTCGAATCCCCTGGGCTAGATTTGCCCACATTAGCGCTAAAGTACCCTGTTGCTCCGGATCACCCGAGCTCTACGCGGAAGGGGATTATGGCTACCCAGGCAGAACTACTAGCGCAGATTCGATCCTTGGAAGAGGCTTCCGCTCGCCTTAAGGCGGAGCTGGAGGAGCAGAAGCACCTGGACGCCGCGGCGGTATTCGCTGCTTCGCTTCTGTACGACGAGAGCAATCCTCTAGATCGCCGGGTAGCGACGGTTGATGTTGCGCACGCCGTTGCATCCTTGGCACGCGTGGAGGACGCCGTGCGGTCGATCGCAGTGGATCTGGGGCGACATCCCCTCACTTCCAGCGACCCCCAATCCACTGCTGGCGTCGAACGTACTCTTGATGAGCTGTATGAGCTCGTTTCTGGGTTGCTCGAGGCCACCACGTTCGTTGCGCAGCTCGAAGCAGCGGCGGAAGAGACTTCGGCTGGGGCCAAGGGAGATGCCGTTGATAACCGTGGCTTGGCTGAGACTGTGGCACAGCGCCGTAAGACTCTCGAGGTGCATGCCAAAAATGTCTGGAAGATTGGCCTCACTCTGTCCTACGTTGAAAGAGAGCTCGGAGATCTGGAGCGTCAGAACGCTGAGAAACGTGAGCTGAGGATCAACCAGACACTCGACTATCGCCGCGACGGCTATGAGATCAGCCATGACAGGCAACTCGCTGTCCTGACACATTCGACACGAGGGGCCTTGGCTTGTGTGACCATGATCCTGCGGCTTGCGAACAAAGCCCTGTATGAGGTCGACGGGCTACTGGAATCTGAGGCGCTGCCTGCTGCCAGCACGACCGCCGATGGCGAAGCACTGCTACACGTGATGTCTGCCTCGTTCGAGCAGTCACTTATGCAGTTGCGTGTGCTGGCGGTGGAAATGCTGAACCAGAGAATCGCGATGGCGCAGCTTGCAGCTTCTGTTGAAACTGTTGAGGCGCTACCCGTTGGCAGTGTCGAACGCATGGCGCCGGAAAGCGTCTCAGGTGCCGCCCAATTTTGAAGTTTGACCTTCGCCTCGTACGCTCGGGGGATGAACACATTTGATCATCGAGCTTCGGGGGCACGGCCATGACCAGCTGGTGCGGCATCTTGATGCGCAACCTGGACGGCCGGACCGGCCGGATCGATCACGAGAGCACCGGCTTCGCTCACATCGCGCTGCGGATCAAGCTCGACGACCCGGACGACGTTGCATCGGTTTGGGTGCAGCGCAATGCCGACACGACCGATGGCGGCGAGATCTGCTGGTACTGGAACTCTGACCCCGCCGGCGACGCACCAGCGCGTTGGTTGCTTCTCGGCGACCACAACCCCGAGGGAGCCGCCGCCATCGCGGGGCGGCTCCCTCCCTACACCCCAGCACTCTTCGACGCGTTGAGCAAACAGGCCAAAGCCAGCTACGAGCAGTTGCTGATCGCGAACCCACCCGGCACGATCCACGGTGGACGCAACCTTGCACGAGCTCGGATGGAGCGAACCGCTGCGTGCGCAGCCTGGATGCGGGCAAATGGCCATGAGTCGCTCAGTCACGTCGGCCCTTACGGGGATATCCCGAAGGCCGGTTCCAAGGTCACGGTGAGCCGTGGATCCGTCGTGCGAGCGACCGGCGGGCAAAAGAAGGAGCCGGTCGCGCTAACCCGACGCCAAACCGTGACGCTAAGGTCGGTCGACGCGGGCTGGGTAGACGTGTCAGGACCGGAGGCGACGTGTGTGCGTCAGCCGACCGTTCGGTGGTCGGGCACGGGCGGGTACTGGCATTCGACGGACGTCACGAACGTCGAGGGCTTCGGCCTGCCGGTTGAGGCTTCCGCGTGAGTGCGCCAGTGCGCGCTTCGCGCCGCGGCGCTGACATCACCGCTGCGCACGAGGCGCAACCGCACGGCCGCACGCCCTCAGCAGTTGCGATGCCGCGGCGTCGGCGCAACTATGCAGACCCGAGTCCCAAGTGGCACCAGGCGTGGACGATCGACGTGTCCGAGCGCCTGGCCGCGCATGCCTCAGGCGTCGCGTTCGATTTTCGCCCTGGCATCAGCGGTGGGGAGCGCCAGCCAGAGGTGGTCGACTCGCCCTGCCTGAAGTGGCACGGCCTGCTGCGCGATGGGACGCCTGGCTCGAGCCAGACGCCAGGGCGCTTGACGCGGCTGTGTCTCGAGGCTGCGGTGCTCTTCGGCGAGAGGGCTTGGGACGCATGCCAGGACTGCACCCAATCAACTGCAGAGCACGACTACTACATGGTCGAAGACGAGCTCTGGGAGCGCGCACATCCTGCACGTTGGGGCATGTTGTGCCTGGCTTGTCTCGAACACCGGATCAAGCGTCCCCTTGTCGCCGCAGACTTCATCGACGCCCCAGTCAACGCCTGGAATGCTAAGGTTTGTGCGATTCGTGAGGAGGCGCGGTCGGTGCCGACTGCAGAGCGCGCCACGCCGGAGGTAGCGTCGCTGTGACGACAGTAGATCTCGACCCTGCACGAGTCCTGGTGAGCCTTCCGTCGGGGGGCAAGAGGACGATCTCGCCTGTCGTTCTCACGGAGCTACTCGCGATCCCGCCGTTGAAAGGTACGGACAGTGCGCGCTGGGATGCGCATTGGCATGAATTCAACCGCACGCCAGGGAACATCCTGCCGATCACGCCAGGGTTCGGCACAGACCTGTTGCAGCAAGACGCGGCGCTCGAAGCTTGGACGGCCGGCCAGGGATTTGCTGGCGTCATGGACAACTGCTCGCTGCACGCATGTGCTGGGTCAGGCTTCCACACTGACGCTGACTTCTTTCCGGACTCGGTGTTTTGCATTTGTTGGTTGTCGGAGCCTGCAGGGTGGGATCTCTACTTCCCATTTCTCGATCGCCGCGTGCCGCTGGAGCGGGGCACTGTGGTGCTGTTCGACTCCGCACAGCCGCATGGCGTGGTGCAGGATGGGCAGACGGCTTTCGACGGCGGGGCGTTCGCGGGCAGGGCGCCTGGGTACTTCCTGTCGCTCGATTTCGAGGCCTCGAACAAGGTTCGACGGCGCCTGGCGATCAAAAAGATGTCGTCAAGAGGACGTGCGGGCTTTCATACCTTGGGCTCTGACGGTGAGCGACATGCGTGCAAGGACACGGTGGACGCGACCACGGGTCGCTGGTCGGGTCAACTGAGTGCCACCTAGGCCAGGCTCAGGGTGCCGCGCGACCTGCGGGTCTTGGTGAGAAAGCGCGACATGTGGGTGCGCGCTGTGCGGATCTCCTCAACCGCGTCGATGGCCATCTGCGCCGACTCAGCCTGATCAACAGACTCGCTCCACGTCTTTTCATGGTGCCGGCGCGTCGCAAACGGGGAGGCGATCGGACGCGCGAGCCCTGTGCTAGACAACCGGTGGCCGCTCAGCAGTACGAAGCCGACGCACGCGGCCACCTTGCTCCCGGGTGACGGCAGGTCCATGTGCACTTCGGCAGCGCATCCCGCCCAGTCTGCAGTACGCTGCGCAAAATCATGGAGCGCGACGATCGCCTGACCCTTGCTCAGGTGCGACGGGATGGGCGCTTTCAGCTCCCACATCGTGGGGTTCCAGCAGTGCCCATGATCCAGCGCGTTCCGCCAGAGTTGCCGGCGCTGCCAATGCACACCCGCGGGCGGGTAGTAGAGGGCATGCGCATGGTGTACCCGCATAGGCGCGCCCGAGCGCCGGTAATCCGAGACGCTCAGCGCGTTTCGCTCGCCATGCTGCCAGCCACGTTCAATCGGAGAGATATCGAGATCAAGCATGTCCAGGTTATAGGCCTGGTGCTGGTCCGCTGCAATTAATGGCCGTTTCCACGCGTGGCGACAGCGGCCGGGGTGCGGTTTTTTGCGCGATTTTGGCGCATCAACATAATCGACCGCCTCCTATACAGATTCGCTGGTCGTCCACATGCACTATGTCACCGGGCTAGTTTTCACCGAACAGATGAAGCACGTTCTGGTCGTTAGCGTCGACACGGGGCTGCGCGAGGCCCCGCACTTCCACGCTCCTGTCGAACCAGTGAGGCGCTGGGCGGCAGTCACGACCGAGATCTTTCCAGGCGAGGCGCCGGCGGACGCGATGGCACGCGGGACGAAGGAGCAGACGGGATTCGACATGCCGGCGACGAGTTGGCGCCCGGTATTCACTCGGCGCCGCGCGGACGGCAACGCCGAAGTCGGCTTCGCCGCGTTCAGCGACAGGCTGCTTGGCGATGAGATGCACCACAGCAACCGTTCGCTCCCTGCGCACGTCACCGTTTTTCCACTCTCGGAACTGCTTCGCCGCTTTCACAACACTCCGAAGTCGCTGGACCCCGACTTCCTGACCCACATGGGCCTGGCCAAGGCTGCCCAGCACCAGCGGCGCCCTCTGGTGCACATGGATCACCAAGTCGAACTTGCCGCTGACCCGGCGATCGACCCTGCCTTCCTCCCTGCCGACGAGGCCGACCTGAGTGAGGCTGAGCGCGTTCGGGCGTTGGTACGACGCAGCAAGTCCGACACCCGAGCGTCGCTGACTGTCGACCAGGCGCGTGCCTTACTCGACAGCGCGCTGTCCACGGTGCTCACGAACCGAACGGCGCGCCAGCGTCCCTGAGCTGCTTTCCGACCGACGACCACCACGGAAGAAACCCAGTGCAATTGCAAGCCGCATCCTCCGACCGCAAGGCCCTGACCCCGACGCTTGGCAGCGTCATGGGCGGCAGTGCTTCCGATTACGACCTGGGATTTGTCGAATCACTGGTCGACGCGATCGCCAGCGTTGCCGGGGGCTACATTGCCGGCTCGGTGCGCCTGCATGGCATGACGCTCCTCTATGCGGACCCTGCCGAGGCTCACGATGGCTACATGGAGTTTCTGATCGCGAAGGACGGACTCCCTCCCATCGCGTTCGGCGTCGAGTTCGGCGGGAAGGAGCATTCCAGTTTCCCCTTCGATTCCTTGACACTGGAGGCGCTACAGGAGGCTGCCGGTCTCGGCGACCCGGTGAACGGGATGGCCACAGTCCTCAACTTCGATGAGCTATGGCTCTTTGCGAACCTGCTCACGAAGCGCCTCGCCTTCGTAGAGGTCTCCCTCGCTTTCGGCGGAATGGGCGGCCTGTGATGCAGGGCGTGATGCACATGCAAGACCGTTCGCGCATGTCGGCGCAGAGAGCAGGGCGCTGACGGCAATGGGACTCTCCGTTGACGAAGCCCTCGCCGGCGAACTGCTTCACGCGATCGTCATGATGGACGTTCCGAGAGCGCGCTCAGTGCTGGCGCGCGGTGCGGACCCCACGATGCTCGACGTGGAGTTTCCGCTCGCGTGGCAGTGGATCCGCCGATCGCCGGAGCGCTCGTCTCTGATGCACGACGCCGTGCTGCTGTCCAGCGCCAGGCGCGGGCGCGAAGATCGCCTCGACATGATCGACCTTTTGCTCGAGTACGGGGCGCCATGGGACGGCGCGAATTACGACGGCTACACGCCTTTGCACAACGCCGCGCTCGTGAATCACGCGCCAGCCGCACAGCGCCTGCTGGCGCTGGGTGCAGACGTCGATGCCGTGAGCAAGAAGAACTACACCCCCCTGCAGGCCGCGATCTTCTACGAGAGCGGTGATGTGGCCGAGGCTCTGCTGACGCACGGCGCATCGACACGGATCCGCAACCACCACGGCGAAGACGCGATCGACTACGCCGAACGCGTAAACGTGGAGGTGGTCAGCATGCTGCGAAGTGCCGCCTCGCGTCGTGCGGCCGACGCGGCGATGCGGGCGCTGGATACCATCGTGGAATGCGAGACGGCAGAGCAGGCCGATCGCCTTGCTTTCGCACTGCGTGCGAAAGCGGCCGTTCGCGATATGACGCCCCGGCCTCATGTCGGCGCGTCCAACATGGCCCGTTTCCGGCGCATCGGCTGATCCCTGATCCCCGGGGTTGCACTGGCGGCCAGCAGGTCGAACTTGGCGCTTGCGTCGCCTGGACAGAGAATCTGTCCATGCAACACCAATTCGCCGCGTCGCCCAAAGAACACGGTGAGCTTGCTGCGGCGCCCGACACCCTTCAGATCCTCTGGAAGCTCGCGCAGAGTGCGCGGGCCGTCCATGAGCGGTCGCTAGAGGCGGCGCTTGGCGGACGCGACACAGCCGGCAGTTGCCTGTTCGCGAGCGTTCTGCTGGCCAGCACCATCAACCGCTTCTCCTCTTGGCACGCACGCATTCGTGGCGGATCGTTTCTGGCAGGCGCTGAGAGGCACGGGCACTACTGGGTGCAGGCCGGGCTGCACGGCGCCGAATTTGTCCTAGACATCTCCGCTGACCAGTTCGGTGCACCCGCCGTTCTCGTCTTGCCACTTGCGGTCGCCGACGGATACCTGCCGGAATCGGACGATGTCATTGCAGAGCACATCCGCCAGGCAGGGCTTCCGGACGTGCTGGTAGAAAAGACGCCGGCTCTTTCGGCCGTGGCCTCGGTCTGCATTAAATCGCAGTGATCGGGTCAACCGATGGCCTAATCCTCGTCAGGCTATCACCGCTAGCGAGAGCTGTCGACAGGCGCTTTTCACAACTTTAAACATGAAGAAGAAACTTTTATTCGGGCTTGTTGGCATTTTGTTTGTCGCAGCTGTGTCGTTGGCGTTTTCCGTGTGGAGGGCAATGCCCTCCGGCTTGCAGATAGAACTGACTGCAAAACTTGACCCTACCCTCTCGCCTTCAGAAAGACGACATCCCCGAGATTTCGCTGAGTGCGAAGAGCAAGTTGGGGTGATCTTGGATGAAGTGAATGCACTTCAAGGCGCGTTGGTGACGCGTGAACAAGCGGCCCTAAAGTCAAGCGACCCTCTTTTTCAGAAGACGGTTGAGCTCTGGTACGTCGACAAGTACGCGGCAGGCCCCTACGACCCCGTGTTCAAGCAATGCATGATTGCTCGAGGTCATGGCTTTTACAAAGAGATGACCAGAGTAACGTACAAGCGCCCTTAGATCTCGCGTGAGTGATTGGACAGCTATGAGGCTGCAGCCAAGTAAAGCACCACCTTCCGGATGTAGCCCTGAAGCGCGGCCGTGAGAATCGCCGGCTGAGACGTATTCGCCGGCGGTGTGCAGCTGCGTGGCCGCCGTCGTCACACCAACCTCTGAAAGCGAACGCATAGCCAGGTGCTCAAAGGGCAGCAACTGCGCCATGCGGCTCCCTACCTTGGCGAACTTGACGATGACATGGCCGAAATCCAGGGCGAGTACGCCGGCATCGCGCCCGCATACGACGTGCTCCCGATGCGGTACAACTCGATCGGAGGTGGAGTCGACTCTGCGCTGACGCCCGTCGAGCCCAAGGTCGGCACGATCGGCGCTCAGCCTCACGTCTGGGCCAGAGCGATGGAAGCAGCCGAACTGTTCTGGCTGGCGGTTGCAGAGGAGGGTCTCGCGGTACCGACGTCAGAAGAGATGAAGCAACTCGCCGGTGAGAACCTTGCCGTCGCGAAGGCGTTTGTTGCGCCCCTCCTGCCGTCCCAGGCGGCGGCTCGTAAGTCGGCGCGGCCGCGTTAGCCGAACACCTTGGCGCGAAAGCAGGCGCGGCCCGCGTCCGCTACGTCGTCGCTGTGCCCTGGGTCGCCCCCCCGCGTGCGACACCTCGTAGCCGTGAACGTACACGGTGGTCGTCCCCAGTTCTTTCCAGGCGACGTACGCTGCCAACAGGCGAGGCCCGAACGGCTGGCCATCCGCATCCGCCGCCAGCTGCCCGAAAGCGGCCGCACTGAGCCAGGTGGTTAGCAGAGGACGGCCATCTCCATCCTCTGCCATGCCCTGGAGGTTGACCGCAAGCGTCGTACCCCACGGCGTGGCCAGCAGCCAATCGATCAAGTCCCCCGTCTCGGCGATGAGTAGGGGTTGCGCACGCGGTGTGGGCACATCGATGTTCAGCAGCTGCGGCAGCGAGAGCGCCAACGCCTGCTGGCGGAGATCAGGATCTGCGAGCACCGTAAGCGTGCTCGCCTCGAAGCTCAGCGGCTTGTTGCGGTCGATCATGGCGAGCTTGGCCATAGTTAGCTCCTCAGGTTGGCCAAGGTCGAAAAGGACCGGCCGATGGGGTCCGCGCGCGACGTCATAGCTTCATGCGGGTCTTTGGCGCGTTCACGCGCGTCACGAAATCCAAGGCCTTGGCTGCGAGTTCGCGCGCCGAGGCGGGTCGGGATACCGGTGCGGCGGCGGGTTCCACGGCGCCGTAGATGCTGGTGCTGGTTGGGTCGTAGGGGCCCGGGTGATTTACACTTTTGATCTGCTCGGGCGAGAACACGGCGTAGGAGGTCCCACCACCTTCGTATCCATTGGGATAGGTGTAGCCGTCGAAGCCCTTCGCCATGAGAATGCCTTGCAGGTCGCCCGACTCGACCTCTGCCTCAGTGACCAGCCCGCGCGCCAACAGGTAGGGCCCGACGACCTCCTCGGACCAACTGCTGAAGTCCGTGTCGAAGCGGATGGGGTTGACCATGCGCAGATGGACGCTCATCACGATCGGGCCGCGCTTCTCTGCGGTGGTGCGGCTCCCGAAGTGAAAGCCGAACTCGCCGAACTGGAAGTCCGAGAACACTGCATCAGTGCCGTGGTGGACCACCAGAGGCTTGCCTGAAGGGTCGACCACCGTGCTGGGTCCGAACCATTGCTTGAACTCGGGAGAGGTTGTGCGGTCGGGGCTGGCAGTGGGGACGGCAGAAGGCCTGCCGACCAGTGCCTCCACTGTCACATCCCTCCGTTCCTTGGCAACCTGCAGGCGATGCCATCCGTCGATGATTTTTGCCCGACCGTCGGGGAGCAGTTCATAGATCGGACGCTCCAGGCGAGGCGCGGTGCGAACCAGGCTCAGACGTTCGCCCAGGCGCTCCGGCTCCGGAGCCTTGCCGTTGTCGATGACCGCGTCTACGGGAACGAGCGCAATCCGCCATTCCATCGCGAGGTCTTCATCCTCGAGCATGTAGGGTGCATCGCCGCTCGCGAGCTCGAGTGCGTCGTGCGTGCTGTCTACCCTGCGGCCGGCGGCGAACCAGCTTGGCGCGTCGTCTGCGCCACCGGTGATCACCTCGGACCGCGGACCTGGGGGCCCGGCCGTGCCGACGGCGCTCCGGATCTGCGCTGGCTCAAAGGCGACGTATTCATTTCCGTCGTAACGATCGAGCACGATCAGACCGTCGTGACCCCTGGCCTCCAGCTCGTGCCGAATGGCATCCCCTAGGTGGTGATATTCGTCCGCAGCCTTGGCAACCTGCTTCGCGCTGAAACCGAGCTCGCGCAGCAGCGCGATGTTCGTCGCGCGCTTGGTGCTCTTGACGGTGAAGGTATAGGGCGTCTGCAGCGCCAGGTAGACCGGCATGACGATGTCGCCACTGCCCCACTCGGTGTCCAGCGCCCGCTCGCGCGCGAAATCGGCAGCCGCGTCCGGGTTGGGCGTGAAGTACATGCCAGAGCCGTACCAGCCAGGGCCCTCCTTGAACTCGGTGAACACGGCGGCGGTCCCGTGATAGACCACCAGCGGCACCCCCCGCTCGTCGACCACCTTGCTACTGCCGAACCAGCGTTCGAACTCGATCGGGCCTGCCTGGGCTTCACCCATGGGGGATGACCTTTCGCGTCTGGGGCTGCGCTTGCAGCCAGCTGATCGCCGCCCGCGCACCGGCGCCGACCGTGTCTACGAGCGAAAACGCTGCCTCCGCGTGCGGCTGGCGCACCAACGCCTGGAACAGCTCGCTGGAGATTCCGACGGTGGCCTCGATCGTCGACTCGCCCGTGGTCAGCCGAGCTCCGATTCGGTGATTGCCATCCCAGGTCCATCCTCCCTGGCCATCGTCAAAGATGACCACAGGGCTCCTGATCGGCTCGGTCAGCATGTCGGCGAATCTGTCAGGGTCACCCTCGTCCGCCCACATCTGCACCTCGGCAGCGAACCACTTCTTGTCGACGGCGTCCCGCAAGCGCGAGATCGGATAGTCGGGGACGTGTATCCACGTGAGCATCTCCGGGCTGGCGTGCCCGGGCTCGCCGTCTCGGTACTGATCCGCGTACATGCAGGCGCTCGTGACTGCCGCACTGTCGGCTCGGAAGGCCAGAATGGATGGCAGACCTGCCTGCGATCGCGTCGGTTGCCGCTCAGCCACTGGGCGACACCTTCTTGCTCACGCTCCGGAGCATCTCGAGCGCCTCTACGGCTCTCGCCGCGCGCCGGTCGGTGATGTCCGGATCTGTAGGGTCGAACGCGCCGCTGTTGCCGTGCGCCGCCTTGATCTTCGTGGGGTCCCACACAGCGATCTCTCGAAGTTCGCCGTTCCAGTAGCCCATCATGCCGTCGTGCCCCTGCGATTCCCACTCCGCTCTTTGCGCTAGGGTGATCTCTTGCATGTCGATGCTGTCGCAGATGATCTTGGGGCTCTGGATCGCCAGAAACACCGGAATCAGGAACTGCGGGTCACCTTCAACCTCGCTGTCCATCTCGGCATACATGGCAGCATCAGCGGCCCGAGGGGTGAAGTAGGCGCCTTCCCCCATACCGTTGAACGTGCTGAAACTGGTCCGCCCTGCCTCCCAGGCCGGCAGTGCCGTCCCGTGATAGACCACCAAGGGGTTTCCTGCCTCATCGACGACCCGGCTGTTGCCGAACCACTTTGCGAAGTTGTGGTTCATACGGGCAACGCCTTGCGCACCGGCGCAGCGTGTGACGCGACGAAGGCGGCCGCACGAATAGCGCGCTGGTGCTGCGCTAGGTCGATGGAGCCGCGATCGCACATGTCGGGGTCATCCCTGCAAAACGCCCCTGCGTTGCCGGTTGCGCTCTTCGCCTGCCACGCATGGAAAGCGATCCAGTCCGTCCGCAGGTCATTCGTGTCGGACATGCACGCCTGGATCGAAACCCCGTCGTAACCCTGGTTCTCCAGCGCACGACGGAAGGCGATGACCCCGCCGGCGTCGACGAGCTGTTCCGTGAAATCGTCGTGCCCCTCAAATTCCGCAGGTGCGGCGATCGACAGGTAGACGGGGTAGATGACAGCGCCTTCGCCTGTCCTGCGGCTCGCCTGCTCTGCGAAGCTGTCCGCAGTCGACTCTGCACCTCCGATTTCGTAGTCGGCCCAGGTGCTCGGGGCGGCGAACCATGCGCCCATCTGGCCGGCCCAGTTCGGGTTCTTGGACGGGGCCGAGGTATCGAAGTGAGTTCGAAACGAATCGATCTCGGCTGCGCCGCCGTGAAATGCGATGAGCGGACGCCCCTGGAGGTCGACCACCTTGCTGTCGCCGAACCAGGCCTTGAAGGACGCCGACTCGACTTGCGGGCGCGTGAATGTGTCCAGCTGGCGCATGCCTGCAAACTCAGGTGCGCCAACACGCGATGCAAGCATGTCCCGGGACTGCTCTTTCAACGGGCCTACGAGATCCGCCAAGCGCCGGTATTCGGCGAAGTGAGGATGGACCGCCTCATCGAAGTCACCGCCCGGCGCCATCTTGTGTTGCGCCAGGTCACGCGCGATCTGCTTGACGACTTCGGGCTTGAGGTCGCCGAGGGGCCCCAGCTGATCAGCGAGAGAGCTCGCAACCTGGTTTCGCCCTCGACCCCAGGCCAAGCTAGCCGCCTGCTCGATTTCACGTATCCGGGCGTCAAGCGCGAGTTCGTCAGCGCCTGCAGGCAGGTAGGCTCCTCGCGGCAGGTCGCCGTTGTATCGATAGTGATCGCCCTGGACTATCCGTTCCGATTTATCGATATATTGGGCGGGGGAGTAGGGCGCATTTTCCGGGGGCATGTCCCATTTTCTTGGAACGCCAGAATTCTGCATTTTTGGCAGTCCTGCGGCGGCGCTGCGCAACGACGGCCATAGAGGCTGGTGCTGGTAGGCTAAAGCGAACCCAGGAGCACCCTCCATAAACCTGAACAGGCTCGTCTGCCCGGCGTGGATAGCTGTGTCATTTTCAGTTTTTGCATCCGCTCAAAGTGTGACTATTGGACGGCTGCCTCCCGAGCATACGGGGAAGATCGCGCTGCCGGAGGAGTGCCTGAGCTTCGAAGGGCGGTGGATGTCGCGCGCAGGAAAGCCCGGCGACCTTCAGTATCTCCGGCGTCAACCGCCATCTGGTGCGACAGTGCGCGCTGCCGCAACTACGCGAGACCTGATGGCGCGCGAGTGAGGTTTAGGCGTTCACCTACAGGGGTTCGACCATCCTTATGAGATCTTCCACGCCTCTTTTTTGGGGTTGATCATGGGCCTTGAGTTTCTTGTCATCTGGGGAATAGTTGCACTGGTTTGGATTGCACTCTGCATCAGCGGAGAGGCATCGACGCACTTGACCCGTGAACTCGAGGCTCGTGTGCGCAAATCCGTCGAGGCGCTAGACGCGACTTTGTCGCCGTCCCGCGGAAACAAGCAGGCCCTTTAGCCGTTGTGACACGCCCTGATCCCTGGGCAGGCCTTTCGCGCTAGTAGGACGAAAACTGACCTGACTCAGCGGCTGGCTGGCACTTCAAATTGCGGTCGTTTTCGAGCATCACTGCGGGCGCTCAACTTCCGACAGCACCCTAGGAAAGACTGAAGCGTCTCGACGCGCCGCGCACTCCTTCACGCATGCCGGCCCTGGGCTGCTGCCGAGTTGGCGTTCGCGACTGCTACGCTCGTGGTCTCACTACTGTGTGACCTACGATGACTTCCACGATCCAGAATCCCGGCGGCGTGCTTGCCCGCATACTCCGAGCTATCGACGGCTTTCACCGTCAGCATGGCTTCTTTCCGGACGTGATCGAAGCACCCCAAGGCGTGATCGACGATGCTTTGGGCTACTGTCTGACTCCGCATGGGTCTGAGCTACTTCGCAAACGCGTGCAGCTACGTCCGGGCGCGGATGGCCAGGTGATCGCGTACGGCGGCGAGTCTTCTTACGAATACGGAGACACTTCCGTTGGCGAGAATCCGCCAGCCGTCGCTCGAGCGTGGATCGGACTGGACAGTGAGCCTGATTGGCCATCACAAGCAAAGGCAGTTCTCCCGCTCAAGCCGCTGGAGGCCTCGTCCCAGATCGTTTACGTGCTCACGAATCCGGCGATGCCTGGCCTCGTGAAGGTCGGAAAGACAACGCAAATTGAAGTCGAGATGCGTATGAAGCAGCTTTTCGGGACCGGCGTACCGGTGCCGTTCGACTGTGCTTTCGCGTGCCAGGTCAAGGACGCCAACGAAGTCGAAAAAGCGTTGCACTTCGCCTTCGGAAATGCGCGCATCAATCCGAACCGGGAATTTTTCAAGATCGAGCCGGAGCGCGTCATCGCGGTGCTAAGGCTGCTCGAGGTGAACGACGTCACCCTGCAGGTCGAGCAGCAAATCGAATCCGAGGTGACGACGGCCGACAAACAGTCGGCGCAGAAAATGAAGGACCGCCGTCCGAATCTTCGCTTCTTCGAGCTTGGCATACCTGAGGGGTCGACGCTGCTGTACAGAGAAGGCGGCGCACAAGCGATCGTGGTTGAAGACAGGAAGGTGAGCTACTTGGGCGAGGTGCAATCCCTCACCTCGGCAACGCGGAAGGTTCAGGGGCTGGCAGACGACTACGCGTTGCAGCCATCTCCGTACTGGACGTTCAACGGGTCCACCCTCAAACAGCTGTACGAAGCGTTTCACGCAGCCGACCCCGAATAATGCACCTGGTGCTGGTTGCCGGCCGGCCGTCGGCCATGCGCAACCGTCGCGATCGCGCCTTCGCTGCGACATAGACGGCGATTGGCTGATTGCCTGACACCACGGCGCTGCGCGGCAGTGCGGCGCATTTGCGCCTGCCTCAAAGTTCTTTGGCCAAGCGAGCCGAGATCGCGTGAGGAGCGCAATTGGGGATTGCTGTGGCATCCTCCGGCCGGCCGGCCCGCCATCAGCCTAAAGCATCTCGTCCGCATTCGCGAGGGCGCACCGGTTGCCGACACCACGATCACGCCAGCACGACGATGACGAGAACTTCAAAGAAGGGCATGCATTGAAACCGCTCGACGCCGCATCGGTAAACGTCCCAGCCCCTGTCCCGCATGCGCTTTCCGGCGGCGCCGTCGCCCGCCATGCCAGGGTGGTGCCGAGTTTTATGAGGCCCTTCGTCAAGAGAGCTTTGCCTTCGGTGCACGGCGACGTGGAGGCGCACGAGCTGTTCGATTGGGAGCGCCAGGGCCTGCCCAGTGCGCGGTTTGCTGCCGAGCTGCGCGAGATGATCGTCTCGCGCCGGCGCGCCAGCTTCGATGTCATCTGGAATTCGCCCATAGGTGTGCGTCTGACCGATGACTGGCACCTAGCGGCCAGCGGCACCGAACGGGCCAGGTTGCTGGAGCTCACTCGAAGCGACGGATTCACCGCGGGGTTCCCCTCGATGACTCTCCGCCAGGTGAAGGACGCCCTCAGGATGCCAGTAGCCGAGGTGCTGGGCCTCCTGGCTCGCATCGAGGCGACGTACTGGGTTGGCCAGCCTGTCGGCTCCAGGACAGTTTCGCTGGCGCCCCAGATCTTGCCCGACGTCGAAATCGACGACGCCTTCCGCGCTGCCGCCGCGGAGTGCCTGAATGCAGGCTGGGTGAAAGGCCTGGACATCGACGACCTGAGGTTTCCTGGCGTCGCGGGTTCCGCTCTCGGTCCGTGGCTTGCACAGCAGCTCGCGAAGCCGTCCCTTTCAGGGTTCGCACACGAACGTTGCGTGCAGCTGATCGCCGCCGACAAGGCGACTTGGGCCCAGGAACTCGAGGACCTTCTACGTCACGCGCTGGCCGAGGCGGGCCTGCGTCGAGACCACGCAGGCCTTCAGCGCCGCCGAGAACTCTTCCTGGGCCGTTTTGGCGGCCTGGAGGGAGCGACCTTGCAGGCTGTGGCCGACGTGCACGACCTCACCCGCGAACGCGTGCGGCAGATCTGTGAAGGCCTCCTGGCCTCCCTGCGTGCGCGGCCGCTCGCGCTGCCTGCGTTGGACCGCCTCTTCGCGGCGGCCTCGCGCATCATGCCGCTCTCCTCCGCGGCGGCCAACGAACAACTGCAGCGCTTTCTCGGAAAGGGCATCGGGATCATTGCAGCGCTCGACTTTGCGAAGGAGCTTGGCGTCGCGCCGACCATCCAGGTTGTCGCCGCGCGCACGAGCACGAGCGATGGCACTAGAAATATCGCGATGCTGGACCTCACGATCGAGCCGTCGACCTGGATGAAGGTGGCGCTCTCGGAAGCACGACGCGACTGCATGTTCGTCGGCTGCACCAACTTCATCCGCGTCGCGGGGATCCTGGCGATCAAGGAGGGCGTGGCGCAGGACGAAGACACGCTTCGGTCGCTGTTCGAGCGCGCACCTGGGTTTCGCATGCTCGATGCCGCGTCTGGATGGTTCACCCTCATGGACAGCGAGGTAAGTGCGGCCGCGACGCGCATGCGCAAGCTCATGAGCGTCGCTGTCGGCAGCGTCGAGATCGACGCCGTGATCTCAGCGCTGGTGACCGACGATGCCTGGTTCTACCGAGACGGCGCCGGACGTGGGCTGGCGATGCCGCCGCTGCACGTGATGACTGCTCTCATCGCCGGCTGGGATTGGCTCACAGCAAATGCGCACAACAGGTACACATCGAAAGCGGCCGTAACCCGTGATGTACTTTCGTCGACGGAATCCACGATCGTAAGCATCATCGAGGAACACGCCGGCGCGGCCACGCGCACCGAAGTTGCCTCGCGCTTGGTGGTTCCCGGTGGCGTCTCGAACATGGCGGTTTCGGTGGCGCTCAGCAGTTCGCCCGCGATCCAGAAGCTCGAGCACTCGATCTATGCGATCCGTGCTCGACCTATCCCTGTGCAAGCCCTCATCGATGCCCGCCGGCGAAGGGAAGTCGAGATCGGCCGCAGTTCTCCCTTTGAGGCGGCCGTCGACCTGACTTGTCCCTACCGCTTCAGCGTCACGCAGTCAGCGTCGACCGCACCGATGGCGCGTCAGGTGGTCTACCTGCCGAAATTCCTGCTCGGTAAGGTCTATGGCACCTTCGCGCACAGTGGCGACAACCTCCCTCCGATCAACATCAAGGCGAACAGCCAGCAATTCTTCAGCCTGGCGCTCGCCGCGAAAACGGCCGGCGTCGGTGCTGGCGAACGGTTCGACCTGGTGATCGATATGCCGAATCAGAAGTACGCGATTCTTCCGGCCGAAGTGCCCGTACCCCCCGGCTGAAGAGCCTTACGACAATGGCGGGCCACGGCAACGCGGGGCGGAACCGCCGTTTTCCCGCGCGGCCGTCAATATCTGCCCACCACCTGCTGGTGTAGCGGTGCGGCATAGGGCAGAAACGGCAGCATTTTGGCGTTTGGACAAAATCGGCGGTCACCCTACGACCGATTTACACCCCGATGCCGATCGACGCCATTCCAGCACCAGCCGACAAGCCCGTCTTCTACAGCAAGCTGGCCATTGCGATCGCCTCCGCCCCTGAGCGGCTGGCGATCATGCCGGCCGGCCAGTGGGCCGCCTGGCTAGGTTCCAATGCCGCCAGGCTGGGTGTGAAGCGAGACGAAATCGAAAGCTGTGGGCTCGAGCAGTACCTGGAGGCAGCGGGCACCGCGCGTCTGCACAAGTCCGAGCTTTGCAGCCATGTCGCCCGCCATGGCGTCCGGCTTGGGGAGCAGATCTCGGTGGGCACGACCGAGCGTGAATACGACGCGGCCGCGCGCGCGGTCAACGCTGCTCTGCGAGAACGCCTGGATGAGTCAGTGATCGACAAGTTGCGCGACGTGCGTGATGACCTGCGAGCGCGGCTGGACGACGAAGGCGAGACCCGGTTCGCCGAATTCAATGTCCCAGGGGGCACGAACTACCGCGAGATCTTGATCACGCACCAGCTGCCGGCGAGCACCACCGATGTTGCTTCTGCGCGCCGCCACCTGGTGCTGCTCGGCAGCAAGGACCAGGCAGCATTGAGCGACGAAGATGCCGTGGCGCGCGCGATCGAGAATGACTGGTGCCCTGCGGGAGGCCACCGAAACGGTCACTGGCAGCGCGCTGATGTGCTGGTCCACGTTCGCGTCGACGACCGTGTCGACCCCGAAGGGCGGCGCGTCCTGTTCGTCCAGGAAGTGCAGTCCGATCCTGGCCAGGCGGGCCGCCGACTCGGCTTCCAGGGCGACGGACCGGTCATGACCGACTCGGAGGAGGGGGCCTTGCGGCACCACTACAGCGAACTGATCGCCAACCACGCCCTGTTCCGCGACGCGCAGCGCTCGACCACCGGCGGCGTACCGCGCGCCGACGTCAGCGAACCGTCCCTGACTGCGATGCTCGCGGTGATGGGCGTTGTGCACATGCGCGACGCCCTGCGCGCCGCAGGGCTCGACGCAGCGCGCGCGGAGCTACTGCATCCGGGCCGATTCACTGTTGCGAAGGCCCCTTTCATCACCGATACCAAGTCCTGGGTCGCCCTGGCGTTGAAGCGTGTCATGGTGCTGGCTGCGCGCGAGGGGTACGACCGCGTCGCCGTCATCACCGGACAGCAGGCGAGCGACGTCTATGACCTCGGAAAGGCTGCCGACCGCGTGGTGCTGGAGGTGGGCCCTGGCCAGAACAGCTTCGTGCTTACGACGCACCGCGGCGAAGAGGAGGTCCATCGCCGAACCGTAAAGGACGAGACGGACGCTGCATGTGTCATCGGCGCCGCGGCCGCCGCCCAACTCTTCGAATCCGTCAGCAAGCCGCGCAGCCGCGGACGTGCGGAGCTCCGTGGCGTCAGTCTGTCCGTCGCCGACCATGGGCTTGTGAGCTTCTATGACGAGATCGTGCCTCAGGTGCTGCGCGACTTGCTGAAGAAGCTGGACGGTGAGATCACTCAGGTACCCATCAACGGGATGGGCCTGGAGGTCATAGACGCCGGTGGCTACTTCTACGTGCGCAACCAGGCGCGCGAGCGAGTTGGCCTCAACCTGAAGACGTTCGCGGCCGCCGAGGCGAGTCGCCGGGCTATCGAGATGCAGGTCGATGCGCAACCTGGGTTCGACATCACGGGTTCTATGAGAGCCAGGCTGTCACAGGGGGTCCCGCTTTTCGGCCTGGAGGTAGCACCCACCGTTCGGCACATTGATCAAGACCGTGCTGAACGCGCGATCGCTGTTGTGAATCGTCTCAGCGCACACGCGACGCACAAGACTGGTTTGGGCCTCACCCCTTAACGGCGTGCCACGCCGCTCGGAAACGGTGTGGCGGCGCGTCGGTCTTCATGTGAATGGAGGCCTATGCAGCAGAACCGACTCATCCCTTTGCTCCTGGCGTCGCGGCAGCTGCACCGGCGCCGGCTGCTGGAACTAGCGACGAAAGCGCGATGAGGGATTTCCAGGCCTCTTCTGAGACGCCGCCGGTGAAGGATAAGACCACCTTCAGCAAAGCCGTACAGACCTCGAAGACCTTCTCAACATCCTTTATCTCCGTGATGGCCGTCTGTACGTCACCGGTGACTGCTTCCAACTGCCCGACTGCTTGCGCCGCTTCCGCGCCCAGCAGGCCAATCGCTTGTGCTTTGAGGTTTGCCGAGCCTGTCTTGAGCAGCGCGTACGCAAGGTCCCACGCGGCTCGATCCTTGTGTGCAGGATCAGCTTTGATCTGCAGATCAAGGGCTACGGCCGCGTCGTGCATCGCCTTGGACAAGCTTGCGGCCGCCGACGCCTCGGGAAACATTTCATCCAGCGTCTTTGGACTCGTTTTAGTTGCAGCTCTCGTGGCCGCCTTACTAGCGCCAACAACGGGGCCAGGGCGAGTGTCCTTGAGTGTGGTCATGGTGTGCTCTCTTGTTCAAATGTCTTCGACAGCTTGCGAAGGATTTGTACCTTCGCGATGAGCTGCTTCACAGTGTCGGCACGGCCGGCAGCTGTCAGCTTGTCGTAGTTCGCTGCGAGGTCATCGCTGGTTCGAAGCAGCTCGAGAGCTGCCGCGTCGAACGCGTCTGCGAAGCCCTTGCGCTGGGCTGCAGCCTCAAGTTTCGGAAAGTACCTCTGCTGCTCTAATCGGAAGGGAATCGCGCGCTGCACCCCCGCAATGGTCGCCGGGCTGTTGCCCGCAATGAGGGGCGCGTCGGAAGCCTTCACCAACTTGTCGAAGGCCCTTTGATCTGCATCGCGTACTTTTTCAGCCTCTACTTGTGCGATACGGCCTACGAAAAAACGCATGGCGTTGACCAACGTTTTTAAGGGCTCATTTCCCTCCTGAATCGCTCGGCGGGCTGTTGAATCAACCTTCCTTGCCACAAAGGCTTCAGCTGCCAGCTTTGTCAGAGTCGTGATCGCGTCTGCATATACGCCGTTGACTAGTGGAGGTCCTGTGGGATCACCGATCTTCAGAGCCTTGACTACTCCGTTCATCGCATCGATGTCCGCGGCAAAATAGTCATTCGGCAGGCCTGCGAGCGATACAAGCGAGTTGCTGTACCCTTCAACGACTGTCGGAAACCGCAGTGCAACGGCCTTCTGCTGCTCTGAGCCGGCGCAGGTCGCCCTCGCCGTGCTCACCTCCTCGCGGAGGTCGTAGGGACCATCACGATCAAGCCGCGGCACGATCTCGTTTTCTCTGCAGTCCTCGAGGTATTGGTCGACGAGCGGGCGGTACGCCTTGCTGACTTCCGCGCCCGATGCCCCAAACTTGCCGACTGCTTCCAGGTTGGCGCAGCCGGTAAGCCCGAGCAAGGCGCCGAGCGTCAGTGCCAGCAGGACAGAGCGATTTCTCATTAGTTCTTCCCTCCAGGTTCGCGAGTCTCGCGGGGAACTGAGCGTGCGCGCTGGGTGCAACTACTTAGGCCAAGTGGCCTAATCAAATCGGGTGACGTCTTGTGGGCGCAGGTGCATTTGGAGGTGAGCTTCTCACCGTCTACAGTCCCACAACTCCAACCAGAACGCTCGAACACATGTTCTCCACCGCCAAGCTCGAACTCCGTGAACTGCTCGACCTGACACGACAGATCACATCTTTCGACGTCACCCTGGCTGCGAAGCCGGAGATCGTTCCGGAGGAGTCCGCAAACCGTCGGCGCCGGCAATGGGAGCACAGACAGATCGAGCTGATGGCGAAGTACGAGCTGCTCTGATCTGTGGCGGTACCCATGGAGCCGATTCGAAGCGGGTGCTCCGCGCAGTGAGAGCCAGCTCGCTCCAGCGAAGCGCGGAGACGCTCGGGATCCGTGGCGTCCAGCTGCCGCTCCGGCCAGCAGCCGCGAAGCTCTGGGTGAGCCCACTAAACGGCCAAGCCAAGCGGGTCGAGGACGCCGTGCTCGACCATTTCGGGTTGGACGGATGGGTTGGCTCTGCAGCAGAAGGGGGCTTGCTTCTGAATCTGATCAAGGCGATGTCCTTCGCCACTGTCCCGAACCACGGCCGCGGCACGTTCATTGAGGCAATCTACGCTCAGAACGTGCAGCCCCACCACAAGGTCCCTGTGGCGACGCTGCTTGCCCAGCTCGCGGCAGCCGACGTGGCGACGATCCGGCGAAACGTAGCATTCCTCTCTTCGCGCAAGCCGGTCGTGGATGACTGGGGGAATGGGATCAAGTTCACCAAGACGGACTGCATGCTCGATTTCTTCCCGACGCTCGAGCCGTGGATGTTCCTAGGTCTCTTCCGCGCCGCCGGCGTCGACCTGCTCCACCGGATCGCGACCAAGTTCAGCCAGGATCCGTACGAGTACCGGCGCGGCTGGCCCGACCTCACCCTCTGGCGCGGCAACGAGCTCCGGTTCATCGAGGTGAAGGCGCCTGGCGACCGGATACAGCCGAGCCAGCGAAAAGTGATCGAAGAGTTCGCGGGCCCGCTGGAGCTGGATTTCACGCTGGTCGAGGTCGTCGCAGCTGGAGATGGTCGGCCGCTCACGCCCGCGTAGTCCGATTTGTGGGTCCAGTTTGGCGAACCGATGGCGCCGACCTACCATCGATTCACCATGATCAAACTCCTCACCGGCCTCTTCTCCGGGCCTTCTAAACGCGTGCCAGGTCCAAGGGCGTCCACCCTGAGAAACCGAGCTGGGGCGATCGCCTCGACATCGAAATCAGGGCCCAACGCCGCACGCGAGCTCCAGCGCTTCATGCAGATCATCACGTCGCACCTCGACATGGATGAGGGCCTCCGCCTGGAGACCGCGGTCACTGCGGCGTTCCATGAGCGTCCCGACGCTTCAGTTGCATTCGCGGAAGGGATCCTTGGGGACGATGGTCAGCACAGTGGCCATCGACTGCTGATCCAAGTCGGCCGGCAGGCCCATGACGATCTGGAGGGTCAGGTGAGCGAAATCGCCCAATCGCTTGGCCTATCCGAGCGCTGGAGTTGGGCGACTCCGCACGGAAGCAGATCTGTGGCCACTGGATTGCGTGAGGTGGGCGCTTGGGCGGCAGACCACGGCTACGCTGTACTGCACCTGAACTTGGGTGACGATGCGTCGTACGCGGTCATGGTGACTGCGCCCCTGGGTGACCGCGCCCAGGAGGCTGGTGCTGGCGCCGGGCTGCGCATCCGCAGCACGAAGCAATACGCGCAGGATGTAGGCTAGGCCATCCTCCCTGGACACCCGCACGAAATGGAACCGACGATGACGCAGAACGCGCTTTTCCCGCAACAACTCACGGTGCTGAGGGTGGGCTCATGGCTCGGCCGCGATTCGCGCGAGGAGAGGTTGCTCCCACTAGAGCCATCTGACTACCAAATCACGCCAAGGGAGGGGGATGCGCGATGGACGGTCACCGTCACTGCAACGGGCGCGGTTGCGTATAACGGCATCGGGCCTGTAGAGATCTTCAAGGCCGAGAAGCTGACCGAATAGCCACTGCTAGATGGCGACGCAAACCGCCTTGATGGGTGGGAACAGGGAGTGCAGGTGGCGCTGGCCGTCGACCACCTGGTAGACGGCGAAGCCAACCATCGTCTCATCGCCCACTGGAAAAACCATAACTTCCACAACGTCTATGCTGAAGTAACGTTCGGCAAGCTGCGCCACGAGGTTCACCTTCATTCCGGCAGGAGGCTTGTGGAGTCGCCGTGACGTCACCGACGCGGGCAGGTTCTTGCCGTCAACGCCCACAAAGCGTGCGGAGCCGTCCTCGTCCTCCCAGGCGATGCCCTGCAGCAGGATGCCATCGAACTTACAGGCGTTCGACTTCGCAAACGTGGTGGCGGACGCGCTGGCGATGAGCAGCGCAATCGCGAACCGAAGTGCACGGGCGCCAGCCCGGGATCGACGGCCAGCACCAGGCTTGCCAGCGGTGTGATTCAGCTTCATCTTCATGCCGGAGCCTGGCTAGGTGGCAGACGTCGCACATGGACGATCGTTGCGATGATGCCGGCAATTAGCAGCAGCACGACGACGAGCGACTTTGCCAGGCTGAACCAGAAATGGTCCGCGTACGACAAGGGCTGCGAGAGGACGCAACCGAAGCCCTTGGTGCCGTTCGTGAAGTTGAGCTCTGTGACCTTCCACAAGATTCCTGCGCTTGGCGGAGCCTTGCGCTTGTTGTCGGACTGAGTCTCAGGAGCAGTTCGAACACGGTCCCAGGCCTGGCAGTAGGCGAGGTCGACAGGGAAGCCCGCTGCAGTTGCTGCCTTCTTCCAGGCTGGCCAGGCGGGCACCGTGCACGCCGTAGACGTGCAATTGGCCATGAGTTGCTGGAGGGGCGCGCCCTTGATGCCGGCAAACTCCATAGACCGCCTGAAATGGTTATCCCAGTTGGGGCCAAGCGTCTTCGAGCTCACGACGAACCCAGTAGGCGCAGGAGCCACGATCCAAACATGGAACAGACCCCATGCAGCTAGGACGGAGAGCGCCACACCGGCCATGAAGTGTCGGCCACCTCTCAGCAGGAAGAGGGCGAAGATCCACTCGAACCCGGCCCCACCGGTGTTGTTGGCAGCGATCGCACGCCTACTCTCGTCCAACGCGTTCATCTTTCGATTAGCTTCTGCTTCCGTATCGTAGTCCTGGCGGCCGGCCTGGATCTCGTCGTGCAGTTGCCGGTTGTGATGGGCAAACGGGTCGTTCACTGGGGGGCCTTTCAGGGTGCGGGGATGTGTAGACGCAATACTCGCATGCCAAGAGCGCGGTCCACCGGTCCCGTCATGGCTGCTAGTGCGCAAAAGGTCGACGAATTGTGCGGTGCTGCTCGACTTTCGGGCGGTGCGCAGCGACTGACGACAGTCTACTGATTGCCACTCCTGCGGCGCTTTGAAGACCCCCAGCACCAAATCCCGCTTCGCACCTGTTGACACGCGCCCACCTGGAGGGAGTAAACGCGCGGTCCAACCAGTCGGCCTGTCAGCGGTGTCCGAATGGCAGCCGTCGGTCCGGGCTACACGCACGGCCGCGCATGCTGGCTAGAAATGACCACAACACGTATCCCCGCAGCCCCCTTGGAAAGACGAGCACCCGAATGGACCACCTCCGCCAGCTTTCGCTGCACATCGAAGAGCCTGAAACCAGCGAGTTCTACTGGGTCATTCTGGAGAGCAAGGAGGACGCCACGGTATGGGCTCAAGTCTCAGCCGCCATGGATGCGCGGCACACTTGGGGAGACGCCTGGGCGGAAGGCGTCATGGAGTACATGAAGTTTGTCCGCGACCGGCGCGTAGGCCCGCGCGCGGAGGGCGAAGACGAGGACGCGGACCCGGTGGGGTGACCGTTAGGACGGTGTCCCGGCGGCCGCGGTCACAGGGTGACCTGTTTGCGGGTCGAAGAGCGCCGGAGGCACGTAGTTGCGATCCTCCTCGTACACGACCAGGACATCGGCAATGCTCGCGATCCGCGTGTAGTAGCTAAATCGGCCCTGGCCGTCGACGAATCTGTGCTGCCAATCGTGAAGCGCGTCTTCGAGGAAGACGGATCGGTTATGTCGCAGCACCTGGTCCTCTAGGAAATCAGCTTCATTCAATAAGGTGGCGACCCGGACGGGCTTTTCAGCCATTGGTACCCACTTGCGGCCGTTGGCCTCGAGCCCTCGCAGAATTTCGTAGCGTAACGCCTTGATCATTTTCTTCGCCCAGTAAATGGTGCACGTGTGCACCACCGATTATCACGTCAACGTGGCTCCGAGCGAAACATTATGTACGGGGCGGCAGCGCCACTCAGTGAACGTGCGACGACGTTCCAGGGTGTCGACAGGACGCTTCATGGGTTCCGCGCAGCAAAGTTGGCGAACTCTAGCTTCCAACGCGGCGTGTGAACCAGAGCCACCAGCTGTTGGCAGGCCGTGTTCATCGTGCTCATTTGCGCCTGCGTTCTCTCCTTGAGAAAATCGGCACGCCCGGCGGCGTTGTGGCGGATTTTCTTCTGCCAGCTCGCTGCGGCTTGAATTTTGGAAGGGCGAATCGTAGTGAATACAAGCGACACCGTGGAACTCGCCGGCCTGCGCCGCGCCGTGCGCATGATGGGCGTCGACCCAGCGCGGCTGGCCTCGTTCGGAAGCGCCGACGGCGACGCAGTGTCGAAGGCCATCCTGTTGCAGAACGTAGGGCTGGACGAGATGCGCCTTCGCGCAGCGGTAGGCGACGATTCGAACATCGACGGCAGGAAGACTGCGTGGGAGCGCCTCCTAGTGGGCACGGAGCTGTCGGCCGATACAGGCCGTATCCATCACCATGGATTGAGCGGAACATGAACACGGACGCTGGCCACCGCACCCAAGCCGTCCTGCTTCCTTCAATCGCACGGCTGCCAGCGCATGTCCGCGGGCAGATGGACTCGATGTACGTGGCCCAACACGCCTCGACACACCCGCAGTCGGTCGTCATCTATGTGCGCGGCGCCAGCTCCGGCCGGCTGGTCACCACTTTCGTGATCGACGCCGTTCGCCCACCGCGGCCACAGCTGGCGCGCGAGCGCGCCCGCCTGGATCGTCTGTACCCAGACAACCATTTCTTGTACTGCCACGAATGATCTCCAACCAGCCGAACATCGCCCTGCGCTTCTACCCGATCCCTGCCGCAGGTCGGTGGTCCCTCGTCAAGGAGTCGCTCGCCCTGGCGCCGTATGCGATCGCTTTCTTCACAGCTGCTTGGCTGCTCGCATCGTCACTGTCCGGGCTGCCGTTCTGGATCGGCACGGCGGTGCTCCTGGCGCTTCACGTCTACATGACCACGGATCTGCTGCTGCCGCGGGCGCGGAAAGCGGAGATCATGGGTTTCGGGCTCGAGCGGCGTCACGGAAGGCTGTGGTTTGTGGGCTATTCCGAAAACGCGCGCCTGTACCGCAACGTGGCCGCGCCGATCGAGCAGATCGACGTCGGGGTGCAAGCTGTGCGGGTCTTGACCAAGGGCGGCATTCCGGTGTGTCTCTATCGTTTGAGTGGGCGCGCCCAGGACTTGTTCGTTAGGGGGTACGAGGCGCTCCGCTCCGGCGCGACACTCGATGAGGTGCTGGTGCTGGACGCCGACATCGAGCGCAGGGGTGCGTCGCGGCTGCGATTCAACGACGGTGCCCCTCGCCAGAACAAGCGGCAGCAGGAGGTGCTGGGCTACGCTCTCTTGATCCCCGAGTTCTGGCTGGCCAGCCAGTTGGCTGTCGTCATCAAGAGCATTGCTTAAAGGGTGGCCGGAAGTGCGGGTCTGACCGCAGGCAGCGCCTTCGTTGCCATACCTCTAAGCTGTTGATTTCTAACGCGTTTCACTATCACGGTGCGTTTCTCTAATTCGTGGTGAAATACGTCTAACCCGTTGATCTGCCGCGGGTTTCAGGGAAAACGTCCAAAACCGCAAAGATTAGTGAAACCATGCGCCACGCCATCGAGAACAGCGAGAGCCAAAAGCGCCAATACATCGACGCTGAGGCCGTTTTTAATGAGCTTCGCCGCGTACGTAAAGAGGCCGAGCAGACGCGCGGCGGGATGATGTGGCGGGAGGTGAAGGGGCACAAGTACCTGATCCGCACCTCTACCAAGGGAGCTCACAAATCTTTGGGGCCTGAGTCCGAGGAGACCCGCAGGATCTTCGGGACCTTCACGGCGCGCAAGGCGGAGATCGCTGAACGGCTGGATTCCATCACAAGGGCGGCGGACGAGCAGAGACGCCTCAACCGTGCGCTGCGCGTGGGCCGCGTCCCTGCCGTGGTGGTCGGTGTGTTGAACGCACTCGAGAAGGCGGGCCTTGCTGAGCATTTCATGGTGGTCGGCACGCACGCTCTGTACGCGTACGAGAGTGCCAGCGGTGTGCGGATCTCCCCAGAGGCTATGGCCACCCGGGATATCGACCTCTTGTTCGATGCGCGAAAGCACCTGGCATTCTTCTCGCAGATGAAAGTGGCCGACGCAACGTTCTTGGGCCTCCTGCAGAAGGCCGACAAATCGTTCGTGCGGCTGGATCACAAAAAGGAAACGGCGCGAAATGATCAAGGCTTCGAGGTGGATGTGATCCGTCGCGTCGCCAAGGACGGTGACCCCCATCCGTTGCGCCTGAGCGAGGATATCGACGACATCTGGGCGGTCCAAGCACCGACGGGAGACCGCATTCACGGCGCGCCGCGCTTCAGTCAGATGGTGGTGGCCACGAACGGCGAGATGGCGATGATGAACACCATCCACCCCTTGGAGTTCGCTGCGATCAAGCGTGCTCTTGCGGAGTTTCCAGACCGAGAGCCACTCAAGCGGTCGAAGGACCGCCTGCAGGCCGACCTCGTTACTGAGCTCGTGCACGAGTACCTGCCGCAGTGCCAGCGCCCTGATCCGACTGATATGGCGGTGGAGCAGGCCCACACCAAGACGACGCGCGGCTTCAGGCCATAGCGGGCTGCGTTTCGTGAAGCCAACCCCTGACATGCCTCCTGTGGCGCGCCGGCACCGATGCGTATGCAGAAAATGAGCTGAAAGGCTCTTTCTAAGAGAACGTCGCGATCCGTATGTGAAAAATGGGTCGCGAATGACGCAGGCCCCCAAGCTCGCTCGAAGGGGCCCGGGCTACCGCAACCGTTGAGAAGTAGATCGCGCTCCTCTGCCTACTGGACGATCGCCTCGCAGTCCGTCCAAGAGCCTCCCGGAGCTGGTGTGATGGCAAGTCGTGGCGGCTGTCAAGCCCTCGCTGTAGCTGCAACTGCTAGAGCTGGGGCGGGCGCGGACCTGGGGCGCTGGCATCATGCCGGCTGGTCAACCTCGGAAGGACCAGCCATGGGCTTTTTCAAGACGTTACTCGGACGCTCCGCCGGCAACCGCGCCTCTGCAACATCACCCACGATCGCGGCCGAGCCGCCCAGCTTCGATGCTTATTTGGAGGCGGAAGTGCGCGCAAGCGCCGACTTCACCACCGAAGGCAAGCAGCTGATTGCCGAGCACCTGAGGCGGCGCAAGGAGCGCGAAGAGGTAGACCTCGCACCGAAGGCAAGTCGCGCGGCACACCGTGCCGAGGACGACGCGCTGGACGCCGATGCGGCGCGCATCCTTTCACCAGGCGTGAAGGCTGGGTCGCGCGTTTCCACGATCATGGGCATGCTGTTCGTACAGGCAGCTACCACGCGGTCCCGGGACAAGACGATCCAAAGTTGCCGCGACCTCGGCCTCACGCACGTGACACTGATGATCCCGCAAACGGGTGACGAGTGCGCCTGGTGCGTCGCGAACGACGGCATGAAATTCCCTGTCAAGGACGACTTCGATGCCCTCCTGAGGACGAATTGCACATGCATCCCGTCTCCGAAATGCTTCTTCAATGCCGTGGTCGAGGGCTTCGACCACTAACCGGCAGTCGTATCCTGCGTCTGGCCTGGTGCTGGCAGACGCGGTCGCCAAGCAACAGCCACGGCCGATCACGTTCCGCGCCTATTGGCAGCCAGGGCAAAAACTGGCAGTTTGTGCACACCGCACCCGCGCAGGAGTTCTCCAATGGCTGCTCGTTCTATCGCCTCCCTCACGCTCGGCTTTGGCCTGGTCTCGATCCCCGTCCGGCTTTTCTCCGCGACTGAGAGCAGCGCATCGGTCAGCTTCAACCTTCTCACCAAAGACGGGGCCCGCGTGAAGCAGCAATACGTCTCGGCGAAGAATCCAAAGCAGATCGTGCCGCGCGCTGAAATGGTGAAGGGCTACGAGTTCGAGAAGGACCGCTTCGTTATCTTCGAGCCGGCGGAGCTCAAGGCGCTAGAAGAGGGCGCCAGCCACCTGATCGACATCGTCGCGTTCATCCCGGAGAAGGCGGTTGATCCGATCTACTTCGACAAGGCCTACTTCTTGGCGCCGGACAAACGGGGCGGCAAGCCCTACAACCTCCTGAAGGCGGCGATGCTGGAGAGCGGACGGTGCGCCCTCGCACGCTGGGCGTGGAAGTCCAAACAGTACGTCGTGCAAGTGCGGGCGCACGAGGACGGAATCGTGCTCCAGCAGCTGCTCTATGCCGACGAGGTGCGTTCGCTCAAAGACCTGGAGATCGAGCAAAGCCAGCCGTCGCCGGCCGAGCTGAAGCTTGCACGCCAACTCATTGACCAGATCGCTCAAGACACGTACGACCCGACGATGTTCGAGGACGAGGAGAAGCAGCGGATTCTGGCGGCGATCGATGCCAAGATTGCCGGCGAGAAGATCGTGTCGGTGGAGCGGCAGGAGGACGCCGGAGGCGCAGAAATCCTCGACCTGACGCAGATGCTCATGGCGAGCCTCAACTCCACTGGAACGTCGCCGGCGCGCGGCACGTCGAAGGCCAAGGCGGCCGCACCTGCAGTCGTGACCTCGTTGGGCGATGCGGCGGTGCGCCGCGGCGCCAAGCGCGCCCCCAAAACGGCTGAGCCCGCCGCCGCACCGGCGCCTCGTGCCCGCATGAAGAAGTGACGTGACAGGCGGATCAGACGCTCCTCTTCGCAGCCAAACCCTGAGTGGCGTCAGATCGTCCCTCGGCCTGAGCAGGCACGCGGTCAGGAAGCTCATCGAACTTGGATTCGTACATCCGCACCGTGGGGAGGGTGGCGCCTTCCGGTTCTCTTTCCAGGACCTGGTGCTGCTGCGCTCGGCCCACGACCTTCGCGCGGCCGGCTTGCCTACTCGACGTCTGTTGGCATCGCTGCGGAAGCTCAAGGCCGTGTTACCGTCGGAGGCCCCCGTCGACGGCATCCGAATCGTGGCATCGGGCGATGAGCTCGCCGTGCGGCTGGACGGCCAGCAATGGGAGCCGGCCTCCGGACAGCTGGTGATGGACTTCGAGGTGTCAGCGTCTACGGGCGAGGTGAGCTATCTAACGCACGTGGTCGCACCTGCAGACGCGGCCGCTGCGGTCGACGTCGATGTCCTCTTCGCGATCGCCGAGTCTCAGGAAGAAACTGACCCAGCGGGTGCGGAGGCGTCGTACCGGCGTGTGATCGATATCGCGCCTGGCCACGCCCATGCATACCTGAACCTCGGATACATGCTTTGCGAGTCGGGCCGATGCCAAGAGGCAGTTGATCTCTACGCGCGTGCGCTGATCAGTTGTGATGACGATCCGCTGCTCCTTTACAACCAGGCCGTAGCACTTGAGGGGATCGGGCAGAAGAGAACGGCGCTGGTGAGCTATGAGGCAGCGCTCAGGCTGCAGCCCGACCTGGCTGATGCTCATCAGAACGCGGCGATCCTCTACGCCGAACTGGATGACAAGCAGCTGGCGATTCGTCATTTCAGCGCATTCCGGCGACTCGCGCGAGGCTGATCGGTCAAGGCCAGTCCACCCGCTGCCGCACTTTCGACGACCTCCACGGCCGCGCCCCCATTCGCAATTCAGGTAGTGGCTTGCAAATCGCGGCGCGGGCTCACCGAAACGGAGGTTTCTGAACCGCTCGTCATCACGCAGTGCCCGAAGGGGACCAACGCAGCCCGTACGGACCAAACCTGTCCTCAACGTTGTGTCCAGCCTGTTCCCAGTACAGGAACGGAGAGATGCCGGCGGATCCGTGCGCCGCAATCCCAAAGTCGCGAAGCTTGCCAAGTGCACTCGCGTACGCAGCCGGCGTCGTCACCTCTTGGTAGTAGAGCGAGCTGAGCGGGTGTTGGCCTGCCGTCATGTACATCTCTGTGCCACGCTCGTGCGCAAACGCACTCATTGCAGCCGCCTGCTCTGCGACTTTCGTTGGATTCATGTCCCGGATCATCATGTCGGAGGGAACGTCGACGGGTTCGAAAGCGCTTTGGAAGACTGTTCCCCGGGAGCGGCGCGTGTAGTAACGGAAATCCGAGGGCAGCGTGCTCACCGCCATTTCGAAACCATTCGCCCACGCCACGTCTTTCGTCAGGGCTGGTCGTAGTGAACCCCGCCCGCGGCCTAGAAGGAACCAATGCGTGTCGCGGGTCGATATCGTCACGCCTTCGTCCAAGGCTTCCGGCAGCGGAATGGCAGTGGGTTTGCCGGCCGCGTTGAAGTAAACAAGCGAGAAGGCCGGCGACTCGGTCCTTACGATGGTCCGCGGCTCCAGGTACGGAACGGCCTTCCCTGCTAGCGCTTGAGCGAGGTGATCGGCGTGAACTAGTAGCGGCTTCTTGCCGTGATCGCTCGTCAGGTACGCGGCGCGCAAAAGATTGAAAACACGCGCTCGCTCAGGCTGCTGAGGATCCTGAAGCGGGCTAGCCAATCCGTTGGGGTAGAAGGACCGCGTGTTCCCGAATCCTTGATGGATCACGTTGCTGACGAGGCACTCAGAGTCCCCGTTCCATGCCAACCACTGTGCGCGTTCGCCGCCGTCCATCCACAGCGGAACGCCAGTCGAGCGAAGCGCATTCATCATCGTGCTGACCTCAACCCCGAACCCATGCGCATGTAGGCTCATTGCTGTCGTCCTGGCAGACTGGGTGTTGAGTGCGCTCAGATGGCCTAAGTCACGATCGATATCTTCGCGGTCGCCGGTTCTATGCACACGGAGATCAAAGGGACCGAGACGATCGGCAACCCACGACCGCACAATCAGCGCGACGCAGTCCTGATCGGTGGCACGCCCGACCGGCGGTGGCTGCCTGCCGCCCATGCCGAGTAACTTGGGCACTCCTGCCGCCCGCTCAAGGTCCGTGAATGCGCCGGCGGCGAATTCAGCATCATCGTCGTTCATCAGCGTCCTTTATTTTCTTCTGGTGGAGTCCGCCTGCTAGTGTGGCCCGTGCTCGATCGACTTTCCTTCGACGGCACCAAGCAGCAGTGGATCTCGTTTGGTGAACGATACCCAGTGCTCAGGGGGGGCCCAGTTTTGTCGCAGTTTCCCACGGAGTTCGCTCCGTTCCCGGCAGCGTTGCGCCTCAGTGCTGCGCAGGCGGAGGCTTGGCCTCGGCTTGAAGGATGAACGCGGCGTTCGCCTTGATGCTGTAGTGAGCGGTGGTCAGCTCACTGCCGAGCAGCGGTCGGCTCAGGTCCAGCCCTGCGCTCCGCGCTGTCGGAACAATCGATACGACAGAACGCTCTGTAAAGGTCGCGTCGGAGCGCCGAGAGCGCACTTGCCCCCTCATCGACGTGACCTCTCGCTGCAATCGCTCCAGCGGCCGCCTGGAACGTCATGTCGTCCATCACCCGAAGACGCGCAAAGAGGCGAGCATCCGTCGCGACGGGTTGGGTCGCAGGAATGGATTCCGGGTCGGGATGCCGTTGCTTAGGCGATTCGCTCATCACAGGTGGCTTATTGTCTTTACGACACTATGATACTCCGCACTCAGAATGGTGCGGCGCGCGCCCATTACTGCGATGGCCGACCGGCGAGGCGATAGACTGCGCTCAGCGCCCTCACGTCAGGGTCTGAACTCAGCAATCACCAATCTCGGGCTTGATATGACGGCAGCAGCAAGACGACCTGTGTGCATTCGTTGCAAGGGCA
This sequence comes from Variovorax restrictus, assembly GCF_051216715.1. Classification (NCBI taxonomy): domain Bacteria; kingdom Pseudomonadati; phylum Pseudomonadota; class Betaproteobacteria; order Burkholderiales; family Comamonadaceae; genus Variovorax; species Variovorax restrictus. The sequence goes on from NZ_JBPJZH010000005.1 coordinate 96,669, forward strand.
GAGGCTGGCTGGCGGGCGTCGGGGCGTTGCCACACCCCGTCCCCTGCGCGAGTTGTGATGCCTGGAGGACGCTGCCTAAGCCCGCTTGGTAGAGGAGATCGACGCGCCTGCACTATCGCGCTGCTGGGGCTGAGCCCGCTGCAGGCTGCAGCTGACGGCTTTCCGGCATCAAAGCCTCGGCGCCGAGCGCGCTGCACTGATGCCTGTTGTTGGCCTGGGCACGGCCCATGATGCCGGTCAGGCCCGCGTCGCTCCCGTACACTGGACCCAACATGCCCGGCACCCCTGATTTTGAAGACGGCGCACGCGTCGGGCGCGATTCGAACGAGCCCGCGCCCGCCCCGCGCAGGACGTCCAATGCGTTCGGGTCCCCAGGCACCGATTCGACGGTGAAGAGGATCGACCTCAACGATGCTTTGATCAAGCATCCGGAAGCCACCTTTGTGATGCGGATCGCCGGCGACGCGATGCGCGCAGATGGGATTGCCGATGGCGACGTGGTGCTGGTCGACCGGGCGATCACAGCAGGCAATCGCGCCGTGGTCGTTGCTGACGTCGCCGGCGAGAGGATCTGCCGTAGGCTTGAGTTGGTCAAGGCTCGTCCAGGCGGCCGCGCGACGGGCGCGCGCCTGGTCGCAGCCGATCCGTCGCTTCCGGCCATCGAGTTCTCGGAGGACGCCCCGCTCGAGGTTTGGGGCGTGGTGACCACGGTCATCAAGACACTTTCGTTCTGAGGTCGCCGTGTTCGCACTCGCAGACGGCAACAACTTTTTCGTGTCGGCCGAGAGGACGATGTCACCGCGCCTGGTCGGCCGCCCGGTCGTGGTACTGAGCTCGAACGACGGCGCCTGTATTGCCCGAAGCAATGAGGCCAAGGACCTGGGCGTCGCCATGGCCGCGCCATGGTTCACGGTCAAGCACCTTGAGAAGACCGCCGGGCTCATCGCTGTCTCGGCGAATTTCGAGCTCTACGCGGACATGAGCGCCAGAATGATGGCCATCGAGGCACGCTATGCCCCCAGGCAATCCATTTACAGTATCGATTTAAGTGCACCAGGCTACTGTTGCGTTTCCTTTGAGAAGGAAGTCGTTGACTGGTGTTGCGATTAACAGAGTAGGGCTGTTGCGTTTCATTGGCAGTGGCGACCATTGCCCGGAAGCCAAGTGGGCACCCGGGTGAGTATTTTGGAGCAAACCCACTAGGCGTTCGCACAACAAGTCCTCCACCGATTTCCATCCCAAACTCATCAACGATTTGCATTCAATTCGGCCACCTATTGCTGCCGTTCAACCTCCAGGACTCTATGACTGCTACGCAGCGGTTGCTGTCGGTCGCGGCCGTGACCTGAGTTCACGGTGCCTGGCACAAAGCTGTCATTGGCTCACCCAGCAGCGCGGCAGCATCGATGACCGGTATCGAGGGAGCTGCAGTCATGGTCTAGCACACGTCTCCCCATGAACGGGCACGACCCTACGCCTACCTGCGCGATGTCATGGCACGCCTGCCCATGCAGCCCGCCACCCAGATCGGCGAGCTGCTGCCATACCGCTGGCAGTCAGCCTGACAGCGCATATTCAGATACACGACCGCGCCCCGCAGTCAAGATGGGATCGCCGCGCGATTACGGGCGTCCTACAACCCTTAACTTAAGTCGGCCTACAGGCGAACAGTTGCCCCTCGGTCCCATGCCCCACGGCTGCATGGAATCCAAGTTCCATACCTAGGCAATTTTCTGACTTACGCTATGCGCCAAACCCAGGAAGGTCGAGATCAGAGGAGCTTGATGCCGCTCCTTTCTACAGATGAAGTGCACCTGTGTCGCCATGCTGGTGTCTGAAATAGTTAACTTAACAAGGCGAGGATCTGGCCTGTAGGCTGTTTCCGCCACGACGCCTAGGCCCAGCCCCTCCGCCACCGCCTCTCGAACGGACTCGCGGCTGCCCATCTCCAGAGCCACCTGCACCTCGACGCCTCGCTCCTTTAGTTCTTGTTCAAACACGCGTCTGGTCGTCGATCCTTCCTCTCGGATGACGAACCTCTGACCCTGCAGATCACGCAGTTTGAGAGTGGCCCGTTGCGCGAGTGAGTGTTGGGTGTTGCCGAATATCACCAATCGCTGGGTACGGTAAGCCGCGCCAAATAGATCTGGGTGAGCGACGTGATTGAGCACCATGCCCACGTCTCCCTGGTAGTCAAGAATCTTTTCGGTGATGGTTCGCGAGTCGCCTACGCCAACAGCCACGTTGACCTGGGGGAACTGTTTCATGAACAGCTTCAACACGGGCAGCACGTTGTGCGGCCCGATGGCATGGATGACCAGTCGCCCTACGTATTGATTTTTCGCAGCAGCGAGCAGTGCGTGCGCATCTTCCTCGCCGCTGAAGGTGCGCCGGGTGTAGTCCAGCAGGGTGCGGCCGAATGAGGTGAGTTCAAGTCGCCGGCCGCGCCGATGAAACAACTCTACGCCGAAGTCGACCTCCAGGCGCTGTATGTGTGAAGAAACAGTCGGTTGTTGAATAGCGAGCACTCTCGCGGCAGCGGTCATGCTGCCGGCTCGGGCCGTTGCGTCAAAGGCCTTCAAGGCTGCGAGGAGGCTGAGTCCAGACATTGATGTGATCTATGGGTGCCCTCATTTTTAGGGATGAAAGTTTCATATTCATGACACCTTGGTCACCCAGACTTGAGCTGTGCTTCCACTGAAGCTGTTTCTTCCAGAACCTCCTCTTTCCCGAGAGATACCTCTGACCACTTGAGTCCTGGTGTGCGTCTAGCGCACCACAACAAATGAAACCGAGCTATGAAAACTGCAATTCGCGAGAGCCATCTGAGCTTGCGGGGTATCACGGTGACCTATGCCGATGGTCACACAGCGCTTGCGCCCACCTCGCTGGAGGTACAGCATGGCGGGTTCCTTGTGCTGCTGGGCGCGTCGGGCGCGGGAAAGTCAACGCTGCTGCGCAGCATCAATGGCTTGGTTAGCCCCACAGACGGAGAGGTGTCGGTGGCCGATCTGCCGGGCGGCACCGTCTCAAAACGCAACCTTCTTGAGCATCGGCGCCACTGCGGCATGGTGTTCCAGCAGCACCACCTGATCGGGCGGCAAAGCGTGCTGGCCAATGTGTTGATGGGCAAGCTCGCCACCCGCGGATCTCTGGCGTCGTTGTGGCCTTGGAGCAAGGCTGACAAGCTGGAGGCGCTGGCGGCCATTGACCGCGTAGGCCTGCTTGAGAAAGCCCTAGCACGGGCAGACACCTTGTCTGGTGGGCAACAACAACGCATTGGCATTGCGCGTGCCTTGGTGCAAAAGCCCCGCCTGCTGCTGGCCGATGAGCCGGTGGCCAGCCTCGACCCGGCGACCGCGCAGAGTGTGTTGACCCTGCTTCACGACATCTGCAAGAAAGACCGACTCACGGCCATCGTGAGTCTGCATCAAGTCAACCTCGCGCGCATGTTCGCCGACCGCATTGTGGGCCTTCGCCAGGGCCAGGTGGTGTTCGACGGGACAGCAGCGCAGTTGACGGAAGAAGCCCAGTCTGCCCTGTACGCGAAGTCGTCACCTGCCAACATGGGCAGTCAATTTGATTCCCCCTCTCAATCCAAGGAGTTTTTACCGTGCTGAATCGTCGCCGTTTCCAATTTATCGCTGCCGTCACTTTGGCCGCCCTGTTGCCACTTGGCGCCCATGCCGAGGGCAAAAATCCTTCCAAGCTTCGCGTTGCACTGTTGCCGGACGAAAACGCCGCCACCATCATTCAGAACGCACAGCCTCTGAAGCGGTACCTGGAACAGACCCTGAAGAAGGAAATAGAGATTACGGTGACTACGGACTACTCGTCGATGATTGAAGCCATGCGCTTTGGCCGCATCGAGGTCGCCTACTTTGGACCGTTCTCTTACGTGCTTGCCAAGTCCAAGGCGCCCAACATTGAGCCATTTGCCGTTGGCGTGGAGCGCGGCTCGCCGACCTACCAGTCGGTTCTCATCGCCACGGCAGGCGGCCCGGTCAAGACCCTGGCTGACGTTCGTGGAAAGCCTTTTGGCTTTGGCGATCAGGCTTCGACGTCCGGTCACCTTGCACCGCGCGCGCACTTGCTTAAAAACCACCAACTGAACGGCGAGACTGACTACCGCCCCGTTCACCTGGGCACGCACGATGCCGTGGCCCGAGCTGTTCAGGCAGGGCAGGTTCCCGCCGGCGCTCTGTCAAAAACCATTCTGGACAACCTCATCGCAAAGGGCATGGTGGATGCCAACAAGATTGTGCAACTTGAACTGTCGGCACCCATTCCGAACTATCCCATTGCGATGCAAGGTAATCTCACGCCGGAGCTCAAGGAAGCCATCCGAGCCGCCTTTCTTCAGATGAAGGACGCCGAGATTCTCAAATCATTCCGTATCGAGGCCTTTGCCGCTACCGATGACAAGGCCTACGACATTCTTCGCGACACAGCACAGATTCTCAAGCTTGATCTGGGACGCATGAAATGACATCGGTAGCCTTGGAATCCATAGTTGCCATCGACGGACAGCAGCGACTCAAACGGCTGGGCGCCGCCTGTGTCGTTCTGTTCGTCTGTGTGGTGGCTTTGTATGTCACCGGCTTCTTTGACGCGCAGCGTTTCATCGAAGGCGGCCCAGCGATTCAGCAGTTGGCCTCAGAGATGGTGCCGCCGAATTTCGAGCGCTGGGAGCACTGGGTCATTCCATTGCGTGACACCTTAGCCATGTCGATCGCAGGCACGGCGCTGACCGTTCTGGCGTCGTTGCCGCTGGCCCTGGTGGCGGCGCCCAACACCGCGCCGAATGCGGTGGTTGGGCGAATCGTCAGAACCATCTTGGCTGCATTTCGGTCTGTGCCTGAAATCATCCTGGGCATTCTGTTCGTCGCGGCCGTGGGCTTTGGGGCATTGCCTGGTGTGCTGGCGTTGGCCCTGCATTCCACGGGCATGGTGGCCAAGTTCTACGCCGAAGCCATAGAGCACGTGGACCCGAAACCTCTGGAGGCCGCTAAGGCCGCGGGCGCAAGCCGGTTTCAGGTCATCACCCATGCTGTGTTACCGCAGGTTTTGCCCCAGTTGGCGGACATCACCATCTACCGATGGGAATATCACTTTCGCGCATCGGCAGTGATGGGCATCGTGGGTGCGGGCGGCATTGGCTTCGAACTCATGGCAGCTCTGCGCCTGATCAAGTACGACGAGGTCTCCGCCATTTTGCTGTCCATCCTCATATGCGTGCTCGTGGTCGACGGCATTGGGTCGGCGCTTCGCAAACATCTGAAATAGAAAGAGAGAGGAAGGTAATGATGCCGAAAATTGTGGTGACGCAGCCCATCCATGAAGCAGTTCTGGCGCGTCTTCGATCCGCCGGTGATGTAGTAATGAATCAAGGGCCTGAGCCCTGGAGCGAGGAAGAGCTTTACCTCCACCTGAAGGACGCCGACGCCATGATGGCGTTCATGCCTGACCGGGTAGATCAGCGAACCCTGTTGCACGCTCCCAGGCTCAAGACCATCGCTTGCGCCCTGAAGGGGTATGACAACTTTGACCTCAAGGCATGTGCGCAAGCCGGTGTCAGCGTGAGCTTCGTTCCTGACCTGCTCACAGAACCCACGGCAGAACTCGCCATTGGGCTGGCCATCGCCGCCGCGCGCCATGTGCTGGCAGGTGACGTCAGTGTTCGCAAGAGCTACGCAGGATGGCGTCCCCAGCTGTACGGAATGGGGTTGCACGGCTCGATAGTGGCGGTCGTCGGACTTGGCGCCGTTGGGCGGGCCATTGTGGACCGTCTCTGTGGCTTCGGGTGCGCTCAACTGCTGGGCGTGGACCCGCATGGTGATGACGAACGCCTGACCATGGTGAGCCTGGGTGAGGCCCTGTCGCAATCCGACTATGTCATTCTGGCCGTTCCGCTGCTGGACGTAACGCGTCACCTCGTCAATGACACCATGCTTGAAGGTGTTCGGCGGGGGCAGATCCTGGTCAACATTGGGCGAGGCTCGGTTGTGGACGAGGCTGCCGTGGCACGGGCGCTCAAGGACGAGCGCCTGGGTGCCTACGCCGCCGATGTGTACGAGATGGAAGACTGGCTGCTGGCAGACCGTCCTCGCCAGATTCATCCGGAACTCTTGCAACACCCCTCCACGGTTTTCACACCCCACATTGGTTCGGCGGTGAAGAAGGTTCGCCGAGCCATCGAGTTGCAGGCTGCTGAAAATTTGCTCGTTGCGTTAAATGGTAATGAGCCGCTTGCACACTACGAGGCATCGCACTGAGCGGCTCATGTGGCAGCTTCGCACTGCTCGGTGCAGCCATGAGGTCACCACACCAGAGAATGCTTTTGGACGTTCTATGGTTCTGGCCGATCTAATTCTTTGAGAAGACCTTGGCTACGTGTTTCGGACCCGCGGGCCAACTGCGGATGCTCTTCGCAATGGTTCCGATAAGCCGTGCCGCCAAGTATCCGGGGTGGGATTCCCCCGGTTTCTCGGACGGTTTTCTGGGATCGTTGCCTACATCAACACCGACCGCAGCGGGTCGGGAGAACCAATTCATCCTTGGTGTGATCAGTTGCTCCTGCTACCTTGCCCGGCTCGCATCAATAGAGTGACCGGTCTGAGCAACAAAGCGGTCGCTTGAGACCCTGCTCGGCCAATGACCAGTTGCGCAACACGCGAACTTTCAGGCGTTAGGTTCGAGTGTCGGAGATCAGCCTGATGCACTTCTTGGGGAAAAATAGGTCAAGGACTGCACTTGGCCGATAGGAACACCAACACAGTTGCGCTGGCGCTAGCTTTCTTCGGCTACATCAGCGCTCATTGCTGTTGCCACTGCGCGATTAGGTGGTGGATTGGCGACGCGAATCAGTGGAGGTTTTGTTGTGCGAACGCATTGTGGATTTGCTGCAAAAACTCAACCCAGGCAGGTCGGCTCCGACCTGTCAATCTGCCGTTCCGTCTGACATCTTGACGACGCGCAAGGGCAGATGCGTTACTGGACGCTCGGCGTTGGCTGCTGAAAGGCTGTGTACCGCGTCGCCCACCGCCTTGTAGTCTCGCCAGAACCGCTCAAGTGCAGGCCCGCCTCCGGCCATTTGAACCGCGCGGATGAGGCCGGCGTGGGCTGCCACCATATGCGTTAGCTGGGCTTCCAGCCGCTTGATGTCCTGCCGGTAGCCTGCGGCCTGGTCTTGCAGACTGCCGGCGCCCCCACCTCCTGCGACGATTTTGCGTACTCCTTGCTGCTGTGCCTGGGCCGCAGCGATGAGCGCGCTTCTAGCCTCATTGCGCGTGAACGCTGAAGGGTTCTTCAACGTGCTGTGGCGCCGTGCCACCTCCCGCGCCGTGATGTCGATGTTGTCGGTGAGTAGCGTGTTGAGGATGTCGGCCAGCTCCTCGTTCTTGGGGTCTAAGAGCAGCCTCATTTGAAGATGTCCTCTTTCAGGGTGGAATGGTCGATGCCGTCTGCGAAGACGGATTGGTTCGGTTGGGCGTGAAGCGCAGCCGACACACCAGCAATCAGCCGCTCGGCATGGGCAATCTGGTTCTTGCGCCCCACGGTGGTGGCCGGCTTGCAACGAGCCGCGTCCCGCATCGCCACGAGCTTCGAGCGAAGGTCTTCAAGAGTCACCCGGTGCTCAGCGACCCCGCTGGCCGTAAAGTGCTTGCACTGGTCGAAGCACTTGAGGTGTCGAGTGCAGGGATTGACAGAGAAGCTGTTGGTGCAGAAACCGTACGGCGTGACGTGGAAGCCATCTGCGTTGGCCGCCAAGTAGATGAAGGCTGCTTCATCACCGCTCTCGTGCTGGATGCGCTTAAACGATTGCCCCAAATGGCTTTGCAGCGCCATACCACTGACGACCATCTTGCCCACCAATTCCTTGGCGCTTCCTGCGGGAAGGACCTTGGACGCTGCAGGCGGCAGTTTGACGAAGCTCAACTTCTCTGCGAGGTTGCGATGGTCATACTCGTAGCTCTGAGCGACGGTCCGTCGACCGAACTGGTGCGTAATGATGGTGTCAGGCACATTCTTACGGAACATCTCTGTGTTCATGAGATGCCGAAGACTGTGCGGCTTGATTGACATCAACTTCGACTCAGGCGACCGTCCGTACACACTGAACATCGACCGGCCTGCATGACGTCCTAGCGCGATGAGCATTCCCGGGTACAGCATCGGCTTGATTTCTGTGTCCTCTTGAAGGGGAAGCTGGAGCGGGTAAGTTCGTCCTGCCGTACTCCGCCCCAGGCTCAGAAATAGGCGGTCGCTGGTCCAAACTGGCCGCCCGGAGGAGGTACGAAAAATCCGGCAATCCGAGTCAGGAAATCGGCTGGGGTTCTGCTGTTGCAGGCGCAGCAGCTCTCGGACGGGGCCGACAATCTCTACCATCTCAGTGACCGTTGAGACCACAACATCTTCGAACATCGCGGGCACATGCTGGTGTGCCTCAACAAGCAGATTTGGGGCGCCGTCGATGTGCTTCTCGGCGTAATAGTGCAGTCGCAAGGAGCGTGAGACGCCGCCCACCGTTCCGGCCGGGCGGCCGGTGACTATGTCGAGGTGTTCATCCCAAACCAAGCAGTCGGCGGGTATCGTCAGCACCTCCTCGATTCGCAGTCCCGTGAACAGAGCCAGTTTCACGACACCGAAGCGAACTGCGTCCATGTAGGTCTGGGGCGTCTCCTGGAAGACGATTCGCGTCAGTTCAAGTAGCGCGGAAAGGTCCGGTAGCTTCTCGGCGTGCTGGCGTTCCTGCAGCGAGCCGAGCAACGCTGACGACTCCTTCCTTTTTAGCTCCGGGCGGACTGGGCAATGAACGGAGATGAGGTTCTCGTCGATGTACCTCGCGACCGTTGAGAAGTCGCGCGCCGGCTTGTCGGACCAGGCCTTAAGGCCCAAGACGGCGTCAAAGTTTTCACGTGAAAGCTCCCACGGCGGGCATCGAACCAGAGAGAAGAGGCGACGAGCAGCTCTGGCTATTTGTTGTGTGTCGCCGGTCGAGCGGCCGCTGCTGCAGTGCTCGACGATTAGGGCTTTGATGAAGTCCTGCACGTCTTCACCGAGCACCGCGCCTTCCGGCAATTGGCTGGGGTGCCATCCAGTTGAGGCCGCCATCGCTGTCAGGTCGCGCGACACCGCAAAGCCACAACTTCCAGGGACGTGGAGGTCATGGCTTTTGTTCAACTTGCGTAAGTCCCAGTCCGTGTTAGACGTGGCGGCGCCGTTGCTGTCGAGTTCGATGTGCCAGTCAAGTCCGTGCGATGAAGCGACACGACGCATCCGGTCGATGAAGCTCAGATAGGCCTGCGGCGGTGGCGTCAGTTGAGGCGAGAGGATGTGGATGGTCATCCGTGGTTCTTGGGTCGGTCATCAATCAGGGTTAACGCCTGCTGCGCCCCCGCCAGCGCGCGCGTGAGTTGCCGGTAGGCCGGCGTCTCATCGGAGATTCCCTGCTTTAGGTACAGGCGGACTTGGTCGCGCATCCCTTCGATAGCTTCGACGTGGGACTCCCGGTCTAGGGATGGCATGAACTTCGGACAGCCATAGCAAGACGTCACCGGGTTGTAGGCGCAGCTGCTCTGACCCGCTTTGCACAGTCCCACGCCAGCAACCAGCCGATACCCCACCACAGCGCCAATCTGCTGGTCCTCAGGAGCCAGCTGTATCTCGTCGGCTGAGACGAAACTGCCGGTCGATATGTCCAAGAGGCTGTTGTAGAGTTTCGACGCACCGAGCGCCGTGTTGATGAGCTCGGCTTGCTTGAAGCTTGCCCGGATGTAGTGCGACGCGGCCTCTGCGCTCTTGTGGCCGAGGAACGCTTGGATGCTAGCCCTATCATGCCCCGCATCGGCGAGCGTTTGCGCCCCGGTGTGACGGAGCGAGCGCGCCGTGCTGTCCAGTTGCACGGAGAACCGCTTACAGAGAACCACTGCCCTGTCCCAGAAGGTAATTGGTCCGGTTGCGTTGAATAGCCGCTGCCGCCCGTGAGCGAGCGCCGTCGCGTGCAGCCTCGCGACGAGCGGAACCCACTCCGGTTTGACTTGGCGTAGCAACTCGAATTCGTTGCCTGGTGTTTGCTTTGCAGCATGGAACGAGAGCACGCAAGCAAGGTCGTCGCTTGCATCACGGAAGAAGCGGACATGCGTCACGTCGAGGCACAGCGCCTGAACTGGTCGCATACCGTGTTGGTAGGTGATAAGCAGTGCGACAGCGCCCTCCACCTGTCTGTCGGTCAAGTCGTCCTCGCTCGCCGCCGCATCCAGAACTCGAACAATAGCTGCCTGGGCGTCAACGGAAGCCACACGCTCTCTCTTGCCGATGCTTCGCTTGTTCTGCCGTAAGCCTTCCTTCACGAAGGTGTCCAAGCTCTTCACGAGAGGCATGTGAACTGCTCGCCAGTGGCCGGCGCCAGCCTTGCAAGCTAGCTTCAACACGGCCTTCGCGACGTTCGTCTCCAGCGGGTGGCTCAGCACAGTGGTCCAGGTCTCTCGCAGCTTTTCCGCAGGGGTAGCGAGCAGTTCCAAGATGGCTGGCCATTTGGCTATGAGGACGTTGGCGAAGGTCCGGAATGGTGCTGGGGAGGACGCCCGTCGTGTCAGCAGAACAAGCGCTCGCTGTAATTCGCCAACTTGACCCTCGGCGAACTCCAGCCGTACCGTGCTGCCAGCTGCAAAGACCTCCCAGTGACGGTCCGCCAACCTCACCACCGACTCCCGTCCGGAATACTTGTCGAAAAGGGTCATCAACGCGGGGGCAGCGGGCCACTTCCAGTCCAAGGGAGATTTCCCACCATGCTCGGACTGAGGTTGCGGGAGGGCGATTTCAATGGCGTGGTTCACGCAGAAATCCCCCGCATAAGACTAGTCTTTTCAGCAAACAGTGTGTTCCATGCTTGCATCAAGTCGTCCTGAATCGCCGCACGTGCGTAGTGCTCAGGCATGGCTGACCTCGCTGACCATCCGAAGAACGCCCGCATCCGTTGGATTGCCAACTCGCGGTCGGGGTTCAGCTCCATAAACATCGTGTATCTGGCCGTGGCGCAGGTGTGTCGCAGGTCGTGAGGCGAAATGTTCGTCTTGCCGCCAGATCTATCGAAGAGGCTTTGGATTGCCTCGGGTGCCAGGGCATCCGTCAGTTTCCTGAAGACCTTACTTAGTGCCTCGGCAGAGAGCGGGGCCCCCGCCTTGGTGGTCAGTAGGAAACCATGTCCGGCATCGGTAGGTCGATGCTCGGCGGCGAAGTGCTGGTAGAGCAGAGCTAAGTCCTCTGACACCGGAATTTGCCTGTGGGATTCCAGAGTTTTGATGCGTGGCGTGGTCGACCTCGGATCGTTCTCGAACACCGTGGTGATGTCAAGCCAACGAACCACCTCTCCTGACTCCGGGTCCACGTCTTCCTTCAAGGAGTCACAGGCCAACAGCAGTGCTTCGCCACGACGGAGCCCAGCCAGCAGCATTAGGTTGACGATGAGCCAGTTCCGCACGCGCGTTTGATACCCCTTGAAAGGATTTCGAGGCGAGCTGGGATGCGCTACCTCAAGGAGGTCCAGCAGCGTTGTTTTCGGCAGCGCACGAATGAAGCGGAAGCCACCGAGACGGGGGGCGCGCATCCTGCCCATGGCTGCCAGCATAGAAGCAGCTGCGGCCCACTCTGGGTTACTAGGCGCTAAGCGTTTGGCCAGCGATTGCACGAATGCTCTGACTACGCCCCACCGCTGAACATCAGTCGTGTTGTAGGCCGGGTCTGAGGTTGTCGTTAGATAGAACGACTCCACCATGAGCATCACGCCCTCAGCGTCCCGAGTGCTCATACCCTCGTCGAAGGCGTCGGCACCGAAGCGTTCGTCACAGTACCGATAAAAGCTGTCCAGATGCTGGAGGTACAGCTTTCGCGTGCTGGTCGCCTGAGAACTACTCGTGAGGCCTAGGGACCACGCCGTGGACCATAGTCTTGGCATGTGTCTCACGGGGTCAACGATGACATGTTCAGGAACTGCTTGAGTACGGACGAGCACTGGAGATAACGGTTGGGGATACCTCTACGTACAGAGCTTTCCCTCTAATTGAAATGCAACACTGGCCATGGTACCTCTTAATTGACGAGAGCTTTGTGGACCTCAGTGGCATCAGGGGTGACATGACCGAAAGAGCCCATGCCATCCGTGCGCGGGTGCTGCAGTGGGTAGGTATTCCCTGCGGCATCGGCATTGCGCCGACCAAGACCCTCGCCAAGCTGGCCAACCATGTGGCCAAGACGGCTGAGCGCAAACCTGGCGCCTACCCTGCAAAACTGGCTCAAGTTTGCAACCTAGCGCAGTTGTCCCGTAACGAATTGGATGCGGTGCTGGAATCGACCGATGTGGGAGAAGTCTGGGGCGTCGGGCGCAAGATCGCGGCCCAACTGAAGGACGCGGGCACCGAGACCGTCCTGGACCTGGCACGCCTTGATCCGGCCATGGTGCGCAGGCGCTGGTCGGTGGTGCTGGAGCGCACGGTGCGAGAGTTGCAAGGCATGCCCTGTATCGGATTGGAGGAACAGCCGCCACCCAAGAAGGAAATCGCCTGCACCCGGTCGTTTGGGCAACCCATCAGAGACCTCCAGGCGTTGGAACAGGCCGTCAGCACGTTTGCCAGCATGGCAGCACAGAAGCTGCGCAGGCAGGCCAGCCACACGGCCCATGTGCTGGTGTTCATTCACACCAGCCCCTATCGCAAAGGGCCGCAGTACGCCCGGTCCATCACCGTACCGCTGCTGCGGGCCACCAGCGATACGGTGCCCGTAGTCAATGCCGCATTGGCTGGGCTTCGCCGCATTTACCGATCGGGCTACGCTTTCATCAAAGCTGGCGTCATGCTGCTGGACTTGCACAGTGCAAAGCTGCGGCAGGGAGAGCTCGATCTGGAACCGCTGGAAGCGCAAGACTGCGCACGTGAACGGCTGATGGGGGTGCTCGATGAGCTCAATCAGCGCTATGGGCGAGGGACGGTGAAGCTGGCCAGCGCGGGAGTGGAGGCGACGGGAGAGCGTGCAAGCTGGGCTATGCGGCAGGAGCGCAGGTCACCAGCCTACACGACTCGTTGGGACGACATGCTCGAGGTAGGGGATGTGAATGTCACTTCGCCCCCGATGCCGTCTACTGCTGAACGGGGCAGACAATGATGGTGATTGCAGTGAGGGCGGAGTTTCGGGTGTTAGAGGCGCTTTCGCAGCGGTTGGAGCCTGTCGTTGCTGCCGGCCGACCTCATGCTAATTGCCACGATGCGGTCGCTGGACTTGCCGACCGGGGGAGGCACGAAACCTTTCGCTCAACGCCTAGGTAAGTCGCTCGAAATGTAGGCGTCCCGCAGGCGGAACTCGTGAGCGTCAGCTTGTCCGTCCTGTTAGGCATCGCAGATAACGGAGCGTTGCACTTCATGCACCAACTTAGGCTCACCTTGCAGTCCGTGGATTCGTAACTCCGAATGGGATGTGAACCGACGGCACGACAGAGGAAGCCGTCGCGAGATGACCAGATTGATCATCGAAGAAGATGTGCGGCTTCAGTACGCCGAGGACGTTGTGCTTCTCAATGCCGCCAAGAAAGAAGGCATCGGTTGGCATAACACCCCAACTCTTAAGTGTGTTCAATGCACGCTCGTGCGAGGGCGCATTCCTAGCCGTCACTACAGAGATGCGTAAACGATTCTTGTACGTGGCGTCGGCACGGCGCCGTTCCTCTTCAACAGACTGAATCTTTGCGACTCGGATCAAAAATTGTTGCAGTGGTCCTGGGTTGTGGGGCTGCATCATGTTTTTGACCTCATGCTCGTGAAACTTGCTGACGTCCTTCGTTTTCTGCATGACCGTCTCAGATTCATCGTCTGCGAGAACTCCGTCAAAGTCGAATGCGATGCGCAGCCCGGTGTCCCTCTCGTCATCCACGATTGCTGAATCAAGAACTTGGCCGGCGGGAAAGTTTGCTGCGATCGCAGCAGTCACATCATCCGCATTGCCCGAAAGGAACAGCGCGATATTGAGCGCGGGTATGTACTCGTACGGTGCCTGACCCTGCATGAAAATCGCACGCGTGATGCCAAGTCCATGATGCTCGATGGATTTCATCACCCGCAGGCCGGTGTCGGGGTCGTTCTTGGACAGGAGAACGACTTCGACGAGTGGGTCTTTGGCTGCGTCCATGCTCAAGTCGTTGAGCGAAAGCAGCCGGCGGATGAAGGAGAAAGCGATTCCCTTCGCCAGCGGCTTATTCAAATTTTCCTGCTGAAACTTACGGTACGGTTCCTCACCTTGCGCGCGAAAGACCGCATCAGATTCACGCAGATCGAACATCGCACTAGATGCGACTCCAATGACTAGTCGGTTTTGAAGATCATAGGCCATATCACGATGCTACTTTTTGAGTCCTATGGAATGAAAAATGGACTTCCCCGTCCAGGGCGATCCGCGCAATTGCGGCATACGGCATTACGGTGTCTCGATTGGAAGTAAGAACTCTCATCAACTCACTCGTCTGTTGGAAGGGGAGTCTATGTATGTCATTGTCACTATCAGCATCAATCAGGCAAAGAATTTCGTTGCCACTCATGATGTTGTAGCCGTAGACAAGCCCCTACTCCATCTGCCCAACTGCATCGGCGGATTTATCGGGCTGAGAGGGAGATTTGTGAGACGGCGACTTGAACCTCTCGTCCGAGAAGACGCGCGTAGCGGGTACGGGGCTATCATCACAAAAATTGGGCTGAAAGCCCACAACAAGGACTAGGACGGAGATTGAATCCGCGGCAACTTGATCTGCCAGGCCTTTTGGGCGTAACTGACGACCTCGACGACGGCGGAGCGCAAGCCTACGTGCATGATCGGGGAGAACTCCACGTGCATATGAACGGCGCAGTCCCTGTGTCGACCATCCGGGAGATCATGGCCGACGAAGCAACGTCTTTTCCGACTGGGTTCGATTTTGAGCGGGACATGACACGCCTTGCCCCATGCCAATCGCTGGCGGAGTACCTCTCGCCGTGGCAGGTGTTGCGACTCTTCCCCAAGAAACGCGCAAACCTTGACCGCCTCGCCCATGCGGTTCTTGAGAGCTTGGCAGAGAACGCGGTCCGTTTCGTCGAACTCCGCAGCAGCGTCCTGTACTTGACTGGACTTCAGAGCTGTACGCCTGCGCAGGCGTTGGAACGCCTCATCGAGTCGACAGGCAGGGCGGCGCAGCGCTATGGGATCCGACGGGGCTTAATCCTCACCGTAACGCGGGGCGACTACGGTGCCTCGAATCTCGCCACCCTACTGCAGGCCTACGAGGACATCGGACGACCGAAGGATATCGTGGGACTGGACCTTGCGGGGGATGAAGAGATGCCCTACACGGCTGAGCTGCCCGCGATGATCCGTGAGGCCAAGGACCGATATGGCTTCGGCATCACGATACACGCTGGGGAGACTGGCCGCGTGGAGAACGTGCGCGCGGCCGTGGAGCTCTTCCACGCAGATCGGATCGGCCACGGCACGGCAGCCGGCAAGGATCCGGACTTGATGGATATGCTAGCTGCCGAGGGGGTCTGCGTCGAAGTCTGCCCGATCAGCAACCGGCTGACGGGCGCTGTTCCCCGTGATGAGGCTCATCCTCTTCAGGAGTTCCGGCGCAGGGGCGTGCCGTTCGTTATCTGCTCCGACAACCCAGCGATCCATCAACGCGGCCTGGCCGACGACCAAGCCGCCGCGATGGCCGAAGGACTGTCCATTTGCGACATGCAGCAGCAGTACGAAGTCGCCAAGCGGTTTTCATTTATGGAGGGTCTGAATTGAAGATTCGATTCATGTCCGGCAATAAACACAAGATCAAGGAAGTGCAACGTATCCTCAGTCCGGTCGACGTGGACATCGTGCCGGTATCCAGAAAGATCGAAGAACTACAGACGCAGGACGTCGACGCGCTCGTGCGGGACAAATTGATCAAGGCATTCCACGAGATCGGCCGCCCGCTGTTCGTCGAGCACACAGGTCTGTATCTCAGGGGGCTGAATGACCTTCCCGCAGGCCTGACCCAGATCTTTTGGGACCGCTTGGAAGCTAGGCGCTTCGCGGATCTTGTGGCCGCTCTGGGTGACGACAAGGTCATCGCAAAGACGGTGCTCGGGTACTGCGACGGGCGCCAGATGCACCTATTCGAAGGCGCCATCGAGGGCACGGTTCCGCGGACACCTGCTGGGCCGGAGGATTTTCAGTGGGACTGTGTGTTCATCCCTGACGGCTACACGAAGACGTTTGCTGAAATGGGGGCTGATAAGGACGACATCTCCATGCGCCGCATAGCGTTGAACAAGTTTGCTGCCCACCTCAAGACTTCGAAATTCACGACATGAGAGCTGAACTTCTTGAAGCCCACAGCAGCGGCAAGCTAATGCTGTTTGTCGGCGCCGGCGTGTCAGCAAATCTTGGCTTGCCGAGTTGGAGCCAGCTGATCTCGCAGATTGCCCAGGAGCTGGGCTACGACCCGGCAGTGTTTGCCACCTACGGGAACTATCAGACCCTGGCTGAGTTTTACAAAAAGAAGAGAGGTGGCCTCGGGGAGCTACGGAGTTGGATGGACCGCGAATGGCACAAGCCTTCCACGGACATCAAAGCCTCCGACATTCACCGGCTCATCACCCTGGGCAACTTCTCACGGATCTACACCACCAACTACGACCGGTGGCTTGAGATCGCCCACGCCGAATTCGGCGTGAAGTACGACAGGATTGCCAGCGTGGCGGACATGGTCGCTGTCAGTGACGGTCACCGCCAGATCATTAAGTTCCATGGTGACTTTGCAGCCGACGAGTCCATCGTCCTTGACGAGACCAGCTACTACCAGCGGCTGAACTTCGACACGCCGCTGGACATTAAGCTTCGCAATGACGTGCTGAGTAATTCCGTCCTCTTCATCGGCTATAGCCTGACGGACTTCAACATCCGCCTGCTGTTCTATCGCCTAACCGAGATGTGGGGAAAGTCGCCGCTAGCTTCGGCGAGACCCAAGTCGTACATTTTCACCAATCGTCCGAACCCTGCGGCAGAGGAAGTGCTGAGGCACTGGGGCATTGAAATGATCGTCTCCGATGAGGACGATCCGAAGACTGCGCTCACGGGCTTCCTCCAAGAACTCGTGACGTCCCCAGGGTTAGCCTGTTAGAACAGATCCTGAGACAAACGCATGAAGTTGCTGGGATCGAGGTTCCTACCACTCTAAAGGGCACGGATCAGCCGAAATCAATCTAACGTGTTCATCGGCTTTTGCGGTGTGAAGCCCCAGCGCGCCAGGTACTTGCCCATGGTGCGCACCTGCAATCGAATGCCAAACCGCTGCTCGATGAGTTGGGCCACTGCAGCGCGGCTCCACAGCGCGTAGGGCATCTTCAGCTGATCGGGTGTCTTGTCGGCAATGAGCTTGCGAACCTGGCCCTCCTGCGCGGCATCGAGCAAGCGCCTCTCGCCCACCTTGCGGCCTCCGATGGTGTCGTGCAGGGCCTTGGCGCCGAGCGCTTCATGGCGCTTGCAGATGTTGAAGACGCCCGTGCGGCTCAGGCCGGTGAGTACGGCGATTTCGTCGTACGTGTTGCCGGCTTTGCGCAGTCGGATGACCTGCACGCGGCGCTCGTGCCGCGCTTCGCGGCTCAGCGATCTCATGTCGGTTGCTTGCATGAATCCCAGTTGAGGGTGGTGCAGAAAATTTCAAGTGCGTAAGGGCCGGATCAATAGCAACCCGTTGCCTCGGGCTATGCTCTGATCTATTTCGTATTTCACCCATTTGCTTTTGTGGGTGTTCGCGCCAACCAGCACCACTGTTACTGACGTGCCGTTCAGTTGATTGTCGATCCAGGTTTGGATAGCTCGGCTGGCGGATCAATGTCAATCTATTGTTGAGTACCACGCGACCCCGTTTTCGTCCATCGTGAGTTTTACGGTGCCCTGTGCAATGAGAAAGTTTATGCAAGCAACGGCCTCACCTGTTGCCAGGCTCAGTTGCTGCGCATCCTGTTCTCCGATGGAGCGATGAAAGAGTGCAGCGAACGTATCGACGATTCGTTGAGGCCCGGTAGTCAATGTCTGACGTAACCGGTTCAGGGCACTATTTTGACCTGACCTGAGCGAGTCAAGGCGTTCATGCAGTCCATAAAAGGGCTCGTTGTGAGAGGGGAGTACCAACACATCGTTGGGAACATCCCTCAATAGTTTATCGAGCCCCTCGTACCATTCCTTCAGCGGATTGGCCTGCGGCTCGCTGGCGAACACCGAAATATTTGAGGAAATCTTCGGCAGCACCTGATCGCCGGAGATCAGCAGCTTCAAGTCGGGGCAGTACAGAGAGGCATGTTCTGGTGAGTGGCCGCCGGTGGTGATGATCCGCCAGCCATACTTACCCAACTGGATGTGGTCGCCGTCTTGCAACCGTCGGTAGCTGTCGGGCAGAGCGTGGATATGTTTGCCAAAGCTGCCGAAGCGGCTGCGGTAGCTTTCAATGGCTGCCTCCGACCAGCCGGCGCATCTATTGAAGAGTACGCCGTCGGGCGGTGCCTCGCGGTTCGTGTCAGCATGCATCACGCGGCAGGTCAGGTACTCCAGCCGGCTCATGTGCAGCGGCACACCAAAGCGACGTGTGAACCAACCAGCCAAGCCGATGTGGTCTGGGTGCATGTGTGTGGCGAAAACGCCTTGGAGTGGCCGTGCCAGCGGCCCGTGCGCCATGAGGTCCAGCCAGTCGGCCACGGTGTCGGGGCTATTCAGGCCGGTATCTACCAGCACCCAGCCATCATGGGTATCTATGGACCATACATTGATGTGGTTGAGCCGGAATGGCATTGACAGTCTGATCCAGCGTACGCCAGGGGTAATCTCGACCCAGTGTCGTGACGATGGTGGCTTGAATGGATAAATAAGTGGATTGGCTGCGAGTTCAATCATTACTATCGTTTCATTGGGTGAGCGACGGTATAGCCACTTGGTGCATCAGACCAAACGCTTTTTAGAATTTCACTGCTTGTTGTCAACCAGCAAGGGTGCGTCAATGGGCATATCTTCTTGGATTACCCACTCGACTGAGTCGAGCCTCAGGCGGGTCAATTGCCTGAACACTTCGATCAAATCGCTTTGCGTGGCGTCGTGAGAAGCCCCTGGCGTCAGCACCGCGCGCAAGGTTGCAGTTTCCCGATGCTGCTTTTTTCCAACGATGATCTGGGCACGTTCTATAGCCGGGATCCGGATGATCAGCTCTTCCACGTTGCGTGGATAGATGAAAACTTCGCGTACTTTGACACCTTGGCCCACTCGGCCTTGCAACAAACTGATTCGTTCGACGAGACCATCCGGGGAATGGGCCAGCGCTTGCGCCACATCGCCTGTGCCAAAGCGGACCAGAGGCCAACCGCTGTCCAGCGTGGTGACCACTATCTGGCCGGGTTCGCCCGGCGGAAGGGGTGCCCCGGTGTGCGGGTCGCAGATCTGGACGAGCCGGTCAGGCTGGACCGTGTAGCCCAGTTGTCCGAGTTCTTCGTAAGCAATCAGCCCGAAGTCGCCGGTGGCATAAGCCGAGAACGTGCGGATTGCGTATTTCTGCTCCAATGCGCGGCGCTTGCCCATCCAGTCACCCAGTTCGCCGCCTAGCATTGCGGAGCGGACCTTCCATTGAGAAGGCAGGTCGTAGCCCATGCGCTCAAGCGTTTCGACCAAGGTCACGAAGAAGGAGGTGGAGGAGCAAATGCAGGTGATGCCCAGTTCCATGATGAGCTGCGCTTGTTGCTCGGCGCCGCCGGGCCCGCAGGGAATGAGCGTCGCCCCGGTGGCAGCAATGCCCGCATCTAGCAATAGGCCGGCTGGAACAAGATGGTAGGACCAGGTGTTGAGTACACGGTCACCGGGGCCGATTCCCGCCTGCCTGAACACATGCGAGAAGCCCTTGCCAGTGTCTTCGTCGAAAGAATGGGGTTCATAGACGGGGCCTGGGGAGACATAAATGCGGCGGATGGATGTGTCGTCGGCAGCGAGAAACCCACCGAATGGCGGTGACTGGCGCTGCTTATCAAGCAGTGAATCCTTACTTGTGACGGCGAGCCGTGCAAGGTCGGCAGGGCCTTGGAGATCCTGCGGCGTCATCATTGCAAGCTGATAGACCGCGCGGATGGCCGGGGCGCGGTCGTAGGCGAATTGCTGCGAAGCACGCAGTAGTCTGAATCGATCGGTGGTGGGTAACGTATGCATGGCGTTGCCGTCCTAGTGGCCCGTGAAGCGCGGGGTGCGTTTTTCGTTGAATGCGGCCAGGCCTTCGTGGAGATCGGCGCTGTGGGAATGCACTTCAGAGGCCAGAAGCTCCAATCGCAGGGCGGTGTCTAGAGGCTGCTGCAAACCATCGTCGACCAGCGTTTTCATGCGGCGCAGGCCAAGGGGGCTCTTCGTGGCAATTTTGTCGGCCACGGCTTGTGCAACGCTTTCGAGCTGGTCGTCGTCCACCACTTGGTTGACGAGGCCCGCTTCCACAAGATCTGCCGCGTCCACGAAGTCACCCGTGAAGAGAAGGTACTTGGCGCGTGTGGGGCCAATGACGCGCGGCAGGCGCACCGACCCCCCCCCTCCGGGGATCAGGCCGTAGTTGGCATGTGCGTCGCCAATTTTGGCGCTCCTTGCCGCCAGCACTAGATCACAGCACAGCACCAGTTCGAGCCCGCCCGCCAGAGTTATGCCGTTCAGGGCGGCGATCACGGGTTTTGGAAAGCGGTCAATCCGGTTCATGGTGGACAGTACGCTGTCCAGAAAGCCACTGGTGCCACTTTCGCCCGCTTGCGTCTTGACGTACTTGAGGTCGGCGCCCGCGCAGAAGGCCCGTCCAGTGCCCGTCAATACGACGGATATCACGTCTCCGCGGCTCTGTGCTTCGTTGAGTGCGTGGTCTATTCCCCGAAGCACCGCCGGGGTCAGCGAGTTCATTGCATCAGGTCGGTTCAGGCGAATCCACATGGTGCCTTTTCGTACGTCTGTAATCACAACCGGTGTCGACATCAGGGGTTCCTTGCTGGCTTGCGTGTTCATGGATCGATTCTGCTTTTGCCTCTGTTTTGAGGGACATGGGGTTTTCCATTACCCATAAGTTAAAAATTCTACCCTAAAGTAAAACAATTAAACAAATGGAGTTCTTCATGCGAAGTAAGAGCAGCCCGCTCATGTTCCCGCTATCGGGTATCAAGATCGTCGAGTTCGAGGGGATCGGCCCAGGGCCCTTAGCTGGGTTCATGTTGATGCAGATGGGCGCTGACGTTACTGTGGTCGGGCGGCCAGGTGCGAGCGCATTGCCTGATGAGCTCACTCCGAAGGACGGGGCGCTCTTGTCGCGCGGCAAACGACGCGTCACATTGAATCTCAAGAACGACGAGGACAAGGCGCGGGCGCTGGACATGGTCGCGCAAAGCGACGGGTTGATTGAGGGCAACCGCCCGGGTGTGATGGAGCGCCTGGGTTTGGGTCCCGATGTATGTGGTGAATACAACCCGCGGCTTGTGTATGGGCGCATGACGGGCTGGGGGCAGGATGGGCCGCTGGCTCAGGCCGCCGGGCACGACATGAACTATGTCGCTCTCACTGGGCTCATGTCGATCACCGAACAACCGGGACACCCTCCCATGCTTCCACCCACAGTGGTTGGGGATGCTGCCGGCGCCCTCGGGTTTGCATTTGGCATGGTGTCGGCGTTGCTAGGCGTGCGGGATAAGGGCCAGGGCTGCGTGGTTGACGGCGCCATCATTGATGTGTTGGCAATGCTGTCGCCGCTCGTGCAACTGATTCGTCAAGGTGGCGGATTGGAAGGCAGCGAACCCAGTGTCTTCCATGACTCACCCTTCTACGACCGCTATCTGTGCAGCGATGGGCGATACATCACGGTCGGTGCAATCGAGCCACAGTTCTATGCATTGCTGTTGACGCAATTGCAGCTGACGGATGTCGACCCCGCACGGCAAATGGACAAGACTTTGTGGCCGTCTCTCAAGGCGCGGATTGCGCAGCGCTTTGCTTCCCAACCTAGTACGTACTGGAATGCACTGATGGAAGGCACTGACAGTTGCTTTGCGCCGGTGCTCACCATGGCCGAAGCCGCCGCTCATCCCCACAACGTGGCTCGTGGTTTGTACAGCGTGACTGAGCAGGGCGATATTGAGACTGCGCGGGGCATGCGATTCCTGCCGCTTTGCTGAGCCGCGAATGTGATACCAAGGATAATCCCTGGCAAGCAGTTGAGAATTTTACTGTACAGTAAAAACATCTTACACAAAGTAATTTATTTGACTTTCATGGATCAAGAAGATCCGCCACGGAGAAATACGATGGAAGATATCTATGTGGTTGGTGTGGGGATGACGCCATTCGGACGGCATCTGGACAAAGACATCAAGGCGCTCACACGCGAGGCCACGGCGGCTGCTTTGGCGGACGCGGGATTGGAAAAAGAAGACTTGGAAGCGGCCTTTTTTGGGAACACTTCCCAGGGGCATATGGATGGCCAGCACATGATTCGTGGGCAAATTGCGCTGCGGGCCATGGGGATTGGGCGCATTCCGGTGGTGAACGTCGAAAACGCTTGTGCAAGCGGCTCGTCGGCGTTCGTTCTAGCCTGCAATCACCTCAAGTCGGGTGCTGGCGATGTCGCTTTGGCTGTTGGTGCAGAGAAGATGTTCTCATCCGACAAGCTCAAGATGTTCTCGGTGTTTGACAGTGCCTGGGATCTCTCGCGTGCAGAAGAGATTCGTGGGGAGTTGATGAAGATGGGGCGCGACGTGGCGGTGCCCGAGGGGAGTACCTCACCCAGGCCGTACAGCGTTTTCATGGACGTGTATGCCGCGTTTGCACGATCGCACATGCGCACTTTCGGGACGACGCAGCGCCAGTTAGCCGCCGTTTCATCCAAGAACCACGCGCACTCCATGCACAACCCGCTGTCGCAGTACCGGATGGCTTACAGCGTCGAAGAGGTGCTCGCCGCGCCGCCGATCACCTACCCATTGACTCTGCCCATGTGCTCCCCGGTGTCTGATGGCGCAGCAGCAGCCATCCTTTGCACACGCTCGGCGCTTAAGCGCTTGAACATCGATGAAAAGCGTGCCATCAAGGTGTTGGCGGCAGTAGTGCAAAGCGGTTCCGACCGGAGCGAAGACGACTACACCAACCACTGCACAGCACTGGCTTCGCGCAGGGCATATGAACTGGCAGGTGTTGGCCCAGCAGATATCTCGGTGGCCGAGGTGCACGATGCCACGGCCATGGGTGAAATCATTCAGACAGAAAACCTCGGTTTCTGTGAGTTCGGTATGGGCGGTGTGATTGCCGAGCGGGGTGATACCCGGATTGGTGGCCGCATTCCCGTTAATCCGTCCGGCGGCCTGGAGTCTAAGGGGCACCCTGTTGGGGCCACCGGTATTGCCCAAGTCCATGAGTTGGTAACTCAGCTTCGCGGGGAAGCCGGACTGCGGCAGGTGACTGACGCAAGGATTGCGCTGGCAGAAAACGGTGGCGGTCTTGAGGGCATTGAAGAAGCTGTTGCCTGTATCACCATCTTGGCGCGCTGAGCGCTGCACTCAATAAGAGACAAGAGAAATAGTATGGATGTCAAAAATACCATTGCCTTCGTCACAGGAGCTGCTTCAGGCCTGGGGCTCGCCACTTGCAAGGCATTGCTTGCGGCCGGAGCGAGCGTCATGGCGGTTGATCTGGACGAAGAGCGCCTTGCGAGCGAGGTGCTGCCGATGGGCGAGCGCGTGCGAATCCAGAAGGTTGATGTTTCAGACGAGGCCAGTGTGAAGGCTGGCGTAGACGCGGCAGTGGCGGAATTTGGTGCGCTGCATGTGGCGGTAAATTGCGCGGGAATTCTGGGTCCCTGCAAGACGCTTTCAAAGGGCGAGTTATTCCCGATGGATCTTTGGAACCGGGTGATCGCCATCAACCTGACCGGGACATTCAACGTGGTGCGCTATGCGTCGTTGGCCATGTCGCAGAACGAGCCCAATGTCGACGGTGAACGGGGGGTCATCGTGAACACGTCATCTGGTGCTGCGTGGCAGGGTCAAGTGGGCCAGGCCGCATATAGCGCCAGCAAAGCGGCGGTCATTGGAATGACGCTTCCGGTGGCGCGGGATCTTGCGCAACACGGAATCCGAGTGGTGGCCGTGGCGCCTGGTCTGTTTGAGACCGCCATGTCTGCAGGCATGCCAACGAAGGTGTCGCAAAACATTATTGACAACGTCATCCTCTTTCCTCATCGCATGGGGCAGGCACAAGAGTTCGGTGGACTGGTTCGGCACGTTGTGGAAAACGCCTATTTGAATGCCACCACGATCAGCCTGGATGCGGGTGTCCGTTGTTAGTCGTGGTCCATTGATCGCTGCGAGCATTCCCGCAAATGGATGCGTAGACCCTGCAAAGGTCTTATGAAGGAAATTCGATGGACAAAGCCAAGAATTCAGAGTGGAGGTGCCAATGAATGCAGCCATTCAAAGCCAGCGGGAAGGCGTGGTGCTGACAGCCCAGAATCTGCTGCTGCAGTTCGGTGGCGTTGTGGCGCTGAATGATGTTTCGATTGATGTGTGCAAGGACGAGCTGCTGGCAATCATCGGGCCGAACGGAGCGGGAAAGTCTTCTCTGATGAACTGCCTGAGCGGGTTCTACCGCCCCAAGAAAGGCGAGATATCCCTGGCCGGGCGCAACGTGCGCGACATGGCGGTTCACGACGTGGCTGCACAGGGCCTGGCGCGCACCTTTCAAGGTACGCACATTTTTTCGGGCATGACCGTTATCGAGAACCTGATGGTGGGGCGCCACATGCACATGCGGGCCAATCTCGTGCAGTCGTTTTTCCATTTCGGCCCGGCAAAACGCGAAGAAGTTTTGCATCGGGAGGTAGTGGAAGAAATCATTGAGTTTCTTGAAATTGAATCCATCCGGCATGTGCCGGTGGGCAGCCTCGGTTATGGGCTTCGCAAGCGCGTGGACTTGGGGCGCGCACTGGCCCAAGACCCGAAGATTCTGCTGATGGATGAGCCTATGGCCGGTATGAATACGGAAGAGAAGGAAGACCTGGCACGTTTCATTCTGGATGTGCGCGAGGCAAAGCGCATTCCTATTGTTTTGGTGGAGCACGACATGGGTGTGGTGATGGACCTAGCTGACCGCATCGCTGTGCTGGACTTTGGACGCAAGATCGCCGATGGAACGCCCAAGGAAATCCAGGCTAATCCCGCTGTGCTTAAAGCCTACCTTGGAGAGGGCGCCCAATGAAACTCGAAATCGCGACTCTTCCCCAGTTGCTGCGCAAGCATGCGCATGCCAATCCCAGCCGTCTTTCCCAGCGCCATAAGCAGCGCGGAATTTGGCGGGAGTACAGCTTTGCGGATGTGCAGCGCAACGTTCGAGAGATTGCGCTGGGCATGCACCAAGCGGGCGTCAAAGCGGGCGAGACCATTGCCATCATTGGTGAGAATGAGCCACAGCATTACTGGGCCGAGTATGCCGCGCATGCACTGGGATGCAAAGTTGTATCCATGTACCCGGACCTCACTTCGGAGGAGGTGGCTTATCTTCTGGACGACAGCGAAGCAGTCATCTTGTTCGCGCAGGACCAAGAACAGGTTGACAAGGGCCTGGATGTCCGGAACAAGACTTTGAAGATGCGCCACATTGTGTATTGGGACGAAACGGGGATGTGGTCGTATAACGACCCCATCCTGCATACCTTCGATGGCATGCAGCGGCAAGGGCGTGAAATCCATCAACGTAACGGAAAGATGTACGACGCGCTAGTGGATGCGGGAGCCCCCGATGACATAGCGGTTCTTTCTTACACTTCCGGCACGACGGGGCAGCCCAAGGGCGTCATCCTCACGCATCGCTTTTTGATCGACAACGCCCAGCGCTTGATCGATTCCATGGATGTGAAGCCGGGTATGGAATACCTGAGTTACATCGCGCCATCCTGGGCCACTGAACAAATATATGGCATCACCATGGGATTGGGATTGCCCATGGTAGTGAACTTCCCCGAGGGCCCGGAGCAGGTGTTGTCCAACATTCGGGAATTGGCGGTGGAAGGTATGACATTTGCTCCGCGCCAGTGGGAAAGCATGGCGTCCTCTGTGCAGGCGCACATGCTCGACGCAGGACCCATTCGACGAGGTGTCTACGAGTGGGGCATGAAGATCGGTCACACCGTTAATGTGGGGCGCTTGGATGGAAAACCCGTTGGCCTGCTGGACCGGTTGCTGTTTCCTATCGCCAATGCACTGGTTCTGCGCCCGTTGCGAGATCTGCTCGGCCTGACCCGGCTGCGCTGTGCCAGCTGCGGTGGTGCCACCATGGCACCGGATGTGTTTCGCATGTTCCATGCCATGGGTATACCTCTGCGCAACATCTATGGCTCCACCGAAACCGGGTTGCTGACATGCCACCAGGGTGACCGATTTGATCTGGAGACCGTAGGGCACTGGATGAAGGCGCATCCAGAGGCGGGCCCACCATTGGAATGGCGCTTGAGTGCGGACGGCGAGCTGCAGATTCGTGGCGGAAGCCCGTTTCTGGGCTACTACCGCAGAGAGGGTTCCGTAGAGTCGAAGGTGAAAGATGGCTGGTTCTACACGGGCGATGCCGTAACGAAAACTGAGCTAGGCGAGCTCGTGTTCCTGGAGCGGTTGTCGGACCTCAAGCGTTTGCGCAGCGGAGAAACCTTCCCGCCGCAGTTCGTCGAGACCCGCCTTCGGTTCAGTCCCTTCATCAAGGACATCATGACGGTGGGAGACGAGACGAGGGACTTCGTGGCCGCTCTCATCAATATCGACATGGCTGTTCTGTCGCGGTGGGCAGAAGACAAGCGGATCGGATTTTCAACCTTTACCGATTTGTCACAGCGGCCAGAGGTCGCAGAGTTGATTAGCCAGGAAATTGCCCGTGTGAATCAGTTTTTGCCGGCGCATGCGCGAGTCAAGCGATTCGCCAATTTTCCAAAAGAGCTTGATCCGGACGAGGGCGAGCTAACACGTTCGAGAAAGCTGCGGCGCGAATTCCTGGAGGTGCGATACGCCACGCTGATCAACGGTTTATATGATGGCTCGCACGCCGTGCGTATCGATATTCCTGTGACCTACCAGGACGGTCGGCGCGGCAATTTCGAGGCTCTGGTGTCCATCCATGACACGGACGCCGCAGGGTCAGACCACCTGGGCGCAGCCCGAAGCAGAGGACGGAAATGATCGATTTTATTAATTACCTGATAAACGGTGCGCTGTCAGGGCTTCTGTATGCGTTGATCGCCATGGGGTTCGTCGTGATCTATCGCGCGTCAAAGGTGTTCAACTTTGCACAAGGTGAGTTGGTGGTCTTTGGCGGCTACATGGTGTGGTGGACGATTATTCAGATGGGTCTACCGCTGTGGGTCGGATTGCCCGTGGCATTCGTTAGTGCTGCAATTTTTGGTTTCATGATTGAGCGGATATTTTTTGCCCGTCTGGTTGGGGAATCCGTCTTCTCGATGGTCATGGTGACGATCGGTCTCTTGATTCTGATCCGAGGCGTTGTGTTGGTGCTTTTTGGCCCACAGGTGCGTGCTTTTCCGATCATCTTTCCTCTGGATCCGATCATCGTTGGCGATCTCATCGTCTCCCGTTCGATGCTCTACGGTGGAATTATGACCATCTTCATCGGCGTTGGTCTCTCCTGGTTTTTCAACCGGACAAGGGCTGGTTTGACCATGACGGCCGTGGCGGAAGACCACCAGGTGGCCATGTCCATGGGCATCTCGGTGCAGCGTTCCATTGCCTTTGCGTGGGTGCTGGGATCCGTGCTTTCCACACTGGGGGCGATAGTGCATTTGAGTGGCCGCTCCATCAACATGATGAGCTCCGACATCGGCCTGGCTGCTTTGCCGGTGGCCTTGCTGGCTGGGTTGGAGTCCCTCGCAGGGTTGCTGATCGCCGGTGTTTTGGTGGGTGTGATTCAGGGTTTGGCTTCGGCCTATCTCGATCCCCTGGTGGGGGGAGCGCTGGGCTCCGTCTTTCCTTTCATCATCATGCTGGTGGTGTTGTTAATTCGTCCCACCGGCATGTTCGGGTGGAAAACCATTGAGAGGGTATGAGCATGGATCCCGCAGGTGTATTCGCGACTTCTTTCGCCAAAGACCAAGCACTAATTCGCACGCGCAGCCAGGCGGTGGCATTGGGCCTGTTTGTTATCGCGCTGTTTGCGCTGCCCCTGATCAGCGAGGTCCGCTGGGTGGCGATCATGACCTCTATGCTGATTACTGCAGTGGTGGTCATGGGGCTGCAGATCAATACTGGTCTAGCGGGTCAGATCAATTTGGGCCAAGCTGCGTTCATGGGGGTTGGTGCGTATGCAACAGCGCTCCTAGCGACGAAAGGCCACCTGCCTTTCTGGCTGGCTTTGCCCATTGGCGGGCTGTGCGCGGCGCTTTTTGGGCTGGTGTTTGGATTAACCGCAATGCGCATAAAGGGTTTTTACCTTGCCTTGACCACGATTGCTGCGCAGATCTTGTTCCACTTTTTTGTGCTCAACCTGCCTGCCAAATGGCTGGGGGGATCTAACGGCATCACTCTGGAACCAGCACAGTTCCTTGGGTTCGTTTTCAACACCGATACCCGCATTTACTACCTGTGTCTGGTAGTGGCCTTCATCATGATTGCGGGCGCCTACGGCGTCGCACGCAGCCGCCATGGTCGAATTTTTGCGGCAGTGCGTGATGACGACGTGGCCTCAGGAATGATGGGCATCAATGTCGTGCGCACCAAGGTACTTGCCTTCTTGCTGGGTGCGTTTTACGCGGGCATCGGTGGAGGGCTCTGGGCTTACTACGTCAGGTTCGTGGCGATTGACCAGTTCACCCTGATCCACTCGATATGGTTCATCGCGATGATCATTGTGGGTGGCATGGGGTCGGTGACGGGCGCGCTGATCGGCGTGTTTGTTATCCGTACTGCCCAGGAGACGATCACCATCGTGGGCCCTTCACTGGTCGAGAACTTTTCCTTCCTGAGCGGAGACGTTGTTTTCGCAGTGATGAATATTTTCCTGGGTGGAGTCATCGCGGCCTTTCTGATCTTTGAGCCACGCGGTCTGATGCACCGGTGGAACATCGTCAAGCGGTCTTATCGCATGTGGCCTTACCCATATTGACCGCAATCCTGTTTTCTGCAGCCACCTTAGGCGCTGGGAAGGGCTGCTCCAATGCAAAGCGCTACTACAAAAGGAGACTTTTTTATGAAAACGAATCGAGCAAAGTTGTCGGCAATGGTCAAACTGGGGCAACGCGGCGCTTTACTGGCGTCAGCCTTGTGCCTTGGCGGCATGGCACAAGCTCAGACTACTTACAACGTGGCTGGCCTGGCTGACTTCACCGGACCTTTCGCAGACATCATGAAAGATATGACGGGATGCCGCCGTGCGGTGCTCGACTGGTGGAGCGAAGAGGTCGGTAAAGCGCAGGGCGTCGCATTGCGAATCAAGGATTTCGACACCCGCTATGACGTCGCCCAAGTGGCCAGCCTCTGGCCAGGCATCAAGTCCGAGCTCAACCCGGTGGCTGTTCTGGGTGTGGGCGGTGCAGATACCAATGCGCTGCAGCAGCGCTTGCCTAGTGACAAGGTGCCTCTTGTCCAGTCGACAGCAGGATATGGATTTGCTTGGAAGGGTGATAACTGGGTGTTCAATGCCCGTGCCACTTACCCGCACGAAGCGGCTGCGTTTTATGTGTGGATGCAGAAGAAGTCGGGTTCGTCTGCTCCTCTCAAGGTGGGGGTGATTTCATCGGAAGTATCGCCGGCCTACGTGGACATCCACAAAGGTGTCGAGAAGTTCGCTAAGGACAATCCGAAGATCATTGAAGTCGTTGAAACGATTTATACCGAAGCACAGCCGACCGACCTTACCCAGCAGGTCAGCCGCCTGGTCCGCAAGGGGGCCACGGTACTGCAGGTGTTCAACAATACAGCATCGGTAGTGGCGACACGGCGCGCCCTGCAAAGCCTTGGAAAAACCAATATTCCGATAGTGGTTAGCGCTCATAACGGGTTGCTTTCGTCGGGGAAAGCGCTGGGTGACCTGAGCCAAATGGATGGAAACTATGAGGTCTATGGCATGGCCATGGCCGCCGAAGGCGCAACACCGGCACGGGACTTCTTCGAGAAACTGCGCAGCCAATACAAGTTGCAAGCCGCCTATAACTCTGCCTGCATTATGGGCATGAGCCAAGCGATGTTGACGGTTCGTGCCGTTGAAAATGTTGTCAAGGTCAAAGGTGCTGGCGGTGTGACGGGCGAAGAGGTTCGCGCTGCACTGCTGTCCACCCCCATGCCTACCGAGCGCAGTTTTGGCTTGTTGCCCAATATCAAGTTCAACAATGATGCGCCGTTCCCGACCTCGGGCACAGCCGTCAACATCGGCACCGTCGAAAAGGGAAAGTACAAACTTCTCGAGCAGAACGTTCCGGTTCCTGTGTTGAACAAGTGGTAATTGCAAATCGGCCTGGGTCTCGGGCCACCGAGACCCAGGCCACATCATCTGGAGCTACCCGTGCTTGAACTGAACAACGTTGAAGTCCTCTACAGCGACGTCATTCTTGCTGTCAAAGGCATTACCGCCAAAGTCCCCGCTGGACAGTGCGTGACCTTGCTGGGCGCCAATGGCGCTGGCAAGAGCACCACGCTCAAGGCCATCTCCAACCTGGTCAGGACAGAGGATGGTCGTGTGACGGCGGGGAGTATTCAATTTGATGGTGCGGACATCACCGGTGCCAACCCCGTCGATGTCGTTCGCAAGGGGTTGGTACATGTCATGGAAGGGCGCAAGGTTCTCCGCCACATGACAGTGGAGCAGAACCTGGTGGTGGGCGGTCATATGGGCAGCGCTGGCGATGCCAAGGAAATGCTTGATGAGGTGTATAGCCGCATCAAGCGTCTGAAAGCCTTGCGTA
Organism: Variovorax restrictus; assembly: GCF_051216715.1. NCBI lineage: Bacteria > Pseudomonadati > Pseudomonadota > Betaproteobacteria > Burkholderiales > Comamonadaceae > Variovorax > Variovorax restrictus. Next base: position 127,651 of record NZ_JBPJZH010000005.1, read on the forward strand.
CTCGCACAGCAGGTTACCTGTCGGGCGGCGAGCAGCAATTGCTGGTAATTGGACGGGCCCTGATGGCCAAGCCTAAGTTGGTGATGATCGACGAGCCTTCGCTCGGCTTGGCTCCGCTGATGGTCGATGAGGTCTATGGTTTGCTGAGTGACCTCAAGACCAGCGGTCTGACTCTGCTGATCGTGGAGCAAAACACCCGCGTCGCTCTGGATTTAGCCGACTACGGCTATGTGATGGAGAGCGGACGGATCGTGTTAGAGGGCCCCTCCAACAGCTTAAAGACCAACGAGGACGTTCGAGAGTTCTACCTCGGCCTGACGGTCGATGGGGAGCGCAAGAGTTTCCGCGACATGAAACATTACCGCCGCCGCAAGCGCTGGCTGGGTTGACCGCATTGGGTCAGTCGTTTTCCAAGTTTTCAAGGATGGGTTTATGAGCATCGTTTCCAATGCATTGCTGAGCGAACAAGAAGTCATTATTCGGGAGTCTGCCCGGCGTGTCGCGACTGAAGTGGTGGGTAGCACGGCCGCCGAACGTGATCGCACGGGGGCTTGGCCACACGACGAAATCAAGGCAGTTGCCGACGTAGGCTTCATGGGCATGCTCGCCCCGCCAGCATACGGCGGTTCCGGGCTTTCATTCGTGGAGTATTGCCTGGCTATTGAAGAATTCGCAGCGGCCGATGGTGGCTTCGCCACCATGATGCACGTCCACAACTCAGCTGCGCACGTGTTACGTAGTTTTGGAACCGAACAACAGATGGCCCGCCATCTGCCGGATCTGGCCAGTGGCAAGCGCATTGGTGCCTTTTTATTGTCAGAGCCCCATGCAGGCTCGGATACCGCAGCCATCCGGACCACGGCTAAGCGGGACGGCGACGTTTATGTGATCAATGGCAGCAAACAATGGATTTCCAATGGCAGTGAAGCGGGCTTTGCGCTCGTCGTGGCAGCAACTGCGGAACCAGGTGCCCGTCACCGCTTCAGCCTGTTCATCGCGGACCCCGAAGATCCAGGCTACCAATGCTTGCGTATCGAAAGGAAGCTGGGCCAGCACACGGCCCACACGGCTCAGATTCAGCTGGACAACATGCGTGTTCCAGTTCAGAACATGATCGGTGAGGAAGGGCGCGGGTATGGCAAAGCACTATCGCTGTTGTCCGATGGGCGCATCGCAATCGCCGCCCTGGCCATCGGCATTGCCCGTGCAGCGCTGGAGGCAGCCATCCGCTACGCCAAAGAGCGCGAGGCCTATGGCAAGCCACTCACCGAACTGCAGGCCATTAGCTTTGATTTGGCGGAAATGGCCATGCAGGTTGAGGTGGCGCACCAGTACATGCTGTATGCAGCTCGTCTTACGGATGCGGGCCTGCCAACCAGTAAGGAGGCCTCCGTTGCTAAACTCTATGCCAGCGAAATGGCTGAAAAGGTTTGCTCTGCGGCGCTGCAAGTGCATGGTGGCTACGGGTATGTCAACGACTTCCCGGTCGAGCGCTATTATCGCGATGTGCGCGTTACAAAGATCTACGAAGGCACTAGTCACATTCAAAAGTTGATCATTGCGCGCAGTATCTTGGCTGGCTGATGAGCACGGCCTTTCTCCGCAGGCCTATCGGCGAAAGCAGTTCGATACACTTTGCCTCAGTTAGCGATACGAATGCCCTCAAGGAAAACAACACCAATGAGTACGCCAATTGAGGCAAAGCCCAAGTCACTGACACGCAATGCTGCCAAAAGATCGGGCAAGGGCGCAAAATGGAACAATGCGGTCAGCGGCGCGGATGAGCAGTACCAGCTCAAAAAGCAAGCTGTCATTGCGGAAGCTTCGCGCGCATTTGGCCGCCATGGGTACAAGAATGTGTCCTTGGACGAGATTGCAAAAACGCTCAACGTCACCAAGCCTGCCCTCTACTACTACTTCAAGAACAAGCAGGAACTTGTCTACGAATGCCACGAGCTCGCCATGCATTTGGGAGATCGCGTCTTGCAAGACGCGATCGCTTCGGAAAATACTGGTTTCGGTCGGATCTCGGTCTTCATTAAGAACTACATCTCGTTGCTAACGGATGAAATGGGCGCACCGGCGATCCTCCAGGATTTCTCCGGTATGACTGTGGCGGATCAGAAAAAAATCACTTTGCGTCGGCGAAAGTTTGATCAAGAGCTGCGCAAAGTGCTCGAGGGGGGTGTTCAGGATGGTTCCATTGCCCCGTGCAACGTGAAATTGGCGGTGTTCTGGTTCATGGGCGCTGTTAGCTCGATTACCCAATGGATGCATATCGATGGCAGCCTTGGAAGCGACGAAGTGGCCGATATTTTTATCGGTTTTCTTGCGCATGGTATTCGTCCCAGTCAAGCGTGAATCTGGCGCAACAGGCTTGGGCTTCCGGTTGTGTTCTTCGCAGTGAGGCAATTCTGGCGGACATCGTCGTGCATGGCGGAAACCGGTGCTGGAATCAGGTCTTCAGGCTTGATCAGGATGGCAAGGTGGTCGAGTTCTTCGAGGCAGCCAATGCGAGTATTTCTGCTTCGACGATGGGATGCTGAGAAGCTGGTCGGCCCACACGGGAATCCAAGGCGGCTTTCAAGGCGTGTGCGATGGCCCAATGAATTAGTGGGCAGTGACGCATTCAATGAATGGAGAGCACCACAATTGCGCTCAGGAATAGGCCCCGGATTGCGCGCGCAGGAGGTGGCTACGCACCAAATCCAGCCCGCCGGGTCCGCTGAGAACATCCAGTGGACGACGATGACCAAATGTCGGTGCCAATTCCAACAGCCATTGGTCAAGCCAAGCCCGCGCGTCAAAACCTACTGGTGTTCCTGATTCATCAACCATACGCTGAACAAGTGCGGAGAGGGTAGCGATATCGTCTTCGAGGGCCATGGCCCATTCTGATCTGCACGCCAGATGAATGCAATGCACACGTCCGGGCAAGGTATCTTGAATTGAAGGGAGTTCCCCGCCCTACCACCGCCTGCATGACGAACATGGAGGCGATGAACTGCAGTGGGCGATTCAGCGAATTGCTCGCTTGCTTTGGGCGGACATATGAAAACTGCCTTGGTCTTCGGCTGGGGTGCAAGAGTGTGGGGGGTATTTTGGACGTGCGAGCACCGCGCGTGCTGCTGCAACTATCGCGGCTGAGATCAGGCTGATCTGCAGCCATGCCACCATGAGCAAGAAGTCGAGTTGCTGTGCTCCTCGCTCCAAGTCATCTGGTGCCACAGGCTGCGCAAGTATCACTGCAACATTGAATGATGGGAGTGTCATCTTCATCAGCAGATTGATTGCCGAGGCAGAGCCCATGGCTGCTGAGCCGTAAGTGGCAATCATCAGGGCGGTACCGATAAGCAGGCCGAGCAGGATGGGTTTGATGATGCGGGGCATGAGCATGCGAATCAAGCCGATCGCCATCAGTATCGAAGGAGCAACCATAGTGCTGCCCGCTTGAAATTGCCCCATGGAATGCGGCTTGATGCCAATCTTGATGAGCGCGTTGGCCAGGGAGGAATGTCAACATGTGGGCTGCTATGGCAGTTTTACAGCTTATATTTTTGCTCTCGACCCAATTTGACTGAGGCATATGTTTTTACAGGATAGGAAAAGTCATGCCTCAGGAGAGGAATTTTTACAGGGTATATTTTTATGATCAGCCGTGCGCTCACGCCGTCGGCGAGGTAGAGGCGCGGGTCGGAGCCCTGCAGGTCCAGGATGAACTGCTCGGTCTCTCTGGATAACTCCACCTTCATCCCGAACAGCGAGAACTCCTCCTTCACCGAAATGCGCACGAGGCCGCCGGAGATGCCGGCCGTCATCTTGAGCGCATCGAGCTGCAGCTTCAGCTGCGACTGGATCGTGGAGTTGAGCAGGTGCAGCTTCACGGACAGGTCGGTTGTGAAGCGGCCCTGCGCGAGGCTGGCCGTCGTGCCCGAGTGATCGATCTCGATGTACTGCTTCAGCCAACCGGCGGCGCCGGACTCGCCCTGGGCCGCGGGCGAGGCGAGGAAGGGCAGCATCCGCTCCTTGAGCTTGCCGAACTCCGCGGTCACCTTCACCTGCTCGTCGATTGGCTCGAATTCGTAACCCGTGTAGCTGATCGCGGCGCCCTGCAGCGGCGGCAGCGCGGTCTTCAGGGCACGCAGGAAAGCGGGCTGGCCGTTGCGCAAACCCAGCGGGACGAGGCTCAGGCGCTTCACGCCGGCGCCCTTGGTGGCGAACCGCACGCTCACGAGTTTCTGCGGCGGCGCGCTCGAACCCGGGGCCGGCAGCTGGCCCGCGGGCCGCTCCAGCGCGGCGCCGCCGAACCACAGGTCCATGCCCAGCGACAGCGTGGATAGCTGGTCATCGGTCAGCGTGACCACCGCATAGGCGTCGCGCGCGCCATCCCGCAGGTCGATCAGGAGCGCGAGTTCCGCGGAGCCGGGCGCGGTCAGCTCGAATCCCGCCGCCTCTTCGTGGAAGGTCTCGGCCACGCGGCTCTTCGTCAGCGACACGATCACCTGCTGCAACGCGAAGGTCTTCTCGTCGACGATGACGAGCATCTCCAGCTCGCCCAGCATCTGCGCCGCCGAACGCAGGAGCCTGAACACCTTCTCCAGCACCGCGCGGACCACCTCGGCCAGGCCGGCGGCGCCGCGCGCGATGGCCGAGAGGATCGCCGCCACCACCTCGATCAAGGCATCCGCATCGGGCAAGTCCGGCCCCTTTATGCCGAAGCGCAACCCGATGCCGCCCATCGACGGCAGTCGCTGGATGAGGGAGGCCAGGTTCTGGATGGTGGGCTCGAGCACGCGGACGGCGCGGGTGTGATCCTTGCCGTTGATGCTCACGCGATCCTCGAAGCGGCCGTTCTTGAACGGCAGCTCCAGCTCCAGCTTCAGGCGCTTGGAGGGCTGCGTGGCGGGATAGACCGACAGCGTGGTCTCGTAGCAGCCGATCCATGCAGTCGCGCCGCCCGAGACATCGAACGCGAGGTGCAGCGTGTTCTGCTCCGCGTGCAGCATCAGGTCAGCCAGCGGCGGCGGCAGGGGCTTGGGCGAAGCGGCCCATTGGACGGGCTCGAGCGCCGCCTGGAACGGCGACACGGTTACCGTGCCACCGTCGAAGCGCACGTCGAGGGTCCCGATCACGGTGTCGCCGACACCCGGTGCGCTGATCGTCACGTCGGAAACCTTCAGCGTCGCCGTCAGCTCCCTGGGGCCGGCCGCATAGCTGGCGGTAAACGAAACCGTCTTCGGCACGACCTTCAGCGGCAGGCCGGGAAGCCGCGGGAGGGCCAGGCCCGGGTCGAACGCATCGAGCGTCCAGCCGGGCTGCCAGTCGAACGAGGGGAACGACAGCGCGGGCCCGCGCATGCCGAGCGTGGGAAGGTGCAGCTCGAGCCCGGGAAAGCCGGCCTGCGCGTCCACTACGATTCGCCACGCGATGGTCACTTTTGCCTGGCCGGCCCCGCCGAGCTGCGCTTGACACTCAGCCGCAACCTCGATGGTGCCTCTGAAGAGGACGGCCGCGCTTCCATCCTGCGATAGGCAGGCGCCGAGGTTGAAATCGGCCCGCCCATACGCGAAGACGGCGCCGGCAGGAAAAACACGGGCACCCGCGAACTCACCGCCCGTGCCGAGCACGACCTGCGTCGATGAGACGGCTTGCACGAAGTCGCGCCAGCGGCTCTCGAGATCCTTAACCACCTCACTTTCCGCGGATGCGACGTCCCTGCGGATAGCGGCCAGCGACTTGAGCCGGGTGACGCCGGCATCGTCCTTGGCGAAAAGCCCGGAAGGGATGTCGAAGGGCTGGCGCAGCTTGACGGACACCGACGCCATCGCCGGGGCCTCGCAATGTAGTTCCAGCGCTTCCGCGCGTCCCGATGCATCGGTAGAGATCTCGATGCGCAACCCCGCTGGGCCGCCCGCAGAATATAGGATCAAGCCCATCGTCCCCTCCAATGCGATCCAGCGCATCAGACTACGCGCGGAACTCGATGCTGTCGAGGTTCGTGTTGGTGCATGTCACCAAGTAAGCGGAGAGACGGGGGTCCGATTCGATTGATGCCCGCCGCGAACCGCAGTATCGGCGGGAAGCACGCGCTATATGGGCCAGCTACGCGCGCCTAGCGGGCATGCGTGCAGGAGTGCAACGCGAAGTCCTTTAGATTGATGAGGCCGCGAGCCGAAACGGAAGTGCTGTGCCGCCCGCTGGCCATCGACGGCGCGGAATGGTTACCGGGGCATGACGGCATTCCTAACGGCGCGGCGGAGTTGCACTTGACTGCGCCGGAATTGCTGCGGATCGGCCAGATGATGCGCGCCGGCGGCAGCTAGGATGGTCGCCAGTTGGGGCCGGCGGCGTTCGTTCGCGAGGCAACCACACGCAAGATCGCGAGCGCATCCCGCCGCGCGGCCGCCTGGAGCGATGGGGCTACGGTTACCTGTGGTGGCTGTCGTCCGCGCCTGGCGACGAATTGCCGGCATACAACGCGTCGGGTTCCAGCGGGCAGTTTCATTCACGTCGTGCCTGCGCTTAAGGTGGTCGTGGTGGCCCTGACAGAGCAGATTTCTCGTGCGGTGGCGATCCGGATCGCGGCGATCATTCGCGAAGCAGCGCTGCCAGCGGCGCGCTGACTAATGATGCAGCTTGCGATACACCGTCGTCCGGCTGATGCCGAGCGCTTCGCAACTTGCGCGTCGTTGCCGCGCGCGGTCCGATCCATGGTGCGCTTGCAATCTGATCGGGCGAGTGCCTGCCGCGAGCGGTGTTTGAGGGGCGACGTTAGCCGGGATGGCCGTAAGAAGCAGACGGTCGAATCGCCAACGCGGTGACCGCCCGCTTCCACTAGGAGCGTCATCAATCCTTCGAGGACAATGGGCCGCATTCAGTCTGAAGCGGAAATTGACCCGATCGTCGCAGACTCCGCCTGATCCATCTCGTTCAGTCGTAGATCGCGCCATTTGCGAGAAACGACAATTCCCGACGCCCGGTTCAAGCTCTCCGGACGACCGGCGTCATAGGCGGTAGGCATGCAAGGTGTCGCTGAAGAATCTGAGCGAGATCCCCATCGGCACCCGTCGTCATCATCATCACGTTGGTCGCCATGAGCGAGAACGCGTTGCCGTTAAGGGCGATCGCGATCTGCTGAGGTTCAGGACATCCCGCAAGCGCTTGGACCACCGGTCGTATGCCACCATGGACGTACGAATGCATCGGTACCCACGTAGCATCTTTCAGTGTTTTGAGCGAACTGAAGACGTGTGCCGGATGATTCTTCTCGATGGTCTGAAGCATGGCATCGACGTCGGTGCCTTTGATGGTCTCGTTGCCGGCGTCCAGTCCAGCGGCGTTCGGGGACAAGAAGGCTTCGACCCAACTATCTTTGGCGCCCTTGAAAACCCAGATAGCGCGCACGAGGGCTTCAAAGGCCGGCCGCACAAGCGTCATGGCGGTAATGTCATGCCCAACCGCGAGCAGGTACTGCTGGCTAAGCACATGTTCACGGACAATGGCGCAAAAGCTCGTAGTAACCATTGCCCGTTTGTCGTTGGGTATTGGCGCGTCCTGCCAAATGTCTTCGAGGTCTTGATGAAACGCCTCACAGAGATCCAGGACTTCACCAAGATTTTTACTCATACGCTCACCGTTCAGTTGGACCGCAAACAGGACCCGTTCGCGCCTGCAGCATAAAAGCTTGGAAGAGCGGGTGACAGCGACATGCTGTGCTGGAAACCCGCGACGGCACGCTAGTGGAATTTTGCGTTCGTAACATCCAGCAGGCTGCTTGATCGCGCCAGGACTTAAAAGATCCTTTAATCACCCACCTGCTGGCCACCTTCTACTGGCAGGTCCGTGACCAGCCTCAATCGAAGCCGGCATCAGCGTTGGGGCACTGCTGGCGGTCATAGCCCGCATCTCCCGTCGGTTGCCGTTACCTCGGAAGTCGCACGCACGTTCACGTGGTAACCTAATGTATCAAGCCGGCTTGACGACGCGGCCGCAACGCAACCGTCGTCCGGGTCGCCATCTTGCAAACAGACCACAACCTTCGAGGCAGGTTGGATCGAGTTCATTCCGGTCGATTGCCCTTTGCCCTTCATAAGGCGAGGGCCTCTTGTTGAGGAGATTCGTTTGTACAAGGCTAGGTCATGTTAGCTATCGGCGATTTCGTTCAGGTTCGAGCAGAACCCTTCCATGCTTGGGGATTGGGCAAGCTGACCGGGCTATCTGGCGATGAAGCCACGGTGCGGTACTTCGATGCGCCAGGCGCCCAGGGCGAGGAGACGGTCAAATGCCCAGCCACTCAGGTTCAGAGGGCGCTACTGCCCGCCCAAACACGCGTCTATCGACGCCACTTGGCCGGGGGACGATGGCAAGCGGGCCGGGCACTTCATTCGGAAGGCGACACCGTCCTCGTGCAATTCCCAAATGGCGACGCTCTTGATTGCAACGTTCAAGACCTCGAGACCCGCAGGAGCACGCCGCTTCGCGATCCGATGCCGTTTTTGGTGGCCCAGGCCACCGACACGCCTTTCCTCAGTGAGCATCGGTCTGCCTTTGTACGAGCGGTTTCAACTCAGCACTCAAGTTCCAATGGAATGACTGCGCTATTAAGCGCATCAGTAGAGTTGGTGGAGTACCAGTTTGAGGTCGTCAAGCGCGTTCTCACAGATCCGGTCCAACGGTTCTTGCTGGCCGATGAGGTAGGACTGGGCAAGACCATTGAAGCGGGCGTCATCATCCGGCAATGCGTGCTTGATGATCCGAACGCAGTCGTCGTCGTGGTGACGCCCACCGCCCTGGTGTCGCAGTGGCGCCAGGAACTCTCGCGGCGTTTTGCCTTGAAATCGCTGTTGGATGATTTCGTGTTCGTCGTGGGGCACGACGACATTGGCCGACTCGCCAAACTGCTACCAGCGGCCGAGATGCTAGTCGTGGACGAGGCGCACCACCTGTCTCGCCAGGTCGAGGGACAGGCCAACGACCTGTACCGCTTGTTGGAGGTCCACGCGGCCCGCGTTCCTCGCCTGCTCTTGCTCTCAGCAACGCCGGTGCTCAGTGACAGTGCTGGCTTCCTGCGCGTGATGCACCTACTTGACCCGGTTGTCTTCCCGCTAAACGATCTGCCAGGGTTTAGGCGTCGCCTGGAGTCACGCCAACTCATTGCCGAGTTGGTGGCGACGCTGGTGCCTGACAACCTGTACTCGCTGCCCGAGGAGTTGGATAGGTTGACCGCTGCCATGGGCGATGACGCACTGCTGATGACGCGCGTCACCGAACTGCGTGAGGTGCTCGGTACCTTTCCGGAAGAAGACGACGTAGGCTTTCTGGCGGCATTGGAGGCGCTGCGCACCCACCTTTCCGAGACCTACAGACTGCACCGGCGGGTCCTGCGCAACCGCCGCGCCGCGGTGCCGTGGGCAACCATGCGACGCAAGGGACTCGACAGGATCAATTTTCGAGGCCATCGCACGGATGCTTTGTGCGAGGTGATCGAGAAGTTGCGTCTTGAGGCCTTTGGCATGGTCGATGTACCGCGCGCCGCGCGCAAGGCCTTGTTGGAATGGGCGGTGCAACCGCGCGCGCGTCTGCGCGTCTCGGACCTCCTGCAGCGCCTAGGCGTCGCCGACGCCGGTTCGTTGCGTCTGGGAACTCAACTCGACGAGACGGCCCAAGCCATGGACAAGGACGCATCGCGCATAAATGCGCTGAAGTCTGCGCTGCACGGCCTGCTGGACAAACCTGCCGTCCAGGTGGTCGTGTTTTGCGACACCGAAGCCGACGCGGATCGGGTATTTGAGGCCCTGCAACCCCAATTCCATTCACAGGTGGTGCGCCATACCGTCGAGGTTGTCGACGGCGATGACGATGCGCCGCCGCCCGCCTGGCAAGCCTTCATGTCGCATCCGTCAGCATGTCGCATCCTGGTTTGCGACGCCCGGGCCGAGGAAGGTGTCAACCTGCATGGCGGCGAGAAGGTCGCGCTGCATTTTGATCTGCCGCTGTCGGCGAACAGGATAGAGCAACGCATGGGGCGACTGGACCGCTTTGGCAATGGCAAGGAAGTACGGGCGGTAGTCCTGATCGACCAGGACAACCCAAATGAAGCCGGGTGGTTCGAACTGCTGAGTCAGGGCTGGGGCGTCTTTGATCGATCGGTTGCCAGCCTTCAATACCTCATTGAGGAAAAGACACAGTCCCTGATCGATGAGTGGGCCGACCACGGGCCCTTGGCCTTTGCGGCCTCTTGCGAACTGATTGCAGGCCCAGGGGGGCTAGTGGCACAGGAACTGAGGCGAATCGACCACCAAGACGCACTGGATGCCCTGTCAGTTTCGGATCCTGAGGCCATGAGTCCGATGGAGGAATGCGACGGCGATTGGCGAGCCTGGCGAGTCGCCGTCCGTGGACTGGCAGTGGACGCCTTGCGCTTTGTCTGGCGTCCCGAGGCCAGTCGCGCCAACGGCGATGAAATTGTCCGTGTGGGCTACGCGTACAACGGTCAACAAAACACGCTGCTGCCGGTGGGCCGGTTCCTCGACACCTTCCTTGAGGCCGTAGACGTCGAGGCGCCTGCGAGCAGCGCTCAGTTCCCCTTGACCCATCGCTACGTCTTCCATCGTGCCAGTGCCAAGTCGGCAGATTGTCTGGCCAAGGAAGTGCGCTTGCTGCGTGTCGGTGACCCGATGGTCTCCGCCTTGGAGCAGTTCTGCCAGTTGGACGATCGCGGCCGGGCCTCCGGCCTGTGGCGCGTGCGTCCCCAATATGCGGTCAACGACCCCAGTGGCGCCGATTTGTTCTTCCGATTCGACTTTGTGGTCGAAGCTGAGAGCCCGCCGGCGACCGACAGGTCAGCAGTCCGTCAGATCCGTGCTCATGCGCTGGCGCGCCAGGCCGGCGCAAGCCTCCCGCCTTTGTATTTCACCGTCTGGACCTCGGGGGGGGGCGAAATCCTGGACAACCCGCCACCGGTTGTCCTGGAGGATTACAAGTCAGGTCAGCGCCAACCCTACAGTGGACCGGATTTCAACCTGAACCCCGAGCGCTGGCGTGCGCTGCAACACACTGGAAAGTTAACGTGGCTCCATGAATGGGATCTGCTTTGCAAGCATGCGCGAACCAAAGCGGAGCGCTCGGTCCGCCAGTCTGACCGGATGCGCGAACACGTGGAACGTGCCGTTGCGGCGACAGAGCGCCAGCACCTGTTGCGCGCTACCCAGGGCCAGGCCCGAATTGCGCGACTCGAAGGCGAACAAGCGATCCATGAAAAACAGGGTCTTGCTGACGATGAAGATTTCTATCGCGCGCTGCGCCAGGTGCTGCAGGAACCCCTCCTGCGCCTGGATAGCGTGGGCGCGGTGTTCGTTTCGCAAGACTCACCTTTCGAGCGATGACCGTGGGCAAGCAAGTGCCTGTTGTGCCGGCTGACGGGTCGCCCCAGGAGCGTCACTGGATGGACGCGCCAACGCAAGGGGCGAGCGACCTGCAGTTGCGCCTGAAAGCCATGTGGGACGCGATGCGAAGCAAGTCCGAGGGAGCCAGCCACGTCGATCTCTTCGGCCTGGTTCGTCATTGGTCGTTGTGGCGCTCCGGCCTCGGCGACCACCGTTGGTGGCGCATGCCGTCCACTGCGCCCTGGCCGGATGCCGCGGCGTGGCGTGATGCTGGATTCGTCACTTATGAATCCGAAGACGGCGTGGACGTCCAGGCACAGTTGGTTCTATTGCCCTGGCTGGGTGCGCAAGCAGATCTCCTGTCGGATGCCTTCGAAGCGTTGCCGTCTCGACGGGACCAGACCGTCAGAGCCGACCCGGTGGTGAAGCGTCGACTGGGGGTGGCCACCTATACCGGGATGGGTCAGCGAGAAGCATTGCGCGCGCTGATTCACCTGCCGGCCGATGTCACCCTCATTGCGAATCTGCCCACGGGCAGCGGCAAGTCTTTGCTGGCGCAGATGCCCGCACTGCTGGAGGGCAACGGTCACGTTTCGCTGGTCATCGTGCCGACCGTGGCGCTGGCCATCGACCAGGCCAGGCGCATGACGGAGTTGCTGCAGGCCCTGGAGCCGGGATGGGTGCCAACGCCGCTGGCCTACCACGGCGGACTCAAGCGCGAGCAAAGGGCGCAGGTGCACCGTGCGCTGCGCGACGGAATGCAGCGGACACTTTTTACCTCCCCCGAAAGCGCGACGGGCGTGTTGCGCGAGTCGCTGGAGTTTGCCGCCAGAGGCGGACGTCTGACACACGTGGTGGTGGACGAGGCCCACCTTGTCGCGACATGGGGGCAGGGCTTTCGCCCCGAATTCCAATTGCTGCCGGCGCTCGTTCGCCACCTGCGTGACCTGAGTGCCGGCGCGGGCCGGGCCATACGACTGGTGCTGGCCTCGGGAACGCTATCGCCCTCCACCGTGAGCATCTTACAAAACCACTTCGGACCGGCAGGGACCACCCAAGTCGTATCGGGCGTGCACCTGCGGCCAGAGCCGCGCTATGCCATTTTTCATTGCGCCCACGAAACCGAGCGCAGGCAACGGGTCGTCGAGGTCCTCAAAAAAGCCCCCCGGCCATTTATTCTGTATGTGACCCGACCCGAAATTGCAGCGGAGTTTGAGACCCTGCTGCGAGTGCAGGGCTTTGATCGCATTGGGCGCTTTACCGGCAAGACGGGGCCCGAGGAGCGCGAGCACCTGCTCAAAGAGTGGGCAGGCAACCGCCTCGATGGTATGGTGGCCACCTCAGCCTTCGGGCTCGGGGTGGACAAGGCCGAAGTCCGCACTATCGTACATGCGACCCTGCCCGAATCACTGGATCGCTTTTACCAGGAAGTCGGCCGCAGTGGCCGCGATGGGCATGCTTCTACCAGTCTGCTCCTCTACACCAACGCCGACATCTCAGAGGCCAGCGACATGGCGCGCTTAACGCAGATCGGCAACGATCTGGCATTTGAGCGCTGGGACAGCATGCTGGGCCACATCGTCAGCCAGGATGCCGAGCGTGGCGTGGTTTGGGTTGACCTGCGTCGCCTGCGTGCAGACATCTCGGTCGACTCGCCGGTCAACAGAGACTGGAACTTGCGCACGCTAAACCTCATGACATCCGCAGGACTGCTGGACTTGGTGGGCTTGCAGTCGAAATCGCCGGGTAGCGGGGAGGACCTCGCGGACGAAGATACTGGCGCCGATCCGCTGTTTGCAGCGGTCCGGATCCGGGACCCGCTGCACAGACAGCGAGGTCATTTTGATGCTCGGATGGATACGGCTCGCCAGGCCTCGTTTCGTGCCGCCGAGCTTGGCGTGGCGACCATGATCCGAGTGGCCAGGGGCCAGGAGGAGATCTCGCGCTCCCTGAGCAGGCTCTACACGCTCAACCAGACCAATGCCTTCGCAACGGTGGCCACCTGCTGCGGAGGCTGTGCGGACCACTGGGCAAATCGCGCAGAAAGTGCCATGTATCCCGCGCCCCAAGTCCACCGGATCGACCGCTTTGATCCCAGGCCGGTGCTCCGGCGGCCCTTCGACGTGGAGGGGGTCGGTGGTGGTCGCACGCACCTTGTCACCCACCGGCAGGCCCATGCGCGCACCACCGGGTACGTCGCACTCCTGGGCGCCCTCATCAGCCAACTCAATCCCCACACGGTGCTTGCTCCGGAGTCGGGCGGGTGGTTTGACGTCGCCATGGAGCGCGTGCAAGCGCTGGATGCATCGACCTTCGTGGACGTCCTGAATGGCCGGATGTTCGGCGCTCTGGAGGGCGGGCGCGGTGAGGTACGCATCGTCACATGGCCAACCCGCCCCATGACTCTCAAAGAGAGGGATGACCTGCTGCATTCGTCAAGTGCATTGACGGTGCTTTTAATCCCTGCGGACCTGCCGGACCCCACCCGGCCAGATCGTGCGTGGGCCAGGGTGATGCCCCACGTCCGCGAAGAACAAGTCCTCGAGGAATTCAACAGATGAGCGTCCTAAACATAACCAACGACGGGTTGCCCAACATCCTGCTGGTACTGCACCACGCAGTGTTGGCGACCTCCAAACCCGTGGCCAAAACAACCCTTCTTGAAACGGTGGCCCCAGAGGCGGCCCTCCAGGAATCGGACTCAGGAAAGATGGCGCGCCAAACCCTGAACCGCTGGATTGCGTTGGGTCTTTTCGAAGAGAAGGAAGGCGAGATCACGACCGCGGTCCGTCCCGTTAAGAAGCTGAGCGGTGCAGCCCTTACTGCCTTTACCCGCCGCGAGGTGTGTCGAATCTCAATGTCGGAAGAAAACACGCCGGACCTTTGGGCGATAGAAGGTGCCAAGTCCGCCGACCTCACGCGCTCATTGGCCTGGACGCTGGCGCAGAACGTATTCGAAACACGGCTGAGTGAACTGGAGGCGCTGGAAGCACAACAGATCGTTAACGAAGACTTGCGCATCCTGCGCAATACCACGCGCGAAAACGGCCTTCGTCATTGGGCCGATTTCCTGGGCTTTAGTCGTGGCTACGGCGGAGACATTGATCCCACGGTTGCCTTGCGCGATGTGCTGCCGGAAATCCTGGCGCCCGGTGAAAACATGCAGGCCGTCGAATTCATCGACCGACTGGGTGTGGTGTTGCCGGTCATCGATGGCAGCCGCTGGCAAAAAGCCGTGCTGCAGGAAGTCAGTACTGCCGCACTCTCGCCCCTGGCGCCCAGACAGTTGTCCAGTGCGCTTTCACGCGCACTGCTGGGGCTGCGTGCGAGTAGTGAGTTGCTGCTACAGAACCGGGCGGACGTGGGCGCCTCTATTACCTTGACTGGATTTAGTGGGGCGCGGGCTGACCTGACCTTCCAGTGGATTGCGCGACCGGAGAAGAGGTCTCAGCATGAGTGAATTGATTAGTTATTGGCCCAGTGCCGAGCACGTGCGGGAATGCCTTCGCACCGAGGCGGAAACCATCGACGAAGCCTTGCTGCTGGCGGTGCATGAGCCTGTCTCTTTGCGCAAACGCGCCGCGCATACGGGCAAGGAGACCGAGGCGACAGAGGGGCAGTTGCTCAATGAGTTGATGCGCCCGTCTGACGATGGAAGTGCAGTGCTGGTAGCGATCACGGGTGCGTCGGGCGTGGGCAAGTCGCACATGGTGAAGTGGGTGCGCGCGCAGTTGCTGCGTCATCCGCAGCGCGATCGCCTGGTGATCGTGACCATTCCAAAGACGGCGAGCCTGCGCCAGGTGGTCGAGCGCATGCTGGAACCGCTGGGCGGTGAGGCCTATGCGACCATCAAACGGGACCTCAATCGGGCCGTTGATGCCATGGATGCGAACCGCGCCGCGGAGTTGCTCGCAGCGACGTTGGGCGAGGAACTGGAAGCCTTCGCAAGAAGCCTCCAGGAGGATGTGCAAGCCAACAAGGTGCCTCGAGATCAGGGTGCACGCATCAACATTGCGCGCAAGGTCAGGGTCATCGTGCGCGATCCACAGGTTCGAGACAGTTGGTTCCAGAAGGTCTTTGTCCGCATCATCGGTTCGAGCCTGGATGGCACCGCAGACCCCGATGACCGACGCTTCCATGCCAGGGATTTCGAACCCCCGGCCGACGCGCCCATCAACGATTTCCCGCAGGAGACCAACAGCGCGCTGCACTTCATGGCTCGCAACGACGGAGCTGACCGGGTGCGTGCTGCTGAAGTACTGCAGGAAGTACTGGACCCCTCGCTACGCAGCGTCTTCGGTTTTACCGAAACCCTTCGACAAAAGACCATCCAGGAGGTGGTGGACGACATCCGCCGCCAAATGTTGGCCGATGGCCGCGAACTGGTTCTGTTAATCGAGGACTTGGCCGCCCTGGCGGGCATCCAGCAACCACTGCTGGACATCATCATCGCCGAGAGCGACGAAGAAGGGCGCCGAGTGCGGGCGCCCATTCGCACGGCTCTGGCGGTGACCGATGGTTTCCTGCCAGGCCGTCAAACCCTGCTCACGCGCGCCAAGGCCGAATGGGTTATTCCCAGTGAAGGCCTGTCCAATGAGGTGGTGGTTTCTCGGTTGGTGGAGTTGACGGGGCGCTACCTCAACGCTGCGCGATGGGGGCTGAAACAACTCAAAAGCAGCTACGCCAAGGTCTTACCCGATGAGCGCAATCTGTATCACTGGGTTCCTGGCTTTGACGAGACGCTCGATGCCAGTTCAGCAGATCGCTTGGCAGCCTTTGGCAAGAGCAACGCCGGACACGCGCTTTATCCGTTCACGCGGATGGCGATTCAATCTCTGGGCGAGCAAGCCCTCAAGCGTGGCGGGCAATGGGTGTTCAATCCTCGGGCGTTTATCAACGAAGTCCTTCAAAGGGTCTTGTCGCAGAGAAGCCTTGCCGAACAGGCAAGGTTCCCTGCAGCCCTCCCAAATGAACAACGGGTGGTTTCGGAAGTCGGGATGGCTTTGGGCTTCAAGGGCTACGCGCCAACCGTCAGGTCGCAAGTTGAAGCGTTGCTGTTTCACTGGGCCGGGAATCCTCGCTCCTTGACCGAGGCCCCCCTTGTGTCCGAGGGAGTATTCGACGCTTTTGGCGCACCTTGGCCATTTGGCAGCGCGGCACCATCCCAATCACCGCCACGGCCGCAACCAGAGCCGGAGCCAGGGCCAGGGCCAGGGCCAAAACCGCCCCCGCCACCCCCGCCGCCCCTACCTCCACCACCTGTGCCCGAGGCGTCCGAATTCGCGCAGGCGCTGGAGACCTGGGGGCCTACGACGCTCCTTATTGGCAAGGTGGCCAATCGTGCACGCATCCTATTGGCAGAAGCGTTGAACCAACGGATCAACTTCGACCTCCTGGGGATGCATGGCGCAGCGGTCGAACGGACCTGGTTCTGGTTGCCACCAAACAAGACCACCAGCAACCCGAGTTCGGGCATCATCGTTCGCGTCGCATCGGATGCGGAAGCGATTCCTTCCTTGGTCGTTGCGGGCCTGCGCGCACTCGATCGCTGGGAAACCCACGGGAAGCATTGGCGCTACGACGGTGCAGAAGACGACTATGCGACGGCCAATGCCTTGGCCGACTTGTACGAAGACGACATCGTGGCCCAGATATCCCAGCGCGCCGGGCAGGACGTCGGCGTCCTGGCCACGGTCCTGCACCGGCAGGCGCTGCTGCTCGGCCTGAGTCGCAAGCCGGAGCCCGAGGGCCCCCGTATTGATGAACTGATGGCCAACGCGCCGGAGCAACTCCCGGCACCTATCGACGCTGCGCCGGCCGTGCGGGCTGTTCTGGACGCTCGGGCGGAGGCGGCCGCCGCCCGGCCTGCCTTGCAAGAGCAGCTGCGCTATCGACTGGGGTGCTACCAGGGGGTAAAGGGGGCAAGCCTCTTGGCCATCGATTCTGTTCGCCTCAAGAGTGCGTGGAAGGCAACGAGGCCAGAGCGCCTGACGTTGGTCCATCAGAGCAAGGAGCCTCTCTCGCCTGCTGCGCTCAGCGCAATGGAGCGGATGGACGACGCAGCCGTCGTCAAGTTGATTGCACAGATGCGATTGGCCCAAGAGGCGTACCGGCCCCGTGTCGCCGAAGCGTTTGAACCAGATCATGCGCGCGTGGCATGGAAAGCGCAGGTGCTAGAGACATTTCAGATGGCTCGAACGCTCTCCCTGTGGCCGCCCGAATGCGATGAGAGCCGTGTGCGCAAAGCTATTGAGGAATTGTCGGCAGAGGGCCTAGAAACCGTGTTCAATCGCGCCCGCTCCTTCGTCCCCCCGGAAGAAGATAAGTCCATCGAAGTCAAACTGGAGGCCTGGGGCGCTCTTTCATTGCCAAAGCTCCTGAAAGTGGCCGCCGAAGTCGATCGGTTGGTTCATTTTTTCGATGCCTTGGAGCGCAACTGCGGCAAGCAAGTGGATACTTTGGGCGATGAAGCCTTGAAGCAACGCACCGCACTGATCAACAGCCTGAATGTGGAGGAGGCGTAAGTGGGCAGCCTATTGACTCGCAGCGTCGCCGCGCAGGCGCAACTGGACAGAACCAGCCAGGCCAATCAGGTGCGCAATCAAGTGGCCACGATCCAGGCCAGGCAAGCCGAGTGGTCGGTGGCCAAGAAGCCATTGTTGGCGGCCAAGGCCAAGCTGAAGTGGTTCAAGCTTGATGCCGAGGCTGCCAAGACGACGGCGGACGCCTTGGACGGCGTCGAGCACCTCAGTTCCAAGGCTAAAGAGGTGTTGCTTAACGGCGTCGACATCGCGGACGTGGCACAGGACGGCCTGTGGTTACGTATGGTGAACCAGGCAAAGTCTGCCGCCGAGACCGTGCGTGAAGAGATGCGCAAAGCCTGGCGGGCACGCATC
Source organism: Variovorax restrictus (assembly GCF_051216715.1). Taxonomy (NCBI): domain Bacteria; kingdom Pseudomonadati; phylum Pseudomonadota; class Betaproteobacteria; order Burkholderiales; family Comamonadaceae; genus Variovorax; species Variovorax restrictus. The sequence continues at coordinate 145,931 of NZ_JBPJZH010000005.1, forward strand.
GAGGCCACCGCCGACCTTCCTGCACCAGACCTGATCAGCAACCTGATGATGCCTTCGCCCGCGAACCAGGCCGCCTTGAAAGCCTACCGCGAGCGCTATCAGCGCTATCGGACACTGCGCAGCAGTGCAGAACCCGGTTCCGAAATTGACCTCAAGGAGTTAGTCGATTGCGAAAAGGAACTCACGCGCCGCCATAGCGAGTTTGTCCTGGACATGCCGCCAGCCGTTCGCCGCTTTCAGCAGGAGTTGCCGGTGGGCGCGCCGTTGGCACTGTTGACACCCGACGTCTTGGCTTGGCTCAGTTCCAATGACGACCTCTCCAGATTCGTGGTCCGCGTGAAGAACAACCAGATATGACTTTGACCCCCGATCTCGCCTTGGCAGAAAAGGCGCTTGACGCACTGGAACAAACTGAGGCGCGCAGCTTGGTCTGGGGCTTGGTAGACAGCGCGTTGAGCGACGAAGAACTCGCGGATCTCCTGCGGACTGTCCGCGACAACAAGGAGTTCAGCGGGTTGTGGACGAACCCAGATTGCTCACTGGGGACTGTCAGCGACCTTCGGCAGTTGCTGGTAAATCTCCAGATGCTGTTCGAGTTGCCGCGCGTCGAGGGCGAGGCCACGCGGTGGCGAACGCGAATGGCGGAGGGGGTGCGTCTGCTTGCGCGCTTGCGGCAGATGTTCCCCAAGCACGCGACCCCCAACGGGTGGAATGCCGCGGCCTCGCTGATCGCCGACTACCGCTTTCTCTGGCGGCCACGCCGTTACCCCAGGCGTGACCAGAGCGGCGACCAGGCAATGGCGGCGATCGAGTCCAGAGTGTCCGCCGCTGCTTTGCTGGACCCGTTGCAGCACTGGCTGAAAAGGTCTTCGACCAAGGTCAGGTTATCCAATTTCCAGGTGGCTTCCACGACCCGGGTACTGCACGGCCTGGAGACCGGCCACCAACGCGGCACCCTGGTCTCGGCAGGCACGGGCAGTGGCAAGACATTGGCCTTTTATCTCCCCGCATTAGCTTGGTTGGCGGGGCAGCGCAAAGCCAATCCGGCGGCCACGGGCGTGCGCGTGTTGGCCCTCTATCCGCGCAACGAGTTGCTCAAAGACCAATTGCGTGAGGTCTATGGGCAGTGCCGGCACTATGACGACTGGCTCGATCGCTTTGGCCTCAAACCCCTGCGCGTGGGTGTGCTGTTCGGCGGTGTGCCCTACACGACTGAATCTGCATTCAAGGTCGATGGCAAGCAAACCTGGCCTGGCGATCGCAACGCCCGTGTCTGCCCGTTCTTCCGGTGTCCGCGGTGCGCCGGCGACATGTTGTTGCTGCGCGCCGATCTGGATCAAAAGGTCGAGCGCCTCGTGTGCCGAGATTGTGCGCACACCGTTGATGATCGTCATCTGGCCTTTACACGGCGCGCGATGACGGAGCAACCACCGGACTTGCTCTTTACCTCGGTGGAGATGCTCAATCAAAACCTTAGTGATGGCGGCGTGCGCCATCTTTTTGGCTTGGGACCCAAGGCACGCCGCGCTCCCGAACTGGTGCTACTCGACGAAGTCCACCTATACGCGGGGACATACGGCGCCCAGGTCGGCTACCTCCTGCGGCGCTGGCGATACCTGAGCGGGCGACGATCGAGTTTTGTGGGCTTGTCGGCCACCATCGCCGATGGCCAGGCGTTCTTTGCAGCGCTCACAGGCCTGGATTCCAGCGTGGTCGAGGAGATCAGCCCCAAGCCCGAGGACATGGAGGAGGAGGGCGCCGAGTACATGCTGGCGCTGCGCGGTGATCCCGTCTCCCAGACTGCGCTGCTGTCGGCCTCCATCCAATCCTTGATGCTGAGTTCTCGCCTGTTGCAACCCCGCGAGACCTTCGATCCAAATGTGCAGCCGTTTTGTGGGTGGCGCAGTTTTGCTTTCACGGACCAGTTGGATGCGGCGAACCGCCTCTACCGCGACCTCAAGGACGCGGAAGGCTTCTATCTCAATGGCAACAGGAAGCCCAACCGAGGGGCTAGCAGCCCGGTGCTGGCCAACCTTCGCAAGAACCAGGAACCGCCCGCCCGACGCTACCAGGCGGGCCAGGATTGGCGTGCGGTGGAGGGCATCGGCCATTCACTTGAGCAAGGGCAGGAAGTGGCCCGTACCACCTCTTACGACACCGGCGTAAGCACCCAGGCACAAGTCATCGTGGCGACTGCTGCACTGGAAGTCGGCTTTGACGATCCAAACGTCGGTGTGGTGCTGCAGCACAAGGCGCCGCGGGACGTCGCCCAGTTCCTGCAACGCAAGGGGCGCGGCGGGCGTACGCGGCACGTGCGTCCTTGGACTTTGGTGGTGCTATCTGATTACGGCCGTGATAGGCAGGCTTACCAGTCCTACGACCAACTGTTCAACCCGACCTTGCCTGCTCGGCAGTTGCCCATGAGCAATCGCTACGTGCAGCGGATGCAAGCGGTCTATGCCCTACTGGACGATTTAGGCGAACGCACGCAAAACGACCCCTCCGACCTCTCGGTCTGGCGGGCACTCAGTGGCCCCTCCAAGAACGAGCATGACTATGGCTGGAGCCCCGGGCAGTTGGCGCAATTCAAGGCGTTGGCCAATGAAAACCCACCGCGCTCCGAAGCCGATTGGAAGTCACTTCGCAGTCGTGCCACAAGGATCACGCCCGGGAAATGGGAAGGTTGGAACTGGCTGGAAAGCCGATTGCAGCGCACTAGGTTGCTAGGGGAGCTTGCTCATCTGCTGCGCGACAGCAACGCGGCGCAGGACTGGTCCCTGCGCCTGGGCGCCCTATTGGGTCTCGCACATGAAGAGGTGGAGTTGCTCCAATGGAGCCATCCCCGTCCCGTGATGCTGGGCGCGATCCCGACGGCCGTGCGTCGACTCTCAAGCAACTGGCGATGGCACGGTGCAACCGGCCAGGACCTTCAAGCTCGACATCCACTACCCGACTACATTCCAGCCACGCTCTTCAGCGACCTGAGCCTGCCGGAACTCAGTGTGGAGGTGCCTCCGGGTAGGAAGCACAGTGGCGGGCACTATATGCCCGTCCAACAGGGCTTGGCCGAGTTTGCGCCGGGGCGAGTTTCCTTGCGTTTCGACGATCCCCTGTGGCTTGGCATCCCGGCCGAAGAGTTGGAGGCGCTGGTCGCCTTGCAGCAGGAGGTGGTGACCCTGGACGCGCAAGTCCGAGGGTGGTTCGAGTTGGGCTCGCACCTGGCCGCACCGCTCCACCATGCGAAAGCGCCGGTTGGCGGATACAAGGCCTATACGCCAATCGCGGCCCGCTTGACCTTGTCCGAGGCACCACGCGGTGGTGCAACGGGGACGCGCTGGCAAGTGGGCCGGACTTCCAATGGCCGGCTTGATTGGGTGTCCAATCTCCAAATGCTTCGACGCGGCCTGGCCTTGCAAGCGCCGCCGGCAGTGGGGATCTGCCAACTCCTGAGTACGACCTGGGCCTGCACTCATGCCGGGCAGTCCGCGGCCTTGGTTCGGCGCTATGCGACGGGGTCACGAGCTGACCTGCGGGTCGAGCAGGGGAATTCGCGACACCCGGTGACGGTGCACTGGCGCTTCATGGACGGCCAGGCGCCCTGTGCCATCGGATTCGAGATCGACACCGACGCCCTGGTGTTTGTGCTCCAACTGCCTGCGGACCTGAGCACTGAGATCGATTGGAGCAATGATCGGCGCCTGCGCGCCGCGCGCACCGCCCGCTATGCGTGGGAATGCAAAAATGGGCCAGACCTTTCTGCGGTGGTGACCAATCCCTTCCTGCGCGACTGGCTTGGGCAGGTTTGCCAGACCACTGCGGTCTGGCTGGCTCGCACGCAACGCAACCTGCGCGGCGCTCTGGACGAACTGGCCCAGGGCCAGCATCAGGATGTCATGAAAGTGATCCTGCGCACGGTATTTCAAGCCCTTGATGACGAGGACGACGACTTGCCCGAAGACAAGTCGGATCGCCTTCGCCAATCGCTGGAAGCGGAGTTGCAGGATCCGGCCGTCCTGGCCGCACTGCGCAAGGCGGCGCGGGTGCTGGTCGATCCCATTGGGCCAGAGTGGAATGAATGGCTATCCCTGACTTTGCGCACCACGCTTGGCGCCGCCCTCTTGGAGGGCATACAGCAGGCATGTCCACAGGTTGATAGCGACAGCCTGATTGTCGACATTGATCCGGGTGTCCAGTCGAACGGCTCGGCGCTCCAGGATTTCCAGATTTGGGTCTCAGAGGTGAATCCAGGGGGCAATGGCCTGATCGAGCAAGTCGTTGATCTGATGGCAACGCAGCCAGAAGCTCTGTTCCGCCATGTCGAGGCGGCGCTCGGCGAATCCGAGTTTGAGGTGACCGAACGGCAACTGCGAGAAACCTTGCACGTGCTCGCGCAGGAAACCGACAACCAAGAGCTTGCAGATGCCTTTGCCGCAGTCCGGCATGCAGAAAGTTCGCGAGACACGCGCGATCGCTTTGCTGAACTGCGAGTCCTGCTTGTGCAACGAGGCCAGGCCGTTTACCACGGCTACGCGGTTGCGCTGAGCCTGCGCTTGCTGCGGCAAGAGTACCCGCGAGAGTTGGACCTATTGCTGTCGCGCGTTCTGAAGGCATGGGACGACTTGGAGACCTTCCATGCCATCGAAGTGGACGTGCGACTGGTCTGTGCGCTGTTCAGCGATGACGCCAGCCTGGACCACGCCCTGGCTGCAGCAAAGTTCGAATTACCGAGCGGAGACCGTCGATCATGGCGTTTCTCTGTCTTGTTAGGCCTGTTATGGGCGCGCGGCCACGCACTGCGCGCGGTGGCACTACCGCTGTCCAACCGCTATGGCGACGCAACTGCGGCCAGCGAACGACTGCTGCTGGGTCAATGGCTCACGACTCGTCAAACGCCCATTGACCCGCGCAGCCCCGGGTGGCAAACGCAGTTGCGCGAGCGACTGATGCACGGTTCCCGTGCCACCGTGTCGATACCTGCTCACGAGGCAGCAGCGTACCTCCCGCATGTTGTGCAGGAAGCCATGACGATGCCTGTGCAATTCGCCTATCTGAATGTCTACGCGCGACTAGCAGCCGTCAAGCGAGTCGATGGTCACATTGAATGGACCTTTGAGGTTCCGGAGTCGGCCTGATGCCAGAACGCCAAATTTTCAAGTCGGCGACGACCGCGCCAAACGCCGTGCGTGACGCGCTGGGGATGTGCTTTGCCCAGGAGCTTTTGCTGCCTAGTCCCCGCCTGATCCTGGTCGCGCCATGGATCAGCAACATCGTGATTTTTGACAACCGCATGGGCCAGTACGATGGATTGAACCCTGCCTGGGATCGGCGAGAGATCCGCTTGGTAGATGTGCTGGTGGCCATCGCCTGCAACAACACCGTCGTGGACTTGCGCGTGCGAACGGACACGCACAACCAGATTTTTAAGCCCAAGCTGTTTGGGGCGTTAGGCGACGCGGGCGTGAAGGACCGCTGCCTTTGGTCGGAGAGCACGACGCTGCATACGAAGAGCCTGCTGACGGACCGAATCGTTGTGGGGGGTTCCATGAACTTCACCGAGAACGGGATTGCACTGAACGACGAGACGGTCTGGTTCTCCTTTGACGCCCGCAAGGTGGCACTGGCTCACACCGAACTGGACAGCCATGGCCAGCCTTGAAACACCGCACTCGGCGGTTGCTGATCGCGCGCAGGTTGCCAAGGGTGTCTTGCGGGCCTTCTTTAGTGCACCCAACGGCATCGCCATGCCTTCGCGCGATGCGCCACAAGGCGCACCGGGTTCGGCGGCTGGAGTCCAGGTTCAGGCCGAACTGCTGCCTGCCTTGCGCTACTTCGCGCAAGGCCATTGGGCTCGCGGCTTTGTGCTGCCGTTCCAGTCAAAACCCGACGCACCGGCCATCTGGTTTGCCTGCGCCCAGGGTGGACCGGCGGTGCGTGCTTTGCGCGCGGAACTCGAGGCCTTCCTGGGGCCCAGCTTCGTCGACTTCGATGCTTACGGGGATGACATGGACGAGGCGGAAGCCTTCGCCGGCCCCTTGCTGCAGGCCGCGGGGCTTCATCACGTGCGCTTCAGGGCCACCAAGAAGTCCTTCGAGACAAATGTCGTGCGCTATTGGGCGATCTACTGGCACTTGATCGAAGTGCGTCCGGAGCGCGCCGTTTCGCGCCCACGCACGCTGGCACAACTTCGCGCCGACTACGACCGGGCCTTGATTGCCCGCAATGACATTGATGCCCAATCGATCATTGCCGCCTTCCGCGAGCAGCACGGACTGAGCGCCGAGAACCGTGCGTTCCTGGAGATCCGCCTGTCCGCCGCGTTCGGTCGTTGGGAAGCCATCGCTAAGCATCGACTGTTGCCTCACCTCATCCAGTTGCACCTGCCGCCGGAGACCTACGGTGACATTCAAGAAGCGCTCTACGAACTGCACCTGCGTTCCGACGAGCAGGCCAGCAGTGCCCATCATCTACTCAAGTCCTACGAACAGGACGTCAAGGCGCTAGTCGCACCCATGATGAGACAGGGCGGGGCGTCACTGCGCCCCGCGGTCTTCAAAATCCGCCTCCTGAACGAATTGCTGCAACCCCAGCCGTCAGCAGCGATGTGCAAGGAGTTGCTGGACGGTTTGAGCGAGACGGCGTTCGGCGACGCCAGCGGCGACATTCGCGCACGCGTGGCTTCACTGCAAGTGCAAAGTGGCTTCGACTTGGCACAGCAAGAGATGCTGCGGGCGCGCTACGGGCAGGCCTATCCATTGCTGTGGGAGTTGCCCGACAGTGCGCAGGTATTGGTTGCGCTCCTGCGTTGTGCAAAGGAAATAGCCGACCCGGTTCGCGCCCGCACCGTCGTGCAACGCCTCCAGGATGCGTCGTTCCGTGACGAGGTCAAGCAGGCCCAGCCCCGGCTGCTGCAGGACGTGGAGCGCATTGCAGACCCGGAACCGGAAGTGCCTTCTTGGACAGCCAGGGTCGTGTCCCCGGACAAGAGTGCCCTGACGCCCGGCGCCGTCCAGCGCTGGCGCGAGATCGTGCAAAAGGACGCGCGCGAGGCGCTCAAGGAAACTGACTTCGCCTCCACCATGGCGCAGCAGATCGAGGAACTGGTCATCGACCAGCCCGATTCCTTTGAGACGCTCTACCCCATCTGGTTCGAATGGGTCATCGAACGGTGCCCACCGGAGTCACGCTATCTGCCCGTCTACCTCGCCTTGATTGAATCCCTGCGGGCACGCGACCGTTTTGGTGAGAGTGACTTGGAACTTCTGCGCCAGGTGGCCTTGCACATCGCCAAAGCCGGCCCCAATCCGGCCCAGTATCTCGGCCTCATCGATCACCTGCTGGAGGTGCTCAAGGAAGTTCGCTCGCCAAGTGGCGCAGGTTGGGCGCTGGAAGTGGCCGATGCGTTGGCGGTCGCCCCCTGCCGCGACACAGAAGCGCGCGCGCGCTGGTTTAGCGTGACCCAGCAGATCTGTGTCGAGTACGTGGGCCGTCTTCGCCCTGCACATCGTGCGATGCTCGAACTGCTGTCAGAAGAGGCGGGACTGGCGTTGCCGGCCTTGCCAAGGCCGAGGCTGCAATCCCCGGACGATGCCCCCGAGAGATTGAGCGCACGCATCCTTGTCTACAGTCTGGATGGAAGCTCGGTTCAGCGAGCAGTCCTGATGCTGCGAGACATGTACCCTCAAGCCACTGTGGATGGCAATGGTGACGAGGTTTGCACTCCCCGCCTCCGGTCGGCGAGCGGTAGTGCAGATTGGATCGTTTTTGTCTCTGCAGTCGCCACGCATCAAGCCTTCTTTTGCATCAAGGCGGCGCTGCGGCGCGAAGCAAAATTACTGCAAGTTGACGGTACCGGGACGACCCGTATTGTTGAACGCGTGGTCAGGGAGTTCGAGGTGGATCCGATTACCAGTTGAGCTTCGCTCTAGGGGTCCTCACCTGCACAAGTGGCTCAAGCTGAAACGGTCGAGGTCGGCGCGAAACCATGCTCCGACGATGTCGGCGCCAAGCCGCCGGCTGATTGCGTATGTCGGTCCTTGCGAAGCACACACTTGTCGCCACTGGCGGGCCGCTCGACGGACACGGCAACCAGATGGGGACAGCGGGCGACCAAGTTGGTGAAGATGAACTTGCAGAGGTTCTCCAGTGTCGCGGGACCCAAATCAGGCACTTCGTCGAGAAACTGGTGATCCAGCAGTTCTCGGATGGATTCAATATCCCGGCGCACACTTCCCAAGTCCTGCAGCATGCCGGAATTGACATCGGGCTTGCCGAGCAATGTCACTTCTGCGTGGTAAGTGTGGCCGTGAATGCGTCCGCTCCCTGCTGCGTCGGCAGTCGTTCGATGGAGCGTGTGGGCGGCTTCGAAGTAAAACTTCTGACTCAATTCGTAGATCATCGGATGCCTATCATTTTGTGGGTCTGAACACTCAGATTCCACTGGGGGTGTTGCTGGCAGTAGGCGATGGCAGCGGCAGTGTTGGCCAGGCGGTCGGGGCCATCCATGGGTTGTAAGTACAGGTTGTCGAACTCGAGATGAACGAATCGCTCGGGGTCGACACCTGGTTGCGGGTAGACGAGTTTGAGTTCTTGGCCGCAGTTCACTGCAAGGACGGAGTCCGCTTTTGGACTTACACATAGCCAATCGATGCCCTCAGGCGGGGTAAGCGTGCCGTTGGTCTCGATGGCAATCGAGAACCCCTTGTAATGCAGCGCGGCGACCAGTTCCTTGTCGACTTGTAGAAGAGGTTCGCCACCGGTCAGCACGACGAAGCGGCGGGCTTTTTTCTCCGAAGGCCATTGCGCTTCGATAGCGGTGGCGAGGTCTTGAGCGGACCGAAACTTCCCGCCCCCGCTGCCATCGGTTCCCACAAAGTCGGTGTCGCAGAACGTGCACACCGATGTCGCTCTATCTTCTTCGCGCCCACTCCAAAGGTTGCATCCGGAGAAGCGGCAGAACACGGCCGGGCGACCGGCGTTGGCGCCTTCCCCTTGCAGCGTGTAGAAGACCTCTTTGACGCTGTACGTCATGCAGCGGCCTTGTAAGCAGCGAAGCCTTTGCTGCGCAGTTCGCAGGCCGGGCATTCGTTGCACCCGTAGCCCCAGTCGTGCTGCTTGGATCGGTCGCCCTTGTAGCAAGTGTGGGTATCCTGCTGGATGACTTCCACCAAGGCCTCGCCGCCCAGTTGACGCGCCATCTCCCAGGTGGCCCTCTTGTCGAGCCACATGAGGGGGGTTTCGACGACCATGGGCGAATCCAGGCCCAGGCTCATGGCCACCTGCAGCGCTTTGAGCGTGTTGTCGCGACAGTCGGGATAACCGGAATAGTCGGTCTCGCACATGCCACCGACCAGCACCTCCAGGCCGCGGCGATAGGCGACCGTGGCAGCGAAGGTGAAGAACAGAATGTTGCGACCCGGAACGAACGTGTTGGGCAGTCCGCTCTTGTTGAAGGCGATCGCCTTGTCCTGAGTGAGGGCGGTGTCGCTGATCTGGCCGAGCACAGACAAGTCCAGCATATGGTCGTTGCCCAGTTTGGGTGCCCAGTGCGGAAAGCGCGAACGCAGGCGCTCCAGTACTTTTTGCCTGCATTCGAGTTCGATGACGTGGCGCTGGCCGTAGTCGAAACCGATGGTTTCCACACGGTCATAACGTTCCAGCGCCCACGCCAGACAGGTGGTGGAGTCCTGGCCACCGGAAAAAAGGACAAGTGCTGTGGAGTTCATTGCTTTAACCGTTTACGACGAGGCGCTGCTTGCGAAGGACGCGCTTGGTCAGGCGCACCAGGTGATTGGCCAGGACGTCGATGTCCGCCGGGGTGTTCTGGATGCCATTCCAGGGACAGATGTCGTCACTGCTGAAGTTCCACTGTCCGCTGGTCCAGGCGGTGTAGGGCCGGATCAGGCGCAAGGCGGAGGCGAATTGATCACGGGTGGTCGCTCCCTCCGCCGAATACAGCAATTCCATGACAAAGCCCATGGCGACGATCCCAGCGCCATGCTTCAGTCGCGAGGTGCGCGGCGTCATCCCCGTCCATTCAGGGCCAAAGACCAGGCGGATTGCTTCGAAGAACTCATTGACGATGTGGAAGGCCCGATCCTCGTAGTCGTCCAATCGAATGAAGTCACGCATGGCACCATCCGATACCGAATTCATGATCAGGCGCTGCATCGCGGTGTCGCTGATGACCCCCTTGGGATTGGTGTGTTGGCGGATCTCGCCGTACAGCGCCGTTCCGCGAGTGAAGTTCAGGCGATCGACAACGCGGGCTGAGAACTTGCGCGCGGTGAAGCGCTCGGGCAGGCCTTCAACGGTTGGCAGCAACTCGTAGATCAACGTCTTGGGCAGCGGCCGCGTGTTGTTGATCAGGACGAACTGTTGCCGCAACTCGTTGTAGTCCTTGCACACGAGGACTGAGACGAAGACCTGGAAGCCCGGTTTATTTAAGCCCGAAAGGGCGCTCAGGCGCTGTTGGCCGTCGACGACGAAACCAGGCTTTGACTGGGTGGCATCGATCTCGATGTCGACCACGCCGTTGCTTCGATCCTTAGCTGTGATGCCGTCGATAAAAGCAATGATGACGGCGTTGGGAAGGAGGGCATCATCGCGCGTGAAGTAGTCGCGGATCTCCTTGATGTGGGAGGCAATCTGGTGACGCTGGAAGCCCTTGAGTTGCCCGTCGTCCTGGCGGCCGACACGTTCAATCTCGGCGAAGTCCAGCACTTCTTGAGGCGTGGCGGCAAAGGAGAACACGTCGTGGCCATCGGCCTGACAGGCGCGGATGGCGGTGAACTTGAATCTTTTCACTGTGCTTTCTCCATGGCAGCTTGTAGATGCTTGTGGTAGACGCCAAGGTTGTGAAAGCCACGGCGCTTGTTTCGGTTGCTTGAGCGAAAAATGATGACTTCAACGCCGACGTCGCGACACACGTCGCAGCAGCAGCGCTTCCAGGGCGCGTCCTGCAGGGTCCGGCCGACCAGATCTTTCATCTTGGCCAATTCGCGCTCGTGGGAAGCGGTGTCTTCCGATTGGCCCTCGATCAAGAAGCGGTGGTAGTCCATGACCGCGGTGAGCGTCTTGGCGGCAGTTTCTTGCCCTTGATCGAAACTACGCAGAGCCTTGAGCGCCTTTTGCTCGCGCTTTTGAAGATCCTCGGCGCTAAAGATCCCGCGCTTGATGCCCTGCACGAGTCGCGTGTTCTCGATCGCCTGTGGAATTCGGATGGCTGTGTAGTAGTCCAGACCCAAGCCGCTGGGTTTGTCCATGTAGTAGTTTGACTTGTTGTCTTTGAAGGCGCGGATCAGGGGGGAGGTGGAATCGAAACTGGTAATGCCGTACCCAGTGAACTCACCGATCTGATCCGCTTTGGCAAATCCCAGAAGATGGATTTTTGTTTCAGGCTTGATGGCGTCGCGCAAGGCACGCAAGACAATGTGGATGGCGTCCACGCGCAGCGGAACCAGGCCACCGATGGCCAAGTACCGGTAGCCCATCTTCTCTAGCTTGACGGCGGCATCGGCCATGCTGGCGGGCGACCAACCTTGGACGGCCCCCATGGGCTCGAAGGGATAGCCCTCGTCCTTGACCAGTTCGAGGAACGCCTTGGCGTTGGCCTGGGTGATGTCAAAGCGCTTTTGGGTGGCCTCGGGCATTTTTGACCGTGGTGGATTGCTCAGGTCGCACTCAAAGATGATGTGGTCGGGTGACACGCCGTGCGTGAAACCCGCTTCGGTGTAGAACTCCACGACTTCTTCTGGCGCGTAGGCCGGCTTTTCGTGTTCAACGTAAGCGAAGGCGCCGCAGTCGCCCATCAGCATGCAATCCTTGAACTGTGGGCCGTCGTAGCGCAGGAACTTGCGAGCGCCGTCGCGCAGCATCCGCTGTTCCTCTTTGGTGGAATAGCGCACCTTCGAGGCCGCCACGCCTTCGGCTTGACGGATCGCGCTCATTGACACCAGCAAGCCGTCATAGGGCGCCGGGTTCATCATCTCGTGGGCGTAAACGTCGCCCCAGTAGCGCTCGCGCTTTGGCGCGTTGCGGTCGTTGATAAAGTCGTAAGCAGGATCGACGTAGTCCTGCGTGTCGGAATAAAGAAACTTCATTTCGTGGGGCTGGTTGTATAGGCGCGCACGAGGGCGTCCTGCAACTTCTTGATGTCGCGGGGGGTACTCTGGATTTCGTTCCAGGCCACACCCAAGGAGTCCCAATGGCCCTTGGTCCATCGACATGCAGGTGCGACGCGATCCAGCTCCTTCTTGACGGCTTCATAGGTGCCATCGGTGTCGGAAAAACGGGCGTAGATGCGGTCCATCAGCACTCCCATAGCTTCGATGCCGGCGGAATGCATCAGGCGGCTGTAACGCGGGTCTTTGCCCCAAGCTTCTGGAAAGGTGTTCTTCACCGCGGTCCAGAAGTTCAACAGCAGGCGGTACATGGAGGTCACGTCTGCTCCCTCACGGGCGCTCGCCTTGTAAGGCGCCAGCGCACCCAGGGGGTTGTTCATGCTGTTTCGAATCATGGTGATGACAGCGGTGTCCGTGATGATGGCGGTAGCGTCGCTTCGATCCGAGGGCCGTTTTATCAGCTTGTAGAAGGGCGACTCGGGGTCGCGATTCAGCAGGCTGCAGATTTCCGAGGGAACCTTGCGGGCGCTCAGGTCTTTGGGCAACTGGATGCCGCTGGTTTCTGGCAGCAACTCATTTATTAGTCGCGAGGGGAGGGGGCGAGCCTTGTTGACCAAAATGAACTGTTGGCGTTGCAAGTCCAGGCTGTCGGACACAAACCCAACGACTGGGACCGCGACGTTTCGATCGGTGACTTGCGCCAGCGCCAGAGACCTTTGTTGACCGTCCACTATCCAGGCAACGCGTTGACCGGCCTCGTTGACGGGGATGGTCAAGGTGCCAGTTTGGGCTAGGCCTTCATCGCCCGTCGGACGGGTGCCACGCGAAGCGACGAACCGCACCTGGGGAGACATCGCCAGGATGATGGCGTTGGGAAACAGAACATCGCCTTGGTTCAGATAGTCCACGATGCCTTTGACGTGACTACGAATCTCCGGACGCTGAAACCCTTTCAGAACGTCTGATTCATCGCGGTCCACGCGGGAGATGTCGGCTACCTTGACAATGTCTGCCCCTTTGATGAAAAAAGCGTAGACGTCCAGGCCTTGGCCCTGCGTGGTGTGCAGTGCGCGTACGACGATTTCCTTCTGAAGGGCGGGTTTCACAGGCTTCATTTGGTCTGCGCCTTTACCTGGTGCCATAGCGACGCGAAGCGTGACTGCTCACAGCGCACCAGCGCGACGTTGCGCAAGTGGTGCAACAGGTTGGATGACTTGCCTTCGCATGCATCCCAATGGGTGCGGATCAAGGCGCTGATTTCCGCATCCGTCTTGCTTTGTCGCTCGGGCAGAACCGGTTGTTCCAGGCGTGCCAAGGACTCACTGATCGCCTTAGCTGCTCGAGCGGATTGCCACCTGTGCGCGCCGAGTTCCTCGACGAAGTGACGCATCGCTCGCTGAGGAAATTCCGCTCGCGTGCCGGCGTAATGTGGATGGCCCTCGAGGCGTTCGTCATAGGGCATGACGCACGGCCGCAGGCGAGCACCTAGTTCGAGTGCGCCGATCCGCGAGGTGAAGACGAACACGCGATCTAGCGCAGCCTCGTTAAGTTGATCGAACTCTTCAGTCAGCATCCCGACATACGTGGATGGCATGGCGAGCAGGTAGCGGGTGTTCGGTGTCCGATTGATTAGGCGGCTGAGCGGCATGGGTGTGCCCTTCAGTTCGTTCAGTGCTTCCCACCAATCTGAAGCGCTGTGGCCGAACTCGGCCAAGGAGTCGCCGAGCGAGCCACCGCCTCTTGAGACCGTGAGGTCGTAGTTGGGTACCTGGTCGCCTGCTGCAGCCAACCCGAGGCCTGCAGACACTACGTGCAAACTGCCCCGAAGCCTGACCGCAACAGCCTTGCTTTCTGTCATTGCTCGACCGACGTAGAGTTCACCTGCCGGCAGCGCTTGAGGGGCATGGCGAGTAGCCTTTAGCCAGCGCCGTGCGATCCGCTTCGCCCCTCCCGTGAGTTCTGAGGGATCTAGGCGGGCAACGTGACCAATCGCCCGTTTTCGAGCGGTGCAGCTGGTGATGATTCCGAAATCCTGTGCCATTGGGCGAACCTACGACCTAGGAGGTGAGACTGCAGTTATTGTAATCGAAAAACTTGGAAAGTTTCAGTTAAGTGCCACTCGACCAAATGGTGTCTTGCAGTTATTTCCTGGTCTTTTTTCTTTGATTTCGGCGGTTTCTGCCTTTTCTGGCCGCGCAGTCGGCGCACTACGGGCTTTGTCGCCCGCTGAGAGGTCATCGGGCCTTGAGCGTCGCGCTGCCTTCACGCGCCCGGCCTCACTCCAGTTGCATTCGTGCATGAAGTTGATCCCGCAGGAGCCTTGTGATCGTCGTTCTTGTGGCAGGCCGTTCTTCATCTGGTTGGTTGCGCCAGCACTCGCTCGACCCTGGGCGCTCCGATTGCCGGTCTTAGGCGCACCGTTTTCAGCAATTTACCGCGGGTCTGGAAATGAAGGCTGGGCATGAACCTCGGCATGTTCGGAGGACAGCCGTGGGCGCTAACAGTCAAATCTCGAAGGCGGCTAGTGACCCTAATCAAAGTGTTTCAAAAGCTTGGCAAGGCGCGCCAACCGGGTAACGGCAGTGCTCGGCGCTGAAGCGCTGCGACATGTCGCTGTCTGCGATCCCAGATTTATTCAGCCACATATCTCTCCCCCGATCAGACTGACCTGATCTCCACCAAAGCCCAGCCCGGCCTCATCGCCGCGCTGGGCTTTATGCCGTCTGGTTCAACCCGACTGCCCCATCCATCCAATCCTTCGACTTCATTGCGCGCTTGCCCGCGCCTCAATTTATGGATTCTGATTTCGCATCCTCAACCTTCCACGACGAGCCTGAGCGGAGTTCGTTCCATGCAAGCTGCTCGCGCACCCCGTGTCCCGCTTGCCGAAGCACACGCGTGGTGAACGGTGCCATCGGCAAGCAAGCCGGCGCTGCCGTCGGCGCGGTCGCAGGCGCGGCCAGCGGCATCTCCGGCGTCATGGCCGGTGCAGCCGCTGGTGGCGAAGTCGGCGCCGTCGTCGGCGTCGTTGCCGGTCCCGCCGGCGTGCCCGTCGGCGTCGTCGCTGGCTGCATCCTGGGTGCCCTGAGCGGCGGCATCGCCGGATGTGCCGTCGGCGCCGCCCTGGGCGAAGCCGTCGACGAATCCGTCATTCGCAACCGGCGCTGCCTTGCCTGCGGCCATGTCTTCTCGGTGCCGCGTCGCGCCTGAGTGCTCAACCTGTCAGCGTGCATCTCAACCTACCCAACAACCTCTCACGAAAGATCTCCCATGTCCCACCAAGTGCAAACCATGGCCTACGTTGGCGCCACCCCCTGGCACCAGCTCGGCAACGAACTCCCGAAGCAGCAGCCCCTTGATGTCTGGGCTCAGAAGGCCGGCATGGACTGGTCCATCTGCGAGAGCCCCGTCCGCTACATGACCGAACAGGTCGGCGCCCTCGGCTCCATCCGCAGCTTCGACGACCAGAAGGTCCTCTATCGCAGCGACACCAAGGCACCGCTGTCGGTGGTCGGCAGCCGCTACCAGATCGTCCAGCCCAAAGCCGTCCTCGAGTTCTACCGTGACCTCACGGAAGTCTCAGGCTACGAGCTCGACACCGCCGGTGTCCTCAAAGAAGGCCGCAAGTTCTGGGCGCTGGCCCGCATCGGCAAGGAAGCAAAGCTAAAGGGCAACGACGTGGTGCGCGGCTATTTGCTGCTCGCAACCTCCTGCGACGGCACGCTGGCGACCACGGCAACCCCGACCACCGTCCGGGTGGTTTGCCAGAACACACTGGCTATCGCCCTGCGCGGCGCTCCCAGTGCCATCAAGGTGCCCCATAGCACGAGCTTCGATGCGTTGGCCGTCAAGAAGCAGCTCGGCATCGCCGTGAGTGGCTGGGACAGCTTCATGTACCAGATGAAAGTCCTGTCCGAGCGGAAGGTGAAGAGCCACGAGGCCATGAGTTTCTTTTTGCGTGTGATGTGCCAGACCGATCGCCAGCCCGACCCGGCGCAAGGCCTGGTCAATGAGCGGGCGCTCAAGGCCGTGCAGTCGCTGTACGACGGGCAGGGCAGGGGCTCGGAGCTCGCCTCAGCCAGTGGCACCGCCTGGGGCCTGCTGAACGCCGTGACCGAGTTCGTCGACCACGAGCGCCGCGCTCGCAACCAGGAATACCGCCTGGACAGCGCCTGGTTCGGCCAAGGCGCCACGCTCAAGCAGCGCGCACTCGACGCTGCACTGCGACTGGCTGCGTGAGGCGAAGCAGCACACAGATCCGATTCACCCCAACGACACAAGCCCCGGCTCCTCGCGGAGACCGGGGCTTGGTGTTTCTGGGGGGTCTTTACCTCTTCACCAACCCAACCCCTTGAAAGGACTTCCCATGTCGGAAGCATTGAAAGCCGGCCGCGCGCCGGCCAAGCCTCGACCGGCGCTCAAGCTGGTCAGGACCACGGACCTGGACCGCGACGAGTGGCTCGACATCCGCAGGCGCGGCATCGGCAGTTCCGATGCGGCTGCAGCAGTCGGCCTCCACCCCTACAAGTCATCGCTAGCGCTCTGGATGGAGAAGACCGGCCGCGACGGCGGCCTGCCCAAAGTCGATCCCAATGACGAAACCAGCCCGATGTACTGGGGCACCTTGCTCGAACCCATCGTGGCGGCCCACTACACGCGCCGCACCGGCCTGCGCGTGCGGCGCATCAACGCCGTGCTGCAGCACCCGCAGGAGCCCTGGATGCTGGCAAACATCGACCGCGAGGTCGTGGGCGCGCCGGAAGTCCAGCTGCTCGAATGCAAGACCGCTGGCTACCACGGGGCACGCTTCTGGGAAGACGGCGTGCCCGAGTACGTGCAGATGCAAGTTCTTCACCAATTGGCCGTGACGGGCAAGCAGGCGGCGGATGTCGCGGTGCTGATCTGCGGGCAGGAACTGCGCATCCACCGCATCGAGCGGGACGACGCCATGATCGCCCAGCTGATCGAACTGGAGCGGCGTTTCTGGCGTTGCGTCGAGACCGATTCCGCCCCATTGGCGGACGGCTCCGATTCCGCCGATGTGGCGCTGCGGGCTCTATACCCGCGCGACAACGGGCAGCTTCTGGACCTGTCAAGCGATCTGGAAATGTCGGCAACGTTCTCGGACCTGCTGGCGCTGCGCGAGTTGCTGGCGACGACGCTTCAGCGCGAGGCAGCGGTCAAGCAGCGCATCCAGCAGCGCATGGGCGAGGCCACCCGGGCGCAGTTCGATGCGGGCGAGGTGAGTTGGAAGCGCAGCAAGGACGGCACGACGCTGGATGTCGACCGCTTGCTTGCCGTGCAGCCCGAACTGGCAACCACCTACGCCACAGCCAAGCTGGGCTCGCGTCGCTTCCTCGTGAAGCCGGCCGAGCGATTGGCCGACGGCGAAATCCAACCCGTTGGCTGAGTGGCACCGATGAACACGTCCAACGGTCCGCTCGAGTACCTGGCGGCCTTCGCAATCGTGCTGGCCGCTGGTGGACTGCTCGGCTACGCGCTGGGATGGCGCAGTGCCGGCCTGTTCGAGCGCGTGCAGCAGCACCTGCGCGAAGACTGAGCACATCACCTCGCTGCCTGCCGAAGCCGCTCGCGCTTCGGCCCATCTCCGTGTCTGCGGAGTTCACCGCTGCCGGCCCCAGACCGGACCAAGGGGGTGGGGCCAACGCCACACACACCCAACACAAGCAACCAACAACCAAGGAACATCATGCTCAAAGGACTGGCCCTCACGCCGCCCCTCGTCGGGCGGATCGCCATCGGCAAGGTCGTCATCGCGAACGGCAAACGCTTGCCCGAGAAAGACGACGAATTCACCATAACCACCCAGGTGCAGCTCCGCGACGGCTGGATGCTGCATCCGCTGAACGAAGCCTTGCGCAAGGCGCAGGGCGCCATTGCCACCAAGGCCACAGCGACCGCGAAGCCAGCGAAGGACATGGCCAAGGAATCGCCTGCGGCCGTCAAGCTGCGGGCCATTCCAGTACGCCTGCTCTTCAACGACCCCGATCTCAACCTGCGCGCGAACTACAGCGTCTTCGACAAGGCGACGGGTCGTCCGCTGTGCATTGGCAACGGCGAGACCTGCAAGCGCTCGACGCCGACCGGCGTGCAGACTCTACCGTGCGCAACCCCGGATGGCTGTGGACTCGGCATGAAAACGGGCTGCAAGCCCTATGGCCGGCTCACGGTTCGGATCGGTGACGAGGACGAGTTGGGCTCCTTCATCTTCCGCACCACGGGCTACAACAGCATCCGCACACTCTCGGCGCGGCTGCGCTACTACCAGGCGCTGTCCCGCGATGCGCTGGCGGCCCTGCCGTTGGAGCTACGCCTGAGGGGCAAGTCGACCGCGCAGTCGTACCGGGCGCCGATCTACTACGTGGACCTGACGGTGCGCAGCGGCTCGACGTTGGCGCAGGCGCTGGAGGCGGCACGAGGCGAGGCGCAAGCGCGGATCGAGAACGGCTTCGACCAGGCGGCGCTGGACGCCGCAGCAAGGGCGGGCTTTGCGGCGGGCGCCTTCGAGGAATCGGCGGAGGAGGGGGTTGCGGTTGTCGAGGAGTTCTATCCGGACGACCTCGATACCGTAGCCGCCAGCAGCTTGAAGCCAAGCACAGGAAAGCCAGGGCTGGCGGAAAAGTTAGATCGCAAGTGGACGCTGGCTGAAGGCACTGGCATAGGCGCGGGAGGCAAGTGACATGCGTAGTATCTGCAAGCTCTTGCGAGACAGTTGCCTGCGTGCTCTCGACTCCCTGGTTTGCAGGGACCGGGAGCCCGAATCGCGCCGGCAGAATCACCCTATGCAAGACCTCAGTCAATTCGCCGACGACCAGTTGCTGGTCCTTGCGCACGAGTGGCGCAGACGTGCGATGCACGGTGAGAAAGATGCGCGCGGCGTGGCGCATACGCTGGAAGTTGAAATCCGCAGGCGGGTCGGGAATCCATGCAGTTCACACGCTTTGCTGGATACACGTCCGCTGGAAGACCGGAGCCGGAAGCCGTGGTGGCGGTTCTGATGACGCTGTTGGAACGCCCGCCTGAAGTGCAAGCGTGCAAGGATCTTTGGGGTTAGCGCTTCCCGATGAGCCGTGTCATGCTCAAGGCAGATCAAGGCAGATCAAGGCGCGATCCAGAGACCTATGGGTCTCTGGATGCTTGCCTCCTTTTTTTTGGAAGCTTCGTCCTTACTGAAACGCTCGCCAAGATCTCCGCCGCAGAGCGGCGGTGTTGACTCCTTTAGCCTGCGGACTCGACCGGTCGATGCAACGGTCTGGCTGAACATCTCAGCCGGCGTGTGGAAGCCGAGGGTCTTTCTCGGCCTCTCGTTCAATTGCCTCGCCAATGCGTTGAGCTGGGCTTGTGAGTAGCTTGAGATGTCGTGGCCCGGGCTTTCCGGAGTGGGACAGAAGGAGTTGAGGTAACAGGCCGGCCCGCTCAAGACGCCACTGCGATGAATGGACCGGTTTAGCCCGGCGTGAGGGACTCGAGCAATACGCCAGTCATGGCGTTGTAATGCTGCTTGATGGCATCAGCGTCCCAGGGTTCAAACTGCATCATCAGATGCTGTTTCACGCTGTCGATGATGTTTCGTTGGTAGAACTCCTTCTTCGCCGAAGGCATGAAGTTGCTGAGGCGGGAGTTCTTCTCATGGCTGATGAGACACAGATTGCCGAAAGAGTCGAGGATGCCAGGCGGCAGTGGAAGGTGACCGGGCAGGGGATGTTGTGGATAGTAGTGCTCAATCGAACTGCGGAATGTGAATTCGTAGGATCTCACGGGTTCGCGCTCTCCGTGCCTGAGCCAGAGCAGGTAGTCCAGAAAATTGAAGATCAGGTTGTTCTCGATCCGCTGGAAGGTCAGCCGCTGCTCCAGCGCCGCGGCCGACACGTTCCCGCGCCGCGCCTGGCATGCACCTCTGTTGCCGTAGACGATCGCAAAATACTCCAGACCCGTGCCGGGCGCGAGGTAACGGTCAAAGACAAACGCTTTGGCCACTGACTCCATGTGATGCAGATAGGAATCCGGGTCCACCTGGTCTGCGTGGAACAGGTAGTGCAGAGCGGCATTGAGCCAGTGCTTGTAGACCAGCGTGGGCGCCGACACGTGGAACGCCGAGAGCAGCATCAGGATGCGGCGATTGATTCCTGCACTGCCGTCCTCATCCCCAAAAGTATTCACGTAATGACCCCGACCGGCCACGCTGCGCCCACCGCCGTCATTCCACCGCAGGCGCTTCAGGCTCCAACCATCCATGCCCTTGGCGAATTCACGCTTGATCACATACTGGTCGAACAGGTACTTGCAACGCAGCAGGCTGAAGACGAACCGCTTCACTGCCCCCACCGGGTCCACCTGTTTCAGCACATGGGCTTCAAAGGTGTCGAGCAGACGCTTGTCATCCAGGGGAATGTCCAGCTGCAGATCGACCCGTAAGACATGAAGAAGGAAATTCGGGAAGTTGATGACTGTGTTGAAGCGTTCTGTTGCCTGGTCGGTGGACTTCCGAGTTTCGGTCTCGACCGGGGCCTCGGCAATGATCTGCTCGAAGGTCAACGACTGGCCCTGCCACCCAGGATCATGATGGTGCTGTTGCAGTGCAGCCCTGAGCGCGTCGAAATCCAGGGGCTCGAACCGGCCCCAGTCTTTTTCTCCAAACAGCGCGCTGCGCTGGCCTGGAGAGAAACCCATCTGTACGTAGCGCTCCATGTTGGCGCACGCTTCCCAGACGGCGTGAAGGCAGTACTGGCTCTGGCTGCAGTCTTTCAGCTGCTCCATCAGGCGCGCCTTGAGCACCTCGTGCTTTTCGAGCTGCTCACCACGGTTGTTCATGATCTCGAAGTAGTGGTTCAGGTCAGTATCGGCCGGCACCTGCACCTGCATGATCTGCACAGAGCTGAACAGGAAGGCGGCAAATTGCTGCGCCGAGACGCCGCTTTCATCGAGCTTGCGCTGCAGGACGGTGTTGATCAGCCGGTAGCCGTTCAGGATTCCGGTATTGATCTGCTTCTCAGAAAGCAATCTGGCCGGGTCATCCCCGAAGTTGCCGCCGAAGATGGCGGCAAAGGTCGCGCGCGAGTTCTCGCGGCTCTCGAAGTGAACCCCCAGGCGGGTGAACCAAGATACCTCCGCCTTCCCGGTGTTCTTAAGATAGGCAGTCAGCAGCGTAAGCGTCGTCAGCCGTTGCTGGCCGTCAATGACCTCGTACACCGGCCTTGCCGTGTCCGGGCGCTTGTACACCACCAGGCTGCCGATGTAGTAGTGGCGTGATTTCCCGGAAGTCGTTGGAAGGTAGTCGATCACATCCTGGATCAACTGGGTGATCTCGCTCTCTTCCCACGCGAAATTTCGCTGGTACATCGGAATGATGTACTCATCGGTGCCGCTGAGCAGTTGCTGGACCGAAAGCTGTCTGAGGGCATCACTCACAGTATTTCATCTCCCTGAAGAGTGCTTCGATCTCTCCGGATTTCGTTGCTCTGACGCCACCGATGGGCGGCAGGCTCTGGTTGATGAAGTCCGCAGGGCGCGTGGCCTCCTTGATCAGCCTGAACAGGTTGTAGGTCAGCGCGTGGTTGTCCATGCTGGCCATCTGGACGACTTCCATCTGCAGACGCAGGGTGTAGGACCAGATGAAGATTTTCTCGACGGCGCGGGACAGTTCCGCATGACCGAACTTGTCGATGTAGCAGATCAGCAGGCAATCGAACATCGTCCGCACATAGCGATCGCCTGTGCGGGTCCGGGCGGGGTACGTATTGAGCATCTGCATGATCCGTTGCGCACCCGGGTCGAGGGCGTCGGCGCCCACCAATTCGTATCCATTCCAGGAGCCGGCGCTGATCCTTGCCACCTGGCTCTGGTAGTGGCTGACAAGCTCGAAGAACCGGCGGCCATTGATGACGATCTGATCCAGATGAAACGGAAAACCAAGCCCGCGCAGGTCGACCTTCCGCTCGTACTGGGCGTTGTAGCGGTCGACAAAATGGTGGGCGATGCGCAGCTGCTCTACATAGGGGTAGCTAGCCACCGTGTCGATGTTCACACCCTTGAACAGGTCACTATCGTCCTTGCTGAAGTAGCGGGCCGATTTCCCTTTCGACCAGTTGCGGATGCGGTACAAGTACTGCGAAAACAGCGTGGCCAGCTCCTTTGTCTCACTGCCTTCCCAGCGCGCCACCGCAGCTGCCTTTAGGGGCTCGTCCTGCGGGCTGAACTCGCGCAGGTGAAAGGCTTTCAGCAGATCGTGCGGCTCCAGATCGCGGCCGCGCGCATTCTGTGAATCAAAAAACTGGAAGGCCTCGGACACATCGCTGATTGCGACTGCCACCACCTCGCACCTGTTCAGAAGGAAATCGATTTGGTCTTCGGTGAAATCCTCGCGGGACACGATGCGGAACACCTCAAGGTAGTTGCCGTGAATGTTCCTTTGCGAGATCTCGCTGGTGAAAGCGGGGTTCACCATCGATTGCTCGAGCTTGTCAAACTGGGCCTGCAGGTCGTGGCGGTCCAGCCGTTTTTTGCGGCAGCGCTGGATGACTGCACGGGCTGCCATTAGCAGGCTGATCGTGCGCTGCTGACCATCGACGATGTTTCGTTTTGGCCCCTCCTGGTGAAACACGATGGTGCCCAGCCGGTACGCCGATTTATGCGCATGAGCGGCGATATCGGAGAAGAGCTGCCTGACGTTCTTTCCAGTCCACTTGTACGGCCGCTGGTACGGTGGAATTTCCAGGGACGGGTCAGCAAGGAGGTCAAATACGCTGATCACGCGTGCCTGCAGCACCCCTGCCCCGGCCGGGACAGGCGCCAGCCTCGTTCCGGACGTTCCGGACGTTCCATTCAGCACTATTACTTCTCCTCGTTGGTGCGTTGCGGGGACCTGATCTGGTCGTGGGGTCCGGCAGACCTGTGGACACTCGTTGGCGTGCGTGGTGCGTCCATGCGACGGACTGTCCAAGCGACGGTTGTCACGTGGTCGCGCCAGTCGAACTCGAGGATAGCTGACGGTCAGTTGCGACGTTTCGCGGCGCGCGCATTGCAAGAGCGGGTCGTGAGAATCGTCACGGAATATCGCCGCGCCCTGGTTGACCGCACTGCAACGGCTGTCACCCCGACAGGAACTGGAAAGGTTCAGCTCGGGTGCAGGTGGCCGTGGTCGCAGGGCCGGGGCTCATTCCCGAAGCGCTCAACGCCCGGCAGACCTGTCTGGAGTGAACGGCTCGCTTTGGCAACGGTGGGCCGGCGCTTTCCGGCTGACGCCAAGACACACCCGCACGCTGTGCGACGCCAGGAATCGGCTTCGCGGTCTGCACCGAGACGGGCATCGACTGCCACCTGTCAATGACGGGATGTCCGGTCGCCGCAGCCAGGTCGTCAGTGCATACGCCTGGCTGGCCCGCCATGAACTGGGCTTTCTGAAGTTGAACCGCGGCTGTAAGCTTGGCTTGCGAGAAACAACCAATTAGAGCAAATGGCAACATTCGAAGTTCACGGACCGTTCGAGATCGATTACGAAAAGCGACCAGGCGGGCGCGCACTGGTCTTCGATGGCTTCTGGTCAGAGGAATCCGATGCTGGCTATCTGGCCAGTGCGAAAGGGTGCTATGTATTCGCCATGCGGGCCGGCAAAGGCCTGCAGCCGATCTACGTTGGCAAGGCGACAAAAACCTTCCGGCAAGAGGCGTTCAATCCCTCAAACCGCCACAAGTATCACAACGGTTTCAGCACCTATGCGAAGGGACGGCCGCTCATGTACTTTGTCGTCCACCCGAATAGCAAAGGCAAGACGAACGGGCGACAGATCGGGAAGATCGAAGACTTTCTGATCCAGGCCGGTATTGCTAAGAACCCGGATCTGCAGAACATCAAGGGTACCGGGCAGCCCGAGTGGTCTATCAAGGGCGTTGTCCGCAGCGGCGCCGGCAAACGTTCCAGTGCCGAAACTCAGTTTGCCCGGCTGTTTGACATCACACGGTAGTCGGTGAGCGAAACGGGATTCGTTGCCTGACGAATTGGCGTTCGCCGTAAACCCTGCCCTCAAGCCGGCAACGCGGCACGACGTTGATCGGTTATGGCAGGGCTTCAGTTAAATGCGGCGACAATCGCGGCCATCTCTCTACGTCGGCCGACCATTCGGACAACGACGCAGCCCTGCCGGCACGGGAGGCCGACTGCCCTTCCATCTCATGCTGGGCGCGGGAGCCCGGAAAAAAAAGCATCGCGGGCGCCAGCAGGACATCTCCAGGGGGGATATGACCAAGGCCGCTGCGATGGTCAGAGTGGCGCAACGGTCGCGACCAACCCGCGTGCGGGGCCGCGTCAGATAGGTCGCGGGGACGCGCGCGACGGCGAGCGGACCCTGCCCCACTGAGCAAACAGGGCAGGCCACGCCCCATGCTCGCTGAGGCATGCCGGCCTGATCACTACCACCGTGGCACACAGTTCCGTTTTCGGGTGGCAGTCCAGCGAGTGCATGAACGCGCTCCACCACAACGGCGGCTTCAAAGGCGGGGGCGGAAGCTGTCTCCGCTTAGGGGATGTGCTCATGGGAACGATCGATCGTTCTGGATTGACGGCTGGGGCGGACGGGCCTGTCATCCGGAATTTTGTCAGCCGGGGGCAGACGGACCACCTGCAGGGAACTCCGCCGCATCGTGCAACCAGGCTGCACGTTCTAAGAGAAGCGGAAACAGCCGTTCATTCCATTGCGTCCCGCAGACCAGTCCGCTGCTCATGCCTCCCCGCGCGAACCGTGACACGGGGACATCCTCGGGGCCTGGCGGCTGGCCTGCAATCACGGCATAGGCCCTGCGCAGGGTGCTGCCGAGATCGCCGGGATCCGCCGGCAGAGGGACGTGCGCGAGGACCTGGCGCATCTCAAGCCACATGAAAAGGTCGCCGCGCAGACCCCATTGCCTGGGTGTTGGATCGAAGAGGTCGGAGACGGTCGCCCACTCCGGAGCCAGTGGTGTCACTGTGCAGTTGCGGGCGCGATCCACCAGCCGGGGGATGAACACGCCGGACCAGAACGCTGAATCGAATTCCATGTCGAAGTCCTCACCGGGCCCGCAATGCGCCTGGGATCCGCTTTCCAAATCGATCCCGACAATGGCCCTGATTGCAGATGCCAGCCGCGGCACCAGATCCAGTTCGCCCTGCATGTAGGCGTCGCCCTCGAAGCAGTCGATCAGGCGGTCGCAGATCAACAGGTTGCCGTCGTACGGCCCGAAGCGGTCTTCGAGTTCCCGCGCGACGCTGCGCAGCAACTGCGCAATGGAAAGACGCCGCGGTGCGAGGAGATAGCGAAGGTCTTCTCTCTCGGGGTGCCTTTCAGCAGCAAGGTCCTGCGCGGTCAGGTGAGTGTCCGCCACTGTCTGGTTCGCATCGGCGCCGAGCCTGAGCAAGGCGCCGATCACATAGATCGGCGCGCCGTGGCAGGCAGCCATCTGGAGTGGCGTGTGATGCGCCGGTCCCGCAGACGCATTCACAGAAGCGGGGTCTTGCTCAAGGGCAAGAAGCGCGCGGTCCCAGTGGCCCTGGGAAGCCAGTTCTGCGAACCGGGAGGACATGTCAGGGATCATGGAAGAGGTTGGTGTCATGGGCTCTGCCGGCATCACGCTGTCGCCAGCGGTGAACTAGGTTGCGCCGGTGCCGGCGGGCGGTGGGTCGCAGGACCCGAGGCAGCCGACAGGTACGTCTGGCGACCACTGAGCGTCTGCCAGAGCAGCACCGTGGCCCAGGTGTCCAGATGGCAGTACCGCAGTAGCTGTTCGCGCAGGGCAACACGTCGCTCCGGCGTTGTACACACGTCGATCCCTTCCAGAAACGCCAGTTGCGCGCCGCCCCCGTCCTGCACGCCGTCCAGTTGCGAATAGGTGAGTTCCGGCGCGATGGCGGGCAGTACGGACTTGATGCTCCAGCTGCCGCACTGCGAGGGATGGTAGTAGTGGTTCCGGGTCACAGGCAGCAGATCGACGAGCCGGCTGTCCAGGCCCCGCAGCGCCGGTTCGAGGTCCTGGAAGCGTGCTGCCATCTCGCGGATCCTCGCGCCTTCGAAACCCCGGTTGTAGACGTAGATGGGGCCTTCTTCTCCGCAGCCAACGATCATGGCGCTCGCGAGCGCCCGGCTTGGGTCACCGCCCGAGAGGTCGAGGAACTCCACATGCGAGACGCTCCCATCCGCGGCCAGCGTGTGCAAGGAAAACTGGAAAGGAACCTGCTGGTAGGGCCTTGTTCCCGCCCATATCGGAACAGCAAAGGAAATGGTCTCGAAATCCAGGAAATTTGCTGGGAGCGCGTGGGGGGCGAGGGCGGCCGCGGCGCCCTCCCGATCGAAGTAAACATTGCCGTCCAGTGTGTGGCGCTTGACCCGGCGCTGCAGTTCTCCGAGAAGGTCGTCCGGGACATCGCGCAGATCGCGCACATCCGGTTGCGCAATGTGGGCTTTCAGCGCCTTGCTTTGCACCCGGGGCAGCCAGTCGATAGGAAACTCGGCCGGTGCAACGCCCACGCCCATGTCGCTTTCACAGTGCGTGCAGAACCCGCACGTGTAAGGGGAGTTGCAATGGTCACCGGGCGAGATGGCGGGTGCATGGTCCAGGGCGACGATCTCATGGGCCTGAACGACCCACTCCTGAACCTCGGCGCGGCGCGCCAGCGCCTCCTCGGTCAGGTCGACTTCCTCCAGGAGGCCTCGGTAGTCGCCACCACCCGGATAGGTCCAGCTGCTGTCGATGTGGGCCACCGCCACCTGGCGGAGGTCGACGCCGGCGGACAGAGCCACGTGGACCTGGATGGCCGCATCGTCGCGGTGGTAGCTCTTGAGCTCTGTGCTGGACTTGACCTCGACCATCCGCCACCCGGTCCCGTCGGGCAATGGCAGCATGACATCGGCGAGGGCCAGCACGCCGCGGTGCGCCCCGTCCGTGTGCGTGAACCCGGCCTCGAAAATCGGCAAGCGCCGCCCCAGAAGATCGGTGGTTTCCGCGAGCAATGCGGCCATGCCGACCTCGGAAAGCTTCAGCTCGACGCCATCGCCAGCTGTGTCGTAGATCGCGCGCGCCACGTCGCCAACGGCATGCCCTGTCTGGAACGACGCCACGGCGCTGGCCGTGTCCGCGCGCAGCTCGGGCCGGTGGACTTCCATCCACAGGCGCTTAGGGCACTGGCGGAACGCCAGGAGCTTGGATTTGGAGAGAACTCGCACGTTGCCTTTCAGTGGACCGGCGCACCCACCGTGTGGAGGTATTCGCGACCGAGTACATGGTTTCGGCTGTCCTCGTCGA
Organism: Variovorax restrictus; assembly: GCF_051216715.1. NCBI lineage: Bacteria > Pseudomonadati > Pseudomonadota > Betaproteobacteria > Burkholderiales > Comamonadaceae > Variovorax > Variovorax restrictus. The sequence continues at coordinate 173,337 of NZ_JBPJZH010000005.1, forward strand.
TCAGCCGCTGGACAGTGTCCACCCGCTGCCGGGCAGTACGGCGGCCGGACTGCTCGAGCAGCCCGTAGTCCCAGAGCATGAACTGCAGGCTCTCACGCAAAGTAGGGTCCGGAGGGAGAAGCGAACGCCCGTTCAACTCGAGGGTGTGGACACCTTGGTCGTTCAGGAAGGTGAGGCGTACCCAGTGGCCCTCAGGCGTCAAGCTCATGTTCGTGAAGTCGCGGCGCGCTTCGAGGCTGACGATCTTGATCATGTGTGGCTCCGGGTGTGGGATGTTCCTGATCTTCGCGAGGGTGGCGACGATCTGTGTCGCGTCCGAAAATCATCTCAGCAGGCTGGCCGGCCTCCGGAGTTCGAGATCGGCGCCGAAGCCGCGCAGCCACCACTTGAGCTGTTCGGACTCGACTACCGTCGCCGAAAACTCGTAGACATCCCCAATCTGCCGGTAGGTCTGGTCCTGCGACAGTGGGCTTTCGACGAGATGCACTCCGGTGAGGCGGGGCAGGCGGAAGACCAGCTTGATATTCTTGCCATGGCCGAAGCCGAAGCCGCCGCCGTCGTCAAATGCCTCGAGATCGAAGCCGGGTGGCCGCGTGAAGCGCTGGCCTGTATCGGCCGCCTGCCTCATGCGGTTGAGCGCCAGCGAACGCTCATCGTCGAAGCCTTCGAATCGGCAGACGAGCAAGAGTCTTTCTCCCTGCTGCGCGAGACCCAGCGGCATCACACGGGAATCCGATACCTTGCCCGCCGCATTGACGTACGAGACATTGAGCCAGTGGTTGGCATACAGGGCGTTGCTGACGGCCTCGAACACTCCAGCGGCCATCTTCGGCGGCAGCAGCCGCTGCCGCGTGCTGACGACCCGTACCTTCCGAGCCCAGTCCCTCGCGTTGCCCGTCCCGTCGACGTGCAGCTGGGAGCGTGCCTGCGTGAAGAATGATGCCATGGACTTCATGAGACTGGCTGGGAGCAGGTGCTTCAACTGCTGCTCGGCCAGGCTGAGCAGCAGCGACTCCTGCTCGTTCAGGCCGGGAAGAGAGAGACCCTTGCTGTTGCTTTTCCAGCTGTAGCCATAAGGCTTGCTGCGTTCGTCGCGATCGATGTCAAAGTGCTGGCTGAGCTCGTCGAGCTGGCGCTGGATGGTGCGCAGGTCCCGGTCGAACCCGGCCTCCCTCAGCTGGACCATGAGCTCGGGGGCCGACACCTTCCGGGACCTTGGAATGCGCTTGAGCAATTCCAGCGCCATCAGGAGCGTGTCGAGATTCTTGGTTCGTCTTGGCATGAGGGTACGCGTGTTGGGCCGGTGTCTCAAGCCAGCCGGGCGGTAAGTGCAGCCCCGGCAGTCTTCGACATCACGAGGTGGACCTCGACCTGCGCCCGGGTCAGGCCGACGAGCAGCTTGCTGGCGACGGCGGGGTCCAGACCGTCGAAGTCGATTTCGCACAGGATGACCACGGGTGCGGCCCGGCCCTTGAATCGGTAGATGGATTCCGCTAGCAGCTCGCCACCCGTCCAGAGCGCATTGCCCGCGTCATCGAATGCGCCCGTGAAGCGCTGAAGCGAATGGCCTGCGATCTGGGTCGACGCCAGCAATCTGGATCTTTCGCGGCCCCTGAAACTGAGCAACGCAATGTCGCCGGTCGCGAATCCTTTCCGACGGACCAATGCAACGATCCTCGCGGTCTCGCCAAGCCCGCCAGCATCATCGTCATCGTGTACGTGCAGGCCCGGCTCCTCGCCCAGTTCCACGCCTCGTGCCTCGATCGGCCTGCTGGCCAGTCCGAAGGTGTTGATCGTCTGGACGACGCGCCGAGGGCTGCGGAAGTTCTCGCTGCTCATGATGCGCGTCGCGTCCGGAAGTTCGAATGCATCCTTCCGGTAGATCGCCTGGTCCGGGTCGCCCATGACATAGAGCCGGCCGCCGGCGCGCAGCCGGGGAAGGAGTGACTGGATCCACGGCATTTCGAAATCCTGCGATTCGTCGATGACCAGCAGATCGACATTTGCATTCGTCGCAGCCGCAGAGGCCTCAAGCGCACCCATGGCGCTCTCAAATAACTGCTCGCTTCCGAACGCCGGCGTTGCCCCGGTTGCGCGGAGGGCCGAAACGGCGAGCTCGTGAATCGTTGCCACCTCGGCCAGGGGCGGCGCGACTTTAGCGACGTGGTCCGCCAATGGCCGGTTGAAACACACATAAAGCGCGCGCTGCCGTTGCAGGGCGGCGTTGCGCAGCAGGGCGAGGGCCAGTTGCGTCTTGCCGGAACCGGCCGTCGCCTCGATCAGATACAGACCGGTGGGAGAAGCGATGCGTGGCACCCAGGTCGCGAGGCCGGATGCGAGGCGGTGTGTAACTGCCTGCCGGTCGGCAATGCTCGCGGAAGGGTCGTGTGCCACGCGGAAACGGTCGGCGAGGAAGTCCCTGACCCGCTCTAGGTCTGGACTAGGCAACGCATGGGTGGTGGCGTCTATGAGTCGCTGCGGCAGTCGGCCCAGTTCCCCTGCATCGATGACTCGCTCGCGCGGGAAAGCGACGGTGCCCTGGGCCACCCGGAAATCCGGCAGCAACAGGAAGTGGCAGACCTGCACGTCGCCCAGGCCTTCCGAACGGAGGCGGCCGATCATGGCGTGCACCTGGGCGTTCACCTGCCGCGTGACGTTCTTGACCTCGCCGCGGTAGTGCTTGAAAACACCGTCCGGTGTGATGTCCACCGGGCCGGCCTTGACCTCCAGTATCGCCAGATGACCAGAGGGGGCCAGCGCCACGATGTCCAGCTCGCCGTATCGCTGCGTGCCCTCGTGCAGGCTCGACCAGTGCAGGCCATGGTAGATCCGCCATGCCGCTGGCAGGCCGTCGGCCAGCAGCTGCAGCATGTCGTACTCGCGCTGCTGTCCGTCGGGCAACATGCGATCAAGCGGGACGGGGATATCCGGGTGCAGTTCGGCCATTGAGGGCAATGTATAGAGAACAGCAGGCGCCGGCGGAGGTGGTCGGAAAAAAAGCACGGCAAAGCGTGACCAACGACATATCTCGTCGTGTTGCTGCCGACACTGTGACCTTCCCAACGCAAGTGAAAGGTTCCCGATGGCAAGGATGCTGAGTTTGTGGGCGCCGCTGGGCGCCGATTCCGTCAGCGTGTCCAACAGCCGGGTGTGCCTCGTGCTTCTTCGCATCTTCCGCGCGGTGCCGCTCGGAATCGACAGCCACAGCTTCGACGACATCGCCAGGCCGTTCTGGCCGGTCATCAGGCTCGAGCGCTTGGCCCTGCAGAAAGCGCTTGGTCAGTCGCGCCATCTGGCACTGCCTTCCATGGGAGGGCGGCGCCGCCGACAGACACCGCTGGCTGCACAACCGGAGGACGGCGACCAGCTCCCGTCTTGGCTGTCTGAGCTGCTCGCGCTGCGCGGTGCGCTTCCAGTGGCACCACCCGATCCGGCTGCGCTCCTTCTGCTCGGCGAAAGCCTCCTGTGCGACCGCCCGGCCTTCCGCGCCCTGTATGACGCGGTCGAGGCCCGGCTGGAACGCCACGTGAGCCGCCACGCACTCGCGCGCGACGCCAACGGGGTGCGGCTGGGCGACATGCTCGGCCTGGACGAGGCGGAACGGCGCGTGCTCGCACTGTGCGCCGATCTCGAGGCCGGCACCATCGACCGCCACCTGTTCAGCCATGTGCGCCGTCGCGCCCGCCGCATCCAGGCACTGAGCGCCGGGCTGCTCATCGCGGACGAGCACCAACTGGACCAAGCGGTATCGGTGAGTGGCCGGCTGTCCCGTGCCGGGCTGATGCGCGAGCGAGACAGCGTGGATGCCGATCTGGAAGACCAACTGAGGTTGACTCGCGTCGGCTCGCAGTTGCTATCGATGAAGTTCCGCAGTGCCGAGGCGATGGCATTGCATGTGCTTAAGCCCCTCTCGGTTTCCGCATCTTTGCCGGAGCTGGAGTGGCCACATCTAGAGAGCCGGACGGCGGTGGTGGGCGCACTGCTGCGCGGTGCACTGCAAAGCGGGCTTCGCGGCGTCAATCTTCTGTTCTACGGCGCGCCGGGAACAGGCAAGACCGAGTACGTGCGAAGGCTCGTGCACGACTTGGGCGCATCGGGCTTCCTGGTCGAGGATTGCGATGAAGAACGGATGCCGGCCAGCCGCGCGGAGCGGCTGGGCAGTCTCCAGCTTGGCAGCAGGTTTGCGCCGGCGAACAGCGTGCTCGTGCTCGACGAGGCCGAAGATATCTTCCAGACTGACTATGGCAATCCGCTGCGGCGTGCGCTCGGCGGCCGAGAAGACAGCAAGTCGTGGATGAATCAGGTGCTCGAGAACAACCGCGTGCCTGTGATCTGGATCAGCAACCAGATCGGCCATATCGACCCGGCCTATTTGCGGCGCTTCACCTACTGCATGGAGTTCCCGGTGCCGCCTCGCGCGATGCGTCGGCGGATTGCCGAGTCGCATCTTGCGCCGCTTGGCATCCCATCTGCACTGATCGACAGGGTGGCCTCGAATGCCAGCCTTTCGCCCGCGCTGATTGCGTCGGCGGCGCGTGTTGTCACCCTCAGCGCGGTTCGCGGGGATCAGGTGGGCGGGACCGCGGAGCTGGTGCTGTCAGATCACATGCGCGCCATGGGGGGCGTCTTTGCATTGCCTCTTGCGGAAGGCGCGCTGCGGTTCGACCCGCGGTTTCTGCGCATCGAGGGCAACGTCGGCAGCCAGCAGTTGATCGAGGGCCTGCGCAGGACAGGCCGCGGGACCGTGCTGCTGGCGGGAGCTCCCGGCACGGGCAAGACACAGCTTGCGGGGCAGATCGCCAGCAGACTCGGTCGTGAGGTGGTTTATCGCACCGCGGCCGACATCAATTCGATGTGGTACGGGGAGAGCGAGCGAAACGTAGGCCGGATGTTCACGGAATGCGATCCATCGGCGGAAGTCCTGTTCCTGGATGAGGCAGAGACGCTGCTGGGGGAGCGAGGCCACAGCAGTCACCGCGCGGACCGTGCTGTGACCGCCGAATTCCTGAGACGCCTCGAGGCTTTTGAGGGTGTATTTGTCTGCGCCACAAATCATTCGGTCTCGTTCGACAGCGCGCTGTCGCGGCGGTTCACGTTCCGGCTGACCCTCCTGCCGCTCGACCTGCATCAGCGGCAGGATCTTCTCATCGCCTGTCTTGCCTCGACCTCCGTCCTTGACGAAACTGAGCCGTGCGTACTCGGGTCGCAGCACGTGGCAAAACTGCAGCGACTAGACCAGCTCACGCCTGGCGATTTCGCCAACGTGTCTAGGCGGTTAGCAGCACTGGCCACCGAGCAGACAGCCGCGGTCTGGCTCGACGAACTGGAGTCTGAACACGCGGCTAAGCCACAAGCCGACAGGCGCAGCATGGGATTCGTCTAAAAATGACTTACTTCGACCAATCTTCAGTTCCACCGCTGCTCGCTGGCCAGCTGAGGTCCGCGCAACGGATCGTCGTTCTGACGGGTGCCGGGGTCTCCGCCGAAAGCGGCATCCCAACTTTTCGTCACGCGCAGCAAGGACTCTGGGCCCGCTTTGATGCCGCCCGTTTGGCCACGACGGCGGGATTCAGGGATGATCCCGCGCTGGTCTGGGCTTGGTATGAGTCACGCAGACGCGCTGCGCTCCTGGCGCAACCTAACGCGGGCCACCTAGCGCTGGCTCAGATGGCGCGTTGGCCCTGGCTCGAGGATTTCGCAGTGATCACCCAGAACGTCGACGATCTGCACGAGCGAGCCGGATCTGGACAGGTGGTTCATCTGCACGGGAGCCTGTTTGAGCCACGTTGTTCTGCATGCAGCCGCCCCTGGCACACGACTTCCGGTGGAGGCGCAGATCCAGGCCGGTCCGATTCCGCAACGGCGGCGGCAGACGGGCATCTGCCGCCGCCGCGTTGCCAGCACTGCGGCGGACTGATCCGTCCTGGCGTCGTTTGGTTTGGCGAAGGCCTGCCGGAACGGGAGTGGCTGCAGGCCATGCACATGGTAGTCCGCGCGGACCTAATGCTTGTCGTCGGCACTTCAGCCACCGTTCATCCGGCCGCCTCACTGCCATCCGCTGCGAGGCAACAGGGCTGCAAGATCTGGGTTATTAACCCCGATCCTGACGCCAGTGCCGGCATGGAGGATTGCCACTGGATCGCCAACGCCGCGGCGGGTCTTCCAGCCCTCAGCCGTATAGGCGGCTGATCCATTTGGTCGAACATCGGGACACGGCAGGGGGAGACAGGTGAGACAGGTGAGACAGGTGAGACAGGTGAGACAGGTGAGACAGGTGAGACAGGTGAGACAGGTGAGTCTGGCAGCATGGTGCTAGTGCCTCTTCTTGGACACTTTTCTGGAAAGGCCCGAAATCGCTCACTGGAACGTTCCTCAGAGTCGTGCCATGTCCACCTAGAACACGCCACCATCGAGCCACGGCAAATCAGCATCACACTTAAAAATCTCGCACGGCGTCTTCCGTGGAGAACAAGCCCTGGGCGGGTGACCAAGAAACTCAGCTGGGGCACTACGGGGATTTTCCATCCGATCGTGACCGTCAGGACGACGGAAACTGGATGCTGGTTTTGTTTTGCAACCGGGCGCCGGTCGAGTACAGCCCTTTAGCAGGCGAACGTCTGCGGCTGGTCCGAAAAGCTGCATTGGCTCAGGTTTCGGACGGTAGTGCGCGTTCAGCGAGTCGCTTCTGACGAGCACCCGACCCGGTGACATCGAGCACTATCGTCTTAAGGTTTGCTATCGTGGAGCATCGCGCCACAGGTGCCGCGCGGAGTTGCCAGGGTGATTCTTGTTGGCGACGAAGTGGTCAAATTCGCTGCTTCTCCCGTGCAGACGGCAACTTCCCTCGAGCCCAACTGGACTACGACGGTGTGGGCCTAGCAGGATGCGGAAATACTCCCCTCCAAAGCGAGTCTTCCTCTTCGTCGAAGACTCACTTTTCACATGGTGCAGTCAGCAGCGCTTTCGGGAGTCGCTTTGCGCAGATTTGAGGTGTTTTGCGAGTCTCTGACTGCCTCAGAACTGCTGCGGACGGATTTGCCCCAACGAGCGCATGCGCGTCAAGTTGTACGCCGTCATCGTCAGCACGAACAGGTGGTCC
>NZ_JBPJZH010000006.1:0-123362 GCF_051216715.1 Variovorax restrictus
AGGTATCGGCTCCGCGCATCGTCTGGGGTCTTGGGTTGCAACTGTCGGTGGTGTCAACTTCCAACGCTTGAGGGCTGTCGCGCGCCGACTGGGAGAGGTATTTCAGCACCCTGCTAGTCATCGGCTAGTCTGCATCGGACGCCGGCTACTTTCCGCATACGCGTTCGGCGAGGCGTTCTTAACGACACGCGTGGAATCTGCTTAGGGGATGCCGTCGAGCTGGCAAGGCCTGGCGTGGCAGAGACCAAACCTGATGGAGTGACACCAGCCCGGCCTAAGCTTTCACTTGTGAATCGCCCCGGCTTTCAAGGAGGCCGGTTGGTTTAAGTCAGACCGCCACCGCGGTGGCCTGAGCGGCGAGTTGCCGGTAGTAGTTTGCCTCGGCTTCTGCCGGCGGGATGTACCCGATGGGTTCGAGCAGGCGATGGTGGTTGAACCAGGATACCCATTCGAGCGTCGCGAACTCCACGGCTTCCTTTGTTTTCCAAGGTGCTCGGCGATGGATGAGTTCGGCCTTGTAGAGCCCGTTGATGGTCTCGGCCAAGGCGTTGTCATAGCTGTCGCCCTTGCTGCCCACCGAAGGCTCGATGCCGGCTTCGGCCAGCCGTTCGGAGTACCGGATGCTGACGTATTGCGACCCTCTGTCGCTGTGGCATATCAGGCCCCCGTCGCGCTCGGGTTGCCGGGCATACAGGGCTTGCTCCAGCGCATCGAGCACGAAATCCGTTCGCATTGAACTGCTCACGCGCCAGCCCACGATGCGACGGGCGAGCACGTCGATGACGAAGGCCACGTACAACCAGCCCTGCCAGGTCGAGACGTACGTGAAGTCGCTGATCCACAGTTGGTTCGGTTGCTGCGCCCTGAACTGCCGGTTGACCCGGTCCATCGGGCACGCGGCCTTGGCATCACCGACCGTGGTTCGCACGACCTTGCCACGCATCACGCCGCGCAGCCCCAGCTTACGCATCAATCGCTCGACCGTGCAGCGGGCGACGGCCACACCTTCGCGTGCCAGTTGCCGCCACACCTTGTCGGCACCGTAGACCTGCATGTTGGCCTGCCAGACACGTTGAATCTGCTGCGCCAGCACCTCGTCCCGATGGGCTCGGGCACAGCGTTTGTGGGGCTCCCGCAGCAGCGCTGCATGGCGTCGATACGCTGACGGGGCGACCTGCAAGACCTTGCAGAGCGGCTCGACCCCGAAGGTATCGCGATGCTTGTCGATGAAGTCCCTCAGGACTTGAGTCGGCGGACGAGCTCCGCCTGGGCGAAGAACGCGCTGGCCAGCTTCAGGATCTCGTTGGCCCGACGCAGTTCCTTGTTCTCGCGCTCCAGTTCCTTCATCCGCTGGGCCTCGCTGGTTGTGACGCCCTCGCGCACGCCGCTATCGACTTCGACACGCTTGACCCATTCATGCAGCGTCTGCGGCACGCAGCCGATCTTCGGTGCGATCGATTCGATGGCTGCCCACAACGACGGGTACTCCCCTCGGTGCTCTTGCACCATCCTCACGGCCCATTCACGGACCTCGGGTGAGAACTTGTTCGACTTCTTCATGGCTCAATCCTCTCAGAGTGTTGAGCCTCCTCAAAAACCGGGGCGATTCAAAAACGTACGAGTCGTACCGGTGAAGTTGAATCGCATCAGTCCGATGCACCCGCGCGTAGGGCGCGGCGGAACTCGGACGATAAGTCACATAGAGCATCGGGCGGCGATCACCCTTGTTGGGTCAGTTGGCGGACGCACTGGAGCCCGAGGATGCCAATGCCGTCGCGAGTTGGAAGAGCTGTGTCATGCTCACGATTGACCGCGAGACGAGACGGCAGCTTGTGGAGCATCAAGCGCGCAATGAGCGCTTCGAATACCATCTCATTCTGAGCTCTCCGTGAGCTAGCGTTGCTCGAGCGAATTGCCATTCTTCCCTGGCCAGGAACGTGGGGCCCCGCATTCCAGGAGCGGCACCTATTTCGAGTAGAGCAGGGGCACCGTTCAGCACCAGCAACCGGCTTGCCGCGCCGGTTCACCGCTTCCCGATGGTCGAGCTGGGGGCGGCGGTCGTAACGGGTCGGCAGGATAAGTTCGGCGAGGGGAACAGCAGGCACTTGCCAACTGCCGGCGGGTATGACCCACGTCCGGTGTCGGCTGAGTCGGCCGTCCTATAGCTGCCACTCGGACCAGCGCAGGCCATTAAACTGAAGGTCGGCTTGATAGCGCTAACCGTGAGTACGCTGGCCGCAGGCGACAGGCCGCAACCGCTGCAAAGCCACCGCCTTTTTTAGGGCACGACGAGCACGAAGCCGATCTTTCGATCGAAATGGCCGGTCCCGATCGACGTCACGCCGGAATTACTTCAGAGGCGATGAAGCCGCTTAAGGTAGCGCCACCTAACATCTTTGAGGCCGCACCCGCCAACCTTCGTGACGCGTGGCTATAGGGTCGGGCAGGGCGCCAAGCGCCAACCCTCGGGGGCCAGGAGCTCACAGCGGCACGTTGGCGATCGGGATCTGGCTGTCGTCGGTCTTGCCAGCGTACCCGCGGAGGAATCGAGCCATCCGCTCCAGTCGCTGCGCCTGCGCGTCGCTCATCCCCAATTCCGCATCGATCCTACTTAAGGCTTCTCGCTGCGCTTCAATAAGCCGGGCTCGAGCGGCAGCCACCGCCAGCATCGAGGGAATCGTCTTCTTGAAGTTCGTCGCGCCAAGCTTCGCGATACCGAAGACCGCGAGTCCGGCCCACCCGACGGGGCCGATCAGGGCGGCCATGGTGCTGCTCATACTGGTGTATACGGCAAAGGGCAGCGTGACGCCAAATGCGCCCGCCGCGGCGGCGAGTGCGGTCGACGCTCCGGTGTACAGGGCAAACCCGCTGAGGTTGGCCACCACGATACCTCCCGCCGCCGTTACGATGCCTGCACCTCTGACAGGGCCGCCCAGGACCGCGATGAGTTTGGCGCGCTCTTCCGGCGATGCGCTGTTCAACCTGGCAGTGAGTACCGCTTCAATCGCAAGTCGTTCCACCTCGGCAACCGGCGTGGCGACAGTAAGACCTACGACGCCGATCTTCTCGGCGGCATCTTGGGCAACCTGCCTGTAGGGTAACGGCGCGCCTCCGAGCACGTTTCGAGCGCTGTGGGTGCCCGCCTTGCGGAGGGCCGTGGCGATGCTACCGGCGCCCCCCACTGTGTCGACGTTGAGTACCTTTCCAAGATTGCCGCGCTCCGCGCTGCTCATCTGGGAGATGAGGTCCTCCAAGGAAGTCGTCGAGTAGTCGAAGCGCGTCTGCACCAGGCGTTCACCTTCGAGGCTTTTCCGGGAGGGTGCCCAGGCTTCCTGCTCCCGGGCCTGCACCTGCCGCAGCTTGCCCAGGGAGATCGAGGGTGGCGATGGGCGAATGGGGAATGAACCATTCTGGCGTCCGTCTGGCTGAGTAATATTGATACGGTCCACCCGGCGCTTGTCGCAAATGAGGTAGACGGCAAGAAAACAGAACGTGCCTGCGATGACGCCCCAAAAGATCCAAGCAGGAGAAAAGTTCTGCACGGTCGTGCGGCCTTATTTATGCGTAGATGTATGCAAGCATAGGTTAATCAGGGGGAGGCATGTTCGCATCGACGGTCCGTTCTACTCCAAATTTGAGCTCGGCACCTGTTTTGCTTGCTTTCTATGTCTGAGCCTGTGCATGCGTTTTCATTACAGTCGCAGAAGCTTCGATTGCGTGTCTCCGTGCTCATATTGCATACTTGACTCGGCTCGACTTTTGTCACGCCCACCCGTCTACGCGAAGCAGGCAGATGCTCTCACACGCGGCAGTCGCCAGTTGCATGCGAGACTAGAGCGCTCGCGCGCAGGGACAAATCAAACTTTAGGTGGAATCCGAATGCCCGAGCTACTGCAAGGAAACGTTTTTGACCATGTCAGCGGGCCTTCTACTCGACTAGTGGTTGTGTTCGGACACAAAGGCTTCAATTCCATGGGCGCCAGTTGGATAAAGTTCGCTCAGGATTTGGGGCCCTTTGCCAGCGTCAACGATCCCTTCGAGATGTATGAGGAACCGCAGCAGGTTGGCGGCCACTGGATCATGTTCGTTCACGCTCAGGGCCATGCGTCGCCCGCACTTCTCATGGAAAGTCTGCTGCATGCACTCGCATGGGCCCGCGACAAAGGCATCAGCACCGTTGTGACAAACGGTGCCGCCGCGGCATCGATGCATATAGCCGGACCGGGTGAGAAGCGGCGACTTGCTGACTGCCGGGCCCGCTGGTTGATGGCCCTCTGCGCCGAGCTTGAATCGCTTGAGCGGGTTCGATGGGTGCTCACTAGCCTTGACGACGTTTACGTGCGCAATCGGCAGGCCTTAGACAACTCTGATGCGTAAGCTGCGGCCGTTAAAGGGCGAACTGATTAGCTTCTCCGTTCTGTGCACTCGCATTTGGTTCGTCTGCTTGTTCGCGTTAAAGCATGAGTTAACTGAGGCCGGGTTGGCGCCGCGCTCCTTGCCGCAGGAAGCGTTCGCGCGAAAACAACGTTGAGTAACTCTGAAGTGATCGGACCGCCGTGTGCGAACTCCCGCAGACGATGTCGACCTCGAACCTTTCCCGCGATGCAGGAATCGCGCCTCAATGCTCAAAGGTGCTTAAGCACACGCTGGTCCCCGGGGTGTGTGAGCAGTCCGTAGAGATGGTGTGGCGTCGTGAGCACGACGGCCTGTGTCTCCCATCCGGCGTCTCCGGGGCATCCAGCCAAGCGCTCTGCGATGTAGAAGCGCGTGTAGGTCATGCTCCGTGGGACATCACAGAGATACGAACGCAGTCGAACCTTAAGCCCAGTTTCCTCGAAGACTTCGATGATCGCCGTCGCGGCGAGGCTGCGACCATCCGTTCTTCCTTTCGGAAAAGTAAATTCATGTCCTCCGAAGCCGTTGGTGGGTGCAACGCACCAGATGCGGCCATCACTTTCAATGACAACTGCTCCGGCGGCTGGCCTTAGTCCCACCGGGCAGTCGAACGATGGTTCCGCAAAGGGCACCAGCGATGCGAGGGCCTCCCAGCCGGCGTCGTCAGTCGGAGAGATCATCCAAGACGAGAAAGGCAACCCGTGGAGAATTCCTCCGACGGCCAAGCCCGGGATCGCGCGCGCTTCGGCTTGTGCATCCGTCCACGCCGCGGCCGGTGAAGCCAGATGGGGGCTCCTAATAAGAACTCGGCGTCCCGAGTTGTCAGTGCGCGGGTGGTAAGTTGATGATGGGCCCGCTGTCATATGGATCGCGTACAGCTATGCATGATGAATCATAAGGCAGTGGTGCTGATTGAACTTCGGTCGGTGGCGGCTGGGGCGGCTTGGAGCAGGCGATATAAAGGTGCATTCGATCGCGAGGCGCAAACGCCGTGCGGATCCTCGCGGGCGCAGAGCACGGATCTCGCGAGGTACATGCAAGCAGGGCGATCCTGCCCGTAGTTAGTCTTCTGCCGATCGTGCCGATCGTGCCCATCGTGCCCATCGTGCCGATATAGGCGGTCGCGTTCGCTGCATCTGCACGAAAGCTTACCGTGGCCTGCGCGTCTGGAAACCGGGGCGCCGGGTGGGGCGCCCCGTCTTGATGTTTTGGCACCGCATCAGACGCGCAAATTTTCCTTCCGGCACAACGTGAGCCGCTATCCTCTCGCTCGGGGAATTAATCATGAAAATGCACTTCAAGCGTCTGGCGGACACCGCTGGCGACGTTGCCAGGGGCGTTGGGACCAAAGTTGTAGCGGCCGGCGAAGCTGGCAGGTCCCTAGCTGTGGCTGCTTCAAACAGCTCAAGTGATGCTGCGCGCGCTGTAGCGTCTAACGTGCAGAGCGGGCTGAAGTCTACGATGGTGGGGGTCGGCGATGCGGCGCATGCGGCAGGCAGGGCTGTGCGCGCGGCGGGTGGTGTTGCAGGAGCGGTCGGTGCCAGTGCTGCCCGTACGGCGTCGACGGTCGGACGGACTTTACTCGATCAAAATGGCGATGGGCAACTCGACCAGGCCGACGTCAAAATCGCGACTGAAAAAACTGCTGCAGCGGTCAAGGCAGTGACGGCAGAGGTGGCATCTTCCGACCTTGCTAAGGACGCTGCCACGGGGGCTGCGATAGGCGCTGTACTCGCCGTTCCGATCCCGCTGGTGGGGCCCATGGCCGGTGCCGTAGTCGGCGCCCTCGTGGGATCAATCGCTAGTCTGCGCAAGAAGAAGTGACGGCGATGGCTACGCTGCGCGCGGCCCCACGCGCCAAGCGTCAACGGAAAATCTGATTCAGTAATGCTTGGGCTTCAACTTGTCATTGCGACGGCAAGCTTCTTCCTTTTTGCCCTTCTTCAGTTCGTTTTAGGGCGAAGTTGAAAGGTGTGAAGCGCCCGTGGCTAAGGCTGCTTTGGGGAGGGCTGTTCGCAGCGTTGTATTGCTACGGGCTGCCGCTGTGGTGGTGGCGCTATGGCATTCGGAACGCATTGAAGCTGTTGTCGGCATGTATCGCGTTCCCGGCGCTTTTGGGTTTTGCGCTGCGCATGGCCGAAGGGCTTATGGCCGGGTACGAGTCTTTGCTGTTCTCGATGCTGTTCTCGATCCCGGTCCGGGCAGTCGCCGGTTTTTGGCTTGTGCGAGTTGACGAACGATGGACAGCCGAAATCGCTGCTAAGCGGCACTCAGATAGGCCCTGAGCCTAGGACTGATGTGGAAGCGTTGCGACGCCGCTCTTGGTCGAACACGACAAGGCTCTAGTTAGCGAGAGAGGCGTGGTTCCAAGTGGATTTCGGCGGGACGGCAGGTCGAACGTCCAGAAACTGCCGCTTCTGCACAGACTCGAACCCGTTAGAAGAACAAGCGATTATCCCAAGGGGGTACAAGCGGGGGTACACAGGTTTCTCACTGGTCCAATTGATGAGACTTTATGCGGCTCTAGAGCGATCATTCGATCGCTTTCACAGCGACGCCTCCGGCATCCTGGGCGCGCAGGCCGACCTGGTCGACCGGCTGTACACGGCAGGCGCGACGCCGGCGGACGCCGCGGCGCAGCTCGATGCGGTGGACGCAGCATGAACGACACGCGTCGCAAGGAAATCGATGCCATCCGCGCGCGGATCGATGCGCTTCGCAACGAGGCCGAGTCCATCCGAGGCGACATTTCCACGGTCCAGTCGGAAGAGCAGGAGTACCGGGACAACATGCCCGACTCCATCGCGGAAGGCGATAAGGGCCAGAAGGCAGATGCAGCCGTCGAAGCCCTGGATTCCGCAGACACCGCGTTTGACGATGTCATCGAGGCCCTCGATGAGGCCCTGTCAAAGCTCGATGAGGCGCGCGTCTGACATGGCGAAGATCAACCCAGTCGCATTCACGCGCAAGAACAAGGCAGGCGAGTCCTACGCCTTCAAGGGCGAGTGCAGCGTCGGCAATGACGGCGTCTTCGGCGTCCACATTCCTGAAGACCTCGTGCCGCTAGCACAGAAGCTGGCCCTGGATCGTCGCAACGAACCCGGCGCAGTGCGCGTCACCAAGGCGCGTGTGAATTGGCGCGCGGAAGCCAGCACGCTCGTCGCATGTGAAGCATTTCTGCGGGCCGTCGTCGAGGAATTCCTCGCTGTTGACGTCAGCCGCGACCGGGTGATCTGCTACGCACACGACAGTGCGATCGCGATCTTCGAGAACGCAGATGGATCGCTCCACCCGAACGGCTCCTTCGGCCACTATCCGACCGGCAAGTGGCGGGGCACGCTTGACGGTTCAAACAAGCAGGACAGTCGCTACCGCATTGCCTTCGTGGCACGCGCCTTCGACCGAGTGACGTACACACGGCCGTCATATGTCAAGGTCGAGTTCCTCCGGCCGGAGGAAGCGCACCACGACACCGGCCCCCTGGGCCGCCTCAACGGCTTTGCCGGGCTAGGCGATTTCGTCCCGACCGAGGCGACGCCTGCCATGCCCTATAGCGACGAGGCTGCCGAATTCTTCGTGAACATGATGCTCGGCATGTGCGCGCTGTCGCGCAAGCTCGACGCGTTCCTGGGTGACCCTGATCGCATTGCACTTGCGATTGCGGGCGGGCAGGGCGTGCTTGGCTACAACGGGAAGGGGTCCGCCAGTGAATCAGCCGACTGACCGCCTGCACACGCCGCTCCGCTGGAAGGCGCCCAACGAGTCCACGCGCGTTATCACCGGAGCGCACCTAATCGCGGCCGCCGCGGTCGAAAAACCCTTCGGTGACCTGGCAAGGACCTACCCATGAACGACGTGATCACCATCATCGACCCAGGTTCGGACGACGACCGGATCAGCCGAATTCAGGGGGAGGGCGATGGCCCCGTGCTTGGGCGCTGGTACTGGGTGCTCAAGAACACCGACTACGCCGGCAAGCCGAAGCCCGATTGGCTCGGCTGCGCCATGAAGGTCGGCTCGAACTTCGTCGAGGTCCACTCGCCCCACACGGACCGCGGCTACAGCTCGGAACGGATCCATTTCGACGAGTTCGTCGACCGCTTGCGCCACGAGCCGAAGGCCGACGAGGTCATCCGCGCACGCATCGGGCACTGGCAGGCCGAATCGGTCCGGCTGCTCGCCGACATCGAGCGTGTCACCCGGTCGCTCGGCATGACACCCCAGGACAAGCTTGGCGCGCCAGCCGCGCAAGGCGAGGCCGCCGGCGGCGCGCTGATGGTGCTGTCGTCGCAAGCTGACCCTAACGCCTACAGCCAGGCGCTCACGGTCGCCAAGGAAGAAACACTGCCCGCGCTCTTCAAGGAAGTTGGGGTCGCGCACGGCAACCTCGCCAAATGGATGAAGGCTCCGGTGATGTCGACGCTCGCGCAGCTGAAGGATCAGGCCGAGATCGTGGCGGACATCGACGATCGCATCTTCAGCGTGAGCCTGTACGCCGGCCTGACCGAGGATGCGGCCCGGATCAAGGACGGTCCGCCGGCCGACATGTCCGACAAGCTCCACGTCATGCAGCGCATGGCTTACATGGACGAGGAATGCCTGGCGAACTACCGCGTCGGCGGGATGGAGTTCAAGGACATCGGCGCATTCGACACCTGGCTCGCCGAGCCGGAGAACCGGGACCGGATCCTGCCATTCCCGCGCACGCTGGTCGCGATGCGCGTGCGGCGCAGCGAAAAGGAACGGCAATGGGACGGCAGGATCCGCACGCTGCTCGTGCACATGGAAGAGCGCGAGCTCGACAAGGCGACGTTCCTCTACATCCGCAACGGCGAGCAGCTCTGGCGAATCACGACGGCCGTGGACTTCGGCGCACTGATTTTTCCTGACCCGACCACATTCAATCCGAGCGAGCCCAAGATGATGAAGCTCTTCTGCGGGCGGGTTCAACAGTTCATCACCGTGGCGGAGTACGAACAGCGTCGCGACGCGGAAGCCGAGCGGGTGCGCAAATCCGAAGAGTGGGAGAAGGCGCGGCCGGACGCTGACCGCAACCCCTACTGGCGCAGCGACCACGATTTCGGTAGCTACCGCTTAGACGATTGGCACCCGTTCAACGCGACGTCCGTCTATTTCGACGATGCCACCAACGAGATCGAGAAACAGATCAAGGAATACAACCGCGTCGCCCTCATCATCCAGGGGCTGTTCGACCGTTCGATGACCCTGCACCCGCACCCGCCCGCGAGAACTTGGACAGCAGAAGGGTTCGACGCCGCGGTGAAGTTGGTCTACGACGGCACCAGCGTGCTGCACTACGGTGAGCCGCCCGACTTCGAGGCCTACCGCGCGCGCTGCAACGCATCGCTCCGCGAGGGTTCAACGACCGTCGGCCAGGACGACGTCTGGGAACGTAATGAGGGCACGAAGGAGAGCGCGCGCCGGGATCGCTCGCCTCATGAGCGAAGTGACCACCGCCCCGAGCGCTACCGCCCCTACGGCAATCCCGGGCCTGGCTACCTCGCGCGGGTGAAGAAATGGACGCGCACGGGCAAGGCGACGTTCGAATGGGAGCGCGAAAAGCGCAGCGGTGACCGGTACTGGGAACAGTCGGTCGCGTGTTCGATCACTGTGCCCGCCACCGAGCTGTTCCACGTCGACGCCTACACGCCCGGGGACTTCCGTCAGTTCTTCGCCGACCCGCGAACGCGCGCCGAATACTTGAAGTGGGCGCCGCTGCTGATCGCCGCTGAAGAATGGCACCATGCCAGAGCCAAACTGGGCGCGAAGTGATCTCGGCCCGCTCCGTGTAGCAATAGACGCGCGCATCCACCTCGACGCCGGGACATGAACAATCAAAACTCCGCCGCCCAGGCACGGACCTAAAAAATGACCAACCATCCGACCCGAGCCAGACCGGTACAAGAAGGCAATCCAGCACCGGAAGAGATCAAGGCCGCCCGAGCGGCCGCAGGCCTCACGCAGCGTGAGGCGGCCGCGCTGATCTGGTACGAGGAGATCGCCTGGAAGCAGTGGGAGGGCGGCACGCGACGAATGCACCCTTGCACCTGGTGGGCGTTCCAACAGCGTGCGCAGGTGCTGGTCGTGACTCCGACGCCATCGTGGCGAGATCTGGGCCTCGGGCTGATCGATATAGCCGGGATCGACTGCCCGCTCTGCGGCTGCGGCGTCGGCGAGTACTGCCATGCCTCCGCGAAGCGCCCCACGCATGCGGGATTCCACGCCCAGCGCGTGAATGCCGCACTGGCTTTGAAATCTTCAAGCGAGACGCCATGATCACCCTCTCACCAACACAACGGCCCACATCGCATCAGTTCCGCATGCTGCCACCCGGGTGCAGCTGGAGCGTTACCTTCGAGACGGAGTGATGGTAGGCATCGCACGTCAAACCGAAAGCGACGATAGTCCGCCCTTCGCGATCTATGTTGCAGAGCAGCAGGATTTCTGGATGCGAAACCCGTAAGGCCGCCCTGGCCAGGGCGCAGGCGCTGGGCTTGTTGATTGCAAAGGAAGCGTAATGGCCAAACCGATGAAGGCCGGCGAAATGCCGGTCGATGACTTGAGCGGACCGGACCTCGACTACTGGGTGGCGAAGGCTGAGCGGCGCGATGACGAGCTGCTGAATACACTGGCAATCCTCGTCGGCTCGAACGGCCGTCTGTGCATGCTCGACGGCGCGCCGTACGCACCCTCGAGCGATATGCTGCTCGGCGGTGAGATCGTGCGGCGCAACTGGATCGGCCTGATGCGACCCTCGAGGGGCCAGACACCGCCACGGTGGCAGGCGCTCGGCGACATGCCCGACGAGGCGATTCGCCGTATATACGGCGTCGGGCACGCGAGCGGCGTCGTATCCGCCTGGGACGTGGACATGCTGGTCGCCGGGATGCGCGTGCGGGTGAAGATGGCCTACGGCGATACGGTGATTCAGCCGGAGCCGGAATCTGTGGCTGCATGAGCAGGTCTCACCTGACCACGTCACCCTCAATGAGAGAGGCTCCTGAGAATACGAGATCGGCCAGCCCTGTCGGCGCGATCGAGCGGACCGGCAAGGGGCGCTGAGCTGCGTGGAGCTACATACACCGTGACCGGTGTCAAATTGCTCCTGTTCGCTGGTGCTGGTGGTCTACCGGCGGGCGACCGGCACGCTGCGCGCACGAGGAACCAGCAACGCGAACGTGCGTTGGACATGTCGAAGGCGTACGGGTTCGGCATGCAGCCTGGTCGCATGAGATCCTCGCCCGGCTAGCCCATCTGCTTGGCCGGCTCGATTCTGATCTGGCCTGCTTAGGCCGCCCCCGCCGGGGCAGTCCAACCTGCCTGCACCGCCACGCGTTGCAGAGCATTGCCGATCACAGCCTGGCGCATGTTCCACCTTCGTGTATGGCCCAAATACCAGCCAGCTTCAAAGGCCGAGCCCAAACGGTCGTTGACGCGAGCAAGCTCGGTTTCGGTCAGCTCGGTGCCCTCACGGGACTGCGGGCTCATCAATGTCTCGCCGCAGCAGGCAAGGTACGCGCTTGCGCCACACAGCAGAAGGATCCGGTGGGATGCGCGTACCTCACCCTGCATTCGCGCCAGGTTCGCGGTCGACAGGACGTCTACCGCGGCAGGCGCAATGAATCCTCGCCCCTCGGCTTCGGTCTTCGGCCACTGTGCGTACGCGTTCGTGCAGGTGATGTGTTTCGCTCGACTGCTTAGAAATGCTGCCTTCTTCGCAAGGCGATCGGCCGTCGCCGCCAACGTTTTAGCCCATACGAAAGTTCCGTGCGCGGCTACCCAGGCAACTTCCGCCTTCCTGAATGCGTGATAAAGGTTCGCACCTTGCTGGCCGAGCAGGGGAATGCCGCCATCTGCTTCATCGGGGCCAGGAGCTTCATTCATTAGCATCACGGAAGCGAGCTCGTCGCCATGGGCGGCAACGATTCGCGGGTCATATGAATGAAGAGAACGCACGGGCATCAGCTGTATCCGATCCTCGGCAAACACCCCATCTCCCCACGGCTGTGGGAGCAGGAGCAGTGGGCCACCCACGGATTTTGGCAGCCGGCGCAGTCCGCGCGCAGTCGATCGCGCCGAAACCGTTCGGCCTCTGCCGGCCTGGGGAGTAGCCGCGCTGCATCACCTGTGCGGCGGCATCTTGGTCTACTCCACACTGCTGCTGCTGGCCAACGCTTTGCTCTGAAGTCGCTGCGGCACCCGCCGCGGCCCGGCGCCCAGCTGGTGCCGCCTTGGGGGCGAGCTAAAACTTTTGAGTCACCGGCCGATAACCGTGAACCATGTACCTCTCTCCCTCTCCCGAAATGGTCTCCGACCTACGAGCGCGGCTGAACAGCCATTGCGAGCCGACGCTCCATCTCGTGTCGCAGGTTACGGCTGTCGATGGAGAGGCATTGCGTCTCAAGGTCCGCGCGACGAGCGCGGTAAGGGACGGAGCGCAAAGGGCATTGGCAAAGCAACACCGCCGTGGAGGGGCGCCTGCAAGCTTGGATGAGCTGACCCTTGCACACGCCAACGCGAAGCAGCATGCGGATGAAGCTCTGAGAAGCTACGCCCGATACCTCAGCGAGGCTCCCGATTTGATGCTTCACCTGCGCCCAAGGTGACGCCCCGGGTCGCCAGCGGCGGGTGGCTTCGCATGGGCGATGACACCGATGCTTCTGATACTTGGATTGGAGTGGTGAGCACGCTCGGCTAGCGTGCGTGCCTGGTGCAAAACGCTGCTGCCGAAACAGCGAATTTGTTTGCGCAGAACGCGCGAACGACGACTTCATCCTCTGGGGTGCCGAGGATGAGATTCGATGACTGGTTCAGGAGTTCCTGAAACGGGTAGTCGTCACTGAGCTGCTGGCGCATTAGCA
This sequence comes from Variovorax restrictus, assembly GCF_051216715.1. Taxonomy (NCBI): domain Bacteria; kingdom Pseudomonadati; phylum Pseudomonadota; class Betaproteobacteria; order Burkholderiales; family Comamonadaceae; genus Variovorax; species Variovorax restrictus. The sequence continues at coordinate 13,278 of NZ_JBPJZH010000006.1, forward strand.
AGGCACGGTCGAACTCAATTGCAACGACCCTGTCTTGAAGGATTACCTCTTCGATGCCTCGGGCATGACGCTGAACAACAAACCTCACCTTCTGCGCCTTGAGGTCGGAAAAGTGCTGCTGCAAACCCCGTGTGATGACCACAGCACTCTGGGCAAGGTCGGCAAGGATGTTCGCCATGTAGGTCGGCGGGTGATCAATCACGATTTCCAAAGTGCCACCTCCATCGGCGCGTTCCTCGACGAAGACGATTCGGTCACTGAGGTCGGCAATGACGTTGGCTTGAATGGGCGGTTGGGCGTAGTGGTAAGGAGCCCTGAAGAAAAACAGGAACACGCCAAACACGACGACCATCGCGAGCGTGACCCAGACATCAGAGATGCCCCGTTGGCTCGAGTACAGGGGGTGGCGGAGCCGGCAGTCAATCGAGGGCTGGTCAGTCGCCAAGAAACGCGCCTTTTGTTCGAGGAAGAGCTTTGGCATAGTTCACGCTTCTGATGAGCAGCGTGAAGTCACGCCGCGCGGCTGTAAACGCTGACAACGGGGGAGTGCAATCGTCCGGCATCCCTGCAGGGCGCCCAGCTGATCAACTTCTACAGGGGATTCGCGGACTCGTCGATCTTAAAGCCGCCCACGGTTGGTACCAGTCTGCCGGCTTGCCCTTGCGTTGAAGAGGCGGCGGAGCCCTGCTCTAGGTTCCGCCGCGCGCCGGCCGGCGGCGTAGCGTGCCCATCCTGCATGCTCCGTTCAGTGCTCGCGCGCCTCCAATCCGAACCATCGTCGCGGTAGGATCCCGCGGGAAGCACTCTAGGAACGTTCAATGGCCAAGTCCTTCATCAGCATTGCAGGTCGCGAGGAGTGATTCGCGTGATGGGCAAAGCGATCCAAAGGGCGGCCCAGGAAAACCTAGCAGCGGGCCTCCGGACGGCGTCCTTCCTCGACGGGAAGTTGGTTGTTACCCCGGGCGGCTACGGCACGGACCGAATGCCGGACTCATCCGGCATCGCCCCAACACCCCATCAAGACCGCTCATCCCCCCGGCGCAGCCCTTAACCGGGTGCCACTCGAATGACTGCAGCTTACGGACGACTACGGGGGGGTCCGGCTTCTAGGATGCATGCGCCGGGGTGCAGGGTTGCGGCGGAAGCAGTCGGCTTTCAGCGCGTGCGGTAACGCCTGTCGTCGATCTGGTGTGGCACGATGTTGAGCGGATCCCACCTGCAATTGCTCGACCATTCCGAAGGAGCGGCGATGAACGGTATTGCGAATTCTGGGCAAGGCGGCTCGCTCGAGGCGCACACGCCGGCGGCAAGGGCGACATCGGACCCGAGACAAGACGAGTTCATGCTTTTGGAATACGAGTGCATCAGCAAGGAAAGCACTGAGCGCCTCAAGGAACTCTGGTCCATCGAAAAGTTCGGACTCGGCGGCGCGGCGGCGCTCGCAGCATGGCTGCTGACGCACCCATGCGAAGCGCAGATCAGCGGCGGCATAGCCTGGTGGCTGCCGTTGGTATTCGTCGTGATATGCGGCGTTCGCTTCGGCGCCGGCATGAGGCACCTCGACAAGCTTGCGCCAGAGCACATCATGCGGATCGAGCGGCACTTCCTGGGACCGGTTGGCGGGTACGAGTGCTATTTCAGGCCTCTCGCGGGTAAAGAGAAGTGGGAAACCTGGGCTTTCTGGGTCGTATGGGTGGCGGCCGGCCTCGCGGCCGCCGTGCTGATTGCTATGGCGCCAGACCCCGCCGGCCGCGGCGCTGCGTGCAAGGCTGCTGCGACCCCGGACGCAACTGTGGCGAACACGGCCGGTACCGCGTTCCCTGCCGGACAAACTGCAACGCCCTAGGCGCGTCGCCGCACGCCTCACCCGGGTTCAGTGCGCTTGAAGGGCGTGGGAGCTTGAATTCAGCTTGAAGGCACCCACGACGTCGACCAAAGTGCCGGCCTGTTCCTGCATCGACCCTGCCGCTGCAGCCGCTTCTTCAACGAGCGCGGCGTTCTGCTGCGTCACCTGGTCCATCTGCGTGATGGCCTGGTTGATCTGGTCGATCCCTTGGGTCTGTTCCTGGCTGGCAGACGAGATCTCTCCCATGATGTCGGTCACACGGCGAACGCTGGCGACGATCTCCTGCATCGTCTTGCCGGCTTCCTCCACCTGGAGACTGCCCGCGGCGACCTTGTTGACCGAGTCGTCGATCAGGACCTTGATCTCCTTGGCTGCAGCGGCCGAGCGCTGCGCGAGACTGCGCACTTCGGACGCAACAACTGCAAATCCGCGACCCTGTTCACCCGCGCGTGCGGCTTCGACGGCAGCATTGAGCGCGAGGATGTTCGTCTGGAACGCAATGCCGTCGATGACGGCGATGATGTCGACGATTTTCTTGGACGACGTGTTGATCGACCCCATGGTGTCGACCACCTGGCTCACCACCGAACCACCGCGGATCGCCACTTCCGATGCTGACGCTGCGAGTTGATTCGCCTGGTGCGCGTTGTCAGCGTTTTGCTTGACGGTGGAGGTGAGCTCCTCCATCGAAGCAGCCGTCTGCTGCAGCGAGCTGGCCTGCTCCTCGGTGCGGGAGGAAAGATCCTGGTTGCCGGCGGCGATCTGGCCCGACGCGGTGGCGATGGTGTCCGTACCGTTACGCACTTCTCCGACGACCTTCGCGAGGCTGTCATTCATCGCGCGCAGCGCTTCCATCAGGAGGCCCGTCTCGTCGCGGCTCTGCACCTCGATACGGCTGGTCAGGTCGCCAGCGGCAACAGTCTGGGCCACGTCCACAGCGCGCTGAATGGGGCGTGTGATGCCGCGAGCAAGGACCCACGAGGACCCGGCGCCAAGCAGCAGTGCGATCGTCGTGAGTGCAGCCAGCAAGGACTTTTCACGCGCTGCATCCGATTCCGCCTTCTGGAAGGTGGAGTCCATCAGTTCAGATTGGCGATCGGCGAATGCCTGCACGGTCGCGATGTACGCCGTTCGAGCGGGTACGTACTTGCTTTCCATCAGCTTGCGGAGTTCGTCCGGCGGCATCTGCCCGGCGGCGTCCTTCTTAGCCTTCAAGACCTCGCCGCGTGCGGCGTTGTGTAACTCGCGCACGGCGGCCACCCCGTCCAGTATCTTCTTGTCCTCTTCGGTCGCCACGCGCGACTTCAGTTCGGACTGCAGTTTGGTCACGCCTGCGGAGTGAGTGGCGATCTCGTCGGAGTAGTACTTCTCATCGTCCGCGTTGTCCGCGCGCATCATTGCGATCGTGCGCACCGCGTTCGCTGAGATCGCAGCGACCCAGCGTTCGGCGAGCACCAAGCGCTCCGACGCGTCATTCGTTTCCTGCAAGGCTACCGAGGCGCCGCTCAAGCCGTTGTAGCCCAGCGCGGCTACCGCGCAAACGAGCGCCAGCGTCAGTGCAGAGCCGGTGCCCAGGCGGGTCCCAATTTTCCAATCTTTGAACGACATGATTTTCCTGTGAGGCGTTTGACACTGATGGCGGAGCGCGCAGGAGCGCCCCAAAGAGTTCGTATCGGAGCAAGTCGCGAAGGTCTGAAGAGCGGCAACCTCGGAAATCGGAACTGCATCACGCTGCGCGGCCAAATGTGTCATCGTCGGACGTGCCGAGCACCACAAGAAAGTTGCGGCGCACCAATCGTTTTGCGAGGGCAGGCGTTGTCTCAACGCAGTCGTCGTGTTACGCTTTTCGTCGAGTGTGCCCAGCCGGGTCGGGCACCTCCGAACCGGCCTCTTTGATGACGAAATGCCGGCTCGCTCGCAAGCCCCTCTTGCACCTCCAGACCTGAGCCCTCCGCACGAAGCCGATACCTCGGGGCTAGTGCGTCGACAGACATGCCATCAGTGCCGGTACTCGCACCTGATGGGCCCGCTCACGGCAACCTGCCAGAGCGTCAACGACTTGGCCTCACCAGCCATGGCCCGAAACGGGCCACGCACCACGTCTCGTGGCTGCACCCACAGCCACCAAGGTTCAATTTCGTTCGCAATATTTTTGGAGGTTTTCTTATGATTGTTCTATCGCTCGGCGGAGTCCATGCTCCGGCGCTTTTGCACTTCCATCCGGCCATCCACACGCTCCTTTGCGGTCGTTGGAAGGACCCCCGGCCGGCTACCGACCAGCTGCTGCGTGAACACGCCCGGACGAAAACCGTGCAGGTCAGCGTCGCGAGCCTGGTCGCTGCCACCTTCTCCACACCGATGAGCTTCGTCCGTGCCTACAGTTCGGCGACCCTCGACCCGTTCGATGCGGATCCTCGTTCGCCGGCGCCGCCCTGGCCAACGCCTTCGGGCGTCACTCGAACGCGTTTGCTGCATAGCATCGTGGCTAAGGAGTGGCAGCCACGTGACGAGGACAATGACTTTTCCTACTGGAAGTCGACCCTGGCCCCGAGCGGACAGGCATGCGTCACGTTCGCCACCGAGTTGCTGGAGGTTGAGGAGTTCGAAGTCCGTGACTATCTCGCCGGTCTGGCGCAGGGCATGGACCCAACGAGTCCTGGCCACTGGCTGGCGCCAGAGTTTCCACAACCCACCACCGGAGGTGCAGCATGAACGACACACGGACGATGCTGGAACGCGACGGTGACGATGTGCTCTGGTTGATCCACAAGAGTGCGCACATCCGGAAGATCCATGACAGCCTCTGCCACATCCTGGTGGTCAAGCGATCGACGAGCGTGGCGACGTTGGCGGGGCTGCAGCAGGCCGGCCTCCTGGAGCTCGGATTTAACGGCCGGTACCAGGTGACGAACGTTGGCGATCGTCGCTTGCGCACAGTGGCTGCCTTGCGTTTTGTCGAGGGCGTCGGCGAGGCCCCGACCGTCTTGGGGCACATGCGATTCGACGCATCGAGAGGCCCGGGCGCCGCGGCCGCAGTCGACTCGAGGACGCAGGCCGAGAAGGATGCGGATGAGGTGTTGCGGCTTATCAGCGGTGGCGCCCACATCCGGAAACGTCACGATGGGCTTTGTGAGGTGCTTGTCGTCCGCCACACCACGAGTGTTGTCGAGTTGGAGCACTTGCGGTCGGCCGGGCTCTTGAAGCGCGGGGCCGACGACCAGTATCAGGTCACTGCAGCGGGCATTCGGCGGCTGCAGATCGCGTCGAGCTTTCCTCGCCTCTCAGCCGTCCCACTACTCGTGCCAGACCTGCCTTCGCAGTGTGGGCCCTGCTAGTGCCTTGGCCGGCCAGCACCTCGTCCTGGTGCTGGTTGGCAGATCCGCCGCGATGAGCTCCAAGCGTCGGGCCGTTCAGTTCCAGACAGGACGATAACTTTTGAGCTGCCGCGCCAGGCCACGCATATTGGCCCACACCGCGCGGCGCTCGATGGCTTCCTCACGGTGCAGCTGATCCACGATCCGCCCGAGCAGAGACATCGGCGCGTCATCTAGCAAAGCGTGCAGGTGCGGCTGGATCGCGGATGGCGCATTGCCGTGCATCAATGCCCTGCGCAGCTCTTCATGTTCAACGGCTGGCAGGAAGCTCACACCTGCAGTCATCGCTGCGACCTCGAGTGGAGACCTCGCCGGGGGCGCCTGCGCTCCTGGCGCCTCACCGGTAGCCACATCCAAACGCATCCCAAGCGCCTCGAGTACTGCGGACGCTATGCCGATGCTCAAGTTCTTGATGGTCGCCGTTTCGACACCGTTGACAGTTTTTCGCGAGATCCCGCTGAGCTTGGCCAAAGCTTCCTGCGTAATCCCGATTTCCTTCCTCCGGTTGCGGACGAGGGTGCTGAGTTCCTGGACGGTTGGCATATGCGTGCTTTTGCCCATTATCAGGCGGACTCTAGGAGATTTTCGACCTGTCTGTGTGCTGCTGTGGCGGCGTAAGCGCGCGCTCGGCCATGCCCCGCGGCGCGATGACCAGAACGACGGACATGGTGCAGGCTGCGTGCAGGGCTGAGCAGGCTTCTCGCGACACCGTGACCGAATTCCTGCGAACGCCCGAAAGGTATGCCGCAGCGCGCCAGCCGCACCACTTGTTGAGCGGCTTTCAGAGCAGCCGCCCATGTAGACTTTGGCGGTGTGACTGCAGGCCTTCTGTCCGTCGCGAGTACTTACATGGATCGTCGTGATGAAGAAATTCTTGCCTGCTGTTTTTATTGCCGCCCTGTCTTTGAACGCTAACGCGGCGGTGACGCTTCTCGGCGTAAGCAGTTGCGGGGCGTATGTCAAAAGCGTAGAGGACAACGTTGTCTCGCTTGAGTTTGCGTGGATTGTCGGCTACCTATCTGGGTTGTCGGCCGGAACCGGAGTTGATCTGCTGAAAAATACGGATGGGCCGTCCATACGGTTGTGGATAGAGAAGTACTGCCGTAGTAACCCCCTGAAATCCGTCGACAATGCAACGAATGAACTTGCAATTGAGCTGGCCCGTATGGCGGGGAAGAGAAGTGAGAACCGTCGCTCTGTTGAATGAGAAGGGCGGCACCGGCAAAAGTGTGATCGCCCCCAATTTGCTGCCATAACAACTATTCTGAGGATCTCAAATGCGTTTCCGATTCTGGCTCTGTGTTTGCGCGATGGCACTGTTGGCTGGCTGCCAGGCCAAGGTTGACGGCTCCAGCCCGGAGACGCTTATGCCACGGCCGTGGACCTGGTGAAGGTAGTACCCCTCGCGTTTTCAGGTGGTGGCAGAGGAGCAAGCGCAAGCACACAAACTGAAGAGCTGGCTGTAAACGAGCTCAAACGAGCTGAAGAGGGCCTTGCCCGCGATAAGGCTGCTGCCGCCAAGTAGGCTCGTCGACCCCGCTGCGCCGTCGCTGTGGGCGCTGCGAGCAGGCCGTGTCTTAACCGCCTCGTCGCAGGCTGCCGGCGCGCATCCATGATCATCGGGCTTAGTCGAAGATCAACCGCTGCTGCTTGTCGCTCGCCTCTATGGCATCGGCAGCACCCTGCGTAATCCGCATCCAACTCTCGAAGTCAATGAGGAGGGGCTTTCGTAGCGATTGCACTCTCATGCGCGATCGGCTGCCCCGACGCAGCGCGCCGGGCGCAGTCGGGAGAGAAATTTCCAGTAAGGTCTGTTTGGGCTTTCGCATTCCGCAACTATGGGCGGCCAAGCGCAGTGCGTTGTAGGTCGTCGACTTCGCGTCGCGTCGGGATCCGCGGGTTCTGTCGCTCGGCCCCGCCGGCGCTGAGAAACGCCGCTGTCCCGCAGCGCCGTTGGACGCGTTTGCGAGACGCTGCCAAAATCGGCCGGGTTGACATTTAATCGATCACGAAGGCGAGCACGGCTATGGAAAATACACAGACCCCAGGCCATCTTTTCGGACCGGCCAAGCCAGCCATAGGGTTCTGGTATGGAGAGCGCTTTTTGGGTGAGGCCCTTGGCCACCCGTCGGATGTGCAGGCGGCGCAGTCCGTGTTGCTTGAAAGCATGCGGACCCTCAGCCCCCGCGACCAGGCAGCTCAGACGCAGCTGCTTCGCTACACCCGCGCGAAGCTGTACTGCTCCCAGATTGCTCAGGACATCCCGACTTTCCGCCCCGGCGCGAAACTTTAGGCGAAGCGCGTTGAGCGTCACGGCCGCGCCCCGCTAGCGCCGATGAAAACGCCCGATTCGGGTCGCATTTTGACGCGGGAGTTAATCGGCGAAGAATAGGCGATTCGATCAAGAACGCCGACAAGATGCCATCTGCCGTCCTGGCGCCGACAACGCCCAATTGCCCCTACTGCGGCGAGCCGGAGCTCACCGAGATTCATGAGGTGTGGTCGCCTCGTGAGTTCTCCATGGAAACGTGTTGCGAGCAGATGCACGGTGCGCTCTCAGAGTTTCTCGCCGAGGATCCAAAGCAGGCCGCTGCGTGGTTGCGCAGCAAGGGGCTCGACGCGCTGGTGGGCCACCGATCGCGGCGAGTCGTCGACGATGAGGGCCAGCTGGTGCTGGATTTCAACCTCGAGGTCGTGGACGTCAGTCTCGCAACCGCCAAGGCGTTTGTTGCCAGCCATCACCGTCATTGCAGGGCGCCGGTCGGCTGGCGTTTCGGTGCCGGCATCAGGAATGGCAGCGAGTTGATCGGCGTGATCATGGTGGGCCGGCCGGTCGCGAGGATGCTGGATGCGACCCGGGTCGTGGAGGTGAACCGCCTGTGCATTCGCACCGACATCGCCCCGGACCTGACCTGGAACGCCTGCAGCCAGCTCTACGGCTGGGCAGCGCGCGAGGCCAAGCGGCGCAAGTTCGAGAAAGTCATCACCTACACGCGGCAAGACGAAGTGGGCGCCACGCTCAAGGCCGCCGGCTGGGTCGTCGAGCACACCACAAAGGGGCGTCACTGGAACTCACCAGGGCGGCCCCGCTCGAGCAGTGGCGACGCGGTCGACAAGCTGCGCTGGACGCCGGCGTCGATGGCGCACATTCGCGCAGGTTGTCCGCCAGTGACCGTCCAGGGGATGCTACCGAGCGGAAGCCACGCGACGGCATTGATTGCTGAGACCTGAGGTTTGGACCGCGACGCACGGCTGGCCACCGCCAAAGACGGGCATGCGGCGATCAGAGCGGTAGGCGCTGCCGCGGCGACAGATTTCGGGCGAAAGACAGCCCGCCAGGAACGTGCGCACACCTCAAGCGTCTACATTCTTGAGACACGTCTTGTGTGACTGAAGGAGCTCGCTGATGTTCAAGGCACTGGTGTCAGGCCTGAAAAAGGGGATGAAAGGCAACGCTGTCCTTGGCATTCTGCGCACCCGCTACGACCTCAACGCTCGACCGGACGAGGTCGCCTGGTTCGTTGATCGGTACGCGCAGCTGTTCAGTGCCGACGACATCGCAGTGCTCTACCTGGTCGATCAGGCGGTAGCGGCCAACCCCTCAAAGCCAGAGCACTGCGAGCGCATTCGTAGGTACGAAACGGCTGCCCTCGCCGAACAGACCAAAGGGCGCGTTACCGCGGACACGTTGGTGCTGCTCCAGCGCGAGGCGATGCGCTTCGCTCCGAACATTGCTCCGGACGGCGGCAAGGGTCCTGCCGCCGCTGCGGAACGCCAACGCAAGTTCGCTCACCTGGTGACGGACGATCCACAGGTGCAATCAGAGAGTGACCGTCAACTGCGGGCCATGCTGCAGGCGACCGGAGACGACAAGATCCGGCACATCAAGGTGCAGGAGGACTGAGGCGCCTAGAAGCGCCCGGCGCTGCTCCGGCCTTTGCATGCCTCGGTCGCCTCCTGCCAGACGACGCGCTTGCCGCCACCTCGGGACTGAGTGCTTCGGCGAGCGATCGAACGGATGCCACTTCAACGCTCTTGGCAAACCGGCGTCCCCCTGGCCGCACCGCGTAGAACTTGTTGTCGATGATGAGCACATCACAGGACGACAACAAGGAGAGCAGCTCTAACCCTTCAAAACGAGCCACTGTCGACCCTTCCTTGGGTTGCTCAGCAGCTTTCGCTTCTGCCTCGGATGTGAAGATCCGCACGGTGCGTGCGATGCCGTTAGCTTGCGAGTAGTGAGCGACGACCTGTACCTCGAATCCGACCCGCAGGTAGTAGCCGCTGCATCCGCGCAGTGCGATCGTGTCGGGGTGCTTTGGACCGCGCCTGATCAGCCAGGCCCCGTTCGGGCCTTGAGCGCTGAGATACGGAATCAGTGCCAATTGCCGTATCGCGACGTTTTCATCCAGAGCGTTGGTGAGCAGAAAGGGCCGCCCGAGCGAGCAGAGGGTGCTGCCGTGTAGACCGAACTCGGGGCAGACGCCATAGGTGCTGTCTTTTTCGAGTTTCCCTTGAGGTTCGAGCGCGCACATGAGCCGTTGTCTCGGCGCGATCAGCGGCTTTATGCGCTTTGAGCAAGGCCATAGTTCAGGCCCGGGCAGCAGAGCCGTCAGCATGGCGGGGCCGAAAGGCACGAATTCCCACTCATAACGGCCGTCCGCATACGCAACGGCCAGCGTTTTGGCCTCATCGGGGGAGATGTTGAGCTGATCGAGCCGTAGCGGGATGACGTCCGTGTCCCGCTCGAAGCGTCCCGCCTGCGGGTCAGGGGTGATCGCCTCGAGGCTTCCCTTCCAATCACACCCGGGGCCCGTCCAAACCGGTAGCAGATCCGTAGCGTGGGGCGGCTCGTCGCCGTCACTCACAAATTCGCAATGCACCAGCTGCAGCCCTCCAAATAAGGCCCTGACCAACTGGCCATTCCTGGCGTCCCCCTGACCGTCGATCAAGGAGACCAGCACGTCAAGGTCGCCGCAGTCCGACGCGCCGCGCGCATATGAACCGTAGACGCTAAGCCGACTGACCTTGAAGCTCGCTTGATATGGCGGCCGGTAGATCGGATCGACGGTCAACTCACACACTGAACACTCGTCCAGCCGCTTGCACATCCGGTGCAGCACCCGGGTGAAGTGTGCTCTCGGGAGACGTCTGGCGAGGGATTCCATGTCGGGTCCTTCTCAAGGAGTGGTGTGCATTTATCCGCTCGCCCTTACGACCTGACAACTCGCCCCGCGGGAGACGCATCCTTCCTTGCAACCCGACGCCAAGCCCAAATCAGCTGTGTTTATCGACAGTGCGGGGAGCCCTCAACTGCCCTCAACTGCCCTCAACTGCCCTCAACTGCCCTCACAAGTCACAGCCGTCAGGTCCACTTACGCAAGGGAAAGGAGGGTGACGCCGAGTCTGACCTTTACGTTTAGTTGCGATAAAGGCGTTGCGGCACGGGTGCTACACCAAATTATTGTGCGCCAGTGTAGTTTTCGCATTCTCACTATAATCCGGTGTAATCGGGACTCTCCAGGAGAACTCATGGCCGACGTCGTATTCCATCGCACCGCACTGGCCGAGCGCCTGGTCAAGCAGCTCATGCCCGCGGCCATCGGGTCTGCGGCCGCCTCGGGCTTGTTCTTGGCGGCGCCTCGGCGGACCGGGAAGTCGACGTTCGTGCGGGAGGATCTCCGCCCAGCGCTCCAGCAAACAGGTGCGACTGTGCTCTATGTTGACCTCTGGGCGAACAAGCAGCTGGATCCCGGGACCGTCATCGTCGCCGCCGTCCGGGCCGAGCTCGCCAAGCACGAAGGCGTCGTCACCCGCATAGCCAAGCAGGCGGGCCTGGACAAGGTAACCGTCGGCGGCGTTGCTTTCTCGCTCGATCGGGTGGGCCTCGGCAAGGACATCTCTCTCAGCACGGCGCTCGCCGCTCTGTCCGACGAAACGAAAAAGCCGATCGTGCTGCTCCTGGATGAAGCGCAGCACGCCATCACGACCGACGCAGGCTACGACGCACTGTTCGCCTTGAAGGCGGCGCGCGACGAGCTCAACAGCAGCGAGCACTACGGCCTTCGCATCGTGGCCACCGGCTCCAATCGTGACAAGCTGGCGATGCTGCGCAACAGCAAGGACCAGGCGTTTTTCGGTGCCCCCCTGGTCGCCTTCCCGGCGCTGGATGCCGAATTCATCGAGTGGTTCTGCCGAGGCGTCGGCCTGGCCGGCCCACTCGACCCGGTCGAAGTGTTCGAACTGTTCAAGTTGGCGGCGTCCCGACCAGAGATCCTCGGTGCGGCCGCGGACAAGATCCGCTTCGATTTCAACCTGGACGCGACCCAGGTGCGCAACGCTTTTAAGGAAGCCGTCATCCACGAGATCGACGAAGCCGCACAGCAAACGCTTCGAGTGATCCACGCGCTCACGCCGCTGCAGTCGGCCGTGCTGCGTGTCCTCGCGTACGAGGGTGACAAATACGCCCCGTTCGAAGCAGGGACCATGGCCACCTACCGAAGGGTGCTCGCGTCCATCGCGCCGGAGGAGGAGGTCGTGCCGGAGGTGTCGAACGTGCAGGGCGCTCTGCAGAGCCTGCAGGAGAAGTCGCTGATCTGGAAAGAGAAGCGCGGCGTCTACGCTCTCGAGGAGAGCTATACCGCCGAAGTGCTTCGAAGCGATGGGTTGCTGGATGTCTGCGCTCCCCCGCGGACGGGCCCACGACCTTAAAAGAGGCGGCGTTCGGACGGGGGCAACGCTAGAGCGGGCCTGGTGCTGGTCGGAGGATGCCCCGCGCTCTGCCGAACGCTTAGCGCGCGGCGTCGGGCACGTATCCGACGTTGACGATCGACGAGCTGAAGTCGCCTGGCGCCTTCGACGGGGAACGGCCGATCTGCCAGGTGCCGCACCAACCGCCGGGCGCCACTCAGCTGTCGAGCGACTGCGCAAGTCCGCTGAATTGCCCAGCACGATTCCGTCGACGCTTCGCCGTTGACGTGGCCGTCTCGCCGTCCACCGTCCACGGCGTCATCAACGCCGTCTGACGACCACCTCGAGGTACTCGCTCGGCACCACGAGCGTCCCAGGGCCGGCGCTGTTGAGACGCTCGAGCAAGCCGGTCAGATCCCGTTCCAGCGCCTCGGCGCCGTCTGGCGGTAGCGCGGCGAAGGCCTTGTGCACCGGGCCGTACCATGTCCGGAACACGTCGATGAAGTGCGCCGCCGACCGGTATCGGAACTGAAAGAACCGGCGTGCGACGTCGATGCGGGCGGCGTGCGCACCGAACAGCGCCTGCAGATGTGCCTCGGTGCCCCACAACGACGGCGGCTGCACGCCGGCCGGCGGTGGCAGATGGCGGCCCAGCACCTTGAAGACCTGACCGATGAAGCCCTCCGGCGTCCAGTTGGCAAGGCCGATGCGCCCGCCCGGCTTGCACACGCGCAGTAGCTCGCCGGCGGCGCGCGCGTGGTCGGGCGTGAACATCACGCCGAAGGTCGACAACACGGCGTCGAAGCTGGCGGGCTCGAAGGGCAGCGCCTCGGCGTCGGCCACCTGGAACTGCACGTCGAGCCGCTCGGCACGGGCGCGCTCGGCGCCTCGCTCGAGCAAGGCGCCCACGTAGTCGGTCGAGGTGACACGGCAGCCGCGCCGCGCGGCCGCCAGCGTGGCATTGCCGTTGCCGGCCGCGACATCGAGCACGCGCTCGTCGAAGCGCAGGTCGCAGGCCTCGGCCAGCTGCTCGCCGACGATCTGCAACGTGGTGCCGATGACGGCATAGTCCCCGCTGCCCCACGCGGCCATCTGGCGCTTCTTGAGGGCTTCGAGGTCGGTCGCGGGCGGTGCGGTGAGGGTGGCGGTGGCGGTCATGATGGAGGTCTCCTGTCAGGTCGGTGGATGGAGACCGGACTGTCGCGCCGGCCGGCCCGGGCGTCCTGCCCGCGCGTCGGCGATGGCTGCCCCATCGTCCGGGCGCCGCCCACCAACCGGCCTAGCCCGTTTCGGCGATGGCCGCGTCGCGCCCCGCGTTCCAGAATGCACCTTTCAGCACGACCCTGGAGGTGCTCCCATGGCCCAACACATCGCTGACGCCTTGCAGCGCGTGGCCTCGGTGCTGGAACGCCGGCCCGAAGCCGGCCTGCACGACGACGCGCCGGCCAGCGTGCGCTGGGACGGTGGCACGCGCTTCATCGCACGCCACCCGAACGGCGCCGAGGTGCCGACGGACATGCCGCGCGAACTGGGCGGCAGCGGTGACGAGGTCACGCCCGGCTGGCTGTTCCGCGCCGGGCTCGCCAGTTGCGCCGCCACCTGCATCGCGATGCTCGCCGCACGCGAAGGCGTGGTGCTGCGCACGCTCGACGTGCAGGCCGCGAGCCGGTCCGACACCCGCGGGATGCTCGGCCTGCACGACAGCGACGGCGGCGCCGTGCCGGCCACGCCGCAGGACCTGCAGCTGCAGGTCCGCATCGCCGCCGATGGCATCGCGCCCGCACAGCTGCGCGACCTCGCCGAGCGCGCCTGCCGCCAGTCGCCGGTGCCCTGCGCGGTGCAGACGGCGCTGCCGCTCGACCTGCGCGTCGCCGCGGGCGGCTGAGCGCGAGGACGTGCCGATGGATGCCTTGTCGGAGACACTGCGCGTCGTGCGCCTGGTGGGCGCGATCTTCATCAACGCACGCTTCACCGCGCCGTGGTGCTACCAGTCGCCGCACGCCGACCAGGCCGCGCCCTTTCTGGAACCCGGCGCCGAGCGCGTCGTCATCTTCCACCTCATCACCGAAGGCGAATGCTTCGTCGAGATGGGCCACGCACCGCCCGTGCGGCTGGTGGCCGGCGACGCGGTGATCTTTCCGCAGGGCCATGCGCACCGCATGGCATCGGAACCGGGCCTGCCGCCGGCCAGCGGCGCGCGGCTCGACGCGGTGCTGGCGCGCCGGCCGCGCACGCTGGCCTACGGCGGTGGCGGGCCGACCACGCGGCTGGTCTGCGGCTACCTCGCCTGCGACGCGCGGCTGGCGCGGCTGCTGCTGGCCGGCCTGTCCTCGCTGGTGAAGGTGAACGTGCGCGGCTCGCCGGCCGGCGTGTGGCTCGAGGCCTCGGTGCGCTATGCGCTGGCTGAGGCGCGATCGCCGAACCGGCCCGGCGGCGCGGGCGTGCTCGCGAAGCTGGCGGAGGTGCTCTTCATCGAGGTGCTGCGGCTCCACATGAACGAACAGGCCGAAGGCCGCACCGGCTGGCTGGCCGGCGTGAACGACCGCGTCGTCGGCGCCGCGCTGAAGGCGATGCACGCCCGCCCCGGCCATCCGTGGACGCTCGAAGAACTGGCGCGCACCGCGAGCAGCTCGCGCTCCGTGCTGGCCGAACGCTTCCAGCACTTGGTCGGCAGTTCGCCGATGCAGTACCTCACGCAATGGCGCATGGTGATCGCAGCCAATCTGCTGCGCGGCAGCAACGCGCCGCTGGCCGCGATCGCCGAGGACGTGGGCTACCAGACCGACACGGCCTTCAGCCGCGCCTTCCGCCGCGAGTACGGCGCGCCGCCGGCGGCGTGGCGGCGCAGCCAGTTGTGCCTCCCGAGCCCGACCGTCGCTGACCCCAACGCGCAGCCCTGTAGCTCTGGCGGCTTCTGAAGCAGCGCCCGCGAGGCGCCTCACGCGCCCTGGGTCTGCTGCAGCTCTGCGCGAAGGGCCGATGTCATCCGCTTGTGGTGCTTGCCGCTGTTCACCACCGCCATCAGCTTGCCCTCCGAGTCACGGAACTCAGTGTCTGCGTACACAGAGAACGTCTTGAACTCGACGGGGTCAACCAGCGCGCCACCGTCGGCGGGCGATGGCGCCCGGGCCGCGTACAGCAGCATGTCCTCCGCACCGGTCGCCGGCGGAAGCCAAGCCTTGCTGCTGTCGTCACCCGCGCGCAGCCGGGAGAACTCCTTGGAAGAAACGCACAGCACTGCCTCGGCCGGCGCTGCAGCGGCGATGCTCTCGAGGACTTCGGCAAGCCGGTTTCTGTCCTCCTGCAGCGTTGGCACCAAGCCCTGGCGCACGGCTTTGGCGAAACGGGCAGCGTCCTTAGTGATTGTGATCATGGTTCAGTCCACGTTGGAGCAATGGGGGTGGCGCGCGGCGCCCTGGGTCGGGAATCCGCAGATGTCGCAGTTGATGACTGGTGTTGAAGCGGCAGCGGTGTCGGGAACGGGGTAGACCGTGGCATCCATGTCAGCAGGGAACGATCGCCCGTTGTCACCGTCCGGCAGTGTCCTGAAGAAAGACTTCTCGCGCACGAACACCGGGCCTCCCACTTTGAAGCAAAACTTCCCGCCGGTCAGCAACGTCTTGAACTTGATCGGCCCGGCCTGCGCTGCAACGCTTTCACCGCATGAGCAGAAGCCTCGCCAGGGTTGTTTGCATCCCGGGCGCACGGCTGGATCTGCCGACACTGGTGCGCCGTGATCTTCCCAAGCACCAGTGTCGGTGCGCACGCGGATCGGCGAATCTTGCCCCGGCACGATGCCGTCCGGGTTGGCGCCCCACTCGGCCGAGGCGGCGCCACCGGTAGCGAGTGCGCGCCGAGCACGCTCGACGATGGAGACGTAGCGCTGCGCCAGTTGGTCGCGACCCATGCGGCCAGCCTCGTCGGGGTCGTAGGACGCGATGAAAGCGATCGCAGCAGTCAGCGCGGCAGGTACAGGCGCCTCGCTCGCCCCTGGCATCGTGGTTTGCTGCGTCACGGCCTCCTGGTTGACCACCAAACGCGCTGCCTCAAGGGCCAGCTGCGAAGCATCAGGAGTGGCGAGTGCGTCGATCGTTGCCTGCAAGCGATCCCAAGCGTGGGTCGAAGGCTGGCCAGTCGGCGCCACCTGCCACTGTTGGAGGTGCAAGATCAGGTCGGCGACGCCTGCACGCCGGTACAGAGGCTCGGGCGCAGCGGCGCTGGCAACAAGGAGCGGCAACGCGACGCGCTCGGCGCTGACGCCGCCTATTTCGAATTCTGCCGACCACATTGGCGTCTTGGTCCAGTCGTACGCCTTCCACTCGTCCATGAGGCGCGGGAGCGTTGGCGTACCGTCGTGGTCCACCGCATCAGGCTCGCCCAGCCAGCAACTGACCATGAAGGCGCCGACGCCATCGAAGTCGAGCGCCAATTCTGTGATGGGGCTGTCGCTCTCACCCCACGTGCGGCAAACGAAGACGAAGCGACCGCTCAGCAGAGGATCCTCGGCCGGGGCTGGAGCGGCCAGACGAGCCGCCTCCCGGTGCGCATTCTTGTTGATGCCTTTGACGTAGGTGAAGCTGCCGCACTCGAGGCAGTCGAAGAAGTCGGAGCCGGCACGCAACACCTGGCCCGCTTGGCAAGTGCCGCACTTGTGGCACGTCAGGCGGGCCGAAAACCGCGGATCAAGTTGCCCGATATGGGAGTAGGGCGCGCCGGCGGCGGCTGTGGACTGGCTGTCGTCGCTGCTGACCGGGGATGTGCTGGACATGCTGTTTTCCTCTGCTCGAATTGCTTGGGCTGACGGGTCTACAAGGACCGACCCGGCATGGCTCCGTTTTTGAACGCGATCGCCGGCCTCATTCGGTCTAACGTCGGTCGCGGCCAGGATCAACGCTGGCTGCGTTGGCGATGGCGCCCGCCGCCTTCGCGTTGGCCCAGAACTCGGCCAGCGCATCGAGCGTGATGCGTGCGCAGAACTCGTCGCCCTCGCGCCAGATTCCGATCGCACCTCCGTCGTTGCCGAAGTCGAAGGCCAGCACGTGGAAAACGTTGGGCCCGAGGTCGAAGCCGAGGAGGGGCTTGGCATCAGCGATGTCCGATGGCTGCAGCCTGACGGCCGTCATCGGCATGCTCGGCGCGGGGATGGTCTTGTGTGCGTCAGGCAACTCCATCTCCTTTTGCGGCGACCGCGCCTGGCTGCGCGTCGAGGCCTCGGGGTTCGAGCGAGCCGATGTGACCCTCAGTTGCTGCTGGTTGCGACAGTGGGAACGGCCACGATGCTGGTGGCGGCGCAACTGGCCGGAAGCCATCAAGGCATTGGAGACAAGAGGCGCGCGGATGGCCGTCCTGTTTGTAGGTTTCCCAGCCGTCCCGTCTCTTGATGTGGCGGAACCCCCCTTTGCTGGTGGGGTGCGCGCCGCACACAGCATCTTCGGCGAGCTTGCGTAGGTGCAGCTTCGATCCGCCCTTGAGTCGGGCGACGTAGTAGCCGGCCTCAACGTGCTTCGCGTGCTCGGCGTTGGTCGCTTCGCGCGTTCCCATGAAAGTCTGCCCGTCGATCTTGCTCACGATGGACTTTCCTCGGACTTGGTCTGCCGGTGAGCTGCGCCGCAGTCGCAGTGTTTGCCCTGCACGCTCATGCAGTAGGGGTCGTGATCTGGCTTCACGGCGATGGCTGTACCGCAGTCGCAGGTTTTCCCCCGCAGAACGCTCATGCAATAAGGGTCGTGCCCTGACTCGATGGACACGACGGCGGTTGTCAGCTGGGCAGCGAGGCCGCCTTGTGCTGGCGTTCCAACTCGAGTTATTCCGTCGCCACGCGTGCACGGCGCAGGTTCGGCCTTGGCGGCAATGCTGGTAGCGAGCGCGGCGCGGGCGTCGCTTTCGATGCAGTACAGCTGCAACAGTTCGTCGACCACAGCGATGTCGCCCGCGTACCACCGGCGGCCCAATTCTTTGAGGTGGCCCTTCAGTTGGCGCAGCATTTCGGCGTTGGCCGACTCCCGTCGGGCGCTCAAAGCACGCTGGCATTCGCCGAGTAGACCGCTGTAGTCCACGCGCATGTCTTCATGCTTCTTGGCCAGCAGGTTCAGCCCCGCATGTACCGGGGTCACGCTCAGGGGTAAGGTCGGGGCGACCAGATTGCAGAGGACGGCGCGCAACCCCAACTTGATGTCCTCGAGCTCGTCACTCCCGATCATCCCGTCGGTGGTGGCCCGGTGAAACGTGAGCGCCATCGCGTCGTCCACTTCGATACTGGTCGTGTCGGTGGAAAGGGCCGTGAGAAGTTCGGCAGCGCGGTCCATGTTGGCTGCGCGCTCGTCATCGGGGTTCTCATTGCGCAGCGCGGCGGCGTCGTCGCCGAGGCAGGCGATCACGGCTTCGGTGTCCTGAAAGCAATCGCCGCCGGCAATAGGAGATGGGCTCGACATGGTGTCCTCAACGCGAATGACGTGTTCTGACGGATCCGCATAATCCGCCACATTCCGATTATATCGCGTATTAAACGTCTGGGCGATTATTGGGCGCACCGATAGGAGGCACCCCCATGGGGAAAGGTCCATGGCGCACGCCGCGGAGACTCTCCGTCCCGGCTCGCGTGCTTCGGCCCGTCGATCTAACGCTGCATGCCGCGCGGATCCGCCGACCTGACCGGCAGAGCCCTAAGCACGACTCGAGCTCCATCCTGTGAACGTGCACACCGTCCTGGTGCTGGTCGACAAGATTGCCGGTCGCACCCCGCGGTGCTCCGGCGGTCCGGCGCGCGGGGCGCTCGCGCCGGAAGCCCTGGGTTCGCGTTGCGGACATCGATCCACCACCATCCCGCGGCCGCGTGGTGCTAGAAGTCGCGCTTTGACTGTTCCGCTTTCTTCGCCTTGGCCAGCAGATCTATGGTGCTGGCCTTGTCCATGTAGTCGGCGGTCGCCGAATGGCGTTCTTCACCGGTGTCCGGGTTTTTGACCACGAGCGTGGTGCCTGTGGTGAACGTGGAGACGGACGTACCGTCCCTCGCGGTCCAATACGAGACAGTCACATCCTGCCGTGGGTAGCGCTGGATGAACGTCTTGGGCTTTCCCAGCGCCTGGCTGTAAGCATCGACAAGGTTCACTGGCTTCTTGTCGACGACCACCATTCGGATGCTCGTCACTTTGTCGTTCCTCAGCCAAGCGCGCACTGTGCCTGACAAGCCGAAAAGCGTATCGGCACCTGAGCACTCAACGTTTGTTCCTTGAGGTCTGCAGTTGAGCCCGTTCGCCGTGAGCGTCGCGCTGCTGGCGCCGAATTCGACGCTCTTGAAGCCCTTGAGTTCAAACGCGTGCGACGACGCCATTGCTGCAAGGAAGAGGGTGCCTGCGGCGATGCAATTGAATTTCAAGTGAGGCCCTTCTGATGACAGAACATGAGCCGGCAAGTATCCACCGAGGCCGGGTCAATTGGACCTGGACGACGCGCGCGTGCAACGGGTGCAATGGCGGCTAAGTCCTGCTACATTCAAAACTGCGGGTCTCACCGGTACTCGCTGCGCTGGCGCTGGTCTACAGACACGCAGAAATACACCGGGTTGGTAGCGGCAGCGATCCTTGGCTTTTCTTCGTCAACGGTCTGCGCCCATCTCGAAGCGTTGCGGAGCTACGCCAGCAGGCTCCAGACAGGACGAGGCTTTGAGTGGGCGTGGACGCTTCACGGAGATCGACCATGTCGACTGCTTTCCGCTTCACGCCCGCATCAATCAGCGCGTTCAAACACACGGCGCGCGACATCAAAAAAGCGTACGGCAACCTGCCGCTTCAAGCGTGTCAGGAGCTTCTCGCGAGGATCTATGGCTACCCGGACTTGCACGCGGTCCAGGAGCATATGAAGACCAACCCACAACCCGGACCGTATCCGACTGAACTTCCCTTCGGCGATGCGATTGAGCTTCGTATGAGTGCGTTTACACGTTTCAGCGAATTCGCGCCCGATGATGCGAGACCCACGGGTCGTCGCGATATCGACGACCTGGGCATTTTCGAAGAACCTGACGTGCGCAAGGGAGTCATCGCTCAAGAGGACTTTCAGGACGCGGTCTCGACAGGCGCGATTGCCGCCGAACATGAAGCGCAGGTCTCTGATTACGCTTGGTTTGAAGTGCGAGAAGAGTTTTCCCGCCGGCCCAAGAAGAAGCCGTCAATGGAGGGAGTGTTCCGCCTTACTGCCAAGGGCCACAGCGTTTATCGGGTCATCTTGGACCAGATGGAAGTAGTCAAGAGCGACCACTACAGCGACGAGGAGCGCCAGGCCGCCTGCGACGTGCTGAGTGCCGCTGCCCTCCAAATGCCGAAAAACCCCTACCTTTTGGCTTGGCAGCTCGTCAATTCAATGGCGCAGCTCTCCGAGGACGGCGGCCTCGAGTTCGATCCGCGTGCTGAAAGTCTCTGGCATCAATTCAAGGCCTGTCGCAGCATGTTCGAGGGCCTGATGCCGAAAGGCTTCAAGGGAAAAATCGAACCGCAGCTAGTTGGCAACAACGCATCAAGCGGCGCGTACTTCGATGTTCTCTACTGGGGCGCTCGCTGCGCCGCGATCGCTGGCCATAAGCCGCACGCCCTAACCTGGGCCCGGCGATCGGTGCGACTTAGCGCCAGAGACGTCCTAGGCGCACGATTTCTCGTTCGAAGACTGGAGGAATAGGCGCGCGCACCCAGCGGGCTGGCGCAGCCGCCGGGTTCCGCGGGCGTACCGATCGCCGTTGCTTGGACTTGCCTCGCTTGTGCGCGCAACCGTAGCCCGTTGTGATATCGCGAGCGGTGGCGGTGTGCGCTCGGAACTGCAGCCGATTTTTCTTTGAGCGCTCCAGCGAAGAGAATCGAAGCTCGATCTCTCGTCGCTCCGAAGCCAATGAAAAACTGTCTCGTCCACTCGCAACCAGGTGCCGGCGCCGTACAGGCACCCGCACTCCCGCAAGACCTACCCGTCACAGGCTTCTTCGTCGACTGGAACGGCGATACCCGCAGGCTGGAGCGTCCGGGCCTGGGCTACACGTGCAAGGTTCGGCAGATGGTTCACGAAGGTCAGCCGTACCTTGCGCTCGACGTGTTGGATTCCGGTGGCTTCGTGACGCACGAAGCGGTCTACTACCCTTCGCTGGCTGCGCTGCAGGCGGTGGGCGTCAGCATCAACCTGATCGAGCAGCCCGCAGTTGAGGTGTCCGTCGACAGTTCCGAGCGACCCGCCGGCGCCGCTCAACCCGCCTGAGGAGACGCGGCACATGACCATTCCAACAATCCCGACGCTCGCTGAGATCCGCCAGGAGGGCGAGCGCCTGGCCAGCGCCCTTGGCAATGCAGTCCACCTGCGCGGTTCCGACCTCTTCCTTGCGCTGGACGGCAAGTTCCCAGGCCTGTCCGATGACCAGGCGGCGCAACTGCGCGCGATCTGCGTCGACACCGCGGCTGCGATGCGCCAGCCGGCGCTGACCAAGATGTGGGGCGCGTGATGGCGCGCGAGCCCGTCGCACCTCGCGCGCCTGCGCTGCCGCAGGCGGATCCCGCGTCGATCCACCTGTCCCCAGGGGAGAGGGAATGGCTGTTGAAGATGGACGCTGACAGCCGCGGGTGGGTGAGCCTGCTGATAGACAAGCCGCCCAAGCGCACGATGAACA
Source organism: Variovorax restrictus (assembly GCF_051216715.1). Taxonomy (NCBI): domain Bacteria; kingdom Pseudomonadati; phylum Pseudomonadota; class Betaproteobacteria; order Burkholderiales; family Comamonadaceae; genus Variovorax; species Variovorax restrictus. Next base: position 34,828 of record NZ_JBPJZH010000006.1, read on the forward strand.
GCCTGGTTGCCAAGGGCATGGCCCAGGACATCATGGGAACCTTCTGGAAAATCACGGAGCTCGGCCAACAACACTGCAGATCGAGCTGACGGTGGGCACCACGCCATGGATCCTGCTGCTTGACAAGCTTTCACAGGCGGCCGGCGCGGCCGCATGTGCAGCACCGGGCTTCGGCCGGCGCAAAGTGCGAGCCATTGATCTAGGCCTTCAAGGAAGTGGCCGGAGTTGATGGGGTTTGGCCCGCGCCATCGAGCGCCGTCGGCACGATGGACTCACCCTCATTGAGTGGCGTCTCGCTTGCACCTGGCGCTTGAACTTCGTTGGAGACGCGCCCGACGTCGCGAACAAGACGGGCCAGCTCACTGAACGGTACGGTGGCGGCCGTCCGAGACGCCAGCCCATCAGTCACGAGCCATACGGGGACAGTGTCTCCGGGCAGCCGTTGCTGAGCGAAGTTCGGACTCCAGTGCTTGATGGTGTTGTAGAGCTTGTAGGTAGCGCTTTCGAATTTGTCTCGCTCAGACTTGTTGTCGATGGCCTTGCCCATGCCGAATTCGTTGTAGCTTTCGATGGCGATGCCCCAATCCAAGACCGTGTGTTCCCAATCGTTTAGAGCAGCGAAGTACTTGTCAATTGGCGGATTGTTTGGGTCAAGGGACGCAAGAACTCCTCCGTGGAATGTTTTGCGCGGCTGTAGTTTCGGAAAAGCGATTGCGCCCGCAACAGGAACGTGACATGGTGCGGCCGCGCCTCTTCGGTATAGCCCTTACCCGTAAGGAGCGTGTATCGGAAGTAGTTGGACATCCAGACTCGACACGAGGGAAATTCCGCTTCGACTTCCGGGATCTCTGCAGCGGTGAAATGCGCAAGTTCTGGCGCAAGGCTGTTAAGGATTTCATCTCCGAATTGTTTCACCCTGGCTCCAGACCTGTTGGTTGCGAATCGGTGGCAATAGCCCATCTGCAGCCCATTTTGCAGGACACCTTTACGCCCGACTACCCCCGGCACGGCACCGCGGAGGCAGGCTCCGACGGTCTTCGCAAAGACCGGCATCAAACGGCCACGGCGGGCGCGTAAGTTGTTGATTTGGTAGAAGAATGATCGGCATACCGATCGGCAGAACGTCGTCGCCAGTCTCTCGGAGCGCGCAGGCGTTGGACAGGCGTACAGGCAGAGCAAAAAATGAGAAGTCGGCACTGCTGGCATCATGCTGGTAGTGAGGTACAGCATGGCCAAGGATTGGGGCGTAGCGCGGTTTCGGGGGTTGGGGTCGACGGATTACCTGCTCGAAACAGGCGCGTGGCTGCGCGACCGAGACCTCTTCGATGGCGCCGCGATCCGGCTCTTCGAAAGCATGGCAGCTGCCGATGAGTTCGCCGCGCAGTTGCAACCAGGAGAAGAGCTCCACGGCGTGCAGTTCCTGATTGACGCCAAAGGGGCGGTGGTGACCTGGAAGACCGCTAAAAAGACCGCGACTACGCGTGCGCGGCGGGGCCGCGGCACGCCCGGCAATGCATAGGTCGGTCGCGCGTGCGGCCACTGCCCTGACGCCGATCGGCACCCGGGCAAAGATTTCGCGCTTTCCGTCGCCATTGAAGCTCCCTGAGAACTTTTGCGTGCTTGTGCTGTAGGACGTGGCCTACTAACCTAGGGGCAGTTTCTTCAAGGTGGTCCCAAGACACTATTTCAGGCCCGCCTCGTGCGGGCCTTTTTCTTGGGCTTCGATCGGCAACGGACACTTGCGCAGGTCGCGCGAGACCCGCGCCGCGGCCGTCGATCAGATCGCCGCGCTGGTGCTGGGCGACAAGATTGCCTCGCACACGCCGAGCATCGTTCACAGCACGGAGGTGTCGCCGTCACAGCAGGCACCCCGAGGATCACTGCGACGCCAGGGCCGGGCCGCGCCACACAGTTTCCGGCTCGACCTGCGCACTGGCATCGAATCGTCGAGAACGCATCGGGACGCCGTCCTTTTTGGCGTCGATTAGGAAGGCGTCGTCGGGCACTTTAGACTTCGATAATCGCAACAGCTTTCGCCGAAATCCCATGCAAACGCAGGCTCCTATGAACGCGGCACGCATCAAGGCGTTGGCGGATGAGTATTACGCTCTCAAGCTCAAGGCGGACGCCATTTGGGCTGAAGAGGTTCAGCCAGAACTCGACGCCGCGACAACGGTGGAGCAACTGCGCGAGACTCTGAGTGCTGTGTCGTATGCATGCGCCAGCCCGCAGATGCAGATCCGCGAAATGCCCTTTTTCTGGGCAGTCTCGTTCGCCGTCGCGATGAGCGGGCGGAGCACACCGTCAGCGGTGCCGCAGCGGTCTCCAGGCGCAACTCGGGTTTGAGCGGCTGCTGAGCCCCTCCAGGTGGCGAGCGTCCGACTTCCTCCTGTCCGCCATGCGTCGTCGTCGCTACCTCTTCGCAGCGCTTGTGGTTCTTCACTTGGGTGGCTTCTTGTTTCCACCCGATGCGCTCGCCCCGCTGGTGGGCAGCTCGGTCTATCTGCCTCTCACGCTCCTGAAGATGATCGGACTTCCCGTCTACGCTTCGTCGGAGGCGTGGGGTTGGGCCAGCCCTTCGCTTCTGGGCTGGGCGGCGGTCATCATGATCTGGGCCCTCACCTGGTGGTGGGTCGCCAAGCTCGCCATTCGGGGCTTCCGCGATGGGAGATCCAGGCACGATGCAGACGGCAGCCTGAGCTGAGCCAGAATTCTGGCCGCGCGCGCGGTGGAGGAGGCGTCTTTCTGGCGCCTATCATGTGCCGTCCCGCCCGCCCTGGCCCGAGCAAGCAATGTTCGAGCGTCCGAGCTCCTCATCCCTCAAGTGCTTGGCCGACCAGCCCGGCAGTACCCGACACGTATCACCCATGACAAATGCCTTCTCCGTGCTTGAGTCCAGCAAGGTCGGATTGAACAGTAGAGAGAGCTACGTCGTGGTCCGGAACCGAACAGCCTTCCTGAGAATTCTTGGCGCCGAGCCCGAATGGTCTCTTGCGACCGCAACAGCGGACGAGGATCGCGGCCACATTCGCGTATGCGCGGAGCAGCCTCGACTGATTGAGGCTGCCCTGCGACTAGGCGCGGAGCTGAAAACGGGGCCCACGGTCGAAAAAGACTGGAAAGGGCGCGAGTACGTGAAAGTCTGCGCCATCACTCGTCGCCCCGGGGAAGGTGAGGAGGCCTTCGACGCAGAGAACCAGCGCGCTCTTGGTCGATTTTTCGAGATTTACGACAGCTTGCCGAGACTGAGCGACAGGCCAATTGTCGAACGGCAAAATCTGTACGAGGAGCTCGCCATCGGCGAACACGGAGAAGATGTCTACCTTAGCGATGGTGTCTGGCTTGGCAGCGATGGCTCGCTAAGCGACCGGGGCAGGTAGCACCCCCGTCGGAGCTGGTGGAGGTGGTGCCCGACACCCCTTCGCCGACGGCCCGCGCGGCCGCATGGACAGCACGGGCGGGCGCCAGCTGCGAGCCCGTCGCCCTGGCCCTCAACGAAGTGGCATGAGAGGTGTTGGCAGCAAGGCCCAGTGCGCTCGGATCTGTTCCCGCAGGTCGCGCATGCGTCGCGTCAGGACGTCGGGACGTTTGCTTAGATCGTAGGATGCCTCGTCCACTGAGTGCAACGTGAAGCTGGCGAGGCGTTCGAGGCAGGCTCTCGCGGTGGGAATCAAGGAGCTCTTGAATCTACCGAGTTCGGCCTCTGTCCCGTAAAACACCACGACGGGTGCGACGTGCGCCGTTGAGAACGTGTCTTCGATGTGCCCGAACAACTTGCCGACAAGCCGGTGCTCGAGACGGGTCTTCGACATGAAGTCACGCAGGACGAAGACTGTGACGCTTCCATGATTGCGTGGCCCCGTCCCCCACATCGTGAACTGGTCAAGGAACTTTTGTGCACTCCCCATTTCTGTGTTCGAGCATGGCCAGAGCCCTGGCATTTTCAGCATTCGATACATGAACGGACGTGCCTCCTCGGTGAGGTGCTGAGTCCAGACGACATTGAGCGACCATTCCCAGGAGCCTGTCAGCGAGGTGACGAACTTCCGGACATAGTCGGTCAGTTGCCCGTCGATGATGTTTGTCCTGCACGTGCTGAAGTGGTCACCCCACATGTCGTTCGGCTCGAAACCGGGCCGTCCCGGAAAAGGATTCGCGTCCAGCTTTTCCACAACCACCTGCCCGGTGTCGTCGAGTGCGTGAGTCTCATAGCTTGCCTTCACCCGCAGCTTCGCCGGGTTCGCATACTGGACGAACCAGTCGTTGAGCTCGCCGAAGTAGTCGCTGGTCGCCCCGAGGTCGGGGAGCGGGCGGGAATCGGGGTGCAGCTTCGCCACGGCAGTTTCGAGCCTGGCCAGCGCAGCGGCAGTATGGGGTGTGCTCAGGAACACCACGCCGCGCGTCATTTCACTGACGTGTCGTTGTGCGGGGTCTTCAGCACTTTCGGCGGCACGCAACAGCTCCTTGACGATCAGACCGCCGAGGCAGTGCGCCACGAAAACGATGGGTCGATCCCCGACCTGACGCGCTGCGAGCGCCGCCAGCAAATCGCGCGCGACTCTCAGCATGCCCTCTTGTGACTCATCGCGAGACCATCGAGTCGACAGAGCAGGGTAGCTAACCGTCCACACCTGCACCTGGGTGTACGGTCCAGCGATCCAGGTTGGCCAGAAGCGACCGCTGATGACCGTGGGCTGCCAGGTGCGAAACCCATCGTGCCCCAGGCCGTGCACGAACACGACGTCGGCAAGTGGCTGTTCGTCGCGCCAAGAGATTGGATCGCCTAGGACCCGGTGCAGTGCGACATCAGTTGCCACGTGACTTCTCCATGTCAGCGCGCCGGGGACGAACGGAGGATCGCCGAGGCATCCCAGGAAAGCCGTCGGTCAGGACTTCAGCGGGAGGGCGGTGGGGAAGGCGCGATCGGGATTTAGCACCCTATCAGCGGATGGTTCAACACCCTATAGGGTTCGCTCGACGAGCGGCCGCGGGCCGACGCGTACGGATCCTTCGTCTCTGGCTACCACTTTTCCTTGACTATCCGCACGCGCTGCAGACCGTCCCAGGGGCAAAGGTCCTGACGCTCGGCTGTCTGGCCCTCGACCGGACGCATCCAGGTTTCGTAGAGCTTGAGATTCGTGGCGTCGAAGCACGTGATGGTGTACGCCCTGTTCGGGTTCGAGTCGAAGATCTGCGCAGAGGTGTGGTTGCGAACGGCGCAGTTCATGTTCGCGCCGCGTCTTCCGCAATCCGATATTTCAATCCTTCCGCTCAGTTCTGGCGCCACATCCCAGACCAAGGTTTGCTGCTCCGAGCCGGTCCCATTCGACTTAGACAACGTGTAGAGGAAGAGGCCCGCTGCAACGAGGACGCAAATGCCGGCCCCGATGCCGACCATCTGCCACATTCCGCCCTGCTCACTGTTGGTCGACAAACGGAGATCTCCTGAACGTAGCGCCGGCGATGCGCCGGCATGTTGGGTGTACGACGTCGAGCTCGCGCGAAACGACGTCTGGGTCGGCGGTGAGCATACGTTCAACCGCCGGCCGGTCAGTGGCTTCGTCTGCACGGAATCGCGCTGGCCAGAACAAATCCCAACTTTGTGCGAATGGTCGGACCCAGGCCCAGCTGGCGTGGTCAACAAAGTGCTGACCATCGGACCGCGCGACGCCGACGGTCAGAAAGTGGGTCAACAAAGTGCTAATCGTCGGGACCCTGGCCGTGCGGCGTGGCCAACAAAGTGCTAACCGTCGGGCGCCGCGGCCGTCCGGGGCATGAATTGGGTCAACAAAGTGCTAACCGTCGGGCGCCGCAGCCGTCCGGGGCAAGATTTGGGTCAACAAAGTGCTAACCGTCGGACGCGGCACGATGGCGCGACCGACAATGTGCTAATCACGGGATCGCGCAGCCGCTGGCAAAGGAAAGTGGGTCAACAAAGTGCTAATCGTCGGCCAGGGCCGATGGTTAGCATCTTGTTGGCCGCGGAGTGCGGTTTCCTTCTGCAGATGGTGACCTGCTTGACCTGGATCACGGCCCGCACCTCTCGGCTCCCGTCGACCAGCACCACCTGAGTGGCGCCGGCGCCAGGCACGCCGCGGGACGATCCCACCCGAAATAGCCGCGGACGCGCGCCGCTCGAACACAGTCGGCCTGAGGTACCGCGGCTCGCGTCGCCTCACTCCGCGCGCACACCGTCGACCGAACTGTCAACCAGCACCATGGAGCTGGTGCTGTTTGAACTGGACCCAGCGATCGCCGCCATGTGATGCGGCGATGCCGTGGCGCGCGGCCGGCCGACCCGGCCCGATCGGCCCGTCGGCCAGCCAAGTTAGTCTGGCTCGCGGGCCGCTTGGCCGCCGCCGGCTCCCGTCGACCAGCACCACATGCGTGGCGCCGGCGCCGGGCACGCCTGGCCAACCCGGCGCGGCGCCCCGGCGAACCTCCCGTCCAGGCAAAGAAAAAGGGCCCGAAGGCCCTGTCCTTGATGACCGCGGTCATCGCTGCGAGTCTCTGTTACCCCTGCTGGTGTGCAGGACCTGAATCGCTCCAGGCAGCTGGTTCGTCTTCGCACTCGCTCTCGAACCGTCTTGAGCGTCGAGTTTATGCGGCCTGGCGATCGCGTCAAAACCGCGCCGACTCTTTGCAGCGTGCCGCTCGCGAGCAGTTCTCCCGTCTGGTGCTGGTCGTCGAGATCGCCAGCCCGACGACCGGGCAAGTCCGGCGCGCGCCACGGAACATGCGCCGGCTCCCGTCGACCAGCACCACCTGCGTGGTGCCGGCGCCGGGCACGCCGCCCGCTAGACATCCCGCGTTCGACGTCATACAAAAATCCGTACCGTACAGAAAGTCGTACGGTCGAGCTCCGCCGCGGCGCCGCTCGACCCTTCCTCCCGCGCGTCATGTCCGACCCGCCGGCCCGCGCTGCGTTCACTCGCCCGACGCGCATCGCGCCCACTGTCGACCAGCACCACTGCGCTGGTGCTGGTCGACCAGATCGCCGGCCCGCCGCCGAGGCGCCGCCCCCCCTTCGGGCCCGACCGGCTGGCTCGATGCGATCGCCCGGCAAGCAGCCGTCGCGTCGAATCCTCCTGGCCACTGCGCCGTAAGTACCCTCGTGATCCCGGCGCCGCCGGTCGACCGGCCGCGTCCGGCCGCAGACCGCGACCCGGCTACCGTCGACCAGCACCACTTGGGTGGTGCCGTCGCCGGGCACGCCGTGGACTCGACTCGGACGCGCCCGTAGAAATGGACCGCAGCCATCGCTCCGCCCTGGCGCCCGGCGGCCCGGCCGGCCCGACCGCTGCGCACCTTCCGGCTCCCGTCGACCAGCACCACCTCCGTGCTGCTGGTGCCGGGAACGCCGGACGAAGAGCGGCGCCGCGTTCGAGCGCGGCGCCGTGAGGGGAGGGCTCGACCAAGCCGGGCCCGCGGGCTCTCCTCGGCGACTGTCGACCAGCACCACCGGCGCGGGCCCGATGCCGGACGAGCTCTAGCCCAGATCGCCGTCTCGCAGATCCTCCGCGCCGAGCTCCGTGCGCAGCCGCGCCGGCGCCGCGCCGCCGGCCGGGCCCGGCGCACCCCACGGCTCCCGTCGACCAGCACCACCTCCGTGGTGCCGGTGCCGGGAACGCCGCTCGAACTCGCGACCCGCGCTTGGGCGCGGCGCCGCATGAAGATGCCTGACCACGCCGGCCGACCGGCCCGGCACACCTCCCGGCTACCGTCGACCAGCACCACATCCGTGGTGCTGGTGCCGGGAACGCCGGGTGAACTCCCGGTCCGCGCTCGGGCGCGGCACCTAACTCGACCGCCTGGACCAGGCCGGCTCCCATCCATCCGCACGTTTACCGTCAACCAACACCACCGGGGTGGTGGCTTCGCCTGGCACGCCCGCCCGCGACTGCGCGCGCCGCGATGACCCGATCGGCGCGCCGCCCACGCGGGCGGCCGTCCGACCGCCGGCCGAGCCCGGCGCATCTCTCGGCTACCGTCAACCAGCACCACCTGCGTGGTGCCGGTGCCGGGCACGCCCGGCGATCCCGGCCGCCCGCTCGACGGGCGCTCCGGCGTTTGCTCCGCGCGCACCCGCGCGGCGTCAGCGCGCGCGATGTGCGTCGCGCCGCAGCCTGGCGATCCCGGCCGCCAACCCGGCCGGGCCCGGCGCACTTCCCGGCTCCCGTCGACCAGCACCACCTGCGTGGTGATGGTGCCGGGAACGCCGGGTCGGCAGACGTCGCCCGCCCGGCGGCGGCGCCGCGGCGGCGACCGACCGTCGCGCGCCCAGGCGCGGCGGCGTCTCCTCGGCCGACCGCTGCTCGAGCAGCGTCGGCTCGGTCGCGCCGTTTACCGGACGCGCGCATTTCCGTTGCCGCAACGATCCCCGCGGCCGGACCATTTCCGTTCACGTGATGATCGACGCACTCGGAACGCGGGCCGAGGTCGCACGTCTACGCGACCGACCGATTTACGACGACGAGCCTTCCGACGCCGACCATTTCCGACGCCGACCATTTCCGCTGCCGCACATTTCCGCAGACGGAAACCCCGCCGACGGAACATCCGCAACCCGCCGCGGCGCGCGGCGCCAGCGCGCGTCGCCCGGCGTTGATCTCCGCGGGCGGAATGGCTTCGTGCACGTAGACCTTCGATGCCGGGATCTCCCGACGACGAGGCTCTCCGATGACGTTGCCACTACGTGGTCGGAAATGTGTTCGCCTTCGGAAATGGTTTTGGGTGGTGGGCTCGCCAGGAGACGCACGCGTGCTGGTGCTGGTTGCCGGTCCGCGCTTGGCGCGCGCCGCCGCGCCTCCGCGCTGGCCAGCCGGCGCCGCCCAGGCGGGCGGCCTGGCGGCAACCCGGCCGCTCTGCCCGCGCGACGCGCGCGAGTCCGCTGGCCGGCCGGCTGCCGGCCAGCACCAGGCTGGCCGCAGTCACGCACGCTCGCCGGTCAGGTCTGACCGGCTGGTGCTGGTGGACAGCGCGCCATCAGCGCGCGCCACCGCCGGCCTGACGGCCGGCCGAGCATTCCCGGTCTCGTGATTTACGTGGTCGTGGGTTACGTGGTCGTGATGTGCGTGACACGCGCAGGGGAGGGCGCTGCGGTCGCCTCGTGCCACGGCCGCGCCGTCGCCCCGCCGCTGGCCAGCACATCCGCTCGCGCGGCGCGCTGGCCAACTGGCTGCTGTGCGTCCAGCACCAGCGGCCAGGCGCCAGCTCCGGTGACGAATCCTTTCCGTGTGCGTAAATCTTTCCGCGATCGGGAATGTTCCGCCGGCGGGGATGCCGCAAGCGGCATGATTTTCGATGACGACATTACGAGCGCGGTTTCCGTCATCGTCCCTCTGCTGCCGCCTGGCTGGTGCAACCGACGCGCCAGCACCAGCGCCCACGCGGCGGGCCGGTGATCGCCGCTATCGGAACGCCTTCGCTTTCGGAAGGCGTTTCGCCATCGTGGGGTGCGCTGACGGAAAGGGGCGCTTGCGGATAGGGGCGGTCTGCACGCCTGGCGGCGTGCGCGCCGACCGTCCTGGCGCGCGCTCATGGATGCGCGCCATGACGCGCACCTCACGCCGTGCGCTGGCGCGACGGCGCGACGGCGCTGCGCGAACGTGGTGGGCGCTTTCGGAAATGGGGTTGCCCTCCCATCACGCGGCGCAGCCGCTGGTGCTGGTTGGCACTCAGGCAGTTACCCTCCATAACCGAGGAGGACGCCGCCGGCCCGGCCCGCCGTGCTGGCCGGACGGTTGGCCTCGATAACCAAGGAGGGGCGCGCCGCCCTGGTCGGCCCCGCACGGTTACCCTCGATAACCGAGGGGAGCGCCGCCAGGCCGGCCCGGCCCGCCGCCCGCGTCCGCCCCTCCGGTCCGCCCGCTCGAGGAGGGCGCGCGGTCTGCGCGGCGCCCCCCGCGTCACTGGCCGTCAGGCCAGGAGCCCCACCAGGGTCTGCGCCCGGCGAGCCGGAGCGCCTGGCGGTTGCGTGATCGTGATGACTTCGTCCTCGCGATCGCTGGTGCTGGTCGCCCACCAGCACCATGCGGGGCCGGGCCCGGACTCGGGTTCGGGCTCGGGTTCCGCTGCGCTCGGCCACAGGCCGGCGCGCAGCCCGGGGCCCGCAGCCCGTCTCGCGTCAGCGCGCGGGCCTGAGTGCGCAGTCGGGGAGGGCTCCATTTCCGAAGACGGAAAGGTTTCGCTCACGCAAACTCCGCCGCCCCCAGCCGCACTCGCCGCCAGGCGGTGCGCTGCGGGAGCGCCTGGCCGCAGGCCGGCGCGACCACGGGGCCGTGATCTCCGAAGTCGGAAAGGCTCCGTGGCCGTATGGGGTCCGATGGCGTGGTTCGATCACGTAGATGGTTCCGTGGACGTGCATGACCCGTTCTCGTGGCTCTACGCGGACGAAAACATGCGCAGTCGGAACGCAAGCTCGGGCTAGGTCGAATAAACATGACACCGCGAATGCAGCGCTAAGCCGTTGATTCCGCTCGCGAAAATGGCTGTTGGCGCCCCTGGCTGGCAGATGGCGTTGGCCGTAGGTCGAATAAACATGACGCAGGCAGCACGGCCCGAATCGGGCCTATGCGGAGGGCTGGTGCTGCTAGGTCGAATAAACATGACATGGGGGCGCGAACGGTAAGTGTCTGTCCGCAAACGGAAAAGTGCCCTTTCGACAGGCCGACAGGCGATGGGTCATGCGCGTAGGTCGAATAAGAATGACATTTCCGTGGACGCAAAGATCTACGTAGACGCAACCTCCCCGAAAACGTGATGTACGCGAGCCGCACGCAGAGAGGGCTCGACTGGTGCTGGTAGACCTGAGCCTGGAGGAGGGCAGCCGGCAGGGTGGTCCGTTGTCGTAAATGGTCCCCGCTTACGGGCTTCTTCCGAGAACGAAAATGGGGCCCATCGGACGCCGCTCCCAATCAGCCCGGGCGCCTCGCGCTGGGCCATGAATCTTCGTGAGCGGGAATGTTTCGTAATCGGGGATGTTCGATCGCGCTGAAGAAATACGCGGGCGAAACCTCGTGTACGAGTTTCGACCGCGGCCTCCGGGACGCTGCGCACCCCGGTGGAGCAAAAAGGCCGTCGCCCCTTTCCCGCAATCGCACCCGCATCAGCGCCCGTCTTCATCCCCTCGTGATTTCTCTGGCGGTCGCACCACGTCTTTCGGGTCGCCGTTCCGCTGCTGAAGCACTGCAAGATCGAGGTCTGACGGGTCTGCGGTAAATCCGCCTGGGGCCGATCTCCGCGGGGCGTAGTGCCTAGTGCTGCTTACGTCCGATCCATGACCCATGGCCGCTGCGACCTCTCGCTGGGTCAGGCGCGACTTCGCGTTCGCCGCGAAAACATGACGCGTGGAATAGAGGGATGGGTGCTTCGGCGCAGTCGGCCACAAGCGCGTCACTTTGAGGCGTAGCTCCTGTCGGCAGTTGTGGTACCACTCGGGGTATCCCCCGCGCGCCTCAATCTCGTTCGCACGTGCTACCTGTGCCTTGATGACCTCCAGTTGAGCCGCGTCAGCCTTGTGGAGCAGGAGGTGGCGCCATTCAGACGGAGCGCGTCCATTCGAGAACTTCCCGTTCCTCACCCGCAGGGCGATCACCCCCTCGAAATCAACGATCTCCGAACCTGGCCACTCGTTCGGCCGAAGGCCAGTTAGGCACCCGGCTCGGAACCAGTTGATCGTGTCTGCCGCCCACTTGCTGCGGCTTGCCACTAGCGCCCCGATCAGCGCATTGATTTTCTCGGCCGTCAGGACCTTGGCTTTCTGCTGCGACGTCTTCCCTGGAAGACGGGACGTCCGAAGCTTCGCCTTTCTCGACTTTTGCGCCTCCGCGATCCGCTCAAGCTCCTCTGCTGCCTCGCTGCGTTCAGCTGCCGAGAGACTGCGATAGCGATTGCTCACCGGATCGGTACGGTCCAACAGCGTCCGCTTTGCCTCGTACGCTGCGATATCTCCGCCCTGGACCGATTCATCCAGCACAAACACGATGGCTGCCAGGTTCAATCTAACGCTCGCCGGGCTGTACTCCCCCCTGGTTCTGAGAAAACACTCCACCACCTTCGCATGAATGTCGTGCACATCTGTCTGAGTGTCCTTGGAGTACCCGACCTCAGCCCGTTCGACCATCCGCACGAATCCACGGTAACGCTTCCGGTACTCATCCTCCGTTTTAGAGGTCTTTGTGGCTGTTACGCCCCCACGAAATTCCATGTGTTTCTTGCACCAGTATGTATGTTACTGCGTACTTTTGCTGCGTAGTTACGAGGAACAGAAAATGCGTAGCTTCGTAACAGCAAAATGCATAATGCGCCGATTATGCCTTTTGGTACGCAAATGCGCCTCGGTAACGCATGGCGAGTGCCGATTTTGAAGCGCTGATGTTTGTTACCGGGCTTGTTACGGCATAGCGAACGGCATAGTTTTGCGGGCCCGGATTCCGGCCCGAGCCGGGTGCTCGCAGCACCAGCGCTCGGAACTGGCGCAGCCTTCGCGTGCACGGGTATCCGCATCACAGGAGGCCGATTGACGGCGCCCACCTGATGCCGATCTGGCCACCCAACGCTGCGCGATACGCCACCACTGCACCGCACAACTCGCACGGCCGGACTACTTGCGTAGCAATCGCCCCTTACGACCTGCGCCTAGGTCTGACGGCACCTTTGTCTCCGCCTTCTTGTCGCGGATTCCACCCTTTCTGCACGTAATGCGCGGCGGCTACGCAAAATCGCAGGCAGAATCGGACCCGTTACTGTCGCAACCGCTTTTATTTGGCGCACTCGCACCAGAAAAGCGGCCCGCCACGTGGTTGTGAGGCGGTTTGCCAGTGGATCGGGTGTTACTCTCAAAATGGTTACTGGCGATTCCGCCCTTTACTCGTTATGTCTCTTAGCAACCCTAGCGTCAGTGCTCGGCGCCAGGCAAAGTTAGAAAGCAGGTCACGGCTATGTCCCCCAAGCTCCACAGCGTTCGGCTGGCGTCTCTCCTCTCTGCGGTCTGCGCCGCTGGGCTGCTTGCGGGGTGCGTTACACCGCCAGCGCCTGTGGCTGCCCCTGATGCGGAGGTGATGGCCAAACTCGCCGTCTATTCGGAGCGCGCCAGTAACTCGATGGCGCGTCTGGCTGCGATTCGAAGCGCAACCGCTGGCGTTACGGTCGCGCCAGGAATCGTTCCAGCAGGTCTGGAAGTTCCTGTGTCGGTCTCTTGGTCTGGACCAGTCGATCAGCTCGTGCAACAGATCGCCGAAGTGGCAGGGTACGAATACGGCGGCACGCTGGGAAGCGCAAAGACGCCCGTGCTGGTATCGATGGCGGTCAACAGCCACACCGCGTTCAACGTGCTGTCGGACGCAGCTGCGCAAGCCGGTTCGGCGGCAGACATTGTTGTGCATCCCGATACCAAGAAGATGTTCGTCAAGTACCCGCCCGCAATGCGCAGCGGGGGTTACCCGGTCCAACCGCGCTGATCCGCAAACGCAGGCGCTATTAGCTAGACCATGACCAAGACCCCAATCCGACTCCACGCCGCCCCGGCCTTCTGCGCACTGGTTGTTGCGCTCCTAGCCGCCGGGTTGCCCATCACGGCCGCTGCGCAAATCAACGATGGCGACGTCCCCCCGCAATCACTGGAGCAGGCCAAGGCTGCAGTCGCGGCTGGAGCCGGCGCCGTTGACGCGAAGGCTGTCGCCGAGCGCGATCTGCGTTCGAAGGCCATGCGCGAGGCTGCGAACTCGTATGGCGCACGCTCGGGGCTGCTGCGCGGCAGCTACGAGATCCGCCAAGCTCTCAATCGTGTCGCCGCAGCTTACGACGCGACGTTCAATTTCGCTCCGCTGATGCTCACCGATTTGCAGTCGTACGAGAGTGGTGGCGATGGCCGGGCACGCTTGATTCGCCCTCCTGTGATCGTCCAGGCGCGCGCCGCCTACAACCAACTCGACACCCGGATGCTTCGGGAGCGTGATGCCGTTTACCGGATCGAGAGCAACGTCGAGTTCGTTGCGACTCCTCCCAACTGGCGAACCTACTTGTACCGCGACCTGGGCGAGAAGGCCGCGAGCCTTCCGCACTACACGCTGATGCCGCGCAACGCCACCGAAAAGGCGAACTGGGACGCGTGGGTCGCCGACGGCTGGCAGATCGGCTATCAGCAGGCCAAAACGATTCTCGAGTGGGACCTGAACCGCCTTGCACGTGATTTCGACGGCATGGTCCTGTATCACGATCTCCTGGCGCAGAACGTTCTGTCGCTGCCGCATGTGGCCAGTCGCAACGACGGCGTCACGGGCAACGACAACGCGTTGAACGTCAACGACATCACGCTGAAGATCACCGTGATCCCGACCTTCCAGCGCGACCCGACGCGCTGGAAGCCAGTCATGGGAGAGGCGCAAGAGCCACAACGGCCCTATCCGGCGGCGCCGGCTGGGCAGATCGCGCCCTCGGCGCCTGCGCAGCAGCCCGCTCCTGTCGCTCCGCCGACTGCGCGCCCGCACGCGGTGGTACTGCCAAGTGCCCGCTCGCCCGGGGCACGGGTGTCACTGGACGAGCTGACCGGTGGTCCTTCTCCAGACGTACCGGCGCGGGCAGTTCCCGTAGTGGCGAAGGCGAAAAGCGCAGGAAAACCTCGGCAATGAGCGAAGCTGTCGTCGCTCCGCCGAGCGAGTTCGCCTTTCCGAACCCTCCAGCGAGGTTCTCGTCCGATCACGTGAAGCGCCTGCTCGTGTATCTCAGCTCGATTGGCGCGTCGGACGTCAAGTTTCAGACCGGCAACTGCGTCATCGCCAAGGTCAACGGGGTTGTGCATCGCCTGACCACCAGGCCGCTGCCTCCACCGGAGGTCGAAGAGATCCTCACGACGCTGTATGGCTCGAACGGCCCAGGCCGCATCAAGTCTGGCTCGGCGATCGACATCGCCTACGAGCTACATCCAACCCGGCACGAGCGATACCGTTTCCGCGTCAACGCCGTCGGCGGCACCTTGATGGGCGCAAACGCGATTGAGATCACTATCCGCATGATCTCCCTAGAGCCGCCGACCATGGACCAGGTTGGTCTCGAGCCGGAGCTGCGGGCAGGCCTGTTCCCGAAGGACGGAATAGTGATCATGGCTGGTGCAACCGGCTCAGGCAAGTCGACGACCTTGTCCACGCTGATGCGCCACATGCTCGAGCAGGTCGACGGGAACCGCTTCATCATGACCTTCGAGGCGCCGATCGAGTATGTCTACGACACCGTGGCGACCCCTAGCAGCACCATCTTCCAAACCGAGATCGGTCCCGACGCGAACCTGCCAACCTTCGACGCCGGTGTTCGGAGCGCAATGCGTCGAGCGCCCGATGTGATCTTGAATGGCGAAATGCGCGACATCGAGACGATCGAGGCCACCTTAGCGGCCGCTCAGTCCGGGCATGCCGTGTACACGACCGTCCACGCCCACTCGGTGGTTGACACGTTCCGTCGCATCGTGAACTTCTTCCCGTACCAGATCCACGGGTCTGTCATGAACGGCTTGATTTCGAGCGTGCGGGCAGTGGTTTGGCAGAGCCTCGTCCGCACTCCAGACGGCAAACGCGTGGCTATCCGCGAGTACCTGGTCTTCAGCAGCGAGATCCGCGAGGAGCTCATGGCAATCGCCAGCCAGAACATGGACGCGGCATTGGTGCATATGTCAAAGCTGGTCGAGAAGCATGGCCAAACCGTCCGGGCATGCGCGCAGCGGCTTCATGCCGAAGGACGCATTGACGAGGCCACGCTTCGGAGCCTCGCCCCGGCAGCCACATAAGGAGAAAGCATGGACTACAACCAATCAGGTACACCGAGCGGCATCGAGTGGCGCTATACGGCCAAAAAGGTTCGCGTTGGGCCTTTCGACGCCACGATCGTCTTCCCGCCATTGCTCTTCTTCGCATTCAACATCGCGTGGTGGACATTGGGCATTGCCGTCGGCGTGACGCTCGCAATGTGGCTAGTCGAGGTGTTCATGCGCCGGCCGTTGCGGATCGTCCTGCGGGCCCTCCGCTCGAACTTGGCCGGCAATACCCGCTATGCCGTGCCCTGGTGGAAGAAGACGCGCCTCTAAACGCCTCTCCAACAACTTAACCCTCTATCCCTCCGGACTTGTCGCCGGAACGAAAGACTGACCCATGACTGAAATCAAAGCTTCCAAGACCACCAATGCCCCCGTTCTTGTCGCGGTCGACGACGGCTACGCAATGACCAAGGTCGTCCTGTCGAACGGCACCAAGTTCAAGATGCCATCGCTCGTGCGAACTGGCGCTTCCTCGCTGACCGGTTCGTCCGAGGAGCTGCCTACCTACAAGACCAATGTCGGCGAAGGCACTCATGGAGAGCAAGGCTTCTTCACGGCCACCATGGCATCCGACATCGAGGCGGCCGACACCCGCTACAACGACTACCCGTACGGCGCGCTGAACCGTGTGATGGTCCACCACGCTTTGCGCCAGGCGGGCCTGGGTGGCCAGGAGGTGGAGGTGGCCACGAGCCTTCCCGTCCACACCTTCTTCAACCAAGACGGCCAGAACAAGGTGAACATCGCGCGCAAGAACGAGAGCATCGAGCAGCCAGTCCATGCTGTCGCCGGCGTGCCATGCGCTCGGGTCGCCAAGGCTCACGTGTTCGCTGAAGGCGTCGCCGCGTGGCTTGACTTCGCGATCAGTGATGAGGGCACGCAGCGGGTAGCGCTGGAGAGCCCCGCCGCGGTGATCGACATCGGCGGGCGGACGACGGACACGGTCAAGGTGCTGGTCGGGATGAACGTCGAGAAGAAGGCTTCGGGCACCATCAACAAGGGCGTCCTCGACCTCGTGAAGGCGATCAAGCTCACGATTCTCCGCAACCCTACGATCCAGGAGATGTTCGGCGACCTGCAGGACAGCCAGGTTCCGCGCGCTATGGTCGAGGAGGTCATCCGCACTGGCGTGTTCCGAAAGCACGCGCTGAACGTGGACTTCTCGGAAGACGTCGCCATCGCGCGTGCTGCGATAGCCGCGGACATCATGAAGGACGTCGAGCAACGCGTCGCCAAGGGCTTCGACCTGCAGGCCATGCTCTTCGTCGGCGGCGGCTCCATTGTCTTCAAGGAAGAGATCAAGAAGCACTTCGCAACGGCGGTGTTCGTCGACGAACCAGAGTTCGCGAACGCGCGCGGCATGTTCAAGTACCTGAAGCACGTCATCGGCCGCTAAAGTGCGCTCTCGTCGTACCTCCGCTCAGTCCCGCCATGTGTACACCCTCGGATTCGTGCGCGAGTACGAACCCGAAGGAAACGTGCTGGACGCCATCACCGAACGTGGGCCCCGGCGGGCCGCCGGCTGGATGCGGAGTACCGTGCGCCTCGGGATGCTCAACCGTTCCCTGGTGCCGGATCTAAGCCACGCCCAGGCCCTAGGCGACTTCGACACCACCATTCGACTCAAGCTCTTCTTTGACGCGCAGGACCCGTATGACCACGAGGTGGTCACCGCGCTCTCGAAGCATCCGATGCGTAGCCGCTGCGACCTCGTGCGCCATTGGCTCTGCATCGGGGCTTGGCTCGAGCGGGGTTTGGCCTTCGAGGCACCAGCAATCGCCAGTCTGGGGCCAGCCGTCGTCATGACACCGCCTGGCCAGGCAATCGTGCGGGCCATTCAGCCAACAGCCGACGCGACTGCACTACCGAACCGCACCTCGTCCGTGAGGCGGGCTCCTGCGCCGCATCGATCTGACTCTCGCGAGCCCGCCCCTGAAGAGGGGAGTGACGAACGCCCTTCCAACGCAACTATTCCACCGCCTTCGACCTTAATCGGCGACATGTCGGTGTCGGCTCCGACAATAATCGAGCGTGTTAATCGCCTGCCGGAAGCTGCAAGCAGCGCCGGCCCCCCGGGCGCCCTAAGCAGTGCATTCGGTGCAATCTTTTCATAATCTCTCGCTACGTTCAGGACTCAAAATGCGACATCTCACCATCTCCGGCGCGCTTCGTGTCGCTATTTTTGTTGTGTTGGGTGTAAATGCGCATTCCAGCCAGGCGCGCCTGGTGGTTGAAAACGAACCTGCTGCTGCGCCAGCAGCGGCAGTGCAGCTGGCGCCACAGGCCCGGACGCCGAGCAACAAGCCGACACTTACCTTCGTCGGCGAATACGAGCAGCCTGCGTTGATGCGAGCGGATATTGTCGGCGTCGACTTCGCCCATGCGCTGAAGGCTATTGTGCCCGCGCAGTGGCGTGGCTTCGCTGATGCGGACTCGGGAGTTCTTCAAGTCGGGAAAGTCACCGTGCGCGGTACCCGCCGGCCTTGGACGAACGTCCTTCAGGATCTGCTGAAGGAGCAGGGCTTCGTTGCGACGATCGACTGGGACAAGAAGGAAGTGATGTTTGCGCGTCGCTGAACATCCCGAAGCCAAAACAAGAGCGCGCCTTGCAGAATAGGAGTCGGCAATGATCTCGGTGATCGTCACCATCAGCGATGAGCAAGGACGTCCGCTCAGTCGCACCAAGCTCACGGACGGCGGCCTGCTCTCTGCGCACAGGGTGCCCGAGAATTTGGCCGACGCAGTGACGGACCTCTTAGGTGACATTGATCCGGAGGTGACATTAGAGACGTTGCCGTGCCAGATCAGGGTCCGCAACTTCCAGCAGCGGCAACTGCGCCGGCGACGCTAGCTAATAGCTCCGCGCCTGACAAATCGCGCAGGCGGGCGAGGCTGCCGATTTTTGCAGCGTTAATCGGCTCCGAGTATCTTTGGGCAAATATTATGCCCATGCCGCTCGTCACTGAACCCATTCCGCATGCCCAGCTGTCACTTGACCTTGGTGCACCAACCCACAATGGTCCTGCCCCGAGCGCCGCCAAGGCCCCCGCCTTAAATACGATCGAACATAAGATCGATCGGGTCGTCTCAGCAGTCACCGAGCTGCTGCGTGGCAACTTTCCTTGCGCCGTGTCGTTCAGCGCAGGCAAGGATTCGAGCGCTTTGTTGAACCTCGTCCTGACAGCTGCGGTGAAGATGAAGCAACGCGGTGAGCACGTCCCACCCATCGCAGTACTCACAGCTTCGACCAATATTGAGAACCCCGACGTGGACATATACGCGGAGGGTGAGCTCGCACAGGTTCGTGAGTTTGCGCGCAAACATCAGTTGAACGTTGCTGTCGAGGTTGCACATCCGAACCTCACAGAGGACTGGGTGGTTCGTGTCATCGGCGGCCGCGGTCTTCCCACGTTTCCCGGCGGGCAGCGTGAGTGTGCAGTGAATATGAAGGTCGCCCCCCTCAAGCGTCTGCGCAAACGGGTGATGCAG
The DNA here is from genome assembly GCF_051216715.1 of Variovorax restrictus. NCBI lineage: Bacteria > Pseudomonadati > Pseudomonadota > Betaproteobacteria > Burkholderiales > Comamonadaceae > Variovorax > Variovorax restrictus. The sequence continues at coordinate 54,122 of NZ_JBPJZH010000006.1, forward strand.
CGTCTGACCAGCGGTCAGTACAACGAACCCGTCGTACTCATCGGGACGCGGTATGACGAGAGCGCCGTACGATCGGCAAACATGCGTGAACGCGGTGAGTCCGACGTTGAGGTGAGACGCGGGATCGATGAGTCGGGGTGCCCTGGCCATCTGTTCATGTCGCCGCTGGCGCACTGGACGACCGATGACGTTTGGGAGATGCTCGGCATGGCTCGAGCCGGGGCCATACCGTCCTATTCGAACTTCGAGGAGACCTTCCGGGTTTATGCAGATGCGATGGGCAGCTCGTGCGTCATTGTGGGCGAAGACATGAGCAAAGGACCGGCCTCATCAAAGGCATGTGGCGCACGCCACGGATGCAGTCTCTGCACAGCCTCGGCAACCGATAAGTCCATGGAGAACATGCTCATCGGCGATCCACGATATGAGTATATGCGTGGCTTGAACAAGTTGCGCAACTTCGTTTCCAACACGCGGTGGGACATGGATCGTCGCTCGTGGGTCGGAAGGACCATCAACGAAGGCTATATCCGCATCTCGCCCGACGCCTACTCGCCAGGCATGATGGAGGAACTGCTCCGCTATGCGCTCACTCTTGACGTGGTCGAGCAATCCGCAGCCCGCCGGGCAGGCTTGGCCAAGCCGCGGTTCCAACTTGTTGACATCACGCAGCTTTTCGCGATCGATTCCATGTGGAGCCTTCAGGCTTTTCATCGCCCGTTCCACGCGCTGAAGATCTACAACGACATCTATGTCCGCGGCGAGCGATATCACGTGCCTGATGTTCCAGTGTTTCCGCGGCCGAAGGAGATTCCGGCGAGGTATCTCCACGTCGGCGCCGACTGGGACGAAGGCGATAAGAGCACCTACACGGGGCTACGGAGCGCGATTCTCGAACTGGTCAGCAACGAGTCTCAGGGCTGCATGGAGAATCGCCTTACGTCCAGCGGCAAGGAGGTTCTGGCGATAAACACCGGGCCGATGCTTTCCATCGACGTGGAGGCAGCCGCATTCGTGCTCGACGAAGTAAATGAGCTGATCGCTAAGCACCACGACAACCCAGCTTCCAGCCCGACCGAGGCATACCTGTACTACGCGCGTCTCGGGATGATGACTATCAAAGCTGGCCAGGAGGCTGAGGTGGACAACATGCTTCGTCGCTCGGCATTCAAGATTAGGCACGGGCTCGACGGCGCCGTCGACCCCAAGGTCGTTTGGGATCGCGCCGTCACTGCAGAACAGGCCGGGATGGCTGCATCCAACAATGGCAAGGTGCGCGCGCGTGGCGATGCCGGCAGTCGCTCCACGATTTACCTGAAGCTCGAAGACAGTTCGCCCGTCGATTCCATTGAGGCCACTGGTCAGAGCGCCCATCCGGTACAGAGCAGCCGCGGAGCGACACTGCGCGCATAAAGCCGGCCGCACGAGCACCAACCAGGACCCTATGAACTCTGAACAACCCACCCAGGTGATAGCTGCAACGGCCGCTGACCTCGCCCTTGATGTCGACAGTACAGCGGCTGCCGCGGCTGCGAGCGAAATCTCCACTGCAATCCAGCTTTACCGTCGCCAGGCGTGTATTGCGATCGCGACGGGCGCCCATGGCCCCGGCGCGATCAAGAGCGCACTGACTGGCCTCTATGGGGTCATGGATCGATATGCGAACCTCGGAGCGTCCGATCGCGAGTCGAAAGATGCCGCCAAGTCGGTCCTCTTGCAGCCGTTCGGGATGCACGGTTCTGACGCGGTCACATTCGGCCTGACCAAAGCCCAGGAGGGAGAGTCGCGTGATAGCACATCGACCTGGGGTCTCTACGAGACGGAGGGCGCCCTGGAAGCGAGTCGGCGTCTCGACTCCGCCTTCAACGAAGCGCGGACCGCCGGATGGTTGCAGATGGCGGATGGAGCAAGCCGCCACACCGCAACGATTGCAGTGCTCGAGAGCATGCATCGCGTCATGGCTGACCTGGAATCCTTCGGAGCGTCGGATTCCGAGGCGCATCAGGAGCTTGGACGCCGCATGCGCTCATCCTTTGGCTCTTCGTGGGATCAGTCCTCACGCAGTTACCCCAAAGCCTACCAGGGCCGTTGACGCCAAATCGAAGGCTACAGGCGGCCGCGGTCGAGGATCTCGGGACGGTTGCATCCGGGAGAGCGCTGAAAATGGGCTGCGTGCAGGCGGCAAAGGCCGTCTTTTAATCGGCCGCTCCATATAATGTCGCAACGAAAGTAAGGCGTCCCGCCTTGACTTTTACGTTATGCCAGGCGCAGCCGGAGTTCCAATGAAAATCAGCCAGTCGTCCCTTTACACCGGCGGGCAAAGCCTGTTGCCGACTGAATCAATCTCCGTCGCGCGCCAGATCGCGTGGGTGGCGATAAGCGTCGCTGCTTTCTGGTTGCTGGTCATGGCGCCTAGCTCGGCCTTTGCTCAAGCTGTTCCGCCGTCCCACGGCTTCGCAGCGAAAGAGAACGACTACTTCATCAACTTCCTCCTCAAGGGGATGCTTGGCGACGTCATCAACACCGGCGGAACGAACGCACAGAGCACCATCTCCGCCGCTGGCAATCTAGGCGCGGTGTTCAAGACCTTCAACCTGGGCGTTACGTTCTTCGGCAGCCTGATTGTTCTCTTCCTCGTTGTGATCGGGATCTTGAACACCGGCAGCGACGGTGAATTCCTGGGCAAGCAATGGTCGTCGATGTGGGTTCCGATCAGATTCGCAGGCGGCGCTGCGCTTCTCCTGCCTGTCACGAATTCTGGATATTCGTTTGTACAGGCGATGTGCCTCTGGATCGCCGTTCAGGGGGTCGGGTTTGCCGACAATGTGTGGTCATCGGTCCTCACCAGCGTGACACGCAGGACCGGCTCCGACATCGTGAGTCCCGTGTCCTTTTCATCGATCGCCGCAAACGCTATGGCTTCGAAGTTGTGCGCAAAGTACAACAACGACGTGATCAATCCATCCAATCCCGAGTCGTCGATGAAGTACGACGAGCTCGCATACACGCTCGGGGGCCGCGAGGTGTCAAACACCTACGCTGGGTGGGGCACATGGAAAGACAAGGGTATCGGATCTTACGGACAGGCGACAACCATTACTCCGTCAGACGCGGCGTGCGGATACATGCAGTACAGCTTCCGCATGGACGAACAAGATCCTATGAATGAGATCAGGACCAAGATCGCAAGCGCGCACCTGCAGCAGATGGGGGTCATGAACTCCTCGTTCGATGCACCTGCAGAGGCTTACGTCAAAGCAATGCAAAATGGAAAGCCCGAAGGACTCGCAGCACCAAAGGCGGCCATCCAGTCAGCGATTGCTAAGGCCAGTCGAGACTACGAGAGAGCGCTTACGGCTGCCGCATCCGACGCCCTGACCCACAGCACGTTGGCGAACGCCAGCACCATGTCTGAGGCGTTTGACAAACTCGGATTCGCAGTCGCCGGCGCCTTCTACATGGAGCTTGCGAAGGTGCAGAACGCCGTCCGTTCCGGCATGCAGACCGCCCCTACGTATGTGCCTCCAGATGCTTCGGCCACCAGCTCCGCTAACTACCAGGTCGTCATGTCCGCAGTTGCTGAAACGATCGGCAACGCTGCTGTCGAATCCGCGCGAGCCGGGAGCATGCCTACTACGGTGATCACTGGCAGCCAGCAGGCAACGACGGTGCGAACCATCGACCTGAACGAGAACATGTTTCGCAACTATGAGGAACGGAGCTTCGTCGCAAGCATCTTCCAGTCAATCTCGTTCACCATCGTCGAGAGCATCGTCGGCGTCGGGAGCAACAACAACAACTCCTATCTGGCCGGCTGGATGAATCGTGACGGCGGCACTAACAACAACAACACCATCACCGGCGTGCAGGGCTTCGGCCCCTCGTTCGTCAACGACAACCACTCGGTGATCATGCAGTTGAAGGCGAAGGGGGACGCGATCCTCGACATCGCCGGTGTCGTGTGGGGCGGTTTCATCGCCGCGAAGGGGGCCGTTGCCTTCGGCAGCAGCAACGTCGTTGTTCAGGTTGCCGATTTGGCCACCGGAGGCGGCGGCAAGGCGTCGGCTCTTGCAGCAATCCTGGAAGGCCTGGGGGCCTTTGTCTTCACGACTGTTATGGGCCTGATTACCATCGGGATCATCCTCTCGGTCATTATCCCGACCATGCCCTTCATGCTGTGGGTGATGGGCATCGCGGGTCTGCTCGTCCTCATCATTGAGGCACTGGTCGCGTCAATGCTCTGGGCCGTGATGATCATGCACCCAAGCGGGGAGGGCATCACCTCCAGTCACAGTCGCCAGGGCTTGATGATCCTTCTGAACCTCTTCATGCGACCCAATCTCATGTTGATGGGAATGGTCTGCGGAATCTTCATGGTCGATCCTATGGTGGATTTCGTGAATGACATGTTCTTCTTCGTGTTCAAGAGCACCCAGGCCTCGAGCTACACGATGCTCTTCATCACCTTCGGTTTCATATCGGTCTACTGCACGATCATCCTCGCGATCGTGAAGAAGACTTTCTCGCTGATCCACGTGGTGCCAGACTCGGTCTTGTCGTGGATCGGTGGTCAGACGCATAACCTCGGAATGACCGAGGCGGCTGAAAAGGCAGAGGGCCTTGCAGGTACCGCCGGTAACCGTGTCAGCCAAGGGGCGGAGGCATTCGGTGGCTCCATGAGCCGTGAGCGTGTGATGGAGCGTCGCCGTGCATTCGCTGCCTCCCGGCGCGGACCGAGCCGTTCTGAGGGATGAATCGCCCCGGATTCCTTAGACACTTTTGAGCCGTTGGGAATGGCGTCGTTCGAACTCTACCGGCGAAGTATCTCCGGCAGTGCCGTGGCGCCGCTTTGGGTTGTAGAACATCTCGATGTAGTTGAAGACGTCGGCCTTGGCGGCATCGCGCGTTCGATAGATCTGGCGACGGATGCGTTCGCGCTTGAGCAACTGGAAGAAGCTCTCGGCCACGGCGTTGTCGTGGCAGTTGCCGCGACGGCTCATGCTGGAGATCAGCTTGTGGTCGCGTAGGAAGTCCTGCCAGTCATGCCCAGTGAACTGACTGCCCTGATCCGAATGCACCGTGACTGGCTGCTTGGGTCGACGACGCCACAAGGCCATCACCAGCGCATCGAGCACCAAGCCGGTATCGATGCGGCTACCCATCGACCAGCCGACCACCTGACGCGAGAACAGATCGACCACCACGGCCAGGTACAGCCAGCCCTCATGGGTGCGGATGTAGGTGATATCAGTCACCCAGGATTGATTGGGCTGCGCCACGGTGAACTGGCGCTGCAGGTGGTTGGGCGCGACGACCGCAGGCTTGCCACCACGCATGCCAGGGCGACGGCGGTAGCCGGTCTGCGAGCGCAGTCCTTCGAGTTTGAGCAATCGGGCCACGCGGTGCTTGCCGCAGGACTCGCCCAGATCACGCATGTCCAGGGTGAGCTTGCGGTAGCCGTACACGCCGCCGCTCTCCAACCACGCGTGCTTGAGCAGGCCCAGCAGCCGTTGATCGTCCTGGGCACGTGGGCTCACCGGATCGGCCTTCCAGGCGTAGTAGCCGCTGGGGTGCACCGTCATGATCTTGCACATGCGGCGGACGCTGTGCTCGTGTTCATGCCGCTCGATAAATGCGTACTTCACCCGGACTGCTTGGCAAAGTACGCTGCGGCCTTTTTTAAGATGTCGCGCTCCTCGGTCACACGCTTGAGTTCAGCCTTCAAGCGGCGCATCTCGTCGGCTTGCGAGCCCTGCGCTTGGCGTTGGTCAGGCGACATCTGCTTGGCCTTGATCCATTGATACAGGCTGTGCTGGCTGACGCCAAGCCTGGCCGACACATCGGCCACCTTGTGGCCTCGTTCGGTGATCTGCTTGACCGCTTCGATCTTGAATTCTTCGGGGTATCTCTGCTTGCTCATGGCACCTCCTATTGGGCCTCAGGTTTAAGGCTCAGAGGTGTCTAGAAAACCCGGGGCGATTCAGGATGACCTAAGCAGACATAAAAAAAGCCAACGATCAGTTGGCTTTTTTTTGGCTTGATGCCCGGTTATCCACCGATGCGCGGACGCCGCCCTGGCTGCGGCTGCAGACCCGCTTGTGCCATGTAGGCGCTCCAGCGCTGCTTGAGGAGGCCTTGCTGCGCGACCGGGTCGAGCTTCTCGTTCACGGAGGGATCATTCAGCTGAAGCAGTTCTGCCACCAGGCCCTTGTGAACTTCGTTCAGGGCAAAGCTGGTAGCGCTTTGGCGATTCAGCAGATCGCTCGTCTTCGTCAACTGGCTCAGGAGCTCAGATGCGTATGCCTCGTGGTCTTGCGAACGCTCCCGAAAGTCGTTGATGCGCGTGACGGCCGCGGCGATCTCCTTCGTCTGCTCGGCGATGATGGCATCTCTTTGCGCGATGGCTTGGTCGCGCTCCAGGATGACTGCGTCTTTCGCAGCCACCGAGTCGGTCAGGCGGTCGATGGTGATGGCCAGCGAACGGGCGTAGTCACGCCACATCTCGGACTGCTTGCCCTCGAGCTTCTCCGCGCCAATCTCTTCCATACGTTCGGCGAAGCGCGCCACGCCGGCGTTGATGCCGCCACCGACTGCGTTCAGTAGAAACCCGTTGGTGTCCAAGACATTCATAAGCAAACTCCAGCCCTGCGCGAGCTATAAAGGATTACCCAAAACCGCATCGGTGCACTTGTTTCTGGGCGAGAGAGAGATTGTGCCGACAGCGGCAAAACGCGTCAAAAAACGCCCCGCAGTGGACGTTCTAACTCTGCCGAGTGGATAGCCTGGATGGTCGTACCTGCGAGTAAGAAACGCCGGCTGAGCGCTTCAAAAGGGCGGTGCGACTGGAGTCATGCCCTCTGGAGGAGGGCAATTTCAAAACCGGTGAAAGCCACTGAGGCGGCCGGCCCTAGGATTGGAAGTGTGTGGCTTCCGCACCATCTCACGCACACAAGAAGGGGCATTTTTGGATGTGCGCAAAGGGCCGGCCTGCTCAGTGACTCTCGTTTTGCTGCCGCCTTGAAAGTGTACCCACCGTAGGGTCTGAACTCGAGTCTGGACGGTTTCGGCGCCCTCTTTTTAAGAAGGCCTGCCGCCTGCTTTCCGCGGCGCGGAGCTAGATTCGCCGAGGGCGAGATCCGCCGCGTCGATCGCTGCACGTGCCTGCTTGACGCGCTTGTTCGTTGTGGCCTCCTTGCGGGCGCCACGTGTCGGCGGTGATGGCTTGTTGTCGACGACGAGGCCCAAGGAATTCAATGCAAGCCTCGTCTGCAGCGCCTGCTCAATCGAGTCGCCCAAGGCATGATGTTTCAGCTCGGATTGGAGCATGCGCCCGGGCCGCTCGTCGCGTTGTGGATAGGCCCAGTCCATCACCGTGCGGAAATCGCATTCGCTGGCATAGGGGATGTCGAGGTTCACTCCCATCTTGCGAAAGGTGAACCTGAGCAGCTCGAGGTCGAATGTGGGCGAGTTGGCCCACACCTTGTCGGGCCGCATGCGTTCCAGAAAGTCCGCGAAATCCTGGCACGCACGCTTCACCATAACAGGCGAGTTCATCGTTGCAACGGCAAGTTCTGGCCAGATTGGCTGGGAGTTCCAGAACCGCAGGGTTTCAGGCTCTGTCGCAAACCCATGGTTGGCCAGGTCGAAACTACTGATGACGCTGTAGAACTGATTCGATGGCTGCTCGAGCAACGCCGAGTCGTTCGCGGCGTTGAACATGGACGCTCCGATCGAGAGGATCCCGCTCCCACGCGTACGCCCAAGCGTCTTGATGTCAAGCATCAGCCAGCGCTGGTTCCGTAGGTCAACCAAGGGCCCCGCGCTTCGGTCACGATTGACTGCCGCGACCAGGTCGTCGGACTGGCGGATTGCGCGGCCGACGGCTTGATGCGACTGGTAGCCCTGTGCATTGGTAGGTGTTGGATGCTGCTCGCGCTGGCCGTAGGTCAAGTCCATGACGGTGCGGAAGCACGCCTCGTCCCGAAAGTCTTCGACGGGGTACTCGATGCCCGACAGCGCAAACAGATGGCGGAGGATCGAGCTGTGGAAAGTAGGCGACTTCGCCCAAACTTTACGGGGCTTGTGTTGGCGGTAGAACTCTGCGAATCGCTCGCAGGCCTCGGCGACCGCCACGTTCGAGGTCATGAACTCCTCGCCGACCGTTGGCCATGCGGGCTGTTGCCGCCACCAGTGGACGGTATCGTCACTGGTGCGCAAACCTAGTCGACCTGAGTCCAGCGCCGATACGGGCGTGTAGAACTGGTTTTCGGCCTGGCGCGCCGCGGCTGCTTCTCGGCCGGAAGGATCGAACATAACGGCCCCAATGTTCATCACGATGCAACCTGGTTCGCGACCAAGTGTGCTTGTCGTCAGCATCATGTCCATGGCTGCTCCTAGAAGCCCAGCGCGGGCACGCAGACCGTCACGTCTGCGAGATCTTCGATCAACGCCATAGCGGAACGTCGCCGGCGGAAGGCCAGCAGGACATCCCGGCAAGCCTGTCGCCTTTGGTCGGCCGCCGAAAGCGTAGACGCCTCGGCCGCAGCTTCAAGCGACTGTTGCGCGTCTGACATGAAGCTACGAGGCAGGCAATCCGGGTCCGCACCCCTGGCAAGCATGGCCGATAGCAGAACCGGCTCCAGCCGAAACACGGCTTCTTTGAGCAACGCCTGTTTGAGGGGTCCCGTATCAACGTTGGCGTGGGCTTCCTGCAGTGCGTCCATGGTCGAGCCGACAAGGTCTGGAAAGCCAAGGACAAGCAGGTCGTGAAAGGGGCCTTGCCGCAGCTCACTGGCGGACCTTTCGTCTGGGCCGATGCCCGTATTGAGGTACCAAATGATGCGAGCTCGGAACGACTCGGCCGCCTCTTCCGACGACGGCAGCCCGGTCAACCTGAGCGCGTGCAGTACCAGTGCGAACGTGTCGGTTCGCGCGCCCGGCGTCACGGCCTGCGACGTCGAAGCGTGCAGTTGCCCAATTCGGTCCATTGGGAAGAGATTCGCGGAAGCCACCTGAAAAGCGGTGGCACCTTGTGCGTTTGGTCTGTCCGCGCGTGCTCCCAGTGCGAGCAGTGACTCCACGCGGCTCCAGAGATCAGCAGAAGCTCCGGACGCCAAGGGCCGTTCGATGTTCACACCTTGCTCGATGGCTTGGAGCAACTCTCCATCGAGAGCCTCCCGTTCCGCCGGTCCTTGCGAGGCGAGGTAGGAGGTCAGGTACTGCTGGCACCAAGTGTCTTTGCCGCGAACGTGTTCGATTGCCCACTGCGGTGCGTCGGCCAAGATGGCCAAGGCTTTCGTGTTCGTCGACGCGGCATCGCTGGCGCTGGGATCGAACGGATCCCTCATCTGGCGGTCTTCACGCGACACAACCGCAACCTCATAGAGGTCTGCCATGAGCTTCAAATGCGCAGGTAGCTCCAAGGCATCGTCGGTACGGCGGTACGGCGACTCATTCGCGACCTGAAAGGTCTGTTGCGCCACATCGAGCGGCGCCTTGAGCTCGTATGTGTGGTCGTGCTCGCCAGGTGAGGAGTCGGTAGAGATGTACCCTGTGCGGGCCCGCAGGTAAACACCGTCCTGAAGAAGATCATGACGCGCAGCGGCAAGTCCAACGCCGTCGACCAGCGTGCTCCCTGCAGCCATGTGCAAGTAGGCTGGAACAACAGTCTGGCTTCCGTAGGCACCGTCGAGGACCAGGCCGATCAGATGCTCGGCCTCAATAACGGGGCCTTCTGTGCTTACGCCGAGCGCGATCGCTCGTGCGTTCTGGACCATCTGAAGGTTCTCGCGGAAGTTCGTCTCATACATCGCGGACGCAAGCTGGGCGGACTGGGCCGGCTCGTCGGAATCGTGCAGCTCTAGCCCCCAAACGCTAAGCGCTTCCTCATTCTTGGGTGCAACAAATCCTGCCTCGGCTTCGGAAGCACTCTCGATATGTTTGAGCGCACTTGCGAGGAAGTCCAGAGGCGGGATGCGAAGCGCGTGCAGGCACTGCCACAGTTCAGGTTTGACAGGGTCCACACACAGCCAGAATGGCAGCTCGGCATAAAGCGCGCGCTGACCGCGGTAGTCGTAGCTCTCAGTGTTCAGCCCACCGTCCAGGATGTCCGACACCTCAAAGCCTTCGTCGTCGTCTTCAAGCCATGGCGCAACCAAGTCGTCAGGGTCCTCCCCAAGGTCGTCGGCCAAGGCCTGCAGCTCATCACGATTCGCCTTGAGCTCCTGCTCGAGTGCCTCTTTGATTGCCTCTTTGTCGCGGCCGTAGTAGTAGTCGCTATTCAGCTCTTGCCAAGCGTCCTCTATTTCGAAGCGCCGGCCGAAGATAAGACCCTGGACCTTGTCAATGTCGGTGTCCCCAAGGTAAACCGTTTCGGAATGGTCATATCGCCACGCACTACTTGGCGCGTACAGGCGCGCGGTTACTGCATCAGCCATCTTTTTTCGAAACACCTCGATAGGCGTCTTCGGCGTCAGCGCAAAATCTTCGGGAGACATGGGCGGGTCGAAGCCTCCGGCGTGCTGCCCGGGGGCTTTAGGTCATTGCAACCTGATCCATGCTAGCGGCGCGCAGATTTTCTGCAATTTTGGCGATGTCTGAGCCTTGTATTAGGAACACGGAACCTCTCGCTGCTGCTTCCCAGCACTGAACGGCTGATAATCGGCAGGCCATCACTACGGGCCCATTAGGGCGATTTCTGTGTCTTACGCTCAGCCCCTGCCAACCGATGCCCCAGCGGCGCCGGATGCTGCTTCGAAACCCTCGGGGAGGTCGACGCGCATGCGGCGCGCCGGCTTCTGGGTGCGATTGCTGGCGTTCCAGATCGATCTGCTCTTCGTTGGCATGTTGTGCCTGGCCCTGCTCGAGGTCCTCACCCGGGCTGCCTTAGCCAGCGGCCGATCCGGATTTTCATGGCCGACCGGGTGTGCCCTTGCCATCGTGACCGGAAGCGCCTATTTCATTGGCTTTGAATCGTCCCGATGGCAGGGCACCTTAGGGAAGCGATTTCTGGGTCTGGTCGTCGCGCGAAGGGTAGGGGGGCAGCTCTCGTTGATCGAGGCGTCGCTTCGAACGGGTGCTGCGGCACTCGGAGGGTCGCTGCTCGGCCTTGGCTTCTGCGCGCTTCTTCGCGATCCACTCCGCAGGGCGGCGCACGACCGCCTGTCGGACACGCTGGTGGCGCGTTGGGCAACCGCTGGGGTTTTGCCGGATTCGCTCTCCCGCTTCGAAGGTCGATTCATAACAGCACTGAGCATCGTGCTCGCAGCCGCGTCCGCGGTTGTCGTTGATGCTGCGCTTAGTGGACCCCTCGGCACGGCGTACCAAAGGCACCAGCGCACCGCGCGCGTGGAGAGGGCGCTCCAGTACGTCAGCCCGGTCACGCACCACATCGCCTCAGCTATCCAAACCGATCGGAAGTATCCGGATGCGCTGGACCCAGCGTTGATTGCATCCGTTGGCTCCGCCGCCGGCGCGGCAGTTGCTTACAACCCCCGCAGTGGCGTGGTGACCTTGCAACTTGGGCGGACGCCGGAGGGGAGTATCGCCACGCTGAGTCTCTACCCGGTCGCGTCCGGAAGCGAGATCGCCTGGCGATGCTCGGCGTTCGCGATCCCAGCACGCCATCTGCCAAGCACATGCAAGTCGTAGCCCATGAATTGTTGGGCGTCGAGCCTCACCTCTTGACTGTCGGCGTCGACGAAGTCGGGCGTGGCTGCCTCGCCGGGCCGGTCAACGCATGCGCCTATGCCTTTCATGTCCAAGCGCAGCAAGTAGACGGCCTGAAGGATTCAAAGCGGCTTTCACCTCGGCAACGTGCCGCGCTGGTCCCCATCCTTGAGGCGCTTGGCCATCACGGCCACGGTGAGGCAACGGCGGCTGAGATTGACGAACTCGGCATCGTTGCGGCGAACTTCCTTGCGATGGAGCGCGCCGTACACGCGCTCATCGCCGCAGCGAGCGTGTCGCCAGGCGCGCTCCATGTGGTGGTTGACGGCAATCAGGTCCCAAGCTTCCCTGCGCTAAAGCTCGGACGAATCGAATGTCTGGTGAAGGCCGACGACCTCGTACCGGCCGTCTCAGCCGCATCGGTCCTGGCGAAGGTGAGGCGGGATAGCTGGATGGCAGCGCAGGCTGCGCACTGGCCAGGCTATGGATTCGAGAGCCATGCGGGGTACGGGAGTCCAGTGCACATCGCGGCCATCAAAACACTGGGCCCCTGCAGCCTGCATCGGATGACGTTTGCACCCCTGCGAAACGCCCCTCCGACTCCGAGCTCACGCCCAAAGACACGGCCGTCCTGAGCTCCCTGACCGGAATGCGCCTCACGATTGAAATCAGGGCCTCGGAGCGAAGGAGCGGACCGAACGACAGTAGCGGTCGCCACTCGTACCCATCCAAGCTCTCAGGAAGGGCGCGCTCAGGGCAGGGTTTACTGGCAGGCTGGGACCGAAGGCGTCTGCGATCACGCACCTGATCATTGCCTCGCTTCGCGTTGCCCCATAGAGCTCCGCACCGTTGGGCGATGACGCATGCCAGCCGCCGTCACGTTTTACGGCGCCGACATCCAGGTCTCGCAAAAGGTATTCCAGATCGGTGGCACTCTCGCTGGGCGCGAATCCGAAGAACTTCCCTTCGTGTGGCAGGAGGCAGACTGCTCGAACAGCATCGTCTGGCGGTGCAACCATCCGAAGCCCAGCTGCGGCGCCTGCAAACCAGTCAAGCCAGAACCCACCAAGCTCGGCCACTGACTCCCCTGCGACTGATCGGTGGGCGGCCGAGAGGGCAAGCCTCTGCCCCGCGTCCTCGACCAGGAAGTCGTTAACCGTTTCCAATACCGCGCTGCAGCGATCGAGTTGAAACCGATCGCTGGCGTCGCGCAAGGCGCTCTCCATGTCAAGCCAAAACGGGCGCTCTGCGCTGGCACGGACAATCGCTGGGAGGGCCGCCGCGATCGTTTCGGGCCCCAGGCCGCCGGCATAGCCCTGGCATGTGCCATCACGCTCAGCCTGGCTCTGCCAGGCACCGGGCGTTACACCACGCCCGCACGAAGCATCATTCAAGAATTCCAAGCCATCGATCCGGCGGGTCGCTTGGTACAGCGCCTCATTGGCTAGATTGCGCTGAAGAATCACGCGGGTGCGGAGCTCGGATCGTACTGTCCGCTGCACGGCACGCTCGAGATCACCAGTGCTGAGCCCAGGCGCAAAGTTGGACCCGTCGGCTCGAACATTGAGCTGCACGCGACCAAAACGCTCGACCAGCTCAACCAGGGCCCCATTGCCTCGCACAAATTCGACCGCGTCCTGCCCGCAGAGATGAAGTGCGAGCTTGACGGGGCGTTCCTCGGTTGCAACGAGCAGCTCCTCGATCCATTGCGTTCTAGGGTAGCGTCCTTGGCCATGCTCTTCGGCCTGGCGCGCGCTGCTGTACAGGATTCCCCATTCGACCAACCGATTCGACTCCGACAGAGCGAGCAATGCATCCACGTCGATGGCCTCGTCGGCGCCGGTCAAAGAAATCACACGCAACGGGGTCATGAAAGGGGTCCTTTTTGTGGCAGGCAGAGAAAGTTAATCGGCGTGTTCTGCCGCTGCAAGTTTAGGCGGCAAAGAAAATGCATGCCAAAATGCTCAAGTGCACTTATTCGTCACCTGCCAATCATCATGACCACGCCTCGGATCTACCTCGCCGGCCCCGATGTTTTCCTGCCCGACGCGGACGCGCATTTGACGGCTCTCGAGAAACTTTGTGAGGCAGCGGGCCTGCGCGGTGTTCGACCTTCCGATGGAGGCCTTGCGCAGGACTCAAGCGGCACCGGTGATGAGAAGGCAGAACGCATCTACCAAGCAAACGTCGCGCTCATTCGGAGCAGTGACGGTGTCTTAGCCAACCTTTGCCCGTTTCGCGGCGCCATTGAACCCGACAGTGGCACGGTCTGGGAGACAGGTTTCGCGACTGCACTGGGCAAGCCCGTCTACGGCTATCTGAGAGACCACGACCAGCCGCTCGAACGGAAAGTCCAAGCTGCATTCGGTGTGCACCGTGACGGCGAGGGTGTCGCCTGGGATCGAGCGTACGGCCTGATGGTCGAGGAGTTCGGACTACCCACGAACCTGATGCTGGCACGGTCCATGGCCACCTTCGAATCCTTCGTCCATGCGTTGGAAGGGATGAAGGTTTTGCTCAATCCACGGCCTTTGAAGGCTTTAGTACCAATAAGGCACTAACGGCATGCGACTCGTTGCTAAACAATGCCGCCCCCTTCGACGGTTGCGCTCACATTTCACGCGCGCGCGTCGTAAATTTCCGAAATCGGAGATTAACGAGAACGTAAAGGCCAGCAAGATGGGGCCAAAATCGGGAACACTTAACGGTCTGCCGTTAGTGCCAAATTACCGGGGTCGAGCTTTAGCTACCAAGCCGGCGCGTGAAAGTAGCACTTTCCCTTCCGCTCGCTGTCCCCGGCGGATTGTTTAGACAATGTGCCTTATGTTAAATCCGACTATCGGAACGCAAAACATGATAGCCGGGCTCAATGGCACTGTCAACTTCCTGGGATCGATGGATCCGAAAGCTAGCAGCACACGCCGATGCAGCTCTCAGCTGAAAGCCCCGCCGTGCCGTGCCGCAGAGGACTTGCCGTCATCCGGCTCGCTCCACTGCATCCATCGGCGGGCAGCCTTTGCACATTCGCATGACGTCCGCTAGTTGACCGCTGACCCGACCAAACCACGCAAATGATCAAATCCGAGACTGTCATGGCCCCCACGCCACTTCAACTGCCACGCCGGCTCAAACGTGCTTTTCTGCTTGCGCCGTTTGTCGTGTTCGTCCTCATCTACCTCGTGGTCGCTGCTGTGAACTACGCAGCCATGAGATCCTTGAACGGACCCGAACTGCCTGCACCTTGGTTTCCGGTCCTTTATGCCCTGTTTCCCGCTGCCATCGCATTGCTGACGGCGGCGCAGCTGTCTCTCCTGGGCTACCTCTCCTGGTTCTGCGTCGCCTTCCTGAAGCGCTACCGCGCGCGACGCGCCGCAAGAAAACGAAGTACGGGTACGCTCGGTGTCGACGATCGTGCCTCAGCCGCCGACGGATCCCATCTCCAACAAGGAGTTCACCCCTTCAAGGATCTACATGAGACGACGGCGTAATGGAACTCGCAGCATCCGCCGCCACGCGTTCCGCGGCCTGCCGCATCCATGTCCCAGCCATTGATCAGGAGCGGCTGGAGGCGATCCAATGGATCGCGTTCGTCTGCATGGTCCTGGATCACATCGGTGTCTTTTTTCTCGAGAACGCATATTGGGCGCGTGCGGCCGGCCGCCTAGCCTTCCCACTCTTCGCACTGGTGTTCAGTTGGCGCCTCGCAGAGGCGCTGACACGCTCACCCTGTCGCGGGTTGCTCGAGATGGGGCATCGCCTGACAGTCGCGGGTGCATTCGCCCAGGCTGCCTTCTGGTTGATGACGGACGGACTGGCCACGGCCAACGTGATGTTCACCTTTCTTCTGACGCTCGCTGTCATTTCTCTATCGACGGCGGATCGAAGCCTGTTCAGGTTGAACTGGTCGCTTAGGGTCGCTCTGGCACTGACCCTGCTTGCCGTTCTTTACAGACATGTCGATTACGGCGCGCCCGGCATCGTGTTGCTTGTCGGACTTTACGGGTTCTTCCGCTGGCGTGAGACGCTCGCGCTTGCGATCGCTGTTGCTGCACTGGCCGCGATGACCGTCAGCAATCCTGTACACCTGGCTATCGCGGCTTTGCCAATCGCGGTTTGGCTGGTAACTTGCGACGCGTGGCTACGGTTGCCGCGCGCGATCCCGCGGCTGTTCTATATCCTGTACCCAGCACACCTGTTCGTGATCCTTGCCTGGTTCACCATCAGAGCTCTCTTATCAGCCTAGCCGGCGCGACCTTGGATGGGCTCTCATCAATTCCGAGCAGATCGAGAGCTGCACTCCGCGCGTCAACCGACCGGATAGCCCCCAGCAGCGATTCGCACGGTGTTGCGGCACGTTTGGCAAGCGCTCTCGCAGTGGCCGCGCCCTCCGCATATGCATGCGCACCCAGATCTGCACCGGATCCACAGAGCTGGGTGGCAACTTCCGTGAACACAGGCGTAACAGGCATTTGAGCCAGAGCACTGAGGAGCGGCGTCTGACCCCTTGCGTCACGCGCCTCCAGGTCTGCACCCCGCGCGAGAAGCCACCGTACGGCAGCTGTGTTCGTGGCGCTATGCAGGACCGTTCGCCCTAAACGATCCCGGCCGTCGATTGCCGCACCGGCTTCTACCAACAACGCCGCCAGTTCGAATGCCTCAAACCGCAGGGCGCATGCCAAAGGCGTGCGCCCTGCGCCCATACGCAGGCCTCCGTTCGGATCTGCGCCTGCACGCAGTAGCAGGTCGATTGCTTCCAAGGGCGTGCCGGGTGAGCTGATGGCATGTGCCAACCAGGTCTGGCCGGCTTCATCACATCCATCGACAGGGGCGCCGTCCCGGACCAGTTCTGAAAGGAGGTTCACATCCCGAAAGGTACCCGCGGCCATCCAGAGCGGGCGCCCTTCGTCGTCGAGGGTGTCACGACGCGCGCCGGCGTTCAAGAGCTTGCGGAGGTATACTTGGCGATCTGGACCGCCCGACCAGAATGCATGCGTCGCTTCGAGCAATGCGAAAAGCGCCGTTCTACCCTTGTAGTCGCGCTGCTCAAGCGGAGCACCGAGTCGCAACCCAGCGTCGACCAAATCCGGCTTTTGCAGCGCGATTGCGGTTTGCAAGAAGGGGGCAGCGCCAAAGGTAAGGACGGACTTAGGCGCAAGTTCGTGCACGAGCCACGGATTTGCAGCAAGCAACGCAACATCCGTTCTTAGCAGGACTACGCTCTCCCAGAATCGCCTGACGGTAGCAGCGGCAATGTTGCGGCCAGGTCGCCTGACACTAGAAACGGTCATTGCGCATGACGCCGCAAGCCGAGTACATACCGGCCACCCAACGTTCGATGGTGGCGGCGGGTGTGGTCCCTGTCCCGGTGTGCGCCGCGCTTCACAGTTCAGCCCATGCGCATCGTCTTGGCGCGCAGTGGGTTCGTCTCAAGGCTCGCATCGAGCGACTTGATCAACTTGATCTTGCAGCCCGCAACCATCGTCCCGGCTTCACGAAAGGCGCCTGCAGGCATTTCCTTCAGTTCAGCACCGTTTTGCTCCAGGAACTCAGCGAACGCACGTTGCTTCTTTTGTGTGCCGCGCATCCAGCTCTGGGACGCGATCGCACTTAGTACCCCGCCCTCCTCCAGGAACTGCATCATGTGCCGAATATGGTCGATGTCGCGGCCTTGACCCCACGGGGGGTTCGCTAGGACAGCATCGAAGAGCCCGAGGTCTCCGACCGTGAGATCAAGGAAGTCCTTCTCGATGACCTCGTATCCCTTAGCACGCAGTTTGGCAGCATTCACACCCCAGTTTTCGACGCAGACCACTTGCGCACCACGAGCTCGGGCTTCATCCGCCAGCGCACCGTCGCCGGCACTGGGTTCGAGCACGCGCTTTCCCACGAGCGAACCAGCACGATCGCAGACGTCCTTGACGTCCGCACTCGCCGTTCTGAAGAACTGGAAGTCCTTTTTTCCGTTCACCATCTCACCGGCGACCAGGCTTCGCAGAACCATGACCGGATCGATTCCCACCGGAAACGCGAAGTAGCCCCGAGCGTTGTAAGTGCCGCCCGCCTTCTGGAGCATCTTCTTGATCTCGGCGTAGCAATGAAGATGCTTGTCAGGCAGTTGCAGATGTTGAGGGTTCGATGGATCGCTGACCAGCAAACGCAACTCGGAGGCAACCGCTGGCTCATCTGCGCCCTTCTGGCCGGCCGCCACCAGTTTCAATCGCGGCGCAGGCATCGGGAGCGTGGCACTGATTTGACCGATCAGCGCACTGATACGAGCGCCCTGCTTCACGACTGAGCCGTACATGCCTTCGATGACGCTGGGGCGGAAACGCTCTACCGGATGGGTAAAGTCCGGGTTCTCCTGCATCCTGCGCGCGACCTCGTGCACGAGTGACTGCAGAACCTGGGCGTCAGGTTTGGTCAGAAAACGTCCGCCGATGATCTGCTGGTAGCGCATCGAGAGCGCGCCACCCGAATCGCATCGCAAATACACCGCATCGCCGTGCGTCTCATAGATTGAAGTACTGTCGATCGCGGCTTTCAATGCGGGAGTGATGGCCACGTAGACCGCGGGCGTCGCCGACTGCTGTGCCAATTTGGCCCAGTCGATTCCAGCGTGCTTTGACGCGTCTCGCCCGAGTTCGGAAGGAAGGTCGATCCAGAGATGGGTACGTGGATCCGGGCGCGGTCCCTTGGGGTTCGCCGAGAACAACACGAGGCCTCGAAAAAGTTCCGGGATGTGCTCTTGACCGAAGTGGTAAATCGGCTCAGCTGCGGGTGCGTTGGCGGCGTACATAATGGCTTTCACGACGAGATGGCCAAACTGTACCCCTTCCTGTCGTTTTGCCCTTTATTTGGGCCCCGACCCACCAGCTAGTTCAGACCAGCTCTTCGATTAAGAGGGCAGCGCGCCAAGCTGCCACGACCGCCCGCGTGCGCGGCCGCATGGTCACTCCCCGCAGCTCCGCAACATCTGCGCCCCGAGCGAGCAGCATACGGAGTGCGTGCTCATTTCCGCACTCAGCGGCCAGCACCAGCGCAGAGCGCCCATCTTTATCGCGCACGTGAACGTTCGCTCCATCGCTGTCTAAGAGAGCCGCGAGCAACACACCGCGGCCGTGGACTACAGCCGTGTGGAGCGCCGGAAGGCTGCACTGGCCCGGCAACTCGATGTTGCAGCCAGCTGCGGCCAGCGCCTCTGCAGCGCTGAAACGCCCGAGTGAAATCGCAAGCTGAAAGGCAGTTCTGCCGTCGGGCGTCATCGCCTCAAGGTTTACACCTGCTGCCGCCAAGTGCGCGATTGCGAGGCCACAATTGGACAGCGTGGCCAGGTGAACGACTGCATGTCCGTCCAGGTCGACGTGATCACCATCCGCCATGTGCTCAAGGAGCATCCGGACCTCGTCGGCGTAGCCGGTATTCGCGGCAAGTAGCAATAAATCGTTGTAATCCATCTGTTCATGCGCGCCCAGGTGGAAAAGAGCCTAGGTTCGGGAAAAATCCGGCAGCAATGCAGTATATGGGCGCTGCTGCTGCGAACTAGGACAACGGAGCTGGAAAACTGATTCTGTGACCCATTAAATCTTCGCTGCTTGACGCCTTCCGGACGATGCGTCGACGTGCTGCTCGCTCCATTTCGGCTTGCCCCACTCACTCTCGCCAAACTGCGAAGCTGGAGCGCGCGTGCTTGGGAACTCGACCATGTTCTTAAGCGCGGCTGGCACTTCGTCAAGAAACCGCGACGGGCCCAGGTCCTTCGTCTGGCCGTAAATCATGCGGGTTTCCGCATGCGTGACATAAAGGCGCTCTCGCGCGCGCGTGATGAGGACGTACATCAGCCGACGTTCTTCGTCCTCGTTCCCCTCATCGATCGCCCTGTCGACCGGAAAGACGCCCTCCTCCGCCCCACCGAGTACCACTGTGTTGAACTCAAGGCCCTTGGCAGCATGGACGGTCATCAAGGTGACAGATGCCACCTTCTTGGCCTTCCCCAGCTTACTTTCCGAGTCCTTGCCAAGCTCACTGTTGGACTCAAGTGATGCGTTTGCAAGAAAGTCGTCAATGAGATCGATAGCCGGACGCGTCAGAGCTTCCTCCATAGTGCTCTCCTCGCAGAAGCGATGGGCTGCCGTGACCATCTCCTGTACGTTCTGCGCACGCTCCTTGTCTTCTTCCTTCTTTGAGTAGTGCTCGAGCAACCCTGAACGCTCCAGCACGTCCACCATGAACTCGGGCAAGGGCTTGCTAACCACGGAGTCGAACAATCCCGCAAGCAGTTCGACGAAGGCGCCCACCTTCTCCCTCAGTCGGCCTTCAAGCAGCTCCGCGCCCGCCTGCAGCATGGGGACTTCGTTCAAGCGCGCGAGATCGCTGATCACCTCGATCGACGCCTCACCAATCTGCCTGGGGGGCACGTTCACTACCCTTCGAAATGCGCCGTCGTCCGCCAGATTGATGGTCAGTCGCATGTATGCCAAAACGTTCTTGATCTCCAGGCGCTCGTAGAACCGCGTGCCGCCGTAGATGGCATACGGGACGCCATGTGCCATAAGGGAGCGCTCATAGCCCCGCGACTGATAGTTCGACCGGTACAGAATCGCCATCTCGCTAGGGTCAACGCCGGCGGCGATCTGCGCCTTCAGCGTGCGAGCGACCTCGTCTGCCTCATCAAGGTCGTTTTCGAAACGCATCACCGTCATCTTTTCGCCGTCGCCGGCAGCCGTCCACAGGTTCTTCCCCATCCGGCCACTGTTCTTTTCGATCAGCGCGTTGGCAGCTGCCAGGATCGATCCGGTCGACCTGTAATTTTGCTCGAGACGGATGATGTGCCCGCGCGCCACATCCGAGACGAAGTGGGCCATGTTCTCCGGCTTCGATCCCCGAAACGAGTAGATGGACTGGTCATCGTCGCCGACTGCAAAGATGACTCCGTTTGCACCTTTGAGCACCTTGAGCCACTCATACTGCATCAGGTTCGTGTCCTGGAACTCGTCGACGTGTATGTGGCTGAATCGCCCCGCATATTTCTCGACAAACTCACGGTTTGTGCTCATGAGCTCCGATACACGCAGCATCAGCTCGGAGAAGTCGACCACGCCCTCCTTAGCGCACAGTCCCTCGTAAATGCTGTAGCAACTAACAGCGAAGCGGTCGAACTCCAGGTCCCGCACGTGAACCTGACCCGAACGGCGCCCCGATTCCTTGTGGTGAGTGATGAAGTTCAGGATCTTCTTGGCATCTACGTCCTCGGGAACGTTCGTGACCTCGTCCTTAAGAATGCGCTTGACCATCGCGAGCTGATCGTCGGGGTCCATGATGGCGAAACTCTGCGGCAGTCCAGCCAACAGCGCGCTCTCGCGGAGCATCTTGTGGCACAAGCCATGGAACGTGCCGATCCACATGTCCTTGACCGAGCAACTCACCATCGTGCCGAGGCGCTGCTTCATCTCTTTGGCAGCCTTGTTGGTGAAAGTGACAGCGAGAATCTGTTCGGGCGTGGCCCGCTGCTCCCGCAGAAGCCAGGCGATTCGAGTCGTCAGCACCTTCGTCTTGCCAGATCCTGCCCCGGCAAGGATGATCGCGGACTTGTCGTCCATGATGACCGCGCTGGCCTGCTCAGGGTTAAGGCCACGCACCAACGGGTCGTGCACACGCGCAGCCGCTCCTCCCAGATCCTCGACGTCTAAAGGTCGAGTGAGGCCACCGTTGCGATCAGTGGGTTTCGTGGAGTAGCCTGGCGCGCGCGGCGGCGTCGAATGCGGGGTCATCATGCGAATCTGCTTCTTTCGAGCCCAATAGGTGCTCAGATAAAGCGGATGCTACCGGTTCCAAGCTTATTCGCCCAAAAGCATGTTTTGGCTCCCGCATACGAACAGGCAAAAAAAAGCCCACCTGAGGTGGGTGGCCCGTGCGGCTAAAAAGGCTCTACCCGACCTCTTGGCTCAGCTGGTAGACGGGCTGCTCAACGCGGGCGATCTCATCCACCTTTCGCTTGAGTTCTTCAAGGCCGGGCAGGGCAGGACGCACGGGCTGGCCGACTGCCGCAAAAGAGGACGATTCGATACTAGCTCGCTCTTGTAGGAGGTCGGCCGCCATATTTCGGGTTCCTTGCATCGTTCAGGGTGTGACTTCGGCGCCAACCCTCATGGGTCATTCGCGCGACGGCTCGATGCTACGTGACCAAAACCTGTTTGCCTAGACCGATTTGCAGAAATGGCGGATTTAGGCTACAGCGGCGAATCAACGCGCGGAATTCATGTGCAGCAGGGATTGGAGCTGCACGAGGTACCCGTCCGAAAGGTCATGACCTGTCCATCTCATGTGCGCCAGCCAGGACTTCCGTCCTACCAGTGCACTGTGCAGGGCGATCGCATCCGCCTCCTGCACAGTGAGCGGCCCAGGAGCGCGCGATACGAGCATCCGTACTGCCTCGGCGACAGCTCCCTCGGTACGGTAAGCAGGATCGCCCTGCCTCGCTAGCCGATAGGCAACTAGACGCTCACCCACTTTCCGCACTACCGCCTTGCTACCTTCCGCGTCGAGGGCGGCCGCCGTGGCGACAGAGAATGCGTCAGCATAGGATTCGTTCAAATAACGCGCGAAGAGCTGGTTCGCCAGGGGGTTGGCTTCGACCCACAGCCCCTGCGCCAAGCCGCGGCTTCGAACGTCTGACAGGTTTCGCAGGCAGTGCGCTGCCTCGTGAGCCACCGCCAGTCGCAGTGCTGCCTCTCGCGCGCCAATAAGGGCTTCAAGCTCCGGGAGAATGCTCGCTTCAGAGCTCGCGATGACGGTGCAGTGACCTGCCAGTGCCCCCGATAAAGCACGGAAGGCCTCGCGTGAATGCAGTTGAGCCAGGACCGTAGCTGCAGGCTCGGATCGCTCGCTAAAGAGAAGCTGTTGCGTGTGTAAAGCGAGGGCCTGGCCAGCGCGAGATGCGAAGCTGTCGCGAATCACGTCGATTTCGAGCCAACCTCCCCTTGCTTCCGCGAGCGGGCGTGCAAAATCGGTGACCTGGGTCGCGACGCGCGATAACGTCGCCCCAAGGGGCGATGGGATCAGGCTTGCGACAGGCAGTAGCAGCACCATAGCCAGCGCAAATCGCCTCACGACATTCCAGGTCGGAGACGACACATCGGCTGTTCGAGTGCACGCGGTGGATGATCTCATCCGTGAATCGCCTAGAAGATTGTTCGAGCTCCCATCGTAAGGCCGTCGAGATTCCATTCGCAGGTGGCAGGCCGCCCCCGACGCCGATTTACTTCCGACGGCCGGAGGCTTTTGCGCCTGGTCGAATCGCTACTTACGGTGTCGCCCCGCGCGGCGTGTCCCACGCCGATAAGGTACGCAGAGCCGCCCGCCGCAGTTCCCAGGAGCGCAACAGTGCGTGCATGGTAGGAAATCCGTCCTCAGCAACTTGCGCCACTGTTCGGCCGCGACGATCTTTGATCCGAGTGTCCGCTCCAGCCTCAAGAAGGCACGCGAGAGCGTCGCCGTTTGACTCGATACAGGCAAAGTGCATTGCACTGAGCCCATCGGCACCAACTGCGTCGAGTGGCCAACCTGCAAGCGCGAGACGGCGGATTGCGGATGAGCAGTTGGTGGCGTCGGCAAAGGTCGCTACCTTCAGTAGCCACGAAGCATCGACGGCACCAGCCTTCCATACCTCAGCCGGCGGCGCAGCCCCGGCAGATAGCAGGGTGAGGACTACGGCGCGCAGTTCGCTGCGCTCTGAATTCAAGGGTAACGAGGTCTCCGGCAAGTGATCCTGCAGAACATAGCCGAGCGCAACTCCTAGGCAGTCCGCATGCTCCGGAGTGCCGGGGCCCATGCCGAACGCTTCGATCAAGGAGCGAAGTATCACCGGCGAGCGAATTCGCGCGGCGAGGTCGATCAGTGTGTTGACCTCGGTGATTCCTTCAGCGGTCGAGAATGAGGCTGCGGGAGCGGCGGGATCCGTCGATGCACCCATGGAGGTAAGCACGCTGAGCATCACACGAACCGCGGGACGGTTCATCGCCAAAACCGCCGCTCCGAGTGCAGTTGCGCGACTGGCCTTAAGTGTCCAGTCCTCGCGCGTGAGCGAAGCAGCGTCTGAATTCGAAAACCTGGAAAGAACACAGACCTTCTGCGAGCTGAATGCTGGACCATGCAGGCTTCTCATCCGCGTCATCAAGTCAAGGCCAGCGCCGTGCTCGATCAACCCGTCTACCAAGTTCCTGGCAAAGCCTTCGTTCAGAGATGCAATCGCGGAATCCGCGACCCAATGCAGGATGTGTTGCGGCGCCAGGTGAACTGGAACACGTAGGCAGTCGATTCCATAGAATCGTCCGCCAGCCTCGCATTGCGATGGCACGAGCTCAATCAGTGGCAGCGCCTTGGCGGTGGTCACGGCGCCGGCTGGATGGGTGACCGCAAGTCCCGCTCAATCGCCAGGAGCGCTCGAGTAGCGCGGGAGGCTTGGCTTGCCAACCGAACTGCCTGCAACCGAGTTGATTTCCGATCGGTGATGTCCGCACAACCGCGGTCGAACAGACCATTGTTCAAATCCACTGCCTTGACTTGCCAGGGGAACCAGGCGACTGCATGGGTCTCGCCTGAGGGAAAGTGATGGATCACGCCATCGTGTCCGGTGACCTCACACAATGCAGTCAGGAACGCCTGGGGCTGATGGCGATAGAAATCGTTGAAGATGGTGTAGTGCTCTGGACCGGCATATGCCTTCTCAGCCTGCCGCAGCGCAGCCTCAAAGGTTTGGGTGGTCGTGTCCCACCAGCTCTGCGCAAGCGGACCATCTCGCTCGCGGATTCCAGGGGCAGAGAGGATCATCTTGCGCGCAGCCCCAATGCCAAGGTCGGGCAACCGTTCGGTCCACGAATCCTCATCACGCGTGATGATCGGATTGCTGACGGAAAGGAACACATCCAGCACCCCAGGGCTATCTTCACCACCAATCTTCTTAAGCGACTCGTCCAAACGCCTGGTCGTGTAGCCTGTGGCAGTTGCCACTGCGTCCGTGAAATAGATGCCCGGACCGTAGGCATCAGAACCAAGGCCCATGTAGTCGTAGGAGAAGCCATGCTCGAGCACTGCCGCTCGATTCCCCGTTCCGTGATGAAAGACTTTCGGCCGCCCCTTGGCATCACGCATCACACTTTTGCCGAACCAGCGGGCAAAGTTCTCACTAACCAAAGAGCCGTCTGGCGCATGGCGGGGATCACTGTCCTTCATGAGCGTTTCTGGATTTTCCATAGGTTCATGCTCGATGCGATGGGAGTCGCACACTTGAAACGGCCGATTGCTGAGCGGCAAAAGCCACCGCCTGGCACGCGCGTTGGGCCACGTCGACCGAGCATCTGTGGGAAACCAGTCGCTCATAGTCCTGTCGTGTCAGGATCGCTGCTACATCGACTTCACCCCGAATTCGAGCCGCGGTAACTCGATGGCCACCATCAGACACAGCTGCGTGATTCGCACCATTCCTGACGGCGCGTCTTGAAAAAAGCAGATGTATCGGCGCCACGATTGGCGCGCTCGCATATGCGATTGCCCGATCTAGCGTAACTGTTCCATCGTACCGGCTACCAGCTTCGTTTGGCCGAACCCACACCAAAGGGATGCGGGCGAGCACTGCCTCGTCGCAGTCCGCAGGCAGGTAGTCGTGGTCGATGCGGCGCTCGCCCATATGTTTGCCTCCCCACCACGCGTCCCCGAGATAACTCATAGCCTCGCTTCGACTTAGGAGCTTGGCCCCATCAGCAAGGCCGCCCCGCGCAGCGTAAAGCGCTGAGTAGTCAATCTCATACATCGGGCTGAGGCCCCCGAGCACATACGGACAAGAACCCCAATGCGGCGCGTGCGGCTGCAGCGTTCCTCGCGAGAGGATCGCTCATTCCAGGGTCTGTGCGGCAGTAGGTTCCTGCGTTCGAGAGCGCGGATTTGATCTGCGTGGGCTCGAGCGCGATCCACACGTCCTGATCACGAAACTCAGTTGACTCGGAACGTTCGTCGTGGCGAATCCGAATCCCATCGCGGCCCGTCTCAACAAGCCAGTATCGCAATGCATCGACGGCTGCCAGTGTAAGTGGCGCGCCTTCCGTAATGCCCCCGAACGCGCGCGCGCGCCGGGTCATGCCAGCGAAAGTAGTTACCCACGGATCTGCGATCATCAGGTACACCGGGTAAATCACACCCCCGCACGCATAACGGTCAGCACCAGATGCGTCTGAGCGCGACGAGAACCAAGATCCTACGACGTCTATGCTGGGTCGCCTTCGGACGCGCTCGACTGACGCCATCCGGTCGAAGGCGTCGAAATCCCCAAGACTGGTTCCGCGCGCTTCCCAGACAGTGCTGCCGTGGTACATCATCTTGGGCATACCATCGTCATCCACACACTGGCTTATGCCAAACCAGTTGCAAAAGTTGACTGCTTGTTTGGTGCCATCGACAGCACAAGCCTCGCCAAATCTGCTAAGCGCGAACTGCGTCACGGGAGTGCTGGCTGTCTCGATGTTCCTCGTGCTCAGCGCTCCAACGGAATGCGTTGCCGGAGGGTTAACTACTGCGGTGACCAAATTCATGCTGCATTTTCAGCGGAGCCAGCAAAACGCGCGATTTTCGACGAAGAAGCTTGATGGCCCGTTATGGTTTGAAAGCAGCGTGAGCGCCGATTTCATCACGTTCCAGAAATGCCATAGCGCGCCGCGCGGGGCCAGTTTCGTCGATCGCAACGGATCCGCCCAGGAGGTCGCGATCGCAAAATCGGGTGTCCAGGGTCGCAAACGCACCGCTATTCGCGAGCGCACTCTTAATTTGGGTCGCGTGGAACGCGATGAAAGACAGACCTCCGCCCTCCGTCTCATTCGCATAGCAAAGCCCGTCGTGCCCAGCTGCAGCCAGCCAGCAGGCCACCTGGCTCCGATCTACGAGTTCAGCTTCCCAGGCCTGCTCGTCGCTGATGACGCCACGCCGGGCTAGTTCACAAGCTACGTCGCGGGGCCCCCAGGTGTGGAGATCGTCTACCCGCAATGGGGAGCGAAGGCACAGGTAGACGGGGAGGATGTGCGCATCATCTACCAACTCCGCCTGCTTGATCCGACGGTTGGCAGCTTCCGTAGAGCCAAAGTGAAACCCAATGTCGTAAGTGAGCTCGAACGAGTCGAACAGAGTATCGGTGGCATGAAAGACGCGAAGAGGCCTACCCCATCGGTCAACGACAGCACTGCCCTGAAACCAGCGGCGAAAATTTTGCTCACGATCGGAGGCGTCCTGCTCCTGTGAACTCGGGACCTGTTTACCAGAGGTCGGCCTCGATGAAGCGGATGCTCCGGCACTGCACACTGAAGCCTCTGTCACTGCGAGCATCCCGTCCCGACGGGCAGGCGGCCTGCTTGAAGCCAACGGCTGCGCCCATTCCAGCGCAGTGCGCGATGACCCCTAAAAGGGTCGAGTGCGATGCGTGCACCCTGGCCCGCGTTTAGAGTCAATCGGCGCGATTCTTGTCTGATGAATACGTTCGTGCAGGACATCGCACCAAAGGTGCCGAGGACAACCCACAGGGCATCTAAGCTGCTTTCGCGAATCATCTTTTCGGCGTGCTCCTCACCCAGCTTGGCACAGAGCTCCGGCATCATGGGCTGGTAGCGCATCATGAGCGCTGGCTCTTCAGGCGCAGCGCCGAAAAGCCGGCGCAGTTTGGCGTCGCACAGTCGCGTAAGCGCCAGGAACTGGTTGGCAGCTGCCTCTAGTTGCAGACTCGCCTGCGCACGGTCAACGATCACGACGCCAGGGGCGAATTCCCATTCACGCTTCTCGTCAAAATAGGTAATCGGCCACACAAGCAGTGCGCCCAACGACGACTCGATTGAAGATACCTCGAGCGGGGATGCCTTTTCCGTGGGCGCCAGGCTATCAGGGATCACTACGCACAACGCGATTCGCCGGGTTGATAAGGCTCTTGTGTAGTCCTGTCGGACATCATAGACCCCGCCATGCTCATATTCGATCGCGGTGACCTGCCATGGCGCATCAAGGCCTGCACCATACTGGTCGAGTGATGCGATTTTACGCTCCTCGTCGCCTGCGGGTATGAGTGGCACATCTAGGGTCAGCCGCTTTGCCTGAGCGAGCCATGCAAGTCCCGTCTCAAGGGCTCTTCCGGAAATCGGCATGGCGTCGGCATACACAGATCGCGTTTTGCCGCATTGCTCGAGCGCCTCATCGATGAAAGAGCACGAAATCTCGTTGCTGCGCTCAGCAGGAACCGATGGAATGCGCGTTTTGTCCATCCGATTATCATAGCTCTCATCGTTGGTTAATCGGCCATGGCGGCGTGTCTATGCACCTAAGTTCCGAGCAAGAGCGAGTCGTATTTAGCAAAGCGGTGCGCTTGAAGGTACATGCCGCCGCGGGCTCCGGCAAGACATGGAGCTTGATCGCGAAGGCGGCCGCGCGCCCTCGGGCGAGAACGCTGTACTTAGCTTTCAACCGTGCGATTAAGCGTGATGCCGAGCAAAAGTTCGGCGGTAATGTCACCTGCGCAACGTCGCATGGGCTCGCGTATCCCCTCTTCGGGGTGCCTTATCAAGCCGCCGGCCTTTTGGTCCCGAAGATCCGGGCAAACGAAGTCGCCGAAGCACTCGACCTTCATTGGGGCAGCGACTTCAACATGCACGTGGCGGACGCGGTACTGCAAGCACTTGCGCGATTCCTTTCGACCGATGCCACTGATTTCGACGAGGCGGCGATCGCGCGGCAGATCGTGCCCGATTCGAAGCTCGAACCAGAGGTCATCGCATCGCTCGCGCGGACCTTGTGGACCCGGATGAGCGACCCCACTGATTCGCGCATTGGGATGGTGCACGACGGGTACTTGAAGCTCTACAGCTTGTCGCGCCCGCAACTGCCCTGGGATGTCATTCTGTTCGATGAGTATCAAGACGCCAACCCCGTAACCGCGGCTCTGGTCGCCGCGCAGAGTTGTGCCCGCGTATACGTCGGCGACGAATCGCAAGCCATTTACGGGTTCCGGGGCGCCGTCAACGCGATGCGGAACTGTCTCGCGGACGAGACCCTTCACCTGACTAAGAGCTTTCGGTTTGGGCAGGGGATCGCTGACGCCGCGAACGCACTTCTCTCGAACTTAAAAGGGGCGCGCCACCCTATTACCGGGACGCAGGATAGATCCCGGATTGGACAGTTTGCTGTCACGGAGCCGCACATGTTCATTGCTCGTGCGAACGGCACGGTGTTTGACGAAGCCGCGAGGCTGATTTCACGCGGACACACGGTCGACTTCGTGGGCGGGATCGAGCGGTACCGTATCGGGGAAGTTCTAGATGCATACAACCTCTTCGCCGGTCAGAAGCAGCTCGTACAGAGCCCGTACCTCAAGGCCTTCCGATCCTTCGATGCCCTCGATGAGTATGCGGTCGTGGTTGACGATAAGGAGTTGAAGGGCCTGGTGAACGCTGTGAAACGTCATGGCCACTCCGTCCCCGACATGGTCTCTCTGATACGCGCCGGCAGCGGTTCGGACACCACAGGCGCAACCGTCAAACTTGCAACCGCGCACAAGTCCAAGGGACTGGAGCACGACTCAGTGCGCCTGGCAGACGACTTCATGCCTTTGATTGGCGCCGATGGCGCAGTGCGCAAGATCGATCCGTCCGAGCACGAGGAAGTGCACGCGGTGTATGTCGCGTTGACACGAGCGCGGCGCTCGCTCTCGCCGTTTACCGATCTCCAGAAGCTACTGGACATTGATCGTTCGCGCTCCCTTCACAACGGGAAGCCGGCGTGGGCCCAGCCGTTGCCGGACCGCCGTAGCGGGATCAACCCGTTGGCCCCGCGGTAACCAGCACCAGGAAACGTGATGCGGATGCTCTACCTTACCTACGACGTCCAGTTTGGCCGTAGAATTTCGACACCACGGCAAATGCCATGTCGGTTGACATCGCGCTGTGTCGCCGCCGCACTAGCGACGGTTTGCGGGCTGGCCGGCAACTGTTTGCCGCGCACCTGTTCCATTGATCGCCTCATAGCGAGGCGATTCCGAAAACGGCGTCTAACGCCGTTTTCCTTTTTGCGGGCGCTCACTGCATGAGCCCGGCTTCTCACAGAGTACCCGCGCGGCGTATGCGCGTGCTGTTCGACTGCCAAAACCTCTTTATGAGCGCAAAGGCTGTCTTCGGCCACAGAGAGCCGAATTTCGACGTAGCGGGGCTTGCCAATGCTCTCGCCGAACGTGAAGGGTATGTGCTGGCAGAGGCAGCCCTCTACACTGGAATGCCCAGTGCGCAGCATGACCCTCGGTGGCACTCATTCTGGTCGAGGAAACTTTCCGCGCTTGCATCGGCGGGGGTGACGATTTTCAACCCGCCCCTACGCTACCACGAGAGAGTGGACCAGCTTCCCGACGGGCGTGTCAGGAAGACGATGATCGCGCGTGAGAAGGGAGTCGACGTACGCATCGCTCTCGACTGCGTGAAGCATGCGCTTCGTGGCGACTGTGAAGCGTTACTCCTCGTCAGCAGGGATAACGACCTTGCTGAAGCGGCAAAGGACGCCAGACAAATCGCCGAAGAGGACGGGCGCAAACTCGAGGTCTTCAGCGCCTACCCTTCCGCCACCACCTGCAAGTTCGTGGGGATCCGCGGCACGCGTTGGGCGCCAATCGACGAGCAGCTCTACAACCAACACCTGGACAAGATAGACCACCGCCGAAGGTCGGCAGAGAGCTCAGCACTCCCTGGCGCCCGAGCCGATCTGGATGCAGCGAGGATGGTTCGACTAGCGGCGGACAACTCGCTGGCAACCACAGCCGGCGCCCGTACTGCAGAGCGTGCCGCGCTCGCCGTGGCCTTTGTCAGCTCTGTAGGCCGGCCTGAAAGCGTTCCAGGCGCTGCGCTAGGCCGAGCCTCGCCCACCCAATGACAGACCCCGCTCAAAGCAGCATGACCCACAGCGCACGCAGCCGGTTCGACTTTAGGAGCTATTTCGACGGGCTCGAACCCGGTACACCCTACACGGGAGTGGGTTCACGCGATGCGCCGCGGCTGATCTGCGAACTGATGTGCGCCTGGGCAATCCTTGCACGGGAACGCGGGCTGATTCTGCGTTCAGGTGGCGCTGATGGTAGCGACCTTGCGTTTGAGAGCGGCGGGCATCCCTCGACGGAGATCTGGCTCCCGTTCCGCGGCTTCAATGGGAATCCCTCCCCACTGGTCGAACCTCCGCCAGGTTCAACGGCGATCGCATCGAGCGTCCATCCAGCGTGGAATCAATGCAACGATTTCAGTCGCAAAGCGCACTCACGCAATGTGCCTCAGGTGCTCGGTCGAGACCTGAGATCCCCATCTGCATTCATGGTGTGCTGGACGCCGCGCGGCGCGCGCGTTGGCGGCACCCGTACAGCAATCGTCCTCGCAGAGCAGCACCACATACCCGTCGTCAACCTCGGCGACTCGGATCAGCTGCGGACCCTGCAAGCCATGATTCCCCCAGAACTGCTCCATGTATCGGCGGCTTTTGTGCGCACGCAGGGGACGCGTGGCGGGTTCATGCCGCCACTGAAAACGCTGGAGGCGAGCACCACAAACCTCGCCCGCTACATCGAACCCTCCGAAGATGCAGAGCAGCGTGATCTGTTCGCTCTGGGCCCATCTGGACGCGGACGTTCGCTGCGACCCTGAGCCGGCGGCTACTGTTGAGCGAAGTCGGCTGCCTCTTGTTCGTCGTCGCAATCGACAACTGGTCTTTCGAGTTCGCGCGCGGCCTGGCGGGCCATCAGCCCGACTACATAGTCGCGAGCACATGGCTTCGCCTCGGCCAGTATTTTGGGATCGGCAAATGCCGCCAGCGGAAGGCCGCAGGCGCTGACGAGCAGATTCACAACGTCTGCGGGGTTCTTGCTCCGCGACATGATTGCCACGAGGAGCCCGGCAGGTGGCGTTTCGAAATGCGGAAGCATCGAATAGATGAACTTCTCGTGACCTTCTAAAACAGCCGCCTCGAGTTCCGACAACAAGCCGCTGCCGAGGGCGTCAAAGCGCAGTCCATGCTTCGCGAACGTCTCAACGATCTTGCAATGGAATGCGCCGCTCTGGGTATCCTCAGCCGCCGCGACGAACGAGCGTGCCGCGGGATGCGTCTTTCGTTTCAGAGCGCTTGCCAGGAATCGCTCTTTATGCTCCTGCGGCAATGTTGTGAGGTACTCGTCAATGATCTCCGCTGAGTACGGCAGCCCGACACCCTCGCACAGCTTCTTGAAGAACAAGGTCTCGTACTCCGGCTCTTCCGCGATAGCTTCCGCGAGTCCTTCCTTGAAGAACATCCGCCAGTACGGGGCGTTGTCCATGGCGCATGTCAGAACCGCCTCGATGGCAGCCTTCGTGGCACGATTCACAACAAACCTGATGACAGCAACGTCGGGCCCCACCTGAGGCTCGCCGGCGGCGGCGTCGCTTGTCGCGGTTGTAGCGACTGGCGCGCCTTCAGCAAAGAACCGAACGATGTCGTCAGAGGCGACCCGACGAGGCAGCCGTTCACGATAGTCCAATGTCACGCTTGGAGCGATGACTTCGGTTGCGAAGGGTACAACGGCTCTGGCGAGGTGGTTGGTTTGCATCTGATCTAGCCCCTAAAACCCGAACAGTCGGGAAAATGTTGATCGACGTCGCGGAAACCGGGCAACCCGATGACCTGAGATCACTGACGCACCCGTCAGAGGCCGTGAGGATGAAGCTCAACAGCTTCCTGTCTCTACGGCCCTAAGATCATTCGACGTGTCGATGATACCAGATCATCCGATTATTGGATTAATCGTCTAAACATTTTATTTGCGACACCCGCTTGCACGTTGCGTGGGGCTGACGCTCACTGCTGATGGATCAGGTGACAGGCCTCGCCGGCAGGCGCCAACAAGCTGCACCCTAGCTTTCAATCAGCCTGCCTGTTGCCGGCTTGCGTCGTCCGTCGACATCCCTTCTCGCGCTGACCACACGAGATCGCATTGAGGCCGGTAAACCCTCATCCTCCAGCGACACGCTCCTCAAGTCACTTTCATTAATGCGCCATTTCAGGCTCGACCATAAAATCACGAGCCACGCCTGATTTTCCGAGCCATAGGGTTGATTATGTTGGACCGAAACGCGCCAGACCTGTCCTATCGCCCCTTCAAGCTCGCTGATGCCCAGACACTTGCTGCGCAGGGGCTCCCCGTGATGCTGGCTCGCCTGTTCGCGGCCCGCGGGATCACCGACGTTCGCCAAGTTCGCGCATCGCTTAACGATATGCTGCCGATCGATCTGCTGAAGAATGCCGCTGCAATGGGCTCCCTGCTTGCGGACTGCCTGGCGAGTCAAGCACGGGTCCTCATCGTCGCGGATTACGACTGCGACGGCGCAACTGCTGCATCTGTTCTGCTTAAGGCTTTTCGCGGCATAGGGCTCAACCACTCCATTCTGGTCCCGGACCGCGTGCGGCATGGCTACGGACTCACCCCGAGCATCGTGGAAGAAGCTGCCGCCCTGCCAGCCCGCCCCGACTTCATCGTTACCGTCGACAACGGTATCTCCTCGATCCAAGGCGTTGCCCGCGCGAGCGCGCTTGGCATCGACGTTCTGGTAACGGATCACCACCTTTGCGGCGATGAACTGCCGGCCGCACGGCTCATCGTCAACCCCAACCAACCCGGATGCACTTTTCCCAGCAAGGCCATCGCAGGTTGCGGAGTTGCCTGGTACGTGGCCTGCGCCTTGCATCGCGAACTCTTAGCGCGTGGGGTCAGTCCTGGGTTCGAGCCGGCTGACCTACTGCAATACGTCGCACTCGGGACCGTAGCCGACGTGGTGCCTCTCGACTACAACAACCGTATCCTGGTCAGGGCGGGGCTCTCGGGAATACGTTCGGAACGTTGCGTTCCTGGCATCAAGGCACTGGCGGCTGTCGCCGAGTGCGACCCCAAGAGCATGACCTGCATGGATATCGGTTACAGGATCGCGCCGCGAATCAACGCCGCCGGCCGACTGGCACACATGAGCGCCGGAATCGAATGCCTCACGAACGAAGGCCCCGACGCCGGCCGCCTGGCCGCTGACCTTGATCAGATCAACGCGTCCCGCAAAGAGATTCAGGCCGAAATGATCGAAGCTGCAGTGGCGATGGCAGACCAGGCGGCGCAAGCCTGCACGGGCTTGGAAACGGAAGCTGTCGTCGTCTACGAACCAGGTTGGCACGAGGGAGTGGTTGGGATCGTCGCGGGGCGGCTGAAGGATCTTCGTCATCGCCCGAGCTTCGTCCTTTGCGACTCAGCTGACGGCAACGTTAAGGGCAGTGGCCGGTCGATCCCAGGCCTGCACCTAAAGCACGCGCTGGATCAGATCAATGTTCAGCATCCAGGCCTTCTTCTGAAGTTTGGTGGTCACGCTATGGCGGCGGGCGTCACCATTGCAGGAGGTCAAGTCTCACGTTTCAGATCGGCTCTAGAGGCCGTGTGCGCTGCGCAGCTAACCGATGCGATGAAACGACGGACACTTCACCATGACGGCGCCCTTCCCGCCCAGGCGATCAACCCGCAATGTGTTGCCGAGATGCTTGCCGAAGTGTGGGGAGAAGGATTTCCAGCTCCGCTCTTTGTCGACACGCTAGACGTTCTCAATGCGCGCGCGATGGGGGCAAATGGCTCTCACCTCAAGGTGAAGGTGGGGAAAGCTGCTGCCCAATGTGACCTGATCGCGTGGGGCGAGGGAGTGCGCAAGGACGCGCTACCCCGACGCGTGCAGGTCGCTTTTACGCCCGCACTAAACCAGTACCGAGGGAATGTGACCGTTCAGTTCATTGCGAAAGACCTCTTGAACGTCGAGCGGACCTCCGCTATGCCTACGCTTCAGCCACCTCGGGCACAGCCCTCGCTCTTCCGCCCTTCTTAGCAAACCGACGGCCCGCTGTAGGAAGGTTAATCGGCTCGGTAAATCGCCTGCCGCCTTTGCGCTAGGGCATTTTGCACCCCTGAGCGGCATTATGATTTCGCCCAGTGCTGCCAATCTCAACCATTTTGAATACAAAAGCCGATTATCAGCTGCGTCGCGTTCTGGTTGCTCGCCGCGCGGTCGTGCGTGTCGCGAGAGATCTGAACGTCGCCGATCGGTGTTTGCTGTTGGCAGCAACAGCCCTCCTCCTGGCCGCGTTCGCGATCTGCAGTCCAAGCGCCACACCGACCCCGGGAGCAGCGCGCCTGAGCCTGGCAATCGAGTCGTCCGGTGCCGCGCTTCTGTGGGCCCTGCCGCGTAGAGTCCAGTGCCACGCCTGGATTGAACTTGTAGGCCCGACGCTCACAAGAGCGTTGTGCGCTGGTCGGGACGCGACGAGACCTCGGTGGCATTCTTCGGCTGGCAGTGCGGGCATCCTGGGATTTCGCTTGTGACCAGCCCGGCGACGCCATCGCCTGATGCCAAGGCGGACCCTCTCATGGAGCAGCGGATCCAGCACCGGCTCGAGATGCTGCGCCTATCAATGCCCCAGGTGGGCTATCAGACGATCGCCTATCACGTGTCCTGGATTCTTTTTCTTGAATTCGATCTTGTCCCAACGGCGAACTACATCCGAAGCCAAGTCAAACGCGGCTCGCTCACCACGTGCTCGCGCGGCGTGAAGCAATTCTGGGATGAGGTTCGCATGCTTCTACGGGAAATTGACCCCGGGCGCTCAATGCCGGCGCCGCTGGCACACCGGGTCTCGCGGTCCGTCGATGCGCTTTGGCGTCTGGCACTTACCGAGGCTGGAAAAGTTGACGCCGGCGCTGCCGCCTCTCCTCTACGCGGGAACCGCGCAATCCACCCCTTGGCAGGATTCGCTAGTCGTCTCGCGATCCTCGAGGCTGAGAACAGTGAGCTCAGGCGCTTGGCGGCTAGCGGCCACGCGCCTCTTGTCCCCGCGACAACCATGCATGACGCGACACAGAAGCAAAAGGTGCGTGGATGAACGCAAACACTGTATCCCTGCTCTTTTACGCCTCGATCGTCGTCGTAGTGGCAGCGGCATGCCTGCAATGGGCACGGCTGACATCGGAATCTCTCAATCGCGACGCCGCATTGCGCTGGCTCGGTGCGTTGGATGTCACGGTGGCCCAGCAGCGTTACCAAGGAAAGCGCACCACCGTCCTGGCGGACATGGGTTCGGGCAAGCGCGGCATCACCACCTACGAGGCGCTGCTCGCCTGCCGAACACCATCGGGCCGGACCTTCTTCACCACGATTCGAGTGAGCTTGGGGCTTGTCGTCGCCTGGGACCTCACTCCCGTCCCGCCCCCGGAGATGCTGCTCATCCTGAAGGATGTGGGCTACGAGACCACTGACGAAACGCTTGCGCCGGCCAATCGCCCTGCCCCTTTCACCGCCCCAGCAGATGGCGCCACCATGGTCACAAACTGACCCCTCCACGTCCATTACATCATGTTCAAAAACGCAGTTATTTATCGCATCGACTCCCGCTGGACACCGGACCTACAAGCCTTGGAGCGGTCGTTGTCCAAAGCTCGCTTTGTTCGGTGCAGTCCGAGCCAGGCTCAATCGTCAGGCTTCGTGGAGCCGCGCGGCGACGCTCATGCGCCGTTGGTCGAATCCGTCGGTGGCCAGTGGATAATGCGACTCTGCGTGGAGACGAAGAAGGTTCCCGCGTCAGCCGTTCAACTGATGCTTCAGGAGCGCCTGCAGCAGATCGAGCGTTCGACTGGTCGAAAGCCTGGGAAAAAGGAGTCGAAGGAACTCAAAGAGGAGATCTTGCTCGAGCTGCTGCCGCATGCGTTTCCCACACAGGCGACCATTGGGATCTGGCTCGACCCAGAAGAGCGCCTTCTTGTGGTCGATGCTGGGTCACAGGGTAAGGCCGACAAAGTGGCTACCGCGCTTGTTTCTGCCGCGGACGGCTTCGCACTTTCCCTCGTGCAGACTGCTGAGACCCCTGCTTCCTGTATGGCTCACTGGCTTCGAACCGATGAGGAGCCGTCGAACTTCTCAGTCGATCGAGAATGTGAGCTCAAGGCCACCGACGAGTCTCGAGCAGTCGTGCGCTACGGCCGCCATCCCCTCGATATTGCCGAAATCAAGGGGCATCTCCAAGCAGGGAAGGTTCCCACACGGTTGGCCATGACGTGGGACAGTCGAGTTTCCCTGGTGTTGACCGATGCCTTCCAACTCAAGAAGCTGACGTTCTTGGACACCGTCTTCGAAGGTTCCGCCAGCAAACAAGATGAAGGGTTTGACGCGGATGTCGCCATCATGACTGGTGAGATGCAGAGCGTCATCAAGGACATGATCGACGCCGTGGGCGGCGAGGCGACTCATGGCATGCAGTCCGACGACGACGGAGTGGCAGCAGCTTCCCGCGAAGAAGCGGCATCGGCACCGTTCTGAGCAGCTTTCGCCGGCCCATCCTAGCTGCTGGCCCAACTAAAAAAGGCCTCCCGATGGGAGGCCTTTCTTTCTGTGAGCGCGTGATCAACTAGAGGCGAAGGTTGCGTTTCGCATGAGAGCCCGCTCGCGCGATAGACTGCTCCGCGTTCTCACGCATATTGAGGTAGTCGCCTGCGCTGATCGGAACGACTCCAGCAACTGTGATGGTGACTTCGGCCGGGACCGTGACCATCCACTCGGATCGCGATCGCTCGACTCGAATTTTCGCGGCACGTCCCTTGGCCTGATCCGCGAAGAATCCTATACCTAGCCCCAGGGAATCGGCAAGCTCAACATAGGCTTTGGCCATGAGCAGTCCGTCGCCCCGGAAACGGTCGACCGCGCCCGATGCAGCCGCTGCCTCATGGCGCTTACGTGCGCCAACGAACGCGTCTAGCTTCGCCTCAACGGTCGGCGCCGCTTCAACAAGGAAGTGCTGGAAATTCATTGTCTGGATCCTCTCACACGTACGCTACAGATCAAAAACGAGGCATCGAGGGCGCGGGCTGCGCCGGCGCCGTTGCACCGACTTCCTTGGCCTTATCGTTCTGCGAGAACAGCTCTGCGATCGCCCGCAACAGCTTCTCGAACGCTTCGGCGGCCTCTTGCCCCAAAGTCTTGGCCTTCTTCTCCAGTGCCTCATGGCCTTCCAGCGCAGGAGCCTTCGCCACATCGTCAGTGATTTCCGCAACTCTCTTCAAAGAGCCCTCGACCTCTTCCGTGAGCTCAGACTGGCTAAGCAACTCGAGGCGGTGCTTGTCGGAGATGCTGTCGTCCCGCAGATTGGATGTGCCATGCACCAGGTGACGACGCAACTGTTCGTTGAGATCCTTGACCGAACCCGTGATCTTCGCCAGCTTCTCCGCCGCGACTTCCTCCGAAGTGCCAGTGGGCAGACTCAAGAAGTCCTTGTGCAGCGCGCTTAGCTGCTGCATTCGTTGTTCGATGCCATCCCGCTTCACGCCCTGCTGGCGCACCACGTCGTCGGACCGGGCCAGATTGGTCCTCTCGTCCCACACTTGCTTTGCTGCCGCCACGGGCGCGACTGCAGTTTTTCGAAGCCCCTCGAACAATTTGCCGACGGCGCTAGACAGGCTGCCCACCGCGGAGGCTCCTCCGTTTGCAGCCATCTCCGCGGATTGCCGCAGGTTCTCGAAGGCGCCTAGCGCGGCACTGCTCTCTCCCTTGCCCAGACCATTGGCACCGAGCGGAGCACTCAGCGAACGCGCGAAGGCATCCTTCGGATCGAGCCCCGACTGTACGGCCTGAGTCAACTTCACGCTGAGTTTGTCCTTCAGCTTGGCTGCCTTGAACTCGTCGGACTTCTCAAAAGCGGCCAGGCGGTCCTGCAAAGACCGCACCTTCATCTCTTCGGTCTCGTTGAGGCCGTACGCCAAGAGCGCGGCCTCGTAGGCGTCCGTGTCACGACCGTCGATGAATTTGTTTGCCGCCAGCATGAATGCCTGCCAGTCGGCTTCATCTGGGAACATGTCCTTCAAGCGAGCGACGCCCGCGTCGCCACTCGCTGGCACGGCGGTTTCGCTCGTGTGAGGGGCCATCTCCGGACCTTCGTCCGGTCCGAGGCCTGGAATATCGACGAAGCCCGCGTCGGCGAAGCCACGTGCAGCGATGTGCTCCATCGAAGGCGCGGGATCCGTGTCGAAGTCAAGCAGATCGCCCTGGTTTGGCAGTTGGCTGCTCGCAGGCCCACCGTCGTTGGCGGGGAGGTCCGAATAATCGCGCGTCGATTTTGCTGGCTTATCGAAATCCAGGTTGGAGCCGTCGTCAATCATGATTGGTGTGCTTGATGTGGTGCCAAAGGGCAGGTTCGAGAATGATACGCTTACGACCAAAAGGCGCCGTTTTTCGTTATTCGAGCCGATTAATGGCGGTGACTCCGCTCGCCGACTGGGAGCCCCCCAGACAAAGCAGCCGAGTCTGGAAACACTTGCGATCGGTCCAAACGCGCGGCGGTCACCGCCTTCACCAGCGTTTGCACATCCGTGCCAGTAGGGGAAGACATGCAGAACCCCCCAAGAGCAGCATCAATCGCCACTTTGTCGTCCCATGCGTAAGCCAGCACCGCCCAACGCGCAAAGGGGCGCGCGCCAACCGACACTGCTTCAACCGTCTTCCGCCCCGCGGTGACCTTGCTCTTGATCGACGTCAGCTCCGCGTCGTCATGGTACGGCTCCGTGATGTTGGAAACGTAGCGGTCTATAGGTTCCAGCAGGCCCGGGGGAACGCGGCCCTGCATCGCAGAGACGCCTAAGGCCATTTGCGCAGCAATGACAAAATTGCTTTCGATCAGGCTTGCGATTCTCTGGACGGCAACCCTGCCATCTTCCTCGGGTATGGCCCTCAGCGATTGCCTGAGCGAGTAGTACTGGACAAGTGTCCCTTCCATCGTGACCAACGCTTGGCCCGGAACCAGTGCGAACCGTTTGCCCTTCATGGCCTGGTCGAGGAGCGCGTCGCCTCGAAGATATCCATCAGGTGTACGTGCCCCGACGACCTCACGACCTGCGCACGAGATGGAAACTGGCGAACCGGCGGCCGATGCTGAGGAAACCGCACTCGCAAGCAGCGACGTCGCAAGAAAGCGAGATATTAATGGTCTGCGCATGGGTCACCCAAATGCGCTATTTTAGGCCGGGAAAATGCGCGCTGCGTCGCTGCGGCCGTCGCGATAATCCGATTAACGAGCCGACTTAACTTGAGCGCGGCGGATGGCTAGTTCGCGGCTCGCGCTGTCTCGCGCTGAGACCGCCAGTTGCGTTGCGATGATCGACTCGATCCGTGCATTCTGGTTGAACGCGTGGAACTCCATCCAGTTCATTGAAGCCAAGTTGTGGTTGATTTCCTCGTACAGCGGGCGTTCCCCTTGCCGCTGAAGCGACTCAGCGTACCGCGGGTTCCCGTTTCGCATCTCGACGGCTGCCTTCATTGATGCCACCAAAGAGAGGCCCCCATTCGTATCCAGCGGCATGCGGCTTGCCATTATCTGTACCAGCGCACCCGTCGCAACAGACATCCGCGACTGGCCTACCATCTGAGCGATCTGGAACCTTTCGCCGCCACGCCCCGATTCGTGTGCACGCGGAAGCATCTCGGAGGGGGATGGATTGGTCACCATCGTGACGAAGTCTGCAGCGGCCCGCGCTTCGTCGACCCCATAAGTCTCTCCTGCCGAAGGAATGAGCAAGGTCCCCGCGTCTATCGCGGCGCCCTGCATGGCTTTGGGTGCCGAGCTAGTGCAGCGGCCGCGTTCAACATCAGCTTCTGAACAGTAGAGCTCTCGATAGCGCCCCATTCGATCACGGACGATGGCCGCTTCGCTGTTGACGAAAAGTTGCTCCTTGACCATCGCCCGACTCATTGCCTTGGCCGAGACATCGGTGTTCGCAAGCGAAGCCGTTCCGCGTTGCTCGGCTGCAAGACCTTCACAAGACTGGAACGCTTGTGCTGACGGAGAGAGGTAGGTGTCTTGGGCCCGCATGTAACGCTCGTTCGCGTCCACCGCCGCTTGGTAATTGATTTTCGCCTGGGTCAATTCCTTCTTTCCGGCCGTCACCTTCTCGCCAGCCGCGAGAATCGACTCGGCACCACCCTTCTTGCCCAGGAGCTGGTTGTAAGTGCTCGTGATCGTTGCGGCGTTCTTCGCTAGCGTCTCCTCTGCGTCCTGAAGAATCTTCGCCAACTTCGACTCTGCGATCGAGAGGAGCGATTGCAGCGCAAAGGCCGGGACAGGCACCAACATGCTGCCGCACAGTACGGCGGCGCTGAGACGGCTCCTAAGCCTCCGCGTCATCGTCCAGCTCCGGTCTTCTGACGGGCCAACGCCAGCTGGCGCGCATGACGCTCACCTGCCATTACGCCAAGCCGCGTGGCGATTAAGCCTTCGATACGCTCGTCTTGCGAGTGGCGGTAGAAGTCCATCCAGTTACGCCCAGCCATCTGCACAGTGAACTCCTGCAATAG
This sequence comes from Variovorax restrictus, assembly GCF_051216715.1. Classification (NCBI taxonomy): domain Bacteria; kingdom Pseudomonadati; phylum Pseudomonadota; class Betaproteobacteria; order Burkholderiales; family Comamonadaceae; genus Variovorax; species Variovorax restrictus. Next base: position 95,218 of record NZ_JBPJZH010000006.1, read on the forward strand.
TGCGGTCTCATCCATCGCCTGCAAGCGCGCATGGTAGGCCGGATCACCATGCTTGCGGTCAACTAACTGCTTCATGAGTCCCACGGCGGAAATGGGTGCACCCGATGTACCGAGCGCCGTGCTATCGAACGAGCCATTGGGCACGCGTGAGGCGCGAATCTCGTTCAACGAGTACGCCGCTACGGATAACTCAGCCTGTGAGCTCATCAGCGCAATGTTGAATCGCTGGGCCGCAACGGAATTCGTGTCGAGAGCTTTCGGCAGTACAACCTGCGGCACCGGGTTCGTGAGCATGGTAATGAAAGCCTCTGCAGCTGCAGACTCTGCCGTGCTGTATGTCTCATTTGCCGTCGGCAGAAGGAGACTCGAAGCATGCAGTGGTGCACCCTGCATCGATGGCGCCGCAGGAGTCGAGCAGAATCCACGCTGAACATCCTCTACAGCACAATATCGCTCACGATAGTTCGCCAGCAAGTCTGCGGCAGCTTGCTCGGAGCTCTCGGTGCTCGTACCCCGTTGAGCCGCATCTGTCGTCAAGGACGCGGCCAAGACCTTAGTCTCAGCACTGGCGCCGGAGGCATTGGACGCTGCGTCCATGATCTCGCAGGTCTGAGCCCCCTTCGCCGAGTCAGACGACACTTTGTCGAGCGCCTCCTGATGGCGGCTAGCTGAGGCAAGCGCGGCCTTGTAGTTCAGCTTTGCTTGGGTAAGCTCCTTCGCGCCCATGAGATGCTTATCGGCGGCAGCAACTGCCGACTCGCTGCTTGACTGGCTTGCGAGAAGGTTTTGCGTTTTGTCATAGGTCCACGCCGCGATATTGGCAGCTTCTCGTGCAAGTACTTCTGCGTACTCCGCTGCCTTGGTTGTCGCGATCTGTAGCAGAGACTCCAGGGCGAAGGCGGGCGTCGGTGCCAGCGCCGCTACGACTAACGACACGGCTGCTAGCCTTCGCCGGTTGCTGCCGAGCATTGAGGAAGCTTGGGAGAGATCCATCGTCTTACGGCGTAAGCACGCGCGCCCGCGCAGCCGCGATCTCGCGCTCAGAACTATCTTTCACTGCGATCGCTAGCTGTGTCGCGAGAAGGGACTCAACGCGTTCGTTTTGGAGGTACGTCTGGTAGTTGATCCAATTTCGCCCCGCCATCTGGATGTTCATCTCCTTCAGCAGGCCCGGGCTATCCATCCTGCTTAGACCCGCGGCGTACTCAGGATTGCCAAACTTCTCTTCGACCGTCTTCTTCATCAATCCGACAAACGAGATCGATTTCTCCGGGCTCGAACCCATCGGCATCTTTGACGCAAGAATCTGAACGAGAGATAGGTTAGCCATGGACATTTGGGCTTGGCTGCTCATTTGAGCCAGGTTGAATCGCTCTGCCGCGGACGACTTGTTCTCCAGTCCCTTTGGGAGGCCCTCAAGCGGAACGGGATTCGTAACCATCTCGATGAAGTCCGCAGCCGCAACAGCCTCTTTTGGCGAGAAAGTCTCACCTGCAATGGGCTGCATAAGGGAATCCGCGCTCACGGACGCGTTATGCATCCTCTTATCGGACACCGCTGTGCACCTACCGCGTTCCTCATCTGCATCAGAGCAGTAATTCGCGCGATAGTTGTCCAGCACCGCCTTACCGCGGATGCCGGCATCCACGTTGGACACCAACCGCTTGCCTGAGGCGAAGTTCAGCGCTTTCGCCATGGTTCGCGCATCATCACTCATTGATGTGGTCGTTTCCGAAGCTGACATGGTTTCACAGACGCGGAACGGCTGGGCCGACGGTGCGGTGAAGCGATCCTGAGCCTCGGCGAATCGTTTCTGCGAGTCCGACGCCCCCCTATAGTTCAACTCCGCTTGGACGAGCTCCTTCTCGGCTGCCAGCTCCTTCTCGCGCCCGGCAACAACGGCCGCCGTGTTCCCTTGTTGCCCTAGCAGTGTCTTGGCGGTGGAGGCAGCGATCCCAGCCAACGTTGAGGCCTGGCTCGCGGCCATCTGGCCCAACGTACCGACCTTGGCCAACACATCTGCTGCCGAGATGACACTGTCCATGAGGCATGGGTGGCAAAACGCGAGCGCTGGCCTTGGCAAGGCGCAGATGGCAGCGAGGACCGAACCCGCCGCGATGACGCGTGCCTGTTGCTTGAGTCGTGACCAGTGCGTAAGCGGTTTGGGTGTCATAGGTTCAATTTCTAGGGCTTCGAGCCGCGAGGAGGCGCGCAAAGGAGCCTGCGACGAGCGAGTCCATTGCGACCGCCTGCTTTTGTTCCAAAAGGAACCGTTGACCCGCCGACGTGCGCTCCACGGAAGGGGGCACATCTTCATATGGCGTGGGTTGTGTAGCCATTCTCGTGAAGGCCTGCGCCGCTCGGAACTGCTCGGGCGAGAGCGTCTCCGAGCCGGCGGGGGCGAGAAGCGTCGACGCGCTCACATCCGCGTTTGGCATGGTTGAGACCGCACTGCATTTGCCTCGGTCGACGTCGATTGCAGCGCAGTAGTTCGCTGCATGGTCCGCCAGTAGCGAAGCATTGGCCTTCTCTGTGGTTTGGCTTCCATCGCTCAATCTGTCTGTAGCAACGCGCGTTAACGCTTTTCGATTGATGTCCGCCAGCACCATCGCATGCGCCGTCTCCTTCTCGTCATTCAGGACACGGCATGTACGCTCAGGAGCGACGCTAAACTTGTCGTTCGCCTCGGTAAACCGCTTTCCAGCTTGAAGCGCGGCATCCATGTTGAGACCCGCCTGGAGAAGCTCTTTTCGGCCAAGAATCGTCTTCTCTATAGCTGCGATCTGCGAATCCGCAAATCCGCCGAGCATGCTCATCACGTAGCTGCCGACCCAGCTCAAGAATGCCTCCATGTAAGCTGAGTCGTGCTCGTGGACCTGTGCCAGGGCAGCTCGACCCTCCGGAGTAGACATTTGGCGCGCCAATGCGATATCTCGCGCGGTTGGCGCTGCCAACGCGCAGACGAAGACGACGACGCCGCAAGCGGCGATGCCTACGATCCTACGCATAGATCGGGCCGCTCATGCACCACCACTGGACGTGAAGTCCCACGGTTTGTACGTGTCAGAACACTGCGGATATAGCGTTTGGGTGCCGCCGGCGAGCGACTCTGGGGTCGGACACGGACAGGTTTCATTCGCGCCGACGCCACGCACGTTACATTGCACCTGTTTGACCTCAGCTCGCGCCTGCTCTACCGCAGCTCCAGCGTTCGGGTCGAGCGTCCCCTTGATGGCATCGTAAGTTGACTGCTCGAGGTTACCCGCGGCTTCATTCGCCGCCCTAACCGCCGCGTTCGTGCCGGCGGCCTGCAAGGCAGACGCGACGTCTGTGTTGTCATCGATCCGAATGGTTTGCCCGCCGACTTCAACGCTAATGCTCGGATTGTCTAGCGAGCCGATACTCAGCGCTCCTCCAGTCGCATTGCGGATCGCCCCGCTTATCTGACTCAGAGCGCTGTTCTTCAAATCACTGATGTACGAGTTCAGCTTCCCGCAGGCACCAGCCACCATTTTGGTCATGATGTTGTTGAGAAGCCCGTCCAGGAAACCAATACCCGTCAGCGAGACCGGCACCTGGAATGCCGCGACGTCTAGGAAACAAGTGGAGTTTTGAATCACCCGCGATGGATCGGGCGGCTGCCCACGGTCCATGAAAGCCAGTGCAGAAGTCTTTCGCGCAGCATCGAGGTCGGTACACGAAGCGCTTGCGAGCGCGGCAGCATCTCGCACCGCCCCCGCGGCCGCCTCGGCGTCCACACCGGCCCTACGCGCGGTCGTCAGATCCGCCTGCCGCTGGATATAAGCGGGATCGCTCCAGATGCTGGCGCTAGAGATCGTCCAGCTGGCGGCAAGGGCAACCGCGAAGGCCCATTTCACGCCGCGGGAAGCCAGGTTGTTGGCAGCCACTCAGAACCCCGCAGAGGCAGGGGTGGACGCGCCTCCGAACAGCCCGCCGCTGGCATCACCCCCGCCGAAGAGGCCGGACGACGAGGAGTTACTAGAAGCGGAGTTCGTGGCATTTCGGATCAGATCTGTAGTCGCAGCATTCACCGCCCCATTGGTCGCCTGACTGACCGTGCTACCTATTGCCCCGCCCACATTGACGCCTGCGACGTTCAGCTGATTGATGTTCAATGCACCGTTGACGCCACTGGTGATCTGGTTGATCGCGCTGCTCTTCAGGTCGTTCAAAAACGACATGCCTTTCGCACACGCGGAAGACATGAGGTTGGTCATGAATCTGTTGATCAGGCCATCCAAGAAACCGATTCCGGTTAGCGAAACAGGGATCTTGATCTGCGCGATATCCAGGAAACAGGTGGAGTTTTGGATGACTGATCCGGGCGAAACCACAACCCCGCGCTCCACGTATTGAGTGGCCGCTTGCTTCGCTGACACCTCAAGCGCTGTGCATTCCGCACTACTCAACGCTTTGGTGTCGCGAGCCGCGACCGCCGTTTGCTGGGCCTGTGCGCCCGTAGCGCGTGCCATCAACAGCTCTGCCTTCTCTTGCAGGAACTTCGGGTCGTCCCAACCAGTGGCGGAATGAGCGCATGTCACCGCCAACATAAGTGCAAGCGTTGCCGCAAGCTTTGTTCCAGCGGTACGTTCAGGACGCTTGTGCATATGGTTCCTCTTCTTGCTCATCGGAAGGCTCAACATCGGGGTCATCGCCCTTCAGAATCCTCAGCACTTTTTGAACAATCAACAATCGGTCCTCGGAGAAAATCCGTGCCAGCAAATGGTTTCGCTCGAGTACTTCGAACCGCTCGACGAGGAGCCCTGCCGCCGCTGCGTTTCCGCGGTCAAGCACGGATAAAAGTTGGGCTTCCGCTAGCGTTCGCGCTACGAAGTTTGGATTGTTCGCGTCGAACCACATCAGCAACTTCAGCGCCTTGCCAGTCGAGATATAGCCCAGCAAGACGATCAGTTGGTTGTGGAGCGACTGCGGCATCTGCGGATCGAGCTCCTCGACGCGCTCGGCGATTTTTTGCAGGGTGGCCTGCACCTCCGCGACCTGGTCACGCGTCCAGGTCTCGACGCTCTCCATTGAGTGAATCGCTCCAGCGAGCAAAGGGTCAGCTTCACGGAAGAACGCCTCAGTGCTGCCCGATGACATGTCAGCATTAAGCTCATCGATCATTCAACTTCCTTCTCGCACTAGAGATTTGCAACGCGAGGCGTCGCAAAGGCTGTTCAACCGCGCTGGTTGCACCATTTATCGCAGCAGTTATGCTTAGGTGACACGCGGTTTTGGTCTTTACGACCTTAACTGCTTTTGATGCTATCACAGCAGGTGCGGATGTTCGACTTTGCAAGGCGAGTCCCAGACCAAAAACATGACCCAAGTTAATGAGCAGAAGGCCGACACCACGGCTGTTCCGACGAGTTTGGATTGGCCACGGTACTATCGAGATATCCAAGCCCTCTTCACCGCGACACGGCGGTGTAGTGACGTGGGTCTCCAACGCGGGCAGCTGGCCGATGAGGTGCGAAGATGCCGCGCGGCCCTGGCCTTGCCGGCCACGTCGCCAGCTGCCGAACGGCCTGTCTGAACCCACGGCCCGCGGGCTCACCTAGGTTCCAACCAGGCCCTTAGAGGAGCACGCAACGCGATACGATTCACCTGGGATGTCCATCGGAACTTCGAAGACCCGCCTCACCCGATTCATTGCCGGTCGGAGATGCATCTCCAGCGTTGTATAGCTCTGGGCGTTCTACGTTTTCTCCCAGCGAGCCCATGTCTGGCGGTGGACTTGGGTCGGAAAAGATTAGCGGGCCATCGCACGCAACGCATGTCGCGGCGGCCGCTAGCGCGAGCAGCCTAATCAGGATGTTAATCGTCATACATCTTGTGCACTCGGGAAGTGATGCCAGGGGTGATCTTCCTGGCCTTTCGAATGCGCTTCAGCGCATCTTGATGCGCCTTCTCAGATGCAGTCTCGGCCGCGCGCTTCCCGGTGGCCATGTGCTCCGCCCAGCCACGCCAGCCCTTCTCCTCAATGGCCGCAAGTTTGATCATTGCGTCTGGTCGCGGCATCGGGCTGTCTGGATCAGAGGTGACCATCTCGAACATGCCCGGCAGTCCAGCAACGTGTTTGACAATCCAATTCTTGCTCAATGGAGCCTCTTGTAGGTGTGACCGCCGTGACGCCGCAAGCGCGGCCCCGAAACGGTCGGTGGTAGACCTACCGATTTTGCACAGCGAAAATGGCGCTTTTGGGCCACCGCGCATGAACCGAGCGCTTTTTCTGCTTGGATGCCACCGATTTTCGGTCGACACTACCCCATGGCGAGCCGATTAATGGCAACGAAGGTGCAGTCATCACAGATAATGGCTGTCGAGCAGATCAAGCAGTTCGGTCTTCCGTACGCCATACGTCGATCCCGGTCGGTACGCGCCGTATTGCGCCCGGCAGCCTTTTCGCGACCTACCGCATGAACAACCTCAACCTGGAACACGTCGTTCGAATAGCCCTGGCGTCTCAGGGACTCGACGCTTTTGATGCGACGAACGTCTCGCTGGTGTCCGCCGAGTCAGTTCCCCGCATAGAGCGAGGACTGGTAGTGCGTATCGTGGCTGGCTACCTTGCAGCGCAAACTTGTTCCAGCGCTGCAGCATCGGAGCGCCTCGTCGCGTGGCTCAAAAAGCATCCCGACTTCGAATTGAGCATGTTCGATACCGTCCACGATGCACTCCTGTACGCCGGATTCGCGGCTCACCTGTCACGGGCATCGTTCGCTCTGCAACTTCGTTCTCAATCCAAACTGCGTCAACCCTTGCTACAGAGGGTTCGCGATGACATCTTCTGTCACGCAGTCGATCACTCGCTTGATGAATCCGCGAGCGGCTTCAATGAAGCCCGACGTGCGACCCTGCTCCACAACCGCGACAGCTTTCTCAGCTACCGCACTGAGAGCCTGGCATGACTCTGCGGCTGCCCCTTGCTCAGGGCAACAAGCCGCGGGCACGAGTATTACCGGCGGATGGCACGTTGAAGAGAGGGATCTGAACCTGCATCGCCGAGACGTCGCGGATCTTGCGGATGAACTCGTTTAACGTCTCATCAGGCCCGGGGTGAAGCTGGACAAGGCCATCCCCTACCCTCGTGAAGGCGAAGCCAACCGGCTCCATGCCGAGCTCGGGAAGCTTTGCCTGAATATGCACCGTGGCGAAAAAGTTCGCAATGCTTGAGGCTGGGTTCGCAGATTCGTCGATGCCTGGTTTCACGCTACGCCAGACAAATCGCTCATCTCCTACTCTGACGGCCACACCGACGGTACGCCCGAGGGGCTCCTGGAAGGACATCACCTTTCCGATGAAAGGCGTCCATCCAAGCGCCTTCAAGGCATTGGCAATCTTGTCGCTGTCTTTCTCGTTCAGGATGCGCATCGGTTACTTTCAAGCTGGAGTGACCGAAAGTATATTGAGCTCAGTAAATTTCACATTTTCTGTGTGCGATGCGCAGCTTCGGGGGCACAGTAGCCACCCGTTTCCCCCACGGGAGATCAGAGGCTGAGTACTGTAGATTCCGACCGCCGCCGGTTCTGAAACCCGCTGCGTCCGCCGGCCAGCGAACTAATATGACTGCCCGTGGTTCATACTCGGCCATGGTCACCTCGAACGGCAGCACCCTCTCCTCTCGGCGAATTGTCCGTCTTGCCTATTTCAGAGCTTCCGCACGCGCCAGCGATGAGAAGGCGCTGCTCCAGATCGAGCAGGTTTCACACGCTGCGTACCGGGCTTCCCAACTGACAGGTCCCAGCGCGGGGCCCATCGCGGTTTCGGAGTCGTCGGACGGGCTCACCGAAGCCGACGCGGACGCGTGGTTTCAACGCCAGGTGCAGCGGCTGTGCGGGGCTCGAGCTGGGCGTCTACCCCAGTATGAGCACGTTGACGTTACGCCGCTTGAAGCCCCGTTGAGTGAGCTTCGTTCCCAGGGCGTCGACACCTATGGGGTGACCCTCTTTCTCCGCATCGAGGCCGATCCACTGCCGCTCATCCTGTCTCTCGCCGAGTACGTACGCCTTTGCCCTACAGCTGATCTTGCGGGTTCCTCTCGCATCCTGTCCTACCAGGCGCGCGCGACGATCGAAAGCGCGCTGCACGCTGCAGATTTGGGCGGCGGAGCGCTGAGTAGCCCAGAGGCCTTCGCGCGCTGTTTTCGCGCGCTGGATCAGACTGGTCTAGCAGATGTTGGATTCGTCATCGGCCACAGAGATTCGAACCATCAGTTTGTTCAAGGGTTTCCGGCCGGCATTTAAGACCGCTCATCGAGCGCGGGAGCTGGCTTTATGGCGATTTTCTTGCGAATGGGTATGCTCGACCAACATTAATCGTCTCGCTCATTTTGAGCTCTTTCTGTGCACCCATCGCATCTAGCCTCCGGGCCTTCGCCCCAGCTCCAGGAAGGAGCCCTTTGCACTCGGCATGGCTTCATGGTCTCCGGAACCGTCGGGGGCCCATTGACACAAGAGAGCGCCCTGGTGGTCGCAGTCCTGGCGTCATGTCCTGACGAGGCAGTCAAGCGAGCCCGCGGTTTGCGAAGCGATTTTTCTCCTAATGGCTGCCTGTCGGAGCAGACGATCCGAGATCAGCTCAGTGCCCTCGCGTCCTTACGACGTCCGTCCGATGCGCCCGGCCTGTCAGGCTGGATCGTAGGAGGCGTTTGCATTACTGATGACGGCACCAAGAAGGCAGTGGAAATCCCAATTCGCGCCCTGAGCGCTGAGGACGCGCTTGCACGCGCATCCCGAGTGCCTGGATTCACCCCTTTTGGCATGGTGCCGGAGCACCTTTTGGCTGCATACCAAGCCGCGATCGACGACCTGCACGGTCGTCACTCCCCCTCACCCGCTAACTGAACGCCTAGGAGTCTTGATGTCAGCCCTTAAAAAACACCTCGGCGCCCCCACCGGTCCAGTGCGGGAGCCTGCCGTGGAAACACGCAGCTGGCTTAGTCCACTGGCAGCGTTCGCTCGCGCGTCCAGCCAGGTAGCTGAGCGCACTATCGCTGGCGGCAGGCGGGCGCTTCACGATTCCGCGGCGCGTCGCGAACTCGCCCAAGAAGAGCGGCTGCTTCACCTGTACACCGGCTCGAAGGAGCATGCTCGCGTAGCTGCGCTTCTCGGAGCTGGCGTCGATCCGCTCGCGAGCAACGTCTCTCGCTTGGCTACCCGTCGGGCGTTTGCACCCATCCATCGTGCTCTGGCCAATCGAGACGATTACGGCGCCATGCTCCTGCTCGAGGCGATGAAACCAGGTCAGGTGGATCTACCTGAAGGCGAGCTGGGGGACTCACCCTTGATGATTGCAGTAAAGAACGGGTTGACGGATGCAGCCCAAGCGCTCATCTGGCGCGGAGCTAATCCGACGGTGAAAAACTATGCAGGGGTGAGCCCCTTCATGGAAGCGTGCCGCCGTGGCGATGTCGTCATCATGGACGAATGTATCGCCGCCGCGCAGCGGGTGGCCGACACCGCTCACCTCTTCCACGCGGCCGAGGTTGATGGCACCCCTGCCCTTTTTCACCTTCTGGGAGGCGCGGCGCCGCTCGATGTGAAGACGAAATACCTGCATCGCTTTTCTTCGGCAGGAGTGGACTTGAACGGAAAGTACGGGGATGCGGGTCACAGCGCAGCACACTTCGTCTGTATCTCTGGCGATGCAGAATTGCTTGGTGAACTGGCCAGCACCCACTCCTCGGACATCAACAGCGTCTCGACACTCGACGGAGTCACGCCAATCATGGCAGCAGCCTGGGCGAACCAGGCCGGAACCATCACCAAGGCTGCATCGCTGCCGGGTGTTTACGTGAACGCCACACGGAGCGCAGACGGCTCTAGCGCATTGCATATCGCAGCGGTACGAGGCAACTTAGAAGCCTGCACCGCGCTGCTCGCCGCAGGGGCGAACATTTCGGCGCGCAACAAGGAGGGTGAGACGGCCGCAGATCTCGCCGCGCACTTCGGACAAAAAGCGGCGAGTTCGATGCTGAATGGCCACATCGCTGAGAACAACTTGGTACGCCGCGCGGGACTCGCGCTCGAGGCATTAGCCAAGCAGGTCCCGAAGGTGCCCCGGCCATAACGAAGCGCAGGCAACAGCGTCCTATACATCCATGAACCCTCCAGCCCGTTTCCCCGACGCTCTCCAGATCGCTGAACTCTTCGACGCAGTGTCCGCCGGGCGCACGTCGGCACTGCAACGCTTGCTGTACATCGCACCGCACGCATTCCATGCAGTACGCGAACCCAGGTCAGGACGCACGGTGCTTCAAGCCGCCCTGACTACCGCGAATACGGCCGTGCTGGACTTGTTGCTTCAGAAGCAGTTCCCGGTGAACGGCTCGAGTGCCGACGGCCAGAACCTGTTTCATCTGGCGAGCACCGCATCGGTAGCGAGCTTGATCGCACAACACGCGGGATCGGAGGCCCAAGGCCTGCTCCGCGACCAAGATGCCGCGGGGAACCTTCCACTGCATACCGCAGCGGAGAAGACACGCGTCGACTGCGTCTCCTTCTACCTGAACGCTATGCCTGACGCGGCTACCGCATTGACGCGACCAAATCGCGCCGGCGAGACGCCAATGCACCTCATCGCTGTAAACACGCCGCAACTTTTGCCGCAGGCTTTGATGCATCACGCCGACCCACGGATCCGCAATGCCGCGGGTGCGACACCACGAGATCTGTGCACCGACGCCAAGATCTCGAAACTACTGCGCGTTTACGAAATGCGGGCCCACGGCGCCGACGAGGTGGCGCGTGAGCGCCTACTTGAGGCGCGAGCCATCGCGAGCGCGGCGACCGCAGCCGCACGTGCGAAAGCTTATGTCGGCGCCAGTTCAGCGTGACAGCCGCGGCTGTGCGGTGATGCCAGTGGGCGCATTAATCGGGCAATAATCGTCCATCCCTCACTACGGCGCGGCAGGCTTGGGCATAAACTTGGTGTGCTACCTGAAGCACCATGCCTGCACTATTATCATCTGTCCCTCTTCCTGGCCCCGACGTCGTATTGAACAGCGATGCGTCGCCGTACGTGTATACGCAGCGAGCCGGAAACCTGCGACGCATTGCCGCCTGGGGCATCGACCTGGCGATCGCAGGCGTGATAGCTACGGTTCTTTCCAAGATCCTGGGCAATCCGGTTCAAGATCCATTTATCGGCCCTCTGTTCCTGTACATGGTTAGTAGCTTCGCCTATGCCACTGCGCTGGATGCGTCGTCCTGGCAGGCAACGTTGGGCAAACGGCTACTGGGCCTTCGATTGACGAGCATTCGCGGCCGAAGAGTAACGCTACCGCGCGCCGCTTCGCGGAACTTCATGCGCATGTTGTTCCTCATGACGTCCGGACTCTCGTACCTGCCCGGATTGATCCTTCCGTCGCGCGCCGCACTGCACGATCTGCTCACATCCGTCCGGGTTGTGGACGTCACGGCCTCAGGCAGCCCAGCCAAACGGGTAGCAGCCGCGCACCCAGCCATCAGACTCGTTGCCGGGTGCATTGCCGCCTTACTCAGCGTGTTCAGTCTGCTGCTGATCATGTTCTTCGCTGGCGGAATAGCGGTTCAGCGAATGGTAGTAAGCGACGCTGTGGCAGAGCTCCACCCGGTGATGTCAGCGACGGAGGCCGCCTACCGCTCGACCGGTACGTACCCGACTAAAGCTCCTGGCAACGGCTCAAATTCCGATGTCCTACCTGGGTCTGCATTGACAGTGACTTTCGATCCAGCGAAAGGCTCGTTCGTTCTGACTCCTTCGCCGCGCTCAGGTGTTAAAGGTCGCCTGGCGATCACCCTACACCCTGCGAACCATGTCGAGACGCAGTCTTCGGAGCCAGCATGGACTTGCCGCGCCCAGGACGGAATGTCGCCTCTCTTGCCTCCTGCGTTCTGTGCACTACGGGTTTTCCGCGAGCGCATTGCCCATAATCGATAGCGGCGCCGGGCTGTGCTATGGCGGTAAATTGACAGCAGCGCGCCAAAATGGCGCGATTTCTGTGCGTCTATAGAATTCACTCGGCAGTAAGCCCCTGGTGCCTGCAGTGAACGACCGTATACCAATGCTCAAGCACACAATCCACATCATCTGGGGCGACCAGGCGGTTACCCGCATGCGCGCCGGCGTGGTTGATAACCTGGTGAGGCTCGCGCACGCCTCCTACGACTTTGCTTCAGCCAAGGACGCAAGCGCGTTCCTCCTCGGCGTAAGCGAAATGCGCAGTCCCGCTAGCTGGATGCAAGTACAAAGTGTGGGCGAAATCGCAAAGCTTGGCCAGCCTCTGCGGGCACGTCTCTTCACAGCTATTGAGCGCGGTGATGTCGCGACTGTTGAGGTCCTCATCGCTAGCGGTGTAAGTCCGAACGCACGCGCGCAGGACGGCCTGTCGGCACTGCATCTTGCAGCGCGGTTGGGAAAGCCACTTGTCGCGGCAGCCCTTCTGGAGCGCGGTGCGGATCCATCGCTGACCTTACACGACAGCAAGGAGACAGCCTTGCACCTTGCCTGCGCCTCACAAGCAGAAGGAAGCCAAATTGTTGCAGGGCAATTGGTCCATGCCGGCGCCGACATCGACGCGTTCGACTCGTCCCGCAAGACTCCCCTTGTGCATGCCCTTGACGCCTCGCGGCTTCATGTCGCGACATACCTCGTCTCGCAGCGCGCAAGCCTAGACCTCGAGGATGTGACCGGCCAGAGCGCTAGACGCGCCTACCTTGAGAAACTCGCCGCCGTGATCAATGACCCCGCAGTTGATGCATTTGCGACGGCGATCTCTCAGTCCGACGACATCGACGAGAAAGATCGCATCCGTCGGTCCAGATCGCTCGTACCAACCCCTTACAACTGATCGAATCCTCAGCATGGCCCGTCTCCCAGCAGAATATCTCGAACGCGTGCTAGCGGCGACCGACATCGCCGAGGTTGTCGGTCATTCGATCGCGCTCAAACGCCAAGGGCCGACCGAGTTCGTGGGGCTGTGCCCGTTCCACAAGGATGGGTCTCCATCTCTTAACGTTAACCCTGGTAAAGGTGTCTTTCTCTGCCGCAGCTGTGGCGAGTCTGGCAACGCCTTCACCTTCATCCAAAGACACGAAGGCCTCAGTTTCCGTGACGCCGTGGAGGAATGCGCCAAGGCAGCGGGGCTGCCGCTGCCGCGGGAGATTGACGGAAGTGATCCGGCCGAGTTCGCAAAGCACGAGCGCCTCTTGCAACTACTTGATGCTGCTCACCGTCTATATCGTGATGCCTTATCCAAGCACGAAGTCGCGCAGAACTACTTGCGCGAGCGCGGCATCACGCCAGAGATGGCCCACGCGTTCGGACTTGGCTACGCGCCGCCGGGACGAACCTACCTGGGCGAGAGCATGGTAGGGGTGACGCCAGAGATCATGGTCGAGGCCGGCATTACGCTTGAGAGCAGCTTCGCACCAGGTCAGTACGTCGACTTCATGTCCGACCGAATCATCTTTCCGATCCGGAACTCCTCGGGACGAACAATCGCGTTCGGCGGCCGCAGCCTGGATCCGGGCGCCAAGAGGAAGTACCTCAATTCACCCGAGACTCCGCTCTTCAAGAAGGGAGCCGAACTGTACGGCCAGTTCGAGGCGAGCCGGGCGATTCAAAAGACCAAGACAGTCATCGTCACAGAGGGATACGTAGACGTCGTAATTCCGCACGGCCATGGGATCACCAACGTCGTTGGCGCCATGGGCGTCGCCCTTCAACCTGCAACCATAGCAAAGCTGTTCAAAAGCGCCGACACCATCCTTTACTGCTTTGATGGCGACAATGCAGGTCGAAATGCTGCGCGCAAGGCTATGCATCTGACCGCGCCACTAGTCGACGAACGAAAGCGCTGCCGTTTCGCATTTCTGCCAGAAGGGCTGGATCTCGACGATTTCGTGAAGCGCGAGGCGCCGGATGCAGTTCAACGCTTCTTCGCTGGTTCGGAGCCGCTCTCGAAGTACGCCATGCGCGAGTTCTCAGCGCAGCACGACATGGAATCCGTTGAGGGTCGTGCAGGATTCGCAGCTGATGCGATGCAATTTATCGACAGCATCAACTCCCCTACGATCAAGGGCTTGATGACGAATCTGGTTCAGGATGCCATCGGTGGTGGCATTGCGCTGCCAGCCAGCCGAAATGTGGCATCTCCTCCTGCGCAAGCCGGTGCGGGCCCAGTGCATCCAGCAGCACCACCCCCGGTCTCCATTCACCCCACGCCAAGCCCCACATCAGGGCAGCTGAAGCCAGGCTTCGCCCCAGCCCCGAGGGCGAGCCGGGCCGCGCCCGCCTCTGAAATGCTCGAGACACCAAGCATGGCAGCTCGAGTTATGGGCATCCTGATGCGAGAGCCACAAGCTGCAAATCACTTCGATGCCTCCTGGCTTGAGGTCGTGCCGGTACCTGCGCACGAGATTGAAAGCGTGGCAGCCGTCATTCGTTTCGTGGACGAGCGCGGCAGCCATGTCACCGCAAACGACATTGTTCGTCACTTTGCAGGAACGCCCGTCGGGGAGTTCATTCGGAGCACCTCAGTGGGGTCCAACGTGTCCTTCAAGAACGAGAACGTCGCCAAAGTGCATGCGTTCATGAACCTGCTTGCGGGGTTGGACGAGCAGCCAACGGCGTCCCGCTCTATGAGCCCAAGGCCATAGCGCTCACCGGAAGCCCGAACGCCAGGCAAGGCGCGACTGGCGAGCGGCCTGGCCTACCCGCCCTTTCCCTTCAAAAGCGCCGACAAGTCCGCGAGCTGTTTGAAGGTCGACTTTGTCATGAGTCCAACGTTACGGCGCTCGACATTCGACTTGTCGACGTACAGCGCTAGCGGTAGTTCCCGAACACCAGCTGCCTTCAGCACCGCAAGCGCCTCAGCGTGCGCGCGCTGCGCCTCCGCAGAGATCGGAGCACTGGGTGCCACCTGGCCAGAGAACATCGCCTTCAGAGCCGCGCCCTTGTCCGCGGTCGATATAAAAGACTGCAGCCAACGCGCCGACGCATCTCCACCGAGCGCTATTGGAATCCAACGAATCTTCACGGATTTCAAATGCTCGCGGGAGTCCCGATACAAGACGCCGCATGCAGAGCACGTCGGATCAAAGACAACGTACAACTCGGCGCCCTCACCTTCTTCAAACCACTGCACCGTTCCTCTGGCAAGGTCGATAGCCGAAGCTGAGCCTTTCGCTTGGTTCGTCGAGCCGTCCCCAAGAAACTCCAGAACATTGATGAATGTCTTCTGATGCTCTGCGGTGAGGTTTGTCAGATTCTCGTCGATGAGTATTCCCAGGATCGCGTGGCGCTTGTCCGGCGTCACATAGTAGATCCGGCGTTCACCGTTCGCAGCAGAAAGCACGTAGCCCGTCAACCCGCCAGGACTTTCGAATTTGTCCTGGAATCGAACCCCCTGACCGCCCTTAAGCATGGCTGCGATCGGCGCGGGCAACCCTGAGTTAGGCTGCGCGTGTGCCCGCTTCGGTATCGGCTCACCGGCAGCGAAGGCCGTCGCCTGGGCACCCAGGGAGATCAGGGCTGCGAAAAGTGCGGCGCGTGGTTTAACCATAAATCGATCTCCTACATTCTTTGGTCGATTTTTACACGACGAACGCCGCCCCAGGCTGGGTTCAAGGCACGCCTGCAACCTTTCCACAGGAAGCGACGATGCCGCATTAACTAAAACGGGGTCTGTGCCGGGCCTGAACTGTAGAAGTTGATCGCGCGTGGCAAAATCGTCCTCCGGTGAGTAGAACGATCGCCGTGGCGAAAAACGATTATGAACAATCCTTCTGCACGCATCGACGACAGTCCCAGCACGGTTCTTCACAGCCCTCGTGTGACTGTGGCCGCGGTCTTCACTACGATCGTGATCGCTGTGGGTAGCCAAGGCGCCTATGCGGCGACGTGCTTCCCGGCGACGCCGCTTGCTCAGATGACCATCACGTCACATTACGGCATGCGCTTTCACCCCCTCAAGAACAAGCGACTGCTTCACGACGGAACGGATTTCCGCGCCGCCGTCGGCACACGGATTTCATCCGTGCATTCGGGAAAGGTTCGTTTCGTTGGCACGATGAGCGGCGGCGGAAACACTGTGGAGGTCATGGGCACGGACGGAATCGTTTCACGCTACATGCACGCCAATAAGCTCGTGGCTCAGATGGGCGCAACCGTCAATCAAGGCGACATGATTGCGGAGTCTGGAAAGACAGGCCAACCCAACATGGCCCCTCACTTGCACCTATCGACGTACGTGGTCGGAAATCGGCCCGTCAACCCAATACAGTTCTTCTGCGGTAGCAACTTCGCGGTCTCGCCCGGCGCCAAACCTCCGCTGGACCCTGCCCCTGGTGACCCGATCGTATCGGTTGCTACTGCCAACGCCGGCATTCCCGCAACGGCGCCGGCTGGCGCTCCGCCAGGAACCCCCCCTCCGGCTCAAATCCCTCCGGGCATATCTGGCGGCGTAGCGCCTCCGATGCAGACCTTCCCGAGCATGGACGACATGTCGGTCCGGGATTTTCTGTACTCCGAGACAAACAAGCGATTCACGAACCCGCAGTGGTACCAGGAGCTCATCGATCCAGCAGCGGCGCTCCGCGCCGATCCAAAGAACGCTGGCGTCGCATTCTCGTCGTCTACGATGGACCCGAAGGTCTACATGCTTCGGGAACTGAATATCACGATGGCTCTGGACAACCTCATGGCGTCCGAGCGCTATACCGCTCGCGAAAACATCGAGGCTCGGATCGCGGCCTTCCTGTCCCTGGATGCCAAAAGTTACAGCGAGAAGGTGCTGTCATTGCTCAGGTCACAGGCCACGGGCAAGTGATGACGTCATAACGCTGGCCAGGCTGACGCCCATCGCCGTCGTTGTAGCCATGGACGCCCTCCACCGAGCGGTCTCTGCCCGCGATCTAGCTGCGGCAACAAAACTGCTTCGCGGTGGCCATCCGCCAGACAGCGTCGGCGCCTATGGGGAAACTGCAGTCGCGATCGCCATGCGGGGGGCTGACAGGTCGATGCTCACGCTCCTGTTACGGCACGGTGCTGATCCTCGAGCGATCGACGCCGACAAATGCTTCCCGATCGGCATAGCGGCGATACGGGGCGATCTCGAAGCAATACGGGTGGTGGCTGAGTATGCCGCGGACTTTGAATCGCCCGTACCTGGCGAGCCCTCGGCGCTGGCACTTGCGTTGTCATGTGGTCAACGACCTGTCGCGGAGTACCTCCTTCGCCATGGTGCCGACCCATTCTGCCGCGGCTACGACGGTCGTCCGCTCTGGGAGAACCTAAGCGCAGATGGTATGACCCGCGAGTGTGAGCTTCTTCTCACGTCGACCTTTGACATGACTGGTATTGGGCGGCCAAATGGCTACGCGGTTTACGAGTCGCGAGGACAGCCTGCCGGCGCATCCACGAGCGCACCCAGCACGGCGAAAAGTCGCGCGGCGCCAGCCCCTGAATCGAGGCGCGACCGTCTCGCCCGTATCAAGGGTCGCCTGCTCCGCCCCCTCGAACAGGTTAGCCTGAAGCTGCGATTGCGACTTCCGCGTGCTCGCGAACAGGTCGAGGCCGCGGCCGCGCGAATCCCTCCGGTCCGAGCGCAGCCAAAGCTCCACGGTCTCGTCGACGCGCTGCTTACCTGCCCAGCGCAACAGCTTCCAAGGGCGAGGGAGATGGCTCTCAGGCAGCTATGGGTCGCGCTAGCTGACGCGCCTTCAACCGCGCTCCAGGTCGATTGGTGGACTGGGCGCAGCCTCGCTCATGCTGTTACGGCGCCTCGGCTCAACGAGCTCGCAACTCGACTCATCAACGCCGGCCTGCTCGACCAAGCGCTCAACCGCTCAGATGCTTGCCTCGATCGCCCGCTTCATCTGGCAGCACGTGCCGGCATGCCTGATGTCGTGCAGGCGCTGATCGCGCGCGGTGCTGACGTGAACGCGGTGAACCGCAATGGCTTGACACCTCTTCAAGAGTGCTCCCATCACCTGGACGCGGCGACGGCTACTCTATTGCTCGAGAGCGGAGCAAATGTGCGCCTAGGCCGCCTTCTCAGTCGAGAAGAGCAACCCGAGCGTACGGCAGGTGCTGCCGCGGGCTACCTTAGCGCGCTTGCAGACGCGCGATCCAGAGCGAAGGCTCTGACCGTCTTCTCACCCAACAGTCCCTTCCAGCTCGGGTGAGGCAATGCGCCGCAAGTACACGGCGAGACGCATGAGATTCGCTAACTAGGAAGCTTGAAAAGCGAGCACCAAGTGCCCCTGCGGTCTAGCTCCTGTGCGGGCGCCCACATGAACAATACGCTCGAACGAACGACTAGATGATGTCAAAGTGGTCTTGCCGGCTGTCCAATGGATTTCCAGCCTCCATCGTCCTATTGCGCAGGTTTTACCCGCTGCAGTACGGGCCTCTTGTGCCACTAGCTTATCCAGGTGCGGACGGATCCACTGTCTAGGTGAACAAAGCTCTTCGACACGTAAAAACCGACTCCGCCGACCGCGAAGATCGAAGCGAGTCGACCCAAATAGGCAACTGGAACGCCTTCCATCCTGACATCCAGCGCCTTGCCCCTAAGGTGCATACTATTCTTCGCGGCGCCTTCAAGTCGCTGGTTCGTAGCGGCCGTGCGGTAACCAGACTGGATCACGACGGGTCGATCGATTCCCCACGACACCAGCCAGCGCTGCATCGCGAACACTAGATCGAGGACCTCGATATCAATGTACGCCGCCACGCCCGCCTGCGCATCGCGAAGTAGACGGCATACCTTCAGGTACTCGGTCATGTCGAGCTGACCGTCCGAGCAATAGCGCGAGACCAACTCCTCTCCGGTCTGCGGGCGCTTCAGCCATACCTGTCGAGTCTCCCCTGGTGATGGCCAGTGGGGAATCGGCGGGCCTAACCCTGGGCGAGCGCGCTGGCGCGCGTTCTGGCTGGTCACAGTTGGCTCGCCGCGCGTACGAAATTCCATCGGTGCGACCGGAACGTCTGCCGTAGATGGTTGCGTTGCAACCGACGCCGGCCCCAGGCTCTCGGCGGAGGCGCGCAGCGG
The DNA here is from genome assembly GCF_051216715.1 of Variovorax restrictus. Classification (NCBI taxonomy): domain Bacteria; kingdom Pseudomonadati; phylum Pseudomonadota; class Betaproteobacteria; order Burkholderiales; family Comamonadaceae; genus Variovorax; species Variovorax restrictus. Next base: position 114,278 of record NZ_JBPJZH010000006.1, read on the forward strand.
CATAAGCAATGGAGCGGCAGACAAGCCAGCAGCGGTCAATAGAAGGTTGCGTCGTGTTTGAATCATGCGAGTCTTTATTGCAAGACGGGTCGGTCGACAGTGCTGCTCTAGTCAGCTTCGCGCCGGAACAAGCGGGCTGCCGTGAAAGGTCAGGAGTTCTTGACCAAAGCGTACGCAGTGCTGCCAGCCTTCGATCGTCGTCACTCTCGCGTGCCAACCACCAGTTGCCGCGCACACGTTGCGGGCACCAGGCCTTGGCGCGTCGCTACGTGCGAACAGCTTGGCTTGGCCAGGGCTCCGAGATCCAAGGCGGCAGGCGCGGTGCGTCAGAATTCTTGACATCGCGGACGAGCCGTCGCGACCCGACCGAATGACCTCACTCCTCATCGAGCGCGTCATAGAACTCCTGGAAGAGCGTCACGATCTGCTCCTCAGACTTCGCCGTGGGTACGGCACGTGGGTACCGGGTCGCATCTTCGATGTCCTGGATCACCTCCCGTGCAGCAGCACCTGCCTCCTCCACGCTTGCACCGAACTCGCGCTCGATCGTCTCGACGCCCTTGAAGGTAGAGTTGTAGTCAAGCATCGGAGCCGCGGTATCCGCTCCCCCCAAAGCATCCTGCAAGCCACGCGCAACACCCGTGTCACCTGCGAAGACGTCCCCAGGGAAGCCCGTGCTTTTCACGGGAATGAAGACGTTAGCCTGTTGGAGCGTTACGACTTCCTCATCCTGCGTATGTATTTCGCCTGCCAGGCCAGAACTCCCCTGAACCATCTGTGCACCTTGATCGAACGCTGGCTCCTCCATGCCTTGGTGTGAAAGTTCCCCGGTCTGACGCATTGCATCCTGCAAGAACGCATCCGCCTCAAACTCTGGCTCGCCTTCGAAGTCATCGATTCCGAGGCCTGATCCACCATCGGCTTGCTGCCGAAAATCAAGAATGCTCTGCGCGCGCACGCGCTCGACGGCGGCGATCGCAGCAATGCCGCGCTGGAGCGGGCGAAGTGATGATGACAGGGCGAGCTGCTTAACTGCTACGTCGATATCGCCTACTGATCCAACATCAAGCGCTCTGAAGTCGCCGCCTTCTAACCGTCCTTCAATCTCCGACGCACTTGTCTCCAGTTCGCGAAGCTGGGCTGCATCGGGTGGTGGGACCGCCAAGAAGTGGTTCAACTGCACCCGTGGCACGGGCTTCGGGTTCACAAAGTAGGTCTTCGCGGTGATGACGCGCGAGCGCCAGACAAATGTGAACTGCCCTTCAATCTGCTCTTTAATATCAGAAGGGTCGATCCGGTCGATCGCCTTCAGGTGCACGTTCATCTGGTCTGCGTAACTCGTGGCGGTGTTTCCAACCTCGCCATCGAAACCTGCGGTCTCAGCGACATGAGCCTTCCCGCCTGTTTTGACCACAAAGTCCATCGTCTGCTCTGGATCTTCAATGGACCCAAACGCCTTGATCCGGGTGTTGCCGCACACAGAAACGGCTTCCTCTTTCGACTCCCTTTGGAATGAGGCCAAGTCTTGACCGCCAACCACGCAGACAAAGCCCAACGAGCGCGCTTGCGCGAATGCGACTGCAAAACCCTTCACTGCGTAGTAACCGTACTCGTCCAGGATGACCACGTACGGCGGCAAGAGTGCACGCCCCTCGTCATTGTCCAGAAGGTCGCGGCGGCCCTCCAGCACGCTACCGAGGCCCTCAGCCATAATGTTTTTGAGGGCAGTTACGATGATCTTGCCGATGTTCGCCGTTTCTGAAGGGGTCTTCTCCAGCGAAGGCAGCATCGCAATCAAGATCCGGCGTTGCTTCACAACATCTGGGAAGTAGACCTCGCCGAGTGGCACACGAACAATGTGCCCGTACGTATCTGCGAGCGATGTAAAGGCACGCACCAGCTGCATCGTAATGAAGCCATGCTGTAGCTTCGTGTCGTCGCCCTGCCCACCTCGTTGGCCCGCCTTTTTCTCGCTGTATGCCGGGAGATTGATAAGGTAGTTCTTCAGGCCTTCGAGCACCTGCTCGAGACCCGGGTACTTAGCCGCCCCCTTCCAGCACAGCTCTTCGAGCCGCTCGAGCTCGAAGTAGCTGCGATATGCGTTCACGTCCAGGATCAGCCCGTAGTTCTCACGCAGATAGACCAGCGGAGGCGAGATTGCCTCGACGAACGAGATCGCGCGGTCCTTCCACATATCGTCGCCGCCAGCGCCACTCGACATGAGGCCGACCACCAACTGCGAGAGCATGCCCGATGACCCATAAGCAAACGGGTTCATGTTGTTGGTGATCTTGCTGGGCTGCGGCCCAATAATGTCTCGCGCACCTGTCATGAAGTTGAGGATGAGAACGTCGTCGTCCCGCCCCCGCGCCCGACACAGGTCTTGGATTTTGAACGCGATCTTGTCTTGAGCCTTCCCGTCCACGAACATGAATCCAGAGCCCTGGTTCAACGCGTTCTGGCAGAGCCCCAGCAACATCTCCGTCTTCCCTGAACCAGTGGTGCCCAGCACCAGCATATGCACGCCGGCGTCCCGGTTTGTAAGCCACACCTCTTCACCCGTGATTCGGTCATTTCCAAGGTAGAAGGTGCCCTTCGCCAGCCCGGCCTTATGGGTTCCCGGATTGACCTCGATCGGATCGATGATGTGCGCATGCTTTGGCATGCGCGCTGGGAGTGTGTAGGACTTCTGGGCGCCACGAATGAACAATGCGCCCAATAGAGCGGCGACTAGGAGCACATCAGCGAGCGCCGGGAGCATTGCTGCGAATGTTGCTCCTGCCACCATGGTCATCAGCCCACCAACGGGCGAGCGCAGCGCCTCGGCAAGCTTGACACTTGAGCGTCGCATGTCGTGCCGCGCTCGCTGCGGCGCGACCTCGTCCCGCCTATCAGGGCCTACGTTTTGGTACCGAACTGCCATCGTGAGCTTCTAGGTAGCGGCGCTGCAATCAGCTGCCAGGTGCGAACTTGATGCCGAACGGGTCCACAGATTCTTTGCCTGCAGACTGAGGCGTCGGCGTGACCGCAGACGTCTGGGCAGCAGGTGGCGCGCCAGGAGTTGGCAACGCAGCTGCCTGGCCTGGAGCTGCAGTCACGCGGCTAGAAGCAAGAGGCGTGTAAATGGACAGTTGGGGCGGCGTCGAAACAGCCGGACCTGGCCCGGCAGCACTTAGCCATAGACCAGCTACCGCCGCCGGCAGAAGCCACCAGGCGCTCAGGCGACGTGGGACAATCAGGTCGGCGAGCCGCGCGACCGCCTCCTCCGCCTCGGTTGCAGATGCCATCTCCAACAGCGCATATTCCTTGACTGGAGCACCAGTCTTCGCGCCGGCAGTTTGCTTCACCATGATGCCGTAGACGTCGGGGGACGACTGTTCGCCAGCTGATGTTCCTGGCAACCTGGAGACCCGCACGCTCGCCTCCTTCAAGTCCGCAAGGCTGAGCGTTGTGAACCCCTTGCCAACCGAGCCCGGGAAGTAGAGAAGCGCTAGGCGAGCTCCAAAGAGCGGAAATGTGCGAGTGGTCCGGATAACGGCCTTGTTGGCCTGATCTCTACGGTTGCGAATTGTCTGGAGCAAGCCCATCACTGGTTCCTTGAATGTGGATTAGTCGTAAAGGGCGAGATATCCGGTCGGACGGGCCAAACGCTTGCCTTGGCCACTCGCGAATGCTTTGTCTGCCTCGGCGGGCGATGGGATCGAACCTGCGGAATGCACAGCCCGCTGATCCATGAGGTCGTCGCCCTCGAAGATTCCATCGAAGGAATCGTCATCGTTCAGGAACTTAGCCATCTCGGCGATCAAGCCGTCGACGGCATGCCGCACATATGGCACTTCCAGCTTCTTCTGGCGTGACTTCTCTGTCAGCCAGTGAGCGAAGACGCCGGCAGACTCGACGTGCGGGGTTCTCCGCCCAACATCGGCAAGGGCGTACCAAAGGTCGCGGTCAATGCCCTTAAGCCACAGAAACCAATTTGGTGGCAGATAGTCTTTTCCGCCTTCACCGCCCCTGCAACGCTCAAGGAGCGTCATGAGGATGGTCCGCTCATACGCGTGCTGCTCAAAGCTCGCGACCACGGATGCCGTCCTCTTGTACTTCTCGATGAGTTCGTCCACACCCGTGTAGTCTGGCGCTCCATCTGCAAAGCTATTGGCTAGTTGCATCAGCAACTGGTCGGCCGCCCTGAAATCGCGGTTGGTGCGAGCCGCGAAGAGCGCGAAGAGCGCGCGTGCGTGGGGTTGCATAGCGGAAATGCCGAGAAACACGCTACCGAGTTGCCTCACGAAGACAGCTTCTGCGCGTTCGCGATCGATCGCTCCCGAAGCGTTGCGCAGCTTGTGGATTCTCGCGAACTGGCGTTCGGTCTTGGCGATCGCCCAGTTGCCTTTGTCTTGATCCATGTTCGCGAAATCGTTCGTCAACGAGATGCGCATCCATGGGTATTCGTCCCCCACGGCCTGAGGAAGCGTGACAACCGTGTACGTCTTTCTGAAACGTTCGGTTGGGCTTTTACGGTAGAGCCAGACCCCGAGTGCGAGCATCACCGGAACTGTCACCCACCGGATGTAGGAGCCGACCTGGGATGAAACGTCGACCATCTGACCTGCGGTCACCGTTGAACGCGGGACGAATTTCATCCAAGCGCGCTCCTCTTCGAGTGCGGGAGTGAAGAAGCCGATAACCCAGCTCTCCGCAATTCTTAGGGCTAGGAGCGCGCCGGCGATGCGCTCGTGGAAGACATACCAGAGCATGAACAGGACGAGGCCAATGCCCACGAAGACGACCAACTCGCTGCTGCCGTCGTTCCCGCCACCCGCTGGCTTCCGCTGTTTCGCCATGAATACTCGCCCTAACGTTTAATCGTCGCAATGGATGGCCCGAGTGGCCAGCGATTAATCGTAGTCGAGATTTATGGGCGGCAGCTCGGAAAATGGGCTCCGGCCAGCGAATATCACGCGCAAAGCGCTAGCAACTCAGCGCGCAGGGCGTACGTTTGGACCTAGGTCGCTTTGGTCATGGCCTTGGCTAGCCTCCGACAGTGTGGCGCTGTAGAAGACCTTTGCCACCGAATCGCGGTAGGCGGGATGCCGTTGTATGAGCGCGCGCGCAAGCGGAACCTTCCGACTCACGCGGTTCATGTAGGCAGTGGCCAGCTCAACGTTCCCGGGGGAATGGTATCGACCAACTGCGTTCCAGATGTTGCCTACCTTGCGCATGTTGGACGCAAGAATCCATGCTGCAGCGTGGATGTTTACGCAGAGATCGTTCTTCAGACTTTCAGCCGTCACATAACCAAACAGGGGGGAACCAGGTCGGAGCCAAATGGTATTCACCTGCATTACCCCTAGGTCAAAGGAGCCGTTCGTATTCGACTTGGACAGGCCGGGCCTGCCACCCTCCGTCATTAGGATGCTGAGGAGCCCCTCTGGCGGGATTTGATAGCGATGCGACGCCGATACGACGCACTGAGCTGTGGCCGGCCACTCGATGAGCGGGGCCGGAGGAGCATCAACCACCACTTGAATCACCGTCGCGCAGACGCGGCTCGACGCCTGCAGGCACCCAATGTTGTGGCGAAGCGATCCACAGCAGAAGGTCACAATCCCTCCCCGCTCTCCGCCGAAAGGTTTCGAAGGAGTAGCGCACAGCAATGGCGAGCAGCACCAACGCTGAAACTACGCAGGTAGTGATCCATGCAAGCGGGATGGCAGCGGCACCACCGAGTGCCGCGGCCAAGCCGATTCCGCCTACCAAGCCTGCCAGTGTCAGTGACAGCCGTGACTTGCGCGCAAGAGCTTCGATGAGCGCAGGGCGACGGAGAGGGTCGAGCTTCTGCATTGATCGAACCCCCTCCATCCGACTAGGCAACCACTCGCTTGGACTCGTAAGCCATTCAGCGGCCGCGCCCAGTCGGCGGCGTCTAACCTGAAACGCTCGAAGCGAAGACTGTGAAAAGTGCGCGGCACACGTGGTCCCCAGGATCAACGACAACAATCCGGAGAAGTAGCTTTGCTGCAGCGTATGCACGCCTGCCACTGTGTACGCCACGACCGCGAACACGCCAGCGGCGTACATTTGGAGGAGGAGCTGGTTGTGAATGAGCGGCAGGTCCTCCTCCAGCACGCCATTACGCTCGAGCGCCTCCTCGAACGTTTCGATGCGGCCGGGTCGCATCAGCACCGCGGTTCCGGCTCGAAGCTGTCCGCTTGCTGACTTGATGACGCTTGCTCCCCGCATCGTGTTGGTCATCGTGCTGTTGATCGCACCCCTCAACGTCGCCTGCTTGTTCAGGTACGACAGAAAGCCTTTTCGTCGCTTTTCACCCGTGCCCGACGGGTCTACGTCCGAGCTCAACGACGCACCTCGGAGCGGTCAAAGCCGCCATCGATCGGCTCGCGGAATCCCGCGTCGGAGCGAACGAGCTGCCCTTGTGAAGTGTTGCTCGCGCCTCGCTCAGCCGGTAGAGGCGTCCCCGGAGGCAGCCTGTTTGCGACCATGACCGGCTCCGGCGCGTCGCCGAGAAACTGGACCATTTCGACCAAACGGGAGTATGTGCCCGCGAATGCCTCGTCGACCTCCTCCAATGGAAGCCCTTCAGGGTGCATCTCAGCCACCATTTGCTGCCCGGCCTTGTCCATCTGCCTTAGTTGATCGACAACGTCCTGGGCGTGGTGCCTCCAAGCCGACGCGTAGATCGTCCCGGCGTTGCGAAGAAGTGCCTGGAGCAAGTGGTTCCGCGATCGGTTACTGGCTGCAGCGTCTAACAGATTTGCCATCGAAGCCTGTACTGCGCTCGAAATTACATCCTTTGCGTGTACCGCCGCCTCCTGCTCGCTGTGAAGCATGTCGAAGATTCCGATCTCGCGCACGACCGGCTCCATCGCGTCCAGCAGCGCCACCTGCAATGCGACACGACTGTTATCAGCTGCGTCCTCGTAGACCGGTTCAGGCGCATCGTGCTTCGCAATCTCGAGCCAGGCCGGGATCAGGTGCCGCACGTCAGCCGACGGGGAGCCGGACTGTCCGTCCAGCGCTGACACCGTCCATTGCTCTGCGACGGCCGCTGCGACCATCCGCAAAATCCGATACCGTGCCCAGGGCACGTTGCCAAGCCTCAGCGCGGCAACGAGCTCTTCCGTCGTGGCATTCGCGCTGGTCATCATCTCTTGCGTGCCCTTGACCATCGCACCGTGCGGGGCGCCGGGACCAGGGCTTCTGATTAGCGCATTCATCAAGCTCGAACTCACCGCAAGAGCGTTGAGCGAGCGCCGCGTCGACGCATCACCTTGAAGTACCTTCTCGTCGTCTTTGCGGAGGGCACCGACGCTCACGCCTGGAACGGCACGTGGCGCTTGCAAGCCTGCGGAGTTTGTCACAAGGGAGTCCTTCTGCGGTGTTGGCTCGGCTCAATGCCGCTGAGCCCAATTTAGGGTTGGCGACTTAGGCTGGCTGTCCGGCGCCCATGGAACAAGGCCGCGCTCATGGTCGTCAAAGAATGCCTGCACCAAGTGGTCGACAGTGGCGCCCGAACCCTTTGGTGGGGTGCGCGCACCGGCGAGCACGTTGCTGCGTAGATCGCTGGGGGTGATCGACACGGAAGCTTGAACAGCAGGGTGCTGTTCAATGGCTTGCACTAGAGCCTCGAGGCAGTAGAGAGTCAACGTCGATGTTCGCCGCACGTGCTCCAGCGAAGAGTGCGCGCCAACCGAGGCTTCGCCGTCGGCCCGGAACATCACACCAATCCTGCGCCCCGTGGTTTGAAGATGAACTTTATCGGCATGCCAGAGAACAACGGGCAAAAAGGCTCGGTTGCCGGTCATCATGGACACCGGCACCGGCTTGTCGTCCATAAAGAACTTCCAGTCCTTTGCAACAATGAAGGCTGCGAGCACGTCGCCAAGTGTGCTCTCCATGGGCTGCTCAGCGAACGCGGGTTTGGGCTGGTTCATTTCGTTGGGCCACTTCTGCAGTAGTACGGTGCTAGGTTCATGCGCTCGTCTTAGGCGGATGCCGAAAGCACGCTGCGCGTCGATTTTGCATCGGCCGATCAGGGCAATCGTTCTTAATCGCCCTGCATTCGGCCTTTTCTGCTTCAAATAATGTCCGCGCTTAAGACAGCACGGTATGCCGATTATGATAAACGGCCCAGCCGACCTGGACAATTTTCGGCCGCGGACTTCTCTGGAGGGCCGTGTTCTTCTAACGTCGCTCTCACCAGACGCGACCTCCTTCCTCCTGGTTTCTTATGAGTTCTGTTCGCTGGAGCGAGAGCCAGCTCGACGCGTTCATCGCTCGCACTGGCGCAAAAGTGGCCGCGTCCTTCGGCCACGCCCGGGCGAACGGAGACGGGATCCCCACGGCTCCGCGCAAAGCGAGCCCAGGTCGCCTAGCCGCTTATCCAGAGCAGGGCTCGGAACAGCTGGCGCCGACAGATCCTTCGTCGCCAGTGGAAAGCTCAGCCACCAGGCGTATTCGGCTCGCAACTGAATCGCTCGCCAATTGCGCTCTTGCCTGCACGCTTGTAGGCAGCGACGCGTACGAACTGGCTTTCGACGGCGCCCGACTCCTGGGGGTCAACGACCTTTACGCGGTGAGCCACTACCGAAGGGTCGCGTACCGTCGCGCTTGGCATGAAGCCGTGCGGCGATGCCTCGAAACTGCGCCCGCCCGCAGCTGTTTGAACGACGCGCACTGGGCCCCGCTGGACCATTTCCGCGTGGTTGGATACAGACAATCCGCTCGCCTGTGCGATCTAGACGCGCTTAGCGGGCAGTTCAAGGCCGCGATCGATGGCCTGCGACGCGCAGGCTTGATCGTCGACGACGATCCCCAACACTTCATCGATATGCGGTCCGCACAGGCGATCGGAACGTACAAGGTTGTTATCCGCGTCGAGCCCGTGAGCAGAGGGACGCACGCATTGAGCCAGTTGAGTTGCTCAACCGTATCGGGATCTCATCACGCTCCTAGCAGGATGCGGAAATACTCCCCTCCAAAGCGAGTCTTCCTCTTCGTCGAAGACTCACTTTTCACATGGTGCAGTCAGCAGCGCTTTCGGGAGTCGTTTTGCGCTGATTTGAGG
>NZ_JBPJZH010000007.1:0-116664 GCF_051216715.1 Variovorax restrictus
AGCTGGTCAATATTCCATCGGCGCCAACAGCCCGGCAGAGACCTGCGCTCCCAGCGTGCGGCTTCCCTCGGCGACTGAGAACCTAGACCGTCCGACAAGTTGAGCCGCTATGTCGTAAACGATGGAAGAGAACGTCGTCTTCTTGCCGCAGGCAACGAGGACGGGCGTTGACGACGATGGATTGTGAGCGTGCGCAATCGTCTGGGCGAGAGACGTCTTCCCTGCACCTCTGTCGCCGTAGATGAACACGTGCTTGCCGGGCGAAACGATCGCCTCTTCGATGCTCTCAAGCTGCTGACCCCGCCCAACCAGATGCTCGAAGCTGTCGATGGCGTCGGAAGGGCGAACGTAAGCCGCCATCACGCCCTCGAACTCCAGCCGCATCATTCCTTTGATCGCCATGGTCTTCCTTAGTGCCAGATCATTATCTGCCTGACTTGGAGCTCTGTGACGAGATGGACTTGGCCAAGACGACGTGGAGCATGCTCAAATCTTGCCTGATTTGCTTCCATGCTTCGAGGCCTTCCGCGCTTTTGACACGCGTGCCCGCGCTTTCTCAAACCGCGCCGCCAGCCGCACGGCGTAGGGGCGTTTGCGTAGACCTTGAGGGTCTGTGCGCCGACGCCACCACCGCACGAACAAGACGACGACAGCAGCAATGGCACCGATCGAGAAGTACGTCAGAACCATCGAAAGCGAGAACTGCAGATCCGGTGTCGAATGAGGCATTGATTCCCAGGTCAATCAACGGGTACGGCCCATCCAAGCACGGCCATGGCCGGGCGCCGGATTTCAGTCGTAGCCGTGGTCGCCATCGGCTTGAGAGCACGCCACCCGCTCAACTTGCACGGTTATGTGATGGATCTCAAAATCCTTGGCCATGGCTAATGCCACGGCTTGCGTGAGGACCTCCAGGTCCCCTTTCGGGCTTACCAAGTGAACGCTCAGGCTTGTTTTCCCGCTACTGATCGCCCAGACGTGCAAGTCGTGAATCGAATCGACGCCCTCCAGCGAGAGAAGCGTCTTCTCTATGACCGCAACGTCCACGCCCTCAGGCACCCCCTCAACAGGATGTTGATGCTTGCTCGCAGGAGGACCCACGTGCGGGGCAACACCCAAAGGCCGATGGCGACTGCGATCACCGTGTCGATCCAGGTCCAGCCGGTCAGCCATATCACGATTGCGCCCACGATCACGCCAAGCGAGCCGAGCATGTCGCTCCAGACCTCGAGGTATGCGCCTTTGACGTTTAGGCTCCCATCCTTGCCTGACGCAAGCAGTCGCATGCTGATCATGTTCACCACCAAGCCAACTGATGCAACCACCAGCATCGGCACGGAGTCGACCGAAGGCGGCGCACTGAATCGTTGCCACGCCTCGAACAGGATATAGAGCGCAACACCGAAGAGCAGAAGCGCATTGAACGCTGCTGCAAGTATTTCAAAGCGGTGGTAGCCAAATGTCCGTCGAGCATCAACCGGGCGCTTGGCGATCTGCATGGCTGCGAGCGCAATGGCGAGCGCAGCCGTGTCGGTGAACATGTGCGCCGCATCGGAAATGAGGGCCAGACTTCCCGTGATCACGCCACCGATCACCTCGGCGACCATGAACGCGGAAGTCAGCGCCAGGGCGATCCACAGGGAACGTTGATGGGGAGCGCCGGGCTTTCCCAGGGCGGGCGCGTGTGAATGGCCGCTTGACATAGGTGTTCAGATTCGATGTTGAAGGTGTCGGATCGACTCAACGCGGGCCGGCTGGTACCGAGGACAGAGGATAGATCGGTAGCTCGCAGCTCTCAACATTCGCTACAACCATATCACCAGCGGCGATCGACACGTCTGGACCGACTTTGACGATGTGCCAGTGTTGGCGTTGATCCAGGCGATAAGTCAGGGCTGCGTATCGGGAGCGCTGGAGTTCGGCTGCATCGGAGGCGCGCCTACAGTCGGTGTAGCCCGTTCTCTCGAGTTGATCGGCGCGTCCGACCTCGACGACCTGGGCAGTGCGCCATCCGTTCTGAAAGTCTTGGAATTTCTGGCCCCAGCCGGCGCAGCCAGCAAGGACGAGCAAACCCGGGCAAAGCATCACGGTGATTCTGAGAGGCCTTCGCGGTCGCCGCCACAACGCCGCTGCCGCGTCGCCGCCGGTGGCGCGGCAGCGAGCCGCATGGTTGGACGGGGATGATCGGTAAACGGCCTGCGGCAGGCGAGATACTTTCGACGAGGCGACAACTTCTACGTCGCACCGCTCAAATGCGGCGGGATGCACGCGAGCGCTGCGATTAGGCTGTTCGTCGATCTGAGGCCGCATATTGGACCAATCTAGCAGGTAAACGCCTCCGAGCGGCGAGCAGCAACATTACAAAGGCGTAATGTTGCGTCAGCTTGGCTCGGAAGCATCAGGGCCCCTACACCAACATTCTCAGATGACAGAAACGTAATCGCACGTCCGTCGGCGCGCGCTACGATGGAGAGATGCATCTCTTGGTGATCGAAGACGAGCTGAAGCTCGGTGACTACGTGCGCAAGGGCCTCACTGAAAGCGGGTTCAACGTAGATCTGTCGCGCGATGGTTCCGAGGGGCTGGGTATGGCTCTCACAGGAAACTACGACGCCATCGTCCTTGACGTGATGCTTCCGGGCATCGACGGCTTCAAGGTCCTGGAAGTGCTCCGGAAATCGTCGTCGACGCCGGTCTTGATGCTCACCGCGCGCGATGACGTCGCCGACAGGGTGAAGGGGCTGGAGAGTGGCGCTGACGACTACCTTGCCAAGCCTTTCGCCTTTTCGGAGCTGCTCGCTCGGATTCGTGCCTTACTGCGCCGTGGCTCGCTGCAAGAATCCACGCGCTTCGCGCTGGCGGATTTGCAACTGGATCTGACGACGCGGCGAGCTACCCGTGCCGGCAAACGGCTCGACCTGACTGCGAAAGAGTTCGCCCTGCTGTCGATCCTTCTGCGACGTCAGGGACAGGTGCTTTCCAGAGCGTTGCTGGCCGATCAGGTCTGGGACATGAATTTCGACAGCGAGACAAACGTGGTGGAGGTCGCCGTGCGACGGCTACGAGCCAAAATAGACGACCCCTTCGACGCCAAGCTGCTTCACACAGTGCGCGGCATGGGCTACGTGCTTGAAGTGCGCGACGACGATCCGCCGTGAAGACGAGGTCCATCCAGAGCACGCTTTCCCGCTGGTTCGCCATCCAGACGCTCGCGGGCTTGAGCATCGCATGCGTAGCTGTCTACGGCACGACGCGCTGGAGCTTCCAGCTCAAGCAGGAAGAAGAGTTCGAAAGGCACAACGAGCTGGTCCGTCATGTCGTGGCGGAAACCCGCACCCCTCCCAACATCGACCTGCTCCGGCACAAGCTGGATGACTATTTTCGGACGCATCCCGACATCAACGTGAGCCTGTGGGCAGGGAAGGATCGGATCTACTTTTCCCAACAGGCCGACGTCAAGGGCAACTGGATCTCTCACGCTCAGGCGCTGGAGGATCTGACCTTCGAAGGTAACCCTGTCGAGGTTCGCCTGACCCTTGACTCTACGGGCGATGACTTGTTGCTGCGACGGCTAGGATGGACCTTGGTGGCAGCTGCCAGCCTCGGTTCTCTGATTGTTGCGCTGACCGGCTCGCTCATTGTCCGCCGCGGGCTGAAGCCACTGAAGCTGCTTGCCGAACAGACAGCAAATGCAGGGCCAGCCCAACCCGGCGGGCGCATCGATGTGGAAACATTTGCCAGCGAACTGCAGCCATGGATCATGCAGTTCAACGCGCTTCTGGGCCGCGTTGAAGGCGCCTATGCGCAGCTCGAGGCATTCAATGCCGACGTGGCACACGAGCTTCGAACGCCGCTGGCGAACATGATTGCCCAGACCGAGATCGAACTTAGCCAACCTCGACCGATCGCGGCCTTGCGGGAAGCGTTGTCCTCGCAACTGGAGGAGGCACATCGGCTCTCGGCAATCGTCACAGACATGCTTTTCCTGTCCAAGGCCGACCGGGGCGCTCAAGCTCGACGGACGGCCCCTGTGAGCCTTGCAGACCAGGTCCGCGCGGTGGGCGAATTCCATGAAGCCGAACTTGAACAATCCAATCTGACGTTGGACATTGAAGGCGATGCGACGCTGCACGTTGATGTGGGCCTGCTGCGCCGCGCTCTGTCGAACCTTCTGAGCAACGCTATAAGGTATGCAAGGCCGGAGAGCCAGGTGCAGGTCGTCATCCGACGCGACCACGCGGAATTCACCATTGCCGTCGTCAACGAGGGCGATCAGGTCGACCCCGCCGCACTGCCGCATCTGTTCGAGCGCTTCTACCGGGCCGACAAATCACGCAGCGGCTCGTCCAGCCATCACGGACTCGGCCTGACGATCGTCGCCGCCATTGCACGCATGCATGGTGGAACCACGTTCGCAACCTCGGATCGAGGCATGACGCGCATTGGCTTCACCTTGGCGGATGCATCGGCTTAGAGGAACGAGGAAGCGGGCCGAGCACCGAAGCCCGACCCGCAGGCTCCCGGTGTTATCTGCTCTCGATCATGTCAGCCGGCCACGAGGCGCCGCGGCTGACGGAGTTCCAGGCCGGGTGCTTCATCACTGCGGCGAGTTCGGCCTGCACTTGCTCGCGCGTCTTCGGCGTTTCAGCGCTGGAGACGGGCCAGGGCGCGCCGCGGCTCATGGCGGTGCTCCAGCGCGGGTGCTTGGCTGCTTGGTTGAACTCAGCGATGACCTCGTCGCGTGCACGCGCGTTCGCATGATCCGGGTGGTAGGTGACGCCGGCCTCGGTCGGGGCGGGATGGTAGGGGCCGGCAGCGAAAACGGCAACGGGTGCCAATGCTGCTGCAGCAAATGCCGAGAGGGCAACGGCGGATCGAAGATAGCGAGTGGACATACTTGACTCCTTTAGGGTTGTAGTCCGATACCTGTTAGTCCCGGACAGAGAGCACTGTAAAAGTCCTTTCCTCCACCTTCCGTGCAGGATCATTACAACCGCGTCATTGAGCCGTAATAAACGGCGGCTAAGAAAATTCATTCGGTGGTCCTCTCGTCTACGAGGCATGGGCATCGTGCATATGGCCAAACAGTTCGGGTATACCCGCCCCCCGTAGTTCGAAGGCTGTGCGGAACCTAGCAAAGGGATAGTTGCCGATGGCTTGACGAACTTAGTCGAGTGTGCCGGAGCCAAGCTTCGACCATCGCCTTGTCGGGCAGATGGCACTACCGCGCGAGAGTTCTGCGATGACCCGCCAAGCGGCCGTCGCAGTGCATAGAGTGGAGGCAACAGCGCAAAGCCGCGCGGACCAGGTCGTCCCTACTCGCCAACACAGCAGTTGGCGTCGCTAGTTCATCATCGGTACGTGCTCTGCACAGGAAGTCTGCGACAATAAGGTTCGGGGCGGCGCTCGCCAGACTAGGCTGCGACTCAAGGGCAACATTGCCCTTCCTCGATTACCCCTAAGTTTGCCTGCCTCGAAAATTGATGAGTTCAGTATTCGCAGTGGTGGGCGCAAGGGGTACTTGGCGCTTCGACCGGAAAATCAGCGCCTTTGCTTCCCGTTTTCATCACTGCTCGTCAGTACTGATGAGCCGGACAGAATTCGCGTTCGCCAGCAATCCCTCATGGGAACGCAGGCCGTTTTCTAGGGCCTGGCAGTTGGCTGTGGGAGCGAAGCTGTGACGGGACCCGACAGCACGTGATGCGCAAAGTTGCCTGTAGACTTCCTAAAACGTTCCGAGCGACGGTTGCCAACAAATAGAAATAATGAGCGATACAAAGCAGGCAAAGAGTACGTCGGGTGACAAGGGCTCGGCCACGGCGGCCGGGCGACATAAAACGAAATTGACGTGGGCGCTCGCGCTGACGTGCAGTTTCATGGCTGTGGAAGTCATCGGAGGTTTGTGGACGGGCAGCTTGGCGTTGCTGGCAGACGCCGGACACATGCTCACCGATGCTGGCGGCTTGGCCCTGGCACTGCTGGCGATCCGATTTTCCGAGCGCCCGCGTACGCCGCAGATGACCTATGGCTATGTCCGCATGGAAGTGCTGTCCGCGCTGGCTAATGCCGTAGTGCTCCTGATGTTGACGCTCTACATCTTCTACGAAGCCTACCAGCGGTACTTGAATCCTCCCGACATTCTCGGTGGCCCCATGCTTGCGGTGGCAGCGGTCGGCCTGGTGGTGAACCTGATCAGCATGAAGCTCCTGTCCGCCGGCTCGCAAGAGAGCCTTAATGTGAAGGGCGCTTACTTCGAAGTGTTGGGAGACATGCTCGGTTCGCTGGGCGTTCTCGCAGCCGCAGGCATCGTGATCTTTACTGGCTGGAAACTCGCCGACCCTTTGATCGGCGCAGGGATCGGACTGCTCATCGTGCCGCGTACCTGGATACTGCTCAAGCAAGCGATCCACATCTTGATGGAGGGCACGCCGCCAGAAGTCGACGTCGCGCTTCTGGAGCGCACACTGCTCGCCATCCCGGCGGTGACAGAGGTGCGAGATCTGCATGTGTGGACCATTACCTCCGGGATCGACTCGATGAGCTGTCACTTGGTCGTCCAGGACACCGCAGATGCCAAGCTTGTGCTCAGTTTAGCGACTCAGGCAATGGCCACCCATTTCGGCTTGTCTCACACGACGATTGAGGTGGACAACGCAGAGAGCGCTATGGCCGAAGGAACGAAGATGCTCTGACTGGCGCGTCCGAGCGCTTGCAGACTCCACGTCCCCTTCGTTGTCACCCGCCAAAAAGCTCGCCAATTGGTATCGTGGCAACCACCTGAGAGCAGCGGCACTTGGCGCTGACGTCGACCACTCAACCGGCAGAGGAGAAGTTCATGGCAAGCAATACCGTTCCTACCTCGGTGCCTGCACCTCAAGGGCAAACCATGCTCGTGCAAGGCTCCTTGGAAACCGGAGCCATCCTGCTCCGGCCCGAGCAGGTGCCTCAAGCCGAGCAGGCACTTGCCGCGCTGGACTTCGCTTCGGTCCCATCCGGCGACATCATCAAGATCGGCCTCGGTGCAGAACAGGCTCTTCAGAAGACGCTCGATGGCTTTCTGGCGCGCCTCGATAAGAAGACCGCATCCAAGGTGTTCGCGCTCTTCGGACGCCTTGAAAAAGGTGTCGATGACGCCAAGCTGCCGGAAATCCTGGAGAAGATCCAACAGGGCGAGGCGCCGGGTTTCTTAGCAGGGCTGTTTGCCAAGGTCACTGGTCGCAAGCCCGAGGAAGCCTTTAGCGAGTTCATGCAGGAGGTTGGCGATTTGATCTCGAGCCGCACCCGAACGCTCGCTAACGAAATGGGTCGGCTGGAGGGCGAACTGTCCCGGGAAATGCAAACGCTATTTGGCGAACTGCAGGCACTGGAGACGCTCAAGCAGTCGTACGGTACGCATTTCGCCGGCTTTACCCTCGACGCCGCAGTGGCCCGGGCGTTTCTGAATAAAGCGCGCGATTACGTCGCGCAGCAGACGGTGGTAGCCGACCCTGCCGACGTTTCCGCCCAAGCACGGCTGCGCGAGCTTTCGGACAAGTTGGGGCTGCTCGAAAGTCGGGCTCTCGCGCTCGAAGGCACCTATACCCGGCTGCCAGCCGACCAGATGGTGATCCAGCAGATCGAAGCCGCTGGCATCGCGACGCTGCAGGAGACAGCCACCACGGTCTCCTCCCGCTTCGCGTCGATCAAGATGACCCTACTAGCCATCCACGGCGCCTTCGCGGTCAAGTCGGTGCAGCAGATCGCGGAGCGCCAGGCGCGCCTTGACCAGCAGCTGACGCAACTGCGCGGCCAAGCCAGCAAGGACGTGGCCGTCGCCGCGGCCAAGGCGCCCGGTGACAACCGCGTCGCACAGGCACAGCAGATTACTGCGATCATCACGCAGACGCGCGAGATTCACGAATTGGTGGAGACTGCCAAGCAGGAAACCGAAGCCAAGTTCAAGACGGCGCGACAGATGTTCGAGAAGTCTCGCGCCGAGCTCGCTGCACTTCGCAATGCATGACGACGACACCGGAGAAGCCATGCTCACACTGACTCTTGACAAGCCCGGCACCACACCGGCCCGCAAGCTGCAGCTCTCGCTCAATAAGGGTGCTGTGTTCAAGGTGACCGTTTCATGGCAGTGCGACGCCAGCCACCAGGACGACATCGACATCCACGCGCTCGAGGCACGCAACGGCGGCAGTGGCGCGAAAGTCTCGGCTCTGGAAGAGATTCTGTCGACCTACAACACGACGAAGATGAGTCCAAAGACCGGCGTGCTGGCCACCGCGGCCAACGGCTCCTTCGCCACGCTCTCAGGCGGGCTGCAGCACTCCGGCGACGTCCGGGTGCAAGGCAATGCCGAAACCATCGTCATCGATGGCTCGAAGCTTTCGGCGGCCGTCAACGAGATCCCCCTCTTCGCAACCGTCCACAAGGCCGAACATGGCGCAGGGCACGATGAGGGTGCAGTTGCCGAAGACGAAGCAGCCTTCGCCGACATTGCGGTCTGCACTGTCACCATCGCCGACGCGAGCGGGCGCGAACTGGGCGTCTATCAGCTGTCCAAGGAGTTCGGCGAATTCAACGTCGTGCAGCTGGGCAGCATCATGCACGGCGACAACGGCTGGGAGTACGCGCCCGTCGGCCGCGGCTTCACAGGTACGTTCAACGACGTCTTAGGCCACTTCTCCTGAGGTCAGCCCTTGCCACCCGCAAAGGACAAGTTGCGCCCGACGGTCATTGGCCACGCCGGTGCTTCGCTCCGGAAGGCCGCCGATAGCGCGGCTCTGCCTGAGCGAACGCCGACGCCGGCGAGTCGTGTCCCTGCGTCAACGGCAGTCGTGCGGCAGCCCACGGTCATACCAGGCGCCCAACGCAAGCGGATCGAGGTGACCATACACGATTTGCAAGCCCTGTCTCCGGGCGCTGACGCCGTGGTGTATAAGCAGGCACAAGCATGGGTTGGCGGGTTGGTTTTAGAAAGGGCTTCGCAGCGCAAGGCGATCCTGTGGGGGCATGACCTGCAGAAGGGGCACGCCGACCAAGTTGCCGAGATGCTTGCCCTTGCGCGCAGCCCGGTGCTGCGACAAGTGGAGGGCTACCTGGCGCGAATGATGGACATCCTTGAATCTATCGACCTGATGGCCGTCTGCGGACGTGGCGGCAAGGGCATCGTGGGCCGGCTGTTCCAAGGCGTGAACAACAGGATCGACACGCCAGGCGAGATGGCCGACGCGCAGGCCGAACTGGAGCAATTGCTTGCATTGATGGGTGCAGCGCTCGACGCGCTGCTGGATCTGAAGGATCGCTTGCTGCGCCTATCTAGGTCGATGGAAGAAACCGCGGGGCAGGTCGAAGCCGCTGCCATCGGCGCTCTGTTCCTGTCGGAGCGCCTTCACCCTGACAACGCCGCGATTGCGCAACGATTTGCCGAGCGCAGCATGAGCCTAACGCAAAGCCTTACGCTGATTCGGCAAGCCAGCTCCACCCGCGAGTTGCAGATCGCCCAGCCGATCCGCCTGATTGGCGCCATACAAAACGTGGCGCTGGTGGCCATGCCGTCGTTCATCGGAAGCCTCGCAATCGTCACCGCCCTCGCCGCCGGCAAGGCCGCGATCTCACCGACTGAAGCCGGCGAACTCGACTATCGGCTGCGCGACATCATCGACAAGTTGAAACCCTGAAAGAGGAATGCACATGAACAGCAAACTCTCATTGTGTCTGGAACAGTCGGCCGGCTCGCTCCGCTTGGCGCTTGACAAGGCCGGCGTAGTAGCAAACGTCAAGGCAGAAACCGCGGCGATTATCGATGTGTCGGGCTCGTTTGAGCACGAGCACAAGGAGGGCACGACGAGCATCCTGATCGAACGGCTCGTGCCCTTCTGCATGGTGCTCGACCCAGACCGCAGAATGGACGTCTTTACCTTCAGCTCCGGTGAGCGCAATGCTCAGTATGTTGGTGCAGTCACGCCTGACGACGCCCGAGACTACGTCACGCGCAACATCGTCGATCGAGTTCCGGGCTGGAACGGTGGCACGACCTACAGCTTCGTTCTGGAGCGCACGCTCGAGCACTTCGGGTGGAAGGTATGCGAAGAGGCGCACCGCTCATCCCAGGGGAAAGGCTTCCTCGGCCGGCTATTCGGCTGGTCGCCCAGCGGGCATGTACATGACATTCCGCACACGCACGAGAAGAGGCGTTCGCTGGTGCTCTTCATTACCGACGGCGAAAACGAGGGCAGCGACGAGGCTCGCACGATACGAGTTCTGGAGGAGTCTCAGAGGCGGGGTGACCAGGTCTACTTCCTATTCATCGGCGCCTGTGAGGACAAAGGCGTGACCTTCGAGTTCGTACGAAAAATAGCACGACGCTTCAAGAACACAGGCGTAGTGATAATTCGCGATCTCGAAGCCTTCGTGGCGCAGTCGGATGAAGAGCTGAATTCCGCGCTACTTGGCGCGGAACTGGTGGAGTGGCTCAAGTCATAGTCGGGAGCGGTTAGCGCCCGTACGCCCAGATGCACGCATCGTGCGGCATGGCGGTCATTGCTTGAAGATGCCCGCAGTCGCTCCTTCTGCGCAGCCTACAAACGGGCTTTCGGCGCCGCCATGACCGAGTGAAGCCGCCGCGGCTGTCCTGGGCAGGCGACACGAACCGGCCTTTTGATCCAGCGTGCCGGTCCATTCCTCCAACAGAGCATTTTCGCCAAATCACAGGTAAAGCCTAGCTGACCAAGCAGCCTATGAAGCTGCTCGACCTGCTATTTCTTCTTACTGCCCGTGTCTTGGTGACCGTGCTGATCCTTGTCTCCCGGCGTATGACCTTCGTGATCATGATGCTCGTTAGAGCCTTGCTTCTCTGCTGCAGGCACCGAGGTGTCTCGATGGCCATGCGGGTCGAGATCACCCGGCGTGTGCCCCGCATGATCGTGATGCGGTCCAGGTTTTTCCGTGGTTTGCTTAGTGGTCATGTTATGTCTCCAGGTTAAAAACCTACCATAGTCAGTGAGGCCTCACGCGTTCTGTCAGACAAGTCGCTCCGGCTCTGACAGCGAGCATCCTGAGCCCATGGAGATCCAACGGGGACGAGGAAATTAGGCAGGAATGAATTTCCCCTCATGACGCTCGAATGGAACAAAGGATCCGCATGGACCCGTCGTCGCCTGACATCATGCAGCAGCTGATGCAGCTGATGCAGCTGCTGAGCGCTTTGACGTGGCGTTCGAGAGGTGTACAAGGTTCAGGTCACGCGTTTTGCCGGCCCGTTCATCGTGGGTAAGCGCACGGTGAAGTCATCTTGATTGCGTGAGAGTCGGCAGGCATCGTGTCCGCGATGAATGATGTGGACGCAATAGATGGTGTGGTTAAGCGGGCGACCCGTCGCAAGCACAGCGCGCGGTTCAAGGCTGAGGTCCTTGAGGCGTGCCGGCAGCCGGATGCTTCTGCCGCGGCGATCGCGAGGCTGTACAACCTGAATGCGAATGTGGTGCACCGTTGGCGCGCTGACGATCGCAAGGCTGCGTTGACGCAGTCGACCGACGTTCCAACCTTGCCGATGCCCGACTTCATCGCGCTCGATGTGCAGCCCGAAGCCGAGAAGCCGGTGCGCGACATCCGCATCGAACTGAAGCGAGGCAACGCCACCGCAGTGGTGCACTGGCCGGTGGAATCGGCGTCGTCGTGCGCGGCCTGGCTGCGCGAGTGGCTGCGTTGATCCGCGTCGACGCCGTGTGGCTGGCCACCGAGCCGATCGACATGCGCGCTGGCACCGAGACGGCGCTGGCACGCGTCGTGAAGGTATTCGGCGCCGCGCATCCTCACCATGCCTACCTGTTCGCCAACCGACGGGCCAACCGCATGAAGGTCCTTGTACACGATGGCATCGGCATCTGGCTGTGCGCACGTCGGCTGAACCAGGGCCGGTTCCTCTGGGCCAACGCGAGCCTGGGCACGCAGATGGCGATGACGCGTGAGCAGCTCGACGCGCTTGTGCTCGGATTGCCCTGGCAGCGCGTCGGGGCAGCGGGTGTCATCACCGTGGTGTGATCGCACTGCAGCCGTGCAATTGCGGCAAACGCCGATGACAGTCACACGCTCGGGCGGCACCATACCTGCTCATGGTGGATGCCGAACAACTGAAGGGCCTCGATGCAGAACAACTGCGCGAGGTGACCCTCCGGCTCATCAAGGACTTCACTGAGCAGCAAAGCTTGCTCGAGGCCAAGGACCGCTCGATCGAGACGCTCACGCGCGAAGTCACCTTCAAGTCCACCAAGGTCGACCAGCTCACCCACGAGCTCGCACAGTACAAGCGCCTGCGCTTCGGCAAGAGCAGCGAGAAGCTCGACGCGGCGCAGGCCAGCCTTCTGGAAGAGACGCTTGACGCCGACCTGGCCGCCATCGAAGAAGAGCTCAAGCAGCTTCGCCCGCCACCCAAGACCGAGAACAAGCAGCAGCCGCGTCGCACGCCGCTGCCGGCAGACCTGCCGCGCGTCGATGTGCATCACGAACCCGAGTCGACCACCTGCAAGTGCGGCTGTGCGCTCAAGCGCATCGGCGAGGACGTGGCCGAGAAGCTCGACTACATTCCCGGCGTGTTCACCGTGGAGCGGCATGTTCGAGGCAAATGGGCCTGCGCGAAGTGCCAGACGTTGATCCAGGCGCCGGTGCCGGCCCAGGTGATCGACAAGGGCATCCCCACCGCCGGCCTCCTGGCGCAGGTGATGGTGGCCAAGTACGCTGACCACCTTCCGCTGTACCGCCAGGAAATCATCTTCGGGCGTGCCGGCCTGGCCATCCCGCGCTCGACGCTTGGTGCGTGGGTCGGCGCCTGTGGCGTACGCCTGCAACCCCTGGTCGACGCACTCAAGGGCGCAATCCTCGCTCACGGCGTACTGCATGCCGACGAGACCCCGGTGGCAATGCTTAAGCCCGGCACGGGCAAGACGCATCGTGCCTATCTGTGGGCCTACACCCCAGGCGCCTTCGAAGGCATGAAGGCCGTGGTCTACGACTTCGCCGACAGCCGGGCCGGCCAGCATGCGCAGGACTTCCTGGGCGAATGGCGCGGTGCGCTGGTCTGCGACGACTACTCGGGCTACAAGGCCCTGCTGGCCAAAGGCGTCGTCGAAGCTGGATGCCTGGCACACGCCCGGCGCAAGTTCGTCGAACTGCACACGGCCAACAAGAGCCAGATCGCCGAGGCAGGCATCCAGTACTTCGCCCGGCTCTACGAGATCGAGCGCGAGGTGAAGGACCTGGACGCAGATGAGCGGCGTCGCATCCGCCAAGCGCGGGGTCGGCCGATCGCCGAGGCACTGCATGCCTGGATGATCGCGCAGCGGCTCAAGGTCCCGGAAGGTTCAGGGACAGCCAAAGCATTGAACTACAGCCTGAAGCGCTGGGCTGCGCTGACGCGCTACCTGGACGACGGCAACTTGCCTGCAGACAACAACTGGGTGGAGAACCAGATCCGGCCGATTCCAGTGGGCAGAGGCAACTGGCTGTTCGCTGGGAGCCTTCGTGCCGGGCAACGCGCCGCAGCCATCATGAGCTTGATCCAGTCAGCCAAGCTCAATGGCCACGATCCGTATGCCTATCTGAAGGACGTGTTCTTGCGCCTGCCGACGCAGCCGCATAGCCGCATCGACGAACTGCTGCCGCATCGTTGGCAGCACAGCTGACCACTTGCTCGCGCTCGCCGCCAAATGCGCGGCCCTCGTCAAGATGTGTTCGCTGCGTGCTTACCATCGTGGCGATGCTGACCACGCTGCCAGATGTTCAAGAGCCCTCCATCGCAATATGTCGTCGGCCACGCTTGAGGAGGCGAAGCGGCCATGGGAAAGATCCGTCGTTGCGCAAAAACTACTCGACACCTCTGACCGAGTGAGGACAGGCTGCTGTTCCGCCAAGCCAACGCATTGCCCTGGCAGGCGACGGACCGTGACGCTAGAGCCGTATCTGCCCTGCCCGATGCCTGGACCCTGCCGCTCCGAGAGCAGGCAAGGTCGAAACTGCAACCTCACTCAGTCAAATAGCCGCTTCAGGAAACCACCGTGGTGCAAGTCGCGGCACGATCCATGATGCCCGCCGCTGGAGCCATAGTCGCCACTGTGTCCTTGCAGACAGCGCATTGCATGGCGATCCCTCGGCAGTGGTGGAGGAACTCGAACAAAGTGCCCCGCGCCTGACAAGTTCATCGAGACTTTGCTGTTCGGCGGGCGGGCGTCAGGCGGCAGCTGCAGCCGAC
Source organism: Variovorax restrictus (assembly GCF_051216715.1). Taxonomy (NCBI): domain Bacteria; kingdom Pseudomonadati; phylum Pseudomonadota; class Betaproteobacteria; order Burkholderiales; family Comamonadaceae; genus Variovorax; species Variovorax restrictus. The sequence continues at coordinate 14,234 of NZ_JBPJZH010000007.1, forward strand.
CCGGCGTAGGTGGCCGTGGGCATGGTCTTTTCGTACGCTAGCAGTCGCAAAGCGTTCACCACGACGATCAACGTCGAACCTTCATGGAACAACACTGCCGTACCGATGTTCAGGCCCAGGATCGTGGCAGGAATCAGCACTGCGACGACGCCCAAGCTCACATAGAGATTTTGCTTGATGATGCGGCTCGTGCTGCGCGACAAGCCGACAGCGAAAGGCAACTGCGCCAAGTCGTCTGCCATAAGCGCGACGTCGGCAGTCTCGAGCGCGACGTCGGAGCCCGCCGCACCCATCGCGATGCCCACTGTCGAATTGGCCATGGCCGGCGCGTCGTTGACGCCGTCGCCGACCATCGCGACCTTGCCGTGCTTCTCGCGCAGCGCCTTGATTGCCTCGACCTTTTGCTCGGGCATCAGGTCGCCGCGCGCCTCGGTCAAGCCCACGCTCTTGGCTACTGCCTCGGCAACCTGCTGGTTGTCGCCCGAGATCATGATCAACCGCTCGATGCCGAGCGCACGCAGTTCGGCCATCACCTGAGCGGCCACTGGCCGCGGCGTGTCCATCACCGCGATGACGCCGAGGAACCGCTGCCCGTGGCGCACGACCATCGTCGTGCGGCCCGCGGTGACCAGCTTGTCGTTGGCCGCGGCCACCTCGGGCGGCAGCATGGAGTTGGGCAGTTCGGAGAAGAGCACCGGCTTGCCGATCACCACCGTCTCACCAGCGACTTGCGCCTGCACGCCGCGCCCGGTAATGCTTTTGATGTCGGACACTGCCGGTAGTGCAACCCTTCCGCCGAGCCGCTCGGCGGCACCGTTGACAACCGCCGAAGCCAGCGGGTGGTCGCTGCCCTCTTCAACCGCCTGGGCCAGAGCCAGCAACTCCTCTTCGCTGATGCCGGGCATCGCCACCACATCGGTCAGCCGCGGCTTGCCTTCAGTCAAGGTGCCGGTCTTGTCGAAAGCGATCGAAGTCAACGTGCCGAGGTTTTCAAGCGGCCCACCGCCCTTGACCAGCACGCCGCCGCGGCCGGCGCGGGCCACGCCGCTAAGCACTGCACTTGGAACCGAGATCGCCAGCGCGCAAGGGCTGGCCGCCACTAGGACTGCCATCGCGCGGTAGAAGCTAGTCGAGAACGGCTCGTCGATCACCAGCCCGGCAAACATCAGCAACACTACCAACAGCAGCACGGCTGGCACGAAGATGCGCTCGAAACGTTCGGTGAACTGCTGTGTCGGCGAGCGCTGCGCCTCGGCTTCGGTGACCATCTTAACCACGCGCGCCATCGTCGACTGCTCGGCGCGGCGGGCGACCATCACCTCGATTGCACCCGAGCCGTTGATCGTGCCGGCAAAGACCCGGTGCTCGGCACTGACGCGGTCGAACGAGGCCAGTGCCGCCCGCGCGTCAGCCACCGGGCGCTTGTCGACTGGAACGCTCTCGCCGGTAACCGGCGCCTGGTTGACGCTGGTGGTGCCGACCACCACCACGCCATCGGCAGGAAGTCTTTCATTGGGCCGCACTATCACCACGTTACCCAACTGCAGTGCGCCGACAGCAACTTCCTCGGTTGCTCCGGCGCGGCGCACGGTGGCTGTGTCCGGCGCCAGCTTGGCAAGGGCCTCGATCGCCTTGCGGGCGCGGCCCATCGCGTAGTGCTCCAGTGAATGCCCCAGGCTGAACAGGAACAACAGCAGGGCGCCTTCGGCCCACTTGCCCAGCGCTGCAGCGCCAATGGCGGCCACCAGCATCAGCGTGTCGATCTCGAAGCGCTTTGCGCGAAGGTTGTCGAACGCCTCGCGAACCGTGAAGTAGCCGCCGAAGAAATAGGCCGCGACATACAACGCGGTGGGCAACCACGCGGGCACGGGCGCCAGGCCTTCAAGCAACCAGCCAACGCCCAGCAGCGCGCCAGCCGTGCCGGAGAAGACGAGTTCGGTCATCTCACCGAACGGCCCACCGTGCGAGTGGCCGGCGTGGCCTCCGCCTTCCTTGGCATGGTCATGGCCGGAGTGATCGTCATGTTCTGAGCCGTGGTCGTGGCCGGGATGATTGCCACCGGCATGGCCGTGCGCGTGTCCATCATGTTCGTCATCTCTCGCTGCACCTGCCGGTGCCGAGTCGGGCGCGTTAAGGCCCAGCGTTGCGGCGTGTTTGAGCAGGGCTTGCGCCGACACCTCCTGGCGGTCAAATTCGATCCGAACTGCGCCCGAGGGCGCGACATCGGCTTCGAGCACACCCGGCATGCTGCGCAACCCTTCGGCAAGGCTGCGCGCAGCGCGTGCATGCAGCGCGGCGTTAGCACGCACGACCAGGTGGCCGAAACGCTCGCTGACCCGCGCGCCTGCGGAATTCACCAGCTCTCGAACACGGCCGATGGTGATTTGCGCCGGGTCGTAGTGGATGCACAGCTGCGGCGTGCCGGTGTCGCGCGTGACGTGCGCATCGGCGATGCCGGGCCTTCCAGACAGCGCGGCAATCAACCGGCCGACGCAGCGGTCATCAGCGTCGCCGACCTCGGGCAGCAGCAACGGCAGGTCAAGCCGCAGCCGGGTTGTAGGTTCGTTCATCTGGACTCTCTTTCGGTGTCGTGCGGCAGGGCCGACCGGCGATGCTCTTGTCGGTCCTCAAGGCGCCGGTCGTTGACTAAACGTGGCGCTTACGGCCCGTCAGAGCGAAGAGCCTAAACGATGATACAAGAGCATCCGCCCTGCGGAGCCCAATCACATCGGAGACAAAATGAAGCCACAAGACGAATGCTTACCACTGCGTAGTGAGGCGCACGAACGGGTCGCGCACGCAGCTGCTGAAGACGGAGACCTGACCGACATGCTCAGCGAACTGCGCGTGTTGCTTCCCAGCGCGCAGCTGTTGTCGGCTTTTCTGATCACGGTGCCATTCAATAGCGGCTTTGCGGCCATCGTTTCGGCCGAGAAGGGCGTCTTCATCGCGACCTTTGTGCTTGCGGTGGCCAGCCTGGTGATGCTGAGTGCGCCAGCTGTGCAGCACCGACTGATACGGCCGCTGATCGACCGCCCGCACTTCAAGCGGCTAGCCACGCGGCAGATTGTCTTCGGCTCCGTGGCGCTGGCCTTGGCGTTGGTGTTGGTGACGCAACTGGTGCTGTCCGCGGTGTTCGGGCACTTCCTGGGCAACGTCGCGGCGGGCGGCATCGCGACGCTCATTGTGCTCCTTTGGTGGGTTGTGCCGAAGCTCTACCGATCGCGCGGGCGCCTGTGATGGCGCCAAGCCGATACGGCGCTGCGAATGAGCGCCGGTGGTCACAATGGGGCGCTGCGCTCGCGCACCATAATGGTTGCGCTGAAACTCCGAGGCGGCCGCTTCCAGCGACCGCTAACGTCACCAATTCGCGGGCGACAAGCGTTGCCCCTGCCGAGTAGCTCCTTGCACTGCGCTGCCGCGCTCGCCATGCGCGTCCTGACCGGCATAGGAAGCGACATCTTGCGGTCAGTTGGCGCAACTGCGCCGCGGGCGCATGAGCGTCGCTCGCAGCAGCGTGGTCTTGCCACAGCCCGAAGGCCCCAGGAAGCAGACGAACTCCCCTTCCGGTGCCAAGCTCACCGAAGCCACGCTGGCCGACCAGATCGGCGTGTCGCGCGGCCCGGTGCGCGAAGCCTTCCGCATGCTGGAGGAAGCCGGTCAGCAGTTGCTTGCGCGTCATTGCAAGAGCCTGCTGATTGAGGTCTGCCTGCGCCGAGTCGACCGGGTGAATCGCGACGCGGTTCTTATTGTTACGGAGTGCCAGCGGTTCGGTCGCGTCGCCATAGACGACGCGACCGTTATGAAGCACGACTTGTACAGCGTGCGCTCGGCGGGCGTGGCGGAGAGCGCCCAGCCGCGCGGGCCACGGCAGCGCTCCGCGCGGCAGCCGAAACTTACAGCTCAGCATAAAGGCCGTCTGCGAGCGAGGGACGGTTGGCGTTTGGCATGGGTCCTCCCTGGTTCGAGCGTTAGGCGTCGAGCCGTGCAGCACTGCGCGTCTCACCGCATCGCACTCGCGGGTACGATGCCTCGTGCGGAGCGGGCCCTATCGAGCAGATCCAGTTCGCGCTTGTAGGCGACGCTCTTGACTTCAAACGCACCCAGCAGGGTGTGGAAAATGTTGTCATGCGAATACGACTCGCCCGCCACTGCTTGCAACGCTTGCCGCGAGACATGCAAGCGGTCCGCAGCCCCGTCCGACAGCCAGACCAGCAGCGGAACCTGCGTCTGCTCGCGCGGCGCCATCCATTTCGGCATGCCGTGCAAAAACAGGCCGCTTTCGCCAAGCGACTCGCCATGGTCCGACACATAAATAAAAACGCTGTCCACGCTGGCCGAACGCGCGGCAAGAACGTCGATCATCTGCGCCATTACTTCGCTGCTGTAGACGATCGTGTTGTCATAAGTGTTGCGCAGTGCCTGCACCTCGCAACGCTGGATCTGGTTGGTGTCGCAGGTGGGCGTGTAGCGGCGCGCCTCCGCTGGCACGCGCTTGTAGTAGGCCGGGCCGTGGCTGCCTTTCATGTGCAGCACCAGCAGCCGCTCCGCGGTGCTTTCGCCTAGCGCCTGGCGTAGGCCGTCGATCAGCACGACGTCTAGGCACTCGCCGCCGCTGCACGCGCCTGCTAGTGTCCCTGCATCTGCGGTCTGCCCCAAGTTGCGTGTCTCGACACCTTCGCACACGCCCTTGCAACCTGAATTGTTCTCGAGCCAGCGCACCGGCACACCAGTGCGCACCAGGACGTCGAGCACGTTCTCGCGGCCCCACGCACGACCCACTGAAAACCCAGCTGCACCGAGGTCGGCGAACATGCACGGCAGCGAGGTGGCCGTGTCGGTGCCGCAGGCTGTCGCGCTGCCGAAATAGATCGCTCCCTTGCCTGCCAATGCGGCGTTGGTTGGACGTTCGTAGCCGCCGAGCGAAAAGCTGGCCGCACGGGCCGTCTCACCAACGACAAACACCACCAGCAGCGGTTTTCGCGCGTTGTCGGCCCTCGGTCGTGCAGCGTCCTCCGCGACTTTGACCAGCGCCCGTCGCGTGGCAGAGCGCTCTTTCCAGACGCCGGCCAGGCCGTTAATCACGTTGGTCGGTGTCAGCACGTGGCGCAATTCGCGGTGGTTGCGCGCCAGCGACGCGTAGTCGGCGAAGAACGCCCCCACCGCGACCACGACCAGCAGCGCCGTCAGACCGGCCTGTCGCGCGAGGCCAAGACCGCCGTGGCGCCAACCCGGCCGCTCGATGCGTACCCACCAGACCAGCACCACCGGCAACAGGCCGCGCCACGCCACCGCCCAAAGTAGCGGCATCGACAGCAGATCGCCCGTCTCCTGCATGTCCGTTTGCAAGGCATTGCGGATCATCCCACGGTCGATGACGACACCATAGGCTTCAATGAAGTAGGCTGCCGACGCAGCCAAGAGTAGCAGTGCCGTGGCCAGCAGCCTTGCAGTCCACGGCCAGAAGAGGAGGCGAAGTACCAAGCCGAAGAACAGCCACAGCACGATCGCCAGCGCTCCGACAACCGCCACACTTCGTACCGGCCCCGACTGCGATGCAGCCCAGGCGCCGCGCCAGAACACGGCGTTGTTGACGGCTATCAGCCACAATGAGATGGCCAGCGCAAATGTGGTCTGGGAGACGACCGGACGGTGCCCGAGCGCAACCCGCTTAGGTAAAGCAGTCATGAAAAGAACTCATCCCAGCTGGCTGTGGCTGCCGATCGATTTAGCAAACGCAGAGGCGTTTACGAACTTCAAGCCGTTCGCCGTAGACCATGACCAGATTTTTGGAGCACCACTTTCCACCGTGAGCTCCTGTTCCTTGCCAGTCCAATGCGAACCGACTAGGGTCATGAAGTCAGCAATGCTTGTGTTCCGATGCGTCAGGATCCCTTGTTGCGGCGCGGGCATTCATGACGCGCAGTTCAAACTCCTCAATCAATGTGAGCGGCTCAGACACCGCGGAGTGCTTAGACTCGTCGACGCAGATGCCGACGATTTCCATAGCGTTCAGCGTGAGCACGCTGAATTGCACCTTCAATTGCTACCACTCCTTCCGGCGATCGGCCATTAACACCCGTACCCGTGCCACAGTGGCCTCAAGACCCGGTGGTTTTGTCGCAATCTCGTAACGAGATAGACGTCAGCACCACGAACGCGCCCACGGGCAGACCGAGTTCACTACTCGGTATCAAAACGGGTTTACCCTGCCCTGTGGCTACCGGCTCTCCATCGAAAACGAGATCCCCTATCGGGGTGCGCGAGGGGCTGCTCTGTAGGCACACCTAGCGCGCGGCTTTACCCCGCAGTGATCACTGCGCTGCGCCGTTGCGCGACGTTGGCGTCTGGGACGCTTGCGCATCACGCTGGCCGCCAGGTGCCGTTGCGTATGCGTGCGAGGCTTGGCGGAAGGTCGGGCGGGCGGCATCAGCACCTGCTTCGCTGTACTGTACCGACGACAGCCCGGAGCGAACCCAGCGCATCGTGTCGGCCTCAACCGCAGCACGCGAGGTGACCTGCACGGCCAGCGGCTTGCTGTCACCCTGCGGATAGCCCAACGTCGGAGCCGTCCGGGCCCAAGCGCGGGTTTCAGCGGCGACGGCCGAGCTGGACGTGGTCGACGTCATCGCCACTGGACGCGGGTCGCCCTCGGCGTAGTTGCCGGCGAGCACGGGCGCTGCCGCGGCAGCCAGGACGACGGACAGAAGCGAAAGGCGGAGGGTCGAAGCTTGCATTTGAGAATCCTTGAATGGTTGATGAGTGGTCGTCGCCGCTTATCCCCGCGGCTGAGACAACTTTAAGAAACCAGACCCTCAGATGCCGTACCGTTGCATTACAGTTCTGTCATCACATCACTTGGTCGTGAAGCGCACGGCTTGAGCGGCCTGGCCCTTCAGCGTCACTTGCGCCACGACCTTCGTGCCGGCTGGCACATTGAACGCGCCCTGGGCCCGCAATGCGTCCTTTGCTGGCGCCAAGGTCGCTTCCGTCTTCTTGGTTCCGGAGAGAAGCGTGAGCTTCGCGCTGCCCCCCGTCAGATCGGAAGCCTTTCCGTGATCACTCACGTAGAGCGCGATGCCCTCTGGACTCGTCACGAGTTCGTAGTTCACGTCCTTGACCACGCTCACCACTCCGCCATGCTGAGGCTTCACCTCATGGGCGTGTTCTGCGCCCTTGGCGTCATGTGCGTGACCCTTGTGATCGTCTGCCGCTTGGACATTGATGGACAAGGCAAGAGCGGAAACAGCGAGGAACGATACGATTTTCATGATTTTCCTTTCGAGTTGATCTGAGTGACAGCCCCATCCACAGAACGGGGCTCTGACTTCATGCGTCAGGCATGGGCCTTAGGGTCGGAAGCTTCTTCGTCCTCCTCCTCCTCTTCATCGCGACGGTGTGCAAGTCGGTAGAGAACTGGAAGCACAAGCAAAGTGAGGGCGGTGGATGACAGGATGCCGCCGATCACCACAGTCGCCAGCGGCCGCTGCACCTCTGCACCGGTTCCTGTTGCAATGGCCATGGGCACGAATCCGAGCGATGCCACAAGAGCCGTCATCAACACTGGGCGCAATCGAGTGAGCGCTCCCTCATGGATTGCCCGATCCAGCGAAGCGCCAGCGTCTCGAAGATTTCGGATGAACGAGATCATCACTAGACCATTGAGCACCGCGACCCCCGACAGAGCGATGAAACCGACGGCAGCCGTGATCGATAGCGGGATGTCTCGCAGCCACAGGGCAAGAATGCCGCCGGTGAGCGCGAACGGGATGCCGGTGAACACGATCAAGCCGTCCTTCAAGTTGCCGAACATCGCGAACAGCAGCGTGAAGACCAGCAGCAATGCCACCGGAACAACGATCTGCAGGCGCTTGGTCGCCGATTGCAGGTTCTCGTATTGCCCGCCCCAGGATGTCCAGTACCCGGTCGGCACCTTCAAGCGCTGATCGAGGGCAGCGGTCGCCTCCGTCACAAAGGAACCCAAGTCTCGCCCGCGCACGTTGGAGCTCACGACAATACGGCGCTTGCCGTCTTCGCGACTGACCTGATTCGGCCCTGGCGCAAGCTCCAGGGTTGCGACCTCTGCCAGTGGAATGAAGCTCACTCGACTGGCCCCCGCCCCTGCGTCCCCCCTTGGCGGAAGTGAAATCGGAAGGCGACGAATGGCTTCAAGGTCGCTACGGACGTTGTCGGGCAAGCGAACCACGATGTCGAATCGACGATCGCCTTCGAACAGGGTCCCGGCGTTGCGGCCTCCGACTGCTGTAGCGATCGTGTCCTGGACGTCGGCGATGTTGAGGCCGTAGCGCGTCGCCTTCTCGCGGTCAATGTTCACGGTCAGCATAGGCAAGCCCGTGGTTTGCTCTACATTGACTTCGGCAGACCCCGGAATGCTCTTCAGGATCTCTTCGATCTCGCGTGCTGTCGAGTTCAGTACATCCATGTCGTCGCCGAAGACCTTGACAGCAACATCGGCGCGCACGCCGGACACGAGCTCATTGAATCTCAGCTGGATTGGCTGCGAAAACTCGTAGTTGTTGCCCGGAATTTTCCCGACCTCTGCCTGGACGGCCTCCACCAGCTCTTGGCGCGTCCGCCGCGGCTCAGGCCATTGGTCGACCGGCTTGAGCATGACGTAGGCATCCGAGATGTTCGGAGGCATGGGGTCGGACGCGATCTCGGCAGTTCCGGTGCGCGCAAAGATTCTTTCGATCTCAGGAAACTTTGCCTTGAGGGTCCGCTCAAGCTGCTGCTGCATCTGGAGCGATTGCGAAAGACTGGTCCCCGGGATGCGCAGCGCCTGGACAGCGAAGTCGCCCTCGTTGAGGTTTGGTATGAACTCGCTGCCCAACCGCGTGGCGAGGATGCCCGAGAGCACCACGGCGACGCCTGCGATGGTGAGGACCACCGCCTTGGCCTCCAACGCGCGATTGAGCAGGGGCTCATACGCCTGCTTGGCCCAATGCATCAGGCGGTTTTCCTTCTCGGATACCTTCTTGCCGATGAAGAGTGCAACAGCTGCGGGGATGAACGTGACCGACAGGATCATCGCGCCCAGCAGCGCGATGACGACCGTGAGTGCCATCGGGTGGAACATCTTTCCTTCAACGCCCGTGAGCGCGAAGATGGGCAGGTAGACGATCATGATGATCACCTGTCCGAAGAGCAGCGCACGCCGAGCCTCTTGCGACGCAGCGAAGACCTCGTGGAACCGTTCGCTGCGCGTCAGCGGCCTGCCGTGCTTCGCCTGGGCATGTGCCAGGCGTCGCACGCAGTTCTCGACAATCACCACCGCGCCGTCCACGATGATCCCGAAGTCGAGTGCGCCCAAGCTCATCAGGTTCGCGCTGACCTTCTGGTTCACCATGCCGGTGAACGTGAAGAGCATCGAGAGCGGGATGACCAGCGCGGTGATCAGCGCAGCGCGCAAGTTCCCGAGGAACAGGAAAAGCACGACGATGACCAACACGGCGCCTTCGAACAGGTTCTTCTTGACGGTGTTGATCGCCTTGTCGACAAGCACCGTCCGGTCGTAGACGGTGATCGCCTCCACGCCTTCGGGCAGCGTGCGATTGATCTCCTCCATCTTCTTGGCGACCGCCTGCGAGACGATCCGGCTGTTCTCGCCGATCAGCATGAAAACCGTGCCAAGCACCACCTCACGGCCGTTGTCGGTCGCGGCTCCCGTGCGCAGTTCTTTGCCGATCTCGACCTGGGCAACGTCGCGCACGCGCACGGGCGTGCTTCCGCTGCTCGACAGGATGATGTTGCGAAGGTCTTCGATGCCCCGTGCTTGGCCAGGCGCACGAATCAGGTACTGCTCCCCGCGTCGCTCGATATAGCCTGCACCGACGTTCGTGTTGTTGCGCTCGAGCGCCTTGACGACGTCGGCCATAGACAGGCCGTAGGCCGACAGCTTCTCAGGGTTCGGCGCGATCTGGTACTGCTTCTCGTAGCCGCCGATCGAATTGATCTCGGTCACGCCGGCCACATTTCTCAGCTGCGGCTTGATGATCCAGTCCTGAATTTCACGAAGGTCCGTGGAGGTGTATGGCGACCCGTCCGGCTTTTTCGCGCCATCCTTGGCTTCGACCGTCCAGAGGTAAATCTCGCCCAGGCCGGTTGAGATCGGCCCAACCATCGGATGGATGCCCTCGGGCATTTCGCCGGTAGCCGACTGGAGTCGCTCGTTGACCAACTGACGCGCAAAGTAGACGTCCGTTCCGTCCTTGAAAACGACGGTGACTTGCGACAGGCCGTACCGCGACAGAGAACGGGTCTGCAGCAGACCAGGCAGGCCCGCCATCACCGTCTCGATCGGGAAAGTGACGCGCTGCTCAGTTTCTAGCGGTGAGTAGCCCGGAGCGCCCGTGTTGATCTGGACCTGGACGTTCGTGATGTCGGGAACCGCGTCGATCGAGAGCCGCTGATAGTTATAGACGCCGAGGCCTGCCATGCCGATGACGGCGAGCAGAACCAGCCATCGCTGTTCGATGGCAAAGCGGATGATGCGTTCAAACATGTCGTGTGTACCGGCTCAATGGGTGTGCGTCGCGGAGCTCTTGCCCTGCTCCGACTTGACCACGAACGACCCGGCGGCTGCATATCCGGCGCCTGGTTTGAGTCCGCTCTTGATCTCGACGCGCTTACCGTCGGTGCGGCCGATCTCGACCGGCTGAGGAACGAATCCGCCGGGAACCTTCAGGAAGACCACGGGCTTGTCGTCAAGGGTTTGCAATGCATCAGCAGATACAGTGACGGGGGAGTTCACCTCCTCAGCCGTGACCTCCACATTGACGAAAAGACCAGGGCGCCATGCGCCCTTGGGATTTGCAATGACCACCCGAGCGCGAGCCGTGCGGGTTTGCTCGCCGATCAGCGAGCCGACATACGAAACTGTGCCGTTCGCGGTCGCATCGAATGCCCCGGCTCGAACCACCACCTTCTCGCCGACGCGAACCTGTTGAAGGTCGCGCGCCGCAACGTTCATCTCTGCCCACACGCTTGAGAGGTCGGAGATCGTGAAGACGTTGGCATCCTCCTTGACCGACTCACCAAGGGCAATGTGTTTCTCCACCACCATGCCGTCGAAGGGTGCGCGCAACTCGAAGCGGCCCAGGGAAGTGCCGCTCGGAGAGGCACCGAGCGTCAGCAGCTTCTGAGTCGCGTTTGCCGTTGCAATCTCTGCCTCGCGCAGCGCCTGCTGCGCCTGCAAGACGTCTTGCTGAGGAGAGATCTTCTGTTCCCACAGCGCTTTCTCCCGCTCGTAGGTGGTCTTGGCCAACTCACGCCGGCGCTGGGCGCCCTGCAGCTCGGATCGGGTCTCCGAAACCGTCGTGCTGGAGATAACGGCCAGAACGTCACCCTTTTTGACCTGCTGGCCAAGATTCGCACTCACGCTCTCGACGACACCTGCCACACGTGGAACCACGTGCGCGGTGCGATCCTCGTTGAATCGGATTTCCCCGGGGAATTGCAATGCGCTTCGGATGACCCCAGGCGCGGCGTTGGCCAGGCTGATGCTCGCCGCCTTGATCTGGTCGTCCGTCAAATTCACCTTGCCTTCCTGTTTCTCAAAGGTGAACAGGTACGGTTCCTTCGGCGTGACCACGGCGACCGTTGCTTCGAAGACATGGGGCTCTGGCACGATCTGGTTACTTGTCAGGAAATCGCCTTGGGGCGTGAGCTTGATCTCCGTTTGCTCGCCGCTTGGGCGTGTGAGCGTGACGGCGACCTCATTGCCGGCGGCCGGCATAGGCTGCCCCTTTTCCGTCAGCCAAGCCTTGAATTTCGGCTCCCCGCCCTCTTCGGAGAGCTTGAGCTCCAAGCCAAAGTCACCTTCCGAAAACTTCTGACCGCCGTTAGGTCCCTGGGCGGGCTCTTCCTCATGTTCGCCGGCCTCACTGCCATGACCGTGGCCGTCGTCCTTGCCGCCCTTGGCGGTTTCCTTGCCATGTCCGTGACCGTCGTCGCCGCCGGCCTCTTCGCTGTGCCCTTGGCCCTCGACAGCTTTCTTGCCTGCGCCGCCCCGGAGCATCAGCGCTCCAGCAACAAGGCCTAGAAGCACGATGACAACGATGATGATTAGGTGCTTGCGGCCGAGCTTTTCGGAGGCCGACTTAGAAGGGGTGACCATGATTGATCCTTACGGGGTGGAGGCGGTAACGCCGTTGGCAAAGGCGCCGCCAAGGAGACGATCGAGATCCGTCACGGACTTGTGGGCTTCGGCAAGCGAGCGCAGGTACTGTGAGCGGGCCTGCAGAAGGGTGCGCTGTGCGTCGAGCGCATCGAGATAGCTGAATTTCCCGAGTTCGAAGCCCTTGGTAGCGGCGTCGAACGCGCTTTGCGCGCCAGGGAGGATTTCCTTTTGAAGCGCCTCCACCTCGGCCGATGCGGTCAGAAGCCGCTGGCGCGCGGCGCCTACGTCAGCTCGCAGGCGCAGTTCCAGGGCACGTGCGTCGTCCTCAGCCTTGTCCTGACGACGCAGGGCCTCCGTGATGTTTCCTCGATTCGTATCGAAGATCGGCAGCGGAACAGAAATTCCAATGACCGCTTGGTTGCGACCAAGCTCCTGGTCCCGTTTCGCGCCAGCGCTAACGGTGATGTCAGGTATGCGCTTGGCCCGCTCCACTTCCGACAGCGCGCCGTAGCGACGGACCTCCAGCCGTGCCTGTCGCAACGACGGCGCATTCATGATGCGTTCCTCCAGCGTCTCCTGAGGGGCAGAGTTGGGGATGGAGAGCACATCACCATTGACCGCGTCAATGCCTGCTTGACGCGTTGTCAGCGCTCGTAGCTGTTGCAGGTTGGTCTGAAGTTCGCCTCGGGCTTGAACGAGCTCAAGCCTGACGTTGGCCTCAGCAACCTTGGCGCGGGTCTCTTCGACGGGTGAGATCTTGCCGGCCGTCACACGCTTGCCGGCAGCACTGCTGCCCGTTCTTGCAAGCTCAAGCGAAGCTTCAGCCAAACGGACCCGCTCCTGGGAAATCGCCGTCGCAAAGAACGCCGCGGTGACGCTTGCGCGCAAGTCGGCCTGCTTTGCATCGAGTTGGGCGCGAGCGACGTCGATCGCCCGCTCGGCCGCTTCGATGCGTGCCCCACGTTTGCCACCAAGCTCCAGCGGCTGGCTCAACAGCACGGTGGTCGTGCGAGTGTCGCGACGCAGATCTTCCACCTCGACGTTCATGGTCGGGTTGGGAAATGCACCGGCTTGCACCCGCGCGCCTTCTGTCGCCTCAATCTCTCGTCGAGCCGAGGACAGCTCGGGATTGTTGTCCAGCGCGAGTTGGACGGCCGCAGCCAAAGTCAGAGGGGCAGCGCTCGGGCTTGCCGTTGAACCGGCCTGCTCCATGGCGGGCGGCGGCGCACCCCAACTACCTTGAGCAAGCGCTCCGCTTGCGAATGCCGTGATCGACAGCGCGATCGGCACAATAAACCTGCACATCGAATTCTCCAGTCATGGGACGAGACAAGGAATCCGGCGCGGCCGTCAGAGTATGAAAGTTGGCTCTGAAAGGGACAGACGCACCGGGCTTAGCCGGTGCGTGACCATTTGGGGCGGTCGATGTCCTGCTCCGTTCGAGAGCTGAAGAGCGCCACAGGGAATGCAAGGAATGAACGCTTGAAAACGCGTTCCGCCACGACTTTGGTCGTCGTGCCGAGCTGCGCCACGTTGGTGTGACACCCGCTGCAATCTCCGTGATCTGCGCCGCTCGCTCCAAGCGGTGCATCGGTCTGCGACTCTTTCGAGCCGCCATGTCCCTCAGCGGTGTGCTGATGCACATGGTGACCCAAGTGGAACGATGCAGGTGTCGCCTCATGCGTGCAGTACCCTGCCGCAGCTGCAGCGGCAAACTGAGCGGGCAAGACGAACAAAAGGGCGATGAGCAACCAGCGAGCCATTTAGCGAACTCTAGAACACGTTTTTGACGACTCGTTTGCGGTGATGAGCGAGAGGCGTAGGTTGAAGCTCGACGAATTGGGCAACAAGCGCGTGGGCCTGCGCAAGCTGAATCGGCATCCTGCGAATGGTAGGTGGAGAAAATCCACCCTGTCCGACAGCAAGGTTACAGATTTGTAATCTGGGAGCGAACTTTTTCGGAGTAACGAGCGGCTGAGACAGCCGGGCCGGCGCGGCGAGCGACCGCATCGGTGGGCGAATATCGTTTTGAGCGCCTTCGTGACGTTCGCCGTGGTCGGCCGCTACTTGTGAGAAAAAGGCAGCCTCAAGGACGCCTGCCAGAATCCAAGTGTCGCCGAGCAGACCGATGGCGCCCTCCCGCCTGGTGGTTGTGGCTGAAGCCCCAAAGCTGCCCCGTAAACCCCCATCGACGATCTGCAACGCATGTCGCTTCTTCGCCTTCGCACCGTTCTCGAAACCCGCCAGGTTGCGATTTACTTCGTCGCCGTGGTCCTCGCCGGCATCCTGGCTTGGCAGTGGCCCACGTCCACACAGATGGCACCGGCCATCGATCCCTTGCTGGCGTTCATGCTGTTCGTGACGTTCCTGCAGGTGCCGCTGATAGAACTGCGCCGCGCCTTATCGAACATGCGTTTCCTCGGCGCACTGTTGGTGTCCAACTTCGTGGCTGTGCCGTTGCTCGTCGCGGTGCTCCTGCCCTGGATGCCGCACGATCCGCTGCTGAGAATCGGCGTGCTGCTCGTATTGCTCACACCCTGCATCGACTACGTCGTGACTTTCGCCCACCTTGGGCAAGCTGATGCCAAGCCGCTCTTGGCATCCACGCCGCTGCTGCTGGCAGCACAGATGATCCTGCTGCCGGTTTACTTGGGTGTTTTCATGGGCGACGCAGCCGCGGGATTGGTCCAGTGGGAGCCGTTCGTCCACGCCTTTATCTGGCTGATTGCGGCGCCGCTGTCGCTTGCGGCCGTGTTCCAGGCCTGGTCCGCGCGATCGACCGCAGGGGAGCGCACTGTTGGATGGCTGGGACTGTTCCCGGTCCCTGCAACGGCAGCGGTCCTGTTCGTGGTTGTGGCCGCCGTCGCGCCGCAGCTCGGCTTGGCAGTCGACGCCGTGCGCGCGGTTGCGCCGGTCTATGTTGCCTTTGCCATAGCAGCCCCGATGCTGGGATGGAGAGTCGCCCGCATATGCCGACTGCCAGCGGCTCAAGGCAGGGCTATCGCCTTCAGCTCAGCGACACGCAATTCCTTGGTTGTCCTGCCGCTTGGACTAGCCATTCCAGGAGCGTTGCCCTGGGTGCCCGCGGTGATCGTGACGCAGACGCTGGTTGAGCTGGTCAGCGAACTTGTGTACGTGAAGGTTGCGCCAGGGCTTGGCAGGAAGACGGTCCAGCAGGGCTCGTAGTTTGATGCACGCCAGTCATCCCGCGGGGCGGCCTCCTCATGCCAAAAAGGGTGTGCATGCCTCGTATCGAAAATTTCATTTAAAAAAAGGCCGACACAGGTGTGCCGGCCTTTTGGGTGCCAGCCTAGCTGGCTCGCCTGCTGCTTACTCGCAGCAAGGCATCGTCACCTCGTCACAGCAGTCTGCGCCATCGCAGCAGGGTTCTGCAGCGAAGACCGCGCCAGACGCGAGCATGAGGGCAAAAATGGCAAGTAGCTTCTTCATGTTGATCCTTGATTGAATTGGGAAAAAAGACGGGTTACAGCGATTTCCAAGGGGGTCGCCAGATGTCTTTGATCCTGGTTGGAGGCATCAATGATGAAGTTGTGGGCGCCAGAGCTGTAGACACCGGCAACGGCTGCCCGCTGCGCATCGAGGGCAAGGCCACGGGCTGGCAAATGCAGATTGACATCACGCAGTGGATGTCGGCGCACTCTTCGCAACAGTCGGGCGCACGCGGGCTTGCTGCATAGGCGGTGTGAACCGCGAATAGCAAAGCAAGGACAAATCCAAGAACCACGCGCATGGAGGCAGATTAACAGAGCAGGCTCAAACGAGGTGCGTTCAAAGCCTCCAGGTCGTTCAGTTCAAACGTGCCTCAGTTGGCGTGCCCTGTAGCCGTTCATCACGAAGCCAAAGAGTGCAATCGCCAAGACGACGACTTGCGCGATGACGGTTTCGGCCGACGGATACACCCCCAGCAGGTCGATGCGTGGCGCCATGAGCGGCGTAGCACCGATCCAACCCGCCTCCTGCAGCCCAGCCATTCCCTTGCCGGCAAGGACCACCGCCAGCACGGCAACCAGGATCGAACTGATGCTGAAGAATTTCCCGATCGGCATCCGGGCGCTGGTCTTGAGCAACACCCACGTCAGTATCGCCAACAGAGCGATGCCCACCCCGAGCCCGCTGAGCAGAGCATTGCCGTTCCCATCGGCCGACAGCGCCGAGTAGAAAAGCACCGTCTCGAAAACTTCACGGTAGACCGCGATGAACGACAGGCCGAACAAGGCCCAGGCCGATCGCTTCGACATGGCTGAGGAGAGCTTTTCTTTGAGATAGGCCTGCCAGCGGCCTGCCGCGCTCTTCTGATGCATCCAAAGGCCAACGCTGAGCAAAACCAATGCAGCGAAAAGGGATGAGAGCCCTTCGGTCACCTCGCGGCTCGCACCGCTGATGTTCACGAAGTAGGTTGCCACCCCCCAAGTGAGCCCGCCAACGGCCAAGGCTGCGATCCAGCCGCCATGCACGTAGCGCAGGACGTCAGGACGGTTGGCCTTCTTCAGGAAGGCAACCATGCCGACGACGATGAGCAAGGCCTCAAGGCCCTCGCGAAGCAGGATGGTGAGCGAACCCAGGAAGGTGGTGAGCGGCTCGGCCGCTTGGCCGCCCAGCTCCTTCTCCACCTCGGCAAAAAGATAGTCGAGCTTCTGTGCAGCTGCCTCGGTCTGAGCCAGCGTGCCATTGGCGATCGCCGAGCGATAGGCCAGCATGCCGTTTTCAACTTCGGTGAGGAGCGCCTTGTTGCGCGCGCCCAGCGAGGGCTCCAGGGGCTCGAAGCCGTCCAGGTAGGCCGAGAGCGCCAAACGCGTTGCAGTGGCCTTGTCGCCCTTACGGATGGCCGCCAGGCTTTCCTCCAGGCGGGTGCGAGACAGTGCTAGCCCGCTGGCGTTGCCGGCCGCCGACGCTGCATCAGGTTGGCTGCGCAGGAAGGCGGTGATGTCCCTCGCCGCATCCGGGGCGAATTTACCGGCAGCCGCCGCCTCGGTGGTCGTGGTCACGGCAGCGAGGTCGGGGAATGTCTTCCGTGCAGCAGGATCTTGCTTCCATAGTTGCTCGCCACGCTCACGCATGCTGCTGTCATAAGAGAGCGTTCCGGCAAAGAACGCCAGCGCCCATCGGTCCTCGTCAGGCAGCGTGGCAAAACTCGGCATCGATGTGCCGGTGACGCCTTGGGAGACGACCTGGTAGAGCGCCATGAGGCTTCGCGAGCGAGCGCGCTCACGGTCCGTGAAGGCAATCGGTGGCGGGTCCAGCTGCGCAGCCAGAGGTCCGTCCCCGCCACCTGTTGTGCCGTGACAGGATGCGCATTGCGCCTGGAAGAGCGCGGCGCCGCGCTTCAGATCCGGCAGCGCTTTTGGTGCGACGGGGATGGGGTAGGCCGCAATCAAGAGCGCTTCCGCCTCGTGTGCCAGTCGAGCCACTTCGACTCCATCGGCCTTGTTGGTGACCGCCTCCTGCAGCTTGGCGGCTGCGGCGATCACCGCGTCCTTGGAAGCGTGCGCTGGAAGTGTGCGCGCTTGGGTCACCGCGTTGGCCGTGAAGTCACGCATTTCCGCGTACTCGGATTCGCTGACGACAGCGCCCTTTTCAACGGCACCGCCGTAATCCACGGCCACATAGTCCAGCAGCTGCCATAGCTGGCGGGGACCCTCTTCAGCGCCTGACGATGGTGTCTGCGCTACTGCAGCGCCCCAAAAATACAGCCACACCGATAACACCAGCAGCAAGCGCTTCATCTTCAACCTAAATAAGAACGACAAGGATTTTCGTTCAACCATCGAGAGGGGCTTATTCCCACGAATGGCACTGCATCATCGCGATGCAGTGCCTGCCAAGGATCAGGCCTCGGTTTTCACCTTCATGAGCCGCAGACCGTTTGCAACCACCAGCAGGGTGGCCCCCATGTCAGCAAAGACGGCCATCCACATGGTGGCGGTGCCAAGAATGGCGAGCACCATGAACACCGCCTTGATGCCCAAGGCGAGAGAGATGTTTTGCATCAGCACGGTGTGGGTCTTGCGGGAAAGGCGGATCGTCTCGGGAATGCGGCGCAGGTCATCGTTCATGACCACCACGTCGGCCGCCTCCATTGCAATGTCCGTGCCCATTCCGCCCATCGCGAACCCGATATCCGACTGCGCAAGCGCAGGGGCGTCGTTGATGCCGTCGCCCGTCATACCGGTCATCCCGTAACGGGTTTTGAGCTGCTGTATCTGAGCCAGCTTGTCCTCGGGCAGCAAGTTGCCGAGCACCTGATCGATACCAGCTTGGGCGGCGATAGTCTTGGCTGTCGCTGCGTTGTCGCCCGTGAGCATGACTGGTGTAACGCCCAACGCCTTCAACTCAGCAACTGCCT
This sequence comes from Variovorax restrictus, assembly GCF_051216715.1. Classification (NCBI taxonomy): domain Bacteria; kingdom Pseudomonadati; phylum Pseudomonadota; class Betaproteobacteria; order Burkholderiales; family Comamonadaceae; genus Variovorax; species Variovorax restrictus. The sequence continues at coordinate 32,737 of NZ_JBPJZH010000007.1, forward strand.
GCTTCGATGATTCCTTGATCGTGTCGGCCACGGCGAAGATCGCCAGGACGCCGTCGTCGTCCGCTAGCAGCGTGACGGTGCGGCCCTGCTCCTCATGGGCCTTCAACTCCGCTTCGAGCTCCGGCGATTTCATGCCTCGCTCTTGAATGAGGCGAATGTTGCCCAGGGCGTACTTTCGCCCTCCGATCACTCCCTCTGTACCGCGGCCTGCCAGGGCCGTGAACGACGAAACGTCGCTCATCGGCAGCGCCAAGCCCTTGGCGATCGCCTTGGACACAGGATGGTCGGAACGATCGGCCAAACTCATGCCAATGCGCCCGATGGAATCCTTGTCCTCTGCGCCGCGCAATGACCGCCACTCCACGAGCTTCGGCTTTCCTTCGGTGACGGTGCCTGTCTTGTCCAGGGCCAAGGCCTTGAGATTGCGCGCCTCCTCAAGGTACGTTCCCCCTTTGATGAGGATGCCCCGACGTGCGGCAGATGCCAAGGCGCTGACCACCGTGACAGGCGTAGAGATGACGAGCGCACATGGACACGCAACGACGAGCAAGACCAGTGCCTTGTAGATCGCGTCCAGCCAAGCCATACCGAACAGCAATGGGCTCGCCACAGCGACGATAACGGCGATGGCGAAGACGGCGGGCGTGTAGATGGCAGCAAAGCGGTCGACGAAACGCTGCGTGGGAGCGCGCGTGCCTTGCGCCTCCTCGACCGCGTGGATGATCCGGGCTAACGTGGTGTCGGAGGCGGCAGCAGTCACCCGGAACTGCAGCTCGGCCGTCTCATTGATCGTGCCGGCATACACCGGGTCGCCAACCGTGCGGTCGACCGGCAGGCTTTCCCCTGTCACAGGCGCCTGGTTCACAGCGCTGCGTCCTTCCGTGACGATGCCGTCCAGCGGCACCCGCTCACCAGGTCGGATCCGAACGACAGCTTCTAGAGGAACGCTTTTCGAGGCAACGGCCTTCCAACTCTTGTCCGACTGAAGCACGTCCGCTTCCTCAGGAGCCAGGGCGATCAAGCCCTTGATGGCGTTGCGCGCACGATCTGCCGCCCGAGCTTCGATCAGCTCGGCGATGGCGTACAGGGCCATCACCATGGCCGCTTCCGGCCACTGGCCGATGAAAAATGCCCCCGTCACCGCAACGCTCATCAGCGCATTGATGTTCAGACGGCCGCGGACGAGCGCCTTCATGCCCTTGGTATAGGTTTCCACGCCAGACAGCGCGATGGCAATCACCGCAACGACCAACCCGGCGTATTTCAAACCGGGCGTATCGCTCGAAAAATAGTGAAGGGCCTCCGCGCCGATGGCGAGGACCAGAGCTGCGCCGAGGCGCTTTACGCCCGCCCCATGGTCGTGGTCATGGTCGTCATCGTGCTCAGCGTCGGTCTCCGCACCGACTTTGACGGGGGTGGGCTCGTAACCGGCCTTGCGAATGGCCGCGACCGCAACTGCGACAACGTCCTCCGAGGCCTGGATCGCCAAAGTGCGCGCTCCCAGCTGAAAGTTGACGCTGCGGATGCCGTCAACCTTATCCAACGCCCTTCGGATGTCGCTCTCTTCGACAGCGCAGTCCATAGCGGGAATGCGAAACACGCTGGCGCCAGCAGGGATTGCCGTGGCCGCCGCAACTCCCTTCGCCGTAGGGGCGCAGCAAGCGTCCGCGGCGCAACAGTCGCTGTTCGCGGCTACCTCTGGTGCAGCCCCGGAAACTTGGGTCGTGGACGAGGCGCCGGTGGTCACTGAAGACGCTGCGGAGCACGATGCCTCCGCGCAGCAGTCCTCAGCAGCAGGAATCGCGGGGGTGGTAAGCGGGAATTTAGACATGAGCGTATTGGAAACCCTGGAGTGGGTATAGAGTCAACGCTTATTGGAGGCCAAATGAAGATCGGCGAACTGGCGAAGGCGACAGGCACAAGCGTTGAAAACATCCGTTTTTACGAGCGCGAGGTGCTTCTACCGGCGCCGCGACGCACCGAGAACAATTACCGGTTCTATGGAGACGAGCACATCGAGCGGCTCATCTTCATCCGGCACTGCAGATCGCTCGACATGGCGCTTGGCGAGATCCGCGCCCTTCTGCGTTTCAAGGAGACGCCACAGGAGAACTGTGAGGGCGTCAACGAACTGCTGGATGAGCACATCGGGCATGTCGCCGACCGTATCCGCGAACTAAAGTTACTTGAAAAGCAGCTGAAAGCTCTGCGCGAGCAGTGTGCCGAGTCGAATGCCGCGAGTTGCTGCGGAATCCTCAAAGAGCTCTCTACTGAGGTATCGGCTTCGACCGAAAACCCTGTGCGCAGACATATTCACGGCACCCACTAGTGCAGCAGTTCCTTGAAGCAGTAGGCGCAAGCGCACGGAGCTGTTGGGTGCTCGGACGGGATGAAGGGGCCGATGCCAAGCAGCAAGATGCCACTGATAGCCTCTGCCCAACGTCCGACATCGCGGCTTGGCCGCGGGCAAGCCCAACGCCCACGGCCATCGCGGCCGCTCTGTGCTGAAAGCCCAAGCTGGTAGAACCTCGGACCTGCAGCTCCCACAACTATGCATCTGCGCGCGAATTGCATAGTTCTTGTTAGTCCCTCTTGACCTCGAAAAAACGCAGTTTACGATGCATCTATGCCAACTTTAGGTACAGGTTCGACGCTGTAAATCTCCTGCCCCGGACCCAGCCCCGCGGCGATCGCCATCATCCGATTGCTCATGTCGCCATACAAGGTGAAGTTGGCGCTCAGCGCCACCACCCCCGCGTCGGGTAACGACCGCTGGATCAGGTGCCACGGCGCACCCATCGCAATCCCCAGCGCCTTGGCCTCGTTGCTGCGCGCGATCGCGCACCCATCGTTGTTGCTCAGCACGATGACCGGACGACCCAGGAGGCTGGGGCGGAACACCCGCTCGCAGGAGACATAGAAGTTGTTGCCGTCGACCAGCGCGTACACGACGGATCCCTACCTCACAAAGCGCTTGATCGCCGCCGTCACCACCCCGCAAATGACAAGCTGTTGCCCCTCCTTGAACGTGATCTCGGGATAGGTCGGGTTGGCCGTCGTGAGCTTGATGCGCCCGCTGCGTTTGTAGAGGTACTTCACAGTGAAGTCGCCATCCACCTGAGCCACCACGATGTGCCGATGCACCGGAGTAATGGCGCGATTCACCACCAGCAGGTCACCATCACCAATGCCCGCCTCGACCATTGAAAGACCACTGACCTGCCAATAGAACGTAGCAAGCGGGTGCGTGATCAGCAGGTCATTCAGATCCTGCCGTTTGATCGCGAAATCGTCAGCCGGTGAAGGGAAGCCAGCGCGCAGCTTGCCTTCCACCACGGGCAGCGGCAGCACGCCAGGCTCGATGGCGGCGGGGCACGCGGACGACGGAATACTGTACATGCATCCAGTATATGGCTAGCATCAGGGCATGGACGCACCACCTGTCGAACTCAGCGCAGAAATATGGATTGCTGCCTGCGCGCACCGGCTGCAGCAGCGCTGGCGCACGGTCGATCCTGTGCAATTGGAGGAGATCGCCGGCAAGTTGCTGCATGACGAGCGCTTTGCCCGAATGACGCCCGCTCAAGCGGCCATCGAATGGCTCCGCCCCGTCGGAACCAGCGCCGAGAATCACTAGCGCAGGTCACCCGCTTGCTACGCCAACAGCGGCGGCTCCAAGCGACCAAGCCACACTTCCCTATGCCTTCATCCTCGTTCACGCTTCCCCGCGCACTCCTCGCCGCAGTGCTGGCCGTCATCCTGACCGGCTGCGCCACCACCGCAGGTCACCCGTCATCTCAACCGCAGGTTGAAGTCGCTTTCTCGCCCAAGGCAGGCTCAGAAGCATTGATCATCAAGGTCATCGACAGCGCACACAAAAGCCTGCGCCTTGCTGCTTACTCGTTCACATCCCCACCGATCGTTCGCGCACTCATCAGCGCCAAACGGCGTGGCGTCGATGTCCGCGTGCTGATCGACGATAAGGGAAACCGTGGCAAGTCCAACATCGCCGCCATGAACCTGGTCGTTGGCGCAGACATCCCGACCCGCGTGATCTCGTCATATGCGATCCACCACGACAAGTACATCGTGGTCGACGGTCAGCACACGCAAACCGGCTCGTTCAACTACAGCCAGGCAGCGGCAACGTCAAACTCCGAGAACGTGCTGGTCGTCTGGAGCAATCCGACGGTGGCCGCCACCTACTTGGCGCATTGGGAGAGCCGCTGGGCCAAAGGCAATGCGGTGGGATTGAGCTACTGACGTTGCGCAGGGACGTCGACGTCGAGCTTCGAAGACCTTTGAATTCGCCCTCCCTTAAAAAAGAGAACCGCCGACCCCGTCGAAACGTACCACCGCCAATAGCAAGCACTCAGGGCAGCAGCGGTTGAGCAACCTCCCACGATGCCCAACGTCAAGCGGTCGAGGATGAGCGAACACCAGCGTACAACAAGCCGCGGCAAGATGTCTTAGTCGTCATCTGCCGAGCTAGGCCGCGCGAGCAATCGACGAATAAGCGGCGATAGCTCTAATTCCAACCCTTGAGATTCATGCCGAGCGTGAGTCCTCTACTGGCAAGTTCCTCTTTCACTAAACGCAATGCCTCATCCGATCGGCCCAAGAGCCGCCACACTCGCACCTCTGTGCAACCGACAAGGTCACCAATGCGTTCAAATTTTTCTAGCGCGCCCAGCGTCAAAACGGGCAGTTCTTGGAGTTCTGAGATCGGTCGATAAAAGATCGGGTCAAAGTCGACATCGGTTCGCTCCGGCCAGTCGGGAATCCCAACAGTGCATGCAATATCTTCGAAAAGGAGCGCGACGCAGTGGCCTTGAGCGCTGTGTTGATCAAATTCGGCAGCGGTGGTGACTGCGTGTACGTTGGTCTTGCATTCGTTGCAATAGCGGACTGCGGGGTCATTAGCACCATGCAACTCTTCCCACTGCTTGGCGCAGACGAACGTGAGCTTGCAGTTGCTCATGAAGATTGTCCAGAGTTGTAACGTAGGTGGGGTTTTCGGCCCCTATGAGTTGGGGGAATTATCTTGGCAGCAGTCGACCACGTGTCTTGGTTGTTAATGGCGCGGGATGTCTGGCTACAGGCACTCATATCTTCTTTTTGAATGGGACCGGCGACCAATTATTCACCTAAAGTGTCCGCGCCGACGCACCGGGCATCGGAGTAGGCGACCTTGCCGTTCGTCTCGCAGCGGTAGACCGTAAGTTGCGCGGCGACGGGCAAGACCAGCAGCACGAAGACCGAGGCAGCAAGCAAGCGCAGCACGCGAGTGGTCACCACATCGCCCGCCACAGTCGCAGTCGACGTCCACTGCAGCCCCGCACGGCGATCTCGTGGAGTTGCGACAACATCGTGCGACCTCAAAATTCCCTTACATCCACCAGTACATCGTCGGAAAATGACAACCAAATAAAAAGGGTTTGCTACCCATTTGATAGCAAAACCTTCAACTAACATAAGGCTTGTGCGGTGGTAGGCCGTGATGGGCTTGAACCATCGACCAACGGATTATGAGTCCGCTGCTCTAACCAACTGAGCTAACGGCCCACGCGTCGGGGATTCTAGTGGGCGCTGTCCTCAGGGCTCAGGGCTTGCGGTGGCTCAGCGCGTTGGTCACCAGCCGCGACGTGATGTCGACGATCTGGATCATGCGGTCGTAGGGCATGCGCGTGGGGCCGATCACCCCCAGCGTGCCGACGACCTGGCCGTCCACTTCGTAGTTTGCGCTGACGATGGACAGCTCCTCGAAGGGCACCACCTGGCTCTCGCCCCCGATGAAGATGCGCACCCCTTCGGCCTTGCTCGATACGTCGAGCAGCCGCATGAGCTGCGCCTTCTGCTCGAAGAGGTCGAAGGCGCGCCGCAGCTGGCCCATGTCGCTGGAGAAGTCGCTCACCGACAGCAGGTTGCGTTCGCCGGAGATCACGACGTCGTCCTGCGACTCGGTCATGACTTCCGAGCTGGCCTTCATCGCCGCCTGCATGAGCGACCCGATCTCGCTGCGCAGCTTCTCGACTTCGGACTGCAGCCGATCGCGCACCTGCTCGATCGTGAGACCGGCGTAGTGCGCATTGATGTAGTTGGCGGCCTCGACCAGTTGCGACTGCGAGTAGTCCGACTCGGGGAAGATGACGCGGTTCTGCACATCGCCATCGGGCGAGACGATGATCACCAACAGCCGCCGGTCCGACAGCCGCAGGAACTCGATCTGCTTGAACACCGACGTGCGACGCGGCGCCATCACCACGCCGACGAATTGCGAGAGGCTCGACAGCAGGTTCGCCGCATTGGCGATCACCTTCTGCGGCTGGTCGGGGGGAAGGCTCGGCGCGGGCAACTGGTCGCGCTGGGCGGTCAGCATGGTGTCGACGAAGAGCCGGTAACCACGTGCCGTCGGGATGCGCCCGGCCGAGGTGTGCGGGCTCGTGATGAGCCCCAGCGCCTCGAGGTCCGACATGACGTTGCGAATGGTCGCGGGCGAGAGTTCGAGCCCCGACGCGCGCGAGAGCGTGCGTGACCCCACAGGCTGCCCCTCGGCGATGTACCGCTCGACCAGCGTCTTGAGCAGCAACTTGGCACGGTCGTCCAGCATCGTTTGATTTTAGTGTTGTAATTTGTAGATGACCTCGCGCTTCCGGCATGTCGCCCTCATTGGCAAATACCAGGCGTCCGGCCGACGGGCGTCGTCCGGCGCACCGGATGACCACATCATGGCGGAGATCGGCGCGTTCCTCGAATCGCAGGGCTGCGAGGTTTCACTCGAGCGCTCAACGGCCGACGAACTGCACGGCAGCCGCTACACGGCGCTGACGGTCGAAGAGATCGGCGAACGCTGCGACCTGGGCCTGGTGGTCGGTGGCGACGGCACCATGCTCGGCATCGGGCGGCAGCTCGCCCCATACGGTGTGCCGCTGATCGGCATCAACCGCGGCCGGCTGGGTTTCATCACCGACATCCCGCTCGACAACTACCAGGCCACGCTGGTGCCGATGCTGGCGGGCGAATACGAGGAAGACCACCGCAGCCTGCTGCACGCGCAAGTGATCCGCGAAGGCGCCTGCGTGTTCGACGCACTCGCGATGAACGACGTGGTGGTCAACCGCGGCGCGACCTCGGGCATGGTCGAGTTGCGCGTGTCGGTCGGGCGCCACTTCGTGGCGAACCAGCGCGCGGACGGCCTGATCATCGCGTCGCCCACCGGCTCGACCGCCTATTCGCTGTCGGCAGGCGGCCCGCTGATGCATCCGTCGATCCCGGGCTGGGTGCTGGTGCCGATCGCGCCGCACACCTTGTCGAACCGCCCTATTCTTCTGCCGGACGCCGACGAGATCTCGATCGAGTTGGTGTCCGGCCGCGACGCCAGCGCGAACTTCGACATGCAGTCGCTCGCGTCCGTCGAGATCGGCGACCGCGTGGTGGTGCGCCGTTCCGACTACCGCGTGCGCTTCCTGCACCCGCGTGGCTGGAGCTACTTCGACACCTTGCGCAAGAAGCTGCACTGGAACGAGGGAGGTTCCTGATGGCGCTGCGACGCATCGCGCTGCGCGACTTCGTGATCGTGCGCGCGCTCGACATCGACCTGTCCACCGGCTTCACCGTGCTGACCGGGGAGACCGGCGCCGGCAAGTCGATCCTCATCGATGCCCTGCAGTTGGCCCTGGGCAACCGGGCCGACGCGGGTGCGGTCCGCGAAGGCGCCGAGCGGCTCGACGTGAGCGCCGAATTCGATGCCGACCCGGCCCTGGCCGCCTGGCTCGACGAAGGCGGCTTCGAGGCTGGAGATTCGCTGCTGCTGCGCCGCACCGTCGACCTGCAGGGCCGCAGCCGCGGCTGGATCAACGGCAGCCCGGCCACCGCCACGCAGCTGCGTGAACTCGGTGACCACCTGCTCGACATCCACGGCCAGCACGCCTGGCAGAGCCTGACCCGGCCCGACGCGGTGCGCGGTCTGCTCGACGCCTATGCCGGCGTGCGCACCGACGCGCTCGACGCCGCCTGGCAGACCTGGCGCCAGGCGCAGGCCGCACTCGACGGCGCCCGCGCCGCGCAGGATTCGCTGCAGCGCGAACGCGAGCGGCTCCAGTGGCAGATCGCCGAAGTCGCGAAGCTGGCGCCCGGCGAGAACGAGTGGGACGAGCTGTCGACGAACCACACGCGTATCTCGAACGCACAGGCCTTGATCGACGCCGCCGAAGGCGCCCGCGCCGCACTCGAGGACGACGACCAGGGCGGGCTCGTCGGCCTCAACCGCGCGCTTGGCCTCCTGCAGGGCTGCGAGCACATCGAGCCTGAATTCAAGACGCTGGCCGAGGTGTTGGCCTCCAGCATCGCGCAGGCGGCCGACGCGGCGCACTCGCTGCACGGCTACCTCCGCCACGCCGACGCCGACCCGCAACACCTGGCCGAGCTCGACGAGCGCATGGGGCTGTGGATGTCGCTCGCACGTCGCTACAAGCGCAGCCCTGACGAACTGCCCGCGCTGTTCGCCGGCTGGCAGGCCGAACTGCAGGCGCTCGACGCGCAGAGCGACCTCGATGCGCTCGAACGCAGCGCGCAGGCCGCGCAACAGGCGTACCTGAAGGAGGCGAAGGCGGTGGGCAAGGTCCGCAAGCAGGCGGCACCCAAGCTCTCGCAGTCGGTGACGCAGGCGATGCAGGGACTCGGCATGCAGGGCGGTCGCTTCGAAGTGGCGCTGCAGGCGCTGCCGCAACCGGGCCGCGTAGGTTTGGAAGAAGTCGCTTTCCTGGTCAGCGGCCATCCGGGCAGCACGCCCCGCCCGATCGGCAAGGTCGCCTCGGGCGGCGAGCTCTCGCGCGTCGCGCTCGCCATCGCGGTCACGACGAGCGAGCTCGGCACCGCGCAGACGCTGATCTTCGACGAGGTGGACGCCGGCGTTGGCGGCGCGGTGGCCGAGACCGTCGGCCGCTTGATGCAACAGCTGGGGCGTGACCGCCAGGTGCTGGCCGTCACCCATCTGCCGCAGGTTGCCGCCTGCGCCGACCATCACCTGCTGGTGGCCAAGCGGCAGACCACGGCGGATGGCAGCACGACGCCGCGCACCGAAAGCGGCGTGTCCGCGCTCGACGCTGACGCACGCGCCCGCGAGATCGCGCGCATGCTCGGCGGTGAACGCCCGTCGGCCACCTCGCTGGCGCATGCGCGCGAGATGCTCGGCCGGCAGCGCGTGGAGGCCGAATGATCGACGCGCCGGAAAGCACGGGCACCGACGGGCTGGCGCTTGTCCTGATCACCGGCATGTCCGGCTCGGGCAAGTCGGTCGCGCTGCATGCGCTCGAAGACGCGGGCTACTACTGCGTCGACAACCTCCCGCCCGAACTGCTCATGCCCTTCATTGCCCTGCAGCGTGAGCAGGGTGCGACGCACGTCGCCATCGCGATGGACGTGCGCAGCGGCGTGTCGCTACCGATCGTGCCGCAGCAGCTCGAGACGCTCAAGCGCGAGGGCGTGGCGCTGCGCTCGCTCTTCCTCGACTCGACCACCGACGCGCTGGTGCGGCGCTATTCGGAAACGCGTCGCCGCCACCCGCTCTCGCGCGGCGAGCCACGCACCGATGCGCCGGAGCAGCAACGCGTGCTGATCCAGTCGATCGACCTCGAACGCGAGTTGCTGGCCGACCTGCGCGACGGCGCCGACGTGATCGACACCAGCATCATCCGGCCGGCCCAATTGCAGAGCTACGTGAAGGCGCTGATCTCGGCGCCGCAGAGCGCGTTGACGCTGGTCTTCGAGTCCTTCGCCTTCAAGCGCGGCGTGCCGCTCGATGCCGACTACGTCTTCGACGTGCGCATGCTGCCCAACCCGCACTATGTGCCCAACCTGCGCGCGCTGACCGGCCGCGACCAGCTGGTGATCGACTGGCTGCGCGAGCACGAAGACGTGGCGCGAATGTACGGCGACATCGAGCAGTTCCTCGCGCGCTGGCTAGACGCCCTGGCGCAGGACCACCGCAGCTATGTCACCGTCGCGATCGGCTGCACCGGCGGCCAGCACCGGTCGGTGTTTTTGGTGGAACAGCTCGCGCGCGGCTTCGGCGCGCGCTGGGCTGCCCTCAAGCGACACCGGGAGCTGGACGGGAGCTAAGAACCTGAGGCGGCGAGGAGCAGCTTGCGCACCGGTGCGGGCAAGCCGAGCGCCGACCACTCCGCAGGCGAGAACCAACGGCCCTGTTCGCCGAACGATAGTCCGCCCGCCGCCACCTGCACAGGATGCAGATGCAGGTCCTTGTGCGTGAGCACGTGCAGAAAAGCGGGCGCATCGACCGCCGTCTCGCGCTCGGCCGCCTCCAGCACGTCGAGCAAGGCCTCGCGGCTGTCGAAAACCGGCAGGCCATAGAGCCCGGCCCAGATGCCGCGCGCGGGCCGCTTCTCGAGCCACACGCGGCCCTGGCCATCGTCGGCCTGCAGCATCCACAACGACTGCGAACTGCGGCGCAGCTTGCGCGTCTTCACCGGGTAGCGCTCGGGCGCGCCTTCGCGCCGTGCCACGCACATCTCGTTGACCGGGCACAGCATGCAGCTGGGCTTGCGCGACAGGCAGATCGTCGCGCCCAGGTCCATCACGCCCTGGGTGTAGCGCGCGATATCGGCTCTCTCGCCTTCCGGCGGCAGCAATGCGGTGGCGCAGTCCCACAACGCGAGCTCCTGTGCGCTCGACGCCAGATCACCGCCGAAGCCGAGCACCCGCGTGAGCACGCGCTTGACGTTGCCGTCGAGGATGGCCACGCGCTCGCCGAAGCAGAAGGCCGCGATCGCCGCGGCGGTGGAGCGCCCGATGCCGGGCAGCGTCACCAGCTCGGCCGCGGTCTGCGGGAACTCGCCGCCGAAGCGCGCCACGACATCCTGCGCGCAGCGGTGCATGTTGCGGGCGCGGCTGTAATAGCCAAGGCCGCTCCACAGGCCGAAGACCTCGTCTTCGCTGCCTTCGGCGAGCGCGCGCACATCGGGAAAGCGAGCGAGGAAACGGTCGAAGTAGCCCAGCACCGTGCTCACCTGGGTCTGCTGCAACATCACCTCGGACAGCCACACGCGGTACGGGTCGTGCGTGTTCTGCCAGGGCAAGGTGCTGCGGCCATGCGTGCGTTGCCAAGCGACGATCTGTGCGGCGAACCCGTCGTCGGGCCCGGCGACCGTGACGGTCGCCGGCGCAAGGCCCTCAGGCCGCACTGACAACAGCCACGGCGGCCGGCGCGTCATTGCTGGTCAGCAGCGACGTGAGTTCGTTGAGCCGCTGCTGGAGCTCGGTCAGGCCGCTGTCCTGCGCGGCGATTTCCGCCAGACGTTCATCGAGGTTGCCGGCCGCGCCCTGGATGCGTTCGACCGATTCGAGCCGACGACCGAAATTGCGCCGGCGCTCCTTGAGCTGGGCATCGAGCTGGGCGCCGGCACCCTTGCTCCAGCGTTCGACCTCGGTCATGGCCGCTTCGTTGACCACGCGCAGACGACTCGACAGCGCGCGCACCAGCTTGTCGCAGAAGTCGGCCTGCGCCAGCTTCAGCAGGTTGCCGACGCCCAGGTAATGGATATGGCTTTGCTCGATCTGCGTGAGCTGCTCCCCGAAACTGCTCAGGTCGGGCTCGGCCGGCGCCTGCAGCGTGAAGCCGTGCTCGGCATTGAGTTGGCGGAAGGTGGCATGCAACATCGACTGGATCTCACCGGTCGTCGCCTGCACTTCGCGCAGGTTGTTGCGCAGCGCATCGAAGGTCTCGGCGTACACCTTGCGCACGCTCAACTTGATGCCCGGCCGCTTCAACGCAGCTGCCAGATGGCCCATGTCGGCCTTGAGCGCGGTGCTGCCGAGCACCGCGTACACCTCGCGCAGCAGCTTTCCCTGAACCGAACGCACCGCCAGGATGCGCACGTTGCTGGTCTCGAACTCGGTCTGCTCCTGCTCGATGCGCGAGCGCATGTGACGGATCACGGAGGCGTTCTTGCCACGCAGGCCCTGCAATTCCAGCACCTGCTCGGACAGGTCGCGCTGGCGCACGTTGATGATGCGCGAGGCCTCGGCCCGCAGCGCACCGATGCTGGCGTCGACCGCCAGCCGCAGCATGGTTTCGCGCTTGCCGAGCAGCCCCTCGCCCAGCACCTGCTCCAGCCCCGGCAGGCGGCTGGCCCGCAACAGCGGGTCATCGCGCCGGATCTTTGCCTGCAGGCCCTTCTGCGCCGACACCGGCAGCACCTGCGGCAGCGGCACGCCGAGGATCTCGGCCGCGCCCTTGCGCTGACGTTCGATCTGCGCGTCGATCTGAGCCGGCGTGCTGAGCGTGTCCCACAACGTGTCGATCTTGTTGAGCACCACGATGCGTGTCTCGCTGGCCGGCCCTTCGGTGATCAGGTGCTCGCGCCAGATCGACATGTCGGAGCGCGTCACGCCGGTGTCCGCCCCCAGGATGAAGACCACCGCGTGTGCCTGGGGAATCAGGCTGACCGTGAGTTCGGGCTCGGCGCCGATGGCATTGAGGCCGGGCGTGTCGAGAATGATCAACCCCTGCTCGAGCAGCGGGTGCGGCATGTTCAGTACCGCATGGCGCCAGCGCGGAATCTCGACCCGGCCCTGGTCGTCGGGCATGGGGTTGTCGTCCGGCGCGTCGTCGCTCCAGAAGCCCAGCGCGCGCGCCTCGGCCAGCGGCACCCAGCGGACCTCGGCCACCTTGGCCATCGCCGCCGACAGGCTTTCGGCGTCTTCGACATCGACCGACACGTCGGTCCAGCGCGCGGGCTCCTCGCGCCAATGCATGAGCGTGTGCGGCTCCAGCCGTGTCTCGATCGGCAGCAAGCGCAGGCTGGGCGGCTGTTCGGCGTCGTAGCCGAGTTCGGTCGGGCACATGGTGGTGCGGCCCGCGCTCGCCGGCATGATGCGTCGACCATAACCGGCGAAGAAGATCGCGTTGATCAGCTCCGACTTGCCGCGGGAGAACTCCGCGACGAAAGCGACCATGACCTTGCTCGTGCGCATCTGCGCCTCGAGCTCCTTCAGTCGCTCGGCTACGGCCTGGTCCAGCAGCTCGTTCTCGTCGAGCCAGCCGGACAGCCACTTGAGGCGCTTCGCGAAACTGCGCCGCCAGGCACCGTGCTGGTCGAACTGCTGGTTGAAGGAAGGGGTCAAGGGTGAATGCTGTAAGTGAAGCTTTCAAAATATAGCATCGGGCCTGTCGGTACGCCGTCGTCCAACGGCGACGCTTGCTCAGTATTTCTGGCAGTTCGGGCAAAAGTAGGTCGAACGCTGTCCTTGCCGAATCTGCCGGATGGGTGCGCCGCACACCCGGCACGGTTGCCCACCCCGTCCGTAGACCGTGGCTTCGAGCTGGAAGTAGCCGCTCTGGCCATCGACGTTGGAAAAGTCCCGCAAGGTGCTTCCCCCCGTTTCCACCGCCCGGGCCAGGATGTCGCGCACCGCCGCATGCAAGCGCAGCGCGCGCGGCCGGCTGATGCGCGAGGCGGCCAGCGTCGGCCGGATGCCCGCCACAAACAGCGCCTCGGAGGCATAGATGTTGCCCACGCCCACCACCACGTCGCCAGCCAGCAGCACCTGCTTGATGGCCGCCTGGCGCTTTCGCAGCCCGGCATGGAAGGCCTCGAAGTCGAAGCCGTCGCCCAGCGGCTCCATGCCCAGGCCGCCGAGCAGCTTGATCGCCAGCGGCGAGCTTTCGTCCTCGACGTGCACGACGGCCCCGAACCGCCGCGGGTCGTTCAGCCGCAGCGTGCCGCGGCTGGTGACCAGGTCGAAGTGGTCGTGCGATCCGGGTGAGGGCAGCGCGGCGTCGAAGCGCAGGCTGCCCGACATGCCCAGATGAAGCAGCAGGAGGCCGGCGTCGAGGTCCACCAGCAGGTATTTGCCACGCCGCCGCACCGTCTGAACGGTGCGGCCGACCAGGCTTTCGGGGGCGACGCCCAGCCCCCAGCGCAGGGGCTTGCCCATGCGCACCGCCTCGATGCGGGCGCCTGCGATACGGTCGGCAAAGCCGCGACGGGTGACTTCGACTTCGGGGAGTTCTGGCATGGGTCGAGCGTGCCATGAAAGCGCGACCGGGGAACCGGATGACCCGCGGGCGCTCACACCGAAAGCCTTGGATTAATATGACTTCAATGACCCCACTGCCCCGCCGACTCCGCCTTGCGGCGGCCCTCTCCGTCGCCCTGATCGCCGCCGCCGCGCAGGCCCAACCGACCACCCCCCCCATTCCTGCGGCGACACCGCCCGCGGCCGAGCCGACCAGCCCGGCACCGATCGTCGAACCGACGCGCCCCGCGCCGAAAGCGACCGCAGCCGAGACAGCCAAGGCCTCGGCCCTCAGCGCCGAGCTTTTCTACGAGGTGCTCGTGGGCGAGATCACGGCGCGCTCGGGCGACCCGGGGGCCGGCTACGCGCTCGTCCTCGACGCCGCGCAGCGCACACGCGACCCCGCACTGTTCCAGCGAGCGGTCGAAATCGCGCTGCAGGCGCGCTCGGGCGAGGCGGCATTGGCGGCCGCCCGCACGTGGAAGGAGAGCGTGCCGAACTCCCGCGAGGCGCGCCGCTTCGAGCTGCAGATCCTCATTGCGCTCAACCGCATCGACGAGACGGCCGAGCCGCTGCGCGTCGAGATCGCCGCGACGCCGCTGCCCGAGCGGCCGTTCCTGATGACCGTCATCGCACGGACCTATGCCCGTGCGAACGACAAGAAGCAGGCCGCCGCCGTGGTCGAGCGCGCGCTGGTCGACGACCTCAAGAACCCCGACACCGCCGGCTTCGCGTGGGCCACGGTCGGCCGGCTGCGCCTGGCTGCCGGTGACCCGACCGGCGCCCTCGAAGCGGCCATCCAGGGCCAGCAGGCCGACCCGTCGTCCGACGCACCACCGCTGCTCGCCCTCGAACTGATGGACGCCGACCGCCCCCTGGCGGAGCCGCTGGTCAAGCGCTACCTCGCCACGCCGAACGCCTTGCCGGATCTGCGCGTGGCCTACGCCCGCGAACTGATGGAAGCGCGCCGCTACACCGACGCCACCGTCGAACTCTCCGCCCTGACCCGTGACAAGCCCGAGCTGCCCGGCCCATGGATCCTGCTCGGGAGCCTGCAGGCCCAGAGCCGACAAGACGCCCAGGCCGAAGCGTCGATCAAACGCTACCTGGCCCTGGTCGAGCCCCTGCCGACCGCCGACGAAGGCCGACGGGGCGTAACCCAGGCGTACCTGCTGCTGTCGCAACTGGCCGAGCGACGCAAGGACTTCGCCGAGGCCGACAAGTGGCTCGGCCGCGTCGACAGCACCGACGACGCGCAGGTCGTGCAGATGCGACGCGCCGGCCTGCTGGCGCGCCAGGGCAAGATGCAACAGGCCCGCGAGTTGATCCGCGCGCTGCCCGAGCGCACGCCCGACGACGCCAAGCGGAAGTTCCAGGCCGAAGTGCAATTGCTGCGCGACGCCAAGCAATACCAGGCCGCCTACGACATGCTGGCCAAGGCGAGTGCCGACACCCCGGACGACACGGACCTCATCTACGACCAGGCCATGATGGCGGAGAAGATCAACCGGCTCGACGAGATGGAGCGGCTGCTGCGCCGGCAGATCGCCTTGAAGCCGGAGAACCAGAACGCGTACAACGCCCTGGGCTATTCCTTCGCGGATCGCAAGATCCGGCTCGAAGAGGCCCGCACGCTGATCCGAAAGGCGGTCGAGCTCGCGCCACAGGACCCGTTCATCGCCGACAGCCTCGGCTGGGTCGAATTCCGTCTCGGCAACACGGCCGAGGCCATCAAGATTCTCGAGACGGCCTACCAGCGACGCCCCGATGCCGAGATCGGCGCTCACCTGGGCGAGGTGCTCTGGGCTGCCGGCAACCGCGACCGCGCGATGGCGATCTGGCGAGAGGCCGCGCTGGTCGATGCCGAGAACGAGACGCTGCAGGAAACGCTCAAGCGCCTGCGCGTCAAGCTGTGATGGCGATGCGGCGACGGCTGTTGGCCGCAGGGCTCGCGGGCGCCGCGCTGCTGGCCGGTTGCGCCACGCCGGCTCGCCCAATCACCGACACATTGCAACCGGAAAGCTGGAGCGGACGCCTGTCGCTGCGCGTCGACAGCGAACCGGTGCAGACCTTCGCAGCCCTGTTCGACCTGCGCGGCACGACCGAACGCGGCACCCTGACGCTGACCACACCTATCGGCAGCACCTTGGCCGAGCTGCGATGGTCGCCGGGCGAGGCCTTGCTGAAGAACGGGAGCGAAACCCGGCGCTACGGCTCGGTCGACGAACTCATCCTGGCAGCGACCGGCGCTGCGATCCCGGTCGACGCGCTGTTCGGCTGGCTGGCCGGGCGCAACGACACCGTCACCGGCTGGCGGCCCGACCTGACGCAGTGGTCTGCCGGCAAGCTGCAGGCGGTGCGCGAATCGCCCCTGCCGCGCAGCGACCTGCGCATCGTGTTCGAGCGCTCCTGAGGGCGTGATGAAGGCGCTGTACGACCTGCCCGCACCGGCCAAGCTCAACCTGTTCCTGCACATCACCGGACGGCGCGCAGACGGCTACCACCTGCTGCAGTCGGTCTTCATGCTGATCGACTGGTGCGACACGCTGCATGTCGAACTGCGCAGCGACGGCCAGCTCAGCCGCGAGGACCTCACCACCGCGCTGCCGCCCGACGACCTGGTGCTGCGCGCCGCCCGCGCGCTCCAGGCACATGCCCGGCCCGGCCAGGGCGCACACATCGGGGTGGCGAAGCATGTTCCGGCGCAGGCCGGAATGGGCGGCGGCTCGTCCGATGCCGCGACCTGCCTGCTCGCACTCAATCGACTGTGGTCGCTCGACCTGCCGCTCGCCGCGCTCGAAACCATCGGCCTGTCGCTCGGCGCCGACGTGCCATTCTTCCTGCGCGGACACAACGCCTGGGTCGAGGGCATCGGTGAGCAGATCACGCCCGTTGAACTGCCTGCGCGGCGCTTCGCAGTGCTCAAGCCCGCCGCGGGTTTGGACACGCGTCGTATTTTTTCCTCACCCGATCTGCAACGCGCCACACCCGCTGCTATAATCTCGGGCTTTGCTGCATATCGCGGAACTGAAGTCTTCGACTTCGGCCACAACGACCTGCAGCCGGTTGCCGAGCAGCTCTGCCCCGACGTTACCGAAGCCATCGATTGGCTCGGCCAACAGGGGCTCACCGCCCGAATGACCGGCTCCGGAAGCGCCGTGTTCGCAGCATTGCCGCAGGAAGCGGTGCTCTCTTCTCTTTCGGAACACCCGGAAGGTTGGCAGCTCCGGCAGTGCAGCAATCTTGCCCTTCATCCGCTGTGCGGTTGGGCGGTGTAGAGAAAAAGACGATCGAGTCGCTGGGCGGCTCGATGCGACATATATCGGTTGATGGCGCAAGCCACCGACCCGTGTAGGGGAGTCGCCAAGTTGGTTAAGGCACTGGATTTTGATTCCAGCATGCAAAGGTTCGAATCCTTTCTCCCCTGCCAAAACACATGACGCGCGGCCCGAAGGGGCCGTGCGTTTTTGCGAAGACTGACCTGAAAACAGGTCACGCGGCCCGCCGGCCACGCGACCCCAAGCGTTGCAGCTGACCGGCTGCACACACCACGAGATCACTGGCGGCTCCCTGAAGAGCCATTTCCCATTGCTGGACGCGCTCATGCAGGCTCAATCCCCTGACTTCATGGTTTTCACCGGCAATGCCAATCCGGGCCTTGCCGCCGAAATCGCGCAGCATCTGGGCACCAGCTTGGGCGCGGCCCGCGTCGGTCGCTTCTCCGATGGCGAAGTGACGGTCGAGATCAACCAGAACGTCCGCGCCCGCGACGTGTTCGTGGTTCAGTCGACCTGCGCACCGACCAACGAGAACCTGATGGAACTGCTCATCATGGTCGACGCGCTCAAGCGCGCATCGGCCGAGCGCATCAGTGCCGTCATCCCCTACTACGGCTATGCCCGCCAGGACCGCCGCCCGCGCTCGAGCCGCGTGCCGATCTCGGCGAAGGTCGTGGCCAACCTGCTGCAGACCGTGGGCGTCTCGCGCGTCCTCACGATGGACCTGCACGCCGACCAGATCCAGGGCTTCTTCGACATCCCGGTCGACAACATCTACGCATCGCCGGTCCTGCTGGGCGACCTGCGCGCGAAGAACTACGAAGACCTGATCGTGGTGTCGCCCGACGTCGGCGGCGTGGTGCGTGCCCGCGCGCTGGCCAAGCAACTCGGCACCGACCTCGCCATCATCGACAAGCGTCGCCCGAAGGCGAACGTGAGCGAAGTGATGAACGTCATCGGTGAGATCGACGGCCGCAACTGCGTGATCATGGACGACATGATCGACACGGCTGGCACGCTGGTCAAAGCCGCCGAGGTGCTGAAGGAGCGCGGCGCCAAGAAGGTCTATGCGTACTGCACGCACCCGATCTTTTCGGGTCCGGCCATCGAGCGCATCGCCCAGGGCTCGGCCCTCGACGAAGTCGTCGTCACCAACACCATCCCCCTTTCCGACAGCGCCAAGGGCTGCGGCAAGGTTCGCCAGCTCTCCGTGGCACCGCTGATCGCCGAAACGATCCAGCGCATTGCCAAGGGCGAGTCGGTGATGAGTTTGTTCTCGGACCAAGACAACTTGTTCTGAGCAAAAAGCCGGCTTCCTTTTCGGGAAGCCATTTTGAAACCGGCGCCGCACTGGTCGCGGTCGGCGCTCAAGAAGCGAAACGGCATTGCGCCTTCGCTCCAAGGAGTTAACTATGAAATTCGTCGCTTTTGAGCGCGCCAAGCAGGGCACGGGTGCGAGCCGCCGTCTCCGCATCACGGGCAAGACGCCCGGCATCGTGTACGGTGGCGAAGCCGCTGCGCAAATGATCGAGATCGATCACAACGCCCTGTGGCACGCCCTCAAGAAGGAAGCGTTCCACGCGTCCGTCCTCGAGATGGAAATCGGCGGCGCCGTGAGCAAGGTTCTGCTGCGCGACGTGCAGTACCACCCGTTCCGTCCGCTGGTGCAGCACATCGACTTCCAGCGCGTCGATGCCAAGACCCGCATGACCATGAAGGTGCCGGTGCACTTCAAGGGCGAGGAAGAGTCCGACGCCGTCAAGCTCGAGCATCACCTGGTCAACCACGTGACGACCGAACTCGAAGTGAACTGCCTGCCCGCCGAACTGCCCGAATTCATCGAGGTCGACCTGTCCGGCCTGAAGAAGAACGGCACGCTCACGCTCAAGGACATCAAGCTTCCGCGCGGCGTGAAGTGGGTGAGCCACGGCAAGCAGAACCTGGTGCTGGCCTCGGCCACGCCACCGGTGATCGAAGAAGAAGTGCCGGCTGAAGGCGCTGCCGCCGATGGCGCTGCACCTGCCGCCGGCAAGGACGGCAAGCCCGCCGCCAAGACCCCGGCCAAGAAGAAGTAAGACTTCTCTTTTCCGAGCCGAACGGCCCGCCTCGTGCGGGCCGTTTGCTTTGGTGCATGCAAAACGCACTGGGATAATCGCGCCGATGATCAAGCTCTTTGTCGGCCTGGGGAACCCCGGCCCCGAATACGAAGCCACGCGGCACAACGCAGGCTTCTGGTGGATCGACGCGCTGGCGCGCGACCTCAAGGTGGCGCTGAACCCGGAGCGCAGCTATCACGGCCTCGCGGCACGCGCGAACGTGCACGGGCAGCCGGTCTGGCTGCTCGAACCGCAGACCTTCATGAACCTGTCGGGCAAGTCGGTCTCGGCACTGGCGCGCTTCTTCAAGATCGAGCCGCAGGAGATCCTGGTGGTGCACGACGAGCTCGACGTGGTGCCGGGCCAGGTCAAGCTCAAGTTCGGCGGCAGCCACGCGGGACACAACGGCCTGCGCGACATCCACGCGCAACTGGGCACCGCCGATTACTGGCGGCTGCGTATCGGCATCGGCCACCCCGGCGTCAAGGCCGAGGTGGTGAACTGGGTGCTGAAGAAACCGCTGAAGGAACAGCGCGAGGCGATCGACGACACCATCGTCCGCACGCTGCATGCCGTGCCGGCGCTGCTGGCCGGCGAGATGGAGAAAGCCACGCTGCAGATCCACACGAGCAAGCCACCCCGCCCCAAACCGCCTCGGCGGGAACCGGGCGAGGGGCCGAGCGAGCCCGCCGCCCTCTAGTTCGAGGCGGCGCCCCAGGGGAAGAGAGAAGGGAGCGAAGCATGAAAAGAACAGGACATCGACGCGCCACCATCGCCTGCATGGCGTTCTGCACATGGATCGGCGCCGTCCAGGCGCAGGAGGCGTCCGGCGCCTGGCGCTGCGGCAACACCTACACCGACCAGCCCTGCAAGGGCGGCAAGGCCGTGGCGCTGGACGAGGCACCGTACGCCGATCAGGCGCGAGAGGCAGAGCGCGCCACACGCCGCACGCAGGCGGCGGCCGACCGGATGGAGCGCGATCGGCTGCGCCAGGAAAAGTCAGCGCCCTCCCCACTCATCCACCTACCGAAACCGACACAGGCCGCCTCGCCAGCCGAGCCCGTGCATTCCGCAGCGAAAAAGAAGAAGGGGCGCAAGGAGCCGGACTTCTTCACCGCAGCCGGCCCGCGAACATCGAAGAAAAAGAAGACCGACGCCGGCAGCTAGGCTGGACGGACGGGCAAGACCGGCGCGGCGTCCTCAGCGCGCTTGTGGGCCGTCAGCCGCTCGAACTTCTGCCAAAGCGTTTCACGCGTCTCGACGTGGTCGGGGCTCAGCGGGATGCACGCGACCGGGCAGATCTGCACGCACTGCGGCTCGTCGAAGTGGCCGACGCATTCGGTGCACTTGCGCGGGTCGATCTCGTAGATCTCGATGCCCATGGAGATCGCGTCGTTGGGGCACTCCGGCTCGCAGACATCGCAGTTGATGCATTCGTCGGTGATCATGAGGGCCATGCCCGGATTATCCGCCGCTGGCATGCTTGCTGCGTCAGTCGGGTTATGCTGCGCCCCGCCCCATGAGTCTGTTTCTATTCAAGCGCTTCGCGACGCTGATCGGCACCCTGATCGGTGCTTCGGTGATCGTCTTCCTCGTTCTCGAGATCCTGCCCGGCAACGCCGCGCAGTTGCTGCTCGGCCCCGACGCGTCGCCCGACGCCGTGGCCGCGCTCGCGACCAAGCTGGGGCTCGACCAGCCGGCCTGGGCGCGCTACTGGCACTGGATCGGCGGCCTGCTCACCGGCAACCTGGGCGACAGCTATGCCTACGGCTCGCCGGTGCTGGACCTCATCCTCGAACGCCTGGCGCTCACCGTGCCACTCGCCTTGATGGCCATGACGCTTACCGCAGTGCTGGCGCTGCTGGTCGGCGTCACGGCCGCAGCGCGCCACAACAAGCTGGGCGACGTCGGGCTGATGGGCCTCACGCAGGTGGGCATCGCGATCCCCAACTTCTGGTTCGCGATCCTGCTGATCCTGGTGTTCTCGGTGCAGCTGCAGTGGTTCTCGGCCGGCGGCTTCGACGGCTGGGGCGAAGGGGTGTTCGCCGGCATCAAGTCGCTGCTGCTGCCGGCGCTGTCGCTGGCCGTGGTGCAGGCCGCGATCCTCGCGCGCATCACGCGCTCGGCCGTGCTCGAGGTGATGCGTGAAGACTTCGTGCGCACCGCGCGCGCCAAGGGCGTGTCGCAACGCGCCGTGCTGTGGACCCACGTGCTGCGCAACGCGATGATCCCGGTGATCACCGTGATGGGCATGCAGTTCGCCGAGCTGCTGGCCGGGACCATCGTGGTCGAGAACGTGTTCTACCTGCCCGGCCTTGGCCGGCTGATCTTCCAGGCCATCAGCAACCGCGACCTGGTGGTGGTGCGCAACTGCGTGATGCTGCTGGCGGCCATGGTGGTCATCGTGAATTTCGTGGTCGACGTGCTGTACGCCGTGATCGACCCGCGCATCAAGGCGTCCGACATATGAGTGCTTCCGTCGCGGTGCCCAGCGCCGCCGCCCTGAAGGTGCCGGGCTTCTGGCGCCGGGCGCTGCACCACCGCAGCTTCGTCATCGGCGCGGTGCTCACCCTGCTGCTGCTGCTGGCCGCCACCGTGTCGCTGGTGTGGACACCCTGGTCGCCTTACGAGATGGACATGGCGATCAAGCTGCAGAAGCCGAGCGGCTCGCACTGGCTGGGCACCGACCCCTTCGGGCGCGACGTCGCGTCGCTGCTGCTGGTGGGCGCGCGGGCGTCGATCCTGGTCGGGCTGATTGCCGTGGGCATCGGGCTCACCGTGGGCACCGCACTGGGCCTGCTGGCGGCCGCGCGGCGCGGCTGGGTCGAGGAAGCCATCATGCGTTTCAGCGACTTCTCGCTGGCCTTCCCCGCGATCCTCTCGGCCATCATGATGACGGCGGTGTTCGGCCCGGGCATCGTGAACGCGATCGTCGCGATCGGTATCTACAACATCCCGACCTTCGCGCGCATCACGCGTGCCTCGGCCAACGCGATCTGGTCGCGCGAGTACATCGCCGCCGCGCGGGCCTGCGGCAAGGGCGGCTTCGCCATCACGATGCAGCACGTGCTGCCCAACATTTCGGCCGTCCTGATCGTGCAGATCACGATCCGCTTCGCCATCGCCATCCTGGCCGAAGCCGCCCTCTCCTACCTCGGCCTCGGCACACAGCCGCCGCAGCCTTCGTGGGGTCGCATGCTGAGCGAGGCGCAGACGCTGATGTTCCAGGCCCCGCTGCTGGCGGTGTTCCCGGGCATGGCGATCGCGCTGGCGGTGCTCGGCCTCAACCTGCTGGGCGATGGTCTGCGCGACCTGCTCGACCCCCGTCTGGCGAGGGCACGCTGACCATGGCACTGCTCGAAGTCAACGACCTCCACATCGGCCTGCAGACCCAGCGCGGGCCGGCCGACGCCGTGCGCGGCATCAGCTTTTCTCTCGAACGCGGTGAGACGATGGGCATCGTCGGCGAATCCGGCTGCGGCAAGTCGATCACCGTGATGTCGCTCGTGGGCCTGCTGCCGGCCAGTGCCAAGGTGGGTGGCAGCATCCGCTTCGACGGCACGGAGTTGGTCGGGCTGGACGAGCGCGCGATGTGCGGCATCCGCGGCAACCGCATCGGCATGATCTTCCAGGAGCCGATGACGGCCCTGAACCCGGTGCACACCATCGCCCGCCAGGTCGGCGAGCCGCTGCGGTTGCACCGGGGCCTGACCGGCGCCGCCGCGCGCAAGGAAGTGCTCGCCCTGCTCGACCGCGTCGGCATCCCCGACGCGGCTTCGCGGCTCGATGCCTACCCGCACCAGTTCTCCGGCGGGCAGCGCCAGCGCATCGGCATCGCGATGGCGCTGGCCTGCGGGCCCGACCTGCTGATCGCCGACGAGCCGACCACGGCGCTCGACGTGACGATCCAGAAGCAGATCCTCGACCTGATCCAGGGCCTGGTGGCCGAGCGCGGCATGGCGCTCATCCTGATCTCGCACGACCTCGGCGTGATCGCACAAAGCGTGTCGAAGATGCTGGTGATGTACGGCGGCAGCGTGGTCGAGAGCGGCCCGACCGGCGCCGTCTTCGCCGAACGCGCGCACCCCTACACGCAGGGTCTGTTCGCCGCACGGCCCGCGCTGGGTGCGCGACGCGGCGGCCGACTCGCCACCATCCGCGGCAGCGTGCCCGAGCTGGTCGACCTGCCGCCGGGCTGCCCCTTCGCCGGCCGCTGCGCCTTCACGATCGACGACTGCCACAGCACCCGGCCGCCGGCCACACCGCTGCCGCATGGCCACCAGGTGCGTTGCATCCGGCTCGACGCCGTGGCCGCCGCCGCAGGAGCCAGCGCATGACGGCCACCCCGCCACTGCTCGAAGTCACCGACCTGGTCCGCCACTACGCGCTGCCGCGCGAGAAGCTGCTGGCACCGCCGCCGCAGGTGAAGGCGCTCAACGGCGTGAGCTTTCGCATCGAGGCCGGCCGCAGCCTGGGCATCGTCGGCGAATCGGGCTCGGGCAAGTCGACAATCGCCCGGCTGGTGATGGCGCTCGACGCACCGACCTCCGGCAGCGTGAAGCTGCTCGGCCGCGACTTGCACCAGCTGCCGCGGGCCGAACTGCGCGCGGCGCGGCGCGATGTGCAGATGGTGTTCCAGGACCCGTACGGCTCGCTCGACCCGCGCCAGAAGGTGGCGCGCATCGTGGCCGAGCCGCTGGAGGCGCTGGCCGAGACCAGCCGCCGCGAACAGCGCGAGCGCGCGGCCGAATCGCTCGCCGCCGTCGGCCTGCGCAGCACCGACCTGGACAAGTACCCGCACGAATTCTCCGGCGGCCAGCGCCAGCGCATCGCCATCGCCCGCGCGCTGATCACCCGGCCCAAGCTGATCGTGGCCGACGAGCCGGTGAGCGCGCTCGACGTCTCGGTGCAGGCGCAAGTGCTCAACCTGATGCAAGACCTGCAGCAGCAGTTCGGCATCAGCTACCTGCTCATCAGCCATGACCTCGCGGTGGTGAACCACCTGTGCGACGCCGTGTGCGTGCTGCACCGCGGGCTGGTGGTCGAGCGCGGCGACCCGCAGGAGCTCTTCGCGCATGCGCAGCACCCGTACACGCAGGCCCTGCTCGCGGCCGTGCCGCGCGCGGAGCCGCCCGCGCGGACACCGAGCCACGCCTGATCGCGCTTGATATAACGTCTCCCGTCTTCCCTACGCCCTTTCCAGGAGCCTGACCATGTTGAAACGCCGCACCGTTCTCACCGCCTCCGCCGCCACTGCGGTGGCCTCGGCCCTCCCCAGCTTCGCGCTCGCCCAGAGCCGCAAGGACGCGATGGTGCTGGGCATGACGCTGGAGCCGACCGGCCTCGACCCGACGGTGGCCGCCGCCGTGTCGATCAGCGAAGTCACGCTCTACAACATCTACGAGACGCTGACCAAGATCAACGCCGACGGCAGCGTGACGCCGCTGCTGGCCGAGAGCTGGGACATCTCGCCCGACCTGAAGACCTACACCTTCCGCCTGCGCAAGGGCGTGAAGTTCCAGAACGGCGAGCCCTTCAACGCCCAGACGGTGAAGTTCGCCTTCGAGCGCGCCGGCGGCGAGAAGAGTGTCAACAAGGACAAGCGCACCTTCGCCAACATCGGCGTGCAGGTGATCGACGACTACACCGTCGTGCTGCTCAACAAGGAAATCGACCCCGACTTCCCCTTCGTGCTCGGCCAGGCCACGTCGATCATCGTGGAGCCCAAGAGCGCCGAGACCAACGCGACCAAGCCGGTCGGCACCGGTCCGTACAAGCTCGACACCTACAACAAGGGCGCGTCGCTCACGCTGAGCAAGTGGGACGGTTTCCGCAACCCGGCGCAGGCCAAGCTCAACAAGATCACCTTCCGCTTCATCTCCGACCCGGCCGCGCAGGCCGCCTCGCTGCTGGCAGGCGACGTCGACGCCTTCCCGCGCGCGGCCACCCGCATCGTGGCGCAATTCAAGGCCAACCCGCAGTTCCAGACCATCCTGGCCGGCTCGCGCGGCAAGACCATCCTGGCGATCAACAACGCCAAGAAACCGCTCGACGATGTACGCGTGCGCCGCGCCATCCTGGCCGCGCTCGACCGCAAGGCCATCATTGAAGGCGCAGCCGACGGATTCGGCACGCCGATCGGCAGCCACTACGTGCCCGGCGCGCCCGGCTACGTCGACACCACGGGCGTGAACCCCTTCGACATCGAGAAGGCCAAGAAGCTGCTGGCCGAAGCCGGTGTGAAGACACCGCTCGAACTCACGATGACGCTGCCGCCGCCGCCCTACGCACGCCAGGGCGGCGAGATGGTCGTGGCGCAGCTCGCCAAGATCGGCATCGTGGTGAAGGTGCAGAACGTCGAGTGGGCGCAGTGGCTCAGCGGCACCTACGGCAACAAGAACTACGACCTGTCGATCGTGTCGCACGTCGAGCCCTTCGACCTGGGCAACTACGCCAAGTCCGACTACTACTGGGGCTACCAGTCGAAGCCCTTCGTGGCCCTGTTCGACAAGATCAAGACCACCGGCAACACCGCGGAGCGCAACAAGCTGCTGGGTGACGCACAGAAGATGCTGGCCGCCGACGCGGCCAACGGCTTCCTGTTCCAGCCGCAGTTCCCGACCATCGCGAAGAAGAACGTGAAGGGCCTGTGGAAGGAACTGCCGATCTTCGCGAACGATCTGTCCGCGCTGTCCTGGGGCTGAAACGGACCACCCCCGAAGCGGCGCACTGCGTGTCGCCGCCTCCCCCTCGAGGGGGCGCGCCCGGCGGACCGGCTGAGCCGGGTCCGCGGGTGCTCCGGCCTCGCTCGGGCCGGTTTCCTCGGCTGCGGTGACGTGTGGCGCTGCAGAACACTGAGAGGTGGGAAGAGGCTCAGGCGAACTGCGCCACCAGCAGTTCGCGCGCCCGCGCCACGAAGTCGCTTTCGCCCTGGCGGGTCGGCAGCACATGGAAGGCGACGCGTGGCAGCGCCGGCAGGCCGGCTTGCCGCAGCGGCACCACCCCGTCGCACAATGCCGATTCATTGAGGCAGGCCACGCCCAGGCCCGCAGCCAGCGCCGACTGCAGGCCCGCCACGCCCGACGCGACGTGTGCCACCTCGTGAGGCACGCGCCGCTGCCGCAGCAGCTTCACCGTGAACTGGTGAAGCGCGCAGGTGTCGGGCAGCACCAGCAGCCGCAGCGGGCTGCCCTTTTGCCATGACAGGCCCCGTGCACCCATCCAGACCAGGGCCTCGCGGCGCAGCACTGCGCCGCGCGACACGGTGCCAGCGCCGGTTTGGACGATGCGCATCGCCACGCCGACATCGACTTCGCCGCACGCGTAGCCGGCTTCGACCTCGCCGCTCTTCATGACACTCACGTGCAGGCGCACCTGTGGGTAGCGCTCGCCCAGCCGCGCCAGCAGGCCGGCCAGTTCGGCCGGCCGGAAATAGTCGGTGATGGCCAGGCGCAACGTGCCCTGCAGCTGTTCGTCGCGCATCTCCCGGTAGGCCGTCTCGCTGAGCGCCAGGATGGCGCGCGCATGGACCAGGAGGCGCGCGCCGGCCTCCGTCATCGCGACGCCCGCCTTGCTGCGGGTGAACAGCGACCGGCCGGCGCGCTCCTCCAGCTTGCGCACCTGCTCGCTGACCGACGATTGCGAGAGGAAGACGCGGGGTGCCGCCGCCGTGAGACTGCCGGCCTCCGCGACGGCCATGAAGGTGCGCAGCTGTTCGATGTCGAAGGTCGCCATCTTATCCATCCGTTTCGACGATGGCTTCCATCATATCTTCCTGCTTTTCCGATGGAGTGAAGCGACGAAGAATCGGCCATCGACCACAACAAGGAACCGACATGCCGCACATCGCCCTTCATCTCTCCGGCGCACCCGACGCCACCCGCACCCGCCAGGCCGTCGACGCCATCGTGCGGCTCACCGAGGCGGTGCTCGGCAAAAAGCGGCCTGTGATCGCCATCGAAGTGCAGCACATCGCCGCCGACCAGTGGTTCATCGGCGGCGAGACGCTGGCATCGCTCGGCCGCAGCGCCTTCCAGCTCGACATCAGCGTCACCGACGAGACCAACACCAAGGCCGAGAAGGCGCGCTACCTGCGCGAGGTGCACGCGGCGATGGCGGCGCTGATGCCCGACCTGCACGAGGTGTCCTACGTGCACGTGATCGACGCGCGTGCCGCGGCCTACGGCTACGGGGGACTGACGCAGGAGCACCGCCACCAGCAGGCCGGCGTGTAGCGTCGACGGGTGCGGCGACGGCGTGGCACCATGGCGGGAGCCACCAACCTTCGAGGACTTTTGTGAGCGCAGCGCCCTGCCCCCTGCCCGATTGCCTCGGCAACCCCGTCACGCTCGATGACCCGACGAGCCTGCAAGCGGTCGACGACTTCGTCGGCGGCTTCATCGCCTGCGAGGCGCGCGCGGCGAACGTGCTCGCCGCAGCGCAAGACACCAGCCCCTTGGTGCAGGCCTATTGCGCGGCGCTGCACATGTTCGCCGAGTCGCGCGAGGGCGCACCGAACGCGCGGCCCTTCATCGCCCGTGCGCAGGCCGACGCATCACGCGCGACGGCGCGGGAGCAACGCTTCATCGCCGCCGTTGCCGCCTGGATCGACGGCGACATCACCGGCGCCATCGCCCTGCACGAAGAGCAAGCGCAGGCGCATCCGCGCGACCTGGTGTCGGTCAAGCTCGGCCAGTACCACTGCTTCAACCGCGGCGACGGGCCCGGCATGCTGCGGCTCGCCTTGGCCGCCCTGCTCCATGCGGCCGATGTGCCCTACCTCCACGGCATGGTCGCCTTCGGCCACGAGCAGTGCCACCGCATGCGCGAGGCCGAGGCCAGTGCGCGACGCGCCATCGCGATGTGCCGCAAGGAACCCTGGGCGCACCATGCACTGGGCCACGTCATGCTGACCGAAGGCCGCCTCACCGAAGGCCTGGACTTCATGCGCAGCGTGAGCGACACCTGGACCGGCCTCAACTCCTTCATGGTCACGCACAACTGGTGGCACGTGGCGCTGTTCCTCATCGACCTCGGTCGCGACGACGAGGCACTGGCGGTGTACGACCGCGAGGTCTGGGGCGTGGTGCCCGACTACACGCAGGACCAGATCGGCGCCGTGTCGTTGCTCGCGCGCTTCGAGCTGGCCGGCATCGACGTCGGTGCGCGCTGGCAGGACGTGGCGGACCGCCTCGTCACGCGGCTGGACGACCACGTGCTGCCCTTCCTCGACCTGCAATACCTCTACGGCCTCGCGCGGGCCGGCCGGCCCGAGGCCGACATGCTGCTGCAGCGCATCGAAGCCTTCGCGCCCACCGCGCCCGCCGAGACGCGCGATGCGTGGGTGCGCGTCTGCGTCCCGGCCGCACACGGGCTGCTGGCGCATGCGCGCGGCGACATGCCGGGCGCCATCGCCGGGCTGGGCCTGGCGCTGCCGCGCCTCATCGAGATCGGTGGCAGCCATGCGCAACGCGACCTGTTCGAGCAGGTCTACCTCGACGCACTGGTGCGCTGCGGCTCAGAACGCACCCTGGGCGCGGCACAGGGCCTGCTGCAGCAGCAGGTCAACGGCCAGCCCGAATCGCGGCGGCTGAAGCGCCAGCTCGACCGCGTGTACGCCGGCCTACGTCTGCCGGCCGCGAGCTGACGCGTACCATCCGACGCCGCGCCAACCCGCCCTTTCCGTTCCAGTCCATGACCCCGCACTTCACCGAAGCGACCACTGCCTACTGGCAGCAACTGATCGAGGCCGATCAGGTCGCCAAGCCCGAGGCACCCTGGCGCCACGGTTATCCCGCTCGTCTGCCCGACGGCCGAGTGCTGATGCTGCCGATCCGCCAGCTCGCCAGTGAGCCGACGCAGGCGGTCGCCTCGCTGATCTGCAACCAGGCCTCGCTCAATATCATCGAAACACTCGGCCGCCTGCTGGCCGACAAGCTGGCGCCGCTGAAGCCCGACGTGGTGATCGGCATCCCGACGCTGGGCCTGACCTTCGCGCCCGTGGTCGCCCGCCACCTGGGCCACACGCGCTACGTGCCGATGGGCTACTCGCGCAAGTTCTGGTACGACGAGGCGCTGTCGGGCGCGGTGCAGTCCATCACCACACCCACGGCCGGCAAGCGCGTCTACCTCGACCCGAACCTGCTGCCGCTGGTGCAGGGCAAGCGGGTGGTGCTGGTCGACGACGCGGTCAGCAGCGGCAGCACGTTGAAGGCACCGTGGACGCTGATCGAATCGCTCGGCGCCGAGGTGCTGGCCTGCGGTGTCGCGATGCTGCAGGGCCGGCGCTGGCGGCAGACGCTGGGTGCCGAGCGCGCCGCGCGCCTGGTCGGCGTGTTCGACAGCCCGCTGCTGCAGGCCGTGCCCGACGGCTGGGTCGAACGCGAATAACCAGCCGGCGCCCCTCCGGCTTGGTACGCAACCTGCTTACGGCAGCGCATCACGCTGGCGTATCTGGTTTCGTATACGTTTTTGGTGCATCGCGGGGCCTGCGCGCGATGGGCCGCCGCATCCTGGAGTTTTCATGCACCCCACCCGTTCGTCCGCCCTGCCCGCCACGCTGTCGCGCCGTCGCCTCTTGCAGGCAGCAGGCGCCACCGCCGCCGGCAGCCTGATCGCCGCCCCGGCCTTCGCGCAGACGCGCGCCATCAGCATCACGCTGCCGTGGGTGGTGAACGGTTCCAACTACTGGCCGATGGTCGGCAAGGAACTGGGCTACTTCAAGAAGCGCGGCATCGACCTGACCGTCTCGCGCGGCAACGGCTCGATCGCTGCGGCGCAGGCGGTGGCCAACAAGCAGTTCGACATGGGCGTGGTGTTCTTCGGCGGCACGCTGGTCAACATGGCGCGCGGGCTGCCGCTGCAGGCGCTGGCCACCGTCGGCTACGACGCGCTGATGGGCAACCTGGTGCTGGAAGACTCGCCGATCCGTGGCCCGAAGGATTTTGAAGGCAAGCGCGTTGGCACCGTCGCCACCTCGGCCGAATCGCCCTACTGGACGGCCTACGCCGCCAAGACGGGGATCGACCTGACGAAGGTCACGCGCCAGCAGCTCGACGCCCGGCTGATCGAACGCGCGTTGATGGACAAGCAGGTCGACGCGATCACCGCCATCGGCTCGTCGAGCATCCCGGTGCTCGACTCGCTGGGCGTGAAGACGCGCTTCATCCCATGGGCCAATGCGGGCGTGCAGCTGTACGCCGCGCAGGTCATCGCTCGCCGCGAGACCATCGATGCCGACGCCGGGCTGTGCCAGGCGATGGTCGACGGCATCCTCGAATCGGTCGTCTACACGCTGAAGAACCCGCAGGCGTCGCTCGAGATCCTCTACAAGGCGCAGCCCGAGATCGCGATGGCCAAGGGCGGCAAGGAAAACGCCACCATCTCGCAGGGCTTGGCGCAGGCCACCATGGTCGCGCCCGAAGCCATGCAGAACGGCATGGGCTACAGCAGCATCCCGACGCTGGCCAGCATGATTTCGCTCGCCGCCAAGGCCGGTGCGCTCACCGCCGACGCCAAGCCGCTGCGCCCCGAAGACCTGGCGACCAACCGCTTCGTCGGCAAGATCAAGTTGAGCGCCGCCGAGTGGGACGCCATCAAGAAGAATGTCGCGCCGTACAACAGGATGCTCGGAATCGCCTGATGCCTTTCGTGATTCCGGCGCGGCCCGAGCCCCTGACGGCCGAGCCGGCGCAGACCGCCCTGGTCGTCATCGACATGCAGAACGGCTACCTGTCGAAGGGTGGCTACCTCGACCTGGCCGGCTTCGACGTGTCGGGCTCGCCGCCGGTGATCGCGCGTGCGGCACGCGTGCTGCAGGCCGCGCGCCGCGCCGGCCTGTTCGTGGTGCACGCGCAGAACGGCTGGAGCGACAGCCTGGCCGAGGCTGGTCCGAAGACCTCGCCGATGTGGCACAAGTCGAACCCGCTGAAGTACATGCGCGCGAACCCGCGTGCCCAACTGTTGATCCGCGGCACCTGGGACCACGCCATCGTCGACGAACTGAAGCCGCTGCCGCACGAGCCTGTGGTGCACAAGCCGCGCTACAGCGCCTTCGCCGGCACCAACCTCGAGATGCTGCTGCGTGCGCACGGCATCACGACGCTCCTGTTCGTGGGCGTCAACACCAACGTGTGCGTCGAGACCGCCGTGCGCGATGCCTTTCACCGCGAGTTCTTCGCCGTGATGGTGGCCGACGCCACGCTGCAGGCCGGCTCGCAGGCGGTGTTCGACGTGAGCGTGTTCAACATCGAGAAGTTCTTCGGCTGGACCAGCAGCACGGACGAGATCGTGGCGCTGCTCGACGGGCTGGCCACCCCATGAGCATCGCCTCCGACAGCCCGATCCGCCGCATCGGCCTGCCACTCGCCTTCGCGCTCGGCACGCTGCTGCTGTGGGAAGCCGTGGTGCGCGGCTTCGGCATCCGCGAGGTGCTGCTGCCCACGCCCAGCGCCATCGGCCTGCGCCTGGTCGAGACCTTTCCGCTGCTGATGCAGCACGCCTGGCCCACCGTGTGGGAAAGCGTGGCCGGCTTCGCCATCGCGTCCGTGCTGGGCGTGGCACTGGCCGCGCTGCTGAGCGCCTCGGGCCTGATGCGCCAGATGCTCTACCCGAACGTGGTGCTGTTCCAGCTCATCCCGAAGATCGCGCTGGCGCCGCTCTTCATCGTGTGGCTGGGCATCGGCTTCCAGTCGCGGCTGACCTTCTCGGTCTTCATCAGCTTCTTCCCGGTCGTCATCGCCGCACTGGCAGGGCTCGACAACGTCGACAAGTCGCTGCTGCGCCTGTGCCGCGCGCTCACCGCGTCGAGCTGGCAGGTGTTCGCGTCGGTGCGGTTGCCGCATGCGCTGCCCTATGTCTTCAGCGGCATGAAGATCGCCACCACCTTCGCCATCATCGGCGTGATCGTTGGCGAGTTCATCACCTCGCAGGCGGGGCTCGGCTACCTGATTCTCTTCGCCTCCTCGCAGGCCGACACCTCGCTGATCCTCGCCGCCATCGTGGTGCTGTGTGCCTTCGGGCTGCTGTTCTACGGCGCGGTCGCGTGGCTCGAGCGCTGGACGCAGAAAGCCTTCGGCGAATGAACGCGATGACCGACACCCCCCGCACGTGGCTGCAGCC
Organism: Variovorax restrictus; assembly: GCF_051216715.1. Lineage (NCBI taxonomy): Bacteria > Pseudomonadati > Pseudomonadota > Betaproteobacteria > Burkholderiales > Comamonadaceae > Variovorax > Variovorax restrictus. Next base: position 65,267 of record NZ_JBPJZH010000007.1, read on the forward strand.
GACCAGCGTCGCCGGCGATCGTGACGCCAGCTACATCTCCGTCCAGGCGGCCCGCAAGACCTACACCACGCGCAACGGCGACGTGCACGCGGTGGAGCGCGCAGACTTCGACATCGACGAAGGCGACTTCGTCAGCTTGGTCGGCCCGAGCGGCTGCGGCAAGAGCACCTTGATGTCGATGATCGGCGGGCTCGAGACACCAACCACCGGCCGCATCACCGTCGGCGGCACGCCCGTCACCGCGCCGCGACGCGACTTCGGCTATGTCTTCCAGGACGCAACGCTGCTGCCGTGGAAGACGGTGTTCGACAACGTGCTGTTCCCCATCCGCACGCAGAAGCGCCCGGTGGCCGACTACCTGGGCGAGGCCGAGCGGCTGTTGAAGCTTACCGACCTTTGGGCCTTCCGCGACAAGCGGCCGGCCGAGCTGTCGGGCGGCATGCGCCAACGTGTCGCGATCTGCCGCGGGCTCATCAACGACCCGCGGCTCCTGATGATGGACGAGCCCTTCTCGGCGCTCGACGCCATCACGCGCGACGACATGAACCTGATGCTCGCGCAGCTGTGGGACCAGGTGCACAAGACGGCGGTCTTCATCACGCACAGCATCCGCGAGGCGGTGTACCTGTCGGACCGCGTGCTGGTGATGAACGCGCGGCCCTCGCGCATCGTTGCCGACATCCGCGTGCCCTTTCCGCGGCCGCGCCGCGCCGAGATGCAGGAAGACCCGCTGTTCAACGAGATCTGCGGCTTCGTCCGCGACACCATCCACGAAGGCCATGGAAGCCGTCAGTCAACACCCGGCTGAGCAGACAGAGACAGCACTGCAGTCGATGGTGCGCGCACGCCTCGGCCAGGCCGGAGGACGGCTGTCGACCGACGACATCGTCCATCTGCTGCAGCAGGCCATCGTGCGCGGCCTCTTCGCGCCGGGCCAGGCGCTGCGGCAGGACGAGCTGGCGACGCTGTTCCACGTCAGCAAGATCCCGGTGCGCGAAGCCCTGCGCACGCTGGAGGCCAACGGTTTCGTCGAGCTGCTGATGAACCGCGGGGCGCTGGTGAAGGCGCTGACGCTGGGCCAGCTGCGCGACGCCTTCGAGCTGCGGTCGATGGTCGAGCCGCACCTGATGCGCACCGCGGCGCCGCTGCTGACCGCCGTCGACCTCGACGAGGCGGATCGCCTGATCGCCGCCATGGACGACGCCGGCCACGCCTGGGCCTTCAGCGAACTCAACGGCCGCTTCCACGACCTGCTCTACCGCGCGGCCGACAAGCCGCTGTCCAAGCAGATCCTGGCGATGCTGCAGGGCCATATCCAGCGCATGTCCTTCATGCAGCTGTCGCTGGCCGGCTTCAACCGCAGCTCGAACGAAGACCACCGGGCGATCGTCGCCGCCTGCCGTCGCGGTGACTCGGAAGCGGCCGCGCAGGCCGTGGCGGCCCATGTCGAAGGCGTGAAGGACATCGTGCTCGACCTCTACGAAAGGCACCACGCGCACGGCTGAGGCGCGCGTCAGTCTTTCTTCAGGTGCCGCCGCTGGTCGTAGTTCGGCTGCGCCGGCAGGTCCGCCAGGTGCCGGGCATCGGCCCAATCGAGCACCTCGATGCGCGCTGGGTCGGCGGCGTCGGCGAGGCGGATGCGGTTGATGCCGGCGTTCGGGATGTCGCTCTGGCGCGGCCCGTTGAGGCCCAGCCCGCGCGCGGTGCGCCACACCATGTCGAGCACGCCGCCGTGCGTTACCACCAGCAGCCGCTGCCCGGTGTGCGCCGTCGCCAGCGCCGCCAGCGCGGCGAGGATGCGCGCGTGGAACTGCAGCGGCGATTCGCCCTCGGGCATGGCGTGGTCTTCGCGGAACTCCAGCCACTGCTCCCAGGCGCGCGGATGCAGTTCGCGGATCTCCTCGGCCTTCATGCCCTCCACCACGCCGAAGTGCTGCTCGCGCAACGCGGCCTGCGTGACGATGGGCAGTGCCAGCTGCTGCGCCGCGGGTGTGGCCGTCTGCTGCGCGCGCATCAGGTCGCTGCTGAAGACCTGGTCGACCGCCTCGCCCGCCAGCCGCAGGCCGAGCCGGCGCGCCTGCTCGTGGCCGGTGTCGTTGAGCGGGATGTCGACATGGCCCTGGAAGCGCAGCTCGCGGTTCCAGTCGGTTTCGCCGTGGCGGATGAGGATGAATTCGGTGGGTGCGGAGGGGGATGTGGTCATGGCTGGCGTCCATTGTCCCCGCATCGGCCGCGCCGCCGACCCTGCAAGACAATGGCGCCATGCCCCGACTTGTTCTCTTGCCCGGCCTCGCCTGCGACGAGCGCCTCTGGCAGGCCCAGCGGCCTGCGCTGCCACCCCACCTCGACGTCCGCGTCGCCGACGTCCATGCGCGATACGACCGCATCGAAAGCATGGCCGCGGCGGTGCTGGCCGAGAACGACGGCCCGCTGATTCTCTGCGGCGCGTCGCTGGGCGGCATGATCGCGATGGAGGCCACGCGGCAGGCGCCAGAGCGCATCGTCGGCCTCGCGCTGCTGGGCACCAACGCGCGGCCGGAAACGCCCGAGATGTTCAAGCTGCGTGAGTCGGCCATCGAGCTTTTCGAGCGCGGCGAGGCACGTGACGTGATCGCGTTCAACGCCGGCTTCGCCTTCCATCCGGCGCAGGCGGCCGACAAGGCGCTGGTGCAGCGCTATGTCGAGATGGTGATGCACGGCGGCGCCTCGCAACTCATCCGCCAGAACCGCGCGGTGATGCAGCGGCCCGATGCGCGCCAGCACCTGCCGCAGGTGCGCTGCCCGGTGCTGGTGCTGTGCGGCGATGCCGACCGGCTGACGCCACCCGACTGCAGCAACGAGATCGCGGCACTGGTGCCGCACGCGACGCTGCGGTGGATCGAAGACGCCGGCCACATGCTCACGATGGAGCAGCCGGCTGCGGTGAATGCGGCGCTGGTCGACTGGCTGCACCAGCTTCAGCCCGCCTGAGGCCAGATCAGCCGTTGTGGCGCAGGGGGCCGACGTCGCGTGGCCCGTTGCGCCCGCCCAGCGCGCGCAGGGCGGCGAAGCCTGCCAGCAAAGCGTCGGAGTAGCTCGCGTAGCCTTGCTCGGCGCTTTGCCAGACGGTGTAGTTGGCGAAGACGCTCCGCTCGCCGGTGCCTTCGAGGATGACCCAGCCGAAGCTGCGGTCCGGCCGCTCGCGCACGCTCAGCGCGAGATCTCGCAATTCGAGATGACCCATGTGACGACTCCCTGTCCGATTCTTGTGGCGCACTTGTAGCCGCTGAGTGCGGGGCCACCAAGGGCAAAGGTCACGCTCGCGCGCGACGCCTGGCCAGGGTCGGAAGCAGGAAAGCCCGCGGGCCGCGCGGGCGAGAAAAAAGCCGCGGATGCGGCTTCGAACTCAGGCCATCGCCATGACGGCGATACCTTCTCGCTCGAGCGTCGAGCGAATGCGCCTCGCGAAGGCCAGCGCATGCGCGCCGTCGCCGTGCAGGCACACGGACTGCGCATTGACCGCGACGACGCTGCCGTCGATGGCCGTCACCTGGTGATCGCGCACCAGCGACAGCGTCTGCGCCAGCGACTGTTCTTCGTCCACGATCAACGCACCGGGCTGGCTGCGCGGCACCAGGCTGCCGTCGGGCATGTAGCCGCGGTCGGCGAAGACCTCTTCGACCGGCTTGAGGCCGGCGCGTTCGGCGGCGCTGATCATGCCGCTGCCGGCCAGGCCGAAGAAGCGCAGGCCAGGGTCGAAGCGGCGCACCGCGTCGACGATCGCGGCGGCCAGTTCGGGCTCCTTCACAGCCTGGTTGTAGAGCGCGCCGTGCGGCTTGACGTGCGCCAGCGTGCCGCCCTCGGCCTTGACGATCGCGGCCAGTGCGCCGATCTGATACAGCACGCCGGCCACGATCTCCTCGGGCGGCAGGTGCATGGTGCTGCGGCCGAAGTTCGCGCGGTCGGGGAAGCTCGGGTGCGCGCCGATGGCGACATGGTTGTCGATCGCCCAGCGCACGCACTGGCGCATGGTGCTGGCGTCGCCCGCGTGCCAGCCGCAGGCGATGTTGGCCGAGCTCACCAGCTTGAGCAGTTCTTCGTCGCTGCCGGCGCCTTCGCCGAGGTCGGCGTTCAAGTCGATCTGCATGGGGTCACTCCTTGGTGGGCCAGCCGCTCGCGGCCAGGCCCTGGGTCATCTGCATCAGGTGGCGTTGTTGCAAGGTCCAGGCCTGCAACGCCTCGGCGGCATCCACCTTCACCAACCGCAGCATGCCGCCGAGCGGCGCCTGCGCCAGCTTCCAGAGGTCGGCCCGGATCACCACGCCGATGCGCGGGTAGCCGCCGGTCGTCTGCGCGTCGCCCATCAGGATGATCGGCTGGCCGGACGGTGGCACCTGGATCGTGCCGGGGATGACGCCCGACGACAGCATGTCGCCCGCACGCTTGCGCTCCAGCACCGGGCCTTCGAGCCGGCTGCCCATGCGGTTGCTCTGCGGCGTCACGCGCCAGGGCTCGCGCCAGATCGCGGCCAGCGAGGCCGGGGTGAACAGGCCGGACTCGGGGCCGAGCATGACGCGCAGCGGGATCGCCTCGCCGAAGTCGCGGTCGTCGATCGCCCATTCGGGCGGGCGCACGCCGAAACGGCGCCGTGCGAGCTGCGCGCTGTTCAGCGTCGGTGTGCCCAGCGGCAGCCGGTCGCCCTTCTTCAAGGCCCGGCCGTCCAGGCCGCTGAAGCCGGCCTTCAGGTCGGTGCTGCGCGAGCCGAGCACCGGCGGCACATCGACGCCGCCCGCCACGGCCAGCCAGGTGCGCAGGCCCTTTTTGCCGGCGGCGGCATTGGCGCCGACCAGCTTCAAGGTCTGGCCGGCCTGCACCGGCACGCTCCAGCACGGCCAGAGCGGCTGGCCGTCGAGCTGGGCACCGAAGTCGTCGCCGGCGATGGCGATGCGGGTGTCGGCGTCGAAGCGCAGTTCGCAGCCGCCCATGGTGAGTTCGAGGCCGGCGGCTTCGTCGGGGTTGCCGACCAGGCGGTTGGCCATGGTGAGCGCGAGCGTGTCGAGCGCGCCGCCGGGGCAGATGCCGCGCTGACGGTGACCATGGCGGCCCAGGTCCTGCACCGAGGCGAGCATGCCGGGCTTGAGGACGACGATCATGCCGTCACACTTTCGACGACGAAGCGCACGCGGTCACCTGGCCTCAGCAGAGTCGGTTCCGCGGCGGCGGGGTCGAACATCTCGAGGGACGTGCGACCGATGAGTTGCCAGCCGCCCGGCGAAACCAGCGGGTAGACGCCGGTCTGCGCACCGCCGATGCCGACCGAGCGCGCCGGCACCGCCACGCGGGGCTCGGCCCGACGCGGTGTGGCCAGTTCGGGTGGGAGCCCGCCCATGAAGGCGAAGCCGGGCAGGAAGCCGAGCAAGTAGACGACGTATTCGCCGGCGGCGTGGCGGCGCACCACCTCGGCGGGCGTGAAGCCGGTGTGCGCGGCAACGTCGGCCAGGTCGGGGCCCTGCTCGCCGCCATAGGCCACGGGAATCTCGATAGTGCGGCCTTCGATCGCCGCTGCCGCCAGTTGCGGCCAGGCCGCGAGCACTTGCATCTCGAGCTCGGCCGCGTCGATGCGGGCCGGATCGAACATCAGCGTCAGGTTGTTCATGCCCGGCAGCGCTTCCTGCACGGCGGGCCACTGCAGGGCCTCGTTGGCCAGGGCCCAGATCTGCTGCTGCTGCGCCAGGGTGGCGGGGGGCGGCAGCTCGCAAAGCAGTGCGGCGTCGCCCAGGGAATGAAGCCGAGGCTGGTTCATTCGCGGCCGAGGCTGCGCACCTTGGCGACGAGCTTTTCCTGCACGAAGGGCGAGACGAACTTGTCGACCTCGCCACCGAGCATGGCGATCTCGCGCACGAAGGTGCTGGAGATGAACTGGTACTTGTCGCTCGGCGTGAGGAAGACGGTCTCGACCTCGGGCATCAGCGAGCGGTTCATGCCGGCCAGCTGGAACTCGTAGTCGAAGTCGGTCACGGCGCGCAGGCCGCGCACCATCGCCTTGCCGCCGCGCGCCACGACGAAGTCGCGCAGCAGGCCGGAGAAGCTCTCGACCACCACCTGGTCGCTGTAGGGCGCGACGGCTTCGCGCGCCATCTCGATGCGCTCCTGCAGGGAGAACAGCGTCTTCTTGTGATGGCCCGCCGCGACCGCGACGACGACCTTCGAGAACAGCTGGGTGGCCCGCCGCACCACGTCTTCGTGGCCCAGCGTCATGGGATCGAATGTGCCGGGGTAGACCGCGATCACGCTGGACATAGGTGCTCCTTGTCGGCCACAGCGGCCAGGGTCGGCGGATTATGCAGGGGCATGTTCGGGGTCCGCAGGGGCAGGAGCGAGCGGACGCAGCAGATGCGCGTGCACCGCGCCGGCCTTCAGGTGACGGAAGCCGGCCAGCCCGAAGGCGGCGAGTTCGTCGTCGGCCCAGAGGCGCGGCGCCTCGAGGTAGACGGCGCCGTCGGGATGCAGCGCGCGAGCCGCGGCGCGCAGCGCAGGCTCGTACAGCGCAGGGTTCTCGAAGGGCGGGTCGAGCAACACCAGTTGCAGGCTGCCGGCCGGCACGCGCTCCAGCGCGGTCACGCCGTTGCCGCGCTCGATGCGCACCGCGTCCGCCGAGAGCTTGGCCTTGGCCTTCTGCAGCTGCGCAATCAGGTCGGCGTCCTGCTCGCACAGCAGCACCGAAGCCGCACCACGCGAGGCGGCCTCGAGGCCCAGCGCGCCGGTGCCGGCAAAGGCGTCGAGACAGTGCCAGCCCGGCAGCTCGCCGCCGCCCACGCCGGCCAGGCTGGCGAGCCAGTTGAACAGCGTCTCGCGCACGCGGTCGGGCGTGGGGCGCAGGCCGGGCTTGTCGGCCACGGGCAGGCGGGTGCGCTTCCACTGGCCGCCGATGATGCGGACTTCGTGGGGGCGCTTGTCGTGCTTCGGCGTCTTGGCCGGGGCTTTGGTAGGAACCTTCTTCATGCGCCGAGCTTAGCGCGCGCGCGAGGGCGCGTTGTCAAGGCCTGGCCCCGACCACGACGGTCACCATGCGTTCGGGCTGCAGCTTGCGTGCGAAGGCCGCCTTGATGTCGGCCACGGTGACCGCGTTCATGCGTGCCGTCCAGGTGTCGAGGTAGTCCAGCGGCAGGTCGTTCCAGGCGATGTTCGACACATTGCCCAGCAGCTTTCGGTTGCTGTCGAGCAGCAGGGGGAAACCACCGATGAGGTTGTCCTTCGCCGCCTTCAGCTCGGCCTCGGTGGGCCCTTCGGCGACGAACCTGGCCAGCACCTCGCGCGAAACCTGGACCGCCGCGTCGGCCTGGTCGGGCCGCGTCTGGAAGCCGACACGGAAGGCGCCCGCATGCAAGCCGGGCGCGAAGCCGCTGGAGATGCCGTAGACCAGCCCGCGCTTCTCACGCACCTCGTTCATCAGCCGCGACACGAAGCCGCCGCCGCCCAGGATGTAGTTGCCGATCGTGAGCGCGAAGTGGTCGGGGTCGGTCCGCAGGTAGCCCGGCTGACCGATCACGACATGCGCCTGCGCCGACGTGAACGGGATGCGCTCGTCCTTCGGCGCCGTGAGCGCCGCGATGGCAGGCACGGCCGGCAGCGGCTCGCAGCGGCCGTCCTGCGCGGGCAGCCGCGACAGCAGGCGCGTGGCGATGGCATCGGCCTGCGCACGCGTCACGGCGCCGACGATGCTGACCTTGGCGCGGCACGGCAGGATCAGCTGCGCGTAGCGCGCGCGCATCGTGTCGACGTCGATCGTCGCGAGCGTCTCCTCGGTCGTCTCCTGACCGTAGGGATGCGTGCCATAAACCGCCTGCGAGAAGGCGCGGGCGCTGACGGTGCCGGGCTTGGTGTCGGCCTCTTTCAGCGCGGCGTTGATCTGCTCGCGCTCGCGTTGCCACACGTCGGCCGGGAACGAAGGCTCGCCGATCTCGCGCGCGGCCAGCGCCACGGCGCGGTCGAGCAGCGCCGGGTCGGCCAGCGAGCGCAGCGAGAAGCTGGTGCGCTCGGCACCCGCGCCCGCGCCGAAGCTCGCGCCCAGGTCGGCCCAGGCTTCGCCCAGCGCGTTCTCGTCGAGCGCGGGGCCGGCGTCGCTCGCGCGCACGCCCTTGGCGACCATGCCGGCGCTGGCGCTGGCAAGGCCCGCCTGCGTGGCCGGGTCGCGACGGCTGCCGGCGTCAATGTCGATCTGCACGTCGACGATGGGCAGCGCGTCGGTGGCCGCCAGGTACACCTTGGCGCCGTTGGCGAGCGTCCAGTGCTGGATCGGGATGGCGGCCTGCGCGTTCAGCGCGGCCAGCAGGGCGGTGCTCGCGAGGACGGCACCGCCGGCAATCTTCTTCAGGGTCAGCATGGGGTGGTCTTTCAGCGCAGCGGTCCGGCGGGGTTGGCGAAGCCGCGGGGGCGCGCGTTCTTCTCGGGGGGCAGCGGACGCAGCGTCGCGACCGTGAGTTGGTCGTCCCCGAAGTACTTCGCGGCGACGGCCTGCACCTGCGCGGCCGTGACCTTCTGGAGTTGCGCGACGATGCGGGCGCTGGCGTCCAGCGGCAGCCCCTGCACCCAGTTGGCGCCGAGCTCGCGGCCCTGCGCCATCACCGAGTCGAGCTTGTAGGTCTGGCTGGCGACCCACTGCGTCTTCACGCGGGCCAGTTCGGCCGCGCCAACGCCGTCGCGGGCCACGCGGGCGACTTCGGCGCGCAGCGCGGCCTCTACGGCCTCGGGCGTCTTGCCGGCGGCCGGCACGCCGTCGAGCTCGAAGAGCTGCGGCCCGCGGCCCGCGAGGCCGGCGTACGAGCCGGCTTCGTCGGCGACACGGTCCGGCCCCTGCGTCAGCGCCCGGTCGAGCCGCGCGCCTGGGTAGCCGTCGAGCAGCGCCGAGAGCACGACGAGCGCGAGGGCCTCGTCGTCGTCCGGGTTGGCCGCGCGCGGCTCGCAGGTGCCGCCCGCAGGTGGCTCGCAGCGTGGCGCTTGAAGACCCGCCGCGCTGAACTGCGGCACGCGGAAGGCCAGCGACACGTAGGACTGCTCGGCCGGCGCCTTGAACTCGATGCGGCGGATGCCGCGCTGCACCGGCTCGGTCCGCGGCTTGCGCGCGGGCACCGCGCGGGCCGGGATGCGGCCGTAGTATTTCTCGGCCAGCACACGCACGCGCTCGACATCGACATCGCCGGCCACCACGATCGCCGCGTTGGCCGGCACGTACCACTGCCGATGGAAGTTGCGCACGTCGTCGGCCGTCATGGCGTCGAGGTCGCTCATCCAGCCGACCACCGGCCGGCGGTAGGGCGACGCGACGAAGATGGCCGCGTTCTGCTGCTCGCCCAGCAGCGCGCGCGGCTGGTCTTCGGTGCGCATGCGGCGCTCTTCCTTGACCACCTCGATCTCGCGCTGGAACTCGACGTCGGCCCACTGGTTGTTGGCGAAGCGGTCCGCCTCCAGCTTGATGACGTCTTCCAGCTTGCCGTTGGGGATCTGCTGGTAGTAGCCGGTGTAGTCGCGCGTGGTGAAGGCGTTCTCCTGCCCGCCCAGGGCCGCGACCTGGCGCGAGAACTCACCCGGCTTGATGCGCTTGCTGCCCTTGAACATCATGTGCTCGACGACGTGCGCCACGCCGGTGGTGCCGTCCACCTCGTCCATCGAGCCGACCTGCACCCACAGCATGTGGACCGCGGTGGGCGAGCGGCGGTCGGGCTGCACGATCAGCGTCATGCCGTTCGAGAGGGTGAACTGTCGTGCCTGCGTCGCGGCACCCGGGACGGGCGCCCGGGCGTCGGCGGTGGACGGGGCGGGTATCTGTGCCAGCGCGGTGAGCGTCCATGGCGCGACGAGCGCCAGGGCCAGCACCGCACCAGACGCTGTGCGGCGTGGCGAAGGGTGTTTCATAGAATGGGTCGGATTGTAAAAACCACCTGATGTTCAGTTTCTTCAAGAAAAAGCCGGCCGAGGCCGCCCCCCCGTCGGTCGATGCACCCGCCGCGCCCACTCCGGCGCCGGCGCCAGCCGTCGAAGCGCCCGTGGCACCGCCACCGGCCAAGTCGATGTTCTCGCCGTCGAGCTGGTTCCGCGGCGAGGCGCCGCCACCGCCCGCACCGCCCCTTCCACCCCCTCCCCCTCCCCCTCCGGCTCTGCCGCCGCCGCCTGCGCCACCGGCACCGGTGCCCGCGCCGTCGCCAGTCGTGCCGCCTGCGCCTCCCGTGGTCGTGCCCGCGCCAGTCGCGGCACCTGCGCCCGTGGCGGCGCCGGTCCCCGCCCCTGTCGTCGCCCCGGCCGCGCCGTCGCGCACCGGCTGGCTCGACAAGCTCAAGACCGGCTTGCGCAAGACCGGCACCGGCATCCAGGCGGTGTTCGTCAATGCGCAGATCGACGACGCGCTTTACGAAGAACTGGAAGCCGCCCTGCTGATGGCCGACACCGGCGTGAAGGCGACCGAGTTCCTGCTCGAGGACCTGCGCGGCCGGGTCAAGCGGCAGATGGCGACCGACGTGCAGCAGGTGCGCCGCCTGCTGGCCGAGGCCATCGCCGACCTGCTGCGCCCACTCGAAAAGCCATTGGTCATCGGCCAGTACACGCCGACCGTGATCATGGTGGCCGGCGTCAACGGCGCCGGCAAGACGACCTCAATCGGCAAATTGACCAAGCACCTGGCCAACGAGGGCGCCTCGGTGCTGCTGGCCGCGGCCGACACCTTCCGGGCGGCGGCACGCGAGCAGTTGCTGGTCTGGGCCGATCGCAACACGGTCGAGATCGTGAGCAACGAAGGCGGCGACCCGGCGTCGGTGAGCTTTGACGCGGTCAACGCCGGCCGGGCGCGCGGCAAGGACGTGGTGCTGGTCGACACCGCCGGCCGGCTGCCGACGCAGCTGCACCTGATGGACGAGCTCAAGAAGATCAAGCGCGTGGTCACCAAGGCCGACGCCACGGCGCCGCACGAGGTGCTGCTGGTGATCGACGGCAATACCGGGCAGAACGCGCTGGCGCAGGTGAAGGCCTTCGACGAGACGCTGGGCCTGACCGGGCTGATCGTCACCAAGCTCGACGGCACGGCCAAGGGCGGCGTGCTGTGCGCCATCGCCCGCGAACGGCCGATCCCGGTCTATTTCATCGGCGTGGGCGAGAAGCTGGAAGACCTCGAGACCTTCGATGCGCGCGAATTCGCGCAGGCCCTGCTCGGCTGATCAGCGGCGCGGGAAGATGGTGCGCGGGTAGGCGACCGCATCGAAGGCGGCGAAATCCGACTGTGGGGCGAGCGTGAGCGGCGCCACGTTTGGCGCCGGATCGACGGCCGAGAGGAAGCGCAGTTTCACGTCGCCGATCTCCAGGACATCGCGGTTCTTGAGCGACGCCACACCGACCTTGCGGCCGTTGACCAGTGTGCCGTTGCTACTTTGAAGGTCGGTGACCGTGACGGACGTGCCGACCATGTCGATCGCTGCATGGGTGCGACTGATAAGCGGGCTGTCGAAAACCAGGGTGTTCCGGTTGGTTCGACCGATCGTGGTCCGGCCCGCGGGCAGGTTGATCTGCCGGGGTGCCCCGGTCTTGGTCATGATGATGAGACGTGGCATACGCGTTGACTCCCTTGCTGCTGGAACCGCCTCTGCGGGCGTTGGCGTGCGATCTGCCGCGCCAGCCTGCATTTTTGAATAACATTCCAGCGACAGACCCCAACAAACTGTCACGCTCAGCCTGAAAACGAACACTTTCGTGAACAATTCGGCGTCGATTTCAGCGTTCGCGCGCGGGAACCCTTCGCTTAGCACTCCCTCTAACCGAGTGCTAATATGTCGATCTACAAAGGAGTTTCCCCAATGACAAGTCTGTCTGGAGCCTCTACGACCCATCAACTCGCCGTCGCCAACCCCTGGTCGATGGTGCCGCCGCTGGGCAACCTGGATGCCTATATTTCGGCCGCCAACCGCCTGCCGATGCTCACGCTCGAAGAAGAGCAGGGCTTCGCGCGCCGTCTGCGCGACCACAACGACCTCGAATCCGCCGGCGCGCTGGTGCTGTCGCATCTGCGCCTGGTCGTCTCGATCTCTCGCCAGTACCTGGGCTACGGGCTGCCGCACGGCGACCTGATCCAGGAAGGCAACATCGGCCTGATGAAGGCCGTGAAGCGCTTCGACCCCGACCAGGGCGTGCGGCTGGTGAGCTACGCCATGCACTGGATCAAGGCCGAGATCCACGAGTACATCCTGAAGAACTGGCGCATGGTCAAGGTCGCGACGACCAAGGCCCAGCGCAAGCTGTTCTTCAACCTGCGCTCCATGAAGCAAGGTTTCAAGGCCGACGATGCGGCTGCCGATGGCGACACGTACCGCGCGACGCTGACCGACAGCCAGGTTACGCAGATGGCCGAGAAGTTGAACGTCAAGCGCGAGGAAGTGCTCGAGATGGAGATGCGGCTGTCCGGTGGCGACGTGCTGCTCGACCCGTCACCTTCGGACGACGGTGACGAGGCCTTCGGCCCCATCGCCTACCTGGCCGACGCCACCCAGGAGCCGACGGCCCAGCTCGAGTCGCGCCAGCGCGACCGGCTGTCGAGCGACGGTATCTCGACCGCGCTGGAAGCGCTGGACGACCGCAGCCGCCGCATCGTGGAAGAGCGCTGGCTCAAGGTCAACGACGACGGATCCGGCGGCATGACGCTGCACGAACTGGCGGCCGACTACGGCGTTTCGGCCGAGCGCATCCGCCAGATCGAAGTGGCCGCGATGAAGAAGATGAAGAAGGCGCTGGTGGACTACGCCTGAGCCGGCGCGCACTTCCGACGAAAAAGCCCGGTGCATGCACCGGGCTTTTTCCATTGCGCGTCGGGTGGACTCAGCCCTGCTGGATCAGCGCCTTCACGTCGGCCACCATCGGCGCGACGCCGGCGCCGTAGCGCGCATAAAGGCGCAAGCGGCCCTGTGTGTCGTAGATGTAGCTGGCGGCCGAGTGGTCCATCGAGTAGCTGGTGGGCGTCTTGCCGTCAACCTTCTTGTAGTAGGCCTTGTAGTCCTTCGCCATCGCCGCGAGCTGTTCCTGCGTGGGAATGAGCGCGACGAAGGCGGGGTCGAAGGCGCCCATGTAGGCCTTCATGACCGTCGGTGTGTCGCGGTCGGGGTCGACGGTGACGAACAACACCTGCAGCTTGTCGCCGTCCTTGCCCAGCTGCTGCTTGACCTGCGCCATCTCGGTCATGGTCGTGGGGCAGACATCCGGGCACTGGGCATAACCGAAGAACAGCACCACGACCTTGCCTTTGAAGTCGGCCAACGTGCGCTCCTTGCCGTCGGCATCCTTCAGCGCGAAGCCCTTGGCGTAGTCGGCGCCGGTCATGTCGACCGCATTGAAGCTGGGCTTGGGGTCGGAACAGCCCGCCAGAACCGCCCATGCGGTGGACGCGCCGGCCAGTCGGAGGAAATCGCGCTTGTTCATGCTGCGTCAGTCGAGGTCAGTAGAGGTAGTGATCGACCAGCAGCGCCGCGAACAGCACGCTCAGGTGGATCAGGGAAAAGCGGAAGGTCTTGCGCGCCAGCGCGTCGGAGTAGTTCCGCCACAGCGCGAAGGCGTAGCCGCTGAAGCCGATGCTCACCGCCACCGCCACCGCCAGGTACAGCCAGCCGCTCATGCCGTAGATGAAGGGCATCAGGCAGGCGGCGAACAGGATGAAGGTGTAGAGCAGCACCTGCAGCCGCGTGAACTCGTTGCCGTGCGTCACGGGCAGCATCGGCAGGCCGGCCTTGCGGTAGTCCTCGACGCGGTAGAGCGCCAGTGCCCAGAAGTGCGGCGGCGTCCACAGGAAGATGATGAGAAAGAGGATCAGCGCCTCGGGGCCGACGTCGCCGGTCATGGTCGCCCAGCCGAGCACCGGCGGCATGGCGCCCGAGGCGCCACCGATCACGATGTTCTGCGGCGTCAGCGGCTTGAGGATCACGGTGTAGACCACCGCGTAGCCGACGAAGGTGGCGAAGGTGAGCCACATGGTCAGCGGGTTGACGGTGAACCACAGCAGCGCCGAGCCGGCAGCACAGAGCACCGCCGAGAAGATGAGCGCCTGACGGTCGCTCAACTGGCCTCGCGCCGTCGGGCGCCAGGCGGTGCGCTTCATCTTGGCGTCGATGCCCTTTTCGACCAGGCAGTTGAACGCCGCCGCGGCGCCAGCCACGAGCCAGATGCCGATGCAGCCGAGCAGGCCAAGCTGCACGTCCGCCCAGCTCGGCACGCCGGGAACGGCCAGCACCATGCCGATCAACGCGCAAAAGACGATGAGCTGCACCACACGCGGCTTGGTGAGCGCGTAGAACTGGCGCAGCACGCTGGCGGTGCTGGCGCTCGCGGGCGAAGTGGCGGGGATCGGTCGACTCATGCGGCCCCCATCCTGCCCGAAGCGGCGCCAGGTGCGCGCACTTCGGCTTCGCGCGGCGCGCGGCGGCTCTCGCACAGCGTCCAGGTCAGCACCACCGCCAGCGCAGCCGCGCCGCCGGTGTGCAGCACCGCCGCGGCCAGGGGCCAGCCCAGCAACACGTTGCCCAGGCCGGTCGCGAGCTGCAGCAAGGCGAGGCCGGCCAGCCAGCGCGCCTGCGGACGCAGCGATGGAATGCGGCGCAAGCGCCAGGCGAGCACGCCGAGCGCGATGAAGACCACATAAGCCATCAGCCGATGCACATAGTGGATGGCGGTGAGCGCGGCGAACTCGATCGGCGTGCCGCCGGCATCGACGCCGAGCTCGCGCCAGATCTGGAAGCCCTGGCTGAAGTTCATCGGCGGCCACCAGCTGCCCTGGCAGGTCGGGAACTGCGTGCAGGCCAGCACCGCATAGTTGGTGCTGACCCAGCCGCCCAGCGCGATCTGCAGCATCAGCAGCGCGGTCGTGGCGACAAGCAGGGTGCGCAGCGGCGCCGCGATCGCCACCGGGCCGCGCGCGGCGGCCGACTGCCGGTAGCGCACGGCCTGGATGCACAGCAGCGCCAGCAGCACGATGGCGCCGAGCAGGTGCAGCGTGACGATGGCCGGGTACAGCTTGAGCGTGACCGTGAGCGCGCCGAAGGCGCCCTGCAGACAGACCCACACCAGCGTGGCCGCAGGCCACCAGGCGCTGAGCGCGGCCGGGTCGCCCGCGGCCTGTGCACGCGCGGGCAGCTTGCGCTGCCGACGCCGCACCACCCAGGTCGCGACCGCCAGGCTGAGGATGAGCACACCGACGCCGGTGGCCAGGTAGCGGTGCACCATCTCGACCCAGGCCTTGCCGTGCGTGACCGGACCGGTGGGTTGCGCCGACTGCGCCATCGCAATCTCGTGGCGGGCGCCGAGCGGGCTGGCGTTGCCGTAGCAGCCGGGCCAGTCGGGGCAGCCCAGCCCGGAGTCGGTGAGCCGGGTGAAGGCGCCGAACAGGGTGAGGTCGAAGGTGAGGAAGAGCGTGAGGACCGTCAGCGCATGCAGGCGGCGCGCCGGCCCGGTTCCGGCATGGCGGCGCCACACCCAGACCAGCGGCCCGAGCGCGATCAGCACGCCCACGGCCATGAGCCAGGCGATGGGGGTGAGGTCGTAGAGCGACTGGCTTTCCATGGCGTGCTAGCGGCCGGCTTCGTCCCAGGAGGCAGATGCGCGCAGCAGCCGGTCGAGGTCACGCTTGGCGCGGCCGGCGCCCTCGGTGTCCATCCGCGCCGGGAAACGCATCATCCAGTTGCCCAGCGGATCGACCACGTAGAAATGCTCGGCCAGCGAGTGGCCGGCAGCGGGCGCGAGCCACGCGGCGATCTGGGCCGCAGGCACGCGCAGCACGGTGGCGCCATGCAGGCCGTTGTCGAGCCGCTGCGGCACCGGCGCGTCGTCGCTCACCAGCCAGACGCGGTCGAGGCGGTCTTTTTCGCGGCCCAGGCTTTCGCGCAGCTGGCGCTGCAGGTAGAGCTGCCGCTCGCACAGCGCGTCGCAGGCGGCATCGGCCACCGTCACCAGCAGCCACTGGCCCTTGAGCGCGCGCAGCGTGGTCGGCGTGCCGTCGCGTGCGATCGCGGCCATCGCCGGCAGCGGCCGCTGCGGGTCGACCAGCTCGCCGTAGACGCGCTTGCCTTCCGGCCGGATCACGTAATAGGTGAAGTACGAGGCGATGACCGGCGCGGCGCAGCACAGCATCACGGCGATCATCTTCCAGCGGCCGATCACCGTACGCCGGCCTTCGCTGCCGTCGAGTGCCTGATTCGGCGACGGCATCGAGTGCACGGTCAGGCCCAGCGGCTCGTCAGCGTTTGCCACGGCGGGCCCTGCGCCAGGGTGTGATGAGTTGGAACCAGACATAGAGGATGACGACGAGGGCCGCGAGGCCGAACCACTGGAATGCATAGCCGTAGTGCTTTTCGACCCCCAGCGCGGGCGCTGGCCAGTCGCGCTGCAGGCCTTCGGAGGCCGCGCCGATCTGCTGGAGCGTGAGGTCGGTGCGCAAGGGCAGACGGGTTTCGCTGCGGAACGCTTCGAGGTTCAGATTCTGCCGGATGGGCGAAGACCCCACGACAGGCTGCGCGGCTTCGGTGGCCGGCGCCCCATCGGCCGCAGACGCCGAAGCCGGAGCGGAGGCAGGGGCCGCCGGCTTGCCGAGCTCCAGGAGCTGTGCTGGTGGCGGCGCGACGCGACCCGTCACCTCAACCAGGCCGGCCGGGGTCTCGACCGGCATCAGCTGGGCCCGATCGTTGAAATTGCGCTGCACCCAGCCGCGCTGGATCATCACGGTCTGTTCGCTGCCTTCGAGCGCGAAGGGCGTCAGCACGTAGAAGCCCGGCACGCCGTGCATCTGACGGTTGTCCAGGTACACGGTCTGGTCGGCGAGCCAAAGTCCGCGAAGGTGGACCGGGCGGTGCAACGCATCGGACGGCTTGTCGATCGCGAGGAAGGCGTCCTGGTCGAGCGCCGGCCGCTGGCGCTGCGCCTCGATCTCGGCCTGCAGCGCTTCTTTCTGGGCGGCTCGCGACAGCTGCCAGCGGCCGAGCGAGACGGTCGCGGCGAGCGTGAGCAGCGCGGCCAGCGTGACGATCCAGAAGCGCGCGTGGCTGCGTGGCCGAGACGGCGACTGCGACGGCTGCGCGGGAAGCGCGGTTTCCCGCATCACGTCGGCGTGCATTGGCGGCCGATAATGCGCGTCATGAAATACATCCTCGCCCTGGCGTTCGTGGGCATCCTGGCCAGCCTCGGCTGGGCGCTGTTCTTCATGCTCAAGGACGGGCGGGACGGCCACGCCAAGAGCGGCGGCATGGTGCGTGCCCTCACCGTTCGGATCGGCCTGTCGGTGCTTTTGTTCCTGTGCGTGCTGATCGCGTGGAAGCTGGGCTACATCCAGCCCGGCGGGCTGCCCGTCGGCAAGTAGGTCGTGCTCGTTCCACGTCCAGGAACGCCATGAAAAAAGCGCCTTGCGGCGCTTTTTTTCGATGCCGATCGGTGCTTCGCTCAAAGCCAATAGACCAGGATGTACAGGCCGAGCCACACCACGTCGACGAAGTGCCAGTACCAGGCCGCGCCTTCGAAACCGAAGTGGCGCTCGGGTGTGAAGTGGCCCTTCTGCAGGCGCAGCGTGATGAACAGCAGCATCAGCATGCCGATGAGCACGTGCAGCCCGTGGAAGCCGGTCAGCATGAAGAAGGTCGAGCCATAGGCGCCCGAGCTGAGCTTGAGGTTCAGTTCGGTGTACAGGTGGTAGTACTCGTAGCCCTGGACGCCCAGGAAGACGATGCCCAGCAACACGGTGAGCCACATGAAGCGCACGCATTGGGCACGGTGATCGGCCCGCAGGGCATGGTGTGCGATGGTCAGCGTCACGCCCGAGGTCAGCAGCAGCGCCGTGTTGATGGTCGGCAGCCAGAACGGGCCGA
This sequence comes from Variovorax restrictus, assembly GCF_051216715.1. Lineage (NCBI taxonomy): Bacteria > Pseudomonadati > Pseudomonadota > Betaproteobacteria > Burkholderiales > Comamonadaceae > Variovorax > Variovorax restrictus. The sequence continues at coordinate 83,116 of NZ_JBPJZH010000007.1, forward strand.
CGGTCTGGAAAGGCTCGACGATGTCGGCCGGCGATCCGGTCACGCCGGCCGCCATGCTGGGCCACACAGCCTTGAAGTCGGGCCAGAGCAGCGCGTTGTCGAGGCTGCCAAGCGCCGGCAGCGCATGCGTGCGCGCCCACCACAGGGCCGTGAAGAAGGCACCGAAGAACATCACCTCCGAGAAGATGAACCAGCTCATGCTCCATCGGTACGACAGATCGATCCTGTGGCTGTACTGGCCGCTCTCGCTCTCGCCGATGGCGTCGCGGAACCACTGGAACAGCACGCCCCACCACCACAGCAGGCCGAAGGCCAGCGAATAGGCGCCCCATTCGTGACCGTTGATCCACTGCCCTGCCCCCAGGATCACGAAGAACAGCCCGATGGCGGCCATGATCGGATGGCGCGATGGCCCGGGCACGAAGTAGTAGGGCGTGGTGCCGTGGGTGGTTGAACTCATATCAGCTCCTGGCTTTTCTCTTTTGTCGTTCGTGGGTCGATGGCGGGACGGTCAGACGGTGACCACATACTTCACCAGCAGAATCAATGCGCCGACGAAGCAGGCCACCGCGACCAGCCCGACGATCACGATGTGCAGCGGCGTCAGCCGGGAAATGTCTTCCTGGTAGTCGCTGTTCTTGCGGACACCGAAGAAGCCCCACGCCACCGCCTTGACGGTGCGCAGCAGCGAGCCCTTGCGGGGCTCATCGGGCGCGCCGGGCCGTTGAGCGGCCATCACGAGCGCGGCTCCGTCGACACGGGTGCGACCGACGCCGTCGGTGCGGCCGGCGTGCGCCCGCCCACTTCGAAGAAGGTGTACGACAGCGTGATGGTCTTCACGTCCTTGGATATCTTGGGGTCGATCACGAAGGCGACCGGCCACTGCTTCTTTTCGCCCGCTTCCAGCGTGTACTGGTTGAAGCAGAAGCACTCGAGCTTGTTGAAGTAAGGCGCAGCCTGCTGCGGCGCGTAGCTCGGGATGGCCTGAGCCGCCATGCGCCGGTTCTGCACGTTCTGAAACTCGTACATCACCGTGTTCAGCTGGCCAGGGTGCACCTGCATCGAACGTTGTGCGGGCTTGAAATCCCACAAGCCGCGCACGTTGGCGTCGAATTCGACGGTGATGGTGCGGCTCGTGTCCACCTGCGTGTTGTCGGGCACGCGCACATCCTTGCCGCCCGCCGCGCCGCCGGGAACCTGGAGCTCCGACAGCGACAGGATATTGATGCCGGTCATCTCACAGATCGCGCGGTACAGCGGCACCAGCCCGTAGCCGAACGCGAACATGCCGGCCGTGACGACCACCAGCTTGCCGACCATGCGGACGTTCTCGCGACGAAGGCGTTGACCGATACCCATCTCAGACGCCGATCCAGACCATGCGGACGAAGAACCCGATGAAGAACAGCACGGCGATGGAGGCCAGCGTCAGCCCCATGCGCCGATTGGCCTTCTTTTGTTCGGGTGTCGTCACGGAGGTGCTCAACCGATGACGCGCGTGGCCGTGGGGTCCAGGCGCGGCGGCGTTTCGAAGGTGTGGAACGGCGCCGGCGACGGCACTTCCCACTCGAGGCCCTCGGCCGCTTCCCACGGCTTGGCCGCGGCAGGCTCGCCCTTGCCGCGCATGGCAGGCAGAACGATGAAGAAGAAGAAATACACCTGTGCCAGACCGAAGCCGAAGGCGCCCACCGAGGCCACTGCGTTGAAGTCGGCGAACTGCATGGGGTAGTCGGCATAGCGACGCGGCATGCCCGCCAGACCCAGGAAGTGCATCGGGAAGAAGGTGATGTTGAAGGAGATCAGCGACCACCAGAAGTGGATCTTGCCGCGCGTCTCGTTGTACATCACGCCGGTCCACTTCGGGCACCAATAATAGAAGCCGGCGAACATCGCGTAGAGCGAACCCGCCACCAGCACGTAGTGGAAGTGGGCCACCACGTAGTAGGTGTCCTGCAGCTGGATGTCGATCGGCGCCACGGCCAGGATCAGGCCGGTGAAGCCACCCATGGTGAACACGAAGATGAAGCCGACCGCGAACAGCATCGGCGTCTCGAAGGTCATCGAACCCTGCCACATGGTGGCGATCCAGTTGAAGATCTTCACGGCCGTGGGAACCGCGATCAGCATGGTCGCGTACATGAAGAAAAGCTGGCCGGTCACCGGCATGCCGGTGGTGAACATGTGGTGTGCCCACACGATGAAGCTCAGGATGGCGATCGACGAGGTGGCGTACACCATCGACGCATAGCCGAACAGGCGCTTGCGGGCGAAGGCCGGCACGATCTGGCTGATGATGCCGAAGGCCGGCAGGATCATGATGTAGACCTCGGGGTGGCCGAAGAACCAGAAAATGTGCTGGTACATCACCGGGTCGCCGCCGCCGGCGGGGTTGAAGAAGCTGGTGCCGAAGTGGCGGTCGGTCAGCGTCATGGTGATGGCGCCGGCCAGCACCGGCATCACGGCGATCAGCAGGTAGGCGGTGATGAGCCAGGTCCAGCAGAACATCGGCATCTTCATCAGCGTCATGCCGGGGGCGCGCATGTTGAGGATGGTCACGATGATGTTGATCGAGCCCATGATCGAGCTGGCGCCCAGGATGTGCATCGCGAAGATGCCGGCGTCCATCGACGGGCCCATCTGCAGCGTGAGCGGCGCGTAGAGCGTCCAGCCGGCCGCGGGTGCGCCGCCGGGCATGAAGAAGGAGGCGACCAGCATGATGGCCGCGGGGATCATCAGCCAGAAGCTGAAGTTGTTCATCCGCGCGAAGGCCATGTCGGACGCGCCGATCTGCAGCGGGATCATCCAGTTCGCGAAACCCACGAAGGCCGGCATGATCGCGCCGAACACCATGATCAGGCCGTGCATGGTGGTGAACTGGTTGAACAGCTCGGGGTTCACCAGTTGCAGGCCGGGCTGGAACAGCTCGGCGCGGATCAGCAGCGCAAGCACCCCGCCCACCATCAGCATGGTGAACGAGAACAGCAGGTACAGCGTGCCGATGTCCTTGTGGTTGGTCGCGAAGAGCCAACGCCGCCAGCCGGTCGGCGCCGCGTGGTGCTCGTCGTGGTCGTGCGCGTGGTCGCCGGGGGCGTGACCGTGGGGGTCGAGGACTGCACTCATGTCGATGTTCCTTGGAATGTCTTCGTCGCGGGGCCTGCGGCCTCTTTTACAGCTTGGCCCGTTCGGCCTTCACCTCGGCCGGCTGCACGATCTGGCCCGTCTTGTTCGACCAGCTGTTCTTCGTGAAGCTCGCCACAGCGGCGAGGTCGGTGTCGCTCAGTTGTCGCCACGCCGGCATGGCGCCGTTGTTCTGGCCTTTGAGCAGCACTTCGATCTGGACCGCATGGTTGGCGTCGAGCACCTTGGCCGAGCCGTCGAGCGGCTTGATCGGGCCGGCGCCCTTGCCGTTGGCCTGGTGGCAGGCGGCGCAGTTGGCCGCGTAGACCTTCTCGCCGCGGGCGAGGATCTCGGGCAGCGCCCAGACCTTGTTCGGGTCGTCCAGCTTGGCGGCGGCTTCCTTGCGCTTGGTGTCGACCCAGGTCGTGTAGTCGGCGGCCGAGACCACCTTCACGTGGATCGGCATGTAGGCGTGTTCCTTGCCGCACAGTTCCTGGCACTGGCCGTAGTAGTCGCCCACCTTCTCGGCGCGGAACCAGGTGTCACGCACGAAGCCGGGGATGGCGTCCTGCTTGATGCCGAACTGCGGCACGGCGAAGGCGTGGATCACGTCGTTGGCCGTGGTGATGACGCGGATCTTCTTGTCGACCGGTACCACGAGCGGGTTGTCGACCTTGAACAGGTAGTCGACCGGAATCTCGCCCTTCGCGCCGGCATCGGACATGGCGCGGTGCGAGCTGTCGAGCGTCGAGATGAAGCCCAGGCCTTCGCCCTCGCCCTTGATGTAGTCGTAGCCCCACTTCCACTGGTAGCCGGTGGCCTTGACGGTGAGGTCGGCGTTGGTGGTGTCCTTCTGCGCGACCAGCACCTTGGTGGCCGGCAGCGCCATCAGGATGACGATGAGGAAGGGCACGATGGTCCAGATGACCTCGACCACCACCGATTCATGGAAGTTGGCCGCCTTGTGGCCGACCGACTTGCGGTGCTTCCAGATGGAATAGAACATCACCGCGAAGACGGCGATGAAAATGACGGTGCACAGGATCATCATCACCGTGTGCAGGAAATGCTGCTCCGCGGCGATCTTGGTCACGCCGACCGGCATGTTGAGCTGGCGCACCGTCGGGCCGCCGGGCAGGTCCTGAACGGCATGGGCCATGCCGCTGAAGGCTGTGCCGGCTGCCAGCAACACCTGTGCGGGCTTGAACTTCGTGCGCCAATTGCTCTTCATCGTGTGTACTTCTTCAATGTCCGTTGAACCCCAGCGGTCTGCCTCGCTGGCCCGTGGCCTTTCAGGCGCCACGCAATGCCATCCGAATCTCGCGTGCCAGCGCCGCCCGCAACTCAGGGCGCACATAGCGCCCCACCCTGACCGAACGACCCTGCCCCGACACCTCGATCAGCGACCGGTCGCTGGCCTGAGGCTCGATCCGCACCTGGTGCGGCAAAAATTCCATGCGCTCGCAGTGTCCGCCGCTTTCCAGCTCGACGACCAGCCGCCCACCCTGCAATGCGATGCGCTCCCCGTCGGTCGCATGTCGCGCATACAGCACGAAGGCGAGGCCGACCGCCACAAGCTCGATCCAGGCGAAGGGCAGCACCATCGGCGCGCCGAGCACCCAAAACACCGTTCCGATGCCGAGCGAGACGACGCACAGCGACGCGTAGAGCCACGCCAACTGGCTCGGTGTGACCGAGCAGTTGCGCTTCAGGAACCAGTGAATGCTCTGGCCCGAGACGGTGGCAAAACGAAACACGAAATTCGACACGGAGGAGTTCGGCAGATCGGTTTATCGGCACGCGCCGAGCCTGATTCACCAGGGCCCGGCAGGCGTCGATCGCGGGAAAAGCCCCAGGAGTTCACGCAGCGGCGGATTGTAGCGGGTGCCCAGCCGGCCTTGACGTGGATCAAGGTCGCCCACGTTGCAGCATCTCGCGCATCTGACGCAGCGAAACCGCGCTTTCGCCGGACAGCGCAACGCGTGGTGGGGGCTTGAAGGCGTGGCCGTAGATGATCTCGAAGGTCATCGAGATGCGAGGCGGGCCGCCTGCTTCGTCCGCCGTGACCGAGGCCGCCAGCGCCGCGTGCAGTTCGCTGCGCCAGTGGCGCCCCCGCAGCCCGGAGAAGCGCCCGGGGTGCAGGTTGCGCCCGAGCCCGCGCAGTTCGGCCAGCGCGGCCTCGGGCGTGGCCCAGGTCAGCACGACGCGCTCCATGTCCATGATCGGTTCGGCGAAGCCGGCGCCCACCAGCATGTCGCCCCAGTCGTGCATGTCGGTGAACTGGTGGCAGGCTGGTGGCCAGCCCATCCGGGCGTACAGCGCGCGCAGCTCGGCGAGGGTGTCCGGCCCGAGGCAGGAGAACATCAGGAAGCCGTCGGTGGCGAGGTGCCGGTGCCAGGTCGCGATCAGTGCCTGCGGATCGGCCGCCATGTGCAGGGCCATGTTGGCCCAGAGCAGGTCGACGCCCTCTTCCGGCGGCGCGTCGAAGCGCGCGCGGGCGCCCTGCCAGCGTCGCGCGCTCCACCAGCGCGCGCCCAATGCGTCGGCCGTGGGCGCGGCGAGCGCCTCGGACGGCTCGATCACGTAGGGCACGGCCTGGCCGTAGCGCCGCGCGACCAGCGCATGGGCATCGCGCCCGCCACGCAACGGCGACCAGTCCGCCCAGCGCTTAGGCTTGGCGGTGATCCACTGCAGCCGGTCTTCCATGCGCCGCCCGATCTCCTCGTGCAGCCAGGGCGACGCGGCGCCCGGTGGCAGGCCGGCCCAGCGTACGGCGGCCGGTGGATCGATGGTCGGCGGGCGCTGGACGGGATCGTTGGACATGGAGAAGCTCAGTATATTGAGCGATGCGCTTCGGTTCGGCTGCACGGCCTTTGCCGTCCTTTTTCTCGTCGCTCCTCGACCGCCTGCCCAGCCAATGCGCGGTCTGTCGCGCCTGGCCCTCGCAGCCGGTGTGCGACGCCTGCGTGGCGCGCTTCGCCCCGCCGACGCCGCGTTGCACGACCTGCGCCCTGCCCGTACCGGCCGGCGTGGCGCGCTGCGGCGACTGCGTGCGCCACCCGCCGCCGCTGGACGCCTGCCTGGCCGCCTGTACCTATGCCTGGCCGTGGCCCGGCACGATCGGCGAGTTCAAGTTCCAGGGCCAGGCCGGCTGGGCCGCGCCCTTCGCGACGCTGATGCGCAGCATGCCGTGGGCCGAGCCCGCGGTGGAGCGGGCCGACCTCGTGCTTCCGATGCCGCTGTCGACCGCGCGGCTGCGCCAGCGCGGCTTCAACCAGGCGTTCGAACTGGCGCGCCGGCTGGCACCGGCCAAGACAGACGCCACGCTGCTGCTGCGCACGCGCGACACGCCCGCCCAGAGCGGCCTCGGGCGCGCCGAGCGCCTGCGCAACCTGCGCGGCGCCTTCGCTGTCGAGCCGCTGCGCGCCGCGGCGGTGCGCGGCCGGCACATCCTGCTGGTCGACGACGTGATGACCAGCGGGGCCTCGGTCTTCACCGCCGCCCAGGTGCTGAAAACGGCCGGCGCCACCCACGTCGACGCGCTGGTGCTGGCCCGCACCGACCCGCCAGGCGAGCGGCACGAGGGACATTAGGGACAATCGCGGGATGTTCCACATCGTCCTGGTCGAGCCCGAGATCCCCCCCAACACCGGCAACGTGATCCGCCTGGCGGCCAACACCGGCTGCACGCTCCACCTGGTCGAGCCACTGGGCTTCTCGATGGACGACAAGCTGCTGCGCCGCGCGGGCCTCGATTACCACGAGTACGCTGAGGTGCGGCGCCACGCCAACTGGGGCGCGCTGCTCGAGACCGAAGCGCCGGCTGCCGAGCGCATGTTCGCCCTCACGACGCGTGGTAGCCGTCCGGTGCACGACGTGGCGTTTGCGCCCGGCGACTGGCTGGTCTTCGGCTCGGAAACCCGCGGCCTCGCGCCCGAGCTGCGCGAGCGCTTCGACCCGCTGCAGCGGCTGCGGCTGCCGATGCGCGAAGGCCAGCGCAGCCTGAACCTGTCGAACGCCGTCGCGGTGACGGTGTTCGAGGCCTGGCGCCAGAACGGCTTTTCCTAGCGCCGGTCAGCGGTAGCGCCGCACCACCGACTCGGCCACGCACGCCGGCTTGGTCGCGCCTTCGAGTTCGATCGTGGTTTCCCAGACCATCTGCAGGCCGTCACCCTCGATCGGATCCGCTGACAGCAGCTTCATGCGCCCGCGCAGCCGGCTGCCCACCGGCACCGGCGCCATGAAGCGCACGCGGTTGAGGCCGTAGTTCACGCCCATGCGCGACTCGACCACGTCGAACGCGTTCTCGTAGAACTTCGGCAGCAGCGACAGCGTGAGAAAGCCGTGCGCGATCGGCGCACCGAAGGGCCCGGCCTTGGCACGTTCCACGTCGACGTGGATCCACTGGTGGTCGCCCGTGGCCTCGGCGAACTGGTTCACTTGGGGCTGGGTGACTTCGATCCAGTCGCTGACCGCGACTTCCTGGCCGACGCACGCGGCCAGGTCCTGAAGGGTCTGGAAGGTCTTTTTCATGCGGCGCACTGTACGACGCGACCACGGCGGGCCCGTGTCCGCGCGGCGACAACGCGCCCACAGCGCAAACCCGCCTGCGCTGCGCTATGTTCGCGGGATGACGACAACAACACACACTGGCACCGAGGGGCGCCGCATCTACTTGGTCGCCGCCCATCCGCACTGGCGCGATTCGCGGGTGAACCGCCGCCTGCTTGCGGCCGCGCGGGAGGTCGACGGGGTCGACGTGAACGACCTCTACGCGAGCTACCCCGACTACGCCATCGATGCCGACGCCGAACGCGAGCGCCTGGCACGCGCCGACCTGCTGGTGCTGCTGCACCCCATCCAGTGGTATTCGATGCCGCCGCTGCAGAAGCTCTGGCTCGACGAGGTGCTGCGCTACGGCTGGGCCTATGGCGCCGGCGGCACTGCACTCGCGGGCAAGGACCTCTGGCTGGCGGCCACCACCGGCGGCGCCGAGGCCAGCTATCACCCGTCGAGCTACAACCGCTATTTCTTCGACGCCTTCCTGCCGCCCTACGAGCAGACCGCCGTGCTGTGCGGCATGCGCTTCCTGCCGCCGCTGATCCTGCACGGCGCCCGCAGCGCAAGCGCGTCCGAGGTCGACGCGCACGTCGACACCTTCGCCCAGCGTCTGGCGAGCTACCCCGACTGGCCCGAGATCGACGAACTCGGCGCCTGCCCGACCTGCAGCGTGCCCGCCGAAGACCGACCGGCGCCGCTGCTCGAAGGCGAGGTCCGCTGAGATGGAACACGCACCCGCCTGGCTCACCAGCAGCCTCATCTACCTGGGCGCCGCCGTGCTGGTGGTGCCGCTGTCCAAGGCGCTCGGCCTCGGTTCCATCATCGGCTACCTCGCCGCTGGCATCGCCATCGGTCCGTGGGGCCTGGGGCTGGTGTCCAGCGTCGAAGAGGTGCTGCACTTCGCCGAGTTCGGCGTAGTGCTGATGCTCTTCCTGGTCGGCCTCGAACTCGAACCCGCACGCCTGTGGAACCTGCGACGACCGATCTTCGGCTGGGGCACGGCACAGGTCGTCGCCTGCGCCGCGGTGCTGTTCGCCGTGGGCTATCTCGCCGGCGCGAGCTGGCGTGTGGCGCTGGTCGCAGCGCTGGGGCTGGCGCTCTCGTCCACCGCCATCGCGCTGCAGGTCTTCGGCGAACGCAACCTGCTTCGCACATCGAGCGGGCAGGCCGGCTTCTCGATCCTGCTGTTCCAGGACGTGGCGGCGATCCCGATCCTCGCGCTGCTGCCGCTCCTGGCCATGGGCGATGCGCAGGCGTCGATCAGCAGCGCGCAGCGCGCCCTCGAGGCGGCCAAGATCGTCGGCGTGATCGCCGGCATCGTGCTGGGCGGCCGGCTGTTGCTGCGCCCGCTGCTGCGCTGGATCGCGCGCAGCAACACGCCGGAGATTTTCACCGCCACCGCGCTGCTGCTGGTGGTCGCCATCGCGGCGCTGATGCAGCTGGTCGGCCTGTCGATGGCGCTCGGCGCCTTTCTCGCCGGCGTGCTGCTGGCCGAGAGCGAATACCGGCGCGAGCTCGAGACCGACATCGAGCCCTTCAAGGGCCTGCTGCTGGGCCTGTTCTTCATCGCCGTCGGCATGAGCATCGACTTCGGCGTGCTGATGGCGCAGCCCGGCCTCATGGCGCTGGTGGTGCTGGGCTTCCTGGTGCTGAAGTGCGGCGTCATCTACGCGCTGGCGACGGCGATGGGCGTGCCTTACCAGCAGCGCCCGGTCTTCACGCTGCTACTGGCGCAAGGCGGCGAATTCGCCTTCGTGGTGTTCCAGGCGGCCGGGCCCAACGTGCTGCCGCCTGGCGTCGCGTCCTTCCTCATCGGCGCGGTCGCGCTGTCGATGCTGATCTCGCCGCTGTTGCTGGTGCTGATCGACAAGTTCCTGCTGCCGCGCTACAGCCGATCGAGCGCGCCGGCGATGGAGGAAATCTCGGAGCAGCAGGAGCCGAAGGTGCTGATCTGCGGCTTCGGCCGCTACGGGCAGATCATCGGCCGCCTGGTCAGCGCGCAGGGCATTCAGGTCACCGTGCTCGACCACGACCCCGACACCGTCGCCGGCCTGCGCGAGTTCGGCTTTCGCGTGTTCTACGGCGACGCCACCCGGCTCGACGTGTTGCGCACCGCCGGCGCCGCGACCGCGCTCGCCGTCGTGGTGGCGGTGGACGACGTGGAGCAATCACTCGAGATCGTCGACGTGGTGCGCGAACACTTCCCGCAGGCGCGGCTGGTGGCACGGGCCCGCAACGTCAGCCACCTCTACCAGCTGCAGGATCGCCAGGTCGAGTTCATCGAACGCGAGCTGTTCGAGTCGTCGCTGCGCAGCGCGCGATCGGTGCTCGAGGTGCTGGGCTGGCCGGCGCACGAGGCGCGCGAGTCGGCCATGCGCTTCCGCCAGCGGAACCTCAAGCTCACGGCCGACGGCTACCCGCACTACAAGGACCGCGCCAAGTTCATCGCGGTGGCGAAGGAAGGCCGCCAGCAGTTCGCCGAGCAGATGGCGAAGGAACGCGAAGAGCGCCAGCGCCGATCGGGCCAGTGGGACGAAGCGTCGAGGGACTGAGCCAGGGCGGGCGTCGGGCCGTCAACCGACGAAGCCGTCCCACAGCAGCTTCAAGCCCGCCAGCAGCATGCCGAAGTAGACGAAGCGGTAGAACCACAGCGGGTCGATGCGCCGCGCGATGCGCACACCGATCCACACGCCCAGCGGCGCGATCGGCAGCAGCATGAGCGAGGTCGCCATGTTGCGCAGGTCGATGAGGCCGAGCCACGCGTACGGCACCCACTTCGACAGGTTCACCACGAAGAACAGATAGGCCACCGTCGCGGTGAAGGCCACGGGCGTGAGGCGCAGCGGGATCAGGTACGCATTGAGCGGCGGGCCGCCGGCATGCGCGATGAAGCTGGTGAAGCCCGAGAGCGCGGTCAGCACGGCACCGACCGCGCGCGGCGGCGGCGCATCGCCGGGCTTCGGCGGGAAGACGAGCCGCTGCGCCAGAAAGAGCAGCGTGAAAATGCCGACGATGCCGGACACCACCTGCGTCGACAGCACGCGGAACAGCAAGGCGCCCATCAGCACGCCGACCAGGCTGCAGGGAATGAGGAAGGCGAGCAGGCGGCGGTCGAAATCCTTGCGGAAGGCCGCGATGCCCAGCAGGTCCATCAGCAGCAACACCGGCATCAGGATGGCCGCGGCCTGCGGCACCGTGACGGCCAGCGCCATCATGGGCACCGCCAGTGAGCCGAAGCCGGCGCCGAAGCCGCTCTTGCTGATGCCGAGCAGCAGCACGGCGGGAACGGCGACCGCGTAGAAGAACGGGTCGGTGATGACGGGGAAGGTCAAGGCGCGGTCTCTCGGACAAAGCCGCGGATTCTCCCCCGTTCGCTCACGTCATCAGATCGAGCAGATCAGTCGGCGGTCGCGCCGGATTCCTTCACGACCTTGCCCCACTTGGCGGTCTCGGCCACGATGAAGGCGGCGAACTGCTCCGGCTTCTCACCGGCGGCTTCAGCGCCCTGCTCGGCCAGCTTCTTCTTGACTTCAGGGTTGGCCAGCGCCTTGAGGATCGAGGCGTTGAGCTTGGCGATGACCGGCGCCGGCGTGCCGGCCGGGGCCAGCAGGCCGAACCACGAGGTCGCTTCGTAGCCGGGCACGCCGGATTCGGCGATGGTCGGCACGTCGGGCAGCGCCGGCGAGCGCTTGGCGGTCGTCACGGCCAGGGGACGCAGCTTGCCGCCCTTCACGTGGGGGATGGCCGAGGGCATGTTGTCGAACATGAGGTTGATCTGGCCGCCCAGCAGGTCGGACACGGCGGGCGCGCTGCCGCGGTACGGCACGTGCTGCATGTCGACGCCGGCCATCTGCTTGAACAGTTCACCCGACAGGTGGATGGAACTGCCAGCACCCGACGAACCGAAGTTGATCTTGCCCGGGTTGGCCTTGGCATAGGCGATCAGTTCCTTGACGTTCTTGTACGGCTGCGACGGATTGGCCACCAGCAGGTTCGGCACCATGGCCACGCGCGACAGCGGTGCGAAGTCCTTGATCGGGTCGAAGGGCATCTTCTTGTAGAGCGACTGATTGATGGCGTGCGTGCCCACCGTGCCCATGAAGATCGTGTAGCCGTCGGGCGTGGCGCGCGCCGCGGCCTGGCCGCCGATGTTGCCGCCGGCACCGGCGCGGTTGTCGATGACCACCGGCTGGCCGAGGTCGGTGCTCATGAACTGGCCGACCACGCGGGCCAGGATGTCGGTGGTGCCGCCGGCCGAGAACGGCACGATGATCGTGATGGGCTTGCTCGGGTACGCCGCCTGGGCCTGGGCGGCCAACGGTGCCAACGACAGGGCGCCGGCAGCGGCCACGGTGGCCAGGGCGAAGGTACGGCGATTCAATGCAGACATGGGAGATCCTCGGAAAGGTGGAAAGACAGGCGTCCATGCGCCTCGGACGAAGCAGACAAACCTTTTCTATATCGGCACTTACCCTGAGAACTTGAGGGTTGTGCCTGAAGGAGTTGGCAAAAAGGTTGGCCGCGGGATGCGCAGGTCCACGGGCGCGGGCCCGGCCTGCAGCGAGAAACGAATCAGATGGGCGCGACGCCCAGCGTCGTGCCGCCGCACACGTAGAGCACCTGGCCGGTGACGAAGCCGTTGTCGGGCGACAGGAAGAACATCGTGGCGCGCGCCACGTCCTCTGCGGTGCCGAGGCGCTTCACGACGATGCTGTCGATGATGCGTTTCGTCTGCGGCGCGCCTTCGGGATTGCTCTTGCGGAACAGCTCGGTCGCGATCGGGCCGGGTGCCACGGCATTCACCGTGATCTGGTCGCCGCCGAGCTCCATCGCCAGCGTGCGCGTGAGGCCGATCATCCCGGCCTTGGTAGCCGAGTAGACGATGCGCTCGGGCTTGCCCAGCGCGGCGCGCGACGACACGTTCACGATGCGGCCGTGGCCCGACGCCCGCAGCGCCGGCAGCGCGGCCTGGATCAGGATCATGCTGGCCTTGAAGTGCAGGCCCACGACGTAGTCGAGGTCGGCCATCGTCGCGGTGTCGATCGTGCCGGGGCGCGTGGCACCGGCGTTGTTGACCAGCGCCGTGACGGCATAGGTCGACGTGATCTGCTGCGCGATCGCCTGCGTCTCGGCTTCCTTCGTCAGGTCGGCCTGGAAGGAGACCAGCTTTTCATGACTCCAGTCCGGCTTGTTGTAGTCGAGGTTGACGACGGTGCGGCCCTGCGCCAGCAACGCCTCGCAGGTGGCCCGGCCGATGCCGGAGCTGCCGCCCGTGACGAGTGCGACTTCTTGGTGGCTCATTGATTCTTTCTCTGTCAGACGCGTTCTAGGATGACGGCGATGCCCTGGCCCACGCCGATGCACATCGTGCACAGCGCGTAGCGGCCGCCCTGCTTGTGCAGCTGGTTGACGGCGGTGGTCGCCAGGCGCGCGCCGCTGGCACCCAGCGGATGGCCCAGCGCGATGGCGCCGCCGTTGATGTTCACACGCGCGTCGTCATCCTTCAGGCCGAGCAGGCGCAGCACTGCGAGGCCCTGGGCCGCGAAGGCTTCGTTCAGTTCGATCACGTCCATCTGGTCGATCGTCAGGCCGGTCAGCGCCAACACCTTCTGCGTGGCGGGCGCCGGGCCGATGCCCATCACGCGCGGGGCGACGCCGGCGGTGGCCATGCCGACCACGCGGGCGCGCGGCGTCAGCCCGTGCTTGGCGGCGCTGGCCTCGTCGGCCAGCAGCAGCGCGCAGGCGCCGTCGTTCACACCGCTGGCGTTGCCGGCGGTCACGGTGCCGTCGGGGCGCACCACGCCCTTGAGCTTGGCGAGCGACTCCAGGCTGGTCTCGCGCGGATGCTCGTCCTTGCTGACGATGATCGCGTCGCCCTTCTTCTGCGGCACCGTCACCGGCACGATCTCGGCGTCGAAGAAACCGGACTTCTGCGACGCCACGGCCCGCAGTTGCGAATTCAGCGCCATCAAGTCCTGCGCTTCGCGCTCGATCTTGTAGTCGGTCGCCACGTTCTCGGCCGTCTCGGGCATCGAGTCGACACCGTACTGCGACTTCATCAGCTTGTTGACGAAGCGCCAGCCGATGGTGGTGTCGTACACCGCGTTGGCGCGGCTGAAGGCCGACTCGGCCTTGGGCATGACGAAGGGCGCGCGGCTCATGCTTTCGACGCCGCCCGCGATCATCAGACCGGCTTCGCCGGCCTTGATGGCGCGCGCGGCCGAGCCGATGGCGTCGAGGCCCGAACCGCACAGGCGGTTGATGGTCGCGCCGCCGAGTTCGATCGGGAGGCCGGCCAGCAGCGCCGACATGCGCGCCACGTTGCGGTTGTCTTCGCCGGCCTGGTTGGCACAGCCGTAGAGCACATCGCCCACGGCCTGCCAGTCGACGTTCTTGTTGCGCTCCATCAGCGCCTTCAGCGGGATCGCGCCGAGGTCGTCAGTGCGCACGCTCGACAGCGCGCCGCCGTAGCGGCCGAAGGGGGTGCGGATGGCGTCGCAGATGAATGCTTGCTTGGTGCTCATGTGTCTCTTCCTTGGTGGTGTCGTGTCAGGCGGCGATCGGCAGGCCGATCAGCTTTTCGAGTTCGGCGTGCGTGAGGCCGTCGACCGTGTCGATCAGCTTGAGCCCGTCGGGCGTGCATTCGAGCGTGGCGAGGTCGGAGTAGACGCGCTTGACGCAGCCGATGCCTGTCAGCGGGTAGCTGCATGCCTCGACGATCTTGCTCACGCCGGCCTTGGTCAAGAGGTCCATCATCACCCAGGTCTGTTTCGCGCCGATGGCCAGGTCCATCGCGCCGCCGACGGCGGGGATGGCACCTTCTTCGCCGGTGCTCCAGTTGGCCAGGTCGCCGGTGGCCGACACCTGGAACGCGCCGAGCACGCAGATGTCGAGGTGGCCGCCGCGCATCATCGCGAAGCTGTCGGCATGGTGGAAGAACGAGCCGCCCGCCAGCAGCGTGACGGGCTGCTTGCCGGCGTTGATGAGGTCGTAGTCTTCGCTGCCTGCGGCGGGCGCGGGGCCCATGCCCAGGATGCCGTTCTCGCTCTGCAGCACGATCTCGCGACCGGCCGGCAGATGGTTCGCCACCAGCGTGGGCTGGCCAATGCCCAGGTTGACGACGGCGCCGTCGAAGATGTCCTGCGCCACGCGTGCGGCGAGCTGATCCTTGGTGCGGCGCTGGTAGCTTGTGCTCATTTCAGTTCTCCACGGCGCTGCGCGCCACTCGCAATCAATGAAACCGGCGCGGCGAAATGCCAGGGCACCCGCGGAACCGGCTTTGCCGGGCCGCAGGGTGCGCCCCCTTGAGGGGGAGGCGGCGACACGCAGTGCGCCGCTTCGGGGGTGGGCTTCATTTCTTGAACCCGCCGGCCTGCGTGGCCACGCGATCGATCTTCACCACGTGCTTCACGAAGACGCCGGGGGTAACGATGCTTTCGGGGTCGAGCGCGCCGAGTTCGACGATCTCGTGCACGGTCGCGATGGTCTTCTTCGACGCCATCGCCATCACCGGGCCGAAGTTGCGCGCCGCCATGCGGTAGGTCAGGTTGCCCCAGCGGTCGCCCGCCTCGGCCTTGACCAGCGCCACGTCGCCGTAGATCGGGTACTCGAGCACGTAGTGCTTGCCGCCGATCTCGCGCGTCTCGCGGCCCTTGGCCAGTTCGGTGCCGTAGCCGGTCGGGCAGAAGAAGGCGCCGATCCCGGCGCCGGCGGCGCGGATGCGCTCGGCCAGGTTGCCTTGCGGCACCAGCTCAAGCTCGAGCTTGCCGCTGCGGTAGAGGCCGTCGAACACATGGCTGTCGACCTGCCGCGGAAAGCTGCAGATGATCTTGCGCACGCGGCCTGCCTTGAGCAGCGCCGCGAGGCCGCTCTCGCCGTTGCCCGCGTTGTTGTTGACGACGGTGAGGTCGCGGGCGCCCTGTTCGATCAGGCCGTCGATGAGTTCGAGGGGAATGCCGGCGGTGCCAAAGCCACCGATCAGGACGGTGGCACCGTCCTGGATGCCGGACATGGCATCGGCGATCGAGGGCGCGATCTTGTCGATCATGGGAACTGTCTCCGGTGAAGGATGGAGAAACCGGGCATGACGCTCGGAGGAGGCTCTCAATTTGTTCGTATATCGAACATTTGTTCTTATAATGAATTCTAAACAACAAGGCCCGCCATGGCAAACACGAGACAAGACGAGGTCATCGCCCCGGCGCCGGGCGACAGCTACGTGCAGTCCTTCGCGCGCGGGCTGCAGGTGATCCGCTCCTTCAGCGCCGCCGCTCCGCGCCAGACGCTCAGCGAAGTCGCCGCCGCGACCGGCCTCACGCGCGCCGGCGCACGCCGCATCCTGCTCACGCTGCAGTCGCTCGGCTATGTCGAGACCGACGGCAAGCGCTTCGGGCTGACGGCGCGCATCCTCGAACTCGGCTTTGCCTACCTGTCGTCGATGCCGATCTGGAACCGTGCCGAGCCGGTGATGGAAGCGCTGGTGCAGCAGGTGAAGGAGTCGTGCTCGGCTGCGGTGCTCGACGGCACCGACATCGTCTACGTGCTGCGCGTGCAGACGCACAAAATCATGCGCATCAACCTGGCGGTCGGCACGCGGCTGCCGGCCTACTGCACCTCGCTCGGCCGCATGCTGCTGGCCGACCTGGACGACGCCACGGTGCGCGAGCGGCTGGAGGCCTCGGACCGCACCGCGCTCACGCGCCACACCATCACCGACGTCGACACGCTGGTCGCGAAGGTCGCGCAGGCGCGGCGCCAAGGCTGGTGCCTGATGAACCAGGAACTGGAAGAAGGTCTGATCTCCATCGCCGCGCCGGTGACCGACCGCAACGGCCGCACCGTGGCCGCGCTCAACGTCAGCGGCCAGGCCAACCGCACCCCCGCGAAGGTGATGCAGGAGACGATGCTGCCGGGGCTGCGCGCCGCGGCGGCGGAGATTTCGCGGCTGCTCTGACGGGCCCCGCGGCCGGTGCTACCCTCGACCGCATCATGTTCAATCCCACCCAGGAAGAAGTGCGCCGCTTCTTCTGCAATGTCTACGCGAAGCACCGCGACGGCCTGCCGATGGAAGCGCTCGAGACCATCGCCGCCGGCTGGATCGACGCGCACCCCGAGTACCACGCCGACCTGGCCGATGCCGACGCCGCGGTGAGCCGCGTGTACGACGGCAAGAACGGCCAGGAGAACCCGTTCCTGCACCTGTCGATGCACCTGTCGATCAGCGAGCAGTGCTCCATCGACCAGCCGCGCGGCATCCGCCAGGCGGTGGAGCTGCTGGCCGCGCGCAGCTCGCTGCTCGAAGCGCACCACGCCGCGATGGAATGCCTCGGCCGGATGATGTGGGAAGCGCAGCGCGCCGGGCGTCCGCCCGATGGCGAGGCGTATGTGGATTGCGTGCAGCGCAAGGCGACGCGGGACTGACTACCCGCGGCCCGCCAGGGCATCGGCATGCGCCGACGCGCCTTCGCGCAACAACGCCGCCAGCGTGCGCTGCGCCGCCGACAGCTCCACCCCGCTGCGCAGCACCAGGCCGACCGGCTCCTCGGTGCCCGCAGTCGCCACGCGCAACCGCACCAGCGCGCCCGACAACAGCTCGTCGCGCACCGCGCCCGCGGGCGTGAACCACACGGCCTCCGACCGCAGCACAAGGGCCCGCGCCACGGCGAGGTCGAGCGTCTGCGTGTGCGTCGCGGGCAAGCGCAACCCCAGCCCGGACAGCAGGCTCTCGGTGTGGTGCCGCGGGATCGTGCCTTCGCTGTAGACCACCAGCGGGTGCGCCATCACGTCCTGCACCGACGGCGACGCCGCGCGCGCCAGCGGATGTGCCGGCCGCACGACGATCGCCAGCGGCTCCGCGCAGAGCAGCTCGAAGCTCAGGCCCGCCATGCGCTGCGGGTCGCTCATGCGGCCGCACACGAGGTCGAGTTCGCCGGCGCGCAGCGCATCGAACAGCACCGCGTTGACGCCGGTGCGCACCTCGACCTGCAGTGCGGGCATGCGTTCGCGCAGCGCCAGCAACGCATCGACGAGCAGCGTCGGCGCCACGCTCGGCAGCGCACCGACGCGCAGGCGCTCGACGCGCTCGCCGCCATCGGGCCGCAGCGCCTGCGCACCGGCATCGACAGCCTCGAGCACGCGCAATGCGTGGGCCAGCAACTGCTCGCCGGCGACGGTGAAGCGCTGGATGCCGCGCCGCCCCGCCTCGCCGCGCTCGACCAGGCGCGTGCCGGCCAGCGACTCGAGCTCGGCCAGCGTCTTCGACATGGCCGGCTGGCTCAGCGACAGGCGCTCGGCCGCGCGCGCCAAGTGGCGCTCCTGCGCTACGGCGACCAGGCAGCGCAGATGCCGCAGCTGCACGCCGCGCGCAAAGACCTCCGAAGGCGTCGCCATCCAATTACCCTTGGTTATGAGAAATCATTGAATGGTCAATTTACATCAACGGTTCGCATGAATAGAGTGCACGCTTCCCCGACGATGGAGACACCCATGACCCCACCTGCCACCCCCGGCGGCGCCCTGCCCACGCTCGACCCGCGCGACTGGAAGAGCCACCCCTCGTACATCTACCCCGGCTACAAGTCGACCGCCAAGCGCGGCCCGCTGCAGCCGCTCATCCCGCTGAAGGCCTCGCTCGGCGAGCTGCAGCAGCCGGTGTACGGCCACGGCAGCATCGGCGAGTTCGACCATGACCTCACGCGCAACGCGCGCCGCAACGGCGAGCCGATCGGCGAACGCATGATCCTCACCGGCCAGGTCTTCGACGAGCGCCGCCGCCCGGTGCGCAACACGCTGGTCGAGCTGTGGCAGGCCAACGCCTCGGGCCGCTATGTGCACAAGGTCGACCAGCACGACGCGCCGCTGGACCCGAACTTCCTCGGCGCTGGCCGTTGCCTGACCGACGACGAGGGCCGCTACCGCTTCCTCACCATCAAGCCCGGCGCTTACCCATGGGGCAACCACCCCAACGCTTGGCGGCCGCAGCACATCCACCTCTCTCTCTTCGGCCAGCACTTCGCGAGCCGGCTGGTGACGCAGATGTACTTCCCCGGCGACCCGCTGCTGCCCTACGACCCGATGGTCACGGGCACGCCCGAGAAATACCGCAACCGCCTGATCGCCGACTTCAGCCTCGACATCACCGAGCCCGACTTCGCGCTGGGCTACCAGTTCGACATCGTGCTGCGCGGTGCCGACGAGACGCCGTTCGAAAACCGCTGAGCGAGGAGATCCGCACCATGATGAGCGCACAGGAAACCAACTTCGGCCAGACCCCGTCGCAGACGGTCGGCCCCTACTTCGCCTACGGCCTCACGGCCACGCAGTACGGCTACGACTTCGACCAGCCCTTCGACGCGACCGTCGCACTGGACAATGCCGTCGGCGAACGCATCCGGCTCGAAGGCCGCGTGTTCGACGGCGACGGCAACTCCATCTTCGACGCGATGATCGAGATCAGCCAGCCCGACGGCGAAGGCCGCTACCCGCAATCGGTGGACGACGCGCAGGCCCGGGGCTTCCGCGCCTTCGGCCGCTGCGGCACCGGCACCGACGCGCAGAAGCGCTTCGTGTTCCACACCGTCAAGCCGGGCGCCGAAGCGCCGGGCGAGGCACCGCACATCAACGTGATCGTGACGATGCGCGGTCTGCTGGTGCACGCCTTCACCCGCATTTACTTCAGCGACGAGGCTGCGACCAACGCCGAAGACGCGGTGCTGCAGAGCGTGCCCGCCGCGCGCCGCGACACGCTGATCGCGCAGCGCGTCGAGCAGGACGGCGCGGTGTGCTACCGCTTCGACATCCGCATGCAGGGCACGGACGAGACGGTCTTCTTCGACGTTTGAGCGCCCCGCACGCCCAGCAAAAAGCCCGCGAGAAGCGGGCTTTTTGCTGGGTGAGGTCGGGCCGTCTTTACTTGGTGGCCGTATGGAAACCCGAATCGGGCACCGTCTTCATCTCTCCGGGCAGCGAGCTGATGTAGCCGGCCAGTTCCTTCAGCTCGGCGTTGGTGAACTTCTTCGCCTGCCCGCTCATCACGCCGTTGGAGCGACCGAGCTTGGCATGGTTCTCGACCTTGTACGACTTGAGTGCGACGAACAGGTAGTCGGCATGCTGGCCGGCCAGCTTGGCGACGGTGCCGTCGTTCGGCGTGTTGAAGTTGGCGCCGTGGCAGGTGGTGCAGGCGTTGGCCTTGTCACGCGTGATGAGTGCCTGGACGCGTTCGCTCGGCTGCCTGGTCGGCGTGGCGGGCGGTGCATCGCCCTCCTTCACGCCGAGCTGCGCGTAGTAGGCAGCGAGGTCGGCCATGTCCTGCTCGGTGAGCGAATCGGCCACCGCGCGCATCGTCGGGTGCTTGCGGTCGCCCGTCTTGTAAGCGGCCAACGAAGCGCGGATGTACGTGGCGCTCTGTCCCGCGATCTTGGGGACCTTATGGATCTCGGGGAAACTGGCCTGGTAGCCGACGATGCCGTGGCACCCGACGCACATGGCCGTTTTCTTAGCCCCGTTTTCGACGCTGCCGGTCACGTTCTGCGCCTGGACGGAAACCGTCCCGCAAGCGACACCGAGGGCAAACATCGTGGTCAACAACTTGTTCATTTTGCGCGCACAATCTCGTGGAGGAACAGTTTTTTAGATCAACATTTGATTATATGCGGGGGGTTCCTCGCAGCCCCCGTGCCTCGGCGACACCGCCGACCGGCCACGCCGATCGAATGCACCGATTCACCCACTCCCGATCGATGCCATCCATGAAATTCAAGGGCTCCGACAACTACGTTGCCACCCAGGACCTGATGCTCGCGGTCAACGCGTCCATCACGCTGACCCGCCCCCTGCTGGTGAAGGGCGAACCGGGCACCGGCAAGACGATGCTGGCCGAGGAAGTGGCCGCCGCGCTGGGCCTGCCGCTGCTGCAGTGGCACATCAAGTCGACCACCAAGGCGCAGCAGGGCCTCTATGAATACGACGCGGTGAGCCGTCTGCGCGACTCGCAGCTCTCGGACATCGACGGCGGCGAACGCGTCAAGGACATCCACAACTACATCGTGAAAGGCGTGCTGTGGCAGGCCTTCACGGCCGACCAGCCGGTGGCGTTGCTGATCGACGAGATCGACAAGGCCGACATCGAATTCCCGAACGACCTGTTGCGCGAAATCGACCGCATGGAGTTCTACTGCTACGAGACGCGCGAGTTGATCCGCGCCAAGCACCGGCCGGTGGTCTTCATCACCTCGAACAACGAGAAGGAACTGCCCGACGCCTTCCTGCGCCGCTGCTTCTTCCACTACATCAAGTTCCCCGACGCGGACACGATGAAGAGCATCGTGGCGGTGCACTTCCCCACGCTCAAGCAGGACCTGCTCGCGGCAGCGATGAAGACCTTCTACGACGTGCGCAACCTGCCCGGCCTGAAGAAAAAGCCTTCGACCTCCGAGCTGCTCGACTGGCTCAAGCTGCTGGTCGCCGAAGACATCCCGCTCGAAGCGCTGCAGAGCAAGGACGACAAGGTGGCGGTGCCGCCGCTGGTCGGTGCGCTGCTTAAGAACGAGCAGGACGTGACGTTGTTCGAGAAGCTGGTCTTCATGCAACGCAACAACCGCTGAATTCATGAACAACACGCACCCGCCGCGCCAACTGCTGCTGCTCGGCATCGCCCAAGCGCTCGGCTTCGTCGTCGGCGCCTTGCTCGGGCGCTGGATCGGCACCGCGCTCGGCTTCGACGCCTTCGGTCCCAACGGCTATGACGGCCCGGCGATGCTCGGCATCGTGCTCATCGGGCTGGGCGGCGGCGGTGGCGTGCAACTGGGCCGGGCCTGGTACCGACGCAAATACGGAGATCCCCGAGTCTGAGCATGGCATTCGTCGAACCCACCACCCTGCAGGCCCGGGGCCTCGCCCTCGTTCCCTTGTCGCTCGACCATGAAGCCGGCTTGCGCGCCGCGGCCGCCGATGGCGAACTCTGGCAACTGCGCGTGACCTCGGTGCCCGAGCCCGAGCAGACCCGCGCGTACATCGAAGCGGCCCTGCAGATGCGCCAGGACGGTCACCGTTTCGCCTTCGCCGTGACCGACGAGGCGACCGGCACGGTGCTCGGCAGCACCAGCTTTCACGACATCTTGCCGGCCGTGAAGCGCGTGGAGATCGGCTACACCTGGTACGCCAAGCGCTGCCAGCGCAGCCACGTCAACACGACATGCAAGCTGCTCATGCTGACGCACGCCTTCGAGGCACTGGGCTGCCGCACCGTGGGCTGGCGCACCGACAACTACAACTTCGCCTCGCAGCGCGCGATCGAGCGGCTGGGTGCCAAGAAGGACGGCGTGATCCGGGGCCATGCAATGCGGCGCGACGGCACGATCCGCGACACCGTGATGTACAGCCTCACGGCCGGCGAATGGCCGGAGGTGAAGGCGCATCTGCTCTATCTGCTCGACAAGCCGCGCCCCGCCGAGCGCTGATCCACGGAGGGCCGTCGCATGCTGATCGATTTTTTCTACACCCTGCGCTCGGCCAAGCTGCCGGTGTCGGTCAAGGAGTTCCTCACGTTGCTGGAGGCGCTGCAGGCCGATGTCGTCGGGCCCAACTCCGACGGCGCCTACAGTCTGGACGACTTCTATTACCTGAGCCGCACCGCCCTGGTGAAAGACGAGAAGCATTTCGACAAGTTCGACCGCGCCTTCGCCGGCTACTTCAAGGGCGTCGACCTGCTGACCGACTTCACCAAGGAAGTCCCGCTCGACTGGCTGCGCAAGACGCTGGAGCGCGAGTTCTCCGCCGAGGAGAAGGCCAAGATCGAGAAGATGGGCTGGGACGAGCTCATGGAGACGCTCAAGAAGCGCTTCGAAGAGCAGAAGGAACGGCACGAAGGCGGCAACAAGTGGATCGGCACCGGCGGCACCTCGCCCTTCGGCCATGGCGGCTACAACCCGCAGGGCGTGCGCATCGGCGGTGCGGGCAAGAACAAGAGTGCGGTCAAGGTGTGGGACCAGCGCGCCTACAAGGACTACGACGACGGGCAGGAACTCGGCACGCGCAACATCAAGGTCGCGCTGCGGCGGCTGCGCAAGTTCGCTCGCGAAGGGCATGAAGAAGAGCTGGACCTCGACGAGACCATCAGCAAGACGGCGGCCAACGCCGGCTACCTCGACATCAAGATGCGGCCCGAGCGCCACAACAACGTCAAGGTGCTGCTGCTGATGGACGTGGGCGGCACGATGGACGAGCACATCCAGCGCGTCGAAGAACTCTTCTCGGCCGTCAAGACCGAGTTCAAGCACCTGGAGTTCTATTACTTCCACAACTGCGTCTACGACTTCATGTGGAAGAACAACAAGCGCCGCTTCTCCGAGAAGTTCGCGACCTGGGACATCCTGCGCAAGTACAACAAGGACTACAAGCTCATCTTCGTCGGCGACGCGACCATGAGTCCGTACGAGATCCTGCAGCCTGGCGGTAGCGTCGAGTACAACAACGAGGAAGCCGGTGCCGAATGGCTGCAGCGCCTGACGCACACCTTCCCGAAGTTCGCCTGGATCAACCCCGAGCCGCAGGGCGTGTGGCAGTACCGGCAGAGCATCGCCGTCATCCAGCAGATGATGTCCAACCGCATGTACCCGCTGACCCTCAAAGGGTTGGAAGAGGCAATGCGGATGCTGTCCAAATAGGTCGGCTAAGCGTGCGCGCCGACGGGCGCAAGACGCGCTTTTGTCCGACGCGCCCCCCGCCATGGCGTGCCGGCACTGCTGTCAGAATGCATCCATGCTCAGGGTGGCCTCCCTTCAAACGCCGGCGTCATGGCCGGCGTTGCTTTTTGTAATCGTCCTTCTTCTGCAGGGATGCAGTCTGCTGCCGAAAAAGGAAGCCGCGACGGACGACGGCAAACAAACCGTGGCGGCGGACGCGCCGTCGGCGAGCGACGCTTTCACCCTGGAGGTGCGCGGGCCTGATGACGTCCGCAAGTACCTCGCCCTGCACCTCGAAATCCAGCGCTACAGCAAGATCGCCGACCTGGGCGCGACCGAGCTGTCGCGGCTCATGGTCGCGGCCGAGGCCAATGCGCGCGAGCTGCTCGGCACGCTGGGTTACTTCACGCCCACGCTCACGCTCGAACTGAACGAAACGCCCGGCGGCAAGGCGCCGCGACAGGTCGTGGTGACCGTCGACCCCGGACCGCCCACGCGCATCGGGGCCGTCGATATCGGCTTCCGTGGCGCCATCGCGAACGACCCCACCGCCGCCGCACAACGCGAGGCGATCCGCACAGCCTGGACGCTGCGCACCGGCCAGCTCTTCACGCAGCAGGCCTGGGACAACGCCAAGACCATCGGCCTGCGCAGCCTGACGGCCAAGCGCTATGCCACCGGCAGCGTCGCCAGCAGCCGGGCGGAGATCGACGCCGACAAGAGCGAGGCGAAGCTCGGCGTCAATTACGACTCCGGCGCGGCCTACCGCTTCGGCCCGCTCGACGTGCGCGGCGTGGAGCGCTACAGCGCCGACGGCACGCGCCGCATCGCGCGTATTCCGTCCGGCGCCGACTACGACCAGCAGAAGCTGCTCGACGCGCAACAGCGCCTGGCCAGCAGCGGCTACTTCGACTCGGTCTTCCTCACGCTCGACACCGAGGGCACCGACCCGCAGGCCGCACCCGTGATCGCACAGGTGCGCGAGGCGCCGCTGCAAAAGGTAGTAGCGGGCGTGGGCTTCACCACCGACAGCGGCCCGCGCGTGTCGCTGGACCATGTGCACAACCAGATGCCGCTGCTCGGCTGGCGCGCGGTGTCGAAGCTGTCGATCGACCGCGAGACCCAGTCGCTCGGCACCGACTGGAACGGTATCCCCGACGAGGGGGGTTGGCGCTGGTTCGGCTCGGGTTTGATCAAGCACGAGACCGCCGGCACCTACGACACCGACAGCGGGCGGGTGCGCGCCGGCCGTGGCCGCACCGGCGACCGCATCGAACGCAGCCTGTTTCTGCAGTACGACTACGCGACCAACCAGGGCACCGGCGCACCGCCCTCGGCCTCGGCCGTGAGCGCCAACTGGGGCTGGACCGGCCGCTACTTCGACGACGCCGCCGCACCGACGCGTGGCCAGGGCCTGTCGCTGGAGCTCGGCCTGGGCCAGACGCTGATCGGCGAGCGCGCGCCCTTCATCCGCAGCTACGCACGCTGGCTCGGCATCCTGCCGATCGGCACGGTGCAAGGCACCGATGGCGGCGCCGCGCGCAGCAGCCGCCTGCAGTTCCGTGCCGAGGGCGGCGCGATGATCGCCCGCGACAACGCGCAGATCCCGACCACGCTGCTGTTCCTGACCGGTGGCGACACCACGGTGCGGGGCTACAGCTACCGGCAGATCGGCACCAAGCGGGACGACGGCGCCATCGTCGCCGGCCGCTACCTGGGCGTGGGCAGCGTGGAGTGGCAGCGCCCCATTCTCTGGAACGGCAAGCTCAGCGATTTCGAGAGCGCCGTCTTCGTCGACGCGGGGTCGGTCGCCGACAAGTTCGGCGAACTCAAGGCCAAGGTCGGCACCGGCGTGGGCGTGCGCTGGCGCAGCCCTGTCGGGCCGGTGCAGGCCGACGTCGCCTACGGTGTCGACACGAAGAAGTACCGGCTGCACCTGCGGCTGGGCTTCAGCTTCTAGGCATGCGCGTGCAGACGACCGAGACAGCCGCCACGCCACCCGCGCCGCGCCGATCGCGCACGCGCCGCGTGCTGCGCGGCTTGGCGTGGGCCCTGGCGACGCTGATCGTTCTGCTGGTCGCGATCGGCGCCGGCGCCTGGTGGTGGTTGGGCTCTGATCAATCGCTCGCCTATGCGATCACGAAAGCCGCGCGCTACATGCCGGCCGGCCAGACGCTGCAGAGCCGCGACGTGAGCGGCTCGCTGCGCACCGGTGGCCGCATCGGCTACCTGCAGTGGCAAAGCCCCACGCTGTCGGTCGAGGTGCACGAGGCCGCGATCGGCTGGACGCTCAAGCCGCTGTTCCAGCGCAAGGTGCAGTTGGGCGAGGTCGTCGCGAAAGAGGTGCTGATCGAACGCCGCGGCCCCGCCCCCGACACCAGCGAGCCGCTGCAGCCGCTCGGGCAGATCGTGCTACCGGTCGATGTCGACCTGCCCTTCCGCATCGGCACCGTGCGCTGGGCCGGGCCGCCGGTGGTCGAGGCGAAGAACCTCGCCGGCCACTACATCTACACGCAACGCAAGCACACGCTGAACGTCGACGGCGTTGACCTGGCCGATGGCCACTACAGCGCGCGCGTCGGGCTGCAGGGCGACGCGCCGATGGCGCTCGATCTGGCGCTCGATGGCCGCGTGCGCGCGCCGCTGGCCGAAGGCCGCAGCATCGACGTGCTGGCCACTGCGACGGCCAAGGGCACGCTGGCCGGCGCCGACGCCCGCCTGGCCATCGCTGCCGACCTGAAGCCCGCCGAGCAGGACGCCGCCGCGCCGATGCAGGCGCAGTTGCAAGCCAACATCGCGCCATGGCAGACGCAGCCGGTGATCGACGCCAATGCCGACCTGCGCAACGTCGACCTCGCGCGCCTGTGGCCCACCGCCCCGGCCACGCTGCTGAGCGGCCAGGTGCTGGCCGGCCCCGGCGCGGCCGGCAGCGGCGTGCAGTGGCAGGCCAGCGCCGACATCCGCAACGCCCTGCCCGGCCCGTGGGACCAGGGCAAGTTGCCGGTCGAACGTGTCGAGGCCCGCACCACCTACGACGGCACCACCTGGACCGTGCCCGGCGCCACCGTGCGCACCGGCGGCGGCCGCATCGACGCCGAGGGCGACTGGAGCCCCGCGCCGATGCCGTGGGCCGTGCGCGCCACCGTGCGCAACGTGCAGCCCGGTGCCTTGCACACGCAGCTCGCCGGCGCACCGGTCGGCGGCAAGGCCGACGTCGAACAGCGCGACGACGCATTGGTGTTCGACGTGGCGCTGCAGGCGCAGGGCACGGCCGGCAGCGCCGCGCTGCAGGGCCTGCGGCTCGACCGCGTCATCGCGCAAGGCCAGTGGAAAGACGAGGTGCTCGACCTGCGCACGTTGCGCGTCGAGGCCGCGCAAGCCAGCGTCGCCGGCAAGCTGCAGGCCCGCATCGCCGAGCGCGCCGGCAGCGGCGACCTGAAGCTGGTGCTGCCTGGCGGCAACGCGCAGGTCAATGGACGCATCGCACCCGCGCAGGGCCGTGGCCAGATCGACGCGCAGATCGACAACGCCGCCACGCTGCAGCGCTGGGTCGAGCAACTGCCCGGCCTGGGCAAGGTCTTCGCCGGTGCGAGCGCCGAGGGGAACGCGCGCCTGGACGCCCGCTGGGATGGCGGCTGGGAAGCCGTGCAGCGCCGCCTGCAGAACGCGACCACGCCCGCGCCGCGCGGCACCGTCGAACCCACCGTGCAGGCCACGCTGACCGTGCCGCGGCTCGATCTGCGCCTGCCCGCTGCGGCAGTGCCCGCCGGCAACGTGCCGCCCCCGCCCGCTCTGCCCGTGCAGTTGCGCGGCCTGCGCGCCGAGCTGTCCGGCAGCCTGGCGCAGGCCACGCTGGCGCTGCAGGGCGAGGCGACCCGCGGCACGCAGAAGATGACGCTCGACACCCGCGCCAGCGGCGCGCTCGAGGGCGCGGGCCGCTGGCGCGCGGCGCTGGCCAGCCTGCGCGTGCAGGCTCAGGACAGCACCCGCCCCGGCCCGTGGACCGTGGCGCTGAGCGCACCGCTCAACGCCAACGTGCGCAGCACCGCCGGCGGCCTCGAAGTCGACACCTCCGCCGGTGGCGCCACGCTGCAGGGGCCGGTGCCCGGCACCGTGCGCATCGACTGGGAGCCGGTGCGCTTCCGCCAGACCGGTGCCGCCGGGCAGCGGGCCTTCCGCCTGCAGTCGAAGGGCCGCATGCAAGGCCTGCCGATGGCCTGGGCCGAGGCGCTGGACAGCAACAGCTCGCTCGCCAGCATGGGCGTGACCGGCGACCTGATCTTCGACGGCGACTGGGACATCGAGGCCGGCGATGCCCTGCGCGCCGACCTGCGTCTGGCGCGCCGCAGCGGCGACATCCGCGTGCAGGCCGGCGAGGCCGCATTGGTGACCCGCATCGAAAGCCGCGGCACCGGCGCCAAGAGCGAGATCAAGATGGTCAGCGGCACCGGCAACGTCGAAGGGCCGAGCACGCCCGCCGGCCTGCGCCAGGCCGAGCTGCGCATCGAGGCGCGCGGCGAATCGGTGCAGGCCAAGCTGGTGTGGGACAGCATGCGCGCCGGCAACATCGACGCGAACATCAGCACGCGCGTGCTGCAGCGCGACGGCGGCTGGCAGTGGCCGGCCGACGCGCCGCTGGCCGGGGCGGTCAAGGCGCGGATGCCCAGCCTCGGGGTCTGGTCGATGCTGGCGCCGCCGGGCTGGCGCGTCGCCGGTACGCTCGACGCCGACGCCACCCTGTCGGGCAACCGCACCGAGCCGCGCTGGAACGGCACGCTGGCCGCCGACCAGCTCGCCCTGCGCGCCCTGGTCGAAGGGCTCGACCTGCGCGACGGCCGGCTGCGCGCCACGCTGTCGGGCACGCGGGTCGACATCACCGAGTTCACGCTCAAGGGCGGCCGCGGCAGCAGCGCGCGCATCGCCGGGCAGAGCGGCAACGTCAGCACCAGCGCGAGCGAGGCCGCGCGCGACGGTGGCACGCTGTCGGGCACCGGCCAGATGAGCTGGGCCGCGGTGCCCGCCGGCAGCGGCGCATCGGGCATTCGCATGGACCTGCGCGCCCAGTTGCGCAGTCTGCGCCTGCTGGTGCGCTCCGACCGGCAGATCACGGTGTCGGGCGACCTGCAGGCGGGACTGGCCGACGGCCAGTTCACGGTGCGCGGCAAGATCGACACCGAACGCGCCGTGATCATCCTCCCCGACGAGAGCGCGCCCAGCCTGGGCAGCGACGTGGTGGTGCGCTCGGCCGCCAGGACCGCCGAAGCCGCCGCCACCGCGCAGCGCGATGCGGCCCGCGCAAGCGCCGCCGCGGCCAAGCCGCAGACCGCGAAGGCGCCCGACGTGGCCGTCACCTTCGACCTGGGCAAGGACTTCGCGGTGCAGGGCCGCGGCATCACGACGCGGCTCGAAGGCCAGCTGG
This sequence comes from Variovorax restrictus, assembly GCF_051216715.1. Classification (NCBI taxonomy): domain Bacteria; kingdom Pseudomonadati; phylum Pseudomonadota; class Betaproteobacteria; order Burkholderiales; family Comamonadaceae; genus Variovorax; species Variovorax restrictus. Next base: position 111,892 of record NZ_JBPJZH010000007.1, read on the forward strand.
AGATCCGCAGCACCTCGCTCACCGCGCCGCCGCGCGTCACCGGCGAGGTCCGCACCGTCAAGGGTCAGTACCGCGCCTACGGCCAGCAGCTCGACGTCGAGACCGGCCTGGCACGCTTCAACGGCCCGGTCGACAACCCCTCGCTCGACATCCTGGCGATCCGGCCGAACATCTCGCAGCGCGCGGGCGTGCAGGTCACGGGCACGGCCCAGTCGCCGCGCGTCAAGCTGTATTCGGAGCCCGTGCTGTCGGACGTCGAGACGCTGTCGTGGGTGGTGCTGGGCCGCGCGTCGGCCAGCAGCGGCGGTGAGTCGATCCTGATGCAGCAGGCCGCCCTCGCCCTGCTCGGCGGCCTGGGCAAGGGCGGCTCCGGCGGCAGCCTGGCCAGCCGGCTGGGCCTGGACGAGATCGGCTTCAAGGGCCCGAACCCCGGCGGCGAACTGCGCGAGTCGGCCGTCACGCTGGGCAAGCGCCTGTCGAGCGATTTCTACGTCACCTACGAAAGCAGCCTGACCGGCATGCTGGGCACGATCTTCATCTTCTACGACCTGACCCAGCGCCTCACCCTGCGCGGCCAGGCCGGCATCCAGAGCGGCGTCGACCTGATCTACACGCTCAAGTACGACTGACGAACTGCTAAAGTCGCCGCTGCCCTCCGTCCTCGTAGTTCAATGGATAGAACGGGGTCCTCCTAAGACTCAGATACAGGTTCGATTCCTGTCGAGGGCACCACGACGCCGGATCACGGCATCGCACCAAACATCGAAACCCGCTCACTTCACAGGTGCAGCGGGTTTTTCTTTGCCCCAGACCGTCTCACGTCGTAGCATCTCATCTCGGTACTTTGTCGGTACTTCTGCCGGTACCCAGCCGCAGGCCACTTTGAGATACCGACACCCAAGGATGACTGATGCCGTTGACAGACACGTTCGTGAAGCAGGTGAAGCACAAGGGTTCGCCCATCGGCGAGCGGTACGCCGACGGCGGCGGCATGTACCTCCGCGTGAAGGCGGCCGGCAAGTACTGGCGCCTTGACTACCGGATCGACGGCAAGGCGCAAACGCTTTCGCTGGGCGTCTACCCCGAGGTATCGCTGGCGAAGGCCCGTAGCCGCCGGGATCAGGCGCGGGAGAGGCTTGCCGATGGCATCAATCCCAGCATCGCGCGGCGCAAGGAGAAGCTGGCCAAGGCCTCCGCCTCCGCCAACACCTTCGAGGCAGTCGCTCGGGACTGGCTCACCAAGACCTCGAACCGGCGGGCCGCCATCACCCAGGACAAGGTGCGAGGCTGGCTCGAGAAGGACGTTTTTCCCTTCATCGGGCGCACACCGGTAACGGACCTGAAGGCGAAGGACGTGCTCGACCAGGTCGCGCGCCGGATGGAAGCCCGCGGCATTCACGAAAGCGCTCATCGAACCGTACAGATCTGCGGGCAGGTCTGCCGGTACGCCGTCGCAACGGGGCTGATGGATCGCGACGTCACGGCAGACCTCCGCGGCGCCCTGGTGTCGGTCGACAAGGCGCACTATGCAGCCATCACTGAGCCGAAGGCTGCGGGTCAGCTCATCCGAGCGATCCAGGGATACATAGGGCATCCGGCGACGGCAGCCGCGTTGCAGCTCTCCCCTCTGGTCTTTGTGCGCCCTGGCGAGCTGCGCGCGGCGGAGTGGTCAGAGATCGACCTCGAGGCCGCGGAGTGGCGCATCCCTGGGTCCAGGATGAAGATGAAGATCGAGCACCTGGTGCCGCTTTCAACCCAGGCCGTCGACATCCTGAAGAGCATCCAGCCGCTCACCGGCCACGGGCGCTACGTGTTCCCCAGCATTCGAACTGGCGAGCGCTGCATGAGCGAGAACACCGTGAACGCCGCGCTGCGCAGCATGGGCTACGGATCCGACGTGATGACCGCCCACGGTTTTCGCGCGATGGCGCGCACGATCATGGACGAGGTGTTGGGCGAGCGGCCGGATCTCATCGAGCACCAGCTCGCGCACTCGGTGAAGGACCCCAACGGTCGGGCGTACAACCGCACGGCCCACCTGCCGGCCCGGCGCGAAATGATGCAGCGTTGGGCGGACTACCTCGACAAGCTGGCGGTCGGTGCCGAGGTCATCCAGTTCAGAGCCGCCTAAAGCCGGCAACCGGCTACGCCGTCAGATGCTGGCCAGGATCTCGCTGCGACGTGAATCGTATTCAACTGGCGACAGGAGGCCCTTGTCCTTCAGGTCAGTGAGTGTCCGAACGCGACTCTCGATGGACACCTCGGGACTGGACACTACAGTCTGCTTCGGCGCCACGCTCGCAGCCGCGCAGGCCGCGTTTATGTCGTTCATGAGAGCCACTTCGTCGAAGAGCGAGACCCCCTTCTTGTCGCGTGTGAGGTGGGAGTAGGCGCGGCCGAGGGCGAGGGTGTGCTGCTTGAGGTCCGCGTCCGTCGGGGAGAGCTTCAGCTCTGCGAGGGATTCGATGTAGGCCTTGTTGGCTTCTCCAACGCCTTCCCGCCCTGCACGCCCGACCAAATGGCGGCTACGACGACCAACACGATCACACCGATCACGATTTCCATGCTCTCACTCCTCGTTGTTTTGGCGTCGCCATTCTGTCGCACGCCGAACCAATTGAGTCGAGAGCCGGTGCTCGCCAGCAGCGCCGCAGCGCGAGGCGACCTGCGGCAGGCAGAAGATGACGCGCGCCCCCGCCAGCGCTCTAGGAGTCAGAGGGTCAGATAGAGCCGAACGCACGCTGCGATAGCCTGCAGGTCTACGTCCGACAGAACCAGTTCGGTGTACTGGCGACCGTGTCGAGTCTTGCGGTATGGCTTATTCAGTCGCTCAAAGCTCACGGTGGCGATCATGTCGCACTTCGCCCACATCGGAGCAGTAGCCAGCAAACCCGGAACTACTACGTGCGGCAACGGGTGGTGCCACGCCAACGCCGGTGTCGGGGCAGTCGTGCTAAACGGCACGACGGTGCACAGCCGTCGGTTGTGGCTCTCTTTGCAGGACAGCACAACCACGGGCCGCTTCTTCACCATCTCAGGCGGCTGAAAGCCGGTATCGAAGTCACAGATCAGGACTTCTCCCCGGCGCGGATGGTAGGGAAGTGGCATGCAAGAAAAAGCCCCCTTGCGGGGGCTATAACGACGCCCGGGCCAGCTTGGAATCGCCTATCCGGGCCGCTGCTGCTATTTTTCAAGCTGCAGACTCAAGCCGACTTTCGTCGGTACAGCTGGATTTTGGCACAGTTCGCCAAGTATCTTCAGCGTCTACTTAGAAGACCTGACTGGCCTGCGCAGTACTTCCTGAAAACACTCTCGGCCTCCAGCGCGGGCTTCTTTCGACCTCAGGCCAGGCTGCGAACAGGCCGGCTTGGTCGTTGCCCTGCTTTGGCCGTGCACGCCAATGGGCGCCACGTGCGACCCGGCGCGCTGCGCACGCACTGGTCGACGTCCGCCGGTTACATTCAATGCCCGCCCTTCAGCCTGGTCGTCCCACTAGCGTGTCGCGCGGCTGATCATTCATGGCAACAGAAAGACGGATGAAGCTCGTCACCCTCATTGCATTTCTTGCTGTCTCGGGCGCAAACGCCCAGGTGCACCGCTGCATTGACGCCGGCGGCAAGGCGACCTACAGCGACGTGCCTTGCTCGAGCGCCTCCAAACGTGCTGAGCGCGTGCTCGGCCGCGAGGCAACGGACGCGACAGATGACCCCTACGCCGCGCAGCGAACGATGGAAAGCATCCAGCGCGCGCGAGAGCTTCAACAAGGGACCGTGAACAGCGTGGTGCAGCGGTCGCAGGGCTCGGGAGGTGCGGTGAGCATGGATGCGCCTCAAACTGCTCCCCGTCCGCGGCCGAGCCAGAACGACGCGGAGGGCTGCGAGACGATCTCGACCCGTCAGGGTTGCGTCGGCGGTGAACGTGCTCGCAACCCCAACTGGTCGCCTCGGAAGGGCTACTACGGTGGCGGTGGCCCCGCTGACCAGCGCGCCGAGGCACAAAAAGCTGCTGCCGCTCAGGCGAGGGCGGCCGCCCAGCCTACGTCGTTCACTAACTGCGACAAGACCGGTTGCTGGGGCAACCACGGTGGCCGCTACAACTTCGTGGCCGGTGGCAATCTGGCTGGACCGAACGGCAGTTTCTGCACACGCGCTGCCGGCGGCACGTTCTCGTGCAACTAGCGAGTCGGCCGCACAACGAAACTTGCGCCCCACCCTAAAAGGAGACGTCAATGGCAGGCAAGCCTGGATCGGCCCGGGTTCCGTGGAGGCCAGTTGGTTTAAGTCAAGCCGGTATGGTGGCCTGCTCGGCGAGATGCCGATAGTGGGTTGCCTCAGCCTCGGCAGGCGGCATATAGCCGATGGGCTTCAGCAGTCGGTGGTGGTTGAACCAGGACACCCATTCGAGCGTCGCGAGTTCCAGTGACTCCTTGGTCTTCCAGGGCGCCCGGCGATGGATCAATTTGGCCTTGTAGAGAGGCCGTTGATCGTCTCGGCCAGCGCGTTGTCGTAGCTGTCTCCCTTGCTGCCAACAGCCGGCTTGACGCCGGCCTCTGCTAGGTGTGGAGCGTTAGGAGGCTATTTCCTGACGTGTTGAGTCCGGACATAGGCACGCTGCCGCCGATGTTGCTAGGCGCACGTGCCAGTTGTAGTCGTGCTGCCAGCTAGCCGGGGCTCGGCTCCATGGGCTGGATTCTGGTAGATCTAGGCGTAGCCGATCACGCAGAGCAGACTGGATGTGCGCTCGACGTTGATGTCCATCCAGAATTGACCTTCG
>NZ_JBPJZH010000008.1:0-102906 GCF_051216715.1 Variovorax restrictus
GTGCAGCGGCCTCGGTTGTCAACAGGGACGTGTCCTTGAGGTACTGCCGGTAGGCCCATGCCATGCCGGCGGCAACCATTGCTCTGTTGACGTCCTGACCGCTGGCCAGGACAGTGCTCAAGTGCCGCCCGTAGCGGTCCTCTCCTTGCTCACGGACAACCACTTCACGGCCGAACGTGAGGTCGGCCAGCTCCTGTCGGGACTTGGTCCCGAATGGTTGAGTTTTCTCAGGCGCATCAATCTGCGCCGGGCGCACCCGCACGGGCTTGCGGTCGACCAGGACTTCGAGCGTGTCGCCGTCGAGTATGCGGATCACCTTGCCCGTGAAGTCGGCATGAGCGGCTATCGCCGACATCGTGAGCGCCGCGCCGATCGCGGCGCGCATGAGCGGTGCCAGGCGCACCGCGAGCTTGCATTGCTTCATCCATCACTCCCTGAAGGGCGCGGACGGTAGCACATCGTCTTGCGCAGCTGAAGTCCGCGGGCGCATCGCGTCCCGCCGCGCGGCTGAGCCGTCGCCTCCCTGAGAAATCGGGCAGCCAACCCAGACATCCAACAGCCCTGATTTGTCGCGTCCTGCGGCGCGAGGTGGCGCTCGCCGCGCGGCGGTTCCGTCTGCCATCGGCCCGCTGTCCCGAATACAGCCATTTCCCTCGTCCTTCGCTCTATTCCGGTGAATTTGCGCCCCTGCTGCCGGCGGCCGGCTTCGCCTGCAAGAGGGTGTTCATAACGCTTAGGCGCGTTACGAATGCTTCCCCCTTGCTCCCCCGTCCTCATGGGCGCCGCATCTCACCGGGCGAAGAACTCAGGAAAACGGCGGCCAGCTACGGGTAGGAGGCCGATGCCAACAAAACCCTCTTTTGAAGGGCTCTGAATCTAGGAACCCGGCGTGTAAGTGAAGTCAGTCAATCAACTTTATTCAAGGAACAGTAATGCAAGCATTTGAAGTTTTCTCGGCGATGGGTGGTGTTGAAGCTGTGGCGGATGAGGCCCGCGAACTGGACGTGCGCGGCGGGAATGCGATCCTGGTCCCGGTATCGATGTTGTTCGTGTCGGATGCCAACGTGCGCAAGACCCGCAACCTCCAAAGCATCCCCGAACTCGCTTCGCTCATCGAAGCCGAAGGCCTGCTGAACCCGCTGTGTGTGGTGGCCGAGGAAGGCAAGAAGGGCAGGGCGTCTGGCCGCTATGGTGTCATCGCTGGCGGTCGCCGCCTGATGGCGCTGCAATTCCTGGTGGAGAACAAGCGGGTGCCGGCGAACTGGGCGGTTCCTTGCAAGGAATTCGACTCTGCGCGCGCTGTGGGCGTGAGCTTGACCGAGAATGTGACGCAGGAAGCCATGCACCCGGCCGACGAAGCCGAAGCCTTCCGCGCCCTGGTGAACGAAGGCAAGACCATTGCCCAGATCGCAGGCCGCTTCGGCTGCTCCGAACTGACCGTGGAGCGTCGCCTCAAGATCGCCAACCTCGCGCCGATGTTCCTGGCGCTCTACCGTCAAGGTGACATCGAGCCGAAGCAACTGCATGCGCTCGCGCTGACCTCCGACCATGCCAAGCAGATCGAAGTCTGGGAGTCCCTGCCGTCCTACTCGCGCAGCGAATACCACATCAAGCAAAAGCTGACCGCAAGCGAAGTCCTGCTGTCTGATGACCGGCTCGCCGGATTCGTCGGGCTCAAGGCTTACCAAGAGGCTGGGGGTGCGATCCGCCGCGATATGTTCGGTGACGAAGATGACGTCTACCTTCAAGACGCGGCGCTGCTCCAATCGCTCGCATCGATCCGGCTGGAGAGCTTCGGCCATGAAGTCCGCGAGGCTGGTTGGAAGTGGGTCGAGGTCATGCAAGAGCCCATCGGCTACGAGATTCGCGCTCGCTATGCGCGCGTCTACGCCCAGGACGCCAAGCTGTCCGACGACGAGCGCCAAGGCATCGACGCTATCGAGGAAATGCTGAGCCAACTGCGCGAGGCTCACGACAAGATCACGGCCACCGTCGACGACCGTGACGATCTGTCTGCGACTGAGACGGCTGAAATCGTGGCGCTGTCTGAACAGCTCGAAAGCCTCTATGACTTGCAACGCTCAATGCGTGAAGCGTGCAAGGTTTGGACGAAGAAGCAACTGGCCCAGGCCGGCGCTATCGTGAGCGTCAGCCATCACGGCAAACTTGAAGTGCTGGAGGGGCTTGTGCGTCCCGAGGACAAGAAGGAAGCCGCAGGCGCTGGCGTGCGCCCCGAGGGTGGCCGCAACGTCCAAGAGAAGGCCAAGCCCGCGTTCTCCGAGCGCCTGCTGCACAGCCTCACCGCGCATCGCACGGCGGCTGTCGCTGCGGCCCTCACCGATAACGCCCATGTGGCAATGGTTGCCCTGCTGCATCGCCTGATCCTGGCCGAAGGTCACAGCCACATCGAGTCGCCGGTTCGCATCAACCTGACCGATGCCGGCCATCGGGTCGGAAGCCTCGCCATCGACTACGCCGAGAGCCAAGCAGAGGCCACGCTTGAAGCTGCCCGCGAGCGCTGGGGCGCGAAGCTGCCCGCCGACCCTGCGGCTCTGTTTCGCTACCTGCTGGCCCAGGACGCCGGCACGCTGGGTGAACTGCTCGCGCTGCATGTGGCGCGCTCCTTCGACGTGATCCAAAGCCGTGAGGCCACGCTACGCGGTTTCAACGTGGCCGATGCCATCGTCGACGCGCTCGACCTGGACATGGCCGATTGGTGGACGGCAACGCCTGCGCAGTACCTGGAGAGCGTGCCCAAGGCCAAGATGATCGAAGCCGTGACGGAAGCCTGCGGCGAAGCCGAGGCCCGCGATCTGGCGAAGATGAAGAAGGGCGAGGCCGTGGCCGCTGCTGCCGCCAAGCTCGACGGCAAGCGCTGGTTGCCTGCTCCCCTGCGCCGTGGCGCTTCGGTGGCCCAGGCAGACGACCAAGACGACACCGCTGCTGACGACGAGGAATCCACCGAGGAATGAAATGACTGGCGGCGCCTTTGCACGGCGCCATCCTTGACCGGGCTTAGGCCCGGTTTTTTTGAGCGGAAATTTGAGCCGCTTACGCGGCTTTAAGTTGGAAGCGTCACGCTTCTAGCAAGACCCGTCACTTGAAGATTGCAAAGGCAACCGCAACGCCTACAACCGCTAACATCCATAGCAGAGTGCGATTCACATCTGCTAATTGGCTTTGCAGCTTAGCTAGTTGGGCGCTCAGCTGAGCTTCAAACTTCTCGGCGCGGGCCTTTGTCGCGTCTGTGTGAGCCGTAAAGTCTGCGCGGTCGGGTAGCGAAGCCAGCGCCGACAACATCGCGGCAGGTGCGTCCGCCAGCGTGAGCGTGAATATGCTCAACGCTCCCTGAGCGTTCGCGATGCGACCATCCGCGCCAGGCCGCAAGACATAGATAGTTGGAAACGGTGGATCTCTCTCCTGCAGGTAGAGCCCCTCCAGCCGAAGAACGAGACGCGCGGACGCGATCTGCGCTGTTGACGCCAAACGGAAGGTCTCCTCAAACTGCTCATTGGGCAGATACAGGCTTAAGAAATGAGGCATGTACTGGGTGGGGTCGCCCACCTGAGAAAAGCGCGAGGCGATTTCCTCGCTCGCACCCAGGATGGCTTGTTGTTCCGGCAGCTTGTTTATCCCAGACCCATCGCTGATCGTGACATCAAGTTCCGTACAGAGCCCCATGCCGCCTTCAAATTCAGCCGGCACAAAGCCGGCTGCAACTGATTGCCTCAGCCGTGCACGGGCATAGACGTAGCGCAATGGGTTTCCGAGCTTCCAACGCGACATATCCGACCCGAACTCAGGGACGGAGGTCGCGTGCAGTTCCGCTCTAAATCTCGTTAGCTCTAGGACAAGCTCATCAGTGGGCCTAAAGGTCCGCAGCGGACCGTTGACCGGGGTGATCGTGAACGTCGTCTCTCCCGCTGCTTGCATCTCATTCATCTCCGAGCCCACGGGGCTTGTGGCCCTGGATTCTGTGGCAACTGCACGTTCCGCTGACAACATAAATGTGTTTACGCTATCGACAACCTAAGCGACAATTTAATGTGTGACGCAACCATGTCGGATTGCGCACGTTTTAGGGAGTCTCCATGTCTGCATCTCTCAACGAGGTCAAGCTGATCGGCAACCTCGGCGCCGACGTCGAATTGCGCAAGGTCGGCCAGGAAGGCAACAGCGTTGCCACCATCAGCCTCGCCACCACCTACCGGCGCGGCGAAGTCGAGAAAACCGAGTGGCATCGCGTTGTGCTGTGGAACGAGCTGGCCGAGCGCGCTGCGAAGTACCTCGCTAAGGGCTCGTCGATCTACGTGAGCGGCTACCTCCGCAACCGCAAGTGGACCGACGAAGCGGGCGTCGATCACTACGCAACCGAGGTGATCGCCGACAGCATGCAGATGCTCGGAAGCCGTCGCACTGGGGCCGCGGGCAGCGACGCAGGAACCCCATCGGCGCCGGCATCCAAGGTGCCAGCGATGGCTGAGGGCGACGTCCCTTTTTGAGCGGCGCAGCGGCCCAGGAAACCAGCGGCTTGCTCCAGGAACTTGAGTTCGTGGACGCCGCTGTTTCTCAATCGATTGGCCTCATCACTGGCATCCAGTGGCTGCTGCGCGAAGGCCGAAAGGATCCATCACAGCCGACGTTCACGGCTGCAGATGTCGCAGGGATGCTGGACCTGGTGAAAGACCAGCTCGCCGATGCGATCAACACGAATGCCGAGCCCGCATGAAAGACGCTGTCACACCCGCACAGTTCGCCGCCGCCTCGATGCTGGCGAACCTCTCTCCCGAGCGCCTAGCCGTGGCCCGCGCTGTCCTCATCGAGGGCAAGAGCTACGGCGAAGCTGTCGCCCCCTACGGGTGGACGCGACAGACCGCCTACGGGCCGATCAAGGCCATCCGCGAGCACCTTGCTCGCTACCAAGCTGCTTGCCAAGCCGAAGCAGCTGCAACACACGCTCCGGACACGCCACCAGCGGCACCGGAAGCACCTTAGACCAATCCACAGGGGATTTACGTTGGAACCCATTCACCGCAGGGAGTTTGCACAGCCCGACCGCGCGGCCGTCCAAGACGAAGTGATCCGCGCTGTCGAGGCCGATCCTGAGCCGTTCATCGCGGCATACAGGGCCGACCCTGACAACTTCGGCGGGCGCTACATCTGCGCTGACAACTTCAAGGACACGTTCGAGCAGTTTCGCGCCTCGCCCGACGCGCGCAACCGCTACAACACGCCGGTGCATAACGCCGCGGCCGTGCTGTCGTCGGAGCTGTTCAGCCGCGTCATCCGCGACGACTCGGAGCCGTCGCGCGACCAGGCGATTTTTCTCACCGGCATTCCAGGTGCCGGGAAGACATCGGCGGTTCAATCCGCCGGAATGTCACCACGCACGCGCGTGATCTTCGAGGGCCAGCTCAACCGGCCTGAGCCTTCGATGGAGAAGATCCAGGCCGCGCTGGACCGTGGCGTCCAGCCCGTGATCTACGCGGTGCATGTGACGCCTGAAGTTGCGCTGCGCCGCACGTTCCAACGCTTCGAGGAGTACGGGAGAGGGGCAAGCATCGCCGTCATGGCCGACATTCAGGGCGGCCTGCCCGATGGCCTGCAGCGCATTCGTGATCGCTTCGGCGGCGCGGTCGGGCTGGTCATTCTTGACAAACGCATCGACGGCCAGCATAAGGAACTGCATGGCTGGGACCATCTCAAACAATTAGCCCAAGAAGGAAATCATGCTCGCATCTCCCAACGCCTCCGCGACGAACTCGAACGACACAAAGCTCAAGGTCGAATCTCCGACGACTGCTACCGGCAAGCCAACGGAGACGCCCCTCTCCCAAGACGTTCTGGATTGGGGGAAGAAGGTCGTCGAGACGAGCAATCGCATGTCGACGGACGAGAGCTACCGCAAGGAAATCGCCAAGCGGATCAAGTAGGCCCAAAGCGCCCGGCTCGCGCCGTGGCGTTCGAGCAGCTCACGCAGGCTGAGGGCTTGGCCAAGCATCCCGAGCTGATGGGTGCGTATCGCGAGCTGGCCGCAAAGCGTGCTGCTGGAGCGCAGCAATTTCCCAACGACGAAGCGGACAAGGCAGCACACCTTGACGCTGCGCGAAGCGACATTCAGCGTCGCCTCGACGAAGGTCGAATTCCGCCGCTGCCCCCCATTGCCCCGGTGACGCGGCCACCTGAGCGCGACCGCTGATCTGCTGGTTCGGTGCTCGCCGCCGTGACCCGCGTCCCCTCACCCCACGGGTGAGGTGTCTTCATCTTCCCCCGTCAACCGCGGCCCGAACTTGGCGCTGCCTAGCCTTTCCAGTACGGCCAGGCCGGCGCGTAGCGCCGCTGAATAGGAGTCGTACCTCTGTTCGGACGCCTGCAGCTCCGCCCAGATTGCAGCGTCTTCGGTCGATTCCATCAGAAGCCAGTAGAAGCAACCCGGATCGGGTTCATCGACGCTGAGGGAAATACGGCGGAGGTGATCGGTCATGGGTGCATTCTGCGATTGAGGGGTCCGGTGTCTGCCGGCAGCGACCTACAAGGCATCACAGCAAACTCGCCTCTGGGCCCAGCGCGGCCGGCGGCGCCGTCAGCGATGAAAAGCGATCGGCCGGCAGTTGCATGAGCAGATCCTTGCTGCGTTCGGGTGCGGCGTCCAGCCACGCGTCGTACAGCGATTCAGGGAGCACGACCACTTGGCGCTTTTCCTTGGACTTGTGATAGTGCTTGAAAACCCCATGCGTGCTCGCGTCGATGGTGAGCATCGTGTAGCTGAGCCGTCGTACGCCGGCGGCGTCGGTCCATTGGTCCCACAGGCCCGCGATCCCCATCGGCTCGCCATCGGCGCGCCAGATCCGGGCCGGGCGCGACTTCTTTCCATCGCCGATCCGGTAATCGGGCTCGTAGATCGCCTCTGCAGGGACGATGCAATGCTGGCCTCTGCGCCAGGCATTGCTGAACGTGAACGACTTAGCCACGCGGTCATCGCGCGCGTTGAAGGTGGACAGCTTCAGCGCTTTGTCAAGCCCTGCGCCCTTGGTCAGAGCGGACACCAGGCCCCAGCGTCCAACAACTGCCTCGCGCGCGGGCACAGCCTCATCACCCGACTCGATCTCTGGCGGCCGTCGAATGAACAGGCCTTCGTAGTTCGGCCACATGTCGGGCTTCGGCTCCTGCGCGGGCCAGGTCGCATCGAAGATCTCGCGAAACTTCTCACGCGTTCTGCGAACGGTTTCGTAGTGGGCGCACATTGCTTACTCCTCGACGACCCGCCCCGCGCGGGTCGCCTACTGATCGACTATTGGAACCTGCGAACCGATTGCGGCGGCGACGACGCTCTGGTGCAATCGGTTAGAACCGGGCTCCACGAGAGGCGCCTTCGTCAGGCGGCTCAGTGCTCCGATTCCCGTTTCGAACACGCAAAGGCAATCATGTCTCGGGTGCTGCGCGGACGCGTACAACACACCGTCGACGTCTTGCAGCCGGCAGTTGCGCGCGAAGGCCTGCGACGAGCCATACCTTTGCGATTGCAGAACAGGATAGCGCTCCTCCAATCCGCGGAGGTCGACCAGGCGAAGCCGGCGAGTGGCGCTGAATGCAACCAGGTCGCGCTGCTTCAGTTCGTCAAGCGAGCGGATGATGCTCTCGCGACGAAATAGCGACTCATAGAGCGCGGTGACGGGACTGTCCGCGAGGTAGCCGACGGGTTCGTCCTGCAAATCGAATCGACCTGCCATCGTGCCGACAGGCGGGAGGATCAGGCCGCGCGCGCGAACACTGCCGGTGCGAGCCCTGGTGCGCTGGATGCGGTGCCAGATCTTGTGTGTTGGTAGCTCTACTATGGGTGGGTTGAGGTCGTTGAAGTTCATTGGGCGAGGTCAATGAGCCTCAGCCGTCGCCAGCGCAAGAATGCGCTCCACTGAAATTCCTTGCTCCAGCGCAACGCGCGGTGTCTTCCCGTCCAGCGCTCTTGAGGGCGATTCGAGGAACGACAACATCTGCCAGCCATCATTGGTGCCAAGGCTCTTTGCCAAGGGTTGAAGCACCGGCCAGATCGCTGGCTCGAACTGCCATCGAGGCAGCTTGAATCCGCGGCGAAGATGTGCAACCCCGATGCAGCGACCGGCTTTGATCCAGGCGTTGATCGTGACCCGGCTTGTTCCTGCCAAGTCTGCAGCTTCATCAGTGGTGATCATGTCGGCGGCTTCCATCCGATCGCGCCTGAACTCAGCGCCAGTCCGCAGCAGCGCGGCGGATTGGGCGGCAGAGGCGTATGGGTCAGAAGCGACGTTCCGTTGATCATTGGATTTTTCGGTGGCGAACGGTGAGGTGAGGGAAAGGGTGTTCATGCGCTTACATACGAAAGACATGCACTCAGGGTGCGTTGCGCAGGTTCGGCTTCGCGGCCGAAAAGAAACCCACTCCGACACCACCGCCCAACTGCGATGGCGGGCCAGCGAAACGACGGACTCGATTAACCTGGGATACGAAGGTCCGCTTCAACCACCGTAGTAGGAACCAGCTCGTGGCGACTCGCTCCACGACCCCGTGAGTGCCGATCAGATTGCTCCAAGATGGCGTCCGGTAGACCGCAAGGAGCGCCTTCACCATGGCTTCCGACATGGCACTGGGTTCGAACGGGATCACACCTGCTTGGCGGCAAACGATCTGAAAGTAGCGCTGGAGCGAAGTGCCCCGCGTGACTTCGATACACCAAGCGCCGTAATCGTCGGAGCCAGAAAGCAAGGTGGGGATGTCGCCCGCGTCATCCGGTTCGTTCAGCAGATACCGCTCTCGGTCAAGATAGATCAAAAGAATCTCCTTGGGTCGTCGGCATGCCGCGTGGCATGCATCGATCAGGCTGATCTTACCTCTGGTTCGGTCATTTGGGAAATTTCGTTAAGTTCGACAGGATCCCCCGAGCTTCGCGCTTGAATCGTTCACTTGAAGTCTCGGCTCGAGATGCGCAGGCGGCCGAGTAGCTCGCTGTGGTCGACCAGCTTCTGTGCGACCAGTGAGTTGACGCCTTTCTCACTCTGCCATGTTCCCTGCACCGACAGCAGCTGGGAGCCGCGCAGCGCGGCGCGCTGCGATTCGGCGACCGAGGCCCATACGATGATGTTCACCGTGCCCGTCTCGTCTTCGAGCGTGGCGAAGATCGTGCCGTTGGCCGTGCTGGGTTGCTGCCGGTGCGTGACGATGCCGCTGGCCCGCACGCGCTGGCCGTTGCGGGCATTCACGCGCAGATCCTCTGCCGTGCGAATCCTGTGCCGTGCGAGCTTCGGACGCAGCAAGCTCAGCGGGTGGCGTCCGAGCGTCATGCCTTGCGACGCGTAGTCATCGACGATGTCATCGCCTTCGGTGGGCTCCTCGAATTCGACAGAATCCTCCACCGTGCGCGCCTCGCGCAGCATTTCCGGCGGTCGCGTGTCGACGCCGAGCGCCTCCCACACAGCATCAGGACGTCGACCGGCGAGCTGGCGCAGCGCGTCGGCGCCGGCCAGGCAGCGCAGGTCATGGGCATCCAGCTCGGCCCGGCGCGTCAGGTCTTCGACGCTGGCAAAGGGGCCGGCACGCCGGGCATCAACGATCCGCTGCGCGGCCGCCTGGCGCATGCCCTTCAGGCGCGAGAAACCAAGCCGGACAGCCCGCAAGGGCGTGGCCACCGCCGAGTCCCAGCGAGGAGACGCTTGATCGCCCTGCGCCTCTTCCTCCAGCGTGGTCGACCAGTCGCTCACGGTCACGTCGACCGGGCGCAGCAAAACGCCGTGCTCGCGTGCGTCGCGCGCGAGTTGCGCTGGCCCGTAGAAGCCCATCGGCTGGCTGTTGAGCAAAGCGGCGAGGAACGCGTCGGGGTGATGGCGCTTGAGCCAGCAGCTCACATAGACGAGGAGGGCGAAGCTGGCTGCATGGGATTCCGGGAAGCCGTAGGAGCCGAAACCCTCGATTTGTTTGGCGATGCGTTCCGCAAATTCCTCGGTGTAGCCCTTGCGGCGCATGCGCTCGATCAGCTTGCGCTGATGGGGCTCGAGGCCGCCACGCTTGCGCCAAGCGCCCATGGCGCGACGCAGCTGGTCGGCCTCGCCGGCCGTGAAGTCGGCGGCGAGCATCGCGATCTGCATTACCTGTTCCTGGAACAGGGGAACGCCCAGCGTGCGTTCGGTCGCGGTCTTGATGTCTTCGCTCGGGTACTCGACGGCTTCCTCGCCGGCGCGCCGGCGCAGGTACGGATGCACCATGCCACCCTGAATCGGGCCCGGCCGCACGATCGCGACCTGGACCACCAGGTCATAGAACTCGGTTGGCTGCAGCCGCGGCAGCATGGTCATCTGCGCGCGGCTCTCGATCTGAAAGACGCCGACGGTGTCGGCTTTGCGGATCATGGCGTAGGTCGCCGGATCCTCGGCCGGGATGTCCTGCATGCGAAATTCCCGGCCCGTCTTTACCTGTAGCAGATCCAGCGTCCGGTGGATGGCCGTGAGCATGCCCAGGGCCAACAGGTCGACCTTCAGCAGGCCCAGCGCGTCCAGGTCGTCCTTGTCCCACTGAATGACGCTGCGATCCTCCATGGACGCGTTTTCCACGGGCACAAGCCGGCTTAGCTTGTCGCGCGCGATTACGAACCCGCCGGTGTGCTGGCTTAAGTGCCGCGGGAAGCCGCGCACAGTGCCGGCGATCTCCAGCCAGAGTTTGACCATACGGTCGCCGCTGTCCAAGCCGTTCTCCTGCAGGCAGGCCTCGCTGACCCACTCAAGCTCGGTTCCGTAGGCGTTTTTCGCGAACCGCTCGACCTCGTCGACGGGAAAGCCGAGCGCTTTCCCCACGTCTCGAATGGCGGACTTCGTCCGGTACGTCGTCACCACGCCCGTGATCGCGGCGCGATCGCGGCCGTAGCGCCTGTAGACGTACTGCATCACCTCCTCACGGCGCTGATGCTCGAAGTCGATGTCGATGTCGGGCGGTTCCTTGCGCTCCACGCTGATGAACCGCTCGAACAGCACGTTCATGCGCGCCGGGTCCACTTCGGTGACCCCCAGGCAGTAGCAGACGGCGGAGTTGGCGGCCGAGCCGCGGCCCTGACAAAGGATGCCCTGTGCCCGGGCCCAGTGCACGATGTCTGCCACTGTGAGGAAGTACGCCTCGTACTGCAACTCCGCGATGATCTTCAGCTCGTGCTCGATCTGCAGGCGCACTTTCTCGGCTAGGCCGCCGGGAAAGCGCGTGGTCACGCCGGCATACGCCAGCTTGCGCAGTTGCGAGGTCGGTGTCTCGCCTGCCGGGCAGATCTCCTCCGGGTACTCATAGCGCAGCTCCTCGAGCGAGAACGTGCAGCGGCGCGCGACGTCGACCGTTTCCTCAAGCCATTCGCGCGGAAACTGTTCTGCCAGCTGCGCGCGACCGCGCAGGTACTGCTGCGCATTAGGGAACAGGCTGAAGCCGCATTCCTGCACCGGACGGCCCAGGCGGACCGCGGTGAGCACGTCCTGCACCGGCTTTCTCGCCCGCGTATGCATCAGCGGCGCAGCGCTGGCCACGATGCGCAGATCCGTCTTTTCCGCGACTTGGTCGACGATCCAGCAGCGCAGGTCGTCGTCTTGTTCCATGGGGCGTGGCGCGACAAGCCAGGCGCGATCGGGAAACCAGGTCTTGAGCCACATTGCTTGCGCGAAGAGGCTTTCGACGGTCGCGTGGCGATCGGGCAGGAGGAGGGCGAGGCACCCCGGCATGCCGGCCAGGTGGGGCGCCTTGGCGGCCTTCCCCTCGACGTCCGCGACGAGCGACAGGTAAGTGCCTTTCGGGGCGCGCCGGCGCGCCAGGGTAATCAGCTCGCACAGGTTGCCGTAGCCGCGTCGGTCTTGGGCCAGCAGAACTAGGCGGGCATGAGGATTTCCCCCGGCTGTCGTCAGCAGGATCTCGCTGCCGACAATGAAGTGAATGCCGCATTCCCGCGCCTCGAGGTGTCCACGGACGACGCCGGCGACCGAGCATTCGTCGGTCAAGGCCAGGGCGGTGTACAGCTTGGCCGCCGCGCGCTTCGCCAGTTCCTCAGGCTGCGAGGCGCCCACGAGGAAGGTGAAGTTGGAACGGCAGTGCAGTTCCGCGAAGGGTGGGACGTCGTCCATACTGTATATTTATACAGCCATGAGCCACTCCGGCAGCGACCGCTCAGAAGGTCCACCACCACAATTTCTCGATGAATCGGCCCGCGAATCATTGAAGCCTTTGCACGTCCGGCGCCTACGAGCGGTCCATCGATCGGCGGGCTGGCCGTGCTGCGATCCGGTCGAGGTCGACCTCTTGGCAGCCGGGCTGCTTGAACGGCGCCGATCAGCGCTGGGGCATGAGACGGTGCACGTGACGGCAAAGGGCCTGGTCGTGGTTGCGGCTCCGCCGGCCGAGGCTTACTCGCCCCTGTCGGCCCACGGCACGCTAGTGCACCAAGTCGCGCGGGAGATGACCCGCAATGGCCGGATTGCCTGGTGTGGACTGCGCTTGCGCGTCGAGTTGGCGCAAGAAGAGGGCAGGGCCCGTTGGGGTGTTGCGAAGCCGGATGTCTTTTCCATCCGAAGCACCAGCGTCGAAGGCTACGCGCAGCCGTTGGTGCATCAGGTGATCGTCGATCGCGCTGACTTGGTAACGTGCCTGGCAGAGCCCGACGCCCATACGGTTTACCGCGAGCTAGGCGGCGAGTGTTGGTATGTACTGGGACAAGATGAGCTGGGCAATCTCATCGCCGATCCAGATGAAGTTCCGGACGAGTACGGTGTCCTGGTGTGCGCGGGGGCCCGGTTGATGACGGTTCGCTCCGCGACGCATCGGATGCAGGCTCGAATGCCCTTTGCTGTGTGGATGGCGTTAGCAAAGTCGCAACCCCTTCGCGGCCTGGATGAAGGCGTGCAGGGCGTGCTCGCCGACGCGCTTTGATGCGGCTTCGACCACCATCTGGCTAGGAATCCGGCCTACGTCGTAGGGCGTGGCGGGGGTGCAAGGTACTCGCGAAAGGAGATCCACCATGTCCGACGATCCGAAGAAAACAAGCCTCGACAGGAAGCTCATCTCGCTCGATGAAGAGCACGAGGTGCGCTCGTGGACCCAGTCCCTGGGCTGCACGCCCGAGCAGCTGCGCGAGGCGGTGAAGGCTGTTGGCAACTCAGCCGAGGCCGTGCGCAAGCACCTGGCTTCGAAGCGCTAAGGAGGTCAACGTGCCTAAACGCCGTGGCCCAAGTTCGCCGGGTAGCCCAGCCGACACCAAAATGCCCAAGCCGGGCACGAATCCGGATGGGCAGACGCCAGCCGAACTACCGACTAACACGCGGAAACAAACGCCGGAAAAACGTCCAGTGCCCAAGGCCTAGTTCGGCAGCGTGCGCTACGGCGTGGATTCCGACGTTTGTGACCCCTTGTTGATGGTCGGCGTCTCTGCAGTCTCCTGAAGGGCAGGAAAATTGAGCGCCCATCACTGTCGACTACTGGCATGCAAACTTGGCTTGGAAATCGTGGCGATGCCTATGAAACCGGGAAAGGTCGGCGGCGGCATGAGGGCGCCGTGTTGCTTTGCACCGCGCTCCTTGCCGTAGCTTTTGCATGGTGCTTCGCGGGCGGATAGATTCCAGGTATGGTCGCAGGCGACGGCCATCATTCGACCGGTCCAGTGTCTTCAAAAAAAGCTTCAAGTGTCGAGCAGCGACGGTTCCTTGGCAATCGGGCCAGTACCAATGGAAAGGTGCCTGCACAGAGTTACGGTGCGGTTCTTGCGAGGAGGGACTCACCATGCTTTCGACCAGTCAAAAGGCTCAGATCCTGTCCAAGGCTGGCATCGCCGTCCCGCCTTTTCCTTCCCGACGTCTCCCCGTTCAAGATCGGTATCTCGAACGCGGCGCACAGGTACCGCGGGAGGAGGTGCAAGCAAACGAAGAGCAACGCGCTGCTGCAGTTGCATGGGCTGCGGATATCAATATTCGCTACACAGCGTACGTCACTGAGCGTGCGTTGCGAAGCTTGCAGAGCGCAGACGACGGCGACCCACATGCACCTTTGCCTCGGGCGAAGAGTGATGGGGCAGAGCACTCACGTCCCTAGCCACCCAAGCCTCCACGTGTGCGCTGCCAGGGGCAAAGAAGAACGCCTACGGCTTGAATCCGAGAACTTTCATTGCTGGCCCCAGCGACTGCTTCATCTTCCAATATTCAGCCCATGGGTCCACTGTCTGAAACGACAGGTGCTCCCGTGCGGTTGTGATGGTCCAATGCGCGCCGCTCTTGATCGTTGACAGCTCTTCCCAATGAATAGGGATCGACACGCCAAGCCCAGGCCTGGCACGAGCTGAAAACGCTGCAGCCGTCGTGGCGCCGTGACCGTTGCGCAGGTAGTCGATGAAGAGTTTTCCGATGCGGTTCGACGGCCCGCTCTTGGCGACGAAGCGCGACGGGATCGTGCGCGCCATGTGCTGCACGACGGCCTGCGAGAAGGCCTTGACGGTGTCGTAGTCCAGGCGGGGCGTCAGCGGCACGACCACATGCAGTCCCTTGCCACCGCTGGTCTTGAGCCAGCTCTCGAGCCCGAGTTCAGTCAGGAGCGTGCGGGTAAGGGTTGCCGCCTCCTGAATCTGCTGCCAGGTGGTACCTTCGCCCGGGTCCAGGTCGAAAATCATCCGGTCCGGCTTGTCGATGTTGGTCGCCTTGGAGTTCCAAGTGTGGAGCTCGATCACGTTCATCTGGGCAGAGCCGACCAGCGCCTCCGCGGTGGCCACCTCCAGAAGCGCCGTATGCCCGGGCCACAGGGCGGGATCCAGTTCTTTGATGCCAGGGATGCCGATCTTCTCGCCGTGCTTCTGGAAGAAGAGCTGCTTGTCGACGCCCTGCGGACCGCGAACCAGGGAGCAGGGGCGCCCTTTGAGATGCGGGAGGATCCAGTCCACCACCGACTCGTAGTAGCGCACCAGGTCGAGCTTGGTCAGGCCCGTGCTGGGGTCGATGATGCGATCGGCGTTGCTGACCTTGATGGAGCTGGCCCGCTTCTTGGCAGCGGGCTTCTCCGCTTCGAGGTCCTTCGGTTGCTCACGAACGATGGCCGATGCAGGCTTGTCCGTGCGCAAGCTCACATAGGACGCATGCCGGACCTGGCCGTCGGGCGTCCACTCGGCGAATTCAACCTCTGCCACGAGCTTCGGTTCAACCCAACGCTCACTGGAGGCTGATCGTTTGGACCAGCGGCCGGGTTTCGCCGCGCCGGCAGCAAACGGTGACTTCGGGATCGACAGCTTTTCCAGCTGACGCTTCAGGTCCGAGGCCTCGGTCGTGTCCCAGCCGGTACCGACACTGCCGGCGGAAACCAGCTCGCCGCCGGGCCCGTAGACGCCCAGAAGGAGGCTTCCAACCTGTGCAGCGTTGTCGCTGCGCTCGGTGTAACCGGCGACGACGAATTCCTGCCTTTGCTTGCACTTGAGCTTGAGCCACGCCTCGCTGCGGGCAGAGGTGTAAAGCGCGTCCGCTCGCTTGGCGATCACTCCTTCGAGCTGCATGCGGCAGGCCGAACTCAGGATTGACGCCGGGTCGGCGTCGAAGTCGGCGCTATACCGCACGTGCTCCGTGCCCTTCTCGTCGAAGAGTGCCTTGAGCAGTTGCCGGCGGTGGCGCAGCTCGACGCCGCGCAGGTCATAACCGCCAAAGAACGGAGCGTCGAAGACGAAGTAGACGATGTTGGCGTTGGGTGCGCGCCGGTCGAACGATTTCTGCAGGGCGTTGAAGTCGGGGGCGCCGTTGGCACCGAGCACGACGATCTCGCCATCCAGCCAGCCCGTATCGATGCCCAGCGATTCGACTTCCTTGACCAGGCCGGGCATCTTGGCGGACCAGTCGTGCCCCCCACGCGTGATCAATGTGGCCTTGCCTTTGTCCAGCTTGGCCATGATCCGGTAGCCGTCGAACTTGATTTCGTAGATCCACTCGCCAGCGCCCGGAGTTCCCTTGGCAAGGGTCGCGAGCTGGGGCGACAGCTTGGCAGGGAGGGGGGCCTTTTCTGCCCCGGGAATGGGCGATTCCTTGCTGGCTGCTTTCTTGCGGGCCGCAGCCGGCGCGGTCGTCTTTGCCTTCGAGGCGACTCGGATCGGTTTTGCGATGACGCTGTCGGGGAGGGCAGTGACGACGTCGTATTCCGCCTTCGACCGCGCGAACTCGTCACGCTTCTTGAACAGGATCCAGGGCTCCTGCTTTTCTCCGCCCTTGGCGATCTTCACCAGCTCCCACAGCCCGGATAGCTTCTGCCCATCGAGGCGGAACAGCAGCTTGCCCATGGTCAGGCCTTCGCGCGGGTCACCGACCGGCTCCCAGGTGCCGTTGTCCCAGACGATGACGGTGCCGGCGCCGTATTGCTTGGGCGGGATGATCCCCTCGAAGGTACCGTAGGAGATCGGGTGATCCTCGACGTGGATCGCCATGCGTTTGTCCATCGGGTCGAAGCTGGGGCCCTTCGGCACCGCCCAGGACAGGAGGACACCGTCCAGTTCGAGTCGGAAGTCGTAGTGCAGGCGCGAGGCGGCGTGCTTCTGAACCACGAAGCTCAGGGCCTTGCCGGGCTGGGCGCGCTCACCCCGGGGTTCGGACGTGATGGAGAAATCCCGCTTGGCCCAATAGCGGGCGAGCGGGTCAGCTTCGATATCTTTGGCGGCCATGGCGACAAAATGCGTCGTTGAGATGCTTGGCGCTGACGGCGGGCCGCCCGAAATTTCGTCAGATCGGAGTCTTAGGCCCGCTGTTAGCCACGTCGCCGCGCAGCGCCTACCATAGATCGGAACAAGCGCAGGGGGCATCACTTTCGGTCGTCTCTGACGCGCATGTTGCGCTCCACGCAGCGTAGGTCTAGCCTGCCTCGGCCGCCCTTGTCTGCTGACGCCCTTGCCATTCTCCAACGATCAAGATTAGAAATTGCCTATTCCATCTTTTTTCTCATTGAAGACGATCCCAAACTCCAGCTAACCCTAAAAGACGACATCAGTACGTTTTGCGAGGCGGAAGTAATCGATCGATGCGGCTACACATCACTGTGGGCGAGGCCTGTGGGTGCGATGGCAGCCAAGGCTCACTGAACTACACCATCGAACACTATTTCTTCACGGCCGCCATCTCGCGTGCATGCCCCAGATGGGCCTGCACGACCGGCAGCATCCTGTCCGCCAGCGCCTTGACATCGGCGTCCTTGGCCTCTGCCTGTGTCTTCTGCAGCAGCTTCTCGGTAGCCTCATGGTCGCCCACACCGGCCTGCTTGACGTATCGGCTGTCGAAGGTGTCACCGCGGAGCGCCTTGAACTCCAGCGCTGCGGCTTTATGCATGGCATCGGGCGACTTGGGCAGGTCGACGCCCTTCGCCGCTGCCACAGTCTTGACTTCGTTTAAGCCCTTCGTGTGGTCGGTCACCATCATCTGAGCGAATTTCTTGACGGCGGGACTCTTCGCCTTTTGGGAGGCCAGCTTGCCGCTCTCGATCTCAGCGATGTTGGCGCGTGCGATGTCCTGCAGCAAATCGGCGTCCGCCTTGTCGATCTTCGCGGTCTGTGCGAAGGCCGTGCCAGTGAGGAGCAGACCGCCGAGAGCAAGAGCTGTGAGGGGTCTGAGGGAGCGGTTGAGTTTGATCATGTTTTCTCCTTGAGAGTTTTGATAAATGGGCATCGGCAGCCAGCTCACAACCGACGGCGGAGTGGATAGGTCAGGAAATAGAGCCCCGCCACGCCAACCAGCACGTATACGAGGCGAGTGACTGCAGACATAGAGCCAAAGATCGCAGCAACCAAGTCAAAGCTGAAGATGCCGACTAAGCCCCAGTTGATCGCTCCAACGATCACGAGTACCCACGCGACCCAATCTACGGTGGTGAAGACCGAAGTGGGCGCGGTCGAAGTCGTACTACCGATTTGCATGTTTGCTCCAAAAGAAAGTGTTGAGATCTGGAATCTGGGACTACGCAGAGGAATGCAGCGTCATTGTTTCGCCGTCCTTGTGTAGGGTGCGGCGCATGTGGGAGCGAATGCTCAGCTCTTTCGCCGTACGGCTCAGGAGCCGGACGGCTTCTCGGACGCCGGCGCCGGTGAGCTGGCGGCAGGTTTGTTGTCAACGTTGGCAGGCGGGCGCTTGTACCAAAACACGTTGAAGACGATGGCGCCCACGACCAAGGCACCGATAACAACCGCCAGCCACACACCGACGCGTTTCGCGTCCCGCTCGTTCTCGTCAGTTTTCATCGTGATCTCCTGTGACTGGAAGCTATGAAGGAAGGGGTACCCGCCGCGCGAGCGGTGTCTTCAGTTTGAAGACTTCAGCGAAATGCTTCACCGCCGAGGCGTTGCGTTCGTCTGTCTGTGATGCGACACAGTCACGTGGAACGACGACGTCGATGTTGCGCATCCGCGCATCGGCAACGCTGGACAAGATGCATTGGTCACTCGCCACACCGGTGACGAGTAGCTGATGGACCTTCAAGTCATCCAACAGCAGGCGCAACGGGGTCGCGTAGAACGCCGAATGCTTGGGCTTCAGAACGAAATAGTCGATATCGGACGGCCGAAGGGCACTCGTAACCGCGGCAGCGTTCCCACCACAGTCGAGCGACCTCGCGACAAGCCTCGCGAAGTCGGACCGCCAGCGACCCAGGTTGTCGTTTGCATAAATGACAGGAACGCGCGATCGCCTGCACCGGGCCTTCAGTGCAGCGATGTTCGGCGCGATGGCAACGGCTCCGGGCAGTAGCTTCTCACCGTCCGGAAACGACCAGCAGCTGATCATGTCGACGATCAATAGGGCGACGCCACCAGCTGCGGAATGTTCGCCCAGGCCATTGTCTGCCTTAGCCAAGGAAGTGCCTCCATCGAGCTTTGGGCGTGGACGCTTGTTCGGCGGGCCTCCGTCGCAGCGGTGGCGGGCCAGGCAAGATCGACGCCAACATATCCACGATCCAGTCGATAACTAGACCCACGCGAGGCGCCAGTCTCTGCGGCACGAGTGTGCGCATTAACGTTTGTTCTCATCTTTGCTGGATGCCGGCGTCAAGTCTTCGTGAAGACCGAACGCCGCCGACTCATCGTGCTTGGTGCCCTCAGCGTCGGATTTCTTGTCCTGCATCCGCTCCTGCTGCGCTGGTCCGGAGACGTCATCACCGACCGCATTCTTATGCCCGGTAAATTTCTCACCGGCGCCGATGTTGTCCGCGCCGCCGTCTGTAGTCGGGCGGGTTCCATCGCCGCTGCTCTTCATATTGCTCATGGTGTCTCCAGTGTTTGCGGGACTCGCGGCATGACCATCGGCTCCCGATGCGGTTAGGCTGCTTCCGTCGCGGGACGCCGTATGTCGACTTCCAGACGTTCTCGGTGACCCTTCTCGGTGATGGCAATCACTTGTGCATACGGGATCTCACCGTAGCCATCGCGATCAGCAAAGCGCGCGATGATCAGACCCGCCCTGCTGAGCTCTCGGATGGCTCGTATTTCTGCCGGGCGGTAGGACATCTTGGGGAGCCGTTCAGCGGCAACATCCTTCAAGAAGTGCGAGGTCATGTTTCCCCTGCAGCCTCCATGTTTAAGTGTCCGTACCGAATGGGGCCTGAGGGCTTTAGCCATCGGGCCTCGTAGACAGAGCCACGAGATCAATCGCTGCAGCGGGGCCGACGTAAGTTAATTCTTGTTCAGCTGATCGTTGACGCTGGCGAGCACGGCTTCTTCAGACATGCCCAACTCGGCACCCGTCTGCGGGTCGCTCGTCGGGTCTGACGCCGTACGGACAGCCATGGCTTCGACCACTGCAGCATCGGCCTCGGGCATCCGGACCGTTGCAAGCCCATCGCCCCCGTCGACAGCGACCTGCTCGTCCAGTTCGCTGCGCACCTCCCACGCCGGCCCGCTGTTCCAGGGACCTTCCACGTCATCGCCCTTGGACATGTTGAAGTAGACGCTGGTGAACTCCGGCTTGCCAGGCAGCTTGCCCGGCGGGAAGTTCGGCGTGATCGAATAGAGGGCCTTCTCGAAGGACTTCTGGTGAGCAATCTCCCGAGTCATCAGGAAGCCGAGAGCATCCTTGACGCCCGGGTCGTCGGTCAGGTTGATGAGGCGCTCATAAACGATCTTGGCGCGTGCCTCGGCCGCGATGTTTGAGCGTAGGTCTGCCGTTGGCTCGCCGATGCTGTCGACATACGCCGCCGTCCAGGGCACACCGGCTGAATTGACGAGGGCAGGCCCGCCACCATAGAGGACCTGAGTCAGGTGGCTGTCATTGCCTGCGCCGGTGATGGTGCGGTACATGTCGGCCTCGTTGTCCACGCCCTCGGCAAGGCGTCCCTTGGCACCCTTGTTCAGCATCGCAACCATCGTCCCGATCACTTCCAGGTGGCTCAGCTCTTCGGTGGCGATGTCGAACAGCATGTCCTTGCGGCCTGGATCGTCTTCGCCAATGGCCTGGGTGAAGTAGCGACATGCAGCGGCAAGCTCGCCCTGGGCGCCGCCAAATTGCTCGAGCATGAGGTTGGCGAGGCCGGGATTGGTCTCGCTGACGCGCAGCGTGTATTGCAGGCGCTTATTGTGAGAAAACATTGTGGGTCCTTTTGATTGAGGGCCAATGGGGCCCCTTTCAAATAAGGATGACCGCACCTTTTGCCTTGCTTGTCAGCCAATTGCTATTTCATCTGCGGTCGTTAGTACGACATGAAGATATTCGTTCGGGATATCTCTAAATCTCTGCATGCCAGCTAATTTTTTTGATCGCATTAACTTGGGTTAAAGTGCACCGTAAGCAAATGAAATGATTCTGTCTGCCTAAGACACGCGTGAGATTTGGTGCTCTGAAGGAACCGTTCAAAAGGTCCCCAAGTTGCGTTTTGGACGCTATGACTTCTCCGGCCCCGCAGAAGCGAGGTTGGGGTATGCCACACTGCTGCGCCTTCAAGGCTGGCACAGGCGTAGGCGGATCGCTATGCGAGGTTTCCGCGCACGGACGGCCAGTCTCCAAGGCGCGCTTCGAACGACCTTGCATAGCGCTTCTGTTCGTCGGTCAAAGGTTCGTGAGCGCAGATCGACGCAGCGATGTTGAGTAGACGCAAATCCGACACGCCGTAACAGCCGATCTTCTGGAGCAGCTCTTCCCGCCACTGCGGAGTGTCTTCATCGGTCACTTGTTGCTCCTCGCCTGCGTAAGCGCAAGCTCCGCGGCTGCTTGAAGACTTTTCGCCGTCAGGGCGGCCGCCTCCGGCGTCATCGTGACTGCAACCCCATCGGGCCCGTCCAGAATCACCAAACCGTCTTCTGCCGACGCATGGCCTGCATCAGCACGTGGCTTGCCTCTTTGGGTCTCGCTCATGTCATGACTCCGTTCCTGCGGTCGCACGCGCCGCTGTTTGATCGTTGAGAAAGAGAAACGCTGGGTCGAACAACGAACGCGCTACCAAGTTGTGAAGGTCGAGGATCTCAACCCTGGATCCACGCACGTTGCATAGTTCTGCTTCGCGGAGCTGGCGTAGCACCCGGCTGACGTGAACATTGGTTAACCCGCATACCTCGCCCAAATCGCCCTGGGTCATGGGAAGCGTGAAGGTCGCGCCATCCGAAGCGCCGATCGCCAGGAGGCGAGCGTTCATCTCACATAGAAAATGCCCAACCCTCTGGAGAGCATTGAGACTGGCCAGGCGGTAGATCCACTGACGGTGCCTGGCCGCGTCCAAGAGAGTCAGGAACCACAACCTTCTGGTGAGCCCTGGAGCTCTGGTTTGGATTGCCTCCAGTGCGGTGTGCGGAAAAACTGCAACCTCGACCTCGGTAAGAGCTCCAACGGCATGGTCGAGTTTTTTGAGCGCATAGGCATGCAAGTCGACAAAGTCCCCAGGTACATGCAGTCCCACGATATGGCGGCGTCCGTCCGGAGCGTCGATGTGGCGCGCCATCAGGCCTTTGACGAGCAGCAAAGACACGTCGACATCAGCCCCTTGCCGGACTGCCACATAGCCTGCGGAATACACCTGTGTGCGCATGATCGCCTGCTCGAGCACGTCTCGCTCCGATGAGGAGATTTCGAAAGCGTTATTGCGAAGTACGTTTTGAGTTAGCACACATAGCTCCTTTGTCACCATCCACCAAGATGGCTCTTGTTGCATTAACGCAGGTTAATCCTAATCGTAAATATTGCTTGCGTTACATTTTTGTAGCAAAACTTTTTTTGGATCACGGTCTTTGCCTATGGCAATGCGCCAAAACATCGGCAAGATTTTCACATTGGAGGTTGCGTCGAAAGTAGTTAATGAAAATCGTCTAACCGGGGGCATCCATGCCGAAGATAAATCTCGCTCTACAGGGTGGTGGCGCCCACGGTGCATTCACATGGGGTGCACTCGACCGGCTATTGGATGAGCCAGACATAGAAATCGAGCGCATCAGCGGTACGAGCGCCGGGGCCCTCAACGGAGCGGCACTCGTCTCGGGTTTTGCTGAGGGCGGCAGGGCCGGGGCCAAGCACCGTCTGGCTGCGCTCTGGCGCCAACTGGCACTCGTAGGAATTCCTTTCACCATGCTCTTGCTTCCACTGCGCAAGCCAAGCTTTGGGATGTGGGACGATGGCATTCCGTTGGTCTCACCTTATGCGGTCAACCCGCTCGGGATGGCCCCGTTGCGCATGGTCCTGGGCAGTCTCATCAACGAGAGCGCCCTGGGAAATCCGGCGGCGCCGACACTTTTCGTGAACGCAGTCAGCGCGCAAACGGGCTTGAATCGCGTGTTCAAGCCAGGCGAAGTCACGATCGATGCGCTGCTTGCCTCTGCTTGCGCGCCGCTGGTGTTCCAGGCGATCCCGATCGACGGGGAGTCCTATTGGGACGGCAGCTATGGCGCGAACCCGTCGTTGTGGCCGCTGTTCCAAGGGCGAAAAGACGTTGACGTCTTCTTGATAGAACTCACCCCTTTGCATCGCCCAGAGACGCCGATGAGCGCCAAAAATATCTTGAATCGCATCAATGAGATCGCGTCGATCAACGCCCTGAAGGCGGAGCTGCGCGCGGTGATCGACATCAACGTCCAGAAAGAGCTCGTTCGGATGCACGTGTTGAGCCTGCCGATCGAAGGTTACGAAATGGCTATGGAACCCTCCATCAAGCGCAGTGTGGGCATCGAACTGTTCGAATCCTTAAGGCAGACGGGGTACGCAGCCTGTGATCGATGGCTGCAGTCGAATCAAAAGGATCTTGGCGTGAGCGGCACGATGGACATGACCCCGTATCTGTCCGAGCGGCGATCGATCGACACACTCATGGAGAACCTGAGCGCCGGCATAGCTGCGCGGGGCTCCAAATAGTCAACCAGGAGAGCGACATGATCAAACAGGCCGGTGATAAAGCGTGGCCATTTCCAACTAATGCAAGCCATCCGCCAGTGGACCTATTCAGTGTCGCGCGGGTCGAGGAGCCCACCGAAGATGCGTTGGACCATGGGATCGAGGAATCATTCCCGGCCAGTGATCCTGTTTCGGTGAGCGTCAGCACGATTTCGCCGGCCCTAGCCAGCCCAACACCAGAAGTAGGCGACTCGGTCGTCGGCGAGGAGGACCCTGGAGCATCCCTTGATCTGCCCGATGCTCAACCCGGTGACGAGGCCCCCCCGGGGACAAAGGGCACAGGGGAGGGTGTCTGCCGCCAGTGTGGTGGTAAAGGGCGCACCGAAACTGATAAGCCGTGTCCTGCGTGCAGCGGCACAGGGAAGGTGACGGTGGGAATAGGCGGCGCCTGATGTCCGCCTCTGCAATTGCACTCCCTATCGCCGCTGGGCTGGACCAACGGCCGACGCTCGGCCGCGTCAAGGTCGCGATCGTCGACGATCACGCCGTGCTTCGAACAGCGGTACGGTCGGTGTTATCCTTGGAACCAGATCTGGAAGTGGTAGCCGAGGCTGACGACGGCGCGAAGGTTCTAACCCTTTTGCGTCAGACCCCAGTTGACGTCATCATGTTGGATCTGTCGATGCCAGGGTGGAGTGGTCTTGAAGCGCTGCACGCCGTGCGGGCCAGACGCCTCGCCATTCGAATACTCATATTCACGGCACATCCCGCGAGGGCCTACGCTGAAGTACTCCAAAAGCACGGAGCGGCCGGGTTTCTGAACAAGTCCTGCGAACCTACCGAGATCGCCCATGCTGTGCGGGCCGTCGGATCTGGCAGACGATATTTCCAAGATGCAGCGGTGTATGAGGAGGACGCCGACCCGGACGTAACGCCGCTGCATATTGGCCTGAGCCCAAGGCAGCTACAGCTGCTGACAAGGTTCGCCCAAGGCCAGTCCACCGGCGCGATTGGCCGTTCTTTGGGTATCAGCATCAAGTCCATAACCAAGCACCGGTATGCGCTCTTGCGACAGCTTCGCCTGCGGACGGACGCGCAACTCACTCGCTACGCGCTGCGGCACGAGCTGATGGACTGAACTCCACGATGCTGCGCGCCATGTGGGACAGCTGGTCGTCTTCTTTCTTTCTCCATCGAAGGTGGCTGCCTGGCCCTTGATTGGGCCAAGCCGGTATGAAGCTCGAACGATATGAGGTCGGGCTTGGGCGCGCATTCGCCTTATTCGTCAGCAAACCGGATACTGCCGCATCCAAGCCGTTCGGCTGAGCGGATCCGGACTGGTCGACATGGGGGCTAGCGGCCTACGTTGTTTACGCCTGGCGACGGACGAATGGCACATGTCGCTCGACTCGACGATCTGTTTCCACTCAGAAGGGTCGAACCATGCTTGCCTTGAATTACCGCGGCCCCTACCGCGTCCGTGCGTCCCAGAAACCGGACCCGATGATCGAGCATCCCAACGATGCCATTGTTCAAGTTCTGCGCTCCTGTATTTGCGGATCGGATTTGCATCTGTATCACGGTCTGGTACCAGACACGCGCGTTGGCACCACTTTCGGACACGAGTTCGTCGGCACCGTTGTTGACATCGGCGCGTCCGTGCGGAACCTCAAGCGCGGCGATCGCGTACTGGTTCCCTTCAACGTCTTTTGCGGAAGCTGCTACTTCTGCAAACGCGAGTTGTATGGCAACTGCCACAACACCAATCCGCAGGCCACGGCCGTCGGGGGCATCTATGGGTACTCGCATACCGCTGGTGGATTCGATGGAGGTCAAGCGCAGTTCGTGCGCGTGCCTTTCGCCGATGTCGGACCCACCAAAATCCCGGACGAGCTGCTGCTCGAAGACGCGGTGATGCTGACTGACGCGTTTCCGACAGGCTACCAAGCTGCAGAGATGGGCGGTATCAAAGAGGGCGACACCGTTGTTATCTTTGGTGCGGGCCCGGTCGGCATCTTCGCGGCGAAGTCCGCCTGGTTGCTCGGCGCGGGCCGCGTGATCGTGGTGGATCACTTGGAGTACCGCCTCGAATTTGTCCGAAACTTCGCGCAGTGTGAGACCGTCGACTTCAAGTCGGTCGACGACATGGCCATTCATATCAAGAAGATGACTGACTGGCTGGGTGCAGACGTCTGCATCGACTGCGTCGGCTGCGAAGCCGCCGGCAGCGCATTGCAGCGCCTCACTGGGGTCAAGCTCAAGATGCAAGCCGGTTCCGCGACGGTCCTGCACTGGGCCATCAACTCAGTCCGCAAGGGTGGTACGGTTTCCATCGTTGGGGTTTACGGGCCCACCTTCAACGCCGTGCCGATCGGCAATGCCGTAAATAAGGGCCTGACGCTTCGGATGAACCAGGCCAGCGTCAAGCGCCATCTGCCGCGCCTCATAGAACACATCAGGGCGGGGCACATCGAGCCTCACAAGCTCATCACCCATCGCATACCGCTGGAGGAGGTATCGGACGCTTACCACCTCTTCTCGAGCAAGCTTGATGGCTGCATCAAACCAGTGCTGATTCCGCCCGGCGTCACCGTCTGAACAGGAGCCAATATGAACACGCCCACTAAGTTTGCGCATATTAAGGGTTGGGGGGCCGACCTGGACCATGCCAACCGCCCCGCATATCCTAAAGAGCGCATGCCTCCACGGCTCGATCCCCCTGTGCGTTGGGATGAGCCAGAACCACAGCTCAGGCATGTGGAAGTGCTTCGATCCACCGAGCGGCCGGCCATGACGCCGGTTTTCGGTAGCGGCCAGCCGCCACGCGGGCTCAGTGGTGGGATACGGCGATTCGCCTTCAGCTACAGCGAGAACGATTTGCGTCATTGGTTGCTGCTCCTGTTTGCTGATCGGGTGGACGTTGGCGAAGGGTTGGTGGAGGACTTAACCCGCGGTCACCTGCCGCGCTTCTATTCAGAAATGGGCGGCCGCGCAGAGCTCAAGCACAACCCCGTCGGTGCCGCAAAAAAGGGGCTTGTTTTGGCGGCGGTGATTGGCGCCGCCTACTTGATGACCCGGCGGTCCCCGCGCCGTCGATCCATGCGGTCCATGCGGACGTAGCAGCCGCTCCAGCCTACGACATGAAGTCAACCCGTACGCCGACATAAAGCGACACGAGGCCAGAGCCATATGTTGTGCCTGCCCGCGGTAGCTACATACTTATTTGGTGAGAGGTGGTTATGAACGCGAACAGCCCTGTTTCCAGTGTAATGAAGCAAACGGCGAGGACCGATGCTGAACGTGGCGAGGCTACGAGTCCCAGCGAAAATTCATCCCCTACGGCTGAAAAAGCAGTGCGCGAAGGTGATAAACCAGTGGGCGAATCGAAGTCGGGCGGAAGCTCGCCGTATGAGGAACCTCATCACTTAGCGAAGGCTCAACGATCTAACTGACGTTGGACAGGCCTCGGTTGAAGACTGCGCATACCGGAGCATGAACTCGGCGGCACAGGTTCAGGCGCGCCCCGCTGCGAACGTCATCCTTTTTTGCGGCGGGCTGCGTTGTCGTCTGCCATTGAACGGCCCTGTGCCGTTCACGCTTGCTCCATGGACAAGAGTCGAGAAGAATCGCGATCGTCTTAGCGCATGTTGATCCATTGGTTTGCGGAACGCCGTAGCGCAACGGCGTTGCGCTTGAGCGTTTGAGACGCAACACAATCACGAGGGAAAACGACATCAATATCGCGCATCCGTGCCTCTGCCACGCTAGCCATGACGCATTGGTCGCTGGACACCCCACAGACAATGAGGCGTTGGACATGCAGGTCCTGAAGGAGAAGCGCCAGCGGGGTGGCAAAGAACGCCGAATGCTTGGGCTTCAGGACGAAATAGTCTCGCTCTGACGGCCGGAGGGCAGCCGTTACTGCAGCGGCGTTGCCGCCGCAATCGAGCGACATTGCAACGAGGCTGGCAAAGTCTGATCGCCAACGTCCCATGTTGTCGTTCGCGTAGATCGCGGGAGCGCGCGCACAGCGCGCCTTGAGCACGGCAATTTGCGGGGCAATTGCGACCGCGCCGGGAAGCAACTTCTCTGCGTCGGGAACGGACCAGCAACTGATCATGTCGATGATCAACAGGGCCACGCCGCCGGGGGCGCGTTTTGCGCCCAGGCCCTTCTCACTAGATGCGAGGGCCTAGCGCGCTGGCGCAGCGGGTGGGGGCGATACGACCGAGCTGCCAGGAGATTGAGGAGGAGTTGCAGCCAGGCGCTGCGGCGTCCCCAACTTGGCGGCATAGGCCAAGCCCTTCTAGCGCTTGTTTTCATCCTTGCTTGAAGCCGGAGTCAGGTCCTCGTTGAGATTGAACGCAGCCGAGTCATCGTGCTTCGTCCGACGTGTTGGGCGTCGATGTCCGATTCCATGCGAAAGGCTGTCGGAAAAGTCGTCGGCGCCCGACCCAACGCACGGCGCGCTGCGGCATTTCCTGCATCGGGTCGTGTCCGATCATGCAAATCCTGGCCTCAGGAACTCGTGCCGTTTTGCTCACTTTTGCAAAGCAGGCCTTCCTACGCCTTCTCTACCACGAATAGCAGATGCTGGTGTCCCCACATACTAAGAATGGATCTACCATGGCAACGACCCGCACCCCCGCTGATGCCTGCAGCCTCCTCGATGCAGACCATCGCAAGGTCAAGAAGCTCTTCAAGGACTTCGAACCGCTTGCCGAGTCGAAGGCGAAGACCGCACTCCGGAAGCGCCGCGACTTGGCCGACCAGATCTGCCTGGAATTGACAGTGCATGCTCAGATCGAAGAGGAGATCTTCTACCCTGCACTTCGCGCTGCCATCAAGGCTGAGGACCTGCTTGACGAAGCGGAGGTCGAGCACGCGAGCGCCAAGGAACTCATCGCCCAAATCAGGGAGGGTGATGAAGGTGATTCCAAGTGGTGCGCCAAGGTGATCGTGCTGGGTGAGTACATCGATCACCATGTCAAGGAAGAGCGCAATGAGATCTTTGTCAAGGCCCGCGCCGCAAAGAAGCTCGATCTGATTGGCATGCGCGATCAGTTGCAGGCGCGCAAGGAAGAGTTGATGGCTGAGTTGACTATGGCGGCTTGAGTTCAGCCCGTCCGGCGTGGTCGCTTACCTTAGAAGGTGAGCGGACCGCTCGGCTAAGTTCGATGCGGATGTCGCGGGCCGATACCTGGGCTTCAGGCTGCACATCGAGTGCGATGAAGTCGGGCATCGGCAAGTCTGCGGCATACCTGGTGGCGTAAAACAATCAGAGGCGCCGAAACGTGGGCTTCTGGATCTTCTTACTGAGCAATGTTCTCTGTGTCGTCTGGGGCATACGCACTGACAGCTCCGACAGCGGAAGCGACACCGTCGGCCAGCGGGCTGACCTGGCTCAACAGATGACAGCCTTGGGGGCGCTTGAGCCTCTCGAAGGATGGCGTAGACGGTGCCGACGAAGACCTAGTCTGACTAAATCAAATGGATCGGGACGAGGCAAGCTTGTACTGAATGGCCGGGCGTGCGCAGTCGGGAACGGGCGCTGGCCGTCCGCTGGTCACCATTCCTCGAATCTCCCGCTGGGCACAGCTCCTTATTTCGATTCCTCAAGCAAACAGAGGTCTCCTCGTTAGGCAGCCTTTTTTCCATGATTGACGGACGGCTTGACGTGCGGCTGCTCCACCTTCGGCGCATGCCTCTCGTGCCACTGCTTCAGTGAGTAGTCAGGAAAAGTGGCATAGCGCTCATCGCCTTCTCTGCCCTCCACCTGCACCCACGACGCCTTGGAATCTAGTGAGGCATGCACATTGGCCGGGGGCGCGGGCAATGGGGTGTCGACCGCGCCCGCGTGTGGATGGACAAGCTCGGGCCATGTTGGATCCCACATCCATAGCGCGCTCCCGCAGACGCCGCAGAAGTACCGCTGTCCGGTGCTCTGCCGCCTCTTGCCACCGTCATCGATCATTGCGCGGTAGATTCGCAGATTCCGTTTGCCCTTGATCTTCAGCGTCCTGTTGTCCGCGCCGATGTTGATGGCATAGCCTGCGGTGCCGGCCGTCTTGCGACAAATTGAGCAATAGCAGCGCATGAACGGCAGGAATTCGTTTGATTCGACAGAGAACTTGACGATGCCGCAGTGGCAGGAACCTTCAATATGCATGTGGTGTCTCTAAGTGCGGACGATGAGCACGAGTTTCGATCGAGCGTCTGCAGGCCGCTGTTGTGACGTGTTTCAGCCGGCAGCACGTCGTCCCTTGGCGGATCTGTGTGCCGCGTCGAAGGCGCCGATCACTTTGCCTTTTCGGCGTTGCGCCGACGGGTGGCCGCGGCCTTCTTAGCTGACGCAGACCGTTCAGCGGCGGTGCGGTGCGCGGACGCGGCACCACCCGCATGCCCACCCTTACGCGACGGGGCGTGGTTCGTAGCCTGACCGCGGCCGGACCCGTTTTTCTTGCCCCCGCCACTCTCGGCGTTGACGGTTGCATAGGCGCGTCGTTCAGCCTCGGGCTTGGACACGCCCCGCTGTTCGTAACCTTCCTCAATGTGCTCAGCTTGGCGTCTCTGCTTGTCCGTGTAGGATGATTTATCCCCTCTTGGCATAGTGGGCTCCTTTGACGTTGCTGCGACCACAACCGGCGCTGCTTGTGCTTTCTGGGGGCGATGAGCGGCTCGCCGTGTAGGTACACACTGAAGCCGCTCGCCCGACGGGGTTGACATCCCTCGAAGCCGTCGGCTGGCAGGCGCGGGCAAACCGTTTCCCTTGTGTAGGCGCTACCGCGTGTTCCATCCCCGCGGTCAGACGACGCGGGGCCGAGCCGTTTGACGCCGAGTGGCGCGTGAGCTGTGGGGGCGGGTCAGCGTGACGGTGGCACCGGCCGCGCACGAATCGAGCCCGTATCGGAGGGGTTTTCTGCATTACCAGCTGTCGCGCCTTGACGTTTCGACGACAACCCACCCTCGGTGCCACTGCTCGGCGGCCTACCGCTTTGCATGCGTGCCCGCGTCTGCGCCTCGTTGCCGACGAGCTTTCCGCCATCGGCGCCGCTCATGTCCGCCTGCTTGGGCCGCGGCGCCACCCCCGCCTTCGGCGCCGAGGTTTCGGGGGGGGTGACCGTGCCCTTGGAATTGCCTGTGGGCTGCGCGCGCGCGATGGCGGTCACCGCAAGACTGGCCAGTAGCGCGACGGCGGCGGACGCTGTGCGCCAGCGCATGAAGAGATGGGTCATGGTGCTCCTTTCGATGAACGAGGCCGACGCTGCGCATCAGGCGCAACCGACCGACACATGACCCTATTCGGCGCGCTGGCCTGTGCTAGCGGCATGCGCGTGACAGCCTGCCTAAGGTAGGACAGGACCGCGCGCACGCTGCATGAAGTCTTACGGCCATAGCGGCGGTCACTTCCTAGCATCAGGGAGTGCTTACGTCCTGGCCCCAATCCCTCTGGCTCATTCGGCACGGCCAAAGCGCCGGCAACGTGGCGCGAGACGCGGCAGAGGCGAGCGGTCTCGAAGTGATCGATCTGTCTTGGCGTGACATCGACGTGCCACTGTCCGACCTTGGCGTCGACCAGTCCATTGCTATCGGCGAGTGGTTCGCGCAACATCCGTCAGCTGAGCGACCTGACGTTGTCCTGTGTTCGCCCTACGTGCGTGCCCGCGAGACGGCGAGACTGCTGTCCGACACTGCGGGTTTCGAATCGACCGTCGTGTTGCGCGTGGATGAGCGCCTGCGCGAGAAAGAATTTGGCATCCTCGACAGGCTGACCCGGCTCGGCATTCAGCAGAAGTACCCCGAGCTCGACGAGCAGCGCGCCCATGTCGGAAAGTTCTACTTTCGTCCGCCCGGCGGCGAGAGTTGGTGCGACGTCATCCTTCGGCTGCGCAGCCTGCTGGAGATGATCACGCGCGAGTATGGCGACCGGCGGGTGCTGGTGGTCGCCCACCAAGTGATCGTCAACTGCATGCGCTACCTCATCGAGCAGATGGATGAGCACCAGATCCTTGGCATCGATCGCG
This sequence comes from Variovorax restrictus, assembly GCF_051216715.1. NCBI lineage: Bacteria > Pseudomonadati > Pseudomonadota > Betaproteobacteria > Burkholderiales > Comamonadaceae > Variovorax > Variovorax restrictus. The sequence goes on from NZ_JBPJZH010000008.1 coordinate 31,310, forward strand.
AGGGCGACGTTCCGAATTGCGCGGTGACCTCCTACCGCGCGACGCACGGCCACAACGGAGAGATCGCATTGGCTCTTGACTTGGTGAATTTCGTCGCGCCGTTACGCGAGGCCGCAACCCCGGTAACCACCGCGCCCGACCGCCCTCGTGCACCGAAACCCTGAAATGCCCACCAGCACCGAGGCCAAAGCCCGTCCCCTCACGCGCGCGGCCCTTTCGCGCTGGCGTCTGCCCGATGTCGGCGCCGCTGCGGACAAGGAGACGCGCGGCCATGTGCTGGTCGTGGCGGGAAGCCACGAAATGCCCGGTGCAGCGCTGCTCGCTGCTGTAGCAGCGCTGCGTGCCGGTGCCGGGAAGCTGACCATTGCCGCGCCGGCGTGCGTAGCAACGGGGCTGGCGCTTGCGATCCCGGAATCACGCGTGATCGGCATGGCGGAGTCGCGCAGTGGAGGTTTCGCACCTGGTGGTGTGAAGTCGCTGGAAGGCATCGCGGCCGGAATTGCGGCTGTGGTACTTGGACCTGGCATGTTGGACGAAGCTCGCAGCACGCGCTTCGTTCGCAGTGTGCTGCCCCTATTCAAGCATGGTGTGGTTTTGCTTGACGCGCTTGCCATGTCGGCCGCGGGGCCGCGCGCGTTCGATCAGACTGTCGTGATGACGCCTCACGCGGGGGAGATGGCGCATCTCAGCGGCATGGCGAAAGATGCGGTTGCTGCTGCGCCTTTGAAAGTTGCGCGCGACGCCGCTGCACGGTGGAACGCCTATGTCGCGCTCAAGGGTGCGGTCACCTATTTGGCGCAGCCCGATGGAGGAGCCTGGCGTTTCGCTGATGGCACGCCGGGTCTTGCCACATCTGGATCGGGAGATACGCTGGCCGGGTTGATCGGCGGACTTGCGGCGCGGGGCGCGTCGCCTATGCAAGCCGCAGCATGGGGCGTGAGCCTGCACGCCGGTGCAGGCCAGGTACTCAGGGCTCGCCAGGGGGAACTCGGCTACATAGCGCGTGAGCTAGCGGGAGAGGTCCCCGCCCTTATCCAGGGATTGCATGGTTAGGTCATCAGCGATGCGCTTGGCGATGGCGGGGGCTGCAGGGGTCTCCTCGGAGGTCAGCGATGAGAACCTCTCCACCGACAACCCGACAGGTTGACCGCGGAACCCGATGGCGAGAGGCTGCAAGCAGGAAAAGTTGCAATGCCAGGCAGCGTTGTGACGCTGTAGTCGGCTGCGCTGGCATTGAAGACGTTGTTGAAGGCGTCGGTACATCCACCCCGGTGGCCGCATCCGTGCCGGTATTAATGATCTCGATTTCCCAAACGACTGGGCCTCCAGCGACTTGACGGTTGCCGGTTTCGATCTCGGCGATGTTGGCGCGTGCGATATCCTGCAACAGATCGGCGTCGCCCTTGTCGATCTTCGCCGTCTGCGCGAAGGCCGTGCCGGCCAGGAGTAAACCGCCCGGCATGGCTCAATTGAACCGCCCAAATGCATGGGCGTCGCCGGTTGAAAGCGGTTGCCTAGTGGCGAGCCATTTTCCGGGGCTGCCGGACGGACCGGTCAGCCACGCGGGTTCATTTCAGCGGTTTTGCCTGCTGCTGGAACGTTCCCATCAGCGTGCCTTTTGCCAGCACGTGGCCGCTCATGGCAGCCAGTAACTGATCCCGGTCCGCTCCCAAAGGAACCTGCAGGAACGTATCCAATGCAAATACTTGAAAGTGATAGTGGTGAGGCGGGTCCATCACGGGCGGTCTCGGACCGTAATACCCGGGCGATCCTCGCGTAGTGAGACCCTGGAGGACGCCGTTTGGCTCGGTCAGACGCATCTGCTCCTGCAAGCCCTCTGGGAGGCTTGTCACGCTCGCGGGGATGTTCCAGGCCAGCCAGTGCACGAATGGCGTCACCGGTTTCGCATCTGGATCTTCCATGACAATGACGTATGACTTCGCACCCGCGGCGGCGCTCCAGGCGAGCTGCGGCGAAACCCCGTCCGCGTACTCGCTATGCTTGATAGGAATGGCCCCCTCCGAGTTGATGGTTGCTGAAGTGACCGAAAGGGTGGCGCCAGCGCGCGTTTCCTCTCGATCCTTGGCTAGGGGAACCCCACTTCCTCTCATGGCCTGCTGCTGCATGACGCCGGCCGGTGTGGATGCTTCTGCAGCAGCGCCAGTCGCGCCGCGATAGGCGACGCGGTAGATGACGCCATTCGCGTCATCGGACATCAAGAGCGCACCGTCCTTCGCGATCGCGAGGCCGACCGGGCGGGCAATATGGGTTGTCCCGCCGTCGGTAAGGAATCCGGTTACGAACGGTTCGAACTTCTGAGGCTGGCCATCAGCGAACCGCACTCGGACGATCTCATAGCCAGAGGCTGGATTTCGGTTCCAAGATCCGCGCATAGCAACGAACGCATCGCCGGTATATTGCTCGGGGAAGGAGCCGCCGGGATAGAACACCATTTGCATGGGGGCGGCATGCGCGGTATACCCCATGGCCATCGGGGTACTGAGGGCCTTCCATTGCTCTTTGGTGATCTCGCCCACGGGGGTACTCTGCGGATTGACGCCATTGGTTCCCCAGATATGAGGCCACCCGTATTCTTTGCCGCGCTCTATCTTGTTGAGCTCTTCGGGCTGGACGTCATCGCCTAGAAAATCGATCCCGTGGTCCATGCCCCAGAGCTCGCCTGTCCTCGGCTGCCAGGCAAAGCCGATCGTGTTTCGAAGACCGCTCGCGAAGATCGAACGCGTCTTTCCGTCAGGTGATGCGCGCAGCAACGTCGCGTTCTCCGGATTGGACTCATTGCACGCGTTGCAAGTGGATCCAATGCTGATGTAGAGCATGCCATCGGGGCCGAAAACGATGGTTCGATTCGGATGCTGCCCAGCATCCGGAAGATCGCCCATGAGCATTTCCAGGCTACCCAGCGTACCGTCCGGTTGGATAGGCGCCTTGAACACTTCCTTGACAGTCGCGATATAGAGATAGCCGTCCTTGATCGCAAGACCATGCGCGCCGGGGCGGTTCGCCACGATGAGTCCGCCACCGTCGGCTTTGCCATCTCGGTTCTGGTCGCGCAACATGACGATGTCGCCCTGATCGCGCCGGCTCACGTAAACAGTGCCATCCGGAGCGACGGCCAGGATGCGCGCATTTTTCAAGCCGTCTGCGAATACCGAGACACTAAAGCCATCTGGCGCCTTGATCGCCGAGATCCGCGACGCGGTGACCTCCACCTTCGCCGGTTTGAAAACGTTCGTACGGATCGGCACATCAGTGCCATCCCCCTGTTGGGCGGCGGCCGAAAGGGGAAGCACGGCGGCTGCAAAAAAGCATGCCGTACGTACGAATACGACTGGATTGAGCAAACGCGAAGCCATACCTTCAGTCCTTGAGTTCAGCAGGCACCTTACCGCCGTTAGCCGCAATCTTGTTCATAACTTGGCGGTGAAGCCAGATGTTCATCGTGGCCGAATCGTTCATGTCGCCGGTGTAGTGCAGCTCTTGCGCCAGCTCCTTGCGCGAAGCCATGGAGCTGTCGAGATCGAGAAGCTTCATGAGGTCGACGATCGACGTCTTCCAGTTCAGCTTCTGACTGGACTTTGCAGCGAGGCCGTCCAGCATTTGCTCGACATCGACGTCCTTCATTGGGCTAACCGCGGATGGTGCGGGAGCGCCCGGGGCCGATGGCGTTGCCGTCGGTGCGGGAGCAGCTCCTGCACTCGGCGCCGCGCCAGGTGTCGGGCCCGCGTTTGCCGCATGTGCGGTAGGGAAGATCTTGCTGAAAATGTTTCCGAGAATGCCCATGGTGTCTCCTGAGATGGTTCACCAAGAACATCGCCGTGCCTTCATGCAAAGCAGGTCGGACGGCGCGCCGCGGGCTTGCCAGTGCCCCGGAACAACGCCTTCTCGTGCTCGGTGTCACCCACAGGGTTCGTTCTCACCTTCGCCCTGGCGCGTGGACGTAGCGCTTGTCAGACATGTGCCTCAATCTGATGCTCGCATGAGCCGAGGCTCGGTCCATGCTGAATAGGCTAGGACTTAGTCTTGCCCCAAAATCCTTCCATGGCGCGCAGCCGTGCGTCCCGCTCGCCTGTCAAGTAGCCCGATGTCGTCGCGATCGACGAGTGACCCATGTTGTTTCGAACGACCTCGAGGGGCACTGGTTCGTGCCCCTCGCGGCCGTTCAGCGCATGCGATGCATGCGAATGCCTCAGCCAGTGCGTGCTGGCCTTGAGCACCTGCCGCGCATCGCTGTCGCTTAGCTGCAGCGCGCATGCCTTCATGAAGGCGCGAATGGACTTGTACAAGCCCGAAGACGACCAGGCCTGCGGCGCCGCGGCGCCCGGCTTGTCGAACTTGGCCAGGATCGGGACGTGCGCGTTTTCAGTGGCCAGCGGGTCGCGATCGCGGGCGGCGCGCACAAGCTCCTCGCTTAGCTCGTCGACCAGCGCGGCGGGGATAGGAACCTTTCGCTCCTTCTCACCCTTGCCGATGACGGCCAGTAGCCAGCCCGTCACTTTTTTCCCTTCGCCGTTCGTGTAGCGCAGGCGCTCAAGCCCCCCGCACTCTGCCGAGCTGATTTCAGCCAGGCGCAGGCCTGTCGCGTAGAGCCAGCGGATCGCGCGAGCGCGGCGCCGCTGCAGCTCTGTCTGCTCACCGGCAACGACGAGCTGTGCGCTGATGAAGTCCCACTGCTCGAAGGTCAGCGCACGATTCGACCCGAGCTGACGGCTTGAGGCACGTGGCAACGTCACGCCCACGAAGGGGTTGCCGACCACGTGGTTCTGCGACATCAGGAAGGCGAACATGCTGCGCAGGATGACGAGCGCCTGCCGCATCGCTGGGCGGCTCAGCGGCCCCTCCAGCGGCCTCCATTGGGGCGACCAACGGCCGCGGTACCGTGGGCCGCACCAACGCAGCGGGGGCGCCGCCAGGAAGTCCCGAAAGGCGTTCGCGTCTTCCAGGGTGAGAGAGGAAATTGCTTTTCCCCGCTCCAGGATTGACCACAGCACAAGCCGCTCTGCCTCTTTGCGATAGGCGCGCTTTGTGGCGGCGCCCTGCGGGCCTTCACCGCCTCGTTTCGAGTCGAGCCAGGCGCTGATCGCCTCATAGTCGTTCGTCGCGGCCAAGGTGCTCCTTTCGCCGCGGAACGCGCCTGCACTGCCGTCCAGCTCGGCGGGCACAAGGAATTTCTCCAGCGGGACCAAGCCGGTTGCCTGAGGCACAACCGCCTCAAGTTCCGACGGCTGCAGCTGCGAGCTGGGCAGCAAGGCGTGCCGCCCGATAGACATGCCGATCGATGCTTCGTGCAGTGTGAGCCAGTCGACGACGCGTGCAGCTTTGCCGGCACCGATGCCAGGCACGCCACGCCACCACCGTGCGCCGGACGTGTTGATGCGCTCGATGAGCGCGAAGAGAGTAGGGCACCCAGCCGCCTCGATGCGGCTTGCCAGGGCCGGCGCCAACCAGGCGGCGACACCGTCCCCAGGCTTTGGGCTCTGCGCGACCAGATCCTCCAACCAGCGCAGCGCGGCAAGCTGGCGGTTGACGAGCTGGCCGCGGCGCGAGGTGCGCCGCGTCGCAGATCCGTATTCGGCCGCATACGCCTCTAGCTGCTCCTCTTGGGAAAAGTCCTCCATGCCTCGCTCAAGCGCGAATTCCTCAAGCGTTGGCTTTTGCTTCGTCTCGCCGATCGTCGCAGCGTCCATTAGGACCAAGCGCGCCGTGCCGGGCTTCGACTCTCGGCGCGCAGCAGCAGCAAACTCGGCGCGCATCCAAGCGATCGCGCTTTTCACCTTGCGAGCGTCTGTGTTCTCGCTTTCCAGCCGGAGGTATTGCTCCCAGGCCTTAGTTGAGTCGACGCCTTGCACGATAGCTCGCATGAAAGCGAAGTGGCCGCTGTGAAGCTTGCGACCGCGATCGACCGCTTTTTTCATAGCACTTATTGGCTAAAAAGGAATGTCAAAGTCACTCCCACCGGGTAAATGTTGTTCTAAGCCATGCTTCTGCAATAACTCATCGAACTCGGCGTCCGGGACGGCCCTGCCGCGCAGTTTTTCCAGCAAAGTGGAGAATCCAAAGCTTGACGTAATTTCCGCGTTTTGAGAGGCCTCAGCAAGTATTCTCTTGATGTGATGCGCCTTCATTTCGTAAGCCATTTCAGCAAGCAGCTTGGCTCCCGCATTAGCGCTTTCGAATGAATTTGATTCAACATAAAGTTCGATGGCTCTATCGATTACCTGTGGTGGAGAGATGAAGAATTGCGCTGCAGCAATGTCTTTCCTGCTGGCGTATTTAACCCTATGCAGGGCAAATGCAGAGAGGGGAGGGTACTCCAGCAAAAAATCTAAATCGATGAAGCTGTCGACGGGGAGCCTTTGAACAAACAGAGTTAGTCGCTCACGTACGTCGGTCTCTAGCATTTGCCATGTATCGGGCAACGCCTCCAAAATCTTCACAAAGCGATCCAATTGCTCGTCGTCAACGTCCCGAACTAACCTGGACAAACGCTCATTAAGCAGCTTGTTGACTGCTATTGGGTGCAATGTTCGCACTGCGGAAAGTGCTCTAGAAGCCGTATATATCGGGATGACCTCTTCGGCCGACCGCACAAGGACGTTCTTGAGCAGTACAAGGGAAAAATTCCTCACCAACGATTCGCGTGGCTTTCTTAACGGTCCAACTGAAAAGACCTTAACCATCTTTTCCTGTTCTATGGGAAAAAGCGACGATTGAATATCTTTTTTTAGCCGATCCAGTGCATACTTTCCTTGTGCCGGCGGGTGCTGCAATAAATGAATGATGGCCGCGTGTATGTGCGCTCGCACGAGTTCGGCACTAGGGCTATAGACTTGATCTTCCGAAATTAGTGAGGGATGCGCGCACCGATTTCGATCTGCTTGGAGACGTTCTAAGTCGATGTGTTCGAGATGCGAAATCAATTCAAACTTATCGCGGGCCAGAACAAGGAGTTCCTTTTCGAACTTTAGCGCATTAGTGACATCTCCAGAAGCTCGAATTCTCTCTAATGCTGCGATCTGCTGCTCTGCCTCTTTGTCACCGGAAAATGAAAGCTCTCTCAGTTTGTCGATGATGTCAAAGCAAACTGCTATCCAAGTACCCACTATTGCCGCTCGGTAGGCGCCAACGCGGTAGCTGGCGACTGCTTCGGCAACGTAGGATTTGGCTTTCTCATCCCGACACTTCAGAACAAGTTCGTCTAGATCAGCAAGGGGAGCAGAAATCATTGGGTGGACTGCGCGAAGCCTGTTTGGGCCATGATTCTAGCGGGCCCTCTTCATGATTATCTACATAATCATCCGTGTTAGTTTTGCCGGCTAAGTGGCGTAGGGCTGCCGAATCGGTGGGGTTTGTTGTCGCCAGCCTCAGCTGCAGTTCCATGGTGCGGCTCGCTCGATCCCTCACGACCTATTCGGACAACTACCGGGTCAGTCGGACGCTACCCGACGTTGTCCGACTGTTCACGATCCAGCAGCCTATTCGGACAGATACCGGGTCAGTCGGACATTGTCCGACGATGTCCGCGCCGCAGCGCTCATCGGTCCTATTCCGGATGGATCCTTCTACGCCGTGATGTCCGAATGCAATCGGTCGAGCAGCGACAGTGTCTCCCTCTTTATTCCGTAAGTCATTGAATTTGTTAACATTTTTGAGCGTGAAGGGGCGGCGCAGCTCTTAGAAACCTATTCGGACAAGTACCGGGTCAGTCGGACATCAGCGCTTGGTGTCCGAATGGATTGCAGCTTCGGGTGTGATCTATTCGGACAGATACCGGGTCAGTCGGACGCCAGTTTTTGTTGTCCGACTGTTTTCTGCACTCACGTGGTGCAAAAAGCCCGAGCGAGCGAGCAAAAGTCCCCCATGACGCTGTAATTTGTAGGACAAAACCTTGCAGGTTGTGGATAACACCCGGTAGATGTCCGAATAGCTCGACCGCTCTCGCATCAGTCGAGCGAATCGATTTCGTCGTCCTCTCCCGAGCTTGCATCTGCAATCCCGGGCTCGCCCATGTCGAGGCGACCTTGCGGATCAGGACCAAAGGTGAACAGCAAGGCCGAGACGCGCCGGCCCCCCTTGCGGATCGGCTTCCAGTCGACCCAGATTCCAGCCTTGGCACGGATCGACTCAAGCGCTGGTTCGATAACACGCACCCGAAGGCCCTTGAAGTCCTTCCGGATGCTCGCAGGGGCTTCCATGGCCTCCCAGAAAGCCTCGATCGAGGTTTCGAAGCGGCCGGTGCTCTGCCATGACTTGAGAAGCTCAAACAGGCGCCAGGAGTAGACGCTGTCGAAGTTGGCTGCTTGCGTCAGCTTGTACGACGTGAACTGCCGGCGCAGGCCAAGCAAATGAGGCGCGATTTCAGGGCTGAAGTTGAGTTCTACAAAGCCCTCGCCCGGCATGTACGAAGCCCCCGACACCCAGCGAAACTTTTTCTCGATCGTGGTGCCCTTGGCGCCGCGGACCTCATAGCGGACGTATCGCTCAAACAGCTTTTCTGCTGCGGCCCTGAGTTGCTCGTATGCAGTCGTCGTGTCCACGGAAAACGTCTCTGCGTATTCCATCGCAGAGATCCGCATCTTCCAACCCGAGTTGGCACCAAGCGCAAGGTTCTTGGCCGGAACAGAATCAGTCTCCGAGAGGCCCAGGGCGACCAGACGCTTCTCTGCAAGGTTGAGCCCCTGTGCGGCCCTCGCCAGGCGATTGCTCATCGAGACATAGCGATCAGCTGGAACATCAGCGCGGAGCAACAGGTCAGTGGTAGTGGACATGATCTATTCGGACAGATACCGGGTTAGTCGGACGCCATGGTGATGATGTCCGAATGTTAGGTTGTCACTTGAGTTGGCGTCAAGCGATTTTGGCACCATTCGGACGTGATCCGGCAGTGTCCGAACGCCACGGCGCTGGATCGACGGATTCCTAGCTCCCTCAGGCTGTGGATAACACCCGGTGGATGTCCGAATAGGCCGAAATGTGGATAACACCCGGTGGATGTCCGAATAGAGCAATGCGCGCTGTGGATAGCACCCGGTAAATGTCCGACTGACCCGGTGGATGTCCGATATAACCCGGCGGATGTCCGAATAGGGCAAAAGTTGTGCACACACAGAATGCAGCACTGGCGCGGCCTACGGTCCGATTTTCGGAATTTCCAGCAGCCCTAAGAAACAGAAGAAACATTAAAGAAACCGCGTGCGCGCGAAAACGACGGCTGTAGGAATCAACTAGACCCCCCTTCGGGGGGAAATGAAAAGGCGCAGTGGCTTCGCCCTGCGACGCCCCCCAGGGCTGCGCCCAAAACATCAAAAGCCCCCCAAAGGGGGGCAAACAGTCCCCCAGTCCGCGGGGGCGTGCCGCCCCCCTGCCCGGCCCTTCGGGCCGCGGACGCGACCCCCCTGTGGAAACCTACGGTTTCCCCCGCTCCGGCTCGCCGGGCGGCTCCCCCTTCCCTTCGGGCTTAGCAATGAGGGGGGGTGGGCGGCGAGGGGTTCAGTCGAGCGACATGCAGGCCGATATTCGGCCCGTCGCGGCCCGAATGGGTGCAGGGCAAGGGTCATGGTGCCTTGCCCCGTGGATCGGGGTTGGTGTGGCTGGCGTTTTGGTGCTGTCGACGCGCGCGATCCTGTCGCCGGCGCTACGATCCAGCATGCATGGACAACTCAACTGACAACATAAATGTGTTGTCAGCAACGGCGATTTAGCATAAAATGAAACCTAACGGACAACCTAAAACAGATCGCAAAGGGAGCGAAATGCAAGCCATCATCACTTTTCCGCCCGTCGTGGAAGCGGTTCATGGTCACTCTGGCCCTCCCGCCGTAGTGAAGCCATCGCAGGCCGTCAACCTTGGGCATTTCATCAAGCTTGCCTGCTACGCAGCCGCTTGGACTGGCCTGTTCGTAGCGCTGCCGTGGAATCTTCATTGGGCTGTCCTGGTCGTTCCCCTTGCTCTGCTGGCCTTCCGAGCTGCTTACTCCTGGCTCGACTTTGCATGCCTCTCCTACCGATTCGAAGGTGGGGAGCGCATCATCTGGTCCTTTGGCGTGTTGTCCCGCAATAGCGGTTCACTGGAAGTGTTCAGGGTGCAAAACGTGAGCCTGCAACAGACGTTCTTGGAGCGCCTGGCCGGCGTCGGCACGATCACGCTCGAAACTCGCGACGCTACGAACCCGATGCTGCGTCTGGTGGGCATGCGTGAGCCCGAGAAGCTGCGCGCTTCGCTGACCGAATACGTGCAACGCGCTCGACGAGTACGAGGCGTTCAAGAAGCTGCAGTCAACTGACCTACATGATGAATTCAGCAATTGCAAAAGCAGCCGTTCTAGCCATTCTGACGGGGGCATCTTTCCTTTCAGCCGCCCAGCCGCGCCAAGCATTCCGCTCCGTTGATGCGCAAACACTCGACGTTGCGGGGGTCAAAACCGGCATGGATTTCGAGGAGGCAATGGCCGCAGCGATGAAGCACTTTCAAGTGCCACGCAACCAAATGAAGCCCGAGACGAGCCCGGGAGAAGGGCTTGTGACGCATGCAAGATTGCCGCGCTATTTCACCTATGAAAAGAGGGGCGTCAAATTGATCGTCCATTTTGAAGATCGAGTCCCCGTCGACAAAGCCCGACCAATGGCCGCGTCGCTGGTGATCTATGAACTTCCATGGTCCCAAGAGAACGCAAAGGCCATGGCGGAAGCGGCGCTGACGAAGTACGGTCCGAATTCGAATGCCCCCTATGACTTGCCCATGGAATGGTGCGCTCAACCGAACAAAGCACAGATGGGCGCATGCAGGGGGGGGCGCTATCCCTCAAGCATTCCTGCAGCTTTCACAGGTGAAGCTGGAGTTATCTGATCCTGCGTGGCAACAAGCACGGATTGATTTTGTAAGAAGCACGCAAGCTCGAAAGCCGAGCTTCTGAGCGCTGCAAGAACAAAAAAGCCGGGTTGCCCCGGCTTTTTTTTCGCCCTCCGTCACGTCTCGTCGACGTCGGGCTCGAGGCCGGTTGCACCGGCCCCCTGGTTGTCAGCCACAGGATCGCGCTGGTCGACCAGCTCGAAGGCGCGAAGCAGCGGCAGGCCGAGCAAGGTCCACAACGCCGCCGGCGGCAGCAAGCCGAGGCCCATAGCGATGGCCAGGACCAACGCCGGGCACAGCAACCAAGAAAAAAGCCGGGACGCCCCGGCTTTTTCTCGTCTCGACGAGCTGCTGTTCATCGGTCGCGCTGCGGAGCGCGAGCAGGCGCGCGCTGGGGTTCGCGCGCACGTTCGCGAGCTGGCGGCTGCGCGATGTGCTTCGTGGCGTTGTCCAGGTGCTTGAGGAACGTGTCACGTCCCTTCGCATTGGTGATGGCCTTCTCTGCCCACGCGGTCATCTCGGCCTTGATTTCATCAGCGCGCTTCTGATTGAAGGGGATGGCCGTGCCGTTGCCTCGCTCATCACCGTACTGGAACTTCATGTGCGTGCCGCGCTTGATCTGGCCACCGTCCATCTGACCGGCCAGCTCGCGGCCGTTCTGCAGAGCGTCCAGGTCATGCGCGATCGCCGTCGACTTGCCGACGCGCTGCACGATGTGCGTGTCCGTCATCAGCAGCACCTGGCCGCCGTACTCGGCGCCGGCCTTCGGGATGTAGATCGCGGCGCGCTCGTTCGGCGCGTGGGTTTTCAGCAGATCGATCGCCAGTTGCCAATCTGGCTTCGCCATGTTGGCACCGATTCGACGAACTTCGGCCTTGGGGGTTTGTGCAGCAGCTTCCATGGTGTTCTCCAATTCAGATTGATGGGGTTCGTTAAATGCTTTGTGCGCCTTGATGCCCAGGCTCACCAGGCGCTCCTTGTCAGCGACGGACGCGTCGTGGTTCTCGACCCAGTCGTTGATCGCGGCAAGATCTGCTAGAGCAACAACGGCCCCGTCTTGCTGCACTTCGACAAATCCGTTGCGGCCGTTGGAACGCATCTCAGCGTCGCCGACTGATGACATGCGCTCCCAGGAGCTGATTCCGGGCGAATCGGAACGACGGGCGTCAACGTCCCGGACCACCTCGTCGATCAGATCGACAAACGGGACTTCGGTGGCATAACGCTCGGGTTGAGACAGTGCCTCAGAGCGTGCGTGCACAAAAGAACCGAGATTGAGGTAGGCGCCGTCGACCGTAGTGGCAGGATCGGCCGCCTGGTACGTTCCAGTGACTGGCTCGTAATCGCCCAGCTTGTGAACGGCTGGAAACCGGTACAGGCCATCTAAGCCTTTGGTCGGTTTGTAGGGTTCTTTGGCGCTGTCGAAACTCTCAGCGAAAGCATGGCCGAGGTCGAGGAGGTACGCTGCGTGCGAAGCTCCCTCGGGGAGTTGATCTAGCGCCTTTCGAGTTTCCTTTGCGCTGATGTTGGCTTGCTCGATGGCGGTCGCTGCTTCCACTGCTGCCAACAGCGACGGGTCGCGTCGAGCAAGTTCGGCGCGGTACAGAGGCACAGCCTCCGCAATCTCGCCGATCACTTCGGCCGCACGATCGCCGGCGGCGTTGCTCTGGATCTGCTTGAACAGCGCGATGTCGTGGCGCACCAGGTCAGCAGCAGCAGCAGGCGACAAGCCGGCACCGCCATGCACAAGAGCCTCCGCACGCGAATCCAGCGTGCGAAGGATCTGCAGATCGCTTTCACTCTCTCCAGGGGTGCGCAGCTCGGACAACGGCGGCGCGGTAGATGACTTAGCCATGAAGCTCCCTTCGTATAGACACCCCCGTTGGGGGCAGAGTGCCGGCCCATTGCGGGCCGACGAAGGAGAATATACCTTAAAGACAACCTAAGCGACAACCTTTAAAAGGCCGCTTGTTCGCGAAAGCGCTCCTCAAACTCTTGAATCTTGCGGCGGCTCAAGGTGCTGCAGAGCGCATCGAGCTGGGCTTCGTTCATGCTTTGAGCGCTGGCGTTGATTCTGTCCAGGAGCGAACTTTCCTCAAGCTCCTCCAGGTCGGGAGACAGGTCGCTGAAATCGTCCTGCAGGTAGTAGTCGGACATCTCCAGCGCCTGGTGGAACACGCGCCAATTCTTCCCTGGAAGCTTCTTCGGCACCGGCACCGATCGCTTCTCACCGTTGATGGTCACTTCCTGCATTGGGACCGCACGGAAGCGCTCCAGGAAGAACGAATCTTCGTAGTAGACGATTTTCTCGGCGTTGATGATGGGTATCCCAGAGCGAACGATCAGCTCGCGCGTCTTGGCCATGGCCAGCACTTCCTGCGGAAGCATTAGTGCGCGTCCTTGGATCGACTCTGTCTCACTGTTGGACGTGTTCAGCGTGAACGGCCCGATGTTCGAGCGCTGCAGTGACGTCGACTGGACCGTGTCCGTGCCGATGAGCGCCGAATACTCCTTGGCATCGGCGATGTCGCTTGGCGTGTAGACGATTTTCGCGCCCATGTTTGACAGGATGTTCTTCGCATCCGGCTTGCCGTAGACTGACTCGAGCTGGGTCCGGTCCTGGATGACGATCGCCAGGCGCAGGTTGTAGCCAGCCATATAGCCGACACCCTTCGCGAGGATCTCGATTTTTCCCGCGGCCGTGCATTCGTCCATGAGCATGAGTACTTGATGCTTCAGCTCCGGGTTGTGCTCGGGCAGCTCGCGCGTGTTCTCGTTGATGAGCTGCGAGAAGAACAGATTCAGGATGAATCCGGCCTGGACGATTTCATTCGCAGGAATGTGGACGTAGACCGTCATCTTTCGCTTGCGGATGTCGCGCAGGTCAAAGTCATCGGCCGACGTTGCCTTGTCGATCACCGCATTTCCCCACATCGACAACGGCGCGACGAAGCTCGCAAGAATGTTTTTGAGCGTGTTCTCAGGGTTGTTCAGGAACCGATTGAGCGCGTCGATGCAACGCGATGACAAGGGCGTCCCGCTGGCAGCGCGCACGCTCATGGCGTGCTTCAGGTAGTCGGAAATCAGCTGCCCCTTGCCGGATCCTTGTCGCAGCACTTCACCGATCGTCTTCGGCAGCGTCGGCGTCTCCAGGACCAACAGCGACAGGCCCACAAACAGGTTGCGGGCCGAGTCGGGCCAAAAAGGATCCTTCGGATTGGTCGGGTAGATGATGACCGCCAGTGCCATCAGGTCGTTGACCATGAAGTTCGGATCCTTCGAGATGTACGACAGCGGGTTCCACCGGCACGTTGTCTCGGAGAAGGGGTTGAAATAGAAGACCTCGTTCGCCAGGTATTGCGCCCGAAACTGGCTCGTGAGGTTGTAGTTCTCGCCTTTGATGTCGAGCACTACGGCGGAGCCCTCGAAGGTCAGCAGGTTGGGCACGCAGAACGACACGCCCTTTCCCGTGCGCGTCGGGGCCGCCAGGAGCGTGAACTCGTAGCCAGGCAGCCGCAGGAGGCCACCGTCCGCCTGCTTGCCCAGAATGATCCCTGAGGGACTGTCGAGCTTCTCCTTGGCAATGTCCTTCGCGTCAGCAAACCGTGCTTTGCCGTGCAGCGCCGAGCTGCGCCCGCGCAGCATGTCCTGCAGCAAGAACGCCGGCACGCCGAAACAGACCAGTAGCGCGACGGCCGCGCTGGACTTCACCTTCATCGCTGCATAGGGAGAGCTGGCCGTCGACCAGGCGTAGTGCAGCGTGGAAAACTCAGCCTTGAGCGGGTTTTCCTTGTACGACAGGAACAGCAGCACGCCGGCGATGTAGTTCGCCGCGGCCAGGCATCCGGCAATGCCAACGAGGCCGAGAAGGATGATGCCGATCAGCTTGCCCTTGCTCATTTGATCGCCTCCAGCTTTTTTTCGGGCGCGTAGTAGATCTCGCTGATGAACCGCTTTCCTGCAACGTTCTGGAACTGGATGACGATGTCGATCGTCAGCGTCAGGAGCCGCTTGATGACGTCGAATGTCAGGTTGGCACCGCCGGGCGAGTCTTGAATCATGATGGCCATCTGTTCGAAGGCAAGAGCTGGTGAACCGGCATGACAGCTGGTCATGCTGCCGGGGTGACCTGAGGCGGCGTTACGCACGAAGTAGAGGCATTCGTCGCCTCTGACTTCCGCAAGGAGGATGCGGTCGGGCTTCATGCGCAGGCAGCTCTCCAGCAGATCCTTCGCCGAGGTCTTGGCCGACGACTGCCCGCCCTTGCTGTACAGCAGATGGACAGCGTTCTCATGCGGCAAGAACAGCTCTCGAACGTCCTCGATCGTGATCAGCCGCTCCTCGCTCGGTATCTCGCGCACCAGGCCTTTCATGAACGTGGTCTTGCCGGATCCAGTAGCGCCGGCCACGACGATGTTCATGCGCGTCTCAACCGCCTTGCGGAGAAACTCCTCGTAGCTGCCGGCAACTAATAGATCCTTGAGGGCCTGCTCATGTGGCAGCAGGCCCGCTTGCATCGGGCGAACTTCCTTGAACAGGCCTGCGGCCGAGAAGTCATCCAGCGAACGCGTCACCTTAATCGGTTTGCGCATCGTGAAGGAAGTGCTGCCAGTCTCCACGGCCGGCGGCATCACGAACTGGACGCGCGCGCCGTTTGGCAGTGCGGCGCTGAGCAGTGGAAATTCCTTCGACCACTTTTGACCAGAAAAGGTCGCAACCGCGTTCCCCAGGTGGAGGATGTTTTCATTGGTCACCTCGATGGGCTTGCTGCCCCATGACGAATCTTTTTCGAACCAGACCCGACCGGGTTTGTTGACGGCGATTTCAGTGACCGCGTCGTCTTCGATCAGATCCTTGAACGGAGCAAGGAAGTTGTTGATGGTCGTGTCGGCGCCGACGACGAGCCGGGGCATTTCAAGGACTGCGCTCATGGTGCTTTCACCAGTTGGTAAGTGCTGTCAAACCACAGGTCGCGGTTGACGAAAATCATGATCCGATCGCCTCGGTTCTTGTAGAGCGTCGGGGCGATGTTGATCGTCGAGTCGAGGATCTTCTCGGACAGCTTTCGCGTGGAACCGATGGAGTTCGTCGGGATGTAGACATTCGTCCCCTGCGAGTTCTGCGAGGACGAGTTCTTGTTTTGCGCATCGGCAATCCCATACGCGAGCGCATCGTCGACAAGCGACAGGAGCACGGCCGCACCGATGCGGTCTATCCAGTGGTTGTCGACGTAGCCGCCTGCGCCGGCCGTGCCGACACCGTCGGTTGCGGGCGAGTCGACATCGATGACGATGCCGCGTGTGGTCTTGATTCGGGACCATTGGACGGCGATACGCTGATCGCCGGTCTTCAGGCTGTTCCCATAGGCACCCTGCGCGCGCGACCCTTTTTCAACCAGGAGTGCTTTCCCGTCGTCAGAGTACACGTTTTCCGGGACGACGCAGCTTGTGTTACCCGCCACGGAAGAGTTCAGCTGCGTCTCCAGGACGCAAGGAATCCAGCTCCCGCGAGCAAGCACGAACGAACGATCGCCGAGCTGGGCGGCTGAAGCTTGATCGGTCGACGTAGGGGGCTTGCCGCTCCCCTTGGACTTCGCCATCGCCTGCACAGTGCGATCTGCAGCGGCCGGCGCACGGGCCGCGATCAAGGCCTCAGCCTGAGCTGCCGCTGAGGCCTCATCCATTTGCCCGCCCATCATCATTGAGGGCGCGGCTTCCGCCTTTGGCGTTGGCGTCCCAGGTGGCATCCCCTGCGGCTGGCTGAAGCCAGCTGGAAGCTGCGCAGGACTACCAGCCAGGTTCATGTTGCTCGGCAATGGCCCACCCGGCGCGGGCGTCGACGGCGCGCTGAAGCTCGCAGGAAGGGCAGGCGCGGCTGCTGGCTGCTCAGGGGCTGGCGCGCTCGTGCCCTCCTCCGCGCCAAAATCACGCGCCTTCCGAACCACCGGGGCATTGGCCTGAGTGGCTTTCTCCTTGGCGGCGCGCTTTTGCGCGAACTCGGCCTTGTACTGTTTGAACATGAAGGCAGCCAAGGCCATGATGGCGATGAGGCCCAGGGCCAAGAACAAGGCGCCGAGGAGCTGACGCGTCGGGCGCCGTCGCTTGACCTCAGCCTGAAATGGCTGCGTCGCCTGCACCGGGCTCTGTTCGACCGGCTGGGCCTCATAGGCCTGCGGCTCTTGCGGATCGTAGGGCGTGCTCATTTCCGCAACTCCTGCTTGAGTCCGCTGATCGTCGTGCCGTGATGGGGCGCAATCCCCGCCGCATCGAAGGCGTCATTGAAGACGCCGACCAACGAGCCGGAAAGGCGAAGGTTCCACGAGGCACCGACGCCATGGACGACGACGTAGTCGTTGTCCCTGTGGCTGTTGACCAGCCATTCGTCGTTGGAGCCGGGCGTGCTCTTGAAGATGGCCGGGACTGGCAGGTTGTCGGGGAACTTGAAGTAGGTGAAGCGACCGTCGTCGAAGACTTCACGCGGCCGGATGTCGACCGTCTCGCTGACAACCTCCATCGAATACTGTTCGTTTCGTGCGGACTTGAGCGCTTCAGACAGCGGCGTCGCTGCCTCTTTCGCTTCCTTCGCTTCCGCGACCGGGTCCGGTATCTTCACTACCGGGTAGGTGACGACGATCTTCGACACGAAATCCGTCGGTGCGCCCTTGGCGCTACCTGGCACGAGGTCGAGCACGTAGGAGCGTGTCTTTGTGACGATCAAGACCGTCGCATCTCGCGCGCCTTCCAGGGGTCGCGCAAAGAAGCGCGAACCGAGCTTCGAAATTTCCCACTTGGCGATCTTGCCGCCTGCCGCGTCGGCGATCGGCTCTGCGGGATCCAGTTCGAGCAGGATGGGATGGTCGGCGTAGCCCACCGCCCGAAGGACCAGGTTGTCCTTGTATTCGACCCGCCGAACGCGCGACGTGTCGTCGTAGCTTGCGCTGTAAGCCTGCGCGAAAGCGCTGGAGGCACCCAGCGCCGCGCAGATAGTGACGGCCTGAAGGAGCTTCATCGACGATCACCCTTGGAGTCGCCGCCCATCTCGGCGTCGGTTTGGTACGCGGTCACGGTGAACCCGAGAGGATTGGCGATGGCCTCTTTTTCCAGCGTCAAATTCTTGACGGCGTACTCGTAGCGAAGGGTTGCAATCCGGCGGGTCACGGCCGCCGGCGCTGTCACACGGTAATCACGGGTTCGCAGCTCGTAACGCACCGTGGCCGTGCCGTTCCCATTGAGCGTGATGCTCAGCACGGTCGGGAGAATTTCAACGTCTTCCTTGTACCGCTTGTCGAGGGCGTCCGAGCCCTCGAACTGCGACGCGTAGTTGCCCCACGGCAGGTTCCCGGCCAGTCGTCGGACAGTGTCGTAGTCCTGCTGGATGAACTTGTAGACGTAGCGCTCGCGCGCGATCATGAAATTGTTGATCCAGTGCTTGTCGGAGAGCGTGCTGTTCGCGACGTACTCTTGAGCGGAAGGAACGACCTGAGCTTCCCCTGTGAGCTTGTCGACCATGACGACCGTGGGCACAACGCTGTGGAGCGGCACAAGCATTGCGAGCGCAACGGCTTCAGCCAGGCACACGACGCCTGCTGTCGCTGCGACGCGCCAAGCCACCATCCGTGACTTTCTCTCGTTGAGGACGATGCTGGCTTCCCAGCTGAGGTCCGACAGGATCCTGTCGTCCTTGCGTTGTGCGGTGTCCTCGTTCGGACTCTTGGACTTGCGGAACATTGAGCACTCCCATGCTGGCTAGCAGGGTCTACCTGCCAGGCGCACCACGCGCCCGGTCGTTAAGGTTGCCAGTTAGGATGATTATAAGGTTGTCGCTAAAATTGATGTCGCCGGTTTCGCATGCGAAACGACAACCTAATGGACAACCTATGAATCGTGAGATATTGCCGAGGACCGTTGCACGGGCCACGGCCGCTGTATGCGCCTGCCTTGCCTTCGTATGGAGCGGAAATGCAGGCGCAGCTGGAGCCGCGCCCAAGGCGCCAAGGAACCCGAATGCGCCGATCCAGGTGCCGTGCGTTGAAGAGGCTGCGGCATTCCACGGCGTCAGCTCGATGTTGCTGCGCGCCATCATCTATCACGAGTCGAGGGGCAACCCTGCAGCCGTAGCCAAGAACACCAACGGGTCTATCGACGTTGGGTTGGGGCAGATGAACTCCATCCACTTTCCCGAGCTTGCCCGCTACGGCATAGCGCCCGGTCATTTGCTCGATGGCTGCGTGAACACCTATGTTGCTGCTTGGCATCTCGGCAAGCAGGTCCGCCAGTACGGGAACACCTGGACGGCCGTCGGCACCTACCATTCAAAGACACCGATGTACCGTGATCGCTATGCCGGACAGATCTACGCCGTACTGCAGCGCTGGCGAGTTGTTCCATAAAGAGGCGATGCACGCGACCCCTGTTCGCGGGGCCGTGCCGCCCCCTGCCCGCCCTGCTGGCGCGAACGCGACCCCCTTGGGGAACGCTGCGTGTTCCCCCGATGCGCTCCGCTTTCGGCGCCCCCTTTTGCTTCCTGTTTGGCATGAGGTGGGGGTGGAGAAATATGGGCATTAAAAGCTGTTGCGCGACAACACAAAACTGTTGTCACGAGCCCTGAAATCAATTAAAATTAGTACCTAATCGACAACCATCTAGGGAGTAATAAAAATGAGGTTTCAAAGTCTTTTTGCGATCGCTGCGTTTGCGGCTGTCAGCTTGATTAGCGGTTGTGCTGCTACTGCTGGACTTCCTTCGGATTCAACAACTTCAGGCCAAGTCGCGACGGGATCGTGGGCTTGGAAATACATCGCATACGACACGATGACTGGTTCGAACAATGGACCGGGCCGGTTTGAGCTTTCAGGGTCGCCGGGCTCTTATCGCGCGCGATTGGTTCTCCCAGGACCGGGAACCTGCGCCGTAGCCTCAAGTTCTGCGGTTGTCGACAGCACGGCTGATGCGCTTGTAGTCACCACGACACCGACAATCAAGGATTGCGGCGTCCGGAGGTACACGATTCGCAAAGACGGTTCGGGCGGTTATTTTGAAGTTCAATCTGTCACGAAGGCTGGGACTTTTTGGGTTCGCGACGAGTTCGATCGAGGGCTGACCCCGCTCTGAAAAAAAAGGCCCCAAGGGGCCTTTTCTTTTAGCGGGCTACCTTAATTAGCCCGATCCGCCGCCGCCGCCTCCGCCGCTGTCACCACCGTTGCCGCCGGGGCTGTCTACACCATCGTCACCGTTCGTGAAGACCAATACGGCGCTGCCGGGCGGGCATGTGAAATCTCGCACCCAGCCTTCCATGCCATTCCCTGGTGGCACTTCCCCAGGGTTGTACTGTCTTCTCACAGTCGTAGGACCCGATGCGTTGTATACGCACGCCACGTCTTGCCATGTGGGACTGTTCACGGTGTTGCCAGGTCGAATTCTGAAGATGCCTGTCGCAAATCCGCCTCCGGCGCTCGCTGCCTCTTCTGCACGCCGACGTGCGTCCTGGGCGATTTGATTGGTTACCTGATCGTTGTAATACGCAGCGTTGGCGGTGTTCTGGGCATTGTTCGCATAGTTCCATGCGTTGTTAGCCGAGTTCTGAGCGTTATTGATATTGTTGTAGATCGTCCCCTGGTTGACGGCGATCACCGCTCGCCGTCCGGAGTCTGCAGAACTGGCCGGGATCTGCTGCCCGAAGGCGTGCAACGTCCCTAATGCCAGGAGCGCGCCCGCGCCGATGGCGCGAAACACCGCGCTCTTGCGCTTCATGAGTTTCATGGTTCCTCTCTCTTCTTAAAAATCGCCTGGTGCGCAGGCGTCGCTTGATGCGTCAGGGGTAGTAACAGAAGACTTGCAGCACGCTGCTGGCGGCAGGAGAGGCCGATAGAGCAGCCCCAGCGCCATTCGTGAGCTGCACTGTCCAGCTACCCCCGTTGTCGACAACGAAGCGAGAAAACCCGCTGTCGTCGCTCGATTCCACTTTCGGGATCAGCTGGGGAATGGGAGTGACCGTCTGCCCAGGTGCCGCGCCGCAAAGTGGCTTCGCGACCACCATGCCGTGCGTCACTTCATAAGCCGTGACGAAGACCAGGTGCGTTGTGATGTCCTGGATACGGAACCAGCGATTCACACCGCCCGACGGGTTCGATTTGCACACCAGGGCGGAGGCGCCACCGCCGACGACCGGGACCGTGTAGCCGATCGCGCCTGGAACGCCGCATGTGCCGCCAGCCACGGCTGGCGGCAGGAAGTCGGTCATATAGGTCCAGGTGCCGTTGAAGCAGTACAGCTGTCGCCCTTGCGCATCCACGGCGCCCTGCCCTTCGACTGGGCAGGCTGAGCCCGCCGTCGCGACCGTGCTCAATGGGCTCCATACAACCCCAGTGCAGACGACAAGGACGCCGCCCGAAGCGGATGCGGTCGACCTGGCCACGGCGCCCGCGTCGGTGCATGCCGAACCCGGCGCATAGGCGCCGGTGGGAATCAGCCGATCGCCGGCAACCTTCCCCGAGGTCTTGACCATGGCCTCCACGCCGGCTGCACCGGGCGACAGCAGCGCGAAATTCGTGTTGCTGCCGTTGAACGAGGCAGGCGAATCGGACGCAAGAACGCTGCCGCTCGCGACCATGTCGACCGCGCGCACCCCGCCCGTGAAGCCGGCCGGCAGATCGTTGGGGTCCAGGCAGTTGAAGCCACCACGCCCATCCGCCTGCAGGCGAACGCAGTTGTTCACGCTGACGTCGCCGGCCAGCGTCGTCGTCCCTCCTATCGACACATTGCCGGCGATGGACACAGGCCCTTGAAAGTGCGGGTCGCGAGGATCGTTGAGAACAAGGAAGCGGCCGAAGCCGCTTGCACCGAAACCCACCCGAGCGCCGACGACGCCATCCGGCGTTCCAGCGACCGGGTTAGGTACGGAAGCTCCGTTGATTCCAACGAGGATGCTGGGATTCGTGTTCATCGAAACGACCACGTCACCGCCGACAGCATCCATGAGCGACCCCACCTGAATGCCAGCCATGTTCGTTGTCCCTGGCTGGCGGATGGGTTGATCGATGTAGACGACCCCAGTGATGTTGCAGGCCACGCCAACGCATCCAGCCGGGATTTTTTCAAGCCTGACGCGGTAGATGCCGGCGTTGAGTTGTGACGTGTTGCTCGTGTTCGCCGGCAGGTAGCCCATAGCGATCAGGTTCGCGACCGTGGGTGAGAAGGACTGCCCAGCGCCTGTGCCGTTTGCCAGCGTGGCCGATTCTTTCGTCACGGGCTGATCCAGCTGCAGCGCCGAGTAGCTTTCCATCGTGTAGTTGTTGGCAGCATCCTTCATCAGCTTCAGCACGTCGCCTTGCAGTCGGCCAGCCGACACCTTCGCCTGCAGCTGCTGCGCCTGGATCTGGCCTGCAGCGATCACCGCAGTGACCACCAGGGCTAAGAGCAAATGAAGAATGGAAAAGCCGCCCTGGCGGGGGCGGCTTGCCAAGACGTGCGAGCGATGCATGTCTTTTCTCTGGGGGCTGCGGGTTACTGCCCGCGGCCGAAGGTGAAGTTGATGTCACTTACCGCCGAGGCATCGCAGGCAGAGGACATCGCAGCCACGTCGACGGCAACGTCGGCGGCCTTCACTACTGTGGCGCCGACTGCCATTCGGCGCGTCAGGCTCTCGAGCCCCAGAACCAGGTCTTGGCAATCCGACTGACGGACATTCCCATAGCTCAGCACGAGCGAATCGTTCGGTGACGTGATCGTCGCAGGGGAAAAGTCGATCGCGCCGTTGTATTCGTTCTGTGCCGTGTTCGTCCCAACGATCCGGCGGCGTGCAGGGACGACGCCCGACTGCACAGCAATGGCCGTGGTGACAGCGCCGTACTGGTTGGCGCCGCCGTAGAGCTTCTGCGCGCCGGAAATCATCCCGACAATTTCTGATTTGGCGGCTTCGATCCGAGCATTGCGGGTGGAATCGCTGTACTGGTTGTAGCCCACCAGGGTGACGGCAGCGGCGACGACCAGGCCGAGCAACACGAACATGATGCTCACGCCACGTTGGGCGGAGCGACGGGCGGACTGACGGCGAAGGTGGAGGGTGGAGTGCATGTTTTTCCCTGGGGATTGGTGGGCGGTTCTGCCCTGAAAGCAAATAAGGATTTAAACGACAACCTAAACGACAACCCGACTTTAACGGATTGCTGTCTGGATGTCAGGGGGCCTGCTGTGCCCGATGGAGCATTCGTGTCGTCGGATCGGAGGCTTTGGCAAGCGCGCTGGCGATCGTCATCGTCCCGATCGACAAGACAACGGCGATGACCAGGGAGGCCAAGGTCAGCGACCACTTGAGCGCGCCGGCGGACAAGCGCACACGACGCTCCAGGCTGGACATCTCGCTCGTGCCGAGCTGGATCAAGGCTTCGTCGAATTTCTTCGAGTCCATCAAGCTCGCGAGCCGTGCCCGAACAGCTGGAGGCATCAATCCGCGGCCGAAGGCGGCCATGTAGTCCGTCGGGTTGTCTTCCAGCGCTGTGACGATGCGGAGCAAATGCCAGCGCAGCCAGGGCTGCGAGGAGACGCTGAGCGACTGCAGAGCCTCGCGCAAAGTTTTACCAGCCTGAATGAGCATCGCCAGTGAGCTCAACACCACGGCCGAGTTGTAGTCACGGAACAGCGAGACGACCGGAAGGCCTTCTGCCTTCAGTCGCATCGGCCCTGTCCACCGTGGCAAGGCATACACCGTGACTGCAACCAAGGCGACGATCGCGATCGCGATCACCACGGCGTACTCGGTCACAGCTGCAGCAAGCCAGCGCACCAGGCCGTTGAAGCCGCTCCAGACTTCCGCAGGGGCTCCGCCATCGGCGATGCCATTGACGATCTGCGAGGTGATGAAGGTCAGGGCACCCACGATGGGGATTGCCAGGACAGGCACGACCAGCTCGAAGGCGACGGCGCGCATCGAGCGCTGCTGGAACTCGACGGCGTCAGCGGCCATCATCAAGGCCTTCGATTGATCGTTCACAGCATCGTCAACGGCGCGCATCAAGAGCTGATCGGACTTTGGGGCGATGTTTGCGACCAGCTCCGAGAACGTGGCGCCCCGGCCGGCGGCCAGGCGCGCAGACATTGCCCGGTAGACCCGCACCGACGTGCTGTCGTCCAGGATCCGCGCATTGCTGGCGGCGCGCTCCAGGAAGTCACGCAAGATGACCTTGCGCGTCAGCGCGTCAGCCAGGTCGCGGTAGAAGTTGGCGCGCGAGAACGACCAGATGAAGCAGAAGACCTTGAAAAGCAGGCGATCCATGGTCTTTCCTCAGCGGCCGAGGCCGCGTTTCTTCTGGTACGCAATGAACCGCGGCCACGTGTCGAACCGGGAGCACTGCCGGGCGTCGACCGTGCCCGTCAGGGCCTTGTAGAGCGTGTGTTCAACCACCGTCTTGCCCGTCATGTCTGGGTCGTCGAGGCGCAGATTCGATGCACTGCGGTACACCTCAACGGCGGCCGTGTCGTGGCCTGCACGGATGTGCTTGAGCCAGTCCTCATCCGGCATCAGCATCTCGGCAACCACCGTTTGATCGATCGTCCCGCGCTTGCTGCAATGCTCGCAGCCACCGACGTGCTTCCAGCGCAGTCGGCTTGTTTCCAGGCCCAGGCCTGCCAGGTCACTCGCGATCGTGGCGACGCGGGGGTCGGACTTCGCCGCCTGTTCCGTCGGCTCAGCGCACACCGGGCAGAGTTTTGCGACCAGCGCCTGGTACGCGAACAACGTCGCCATGTTGGGCGCCGTCAGGATGTCGCGGCTCATCCCGATCTCGGGATTGACCAGCCGGGGCACGATCCCGGATAGCAAATGCGCGTGGACCGTTCCCAGGGCCATGTGGCCTGTCTCCGCTAGCTGCTGCGCTGCATTGCTGCTGAAACGATCACGGATTTCCCCAAGCATCACGACATCGGGATCCGCGCGCATCAAGGCTGCAACCGTTTCCGCGTAGCGCTTTGCCGACTCCTCCGGATTCGACAAATCACGCTGCATATGGATCTGGTGCGCGCCGCGGATCGGGTATTCGACAGGATCCTCGATCGTCCAAACCGCGCTGCGCGGCGTGTTCGGGTTCAGCTCGATGAACGACTTTTGCGAGGTCGACTTGCCCGAGCCCGTCACGCCCGCGATCAGGACCATGCCGGACGGCGTGTGCATGGCTTGTTCCCACAAGTCCACATGCGAGGCGGCGTAGCCTAGTTCGTCAAATGTTCGCGTGGGAAGGTCCTGGTCGACGTGCAGCAGCCGAAGGACAGTCTTCGGGCCGTCATTGCCCTTGAGGGACTGAAAACGCAGCTTGAGGCTGCGCGCGCGGCCCTGGAAGGGCACCATGCAATACAGGAACTTGTCGGCCTCGAAAAGCGAGGCGGAACCGGACTTGGACTGCTGATCGTTGTTGAACAACGAGCCCATGCAACTCTTGACGAACTCGGCGCCGTAAACGCCGCCGTGGCTGGTATTCATCGGTTCGATTTCGCCGTCGACCCGAAAGCGCACCAGGCCCTGGTTTCCCCGCGTTTCAATGTGGATGTCAGTAGCGCGATTCGCGATCGCGTACTCGATCCATTCGTTGGTGGCGACTGAATACTCGTTACCGCCGGCAAAGTTGCCGCGCGTGGCCTCCTGCCCTTCTCCGCCGGACTGGATGGAACTGATGACCTGGTCGGCGCCCTTTGCGACGCTGACGTCATAGCCAGCTTCTCTCAGCTTGCCCTTCGCCCATTCGAGCTGCAGCGCCTGTTCGACGCCTGCATAGACGATGAGCACCGATTGCGTTGACAGCTCGACAACCACCAGGGTGCCGCGTGCAGGTTTCTCCATGCCTGCAAGTGGGCCAACGCCGGCCGGCAGCACTCTTTTCCAACGCGGAACTTCAGACAGCGTCTGGTAGTTGGCGACGGCTTGGTCATTTGCAGGCGCGATGCTGCGCAGCGGTGCCGGCGCCAAGGGCGCTGTACTGACGCTGTCCCGACTCGAGAGGAACCTCATACGGCCTCCCCGAGGGCCACGACCCGTTGGCCGCAGCGCGCTTTTTCCCGCACATCGGCTGCCGTGCATGGCTTGCTGATCTGCAGGCCGCGCTGATCGATGCTGGTCACGCGCTGCCCGTTGAGCTGCATGCCGACCATTGCCAGGCTCAGGCGCTGCCCTTCGGCCAGCTCTGCGACCCAGGCGCCATTCTTCGCATAGACCGCATGGACGACGATCCGCGGCTTTGCCGCCTCAGCCGCCTTGCGGGCAAACCGCGCCGCTTCCTCAGCCGACGGGGCCAATGGCGGAGGAGCCTTCAGCGGCACACTCAGTTCGAGATCCGCTTGTGCGGCCTCGCGGCGCATCTTCGCAATCTCCGCTTGTTGTTTCACGCGCTGGGCGTCGGCAAGCTCTCCCAGCGTCTGGGCATTGCTCACGCCACTGAAGGCGAAGAGGACGAAGCTCACGGCGGCAGCTGCGGCCACGCGGCCAAAGTCAATCGTTTTTGACATAGAAGGTTCCAGTGAGACGCGCCTTTGCGCGAGAAAGGGGTTCTTGCTTGGCGTCGCCGATGTCGACGCTCCAGCCGGTCCAAGCGACATTGCTTGGCGCCGTGGCCAGCGCTTCGACAACCTGCGGGAGGGCGACCGACGACACTTCGAACTTGCCGGCTGCAAGCGCCTGCGGGTGCTTGAACGACTGCGGTACGCCCGGCACCTGCGGCCACAGCTGCGGAGGCGTCAGCTGGACGCTGGGTCCAGCCACAAGCCACATCTGCAGCTTCGATGCTTCTGCGCTCTGCAGGAACGCCCCCAGGCCCATCAGCTGCTGCGATGGCTCAAGGCGCTGCATGGGCAGCTCTTGCTTCCAGGTCATCCGCGCTTCGTTCAGGTTGATCTGCGACGAAGGGCTCAGCTCAAGGCCGGGCATCGCTGCACGCAGCGAAGCCAGGGTGCCGGTGGTGCGGAAGAACTGCACTTCACATCCAGCGGTCGCGCTGCAGCCGATACGCGTCGCCCGCCACCCATCAGGCGCCACGGGCAGACGTTGGGCAGCTGCGAACCCTGCTTGCAGTGCAGCGCGTTGGAGCCCGGCACCTTCACGCGCTGCAGCCAGCGCATTCAGGTACTTCGGAATGGGATCGGCCGCACGCTGACGGGCCAAGGCTTCCTTGCGTGCTTTTTCAGCCTTCCACTTCGAGTGATAGACGAAGCCGCCGGCGGCACCCAACACGATCAAGCCAATCACCGCGACCCGGGCCGCGTTGATGGGAACCGGACGCAAAGCCGTGCCCTTCGTGGTTGCGCCTGCGATCTGCTGAAGCAGATCCGTCGACATGAGGGAGCGCGGATATTTCTCCGTGTCGTCGGAGAAGACCGAGATGTCGCTGCGCTCCTGCAGGTAAGGCTGCGCCTTGAGAAATGCCGCTGTGCTGTCTTCTTCAACGCGGTCGAGCACCGGAAGCCCGTTGATGACGACGACGACCGCATAGGCGCCGTCAGCCGTCTTCACGTTCAGAAGGGCCGCTGGATGCTGCCGCGCCCACGAGGCGAATGCGCCTGCGAGCGAATGCGAACCCTTCTCCGGCTTGGAGCCGTCGAGCGCGGTGAAGAAGCCGGCCTGAAGACGGATGACTTCCTTCTGCTTTCCCTTGACCGTGCTTTTCTCAGGCGTCAGAGCGCTTGCGACCGTCGCGTGCGTAGCGCCGTTACCGCTTGCGCCTTCGCGCAGGCGGCTGTCGAGAGAACCCTTGGCGGCGAGTAGCCGCCAGTCCAGGCCGCCGATGAGTCGGCGCCCTTCTGCGGTTTGGTAGACCAGGCGTGCCATGCGTGCCTCTTACAGCTGCACCGCACGAACGACGATCATGAAGTCCTCGCGCTTGTAGCCGAGCTTTCGCGAGCCACCTGCGCCGATTGGCAGGCTGTCCGTGAGCGTCCGCGTGTCGCCGGCAGCGACCCTGCGGGAAAGGCCGGTCACAACCATGGCTTGTCCCGGCATCAGACGCACTGTCGTCTGGTCGTCGGTGCCAGAGGTCACTGGCGTTTGAACACGCTGGAAGGTCGCGCCCGAACCTGCAGACACATCGAAGAGGCTGAGAAGCTCTGTGAGCGACACACCGAACTTCAACAGGATCGCGCCGTTGTCCAGAATGGCCGGTTGCACGAGGAACTTGTCACCCGTGACGATCGAACTTGTCTTCAAGCCCACCGAGCCGCCGCCCGTTCCGAGCGAGGAGGCGGTGCCTGGTGTCGTCTCCGAGAGGTAGCCGTCCGTCTTGAGGTTGGTCTTTCGCGCCCACTGGCGGTTGAGGGCGATCATGGAGACGGGCCGATATTGGGCCGTGTCGGAAATCTGGCTCAGCAACGTCAGCATGGCCGACGAGCTACCGAAACGCGCTTGCGTGCCGCGCAGCGGCGCACCGGCTTCCGGTTGCAGGATCGAATAGCCGACGTTTCCGCCGAGCGCGCCTGCCAGGCTGGCCGGCGAGCTGATGACCGCGCCCCAGGTGCGCGACAGGTTTTGATAGACGATGTTCCAGTCGACGCCGCGCTCGTCCGTGTCGTCCTTGGTGACGCTGTAAACGTCGATCTGGATATGGGCCTGCCGCATCATCGCGGCCTCTTCGTGCTTGAGCACTTCGCGCACGCGACCCATCACGTCCTTCGTCGCCGTGACCGTGAAGCGTCCAGAGCCTTCGCTCAGGACGACCGATCCGCCCGTATCGCCAACCATCCGCTCGATGCCCTTGCGGAGCGATTCGAGCGCAGAGATTTTCCCGCTCTCGTTGACGTCCAGAGACGCCGTCGTAGAGCCCGTTTGCCCCGAGCCGCCATTGCTACCACCCGACGACTGACCGCCGTTCGTGCCGCTCAAGCTCATCTTGTAATCCTGCGTGCCGACGAATGCGGCCAGCTCGAAGCTCTCGCTGATGAAGCGCTCGATGACGACGACACCATCACGGTACGCCCAGCTCAGATTGAGCCGGCCTGTCACGTGATCGAGGAACGATGCAAGGGAGCCATCCCAGCGCATCTCGGTCGCGTTCACGTCCGTCACCAGCTCACGGTATGCGGGCTGCTGCGGCGCGACCTCCAGCGTCGCGCCTGAGGGCAGAGGCATAGCGGGAACGACGTTGGTGCCGCCTGCTGTCGGCGAGACAGAGGTCGGCGCCAGGGTCGTGCCTGGTGGCAATGGCGAGTTCCTCCCCTTCGGCGGCAGCACTGCGCCAGGCTGCGGCGCGCCCACCGGCAGGCCAACGCCAGCAACCGTCGTCGTCATGGGCATGGGGCCGGGGAAACCACCGGCAGCGGCCGGGCCGTAGACGTCTTGTTTCACCCGTACAGGAACGTTCGTCATGCGGCTCAAGCGTTCCGCGATCACGGCAATCGACACGCGCCCATTCGTTGCGCGATCGTTGAAGTTGATCTTCACGCTGTCGGTGAAGACCGGGGGCAGTACCTCGTCGCTCTGCACGGCGGTCATGCGCGCACCGATCCAAGCATGCGATGCACGGCGAGCAACCGGAGCGCTGCGCAGGAATGCGGCGCGACTGTCGGCCTGCGCCGGCGAGCCCAAGGTGTCGTCGTCAACCGGCAGAGGTGTCGTGCCACGGTTCACGGTTGAGGTTTGCTGACGCACGTTGGCGCCGTCCTCGGCGATTCGCTTCGTCGTGCCGCAAGCAGCCAGCATGCCGATGCCAACGAGCGCGATGGCGAGACGAGTGAGGCGGGAGCTGTTCGTGTTCATTTGCATTCCTTGTCTTGGTCGCCCTTGCGCGTGACGCGCGCCAGCGGGGGGGTGTTGGGGTAGAAGCAGACTTCCAGCGGATAGCTGCCAAAAGCAATTCCAGGAGATGCGAGCTGGGCTTCGACGGCGTCCTCGAAGGAGCCGGTGACGGTGTCAGGCGCTTCCACCATCACGTTCTTGGCCGCGTCCCAGCGAACACGCCAGCCAGCAGCTGCAGCCCACCGCTGAAAGGTGTTTGCCAACGTCACGTCGCGCACCTCGACAGACCAAGCGCGCGCGGCAGCAGCAGCGGGCTTTGCCGCTTCAGATGCCGTTGGAGTTGTCACGGTGGCCACGGCCACACGCGAAGGAAGCTCTGCCTTCGGCAGGGCTTTCCCGATGACCAGGTCAGGCTGTTCGCCGACCGTGATGTCCTGTGCGCCTGCGGCGGCACCGATGAAGACGAATGCAGCGATTGCGCATGCTCGTGCTGACGTAGCTTTCACTTTTGACTCCCTGAAATGATTCGAGCGGTTCATGGCGTAGGTGCCATGTCGTAGACGCGCAGCGCAGTTCCGTTTTCAAGGAACTTCATGCCCAAGGGCGTCTTGAATTCGCCATACCGACCGGCCAGCTGGCCGATCGCTTCGCGCAGCGTTCCGGTGAAAACTTCTTGGCGCAGGCCTTCAGCTACCGGGTAGTCGCTGGCGCTTTCCCAGGTGAAGCGCACGTTCGCAAGTGCGGTCCACTTGCCGAGCACTTCACGCAGCGACTTCGAGTTGTCGACTGCCCAACTCGTGATTGCTGGCGGAGGCACTGCTGGCTTCTCTGCGGCCGCGACAACGGCCGGCGCGACAGGGGGCGCGACTTCGACCACCGGGGCCGCAACCGGCTCAGGCGGTGGCGGAACGACTTCCCCGTTTTGCACGACCAGGCCTTCCGGCGTGTTCGTGATGAGAAGCGGTTGCCGGACACCGACGAGGGCGTCGCGCATTTGCCCAAGGGCGGACTCCAGATCCTTCGCATCGATCGCGCGCATGCGCGAGGTCACTGGATAGTCCAGGTCGCTTTCCCAGGTGAAATCGATGCGAGCGATGCGTGCCCAACGGCGAAGGACAGCGAGAACAGATTGCTCCGAGCCATTGACCAAGTACGCCTTCAGCTGGAAGGGCTCTGGAGGCGCTTCGCTGACGACCATCGCGGTTTTCCCCTGGCTGGCAACGATCTGGCCTGCCGCGGCAGGGGTACCCGCTGCAGCAGGCGAAACCGTCGCGTAGCTCACTGCAGATGGCTTCGGCGCACTGCCGTTGATGGCGACACGCGTTGCGTTGCCCGTTGGAAATTTGATGGTTGGTGCCGAGGTGCAGGCACACAGAGCCAAAACCGCCGCGTACAGCGGTGCTGTTTTCAACATTGCTACTCCCTGAAAAAACGTTAAGACGACTGCGCGTTGCTGGGGCTGTGCTGGCGCGCGACCGGCCTCGCTCCCGTGACCGTTCCGACGCCGGCAGTGCTTGCCGGCGACGCGCTCGCGCGACCAATGGAATAGGCGTTACCCACGCCCTGCCCCGACACAGCACGGCCGTCGGCATCGGTGCCCCGACCTCTGACGGCATCCGTGAAGCCCTTCGTCGTGGTTGCAGCCGACTGATATGCGCTGGCTACCTTGGTGCCAAGGGCAGAGCCACTGATGGCCGAGCCGACTTGTCCGACAGCGGCCCCAGCTCGCGATTCAGATGCGCGGCCAACTCCATATGCCGCTGCATTTGCGCCACCGCCTGCGGCGCTTTTCACCATCGATGCAGCTGCCGCAATCGGTGCGGCAGCCATGGCAGGCCCCACCGCCGAAATGCCGATCCCGCCGACGATGTCGCCGGCAATCTGCGGGATTCGTGATGTCAGGACAACGAGGATCACAGCGGCGCCAACTGCGCCGAAGGCAGCAGCGACGAAGTCCAGCGCGCCAGCGCTCGACGAAAGCGCATTGGCGTAACGTTGCAGGATGCTGGTTGCCATCCCCACAACGGCCGAGATGACGACGCCGGTGAACGTGTACTTGAGCACGCCGCCGAGCCATGCGTCAGTGAAGCGAGCAGTCGACTGGAACGCGAAGCAAGCAACGAAGATCGGACCGAGCGCGAAGATCAACGCCAAGGCGAAATCGATGACGATCAGGTTGATCGCGCAGATCACAGCCAGGATCAGCATGGCACCTGCCATGAAGAACCAGCACACCACGCCGACAAGGCCCGAGGTGTCGCCGGACCAGAAGTTGATGTGCTCGCTTGCCCAGGCCCAAGTCGGATCCCACGTGCCGAGTGCAGCGCTAACGGACGCGTCGAGGGCGTCGTAACTCGAAGAACTTCCCACAACGAACAGCGATGTCAGACCGTTGCGAAGTTCTTGGAAGAAGGCGACGACAGTCCCCGCGTAGGCGCCGCCTGCCAGAGCAACGCTGACAACGAGGAAGGAGCGCAAGACCTTCGCGAACGTGTCGAGAAAGTGATTGCTCCCGCCTGCCCCACGCACGATGTTGAAACCGTGCCACATGATGAGGATCGTCGTGCCCGTGAGGATGAGAGCCATCACCATGCCGGTCAGCTGCCCGGCGATGCCCGACCAGGCCTTCGTTGCGTCGAGGATCTGCGACGCCAACGGAGCGATGACGCGAAAGTCGGCCATCAGTTCAACGCGAAGGGGTTGGAGGTGCCACTCGCGCCATTCATCAGGCGCTTGCTGCCTTCCTCCTTCGACTTTTGCTGCGTCAGGGCAAGCTGCTGCTGTTGCTGCTGCATGGCCATGTCCATCAGCGTCTTCTCGTTCTGGAGCAAAGCCATTTCGAGGGTCAGCCGGTTGTTCAAGTCCGCCGAAGCTTTGGCGTCGGACGTATCGATCGACGACATCAGCTCTTTGAGCTGCGACTGCCGCTGCTTCGCCGAATTCATTGACGAGTTCAGGAGCGCGAGGTTCTGCGGGACGGCCATCGCCGACGCTTCACAGCTGCGACGCTGAGCTACATCGGTTGGAAATTTCTGGACACAGTCGAACGTCTTGATCGAGTCGTAGATCGCTTTCGCCGCGCCCGAAGCGCCACCGGCGCCCAGGCTGCGCAGCTTGTCGAACGTCGTGACGAAGTCGCTGGGCAGTTCCTGCCGCAGCATGTTCTGCGCGAGCTGGGCCATGCCCTTCCCGCCCGTCAACGATTCCAGCTGCTGCTTCTGCGTCTGGATCTGCTCGATCATTTGCTTGTACTGGCCTGCCCAGGCCTGCACCTGCTGAATCTGCTGCGTGAGTCCAAGCGCATCCGTGACTGGGATCTGCGCATAGGCGCCGTGAGAAGCGACGACGAGCGACGACGTGAACGCCAGGCGCGCGATCAAAGTGCGAACAGATTTCATGATTCCCCCTTGAGAAATGGTTGAAGCCAGGCGCGCGGCTCGTCACCGAGGCGGCCGCGAAGTTTTTCCAGCCGAAGGACGTTGGCTGTCGTGCCGGAGAGCACTTGAAGTGCATCGTTGAAGCCATTGAGGTCCAATGACGCGAGCGAGAACCGGGTGCCTTGCTTGATGGCGAAGAGGCGCGAGCCTTTCGTCAGCTTCGACACCACTTCGAATTCGGAATCCGTCAACTTGAAGCCGTCGACGTATTCGTTGCGATCTGCCGTCGGGTTAGGCAGAAAGATGAAGGTCGCTGTCTGTTCGATCAGCGTGCGTGCGATGGGGCTCGCCAGCGTGTCCGACGGGCTCTGCGTCATATAGACGCCAAACCCGTTCTGCTTCCGAATCGTCTTCTGCTTGTTCTTCGCGAAGTCCTCGAAGTAGCTGACAGACAGTGCCTTCCAGTACTCGTCCATGAAGAAGGCGAAGCGCCGGCCGTCGATGCGTTGCTCGACCCGGTACATGAGGTACATCATGATTGCCGGGCACGTGCGATCGTCGTCGAGCAGCTCCGTGTAATCGAACCCGAAGCAGCCACCGTCGGTGAACTGCAAGAGGTCGTCGTCGGAGTCCAAGGCCCAGCCCAGCGGGCCCGGCGTGTCGGCCGAGGTACGGCACCACTTGCGCAGCCGCGCAGCCAGGCTGTTTTCCTCCGTGTCCTGCAAGTTCTGCAGCACGGCAGCGAAGCTGCGGTGTTCGCGAGGCAGTTGCGCAACTGCCGTCACTGCCTGGCGGATGTCCGCTTCCTCTTTGGCGGTGTGCTCACGACTGCCGATTGCGGTGCAGAACATGATGAGGTCGCCCCAAAAGAGGAGCGTCTCCGGTGTCGGCTCCATCTTGAAAGGCGCAAAGCCCGTCTGCTTGCCACGCTCCAGCGCGAGGTACTTGCCGCCGATTGCACGAACAAGGATTTCCGCGCCGCGGTCCTTGTCGAACACAACGGTTTCTGTCCCGTACTTGCCGAGGTTCATCAGCAGGAACAGCGCAAGCACCGTCTTGCCGCCGCCTGACTGGCCGATGATCTGCGTGTTGCCCAGCTCGGTCTTGCCGAACGAGTTTTCTTCACGCTCCGTCTGGTGGAAGTTGAAGTAGACCGGCTGGCCCGCTGGCGACTTGAGAATCGTGACGGCCTCGCCCCATGGGTTGCCATCCCGCTTGCCGTTGGCGAAGTTGTGAAGGGCGGACAGTCCGGTGAAGTTGCGTGAGCTGAGCGAGGCAACGCGCGGACGCGAGCCCCAGTTACCCGGGAGCTGCGCCGCATAGGCATGGTCGGGGATCAGGTCTAACGGGACACCGAGAAAGCTCGCGGCTTGCAGCGCATCGATGGCCGCAGCGCGTGCGACCTTCACGCCCTCAACCGAGCTGGCCTTCACCTGGATCGTGTAGTGGTACTCACCGAACGAGAAGTTTCCGCTGCTGACTGCGTCGATGGCGTCGTCCATCTCCACCACTTGCGAACGCGCGTTGTCTTCACCGCTCAGTAGCTGATTGCGTTGACGCTTGAGTGCGTCGACCGCATCGCGGGTGTTCATCGGGGAGAACGACTGCGTTTCCACATACTCGCAAGGCAGGCTCAACATGGTGTTGAGCACGCCGGGCGAAGAGAAATCGGCGTAGTCCTTGATGTCGACGAACGCGCTGAAGACCGAGCCGTGTTCGTCACGCGTCTCGACCATCTCGTTGCCGAAGAAGATCCGCGTGCGCGCGAGATAGCCCGCCAGCGGCACCCGCTTCAGGGGGACCGGCTTCCACACGCCATTCACCAGAAACGCGTACAGAGCCAGTTGATCGCTGAAGGTGACCCGGTCCTCCTCGTAGGCGCCGAGGAGCGTAGGGTGGTATTCGGCCAAGGTGCTTGCGACCTGGCGTGCGACGTTGTCGAGCACATCCAATGCGGCTTCGTTTTCCACCTGGAACTCAGCCACATTGCGCGCCACCTTGCCGGCCACGCCGCGTGACTTTTGCGGGAAGGGCCGATAGATCACGGTGAGGTAGATCTGCGTCGCCATCAGGCCGCCACGCTCCATGCGCTCGTAGTAGCGGCTCATCGTGTCGCGACTGAAATCTTCGCTTGGCACTTCCAGGCCATCTGCGATCTGTCGACGGACCCGATGCACCCAGAACGCGTAACGCCCATTCGACAGGCTTCGAACGAGCTGATTCAGGGCGTCCATCTGGCTCAAGGCCTGCGCTTCGCTCAGACCTTCGAAGGGCAACCCTTCGATGAGCCACGAAGACAGGTAGTCGCCCGCATGCGAAACGACGACCGTTTCGGTCAGCGCATACGACATGGGGATCACGCGAGCGGGCGAATCATCGCGCGCGCTCAGCTGCATGGTGTCGAGAACAGCGCTCACTGGCCGCCCCTTTTCTTGTAGACGGTCGGAGACATGCTGTGCGCGCCCCAGAAGACCTTGTTGCGCCGGAACGGCCGACTCTTGAGGTACAGCAGCATCTGGTTGAGCCGCTGGTCATCCTGGCGCGTGATGTAGCGCAGTACGAACACGCACAGTGCGGCCATGACCATGACCGACAGCGCAGGCACAAGGCCGACGGTGACGAAGGTCCAGGCGGCGACAAGAATGAATGCGCCCATCACCAGAATCAATGGCACGATGGGCACGCCCAGCATCATTGCTGGACGCGTCGCACCTTTGAAAATGCGATCGCCCATTTCAGATGATCATGGCGGCGATAGCGGGCGCCGAGCCGATCAGGAGGCCGCCCCAAAACCAGGCAGCACAGTCCTTCCACTGCGCAGCTTGGTAGGCCATCCGGAAGCCCGTCCACATGATTGCAATCGTGATGCACACGGCTGCCAAGCCGAGAAGGCCGACCTGGACCATGTTGAGGCCCTCCTTGCCCTTATCGAATTGGGCAAACGCCGGCGAGCACGCAACGGCAATCATCGCGAGGACGATTGCGTCACGGTTGAAGGAGGGCCGCTTGAGGCCGATGTTCTTGAACTGACGCGCTTTCATACAAACACTCCTGGTCCGTGGACCGCTTTGGATTCACAACACAAGCCGGGACCGTCGACTGACGATCCCAGCGACCTCTTCGCTTTTTCCCTGAGCCTTGATGCTTGGCTGAGCTGCCCACTTGTCGCTCGGAGTCCTTAAACGCAACCGAAGCGACAACCTAAGTTTAAACCTAGATGGAGTTGAGTTCTAGGGTGTGCGTGGAATTTGTGCGCGCGCAGCTGCGCCCTGCGATGCATTGCGCATCGCTTGCGAATCGAATTTCGGGGAGAGGCTTCAGTGCCCGTCGTTCGACCGGGCGCGCTTTAGATGCAGCCGAAACACAGTGCCGCGCCCTACCCTGCTGCTCACGGTCACGCGGCCGCCAAGAAGGTCGGCGAATCGCTTGACCAGAGCCAGGCCAAGGCCAACGCCCGCCTCCTCGAGTCCAGGTGTGCGACGGATCTGATGGAAGGCCTCGAAGATTCGAGATAGCTGAGATTCCTCGATGCCAGGGCCTTGGTCCCATACCTCAAGTACAACCTCATCGCCCCGCGCGCGCGCAGCGACAAGCACGCGCTTGCTGGTGAACTTCAACGCGTTGGACACCAGGTTTTCCAGCATCCGCTGGAGCATGCTTGGGTCGCTCACCACTTGGAGGCGGGATGTGCGAAACGTCAGGTCGACGCCGCGCATGAGCGCGACGTTCTCGAAATGAAGATCCACTTTCTGCATGAGTTTCTGCAGAGCAATCGTTTCGAGCTTCGGCTCGATATCCATGGCCTCCACTCGTGCGAATTCAAGAACCTTCTTGAAGTAGTCCTCCATGTCTTCGACTTCGGCGGACATCCTTCGCAGCGCCCACTGCGCATCGTCGTTCTCTGGCAAGGAAGAAAGGGTCGAGTACGCCATCAGCTTCATCGCATGGAGGCGCTGCTTGAAGTCGTGGCTAGCGCCAGCGAAGAAGACCGACCGCTCTTTCAATGTGGCTGAGGCTTCTGATCGCAGCGCTTCAAGGCTTGCGTTAGACGACCTCAGCTCGCGGACGATCTGCGATTCTTGTTGGCTACGTGTGATGAGCGGCCTAAGGCGAATTGCCCAGTAGATTGCGATGCCCATCGTCAACGCGACGCAAGCATCGATCGCAGCCATCGACGCCGCTGGCAACAGGTCAACAGAGACGGACTGCCATGACAAGCACGCCCACAAGCCAACGACGTAGAGAGCGACAGGCACGGGCGAGTGCAACCAGGCGATTGCCATCGCGATGCTCATCATGATGAACGCGATGAAGATCACCGCTGCTGTAGTCGTGAACGCCTCGGAGTTCAGAAACAATTGCGCGGTCCAGGCCCAGTGCATGAATGCCATGCCCGAAATGACGTAGGGAACGATACGCCCGATGGGTCCACCGTCGGCGTCCATCGTCCGCACGTAGAGCATGCCCCTAACTACCCATCCCAGGACAGCGACAACAAGCCAGTGCTGCAGCTGGTTCGTCGAAATGGTGCGTTCACCGGCCTCGGCTAGGAACACGCCCACGGTTGCCAGGATGAACGCCAGCTGGTTGATGAGCCAGGCCTTGAAGATGCTGAGCCTCTCCGTGGCTTCATGGCCCCAGGCGGCATGGATGCCACCCAGAGGCTGACTGGCGAAGGGGCTTGGCACGGTGTCAGTGCCAGGCACTGACTGCATCCGCGTTCATGTTGAGCATGCCCAACTCGATTGCGCGGGCGACTGCATGGCTGCGGCTGTTGACGTCAAGCGCGGCCATTACTGCGTTGATGTGATTGTTGACGGTGCCCATCGACAGGTGAAGCCGGCGAGCAATTTCCTTGGAATTGCAGCCTTGCCTCACAAGATCGAGCACTTCGCGTTGGCGCAACGTGATGCGCGGTGCATCCAGCCTAGCCTGCGGATCAACTTCATTCGTCGGGAATGCCCTGCTCCCAACGAAGATCATCGAGAGTGCATCTGCGAATTCGCTCACTTCGATGCCCTTGCCCACGTAGCCGAGGAATCCCATTGACTTGATCTGCGCGACGTAGTCGCTGCGCGTGTTCCCGGTGACGACGCATGTGATGCTGGCCAGGCCTTGCCGCTGAATCTCAGCGGCCACAGAGAGGCCGTGGGCGCCAGGGATGTCGAGGTCAAGAAGGATTCGATGCCAAGCCCGGTCAGGGTCCGCAAATGCTTTGCAGGCATCTTCGGCGTTCGTGAGGATGACCGACTTCAGGAGCGGGTAGCTTGCTCCCAGAAGCCGCTGGGTGGCATCGGCGACAAATGGATGGTCTTCGACGATCAGAACTTCATTCATGACTTTGTCCCAGGAGGGTCCAGCCGCTTCGTTCTTGCATACCGAGTTCCTCGCACTGTCAATTTCGCATGCGAAATTGGCTTGTTCTCTATCCTCGTGCAAATTTCGCATGCGAAATTCAGCGGCTTGACGCCGTCATCACCAGCAACGCTACCAAGAGCACGGTGTTCACGCCGACAAGGGCAATCAACAGCCAGAAATACTTCGTGAACTGGCCCAGGGCGCCTTTCGTCGTGTTCGCTGCCTGGTCATTGGCCTTGAGCGAAGCCGTGCGCTGCGCGCTGACTTCCTTCGTCATGACATTCATCAAGGCATGACCCATGGCCTGGAAATCGTCGAGGGTCGTTTTCGCGGCTGCCTTCACGGCTTCCGCACTCCCCTTGATATCGGCGGTTATCTCTGGGAGCTTCAACTCCAGGGCGTGAACTTCTCCCGCCAAATGCTGAACATCTGCGAGCAGTTCAGCAACCGATGCCGCCATGAACGTTTGTGGTGCGCCCATGTTGCTCAGGCCGGCGAAAACAGCGTTTGGAACGCGGCATCGAGTTCTTTTTCAATGCCCTTCGCCAAGCGGGAAAACACTTGCATGGTAGCCAGATCCCGCTTCGCCTCCTTAGTGCCCGCGGCCGCAATCTCCTTGCGAAAGTCTCGATCTATGGCAGCGACCTCCTGCACAGTGCGCGTGCCGAGATAGGCATAGCCTTCGTTTTCATGGACGACAGCAAACGCGATGCCAGCGACCCGAGCCGCAGACAAAACAGTTTGGAAAACGCTCTCCACCTCATCAGCGTCTTCGACCTGATTTAGAACTAGTTTGATCCGCTCTGGATCGACGCCGAGGGCGATAAGGTCCGCAAGAATCTTGGTCGTGTTGGCTTGCTGCTTCGGCTTGTCGACGGTCGGGACGACAAGGTAATCAAACTCGTCGAAGACGTTGCCCATCGTGCGGGCTTTGGAGAACACCTGTTCGATGTTGCTGCTGCCGATGTCGACGATGACGCTATCGCTAGCCTGGACTTCGATCAAGACGGCGTTGAAGTTCTTGCCTTTGATGTTCGTCGCTTCGTCGCCATCGTTGATCGACTCGACGGACATGATGGGACAGTTGCCCATGCGGGGTTGCAGTAGATGCCGGGCCAACGTTGTCTTGCCGACGTTGCCCGAGTAATTCAGAACCGCAACCTTAAAAGACGCCGTAGCGCTCATAACTCACTCCCATCAGGTAGATGACTGCCCTACCCGTCCCGACCTCCGTTTTCCATGTCACGTTGGTTGAGCCGAGCAAGGGCTCGATCGGCGGTGGCGCCCATGTCATTCCGCTCCAGGTCGCTTGTCTGCTGTCTCAGGAACTCAACAAGTTGGCGACGTTTCTCGTCGCTCATCGGCGCCTTACCTTGGGTTGATTTTACAGATGTCTGTTGAGTTGTCGATAAGGTTGAATTCGACTGATCTGGTGGACGCGGGCTCGCAACGTTCGGCTTGCTCGCTACGGTCGTGAGCGCGTTTTCCTGCTGAGCGGTTTCCGCGGGCGTCGCCCGCACCTGAGCGTCTGTCGGCCCATCGTTGGGCTTCATCCCAACTCCGCCCAATTTCGCATGCGAAATTGACTCTGACATCGAATCTGCATCGGCTGTGGTGCTGACGCTCGCCTCTGCTCCGGAATGCGCAGGCGCACTTGATCCGGCGGGCACATCCGCAGATGCCTCTAATTTCGCATGCGAAATTGGTGGGTTGCTAGCCCCTGCAGGAGCTGCGTCATACCTAGCGGGCGTCGCCCGCGCTTGGCCTAGCCGTTCCTCGCCGGGCGGTTCGGCAGCTTCGCCCCGCTCACTCGACCTATCCAACGCTTCGCTGCCGTCGGCGGCCTTCTGGTCTTGAAGATAGGCCTGCGCCTCAGCTTCCAAGTTCATGTTGTTCGCGATCCAGCGGAAGAACGTCCGCTGGGAACAGCTCACGAGCCCCGCTGATTGCAGGAAACGGAAGGTCAGAAGCTTCGATTGACCCTGCAGATAGAACCGAATGATCGTAGGCCGGACAGCGTCGAGCCCTCCCGTGGGGGAGTGCTCCGCGATGAAGGCTTGCTCCAACGCGATGAGTGGCGACTCGTCTTTTCTTGCCATTTCATTGCCAGCAAAGGATTTCGGTGCATTGTCATTGATTTGCCAGAGTTTGCCAATGCTTGCCACATAGGACCCAATCACCCGCCATCCTTTGCCAGATGCGTGCCAAGTTACGCCCTTTTCGCATGAAAAGTAGCGGTTTATCGAGCGCAAGCTCGATAGGCACGTTGGGTATGTTTACAGACGGCTACGCCTTTGTAAAATACCCGTGCCTAAGGCGCTGCCTTAGAAACCGTTTTGGGGCCGGCTACGCCTCCTCAATTTCGCATGCGAAATTGGCTCAGGGACATGGAACAAACAAACGCACCCGATGCGTCCGCAGACGCAGCACTCGCCGCCGACCTCCCAATTTCGCATGCGAAATTCCCGGCCAAGGCTCGAAAGACCGAAGTCGTCTCGTTCCGGCTGAGCCCGGAAGCGCACGCGAAGCTGATGTCGCGCGCTGCCGAATCCGGCCTCTCCTCTCGAGCATGGATGGAACAAGCCATCCTCGAAAACCGCAGCGAAATCGTCGCCGTCGCCAAGCCGCATTCCGAGCTAAAGCCGCTGGTCTTCCAGGCGAACAAGGCGGGCAACAACCTCAACCAGCTGGCCCATCACTTCAATGCGCTCAACATGCGGGGCAAGCTGTCGGCGTCTCATTGCGAGGAAGCGCTCTACCTCCTGGCCTTGATTCAGGCATCGTTCCGGGAGGCAGTTGCCAATGCTCGTCCGAGTTAACTCCGCCGCCAGCGGCATCAAGGAATACCTGGAGACGGGTCGGAAGAAAGGCCGTGAGTACGACCGTGAGCTGATCGACGAGCGTCTGCCCTTGGCCGGCGACATCGAGCTGATGGACGACGTCATCCAGTCGATCCAGACGCAGCAGGAAGGCGACTCGCGCTACCTGCACATCACGTTGGGATTTTCCGAGCAGTTCACGACAGCCGCTGAGTGCGGCCCCGGACAGATCAATGCGGCACGGCTTCATGAGGTCGTGGACGCCTATCGGCAAGCGTTGATGGCGGCCTACGATCCCAGCGAGTACCTGTTTTACGCGGAAGCTCACATCCCCAAGGTCACTCACGAACTCAACGCCAGCACTGGCGACTATGAGAGTCGTCTGCCCCACGTCCACATCGTCATACCGATGCGCAACCTGGAGTCAGACCGCTATCTAAACCCGCTCGGCCATGGCGAGCAGACGATATGGGCGGCCCAGGCGATTCAAGAGGACATCAATCGACGCTTCGGCCTGAAGAGTCCGCTTGCATCGCGTCGCGACCCGTCGGCACCTCGGCACCCCCTTGGCCGGCATGTGGCCAGCTTTGAAGGACAAAGCCCCAAGCAGATCCGCGCTTACCTGTCCGACCTGATTTCTCAGGGTCAGGTCAATAGCTTCGAGGAGCTGATCGACGCCGCGGGTGCCATCGGGGTCACCACCATTCGGCAGGGCAAAGACGGCGCCTATCTCAACGTCAAGCCGGCCTGGGCCGATCGTGGCATCAACCTCAAGGATCTGGGGCGGGAAGATTTCCAAGCCACTGCCGAGCGCCTGCGTCAGACCCCTGAGGCACCTGAGTTTGAAAAGCTCGCGGCTCAGTGGCAGGAACAGGGTGCGTTTGAGGTCCGATATGCGCATGGTTCGCCGCGCATGCGCGCGGCCTACAAGGCGATGTCGCCAGAGGAACGCGCTGCGTTCCTCAGACAAGCCCATGAGGCCACGCAGGCACGCCTTGCAGCCTACGACGTTCCCGTCGAGCGGCAGCGCGTCGACGCGGCCGGTGAAGCCATCCAGCGGGCCATGAAGCAGATCGAGGAGCAGGGCGTTCCGATCCCGCGCCCAGTCGGCCTGGCCGACCGAATCAAGTCACTTATCAAGGAACTCAAAAATGGAAGACCTGAAAGAGTTTTCAGCGTTGATGGAAACGCTGACCGAGCAAAATCTCCAGATGGCACTGGTGTTCGAGAAGATCCTCGCCGAGATGGAAGCGCCGTCCGACGACGGCCTGGTCAAGACGCTGGAGAAGCTCCTCGCCCCCTTGCTCGACAGCTCGCAGCAGATCAAGGGGCATCTCGGAATCTGAGCGACGCTGAGCTGAAGGGCGCTACCGACCCTCAGTTGGTTCTCGATGCAGCGCGCGAGCGCTTTGGCATCGACCCTGCGGACTACGTCATCGCCGGCGGCAAGGACGGCAAGCCGCGGCTGATCCACGACGGCCGGCAGTACAACCTCGGCGATTTTTTCACCAAGCACCTGCAGAAGCCGTGGGCCGAAGCCCGCGAAATCCTGGTCGACTGCCATGCACGCACGGTCGCCGCCCACACCTCGGACCTCCATGAAGCCACCAACCCCGGAAGAGATCGCCCAGGCGATCGCTCAAGCCAAAGCCTACTCAGCCGCTCAGCAGCGGCTATCGCGCGCGGCCAACAGATTGCTGACGATGCTCAAAAAGTCGCAAGGTACTTCGAGCGCCGAAATCTTGGCGCAGCTCTTGAAGCCACTCTCCGAGGACTTCGCGAAGATCGCCCGGCGAACGAAGCACCTGTGACACCGGCTGAGCGCGTCGACCGTGCGCGCGAGGCCATTGCCCGCGCGACAGCGCGTGAAATCGACCCGGAGACGGTCAAGGCCGTCCTGAGCCGCCGCACGCTGGGCCAGGCGCTGTCGATCGCACTGCACAGCCTGACGCTCGCCAAACCAGAGCGCCGCAAGTCGATCACGGTCATCGAAGCTATCGCTGCATCGCGCAAGCCGGTGCAGCTGGACCCGGATCGCCTGAAGACCGACACCAATCCGGCCATCGTGTTGACCGCCGCCCAGAAGCTGTACGGCATCAACCCGGCCGAATACACCATCGGCACCGGCGCCGACGGGTCGCCGCGCATCGTCCACAAGGACAAGCAGTACAACCTTGGCGATTTCTTCACCAGGCACCTGCAGAGGCCATGGGCCGAGGCCCAGACCGTTCTGCGGGACTGCTATCACGCCAGCATTT
Organism: Variovorax restrictus; assembly: GCF_051216715.1. Lineage (NCBI taxonomy): Bacteria > Pseudomonadati > Pseudomonadota > Betaproteobacteria > Burkholderiales > Comamonadaceae > Variovorax > Variovorax restrictus. The sequence continues at coordinate 74,691 of NZ_JBPJZH010000008.1, forward strand.
CGGATGCGCTGCCGCCACCCGACAAAGCGCTGTGGCGCCAGTTTTCCAAATGGCGCGATGGGCAGTTCGAAAGCGTCGCCGCGCGTCGGTCGGAGGACGGCGCTGCCTTCCGTTCGCGCATCCTCAAAGTCCGCGAGGAATACCAGCTGCGCAAAGCGGAGGCGCAGCCGCTGCCTGGTCGGCAGCGGGCCGCAGCCGTTGCCCGCGCTCGAGCCGATCAGTTCATCGCGCAACAGGTCATCGCGGCCGAGAGGGCGAAGGCGTCTGCCGCAGCCCGCATCCCGCGCCGCAACGCGCACTACCGTGAGTACCTGGTCGGGCTGGCCACCGCCGGCGACACTGCCGCGCTCGCCGAGCTGCGCCGTATGGCGCCGCACCAGCCTGAGCCCGAGGCCAAGATTTCAGGCGGGCATAGCCAGCCGGTTTTTCCTCTGCCGAGCTACAGCGTCGACGCAAAGGGCGCCGTCACGTACAGGGCAGGGGAGAGCGCGATCGTTCGCGACTCAAGCCAGGGCGTCACGGTCCTCAAGGCCGAGAACAGGGCGTATGACGCGGCCATCCGGGTTGCCATCGCCCGCTACGGCCGCACGCTCACACTGAATGGGGATGCTCCCTTCGTCGCCAGCATGTCGGAAGCTGCGCGACGGACTGGCTTGGAGCTGACTCTGCGCGATGCTTCGCGACCGATGGCCTCGCCCATGCGCGTAAATTCCCGGGACCGCTGAGCGCGAGCCGTTTCGCATGCAAAGTTTGCCGTGCGACACCAGCAATCCAGACTTTTTACCAGGCCCGCACCGTCGGCCTTAGCCTGGAACAAGCGTAAACCCCTTCGTATCTGCATCGCACTTTTTGTCAACGGAGTCGGCATACCAGCGATCTGTTCCAGAGGACCAACTCGGCGTGAATCTGATTGCGGTACCTATGATCTTGACGAAGTAGCCGCTGACGTCTCCTCTGCACTCACCGCTAAGGTAGCTCACACTGATTTCACAAGCGCTCGACCTTGAAGGGCCATCCTCATCATCGTCAGCCCTGTAAAGGCGTTTGTCTTGGAGCTCGTAGCTCATGACGACTGTTCTTCCGTATGCGGGGCGATGGGTGTAATCGCCTCTACGTGATGATGTTTTGATAAAAATGTCAGAGCCTTTCGCCTCTGGGTCTCTCCAGGCACGCTCATTCAAAAACGTCTGAACTCTGCTGCAGCTTGGTCCGTCGTTCATGCCCAAGGCGGCGCCTGCGTTAAAAGCAAGGAGGCAACAAATTGCAAGGCGAAGCCTTGCGTTTCGGCACCCAGCCGCGCCATATAGGCCAAGACCTTGCGAGGCGTTACTTGCACGTTTCTGCATAGCACTTCGCGTGATTTTTCTGGATGTTGAGAGTGCACGTGCCTTGTGCCGTTGGTGGGTATCCCCCGCAGATCGAGTAACTTCCTCGGAAACTGGTGTCGCAGGTTCTCATGCACTGGTTGCGCCTTTGCTGGGCTGCCTCTTGCCGCTTCACGCGCTCGCGGTCGGCTTTGTTGAAGTCGGCTCCCCCACCAGCTGCTTGAGCGTGAACCGTAGGCCCGCTAAGTAAGAAAGCCACCACTACTGCAACGGTCCTGACGACACTTGGCATGGGGTTCTCCAACGCGGTGATCGCGCTGGAAAACTTTAATACCAAACTCCTCACCCCGATAGAGCACGCTCCCCAATTTCGCATGCGAAATTAACTACAGGCCTCGTTACATCACCCATGCGCCTCATCCTGCAGCACTAATTCAGTAGCCGTTTCGCATGCGAAACTGCGGCTGATCGGCCTCGATGGTTTAAAGTTAGGTTGTCGTCTAAGTTGTCTACAACCTTGTCCACCATCGTAAGGAGTGCTCTGTGCGCCGCCTCTTCATCGCCGAGAAGCCATCCGTGGCTACCGAGCTTGCCCAGCTGCTGGGCGTTACCCGCCGCGAACGCGGCTTTTTCATCTGTGGCGACGATGTCGTCAGCTCTTGCTTCGGCCACCTCTATGAGATGCCCAAGCCCGAGTATTACGACAAGGCGCTGTCCGAATGGGCCTTCGCCAACATGCCGATCGTTCCCTCGGCATGGGTCGTCCTGCCGAAGGACGATGCTCGTGACCGCATCAAGCTGTTGACGCAGTTCATGCGTGAGGTCGATGTGGTCGTGAATGCCGGCGACCCTGACAACGAAGGGCAGCTCCTTGTCGACGAGGTCATCGAGAAGGCGAAGTTTCGCGGGCAGGTGCTGCGCTTCTGGGCCAGCGCCCAAGACCCGGCCAGTCTCCAAGCCGCCATGGAGAACCTTCGCGACAACCGCGACTTCGCCGGCATGCGCGACTCGGCCCGAGGCCGCGGCCGTGCAGATTGGCTCATTGGCATGAACGCAAGCCGTGCGTTCACGCTGCGCGCTCAGGCGAAGGGCAATCGCGGCGTCGTCCCCGTCGGCCGCGTGATGACACCGACACTCGCGATGGTCGCCGCAGCCGACGAGAAGTTCGCCAACTTCAAGCCGGTGCCGTACCACTTCGTCACTGTCCTGGTCCGCCACGCAGACGGCGAATTCCGCATGCGCTGGCAACCGCGCGAAGACCAGGTCGGGCTGGACGAGGAGGGCCGACTTGTCGACACCGCCGTTGCTGACGAGCTGGTCGCGCGCATCGCAGAGCAGCCGGGCGCGATCACCGAATACAAGTCGGTCCCGAAGACCGAGCGCCAACCCAAAGGGCTGTCGCTCGCCGGCATCGGTTTGCTCGCGTCGGAGATGTTCGGCTACAGCGCAGCCGAAACACTCCAGATCTGCCAGGCTCTGTACGAGACGCACAAGCTCACCAGCTACCCGCGAACCGACTGCGAGTACCTGCCGGAGAACCAGCACGGTGCCGCGCCGGCCATCCTCGACGCGCTGCGCGACAACTTGCCGGCGATCGCACCCTGGATCGACGGCGCTGACGCGTCGATCAAGTCCAAGACCTGGGATGACGCGAAGATCACCGCGCACCACGGGATCATTCCCACGTCCATGCGCGCCGACACGTCGCGCCTGGCCGAGTGGGAGATGAACCTCTATCAGCTCATCGTGCGCCAGTACATCGCCCAGTTCTACCCGGTTCATGCCTACGACGAGAACACGGTTCACGCGAGCGCGATCGGCGAAGCCTTCGCCGCGCGCGGACGGCTCGTCACCGAGCACGGCTGGAAGCAGCTGTTTCAAGCCCCGCTCGATCCAGAAGACGACACGCAGGATCTGCCTGTGATGCAGGGCGATGACCCCGTGCAATTCGGCGAAGCCGTTCGACACGACAAGCGCACCACGGCGCCGAAGCGCTTTACCGAAGGCACCTTGCCCCCGGCCATGGAGAACGTCTTTCGCTACATGGAGGATCCTGAGGACCGCAAGACATTGAAGGATGGCGACGGCATCGGCACGCCGGCCACGCGCGGCGCGATCATCGAAGAACTCAAGCGTCGCGGTTTCCTCACCAACAGCGGGAAATGGCTTGTCAGCACCGAGGCCGGCCGTGCCGTCCTCGCGATGCTGCCGCCCGAGGTCAAGAGCCCTTCGCTCACTGCCCATTTCCAACGCCAGCTGCGCGAGATAGAGCAGGGCGCGCGGAGCATCGAGCAATTCGTCAGTGACCAGGTCGCCTTCGTCTCTGGCCTTGTTGGCCAAGCGCAGGCTGATCTGCCTGTGGTCGAGCGAATTGGTTGCCCCGACCCGGATTGCGCAGGCCAGTTGCGTCGCGTTGCCCGACGCGACAACTCAGGCCATTTCTGGAGCTGCTCGGCCTGGCGTGCCACGGGCTGCAAGGCGAGCGCGAACGACGTCGACGGCCAGCCTGACCTGAGCCAATTTCGCATGCGAAATGCTCAGGCCGCTGCGGGGTGAATGCTAATGGTCTCCTTTAGTCCACCGTTCTGTTTCCATATGTACAAATCTGCACATTCCTACGTAGGACGGGACCGCCTACAGTGCATTCAAGAAACGCGAACTACCTTTTCAACGGCTCAGCCAGCAACCATCTTCGAGTCTTAAATGAACGCCCTCCGTGCTCCCCAACCCTCGAAATCCTTCACTCGCATCCAGGTGCTTGATGCTCTGGAGGCTTGCGGCAACGACGAGCGAGCTTCTGATTCGGACATACGCCGCCTCACCGACCTGCTGATCCACATGAGCACCCATGACATCGTCACTGTCGACGACGAGACATGCGGCGACTCGACGACCCTTCAGCTGCTGGACTACCTGGTGCCCACGCCTCAGTGACAATCGACAGGCCGGAACTGCCGGCCGGCTCAGATATAAAGCCGCGTACCCTCCCCGGGCCGCGGCTTTTCTATGCCGACCTAGAACTGCAGTGATGGTGTTAAGTTGTCGTTTAAGTTGTCGATTAAGATAAACTCACGACATCCCAACACCGTGAGGAACCATGAAAACAATCGCAATTGCCAACCAGAAGGGCGGCGTCGGCAAGACGACGCTCTCATCGCATCTCGCGTTCGCCGCTGCCGCCGCGAACATGCGCGTGCTGCTTGTGGACTTGGACCCTCAGGCGAGCCTGTCGCTGGGATGCAATGTGGCTGTGCCGGATCCGGCATACCTCACGACGCTGGACCTGTTCTCGGAGAGCCCGGTCAACAAGCCGCTGCAGCCTGTGGATGACCACATGAGCATCATCCCGGCGGGCAACGAAGAACTCTACGAGTACATCGGCGCGACGACGGACGTGCTGTTGCGGGCGCGTGCCGCGATCCGCGCGCGTGCATCGAAGTTCGACCTGTGCGTCATCGACACACCGCCTGAACGCAATGCACTGCTCATCGGCGCGCTGTCGATCGCCGATTTCGTCATCGTGCCGATGACGCTTGGCCTGTACGAAATGGGCGGCGTCGGCCGGCTTTTCGACACGATCCAAGGTGTCCAGTCGGGCCTCAACCCCGGGCTTCGCAACCTGGGCATCCTGCTCATGAAGACCAACGGCCGTAGCGCCAAGGAACGCGCGATGGTCAAAGCCATGCGCGATGAGCACGGGGATCATGTCTTTCCCGCAGAGCTGCCCGAACGTGCCGCCGTGCGCCAGGCCGTCAACGCCCGTCAGCCTGTCTGGGCAAGTCCACGAGGCTCCAGCCACGAGAAGGCCGCCAAGGAATGGTCGGATGCATGCGCAATGATCCTGAAGGAAACGTCCAAATGACTGACGCTGTGAAAAACCCCCTCGGTCAGAGCATGACCGAGATGTTCAAGAGCGTGAAGCAGGCTCAGCCGACTGAAATTCTGCTGTCGCTGATCGATGTCACCGACCAGGTCCGCGAGGAATTCGAGGACGACGAGAACCCGCTCGCGGAGATGGCCGACACGATCAAGGTGCATGGCGTCATCCAGCCGATCCTGCTGCGTGTGCGCCCTGGTGGTCGCTACGAGCTGGTCGCCGGCGAGCGCCGCCTGCGCGCCGCGAAGATGGCTGGCCTCGAAAAGATCCCGTGCCTCATCCGCACGCTGTCGGATGAAGAAGCGGTCGACGCGCAATTCATCGAGAACATCCATCGCAAGAACCTCACGCAGATGGAAGAGGCGCGTCAGCTCAAGAAGATGCTCGACGCGCTCAAGGGCGACCGCGAAGCGCTCGCCTTGAAGCTCAAGAAGAAACAGCCGTGGATCACGCAGCGGCTGAACCTGCTGGATCTGCCGCCCCAGGCTCAGCGCCTGGTCAACGAGAAGATCACGGCCGACGTCACCGCCATCAACAGCGTTCGCCAACTCGAACGCAGCGACCCGGCCGCGGCAAAGGCGCTGGTCGACCAAGCAACGGCCGCAAAGCCGGGTGTCGGCGGAAAGGATCTGCGCGCCAAGGCCGATGCAGCCAAGAAGGACGCCAAGGCCCACACCAGGGCGGCCACGCCGCCCGCAGCGGGCAAGCCCGGCGCGGCGAAGCCGTCGACAGCCACCCCTCGCGATCGCTCCATGGAGGAGCCTGGCGCACCGTCTGTGAGCGCAGGCGGCTCGATATTTCCAACTGCACCCCAAAAACCATACGAAAAAGCAGTTGCTACTTTAGTTGACTCTTCGCGTAAATCGGGCGCGGATATTGGTACCATCCTGGCCTCCGTTCCCAAGGCCGACATGGACCTCATCGTCAAGCAAGGCGAGAGTTTTTTCGAGCGCGGCCAGAAGACGGATGACCTCGCACCTGCCCTGATCGCCGGAATCGCGCGCAACGAATTCGGCAAAGGATCGGTCGAGGTTTTCAATCTCGTCGCGTTCCTGCAAGGGCAGGGCAAGGCGGAGAAATTCGAGGTCGACAAGGCCTTGGCCAAGATCACTGCAGCGAAGTAAATGAAACAACCCGCCGACAACCAGCTGATGTCTCTCGAAACGTTCGAGGCGGTCATGCCGTTCTTCGCAACTCGAGCCGGCAGCGTCTCGAAAGAGATTGCATTGGCGCACTACGTCATGGGGCTCCCGACCGGGGTCATCATGACGCGTGTCGGCACTTCCAAGCAGAACATCGTCAAGACGATTTCTCGCTTCGCCGAAGCCCATTACCGGCTTCAGCAAGCGGAACGCCACATGAGTCAGACCAAGGCTGCGGCGGCTGCCTCGCCCCAGATCGCAGAGATCCTGGCTCGGTTCGAAGCACCTGCCGAGCCGAGCAAGAAGACTGCGGCAAAGAAGGCCGCTGCCAAGCCTGCCCTGAAGGTCGTTGCCGCAAAGAAGACCGCTGCGAAGACCCCCGCGAAGAAGCCATCGAAATAACCCATAGGCGCCTGCCGTCCGCAGACCCCTATGCCCAGGCTTGGTGCCGACTGCCAACGCCGATCTGTCCTGGCCTACATGCCGCCGACCACCGCGGCCCATAGTGGGTTCATGCGCAAGCCTAAACAGACCTCCCTTGAGATTTCCATGCCGACTGCACCCGGCGCCCTTCGCCGTGGGCGCCGATCGCGCATGCGGGTCCAGTCGCTGCGAAAACCGATGCTCCTGGACTTCCAGAGCTGGATGCAATTGACCCAGGGCGCCGCCGACGCCGTCGACGCGGCCAGCAAGCAAGTCCGCTTGAACTTCGGCTAGGTTCCAACGATCTAGGGATAGCCGCGGCGGCTGATTCGCCGGCGGCCTGGCTCGCTGGCGACCACCGCCAGCGGGCTTTTTTTCTCTGTCCATACGAGGAGTTCAGCGAGCGATGAAACTACTACACACGATGCTGCAATGATCCATTTCAGTGGAGAGGTGCACTGCGAGCTCACCGACGGGGATTACTTTCGAATTTCCTTGCGTCGACGAGGCGGCGCCTCCTTAGCATTGACCAGGTCTACGGCTTCGCGGTATTGAGTGCTGGCAGCTGCTCCGCCGCACGCTCGGGGCCCCAGTGGCCCGGGAAAAGTCTAACGAAAGGTTGATTCGCGTCCAATTGCAGAGTAGCCGCAGCGCCTACGGCTAGAAGAGTTCAAGACGTACCCTCAGGCGCCGGATCAGAGGTTTTCCTTCTGGTTCCAACACATGAGGAGCAGACATGAACACCTACGCATCATCCAACGATGCCTTCGGCAAGCAAGGCACAACCGAGCAGCACGGATTTCGATCCGATGACTACGCAGCCGCCGGAAGTGGCGTTTCATGGGGAGCCATCCTTGCGGGGGCCACAGCCGCGGCGGCGCTGACCTTGATCATGGTGCTCCTAGGGGCTGGAATGGGCCTTGGCTTGGCCTCTCCCTGGGAAGGCCAGGGCGCGGAGGCGAAGACGATCGGCATCGCCGGTGTCTTCTGGATCACTTTCACCCAGGTTGTGGCTTCTGGCTTAGGCGGTTACATCGCAGGGCGGCTGCGTGCGAAGTGGAGCAGCCTTCGCACTGAGGAGGTTGGCTTTCGCGATACCGCTCACGGATTTCTGGCCTGGGCGGCTGCGACCTTGGTGACGGCTGCGCTGCTCATGTCCGCTGCCGGCGCCACGCTGAGCGCTGGCGCTCGCGCAGGGGCAAGCCTGGCCAGCGGAGCCGCGAGCACCGCAGCTGCTGGTGCGCTCGGCGCCAGCCGCATGGGCGAAGACTCAGGCTCAGGTCCGCTCGCCTACTGGACAGACAGCCTCCTGCGCAAAGCTGCGGCTCCTGCTCCAACTGGCGCTGCAGCCCCAGCGAGTTCAACTCCCGGTCAGACGGACAGTGCAAGCGCGCCAAATGCACCGGCACCGGCCGCAGTTGCCCAGTCCGAAGGACCCGCACCAACGGCGGAACTCGGCCGTATCTTCGCCAATAGCCTGCGCACTGGCGCGATGACGCCAGAGGACACGCGCTATGTTGCGCAAGTGGTCGCGCAGCGCACGGGTATCAGTCAAGCCGATGCCGAAAAGCGGGTCAATGACACCTTCGCGCGCGCGAAGGCGACTACTGACGAGGCCATTGCCAAAACGAAAGAAGCTGCTGATACAGCGCGCAAGACGGCTTCCTACGGTTCGCTTTGGTTGTTCATTTCGTTGGTTATAGGTGCGCTCGTCGCGGCTTATTGCGCAACGCTGGGTGGGCGAGCCCGCGATCTGTAGGCGCCATCGTTGAACTATCTACGAGGCAGGGCGTAATCGCCTTGCCTCCGCGATACAGATGCGCCTTGTGAACGGCATTTCGAGAGGCCTCTATATGGCGTCAAGTCTCACAGTCACAGTTGAGCGGTCATAGCACCTCAAACTCATGGCTTTACCGATCTTTCTTGTTGAAGACGATCCCAAGCTTCGCGAAGCCATCCGGGAAGCGATCAACAGCATCTGCGATGCTGAAGTCATTGGCACCGCTGAAACTGAGGCCCAAGCCATTGCATGGCTCAACGATCACCACGGCACCTGGCGACTGGCCGTTCTGGATCTGTTCCTGAAAGCTGGTACTGGGTTTGGGGTGCTGGAGCAGCTCACACCCCAAAATGCCAGGGAGCAGGTCATCGTCCTGACCAACTCGGCGACCCAAGAAAATCGGAATCGCTGTCTGGCGCTAGGAGCCTTGGCTGTCTACGACAAGACGAGCGAGTTTGAGGAGTTCCTGGATCATTGCTTGCGGCATCACCAGCAGCAGCAATCCTGAGCTTTTCCTGTTGTACGGAAATTTTCCACGTCGCCGAATTGGTCAGCGCGGAGCTGCGCCGCACCGTTGTAGCCCTCGACCTGCAGCCCTGATGTTGGACTGGTTTTTTAAGCCGCCAGCTCCGGCCCAACCGAGCGAGAGTAGCCGGGAAGCGGACACCGCGCGCCCTCCTGCCACAATCTGCCGGCTCGCGGAATGGCCGCGGAACGGAGAACCAATGAGCACCAAAGAGCGCAACAACGTGTCCGTCCGCGGTTCGGGCACGGATACCGTCATTTTTGCCCACGGATTCGGGTGCGATCAGAACATGTGGCGCTTGCTCGAACCAGTCTATGCCAAGCGGTATCGCACCGTCCTTTTTGATCATGTAGGCGCCGGAAATTCAGACCTGACCGCCTACGAAGAGAGCAAGTATTCCACTCTCGACGGATACGCCAGCGACCTTGTAGAGATTGCGCGCGAATTCGGTCAGGGTCGCACGATCTTCGTTGGCCATTCGGTGAGCGCGATGATCGGCGTGTTGGCTGACCTGAAGGCACCAGGCCTTTTCACAGCTCACGCCATGATCGGTCCATCCCCCTGCTACGTTAACGACGAAGACTATGTCGGGGGTTTCTCCCGCGAAGACGTCGAAGGCCTTTTGAGAACGCTTGAGGGAAACTACCTCGGGTGGTCAAGCAACATGGCCCCGGCAATCATGGGTGCGCCGGGGCAGCCCGAGCTTGGTGAAGAGCTGGTCAACAGCTTCTGCCGCACCGATCCGGAAATTGCGGCTGACTTTGCGCGTGCAACCTTCCTCTCGGATCATCGTGCCGACCTGCCGCGGTTGGCAACGCCTACGCTCATCATCCAGTGCGACGAAGACATCATCGCTCCTGTGGAGGTTGGTCAATACATGGCTCAGACCCTGCCCGACGCCGAGTTGGTGATTGTGGAGAACGTCGGCCATTGCCCCCATCTGAGCGCTCCTAGCGCGAGCGCGGATGCTATCGACACCTTCTTGGCCAGGCGCGGCTTTTGAGCTCAGGTGTGCCCCAGCGTCCCAGCGCGGCACCGGCGCCGCTGGATGAAGCGCCGTGCGCACTGCTCACCACCGATGCGAAGGGGATGATCCTTTCTGCCAACCAGACGTTCTGCACCTGGCTTGGCATGGAAAAGGAAGACCTGGTCGGGCTTCGACGATTTCAGGATCTGCTTACCATGGGAGGGCGGATCTTTCACCAGACGCACTGGGCTCCCTTGCTTCAGATGCAGGGGTCGGTATCCGAGGTCAAGCTGGAAGTGAAGCACCGCGAAGGCACTGTGCTTCCGATGATTCTGAATGCCGTCCGTCGCGAGCGCGCCGGGGCCATCGTGCACGACTTGGCTATCTTCATTGCTCGCGATCGGGACATTTACGAGCGTGAGCTCCTTGCCTCCCGCGAAGAACTGCAGATTCTGGTTCGCGAGTCGACGCGATTGCATGAAGAGGCCAAGGACCGGGCGCTTTTTGCTGAGCAGATGGTGGGGATCGTCAGCCATGATCTTCGCAACCCCCTTTCCGCCATTCACCTTGGGCTGATCGCGTTGTCACGCGGCGAGCTGACTTCCAATCAGCTTCGAGTGCTTGGTCGTATATCGCGCTCCACGGAGCGTGCTCACCGCCTCATCGCGGACTTGCTGGACTTCACCGCTGCTCGCGTGGGCAAGGGCCTGTCGGTGAAGATCAGCGCCATTGACTTGCATGCTGCCGTCTCCGAGACTTTGGATGAACTCCGGACGGCCTACCCTGACCGGCACATCGAGCATGTACAAGAGGGCGCCGGAACCTGCAGTGCTGACCCGGATCGGATCGCTCAGGCGATGGGTAACCTGGTCTCGAATGCCATGACTTATGGCGACCCAGGGCGGCAGGTGACGGTCAGGTCCCGAACCGGCTCTGACGAATGCGCTATTGAGGTCCAGAATTTCGGCAAGCCGATTCCGGAGGAGGCGTTGCCCACGCTATTTCAGCCGATGGTGCGCGGTGCCCCCGGAGGGGCTGCGCGAAGCGTGGGGCTTGGGCTCTACATCGTTCGCGAGATCGCGCAGGCCCACGGCGGTGAAGTAGCGGTGCGGTCGGGCATGGATGAAGGCACTACGTTCACCATCAGGTTTCCTGGGCTCAAAACTTAGCTGGAATGCAGCAGGCCGCGTGCCTTCATGTGGATTAGCCCCACAGCTGTCGTTGCTGCCCTGCTGCAAGTACCCCGGTCCCGGTCCACTGAGCACAGACCCTATGAGTCGTAGTTCTCAGCCGACCGTCGATGCGTCCTAGGCACTCACCTTCGCCTTGGGCGGATCGTTCTCGCGTTGGTAGTGGCGGTGTAGGCCCATGGCAGCGATAAAGTCGACGATTGCTTCATCAGCATCTGAAGCCGCGGCCAAGATCAAGCCTGTGTCCGCCGACCCGTCGGGGAGCGTCAGAGGAATCTGTGCTTCAGCGAGCAATGCTTCGGAGGCGCCGAAGGCCAGGATCGTCTTGCAGTGCCAGTAGTCGTCGCGCAAGAATTCCAGCGTGTGCGCGTCGGCGTCCAGAGCCTCGACAGCGGCCGCGCCGTCCGGCAGGACGAGGGCGTCGAACAGCAAGCCCGGTGTGTTCTCCATGGTCGCGTCGGCTTCAAACTCTTCGCCGCCGGCGGCCACATACGTCCCCAGGCGTGCAGCCAGAAGGCGGGGCACCGCACCGGCCTCCACCAGCGCGGTTATGAGCTTTCCAAGTGACTTTCCTTCAACCCCGTGGTCGATAAGGATCGCAACCTTCCGCGTGCGGATGCTTCCGTCACCTGGTCTGGCCAAAAGAGAAAGCGCTGGCGACACTTGCACCTCAGGCTCCGCCGGGTTCTCGAGCGCCTTCGGCAGGGCTGACGGCAGCGCCATCCCCAAGTCCTGCGCAAGCCGTGCAGCCAGTTCGGGTGAGGCATTGATCAGTCCGGCAACCATTCGTTCGCGAATAGCCGGCACCGTGACCTTCGAAAGCTCGAAGCGGAACGCATTGCCGATGTGGGCTTTCTCCACCTCGGACTGGCTCTCGAAGAAGAGGCGCGCCTGGGTGTAATGATCGGCGAACTTCTCCGGCTTGATCCGGACCTTGTCCGAGCTCTCCTTGGCGTCAAGACGCTTTGCAATGCTGGTGAAGCCCTGAGCCGCCCCTGCCTGGAACGGGCAACCGCCTGCCAGCGAATTCGGCTCGTAGGCCACCCGACCACGGTTGATGGCCTGGCGGTGCATACCGTCGCGCTGGTTGTTGTGCACTGGCGCGATTGGGGCATTGATAGGCAGCTCGTGGAAATTCGGCCCGCCCAGGCGGCTGATTTGAGTGTCGACGTAGGAATGGATGCGCCCTGCCAGCAACGGGTCGTTGGTGAAGTCCAGGCCGGGCACGATGTGCGCCGTGCAGAACGCCACCTGCTCCGTCTCGGCGAAAAAGTTGTCGGGGTTCCGGTTGAGTACCATGCGACCGACGATCTGTACCGGCACCAGTTCTTCCGGAATCAGCTTTGTGGCATCCAAGATGTCGAAGCTGAACTGTTCGGCCTGCTCTTCGGTGAAGATCTGCAGGCCCAGTTCCCATTCGGGGTACTCGCCGGCCTCGATGGCCTCCCACAAATCGCGGCGGTGGAAGTCCGGGTCAGCGCCCGAGATCTTGACCGCCTCTTCCCACACCAGCGAGTGGGTGCCGAGTTTGGGCTGCCAATGGAACTTCACAAGGAACGACTCGCCGGCGTCGTTGACCAGGCGGAACGTGTGCACCCCGAAGCCCTGCATCATCCGGTAGCTACGCGGAATGGCCCGGTCCGACATCTGCCACATCAGCATGTGAGTCGACTCGGGCATGAGCGAGACGAAATCCCAGAAGGTGTCATGCGCGCTGGCCGCCTGTGGCATCTGATGATGCGGCTCGGGCTTCACAGCATGGACCAGGTCAGGAAACTTGATCGCATCCTGAATGAAAAACACCGGCATGTTGTTGCCCACTAGGTCCCAGTTGCCTTCGTCGGTGTAGAACTTGACGGCAAAGCCGCGCACGTCGCGTGCCGTGTCCTTCGATCCCCGCTCGCCGGCGACCGTCGAGAAGCGCACGAACACCGGCGTGATCTTGCCGGCTTCCTTGAACGGAGCCGCTTTGGTGTATTTCGTCAGCGGTTCATAGGCTTCGAAAAAGCCATGGGCGCCCGAGCCGCGGGCGTGCACGATGCGCTCCGGGATGCGTTCGTGGTCGAAATGCGTGATCTTCTCGCGAAGGATGAAGTCCTCCAACAGCGCCGGCCCACGGGCGCCGGCCTTCAAAGAATTCTGGTTGTCGGCAACAGGCACGCCCTGATTCGTCGTTAGGCGCTGGCCGCTGGAGTCGACACGCACTCGATCGAGCGTGTCGATGGTCGCATTGACGCCTTCGCTGGCGGATGTGCCCACTTTGTCCGAGGTGTTCGCCTCGGAAAGGGTGCTGCCGGTGGGAAGGCGCGAAGGAGGGGTAGCGGTCAGCCCTACTGGGGCGGATGCGGCGTTGGCCTCGCCGTGTTCGAGCGGCTTGTTTTCATTCACCGGCATCGCCGCCGCTAGCGTCTGGGTGTCGATGGCCTTCTGGGCAGGTGGATCCCCGGCCCCAGCCGCTGGCGGAGCCGGGTTGGCGGGCGCACTGTCGGTGTTTCGCGCGGCGGCACGCGCCGCGTTGATTGCAGGCGTTGGGACCGCGGGAGCAGCAGGTTTCTTGGCCATGTCAGTGTCTTGCTAAGAGGGGGCCAAAAATTAATACAGGTCCGCATGGCCATTCGTAGGAATTCGACTCGACGCCTGTCAGGCGGATAAATCGACGTCGGATCGCGCGAAGGTTGGTTCAAAGTCTGAGTAATAAACCCGCCGTGGCTAGCCAACCTACAACGCCCGGATACCTCAACTGACGGGGAGCATCAAAGTGGCTCGCTACGTTGTGCCGCAACCTGGAGCACCCATGATCGGCATCGTCATCCCCGCGCACAACGAACAAGAATTGATCGAGGACTGCGTGGCGCATGCACGAGCATGCATGCACAGCCAGGGCCTGTTCGCCGAGCCGGTCGAAGTGGTCGTCGTTGCCGATGCCTGCACGGATGACACCTCAATCCTTGCAACCAGGGCCGGCGCGCTGTGCCTTCCGGTCCAGGCGCGTAACGTAGGCGTGGCTCGTTCGGCGGGTGCCGAGTTGATGCTCGCGCGCGGGGCGCGCTGGCTTGCTTTTACGGACGCAGACACGCTGGTGTCGCCCGACTGGCTGGCGGATCAGCTTGCGCTCGATGCGGATGCTGTTTGCGGCACCGTCGAAGTCAGCGACTGGTCGCCTCACGCGGAGCACGCCCAGCTCCTGTCGCGCCACTTCGCCGAGACCTACTGCGACGCAGACGACCATCGCCACATACACGGGGCCAATCTGGGCATCTCTGCCGAGGCATATCGGCGCGCTGGTGGCTTTCGACCCCTCGCCTGCAGTGAGGACGTAGAGCTGATCGCCTCCCTTGAGCGCATTGGAGCGAAAATCAGCTGGAGCGCCCGCCCTCGTGTGTGTACGAGTGCTCGCCGCGTGGCGCGCGCGCCGGGTGGCTTCGCCGACGCGCTGATTCAGGCAGTCGCTCAGCGCCTGCAGGGGCTTACTTCCGCCGCCGCCTGAACCATGAACTGGCTCGATCTTATTCAGTGGCCCGCCTTCGCCGCCTCGCTGGCCGCCGCTTATCTCGTGGGCTCTAATGCAAAGGGGCGCCGCAATACGGGTTTCTGGGTTTTTTTGTTGAGCAATGTGCTCTGGGTCGTCTGGGGCATCTACACACAAGCTTGGGCGTTGATCGCCCTGCAGGTGGGCCTAGCTGCGTTGAACGTGCGCGGCCTTTTTAAGACGGAGCAACCCTCTAAGAGGTAGCACACCTGTTCGGGCGCGATTAGCCTCAATGCTTGGTCGAAATTCTTCAAAGAGGACGCGATCAAAGCCTCACACATCAGCGTAATGGAATGGATCGGGGACTACCTTCATAGGCATAGGCGCCAAGAAAGAAGCTCGATTCCACCAGCGCTTGGGAAAAGCAACTGCCACGGGGGTCAGTTGCCAGCTCGAAAGGTGAGAATTGCTGATCTACTCGAGCTGACTGCCGATGAATCTGCACCCTACCATCAATAACCCCGGAGGCCCGCTGGCTCCGGCAGACTGGACGATGACACTGGGCTCAGAACGGGTAGGGGAAGCCGTGCACTACTTTGGCGATGTGCAACGTGACGGAGCGCAGGTTTGCCGCTTGTCAATCATCGGTGCTGAATCTGAACAAGATGCTCACCGTCGCCTGGCGCTTAAAGCACGCCTTTGGATCGAGGACTACCTATCGCGTCCTCATTCTGGCAATACAGGGTTTAGTCCTCTTATGTAACGCGTGCTCTGCGCGACTATTTTGGCTTGCTCGCGCGCTACAGAGCAAATTTTTCAACTCTGCTTCACGCGTTGTCCCGCTTCGGATCCCTTACTGTCTCCAGCGCTTGGCGGAGATGAATCGGGAAGACGCGCGATGCAAGCCGCAGGAGCTCGAAATCTTCGTCGGGTAGCGGCAGCGCCCTCTTGTCGAAATGACAGATAGTGCCCTTGACCCTTCCGTCGACGCTCATGAAAGGCGCTGCGTGGTACGAGTTCATCAGGCCTTGATACGGGTGCCCGTCGAGGCGTTTGTCCTCGATGGAGTTGCTCGTCCGGAAACCATCTTCGTGCTTCATGGCGAACTGGCAGAAGCTCACGTCCCGGTGCACTGAAAGCAGGAAGGACGGACAGGGCTCGCCCTGCTTGTCCACGAACGCGACGATGACCAGGTAGTCGTCTGGTGCCTTGCGATAGACCGCGCTGTAGCGATGCGGTACCCGATCGTTTAGCACCTTCAGCGCGCCTACCAGGTCGTCGCGCTTGAGCGCTTCGGTCATCTTGTCGTAGGTCCAATCCATGATGAGGCTCCATCGGCGTGACGAACGTCATTTCAGGGCATTGTAGGAGTCCTCTTACGTTCGATTTGCGCCTTCAAGCCTCTGATGGCATAGGAATTTTCCCGATGCCATCCAGGCCTGCGATTGCTGAAGGACTGATCACTTTGACATCAACCAGGCCGAAACTCTCTGCGCAGCGTCAGGGGGCGCTGCGATCGCGCTGCGATCGGCGGTTTAAGCCAGCGTCCTGGGGCACACAAGTGAACGAGCTACCGCTCACCAGAAAGAGTGTTTCGATGCATCCCAGTGGCGGCGGACGTAGGTATTGGATTGCGCCGCTGGGAGGTCACAGCTCGCGTCTTCAGGGCAAGTTTGAGCACTCGCGGGGCGCCAAGGATGAGCAACCTAAAGGCCTCGTCAACTTCGAAGGAACGCAAAATGGCAGACAACAATGACAAGCCCGCGGCTACTGGAACGGGTGCCGTCGTGGGCGGTGCAGTAGGGGGCGTTGCCGGTGGAGCCGCTGCAGGTGCCGCAGTCGGAGGAATGACCGGTCCGGTTGGCGCCCTCGTTGGGGCTGCTGTGGGTGCTGTGGCCGGAGCGGTTGCGGGACGGAGCATGAAGACCGATCCAGTCGCTGAAGACAATTACTGGAAGGAAAACTACTCCAGCCGCCCGTATATAACGCCTGGCTCAACCTACGACGACTACGGTCCGGCTTATCGCAACGGGGTAGACGCCTATTCGCGCAACCCAGATCGCTCCTTCGACGATGTCGAACCAGAGTTGAGCCGCGACTGGGGGACGACCCGCGGCAAGTCGAAGCTGGAATGGGAACACGCCAAGCACGCCACTCGGGACGCATGGGAGCGTGCTGGCAACGCAGTGGAGCGTGCCATCCCTGGTGACTCGGACCGAGACGGCCGCTAAGCAGCCCTTGCATCTCCATAGGCCCGCCACCGAAAGGTGGCGGGCCTTTCCTTTTGGCCCGCGGCGCAACCGTGAAGATCATCAGCGCCTGGATAACCAAACGTCCGCGAAGAACTTATCCAGATCCACAAGCTTCGTCGCGTCCAACGAGTCGAATCGATACCAGTTCAGCATTGCTGCTTCTTGGTCCAAAGGGAGTGAGCCTTCAAGACTTTTTAGGCCGTCACGGCGGCCGAAAGTGTTCTATGCGGCAGATGCTTCTCGATCCATTGGAGCGTCGCGTCAGGCCGTGGCGGCTCCCAGAGATCAGGATCGTCCGGCAGCATCAGCTTCATGACGATCCGCATGCCCTCCGACTTCCGGTGTTCGGCCGCGCGGCGGCCATGAATTTCGTCCAGCGCACTTCTCATTGCTTCGGCTGCAGTCAACGTAGGCACGTGACCGCAATGGGTGCCGATCCGCCCGAGCAGCTCATACGCCTCAAGCCCCAGGACGCTGTACTGCGATCGGCGCATGTCGAAGAAGTCGACGAACGCTGGCGTTCCTCTTGCTGGCAAGTTGGAGGCATTGAAATTTGACGCGAGCGCATCCGCAGACGCCTGCACCTTGAACGCCAGTTCCAGCACCGCGCCGAGCAGCTCTGACGACAGCCTCCGGCTGACATCGTGCTCGGCCAGGTCAAGCTGCGGCATGGCAATTCTCGGCAGCGCGATGCGCGAGCTTTTCCGCACGTTGATCGCAACCACCGCGCACTCCTCGATGAAAGCCTCCAGGGCAGGAACCAGGCGTCGCGCGACTTCGTCGCCGTCGCTCTTCTTCGGTCCCCGGCGCAGGAACCACTCGATGAGCGACGAAGCAGCCACACCAAGGGCTACGCCGGCGCAGCCGGCTAGCAGACACAATTCCAGTGTGCTCAGATTCATGTCGGCCTCGCTGGCTCAGTACCGAGTTGACCGATAGAGCTGATCGTTGATGAAGATGTCGACTACGCGTGGCGACAGCGGCGGCGCCATGGTGACGATCTTCTCGAACACGGACAAGGACGTCGAGGACTCGGAACCCTCCAGATTGACAGTCAGCGTTCCGAGCGGCTTGGCCACACAGGTCTTCATCGCCTGACCGTCCAAGAAACCGATCCCTTGGCCTTCTCCAATACCCGTCTGAATCACGATTCCCGGTGGCAGAGTGAGTGGCTGAAAAATCTCCATCCGGTTTCCCTGCGGATTGGCCGTCGTCATGGACTTGTAGACCACGGGGGTCAGCTGGATTGCTGGGATTCCTTGCCCCAGCGCCGAGGTGTCAGCTGGACAAGCATCGAAGCCTCGTAGCCCGAATTTCATCGTGGCCGGCTGTGCTTCCTCGCACGTCGGTTTTTTCTCCGGGGGCTTCTTGGCCTGTTCCCTGAGGAAGCGCTCGATCGGTGGCTTGCATTCGTTCTCGGCAGTGGGTCCGTTGGGGTTGGCCATGCAGAGCAAGACTTTGCAACCGTAGTCGTCGGCGTGAGCGGTTCCAAGAAGGGCAAGAGGGGCGAGGAGGGCGAGGGCGGTAACGGTTATCGGCACGGGAATCTCCTTGAACATGGGTATGTAGAGCCTCTATTATCGTTGTCCTTTAAATTGACCGTTAGGTTGTCTGGCGTCGCCGGCGTAGCCGGCCGGGCTGTCGTGCTGCGCATCGAGCCGCGTAGCGTCTCGACCCCTGCGGGCATCCATCCTTCCCTCACTGCGCTCGGCTGACGCGGGCATCGAGGACCGCAATGTCAGTTCTTTCCTGCAGCGGAATCGGTGCAGCAAGACGAAACAGGTGGCTGGTAATCGGCGGCAATGGACTTGCTCCAGCGGCCTCCGACGTTACCTTCCAACGCTGGAGCCTTGACGCCCGCCAGCTCGCGCTGGCGGGCTTTTCTTCATGGTGGCGACGAGCAGTCGGCCTCACCGTTGGCGGCTATCGGTCCAAGGCGAGCGCATCTAGAAGAGTTTCCCAGTCTCGTACCGCGTCTGACACTACTTGCTCGGCCGTCATCGTTGTGCCATCACCAAGCGCAACAACGCAGAAGGTTGTCGTCCTTCCTTCGCCGACGTGCACCGTCGCCCCCTGAGAGATTATCTTCGCGTCCAAGTTGGAGCGGTTAAGAACAAAGTGCTTCGCCGCGTTCGCCAAGTCCGCCACGATCATCAGCGACCTGCAGCTACGCACGCGTGCTTCGACATCGGACTGAAAGCTGTGGTCCTGGTCAGCTTTGATCCAGTCCTTCAGATGCCAGCAGTCCTGCATGAAGTGGTGCAGATCGTCCATGTAGTCGACCGAGCCGCGATGGTCTGCGTTCAGGCGATCGAGCGAGCGCCGATAGCGCGCGTAATGAGCCTGCCAGCTCGTGAGCGATGGTGAAAACATCAGTGTGCCGCTCAGTCAACTTCGCATTGCGTGAAGCTTGCGCAAAGCAGCTCGCGTCCCGGGTTCTCAGACTTGTTGAACTGGAACTTGTACGTGTCTAGCAGGAGCTGCTCCAAGTACTTCGCAATCCGATTTTTGCAAGGGAAGAACGTCCAGTAGACGAGCATTTGTTCCTCGAAGTCTTTGTCTTCGTAGTGCGCCAAGAAGCGTCGAAGCGGGAAACCTTTCCCAGCGTAGAGGCTACGCATATGAAAACGGTCATGGATGGCGCAGTAGTCGTCCTTCCACCAAAGCAAGTACACCCCACTCCTTTTGCCAAGACCCCAGTTATCCGAGTTCATTGTTGGGTCCTCGAAAGATCGCGCCATAAACCACCCGATTTCGGCATGGACGATCTCCCTCAGCAACGGCGGTTTAGCCATTTCAACCTCTGCGACCTTGTCGAAGGCAGCAAAGCTCGCTTCTCCACAAACACAGCTGCACGTTTCGAAACAGGTCATCAGTCCATCCTAGCCAAGGCATCGAAGACGAGGATGCCATAGCGCACTCGACTCAGCTCCAGAGCACCAAGCTACCACCACGCCGGCATGCGCCGTCGGCGCCTGCCCTCTCCATCACCTAGCACTCGCCTGGTTGATCTGCCCCCCCGAACCGCCTCTCTCCGACGCATAGCGCTGGCCCCGCGCGTGCGCTCCTGCACGTCCTCACCCGGTCCCCTTCGCTTCGCTCCACGGCTGCGGCTTGCGGCGCTCCGTCTCTACCGCACAGCTCCAGCGCTGGCCATGCGTCGAGGCGGCTCCGAAGAGCAGATTTTTTCAACCAACGAAAGGCCAGTCATGAGCGAAGCAACCACAGTCACCAACACACTCTCCATCGCGGCCGTTCCTCCCGCACCCCCCGAGGCTCACCAAAGAGCAGATGGGGAATTCGGGGGCAAAGAGGACAGCGGGGACGACGATCGCAAGGCATACCGGGGGATGTCGGCGACCTACTCGCCGGAAGACAACAAGCTGCGGCTGTCGTCGGTGTCGCGTCTGCCTGCCGAGCTTTACGCACGGGTGAAGGCTGCGGGGTTCAGCTGGGCACCGCGTCAGGAGATTTTTGTGGCTCCGATGTGGACGCCGGGCCGGGAGGATTTGCTCATCGAGCTTTGCGGGGAAATCGGGGACGAAGACACAAGCCTGGTCGAGCGCGCCGAGGAACGCGCCGACCGTTTCGAGAACTACAGCGAGAAGCGCGCGGCCGATGCCAGCGCAGCCCATGCGGCCGTCTCCTCGATCGCTAAGCGCTTCGAGTTTGGCCAGCCGATTCTGGTCGGGCACCACAGCGAACGCGGCGCACGCAAGGACAAGGAACGCATGGACAACGGCATGCGAAAGGCCGTGAAGATGTGGGACACGTCGAAGTATTGGGAGGACCGCGCAGCGGGTGCGCTGGCTCATGCCAAGTACAAGGAACTGCCCGCCGTGCGCGCTCGCCGCATCAAGGGCTTGAAGGCCGATCTGCGCAAGCAGGAACGCGCCATTGCGGAAGGCGAAACCGCGATCCGTCTCTGGTCAACGCCCGACCTCACGCATGAAGTCGCCGTGAAGCTGGCGGACGTCTACGGCGCGCGCATCCTCAACGATGCCGGCGAATACGACTCGCTCTATTCGCTGCTCACCAGCGGCCGTATCACGCCCCAAGACGCAGCCGCGCGGGCCGTGAAGGCATGGGAGAGCGGCCAGGTTCGGCACCGTCGCTGGGAAGCCCACTACAACAACCGGATCGCCTACGAATGCGCGATGCTGGCTGAGGGTGGCGGGTTGAAGGCTGACGGCTTCGACATCAAGCCAGGCGGGCGCGTCCTGGTCCGTGGCGAATGGCTGGTGGTCGTGAAGGTCAACAAGGTCGACGGCCGAATCAACAGCGTTTCTACGAATGCGCGTTTCGTGCGCGTGAAGCCCATCGAAGACATCAAGGACTATCGGGACGCGACGGCCGAAGAACAGGAAGCCGTGAAGAAGGCGACGACGCTCCCGCCGCTGTGCAACTACCCCGGCGTCGGTTTTCACGAGATGACCAAAGCCGAATGGGAAGCCACGCACAAGGACTACAAGGGTTCGCGCCAGCTCGGCCAGGGCTCGCGGCGCATGACCCCCGGCACCGGACGCCCAGACATCAAGGTAGAGGAGGGCGCCCCGGTCGTCGGCTTGCACCGCGTTCGCACCGTCGTGCATCGCAGCAGCCTCGTCCCCGTCTTCGTCACGGATGTGAAGCGCAAGGATCCACCGGCAGCAGCGGCCGAGCCTGCCGCGCCCGTGGTCCTGCCGGTCGAGCGCGAAGTGAGCAAGACGCCGCGCGCCGTCTACCAACCCGCGCCGAAAACCGAATTCGACACGATGCGCGAAGTGCTGCGCACGGGTGGCGTGCAAACCGTCGTCGCGCCGGAGCTTTTCCCCACGCCCGACGAGCTGGCCGACCGCATCGTCATGGAGGCTGGAATTCAGCCGGGGAACCTGGTTCTTGAGCCGAGCGCCGGCACCGGCGCACTGCTGCGCGCTGTCGCCCGTTCCGTTGCCCCCGCATCCGTGCAAGCCGTTGCTGTCGAGGTGAATGCAAAGCTCGTCGTCGGCCTCAATCAGGCGCTGCCCGATGTGACGACGATCTGCGGCGACTTCCTCCGCTGCGATACGCGCGACCTCGGCAAGTTCGACGCGATCGTGATGAACCCGCCATTCGGGCAGGCGATGGACATCGCCCATATCCGGCACGCGTTGAGCTTCTTGCGTAGTGGTGGGCGCCTGGTCGCGATCTGCGCCAACGGCCCCCGCCAGCAGGCGGCACTGAAGCCCCTTGCAGACGCTTCGGGGGGGTTCTACGAGGCACTGCCCGCCGGCAGCTTCAAGGACGCAGGAACCAACGTCAACACGGCTTTGGTCGTGATCGTCGGCGAGTGATCGCCGCGGCCGGGCGCTGCCTTGCGGCGCCCGGTGATTGGAGCGCTTCGCGCTTCGCAGCCCACCAGGAACACACATGAACGCCGCCGCCGCAGCTGGTCGCACAGCCATCCTTTCCGCTTCGCAAAAGTCCGCCCTGTGCGAGGCACTCGCGGGCAAGCCGCTCGCGCTGTGCTTCGGCGCCGGCGTCGACTCGACTGCGATGCTCGTCGCGCTGCATGAGGCCGGCATACGGCCTGATGTCATCACCTTCGCAGACACGCGCGCCGAGAAGCGCGCGACCTATGAACACATCGAGCGCATGAACGAGGTTCTGCGCGCGTGGGGATGGCCCACGGTCGACGTGTGCCGGAAGATCCCCAAGGCCTCCACCGACTACGTCGATCTGTACGGCAACTGCATGGCGAACGAGACATTGCCCTCGCTCGCCTTCGGCATGAAAAGCTGCAGCTTGAAGTGGAAGACTTCGCCTCAGGATCATTTCCTCAAGGGCGCGAAGACCGGACCCGGCGCGAGGCCTCCGCACCCGCTGTGGACCTCCTCGAAGGCCTCAGGCCTGCGGATCACCAAGCTGATCGGCTACGACTGCGGCAAGGCCGACGTGAAGCGCTCCAGCAGCCTCAAGAAGCAAGACGGCGACTTCGATTTCGCCTACCCGCTGCAGATCATCGGATGGGCGCGCGGCGATTGCATCGACGCGATCACCCAGGCGCTGGGCGCCGACCTGGTGCCGATCAAGTCGGCGTGCTTCTTCTGCCCTGCGTCGAAGCACTGGGAGTTGTTCTGGCTCGCTGCCCATCAACCCGAGCTGATGGACGACGCGCTCGTCCTGGAGCGCAACGCGCTCACCGGCCGGCATAGTCGCTTCGATGAGGTCGAACTCGGCGCGTCATGGGAAGACCTGGTGCGCAACGGCGAGAGCTTCCCGAGCAGCAACACGACGGTAGGCCTTGGCCGCAGCTTCGCCTGGAATCAATGGGCGCGCGTCAACGATGTGGTCGACGAAACCTTCAAAGTCCGGCGCTCCGACAAGCGCCGGTTCATCGCGATCGCCGATGCGATGCGCGGCCCAGACAACGCGCTTGACCGCCGTGCGGCAAAAGTCCGGTTGAGGCATGAGCGCGTCGCCCCTTAACACCGACACCAAGGAGAATGCACCAATGCACAGCCAGTACTACCCCGAGGACTTCGAGCCAGCCGGCTTCTTCCAGCGTAACCGCTGGTGCGCCCCTGCGATCACAACCGCATTCGTGGCTGCTGTGGTGATGGGCGTGCAGGCCGTGTTCCCCGCGCTGGCCGCGCTCCTGCCCGATGGCGTCTTGCTCATGCTGTTCTTCTCAGGGAGCTTTCTGACCTGGCGCGCGGCCTTCTGGACCGACACGCGTTCGTCGCGCATCGTGCGCTGGGTGGCGCCGGCGTTGCCGCTCGCGCTCATGGCGGCAGCTGCTTTTTTCAGCTCGTCGTCCGTCGTAGTCTGAGGTAGCAGGTCACATGAGGCCGCTAGAAGAATTGAATCGCTACGGTCGAAAGCTGGCTTCGTGGCTACCTTGGACTCTCCCCTTAAAGCTTGTCTTAGCAGGGGTGCTGGGAGCGCTTGGCGGTGCCGGTCTCTTGGGGTTCATCAGTGAGTACGCGACTTATAGTTATGCCCTCTATTTCGGCTTTCGGCCTCCTCTTGAAGGCATTCCCTACCTGAAGGCTGCTGTCACGCTTCTGAGCTTCATCCTGCTTGTCGGAGCAGCAGGAGCGTTTGTTGTGCCGATTCTGTTCCTGCGGCAGTTCAGGTGGCAGCTGGTGACTCCTCTAGAGTGGGCCGCTAAGAAGTGGCCTTCAAGTACTTCACTCCGCAAATTTGTCGATGCGGATCAACGTCTACGTGGCCAACCTTTAAGTGAAGCTGGCTTTATCGTTGTTCGGTGGAGTCGTCATCGCGGGGGTCATATATGCCGCTAGTAAGAACGATGGGATTTCGCAGCCAGATTTAAGCTGGCTCACGCTTGCGGCCTTTATTTACGGCTTCTTGGTTTTGCTTTGCACCTTTAACCCAGGGGTTATCAGGCCGGTCGGTTGGGTTTGCACATTTGCGTATTTCTGTGTTTGGCTCTATCTGCTTTTCACACCCACAACATATGGGCTCTTCCTTCGAACTGTGGGCTATGGCGGCGGGTTGCCGGTGACGGTTGAAATAAGAGAGCATCCTGAATCGCCCGTTCAACCGTTGTCTGGGTTTCTCATGCTACGCACGACTGAGGCCATGATGATCTTCATGCCGGGGACCACCACACCCGATGTTGTTGAGGTGCCTCGCGACCTGGTCCGCGCTATACGCCATCCAGCTGGCAGTCTTCGAAATCTCAAGTACAGGATGCCGGAATAGTCGTGGCCTAGAGGCGACACCGATGCTTCTGAATACGCGAAGGTCCTGTCGCAGGCGGGTGCACTGTCGGGCGCTGAATGTTCGGCCCAACGGATAAGCATCGCAACGTAGTCACGAGCAGGCGAGCAGCTCACTACAGGGCAGAGGACGCGCTCGCTACTTCATTTGCGCGTCCTCAATCACATGATCTGCAGCAACGACGGACGTTCCTTCTCATAGCGGGGGCTCATCCAGGAAGGGGCTTCGCTCTTTTTGGTTTGCAGAGCTTGTTCCATCAATTGGTGCGAGTTGATCGTGCCTTTCAAGCGATCACGCAAGACAAAGGCGTGGGTGGCTTGCTGTTTTCCTTCAACGTAGCACGTCGTTCTCGCGGTCAAGGCCTGCGAGCGCGCCAAGGCGCGCCCTTGCGTCCTGCGGCCGTCGACGAGCCCTGACAGCTGCGCTGCGCCGTGCAGGTGCCGGTACCGGGCAATCCCGCCCGATTCACGGAGCCGACCATGTCGCAATTTTCCCTCTCGTTCGAAACCGCAGTTGATACCTCTGTCCTCATGGTGCGTGACGCAACCGGACAGTACCGACCAGCCGCCGCATCTGAGGTGCTCCAGGCTGCACAGGATCTCCTCGGCAACCAGCTGCGCGGCGAAATCGTCTTCGACTCGCCAAAGCTCGTTCAGGACTTCCTCAAGGCCAAGCTGAGCACTCTGGAACACGAGGTCTTTTCCGTGCTGATGCTGGACTCGCAGCATCGACTCATTGAATACGTGGAGCTGTTTCGCGGCACGGTGTCGCAGACGTCTGTTTATCCCCGCGAGGTCATCAAGGAATCGCTGGCGCGCAACGCTGCAGCGCTGATCCTTGTTCACAACCACCCTTCGGGCCAAGCGACCCCATCGCGAGCCGATGAGATGCTGACGCAGACGCTCAAGACCGCACTCTCCATGGTCGATGTGCGTGTGCTCGATCACATGATCGTGGCCGGGAATACCGTCCTCTCCATGGCAGAGAAGGGCCTCGTTTAAGCGGGGGGGCGTTGCCCCCCTTTTGCTTCGCCAGGCCGAAGCCTGAACTTACCTGATCTGTCGCGTCCTGCGGCGCGAGAGGGCGCTCGCCGCGCGGCGGTTTCGACGCCATCGGCCGGCTGGTCCGTGCTCCCGTTCCCCTGACTTCTTCGCTGGATCCGGTGAATTTGCTCCCTCGCTCACGGGCGACCGGCTGCGCCTGCAAGGGGGTCTTCATAACGCGGCGCGTTACGAACGCCTTCCCCCATTGCTCTCCCTTCCTCGAGTGCGCTGCATGTCACCGGGCGAAGAACTCAGGAAAACGGCGGCCAGCTCCGGGAAGGAGGCCGATGCGATCGAAACCCTTCATTGAAGGGCTCTGAATCTAGGAGCCCGGCACCTTCTTAAATCCAAGGAACCAACGCAATGACGACCAAGTATCTGACCAACGCTGAAACCTCCAAGCTGGTGCGCCAGTCGCTGAAGGAAGCATTCCCGGACGTGAAATTCAGCGTGCGAGGCAAGACGTACAGCGGGGGGTCTTCGTTGTCTGTGTCGTGGACCGATGGCCCCAACGAGGCCCAGGTGGATGCAGTCGTCGGGAAGTTTCAAAGCGCCTATTTCGATTCGGGCATCGACTACAAAGGGTCGGTGCATCACATGATGGACGGTCAGCCTGTGCGGTTCTGTGCCGACTTCATGCATTTCACCCGGAGCTACTCGGATGCCGCCGTGCAGCGCGGCCTCGACCGCGTGTCCCGTACCTATGCGGGAAACCTCCGCGAGGCTGGCGTGCCTACGCTGACGGTCGAGCAATGGCGGAAAGGGGATCTGTTGTACGTCCAGCTTTTCGGCGGCTCGCACAACTCGATTCAACGGATCGCTGGTGAATTCATCCACAAGCACAGCGACCGCATGAGCGTGAAGCACAGCCCAACGGCGGGCCGCGTGTTCATCACCCATGACGACGGATACGGCCGTGCCTGCGGCACGGGCGCGGGCGCGCTGGACATGACCGAAGCATGAAGGGAACGCTAGCCATGCCGTCATTTCTCAACACGCGCCCAGGCGCTAAGCGGGTTGCACCCGCACCCGACATCACCTACCGCGCCGTCGATGGCTTGTTTACCTGCTTCTATCCCGAAAGCAAGTCCGGCGAGGGCGCATGGCGCGTCATCAACGCGACGGAGGGAGGCGAGGGCGGCAAGGTGCTTTCGCCTCACGCCGCGAGTGTCGTCGACCAACTGCGCGCAGCCGGCTACATCGTGGCCGAGGCTGTGCCGCTGGAAATGTCCGAAGCCGAAGAGGCTGCACTGTTCGCCGAGTTGGCGAACGCTTGAGGAAATCAAACCATGTTCACCATCAGCTACAAGGGTTCATTCATCCACGGCTACTGCGACCGGCCAGCGTGCCGCGTGAGCGGGGCCACGGCCGGCAGCTTCAAGAGCATGCACGCGGCAAAGTGCGCAATCTCCCGTGCCCTTGGGAGCACGCGATGACCGCCGCAACGGCCCAGGCCGTGCCCTTCGTGCGCCCCCGCTTCCGCGTTGAGGGCAAACCCACTGGCCCACAGGTCGATTGCTCCTACGTCGAAGACTTCACACTCCTGCATACCGTGCCCGAGGTCCAGGCGCGCGTGCGCGAGATGCACCGGCGCGGCCTTTGGGTCGAGGTGTTCAGCAAAGTCTCAGAGGAGCTGATTGCAGGCCCCTACGATCCAGACGAAGCACTGCGCGCGGTCGTTCTGATGGCAGCGCGCGCTGGCCGGCAGAGGCATGACCGCCGTTATCTACAACTGCACGACGTGCAAGACCGGCCGGCGCGTGGTCTATCCGCACGGACGCAGAAGCGCGCCGTATCGCATCGCCAACGATGGCGCTCGGATTCTCCCGGGCCAGGCGTTCGGTGGTGATGGCAAGCGCACGGGCGATGCCGTTTGTGGATGCGGCCGCTTCATGTCGTGGGGCGTGCTGGACGCAACCAGGCGCGACGAGGTCCGCTGCGACGCGCGATGCACCAACGCGCGCGGCCACAAATGCGACTGCTCATGCGGCGGGGAAAGCCACGGGGAAGGGTGGCAAGTCGGCGCGCGTGGCCTTTTCACAAACGCCCCTGCATGAGCGAGCGAGGAGCTATTTTTTTCGGCGGACTCGCTCATCGCGCGTCCCGAAGTGCTATGCCGAGGCGTCGGCATAGAGGATTGCTGATTCGCTAGGCAGTGCGTCGGCAGGCCATGCGGATCAACAACTTGGCGGTTTCACAACCGCGATTTCCACATAGTTATCCACCGCAAAGTGGGACAAGTCCCACGCTCTGCCGCAAGGTTAGTTATCACTTCGGATGAAGCGATTTCGCTTGACATCGGAACCGGACTTTCATTCACGTTCGGCCCGCCGGCGAGCCCGCCAAGCCCACGGCGCTTCAGGCGCTGGATCTGCCCATAGACCTCGTCCGCTGCTGCGTGCAGCGGCCTCGGTTGTCAACAGGGACGTGTCCTTGAGGTACTGCCGGTAGGCCCATGCCATGCCGGCGGCAACCATTGCTCTGTTGACGTCCTGACCGCTGGCCAGGACAGTGC
>NZ_JBPJZH010000009.1:0-101700 GCF_051216715.1 Variovorax restrictus
AGGTATCGGCTCCGCGCATCGTCTGGGGTCTTGGGTTGCAACTGTCGGTGGTGTCAACTTCCAACGCTTGAGGGCTGTCGCGCGCCGACTGGGAGAGGTATTTCAGCACCCTGCTAGCTCTTCCAGAACCGCCAGATAGACCGTTTCTGCTCTACGCGACTTGCCTCGAGCGGCGTCTTGATGGTCGTCGCAAAGCTGAACCTTCGGCGTGCCTCGACCTCGTACTCGTGAGCGAACCCTCGGGCGTGCACATCGCCGCGCAGTGCACGCGTCCGCCATTGGCGGGAGCGCGCTAGGACTTCTTCGTCCGGGAGAGTGGCAAGTTCTGTCATTCGATGAATTCTGCCGAATCGGCTGGGACTGCCGAAGGTCAAAAGACACACAAGCGGCTTCCTCCTACGAGGCACTTCGACGTCGTGGCGCGCCGACGTCGCTCAAGCACCAGCCCGGTGCTCCAATGTCTGGCGTCGCTCGTCGCACCTAGGCGGCTGGCCGTACCCAAAGCGTGACGCCCAGCCCCGCGACGCGCGAAGGATCTAGAACACCGCCTGCGACCAGTTGCAGATCAGGGCCGAAAGCGCCCCCGAGGAGGTGAGCCATCGCGTTGACTTCGCGCAGCAGCTCTACCCGCCCGCTCGCTACGAGCAGCGCCACGGCGCCGTCTACGTCAGTCGTAGCGGTGCCCTGCTCTATCCTGATGCCAGCGTCTTCGAGTGCCTGTTCCAGGGCCTGGGTTAGGCGTTTGGGCGGCCCGAATCCGCGGCCGACCCGGATCTGGCGGCCGTCGCCCACGATCCGATCCAGGTCAGCCCTATCGAAAGCAGGCCCAACCGCCCCCTCGAACATCTGTTCGATGACTTCCACACGCGCGCGGCGCCTCTCCGTTTCCATGCTGTCTCCTATTGGGAGGATTCAAGCACGCGGCGGGGGCAGCCGCCGTCAGCGAATTACGCATACCGGTACGGCCGCCCCTACGGGCGGAGCGGCTCAAGCCGCACACGCTGCGCTCCGATAGTGCAATGGACGATCACGTGGCAGAGCGGACATCCGGCAGGCCCAGTTGCGCCGATCGCGCCTAGGTAGCGCAAACGTGTGCCACAGCCACCGCACAGTGCTGTCCATGCCGCCCAGAGCTTGGGGGGCGCAGCTGCCAGCACCACTTCGACGCGGATCTCACTGGCCACGGACAAGCTGGGACGCGGCGGGCCCGGCGGCGGAATGGCGCCCCTGCGTGCCGCCAGTGCTGCCGCTGCCGTCACGGGAGCCTCCATTGGAACGCCCTCGTCGATCGCAGCCACGATCGCGCGCAGCGTGTTGAGCTCGGCGCGGATGAAGTGCTTCCTGGCATCGACGCGATATGGGGCGAAAGCCACAGCTGCTTGGGCGCCCGCAAGTGCGGTCGAGCCCACTGCCTTGCACGCGACCACCCGGTAGAAGCCAACCTGTGAGGTGAGCGTCCGTTGTGCCGCATTCAGCCTGTTCAAGACGGCGCGCTCAGTCTCCTTGGTCACGGTGTAAACGGCAGTGCCAGGCGCGTGCCAATAGTTCTGGCAGACGTACACCCACCCCCCATCGCTTCCATGACGGGGAGGTACCGGGACCTCTGGAAGCACTGGGACGGGCATCGGTGGGCGTTCCGCCCACATGGCACTGTCGAGGAAAGCGTTGACGGCCAGGCCGCCGTCCTCGGCCATAAGGGCGATAGCGTCCATCGCGCGCTTGAGAAGGGCCTCAGGCCCAACGAAGAACTCCCGTTCAGCAGCAATTCGACGCGTTGCAAGAACGTCGAACAATGCCTGCTCCATGTCGTAGCTCGAACCGACAACCACTGAGTGCAGCAGGCGGAAACGGCCGATGTCATTGGCCTCCTCCACCTGATTGTTGAGCGCGGCGATGCGCACAGGAGGCAGACCAACCGTGTAGCCGATCTTGTAGACGTGCTCACGACGCTCGTCGTTGCGCGCGAGGTACAGCACGCCCGGGACCCCGGAATGACGCCGGTAGTGCGCTGGGTCGATCAAGGCGGCAGGCTGCCTCGGCGGCGACGGCGACGGAGCCTTCCGGGTCGCCCTGGTACCGAGCGTATCGCTCAGGGCCGGCGATACCGCGTGCGACAAGGTCGGCGCAGGCGCCCCATCCAACGCCGGAGTTGACGCGGTCGGCTGCGTCGCGATCTTGTACTCACCTTTCGGCTCGACTTGCGCCGGTGCCAGAGTTGATGTCGGGCCCGGTGCCGGCGCCGACGCCAGCGGCCTCTCGGGGGTGTCAGGGTCTGCGCTGCGGGCGACGGTCGGTGCCCCCCAGTGTGTGGGAGCGGCTGCAGGAAGACGACCTGCCAGACCTGTCTCAGGTGTGGTGGTGGCGACCACGGCGGTCGCAGGCAGGTCGGCGCCTGCCGTCGCACCAGACGCACCCGTTGTCGGCCGGACCTTCGAGCGCGTCTTGTCCTCGCGAAAGAAGTACATGATCAAGCCGAAGGTTACGGGCGACAGTCCGCAGACCAGGGCCAACAGCGTCTCGATGCTCATGTCGGGCCAGGCGTGGAAGGGGTTCCCGGGCTCATGGCCTCGTGACCGCTGCGCCTGGCTCCTTCGAGACGCACATTGCAACCGCGCCTCGTTCCCCATTGACGACCACCTCTGCAAACGCAAAGTCGACTTTATGGGAGCGCATGATGGTTCGGAGCTCGTCCGTGCAGTAGAGATCCCCGAGGGCCTTTGAGATCGACCGATTCCGCTCGAACATTTCGGGCTTGACCGCTCCATCCTTTGAAGTCCGCCACTCGGCATGCGTCGAGTTGAACAGCGTCAAGTACGAGGACGGTGACTCGAGAGTCTGGCGCGCGGGGCCATTCCCGTCGAGTCGGGCTTGATTCCCGGCAACGATGCGAGCTGCATAAGCTCCAAGCGCCATGGCGGGCGTCGTCATAGCCGCCGGCGGCTGAGGCTCAGTGGGTTGCGATCGCTCGCTGCACGCGCCCAGCGCCAGGCTCGCGACGATGAGTGCAGCGAGGGATCTACGGTTGCCCGTCACACGAAGCCGATCCAGGCGAACGCTCGCCCTTTCGGCTTTTCAGACGCCGGCTGATCGATCCCGTGAACGAACTTCAAGCCGGTTAGCCCCGTCGCGACCACGTGCTCGGTTTCGCCTTCCGAAATGGCAAGTTTGTCAGTGAGAGACGCCCAGCCGTCAGAGGTCAGATGGTGACGGCGGAGCACCTCCAGGTCCTTCGCGCCCATGCTCAACCCTGACGGCCACACCAGGTGTTTCTCCTGGAAGCCCTCAAGCGTGGCCAACACCTTCGCGAGAGTGCCACCCGGCACGAGCACGGTCGGCGAAACCCATGCTGGATCCGGGACATATGCGGGGCCCGCAAGCTCGGCATCGAGCAGATCCCACCGGTCCCGGTAGGGCTCGAGCTGGCGCTGGTAGGCCTTGTTCATGCTGTAGATGCCAAACCCATCGAACCAGGGGCGCCGAAGTTCCATCACGGCGGTCGCTGGCAGCACCCAGATGTGTGGCGCGACGCTGACGTTGTTGAAGGCCGTGTAGTGCAGCAAAACAAAAACGAGGTTCTGCTCGTGCGAGTAGTCCGCCTTCCCGATGGGCCACTTGCCCCCACCGGTGATTGCCTTCACGGAGATCTGGAAGATCCTGCCGGTTGAAGCCTTCGAAAGGATGT
Source organism: Variovorax restrictus (assembly GCF_051216715.1). Classification (NCBI taxonomy): domain Bacteria; kingdom Pseudomonadati; phylum Pseudomonadota; class Betaproteobacteria; order Burkholderiales; family Comamonadaceae; genus Variovorax; species Variovorax restrictus. The sequence goes on from NZ_JBPJZH010000009.1 coordinate 3,683, forward strand.
CGATGTTCTTAGCGTTCCCCAGAGTGAGGGCTGGCTGGTGCCCGGCGCGATACAGGCGCTCCAGGACTGCGAATTCGCCGGCCATGCCGGTAGCGTGCCCATTGGCCATCAAAAGACTCCAGATCTGTTCTTGTCGCGCGCAGGCACGGTCGCAGGATGGTAGCCGGCCGCGCGCTATCTAGGCGACAATGATTTCGGGCCTGATGCGCTCGTAAGGCCGTGGGGCCGTGGGGCCGTGGGGCCGTGGCGCCGAGGGGCCGAGGGGCGTAGGGGCCGGGCCCATGATGGGCGGGGTCGCCTCCAACCAAGAAGGAATTCATGCAGGGCTTCCCATGACCATTCTGGTCGGCACTGCGTCTTGGACCGACAAGACGCTCATCGACAGCGGGCTCTTCTATCCGCCCGAGGTGAAAAGCGCGGAGGCTCGCCTACGCTTTTACGCTTCGGTCTTCCCCATGGTCGAGGTGGACAGCAGCTACTACGCCATCCCGTCCCAAACCAATGCGCGGCTTTGGGCGGAGCGAACGCCGCGTGACTTCACGTTCAACGTCAAGGCGTTCCGGTTGTTCACCGGCCACCAGACAGAAGCCAAGGTCCTGGACCGCGATATACGGGAGAGCCTGCCGGCCAACCTCGCGTCGAAACCGAAGCTGTACTACAAGGACTTGCCGCTTCAGATCCTCGACGAGCTCTGGCGCCGTTTCCACTTAGCGGTCGCACCGTTGCGTGAAAGTGGCAAGCTGACCGCAATCCATTTCCAGTTCGCCCCATGGGTCATCTGTAACCGCGATGGCCAGGCACATCTCCGGGAGTGCGCCTCGAGGATGGGTGAGCAGCTGATGGCGGTCGAATTTCGGAACAAGACTTGGTTTGACGCCTCGCACGCGTCCTCAACGCTCGAGCTCGAACGCGAGCTGGGCGTCGCGCACGTCGTCGTGGACAGCCCGAAGGTTGAAACCGCGAATGTCGTTCCGTCGATCTGGGAAATCACCAGCACCAGGCTATCCATCCTCCGCCTGCACGGACGAAACAGCGCGACCTGGAACATCAAGGGCGCCACCTCGGCATCGGATCGGTTCGATTGGGACTACAGCCAAGCTGAGCTGGAGGCGCTCGTCCCTCAGATCCGCGAGCTCGAGCAACGAGTCGAGGTGCTGCAAGTCATCTTCAACAACAACAGGGAGGACCAGGGACAGCGCAATGCCAGGACCTTGATGGATATCCTAGGGATTGAGCGCTGATTGCGCGCGAAGGCTCAGATTCGGTGTCGCTGCTGTTCGCGCAACCATCAGCGATCTTAGAACGGGTAATAGACCGCCCGAATGTGCTCTCCTGCGTTTCCGCCCGCCTCGCCGTCGCCGTAACCGTCGCCGATCTGAGCGCACAGCTGGACCACATCGACGATCATGTCGAGTAGGTTCTGATCCATCTTGTCACCTTCACGGATCAGGCCGTGGCGCGCAGCAAGATCGGTGAACACCTCCACGGGCTCCGCGGTCAGCGGAACTTGTTGTGTCAGGGGGTCGTAGGAACTCATTGAATTTGCCTCGCTGTTTGCAGCAGGCCGATTACCGCCTGCTGATGTCCGAAAATCCTCGATGGAGGAGCAGATTACTCCGGAGTCACGTCGCTTGGATGCCAGAATATGCGCATGCTTTTTGACAGCGATGAACGCCGCACTCCCATCCGAACACCTCGATCGAGTTGGGGCCTCCAGACGGTGGCTGAGGATCCGATGCACGGACGCCCTGGGTACACCCGAACGACGGGCCTGCAGTCCGGCTTCGTGCATCCCGACTTGATCGTCTTCGGACTGGACGGCGCGGTAGCGCAACGTTTACTGGCCGACCTGGCGGAGCAAGTCGCTGAAGGCGTTCGGCTCGACGCCGAGCAGACGATCGAGGGCGTAGCCAGCTTGCCGCTCAGCCTCCGACCGACCGACGGCCGCCTGAAGCACCACGTGCGTGACGGGCTGCCCGGCGGTGCTGACTTTCTGCAGATCGTGTGGCCCGATCGCACTGGCACGTTCCCCTGGGAGGACGGGTATGACGAGACTCAGCGCCCTGGGCAGCCGCTCCTGTTCGGCATTGAGCTGCTCGCGCGACCGATTTCCCGGATGCTTCACTAGCCGAATAATCGATCGGCTGCACGTGTACGGATGGTCCGCGCATGCAGTCGAAAATGGACAATCGGAGCTCAGGGCGCTTTCGCAATAAAATCCGCCTTTTGCGACGCTCCTCGCCTCTCATGATCACCATCGGCGACTTTCCTGAGCTCAAGCTCATCTGCTGGAATCGGCGCGCCGACGACCAGATCGATGACGCGACGGCGTTTGCCCTGTACGAGCGAAACTGGAAGCACGTCGATCCAGCGCGCCTGAGCGCGCCGGAGCGCGAGCTGATCGAGCGTTTGACGCGTGAGCAGGGTCACGGAGTCATGAATGTTTGAGCGGGAGCACCACCGGCGCATCGCGAAGGTGCTGGCCGCTTTCGATGCCAAGGTACTGGAGGACGCTCAGTGTTTCTTCGGTGGCGGCACAGCAATCGCGCTGTCGCTTGGTGAGTACCGTCGCTCAGACGACATCGACATGCTGTGTTCGTCGCAGGACGGCTACCGAACGATCCGCAATCTCGTCAACAGCGATCTCGGCCCACTTCTCAAAACACCGCAGAAGCATATGCGTGAGGTCCGTGCCGACAGGTACGGGATTCGCACTGTTCTCGAGGTCGACGGCGAGCCGGTCAAGTTCGAAATTGTGAATGAGGGCCGGATCGTCGTCACCGGCGCCATGCATTCTGAGTTCGGCGTTCCAACGCTCTCCCGTGTCGATATGTACGCGGAAAAACTCTTGGCCAATGCTGACCGGGCGCGCGACAAGTCCGTCTCGAGCCGAGACATCATCGACCTCGCGATGATGATCGATGGCTGGGGACCGATCCCGCCCGCCGCATGGCAGAAGGCTGTTGCTCCTTACGGCGCCTCGGTGGAAAAGGCCTTCCGCGTTGCCACGGAGATGGTCACCGACCAAGCCTACCTGGCGTCGTGTCTGAAGACCATGCAGATGGATGCGGCGCTTGCGCCGCGCATCCTGGCGGCGCTGGGCCCACCGCCCGAGCCTGGTCTGATGAGAACGATGCGCGGCGCGCCAAGTGACAGCAGTCCGAGCCTCATCGCACGCAAACGTCCCTGATTGACCGGCGGGCCTCGGCTCATTCACGCTGACGAGATGTCGTGCACGACGTCAGACCCCTCCAGCACTGAAATTGCGCCTTTTGCAGTGCTGCTGGGACCTGGAGTCGCTCCGGGCTGCGCTAAGCTTTCGCCCTCCAACCAATAAGGCGAAGGAACATGGGCAGCGACGAATCCAGCGGTAGCCGTGTGAGGGCCAAGGCCACGCTCACACGGGACCAGTTTGACGCGGCGATCGGTCGGTCCAAGTCATTGAAGGCTCGGACGATTGCGATCGCACGCGGGGTTCTTGTCGACGGCCGTCCGCAGTCAGATTTTGTGGCGGCCTACGGCCTCTCAAAGAGCGCCGTGTCGCAGGCTGTTTCACGCATTGCAGCTTACTGCGACGTGCCGGCCGGCCATGTACAGATCACAGCTGTCTTACCGCTGCACCAGGCAGACATCGTTCGCGGATGGGCGTCCGATGCTTCGCGCGCTCATGCGCAAGCGTTTCAATCCCGGGCGGCAGTGCCACAGCCCTCTACCGGGCGTCAGGTTCCGCCCGAAGCCACCAGCACGGGTCCATGAAAGTTCACCGCCAATGAGTCACGCCCTCTTGACCAAGAAAATCCCGGCCCCGATCTATGCCTTCGGCGTCATCTATTTCTGCCTCAGCGTGGCGCTCCTGTTCAACTGGCCTTCGATCGCCCATGCAGTTCGACTGGTGCTGGGCGCTGTCCTGTTCTTCTTCGTCGTTCGTGGGAGTCGCTTCGCCGGCAACCTGCTCGCGGTTCTCTCGGCCGCGGCAGGCGCCTATGTTTTTGCTGTGGGCGCTGTAGACCTCTTTGTGCCCGCAGGGATCTTGCTGGTGTTCGCCGCGTACATGCACTGGTCGCGACGTGTACGGGTTTTTCAGGAGACCTCGCGGGCAGGCGTGCAGTTGCCGCCCGCCTCCTAGCAAGGCCTCCTGGGGGTCTGGGCGCTACAGTGTTGCCTTCACATCGCGCGCCTTCAATGACCCGCTTTCCGATCTTTGCTGGACTTGACGCCCACGGTGTTACCCGTTTCGTCGCGGACGTACCGGGGGGCGCCGCATGTGGCTGCCACTGCGCAGCCTGTGGCGCGGCGCTCGTGGCCAAGCGGGGCGACGTAAAGATTTGGCACTTCGCCCATGAGGCCAGCCAAGAGCGGCCCGAGTGCTTCGCCGGCGCGGTCAACTTGCTGCGCCGGCTGGCCGCTCAGTACCTTGCTATCCGCTCACCAGTGCTCACGCCCACCGCGTACGTGGTCGTCGATACCAGTGCTCCACTCCCACACCTGACCGAACGCGTCGCCTGGGAGCCTGGATTGGCGTCACTCATCGAATGGAACCTTGACGCACCGCGACATGCACCAATGGCGGCGGCTGAGCTTGCGAGTGGCTTGGCCGTCCCCCTCCACATCGTGATCACCGGAACCGCGCCTGTCCCCGGTCCGCAGGCCATGGTCAATGCGGCGATCAGTTTCGAAGTGGGGTTCCCGGACGACGCTGTGTGGCTCAAGTCTGCCGAGGCGGCTACTCAGTGGATCCGTTTGAAGGGGAAGCTGCGTTGGCTCGCTGGTCCCGATAACGCCCAGCTCCGCGCGGCTGCGCTCACCAAACTTGAAGCAAAGGCCCGGGAGCTCCAAATCCAGCAGCGGTCCCAGGACCAGCGTATTCAACAGATCTGGAATGCGCAGCGCCGCGGTCAAGTGGCTTCAGCGAGAAGCGTCGCGCCGGTGGTTGGTGACAGGTATGCCGCCGACCGAGCAGAGCATCCTGTTCCGGCGCCGCCGGCAGCACCCCGGCTCGAACCCTCGCCATGGGCACGCTGGCGCAATCCCAATAGCTCAATGATCTTCTACGGGGCAACCGCGGGCACTGGCTGGCTTGTACTCCAGCACCAGGACGGTCGTTCTGTCGCCGTGCCCTGGCCGAGTGTGGAAGAAGGCTGGGATGAGGAGCTTCCTGCAAGAATCGGAACGCCGGATTCCGAGCTCGGTGGCGTGGTGTTGGCGAATCTTGCCGAGGCCATGATGTACCTCGGTCCTATCTACCCTGGCCTGCACACGTTCGGCAGCTGGGAGGCACTTTCGGACTTCATGGACCGGCGCGCTTAGACAGTCGCGAGGGGACGGCCTGGTGCTGGTCTCAGCGGCCGCCGACTTCGATCGCACCCGCCGCGCCGGGCAAGCCTAGAGCGACGAGCCGCATCCGAGCTACGTGCCGTCCGCCCGCCCCTGCCTACTCAAGGCTGTAGCGCTTTCGGTCCCGCGATGTCGAACTCCTCGATCAAGCGGGTTGCGCTTTGGCGCAGCCGGTAAGACTTGACGATCGAGGTCCACTGCTGCTTTTTCTCCGGCTCGCGGATGGTGTCCAGCGCAGTCCAGCCCTCACCGTTCTTCGCATCGGGATCGGCACCGAGCGCCAAAAGAATCGGGAGCTTGGCTTGCATATCCGGGAGGGGCAGTATTGCGCAGCTGTGAATGGCAGGCGCCTGTACGCCAGCTGAGAGCTCTGCCATCCGAGCGAGATCGTGGCCACGCGTCGTCAGCGCCTTGATCGTTTGGATGAAGTTCGTCTCGTCCAAGTGGTTTTGTGCCTTGATTACGCCCTCCACCCTGCTGCTGCGAACGGCATATCCGTGGCTGATCCCGCATCCATTGGGAAAGCGTGCAGCTGCTTCGATGAATGCGCCCGCCAGTTCGAGTGCGGGATGGCAGTGCGTGGCCAGCGCCTCACGCACTACCCGCGGCACCAATGCTTTACCGGCGGGAGGCTGTTCAGAAGCAGCGATTCTCGCAGCGTAAGAACTGAGGAACTCAACGAGCGGCGTGTGGTCGTCTGCGAAGCCGCCCGCAAGCATCCGAATGCTCGAGGGTTCCCACGCAACGCCGCGCACAGTGCAGCGGCGCAGGTATGCGCCAAGCAAAGCAAAGCGGAATCTGTCGGCCACGTGCGCATCACTGAACTCACGTTCGCTGTCGCCGACGGCCAGGTCGATCTGATGCTGTCTGGACGCAGCACCGTCGATCGCAAACAGCAGGCCCCGGACCTCTGCGAGAGACGCCTCCTTGCCGTCGAAGAGCTTTTCAAGCAAGGGTACGACTATCGGATGCGAGCAGTACGCATCGACAATGTCGTGAGCCTCTCGGTCAGCGAGCGTCTCGATGCTGATAAGCAATAAGAGCGCCGATTGTTGCGTTGAACGTGCGAGCAGCTCTTGGGCAACGAGGAAGTTGCCAGCTCGCATCGCCTCCTCGATGCAGCCGACGTCGACGGCTCCAACATCACCCAGCAGCGATCGGAAGGTAGCCGCACTATCCGCACCGGCGGCGATAAGTGCCGTCGCCGCGCGCGGGTCCTTGACCTGGCCTACAGCCATCTGCAACAAAAGCGTGACGCGGCGCTCCCCAGACGGTTGGCTGCGCGCCCATTTCGCAGCCCGATGCAAGAAACGCATCTGGTCGGCATTCATCGGGTCGCCGTTATGGTTCGCGACGTACTGGATACAAGCTCCGAGGTAGGACACGGGCTCGTTCGACAGCCGCGTCTGAGCATCGCCGGCGTGTGCAGGGACGTACGAGGGTTTGCGTGCGACCTGCAGCATCTTGAGTGGGCAGCCCTCTCGTGCAGTCTCCTCTGCGAAATCGAGGAAGCCGTTCATCGACACTCCGTCCTTCCTGACCGCCAGGGTGAACAAAAACTCCAGCAACGAATGCTCAGATGTCTCGGCGATCTTCCTGAAGAGCGCAGCGTCGTGTCCGGGCTGCAGCACGGTGAGCAATGAGGGTGTGGACATCTGTTTTCTACTTCAGAAGGGTTGCTGAGCTGTTCGCCAGATCGGGGAGATCTAGCGCGGCCAGGACACTGGCGGTTTTGCGCCGCGCGACGAAGGCCCGCATCAGGGCGGCGAGCTCCGCGGCCGAAGGGGCGTTGCTGCTCTCCGCGTGGTCGAGCGGCGAGCATTCACCCTCCGCGCGGTCCGATGGATCCAAGCCGCTCTCGAGACACGCCAGGAGGACACGGCGAAAGTTTGAGTCCATCCAAGCGAGCACTGGAGCCCGCGGAGGCTCTGCGCCGCCGTCATCGCTCGGGACAGGACGCAGCAAGTGCTGGCGCCAGGGCTCATGATCCTCGACGGCGCATTCGACCAGCACCAGCGCCGCATCCTCGATGCCTTGATGTGACATATGACGGTACTCCGACGCGCCGAGCGCGAGCCGACTGGAGAGCCCCTGCTTCCACAAATCCGCCCACGGCATGCGGCCGCGAAAGTGCCTCACCACGTCTGGATAGCCGTGATGGACAGACTCGAGCACGGCATCCGCTGCGACCACATCAAACACGCCAGCGGCGAGCATCGCAGGAATGAGCTTCTTGCGCGCGCTCGCTTTCTGCAGCTGCATCTCAAACAGAAACTGCCTGGCGAAGTAACAGAGCCCCTCCGTCGTCTTCGAGGCTGCTTCCTCTGTCGCGGGTGACGCGGACAGCCTCATATCGAGGGCGCGGACCGCGACCTCCGGGCTGCAATAGGGCTCGAACTTCGACCACGTCGTCAGCATGTCGAGCGATCTCTGACCATTGTGATGAGATTCGGCCAACCTGGCGTCGGGAGGCAGTCCGGCCTCGACCAGTGCATCGATCGACGCCCAGGCCGAGAACTGGATGGCCGCGTAGAAGGCGGTCACGCGCATCCCCGTATGGGCGCCGCTTGTAATCCACGGGCGTTTGTTGATCCAGTCCATCGAGACTGCTTCGCCCTGGGCGCCAGGGTCTGCATCGGTGATCACCTTGACCGCCGGCGGTGCATCCAGTGCGCAGGCGCCAACCAGCGCCAGCGCCAGCATCTGCCGCGGGGCTGGCGTACTCTTTGCGGATCCGACCAAACGCTCTACAGCGCTCGTGTACACATCAACGAAACCCTCGCAGGGGCGAAGCCGTACGTAGTTGATCCACCCGTCGTGCGACCCAAAGTCGATGCCGACGGAGTTCAGGAAACCCATCAGCTTTCGGACCCGCTCTTCGACGACGCGTTCGCGCGCCCGCGTCCCGTCCAGATCGAAGCAGCCAACCGCAACGGCGGACTGCAGCCAAGCGATCGCCTCCTTCTGTAGCGCAGGCATGCCGGCGTATACCAGCGGCCCGTCGGTAGCCACACAAACCCGAGCCGCTGCCTGCTCTATGGCCTGCAGGAGCGCTTGCTCGTCATTCGGCTCCGTAGCCAAGGGGAAAGACAGTGTTGAGCTCACAGGCATGGAATCTCACACTCGGCTCTGGCAAGCGCAGCACTCGCGACGAGCCTGGCCTGGTAAGACCGCACAGCAGCGAGCGTATCCACACTCCCTTCAGCCTCAGCCATCTCCAGCAACGTAAGAGCACGGTCGTCTAAGCGCTTCATTGGAGCTAGGCCTGCTTGCATCAGCTCGACCAGCACACCGGTCATTCCGGCGCGCACCAGTGAGTAAGCGGGCTCGACGACGAACTGGCCGCCGTCTGCCGTTTCGTCATCGATGTAGGGTGTCAGGATGCCGGCCATGGCTTCTGTACCGTCCTGGCGCGCATTCGCGATCAGTTCGAGGAGCCGTCGCTCAGTTTCCGCCGGCCTGAAGGACGTGTTCGCGCAGTTGGCCAAAAAAGCCGCATCGGGCTGTTCATCGCCGACCAGCCGCCCCCACGGCATTTGGCCCTTGAAATGCTCGAGCACATCGTCTGCGCCATGCAGGCACGCTGCCGTGACCGCCTGCGCCGGCATCGAGTCAAGAAAGCCAGCGCGCAAAAACGTGGGAATGTGAGCCCGGAGGTGGTCATGAATACCGGGTGCGAGGCTGGCGATCATGGCCTCGCGAAGGGATTCGGGACAGGCGAAGGGTGCAGTTTGCCCGCCCAGTTCGAGGCCTAGCGCCATCGCATGCGTCTCGATGTGCGCACGGCACGCGCTCCACACGGTCAGCGCGTCATATGGCCCGCCGCCGGAGCCTACAGCCGAAAACGCGATCGGCTCGCGCGCGTCGAACCCAGCCTCCACGAAGGCGCGCATGCATGCGGTACTTGAAAAGTACATCGCGAAGAAAAACGGTCGTGCACTCAGGTGCGCTGGCCGGCTCCCCGCGCGCGCAAGCGGTTGGCATCTCGCACCCTGCTCTCCCATCACCGTGCTCAGTTCGAGAGGAAGTTTCATGGCCAACGGGCGACGTTTGCCAAGGGCGAGGACGCATTCGGGCATATCCAGGGCGCTGCCCATCACCATCAGCATTGCGAACGCATGGTCACGCTCGTGATCACCGTGGTCGAGCATGAGCGTATCGAGCTCTTCATCGTCCCGGATCGTCGCCACTACAAGCTGCGCATACGTCTGCGCGAATTCCGCGCTCGCGACGATTTCTACCGCCCGTGCGGGCGGGCCCGCATCAGCGATCCTCGTGTTCTGCCGCGACAGTCCCTGCAGGTACACGTCTAGAAGCCGTGCGCGCCGGTCCAATGCCGCCGATAAGTCGTCCTTCGAGTAGGCCGGGTCGAGCATCGACGAGACGCTCATGAAGCCCTCGTTCACTGCGTCCAGGAGCCAGCCCGGCGAATCCACGTCCGGCATGGATGAATGGTGGGAGATCGTCTCTCTCAGAGCGCCGACCGTCATCCCTGCCAGCGCCATGGTGCGCTCAGCAGCTGTTCTTGGGCCCTGCGGGCGTGTTCTGGTGTTCACGAGACTTGCTTCGAGCTTGGCGGAGACCCGAAAGAGTACACCGTGAAGCCAAAATCGCGCGGAAATCGACTGCCGATTATCCTCTTACGGTCAACCGCGCTTTAAACGACAAGCGCGGCCCATGTTCCTTTGCACCTGGCCGCCTCATGCGCATCGAAAGCAAAAAGTACTTCGGCACGTCTCTCACGGTTTTTCATGTGCCGATCGACGACTCCACCGTATCAATGTGCGCGGGCCGGTCCGAGGACCCGGACGCTCCGGGGTCGGTCGTATTTGTCGATGCGGAGCGTTTCCTCGAAGCCTGGCGTGCGGATACGGGACACTATCTGCACGACGTCGCACGCGGCGATCCGTCGACTTGGCCAAGCGATTACAAGTTCCAGGGCGCAGCTGACGGCTTCGCATCGCACGAGCGAAGCCCTGTGCCACTGGCTCAATGGACGGCGCGCCATAACGCGGTGATACCCGTGCGATCGCGATTCGATCCAACAACCATCCCAGGACCCGACCATGAAGAAGTCAGGCTGTGCGTGTACCCCATAGACGGCGTCACGCGCACGATCTGGTTGCTCACGCATGGAGCTAAAGTCGTACCCGTCCATTGTTTCAGCCCGAATGAGGCGGCCTTGATGGCAGATGCCTGCGGTGTGCCAGGCCTGGCGCCGGTCTCCATAGCGGAGCTGACCGCCATGACCGCGTCAGGCGAGATCTCCTTGGAGATGCCGTCTCGCACCCGCCGCTTGCGGCCATGAGCCGGGGGCGGCTGCCCGCTCCCCCAGACCCGGGCTCGCCGCCTTCCCCCGACTCGCCGGGTCAAGGGCGTGCGCGGCTGCAGCTCTCAATTTCCGTGAGCAGCTCTTGCACGCGGGCGCGCTGCCCATATGCCTGGATGCTGGCTAGCACGCTGAATGCCTTCTCGTTCGCCATCTCGGATGCCACCGTGACTGCAGCTGGCAGTCCAACGTAGCTCAAGTGCGGGTCGAAACCCTCGTCCATGTACTTCCCAAGCGCCCTGGAGAAGCCGGCCGCGATCAGCGCATGAATGGGCTGGGCGCGCGCGGTGGCGTCATCGTAAATCGCCGATAGCGACACGACTTCGAACGTGTCAGGGCAAGCGGCCTCCTGCGCCATCCCCAGCAGCTCGAGACAGGCGTCCTCGAATCCCGCTGAATCCGGCTCGGATTTGGACGAAACCGCGATCGCGACGATCAGGTCGACGGGCCGCGCCCCTTCGGGCAAGCCGGCCCAGTCGATCTTGTCACGGAGGTGGCGAAGGATGTCTGCCCGACCCGACCAAGCTGCACTCCTGACAGCGGGAACGACGTCTGCATCGAATGCACGCGCGGCTAAGAATGCGGGCAGCCGGTCGGCTAGAAAGTCATGGCCAGGCCGCCTCTTCAGCGAAGCACACAGCCGCGCAGTCAGTTGCTGCTCGTAGTGCCCATCCTCCGCGCGTGGCCCCTCCCCGACGGCGACAAAGCTGTTCCGCCTCAGCATCGCATCGGTAAGGACGTCCACTGCACCTGTGGGATCGAAGACGTCCCAGCAGGTTACGGCATCAAAACCGTGGACCGTGAACCGCTCTTGAGAAGGCTCCGATAGCCTGAAGGCGAGCGGAGCGTTGCCGGGCAAGCCGGCGTGCAGAAGAGCTGCAACTGCAGTGTGGCTGGAGAACTGGATCGCAGCGTAGTAAGGTGTGACAGCTAGCTCAAACCCGTGCGACAGCAGTCGCTGCCAAGGCGGGCCTACGGCGTCCACCGGGACCTGAAGCGGATGCGTCATGGCCTCCGGACAGGCCTCGGCGAGCGCCTCGACCTCCACGCCTAGATCCAGCGCAGCGGCGCCCATCATCACTGTGGCCACGCAGCTCACGTACGCTGGTGAACGCGCGGCACCGATCGGGCGCTCCGTACCAGCTCTCTCGGACACACGACGTGCAAGATTTGCAAACGTTGTCAGGAACTCAGGGGTGGGATCCAGACGAATCGACAGGATTCCGCCTGGTGCTGGCGGGGGGCAGATCACCCAGTTGAGAAACTGGACCATGGCTACCAACCGCGGCAGTGCATCCGCGGCGCAGCGCGACGTCTCGGGGCCGGCCACGTCGAAGTCGAAGCTGCCACCATCGACATGGGCCTGCAACCAGCGGAGCCCATCAAGACATGGGTCCTGGCCGTCGCTCGAGTCGGACGTAGCGGTCAGCAACTGCATCGCAAGGCCAAGGCGTGACACCTCCTTAACTTGCGCCAGAAAGAGGGGCTCGGCCTCAGAGTCCGCCCCCACGGCAACGAGCGGCAGAAAGGCTCCTTGCGCGGTCATCGCATGCCTCCATACAGGTTGTGGTCAGGATCAGCCAAAAGTAATGCAGAGGAAAATGATTGACGACACGTGGGCACGTAGGCGGAAGGAGTTCTACCGCGACGCGAACCCTAGCCCACTTCGTGGATGTCTGCCATTTCAGGATGTGCCGGGGCAAAGGCCCCAGAGGGCTACGTGGCCACGTCGACAATAGGGCTCCAGGCCGGCTGCCACCCTCAGGTGCGGCACGGCGCAACTGGCTGCAGCACGACTGCGCACAGCACTAAAAGGGAAGAAATGGCACGAATCATTGTTGACTCCCGCGAGACACGGAGCGGTCTCGCGCTGCTGCTCGCGGCTCGTGGCGCCGAGGTCGTCGGAGAGGAGCTGGAGATCGGCGACTATGTCCTGACGGAGGGACTGTGCGTCGAGCGAAAAGAGGCCACCGACTTCGTGAACAGCATCATGGACCGGCGCATCTTTGCTCAGGTTGCCATCATGAAAACGACTTTTGCTCGTTCGTTCGTGTTGATCGAGGGAGATATCTTCGGAACACGATCAGCGATCAGTGAGGATGCGCTCCTTGGAGCGATGTCGTACATCTCCGTGATCGAAAACGTCCCGATCCTCACCACGAAATCAACCGCACAGACTGCAGCGCTTCTGCTTACGATGCAGCGGCATGCGATAGAAGGCCTTGGCTACGACGTAGCGCTCCGCGGCGCGAAGCCAAAGGACAGGAAGGTGCAGGCTTCGTATCTGCTTGAGGGGCTTCCCGGCGTCGGCCCGACAGCCGCAAAAAAGCTTCTCGCGCACTTCGGGAGTGTCCACGCAGTAGTCAGCGCTACCGTTGAGGACCTCCGAAAGTGCCCTGGCATTGGGCCAAAAACCGCGCAAGCCATTCAAGAGGTGATGCACTTCGCCACGTAAACCTGAGGCACCAGATGTGCTGCCGGTGCCACGCCTCGACCGAACACCGCGACCCGGTCAGACGTGCTGGCGAATCACTGCTAGATCCGCGCGGCTGGCGCGCCGCGCATCAAATCGATGGCATGCCGGCGGGCCACGAACGCTCTGATCAAGCCCGCAATCGAATCTGAACGTGCAGTAGCGATGTCGAGGACCGAGTGTCCGTGACTGCCGCGCGGCATCAACGGATCGAGACCACCTTCGAGCATCCGAGCGATCACTCGCTCGCAGCCCTCCTCCACCAGGTTGCTGATGGGCTCAAGACGCGACGTGTCGCCGTTCGGGCCCATGGTCTCGTAGACGTCGAACACATCCGACCGACCAGCGCGCACGGCCTCTTCGATCACCAGGAGTGCGGCCTCTTCGACCCCATCGGATTCGGCAACGAAGTAGTGCTGCAGGAAGCTCGACAAGGGACGATCACTGAGGGCTACGAGATCCCACTGGACGCCTGCGGCAAGTGCAACAGCAGCCTCTTCCGGCTGCCCCTCGACGACACACGCGACGAGAAGCTCCTCCGGCGAGCCGTATTCCTTGGGATTGAATGCCATAGCTGCGCCGCCGACTTACAAAGTGCCGCGCGCCATCGGTGCCAGGTCAGCGGTGCCCGCGACCTTCCTTGCCAGCTGACGCGCGCTCCAGGAACGGATGAGCGCAGCCACCTCCGGACGGATCGTTTCAGCGACCTCAAGAATGGAGGTTCCGTTGGGCGCGGGCTTGGCATCGGGGCTGACACCATGCTCAAGATACTCAAGCACGACTTCGGCGAACCCGGCGCGGATCATGGTGGCGACTGGCTCGAACACCAATGGTGGCTTCGCGAAGCCTTCCATCTCCACGCGTGTCGCGGCCACTGCATACGCATCAGCACCCACGAAGGACTCGCCGACTGCCAACGCAGCCAGCACCGCCGGCTGATAGCGAGTGTCCACAAGATGATCCATCGAGCGGAGCGCTGCGGCGAGAACGGTACCGGCAACGTCCTCGCTGACGCGATCCCAGCCGAAACGTCCGCCCATCTCGGCCACGAGCTCGGCGCGGCCCTCACGGATTGCCTGCAGGAACGTGGCAGAAGGATCGAGGTCGTAGACACCAGCCGAGGAAAAGGCGCTGCGATACGGCCGGCGATTGACTGAATCGGCGCTCCAGAAACGCATTGCTTGCGCAAGCAGCGGGGATCCTGCAAGAGGCCTTTGCGACTGCGTCATCCGTCGCACTTCACGTCGCAGTTCATGTTCAAACGCCTCGAAGGTGCAGAGGAGTGGCGTCGCGTCTTGAACACCCGTGATGTCGAAATCTTCGGGCTCGCCTGAATCGCACGTCCTGCCGAGCAGGCGCAAGTGCTGGGGCGCGGCAGCATGCAATGCGTCGAGGCAGTCGATGCGGGAGAGTTGCAGAGCGACATAGGCGGGCGTCACGGTGATCGCTTCCGACCGGGTCACCTCGTCCGAAAGGATGACGGTGCGACTGAACTCCGCGAAATGCGGCCCCAGATCCGAGAGCGGCATGCGCACAGCGGCGGCTTCGGGCCAGAGGCTGGCCACCTCGGCCACTACGTCAGGGAGGTCGGCCACGCAGGCGGCGGCGAGAAAGCGACAAACGGCTTGGTTGATCTCGTCCACCACTCGCTGACCAGGCCCCGCTGCAGGATGTCGGAGTAGCTGCTCGGCACTCCGCAGGATGGCGGGCACGGCTGAGCGAAGGACCTCTCGGAACTCGGGGGTACATCCGAAGACCGCTACCGCGTGCGCCTCGGGCTCGGCAGTATTCGCAGGACCTGCTTGCAGCACCAGCGTGATGCCTTGCATGAAGCCGGCGAGCGCTCCGACGCGGCTCGCCCAGTCTTCACGAATATCGCTCAGCGATGCACGAGTGTGCTGCTTGGCGAGGTCCGGCCCTACGTCCAGCAAGCCACCGGCAACGATCGTTTCCAGCCAACCGATGTCCTGCATGCTCGACCTCAGCCGGATGTGGCTGGTCAGGACATGTCCGTCCATGTTGGCGAGCACCGCCGCCTGGTCAGCCGCGGAGATCGCGCGAGGAAGGTCGCGAATGAGGGGCACTGGCTCGCTGCCCAGGGAACGGGCGGCATCGGGGATCGAATCCAGGGGACGGGTCACGGCAAAGGGTCGGTCGCAACGTTTCTGCGGCTTGACGGATCGTCGAAACCACCTGGCAACCTAGATGAAGGCTATTTTGTCGGCGCGGAGAAAAGCTGCCATTTTCCGACCCGGACACCTCAGTCGCGGCCAGGCGTGGGGCTGCCACCCTTCGGCGCCCCGCTCTGACCGATCGCGTCGCTTACGCGTCGTCTGGCCTGCCACGACCGAATCAGATGCCCCATGTCGGGCGCCTCTTGATCCGCCAAGTCCAAGAGAGACCGCCCGCCCCCATCTGGGACCGCGCGTGGATCAAACCCGGCCTCAAGGTAGCGGAGGACAGCCCGTTGTAGACCCGCCCGGGCCATCGTACTCACCGGCTCGAACGTGCGCTCACTCGGCGTCGCCCCGCCTCGCCGCGATGGCCGTGCCTCCAATGTGAACTGCGCGAACCCCTCGGCCGCGGCCAGATCCTGGTAAGCCAGAATCGTGTTCTCGTACCGCGCACTGGCTGCTGGGTCCAGAGCCGCCTCCGCCGCGGCGCGCAAAGGGTCTACGAGCGCGAACTCCTTTTTGAGCTCGGGCCAGTTCAAGACCCCACGCAGGCTCTCGACCACGGCCGCGTGCCCTCCTTCCAGCGCTGCACGGACCGACCGCGTCGGATCTTGCCGATACAGACCCATGCCGACGTACACCGGAAGGAATCTGGTCTGGTGCGGCTGATCAAGTGACTCTAGCGCCTGCTCGCGCACCATATGCAAACGAGATTCCGAGGCCTTGCCATCCGGTCCCGGCCTCATGGAGTAGCCCAGCGCGGCAGCATAGGCGGGGTTGCTGCACATCGACGCGTAGAAATTGTTGACGTTCGTCATGTAGTACGGCTCATCCTGCCCATGCAGAACTGCCGACCCGACCGGGAGTTGAATGCCCGACGGAACATTTGCGTAGAGGGCGTCGAGGCAATCGATCCGAGAGAACTGCAAGGCGCAGAACAGCGGACCCACAGTGGCCACGTCGTCAGGTACATCCGCATGTCGGGTCTGTGGTCGCACCTCCTGCAGCACGAATTCCTGCAGCCCACCGAGCGCTGAGATCGGCACCGCTCCACTCTTGGCGGATGGGCACGCCTGGTCCAGGACGCGCACTGCGTCCGCCGAACCGATGACACACGCTGCTGCCATCCAGTAGGTCACCGCGTTTTCAAGCTCCGCATTGACGCGGACGGCTGCCGTGCACTCCTTGTGCGAGCTGAGAAGACTGTAGGCTCGTGCAATCCGTACCGCAGCCTCCTCCACCAATGGAGCCAGCCCGTCGGGAATGTCAATCGTTGCTAGCTCGCCAGCCGATCCCATGGAAGCGCCAACATCAGCCGTGATCTGCCCGCCAGCCATGAACGTCGACAGCGCGCGAATCCGCGCTCGCCAAGCGTCGGCGACATTGATGAAATCGATCGCGTCCCTGACCTCGGCGAGGGGCACGTCGACGTCGACGAGTCCGCCAAAGATCATCGTGTGAAGCCAGTCCAGACGCAGTTCTGCCGAACGGAGCGCCACCATCTTCGGGATTAGCTCGGGGAACGCGCGGAGCGCAAGCGCCTGGTCTTCCGGGCTTGTCGCCTCGTCGAGCGTCATGATGTCGGGTACCGCCGATCCGTGCTGAGGCGGGTTGAATGTGGGTCGTAGGGGCATGGGTGCCAGAAGTCCGTCGGATGCTCGGAGTGGGTTGCCCAACGAAAATGCTTACGGTGGGCACGGGATACCGGGCATTCTGTCTTTTTGACCTTAAGTCTCCAAATCAACTCGTTTTTCGCCTCGACTGACGCTTTTGCCGACTTCCAGGGCGTGCTGGTGAAGGGGGTTGCTCGCTGCCGCGGCGCCTGGGCGTCCAGATTCCAGCGTGCGGACGGAGGTTCGAGGCGATTGCGGGCCGGCTTGGTATTACGATTCGGGGATGCCCCCTTGCCCTTCCGCGGCCTGCACTAGGTGCACATCGTTCATGTGCGGCCCCATAACCGGCGGCGCTGCGGCCGCGGGCGCTGCGCTGGCTCCGGGTGGATCGTGTTGACCCGTGAATAGCGCCATTCCTGGCGTGCAGCCTCCCTTTTTCGCGCTCGTGGCGGATCGGTACGGGCTCGCCCGAGCCGGTGCGGCCTTGCCGCTGGCGCTCGTCCGCGTCTTTTGCGAAGTGGTGGACGTTTGCGCCGTCGTGGGGGACGGCTACACCGGGAAAGATGGCAACTGCGGCGCGGCCATCCGTGCGACATTGATTCCCGCTGATCTGCGCGGTGCGCGAGCGCGGGCGGAAGCGGACTCAGAGACCCCTTTTCATGATCCCGGAACGGTGTTGGCACGCATCACCGCGGCCAGCGGTCTTGCACTGACCCCCGACCTTCACTCCGCGCTGCGGGCGATCGTAGAGGCTTGTGCCGTCGTGGGAGACGACTTCGCAGAACCAGGCCACTTCGGTGATGGCATCTACAGCGCCGGCGACACGATTCGCAGCGTCTACGGCGACGCCTGAAGCGGGTTTACGATTCGGAAATGGACGGCGGGACTACATTCGATGAGCTGGTAGCTTCCCAGCACCAGCGCGAGCCGGTGGCAATGGCGCGCGCGGCCGGCAAGATTGAGACGATCAAGCCGGATCCCGACGTGCCCCGACTACTGCGGGCCGCGCAAGCCGCACGCACGGTCGGTCAGAGGGTCGTCTGGCTTCACCGCACTGCTTCGGCGTGGGCTCGCCCCATTGCCACGGTTGCGGCATGCCGCAAAGGGTGCTCTGCGTGCTGCTTCCAGGCGGTGAGTATTTCGCAGACGGAGGCCGAATTGATCGGCCGCACGATCGGCCAGCGGCCGACAGACGTCGTCGACCCCGTGCATCCTCACGCTTCCTTCGACTTAGCCGATCGCGAGGCCGGGGAGGAACGCCTTCGGGCATCCTGGGCGGGCAGCCCATGTCCGTTTCTATCCGAGGGCGAATGCTCGATCTATGACGTCAGACCCTTCGCCTGCCGCACCCTGATCAACCTCGACGACGATCCACTTCTCTGTCAGATCGTTCCAAGCAGGCCAGCTTCCGTCCCCTACGCGAATGCCCAGTACCTGTTGGCCATGTGGGCGATGGCACAACCTAACGCGAAGCTTGCGGACATCCGCGAGTTCTTTCCCTCCGAGTCACCCGTCGCGTCAGCCTAGGTTCTTTTGACGGACCGCATGATCGGCCCAGGTGCGCAATGCCGCGCCAATCTGGATGTCATCTCCAGGGAAGAGCTCTTGCAAGCGCCGTCGAAGGTCTACGACTCGCCGCACCTGTTCATCTCTCGCGCGGCCGCCGCTTGCCTGTGTCGCAGGCGAGCGAGCTCCTGGGCATCGGCCTCAGTCCATTCCGCATTCACGATCGCACCCGCGCATCTGGGCTGCTGGCTGCAGCGCCGCGCTGAAGTTGGAGCGTCACACCGTCCGTGCACTTCCCCGGCTGTCCCGGGCATGCCGCACCCGTACACTGCCCTCGCCAGTCGCTGGCGCAAACTTCAGCAGGCATGCCATAGTCGGCACGATGCTCTTCATCGCTGGCCAGGACGATCATTCCTGACCTCCGATCACGAGCGCTGCAGCGGCAAGCTTGGCGACTTCGTATCCGGCGTGGAACGCGGTCCGCCGGTCGGAGTACTCGTCGTTGGCCCGCGCGTCGTCGCACGTGAGCGCAAGGACGGCCGCCTGCAGTTTCGCGGGGTTCGCGACGCCGCCTGGCCGTCGCGAAGCCAGTGTCAGGACAGCAACCTCCAGATCCTCAAGGACGCTGTCGGCATCTTCCCGGTCGAAGCCAGGCATTGCGGGCAACGGGGTTTGCGCCGGCACTGCCATGATCCAGTCGCGCTGCGCGTGTACGAGCTCCACCGCGCGGGCAAGCAGCTCGAGCAGCGTGGAATCATCGCGCGGCACGCCATTGAGAGGTGCCTGCGACTGCTGGCGCGCGAGGGCGCTGATGACTTCGGGCCGCAAATGCGTCCGCGCAGCTCGCATCTCCTCCGGCGTACGAAGCGCACCGAGATACGCACTGGCCACCAGGACGTCAGCTGCGGAGACGTGGGACGCGTCAGGCGTCACAGCAGCCTGGGCGTGCGACGGTGCACAGACGAGCGTTGAGTCGTTATTCGGCATTGATAATCGCCTTTCTGAGATGTGGCGATTATGTGCACTTGTGCGATTTAATCAAAATCGGTCGCGCGCGGCGGCATCCTCGATGCGCACGCCTTGGCGCGCCGGGCTACCCGTAGCGGCCGGTTGCCGCGCCCGAATCGACAGGCAGTCGGCCTCAGGTTTTGCGTCCCGATGGGGGGCTGACCCGCTTCACCTTGCCAAACCAGTGCCGGATGTAGCTGTCCGCCTTATGTCGGGACGCGACGGGATCGGCCGCCCACCCCGCCAGGCGCTGCGGCAGGTCCAGGTCGCGACTGTCTTTCGGCAATGCGCCGAGCAAAGCGTGGCCCTCCGCCGTCAAATGGACCTGGTCGGAGCTCGGGGAACCGTCACTCGACCCATGCTCGGGACCGAAGACGCCGCGATTCCGGAGGTTGGTGATCATCTGTCCACGCGAGGATGTGGTTCCTAGCGTGCCAGGGGCGTACTTGCCCGTACCAGTCCAGCGGTTCATCTCCCGCATCAGCGCAATGAAGGGCAACGGGCCGCGGTCGAGCACAAAGTAGGCCAGCTGCAGCTCGAACTTTGACAGCGCTCGATCAGAGTCCAGGCCCACGCGGGCCATCACGGGGCGCAGCAACGCATGGGCGTTTACCCACCAGTTGTATTCAAAGCGACGCTGGAGCTCCTTCGCTCGGAAGCCTGTTTCGCGCGCATCGGTAGTGAGTCCATCCACAGCGGCGTTCAGGGCCAGCCCTGCGTGCTCAGGCGCCAACGACACCAATCGAATATCGAACGCCCTCGGGAAGCCGGAAGTGCCGAGCACCACGCTGCATGCCTGAGCGAACATCCAAGCCCCGCTGGCGTCAACGTCGCAGGCACAGACCAGACGTACCTGGCCAGGGTCTTGGCACAGCAAGCGCAAAGCCTCGTCGCCGATCGGACGGTGTGCCGTGTCATCCAGCACCAGCAGGCCCCGGTAGAAGTTGTCATGGTCGGCAGCTTCCGTGGGCTCAGGCACGCGCATCCTGGCGTCCAGCACCACGGGGAAGTCGTGCCAACGCGTATGGGATGGGAAGAGAAAAGCCGGATTCGCATGGCCGCCGGCGTGAATGATGACGGTGCGGCCTGGCGGGAAGAAATCACTGTGGCGCCGGATCGCAGGGAGCAGCGCGGGAGGTAGACGGCTTCTCACAAACGACGACAGTGAAAGCGTCGGACGCGACACTTAGGGTGTGCATTGGCACTCCTCGAGAAAACGGACCCGTACGGATCCCATCTGCCAGCGCTTAGCTGGCGGCTCCTGGCTTGGCCAGGTGACGGACCGTTGGCCCGTATCTCGACTCTACCGCGATGCTGGCGCTGTCATGCGCAACCCTGCCGACCAGCGCGCATATTTCCCCTTCATCAGGGCCTCATCCGCATTCCGCCCGATGCCGGCCTCGATGCGCGCTCGTGCTCGGCATGGGGCAATCCTGAGAAATTCATTAGGTCGTATGCAGATCTCAGCGTGGCTTCATCGCGCTCTCGCAGAACGCCGCGCGAGAAGTGAGTGCGTTCGAACCGACGGCGATCGACTGGATCGACCTCCGACCACGTGCACGGTGCCCCCTGTACGTCTGGCACGGCCACCTGATCCGTCAAGTAGAGCTCAAGAGCCTTGAGACGCTGCTGGCCATCGATGACGCAGTTGGAAAGGTGGTCGTAGACGACGCCTTTGCCATCCGGACCGGCGGAGAGCTCGTATTCCGTCAGGCAGTAAGTGCCCAGGTGAACTCCCGCCCAAACGCTGGTGATGAACCGCTCCACCTGCTCGACAGACCACTTGAACTCGCGCTGCCACGGCGCCAGCGGGAAGCCCATCACGAATCGGTCCGCCCAGGGGTACTCGGCGACGGCTGTTTGGGGGTCGAAGCGCGCGAACTCGTGCATGAGCGCACCGATCGTCATAGGAGCGATCTGAGCAGACAGCCCGGGTCGGGGCATCTGGCGCGTTTGCGTTGTCAATGTGGAGTCCATGCGGGCATTTTGCTAGCGAGAGTGCAGTGCTGCAAAAACCGCATGACCTTTGAACGCGCCTGGGGCGGGACCCGGCGTGTAGGCGGGTTCGCATGGCGGACGCCTACGCGGCCATGCGCATCTCTACGCCACGATCGACGCTGAAGTTTGCACGGATCAAGGCCTCAGCCATCACCGGTGCGACGCTATTTCCGCACATCCGCACCTGCGCCGTCGCCGACAAGGGGACCCGAGGGATCGCATGGGGGTCAGCAGCCTGGACCCCGTCCTTGAACAGCAGCTCAGGTGAGGGTACTGAGTCGATGACGTAGGAGGACGGGAAGCCCTGAGCGCGGAACAGCTCCGGTGCCTTCAGCATGCGCAGTGTGACGTCCACCAGCACCCAGTCGCCAAAGATCACCATGTCGACCGGCTCCGGGAAATGCTCCGGGAGATGCTCATGCATGAATGCTGCGCACTGCCGCGCCCGCTCTTGCAGCTCCGGCGCAATGCAGTCGGCGGGCACTTGCACGGCCTCGACAAGCCCCATGCGACCTTTGGTGGGCATCGTGTGCATTGGGTCCCCCAGGCCTTGCCACTGGCCACCGTTGCTGTAGTACTTGATCAACAGACCAGACACCAGACGTTGGTTGGCCCCCTTCGAGAGGATCGTGGACATCGGTGCTCTGACAGAGCGACCGTCGTTGTCCTCGTTGTAGCCCCCGTATGCCTGCTCGACGAAGGACGCGCTGACCATCGCCATCTCACCGCGGTTTGCCCCGGTGATGGTTCGCAGTGGATCGCGGACGGAATGGCCAGATCGATCGCCATGGTGTGTCAGGTGGGTCACGTGAGCAGCGAATGCTGTCTCACGGTTCAAGATCGGTACCAGGGTTGCACTTGCGAGGCCGTGATGCGTGCCGCCCGCGGATATGGTCGAAAGTGGAGCTTGCACCTCATTTCCATGAAGATGCGTCTCGCTCGTTCCTCTCAAAGGGGCAATTACTGGAGCGCTCACCTGTGGTCCTGCGGCACCCACATCCAGGCATGGCTCGTTGCTTGCCTCCGCGAGAGTCAGTTCGACGGCTGCGACATCACCGTCAGGGATCGTGTTACCCGAGGGGGAGGACGTTTTGGAAGGATCCTGACCCGAGCTCACGATGTAAGGATTCGGGGAGGCGAAGACATGCCGCCACAGCCCTTTCGCAACACGACGCATCGTGTTCTTCACCAGGGGGCGTGAGCGTTCAAAGATGCTCTGCGACTGGATGCTGAAGTCGATGCACTCGGCTGCGGAGCGCCATGGCTTAAGGTTTCCAGCCAGGACGTCTGCACTCGTAGGGTCGCCATGGGTCGCATCAGGCCAGACGATAGGAAGCCCGTCGCGACGTGCAATGAGAAACAGCCGCTTGCGAATTGTCGGTGCGCCCTGGTCGCACGCGCGCAGCTCGCGCCATTCGACGTTATAGCCGTGCTGGCGAATCTGGCGTACGAAGCTCTCGAATGTCTTTCCCTTGCGCTTCGGATCAGGTCGAAGGCTGCCATCGGGGTCAGTGATGAGGCCTCCCCAATCGATGAACTCCGGCACATTCTCGAGAGCACATAGCTCTGGTTTGCACAGCGCGATCCATCGCAGTCCGACCCATGCCAGGCTTCTAATCTCCTTCGAGACGGGAGTACCACCTTTGGCGCGACTGAAGTGTTTGCAATCTGGCGACAGCCAAAGCACACCAAGAGGGCTGTTCTTGACCACAGCCCTTGGGTCAACCGCCCAAACGCTCTCAAGCAGATGTCGAGTGCGAGGGTGGTTGATGGCATGCATCGACAACGCCTCGAGGTCGTGATTGACGGCGATGTCCACCGGCCTGCCTAGCGCTGCCTCTAGACCCGTACTCGCACCGCCGCCACCGCTGAAGAGGTCAACAGCCCTGGCCACTCCGCCAGCACTGCCGATCAAAGCACGGTGCTGCGCCATCGCCCACTTCCGCGCCCGCCGCCGATGAGGCTTCAGATCCGCCGCAGCGCCGTGATGGCGGTCGCTCGCTTGTGTTCGCATCGGTACTACTTGCATTTCAATCCCAGGCTAAGGTCAATGTTCTCGACTCGATTCTGGTGCACTAGTGCACTTATTCAAAATTGGGCCGAGATTTGCGCAGATCGATCCACCTGGAGCACAGCTGCGCCGGTTCCAGGTGCCTGAGCCCGATCCACCGACTGCGTTTCCAAGGACTACGGGACCTGCCAGAAGCAAGCGCTGGCCGCGGATCGTCAAGTTCGATGTCCGCAGTTGGTCCCGACGGTCCGACAAAGAGGCTGCGCACGGTCGCCGGTTCACGCGGCCGCCCTGGATAACTGGTCAGAGCTCTGCCGCCCACACGAAAGCCGCACATCTCAGCCAGAAGCGGCGTCCCGTTCGATTGGTAGCCGGTGATCGGGGACGGGAGGCTGCTCGGGTCGCGCAGGAATCGTCCCAACTGAGCTCGTTGGAAGCCGATGCCCCCGCTCACCTCCGACACCTGAAGCTCCGGGCCAAGCTTTCCCTGAGCCTGAAGGTTCCCGATCAGCTTGCGCATCAAGCCTCGGTACTCCCCTCCTCCCGCGAGCAAGATCCGCGACGGGGCGCTCGGCCATGCCGCCCATCCTCCTGCGGCGGGCGAATCACTGAGCTGTGCCGCGCGGGCAGCGTCAAGCCTCAGGTCGTAAGGGTGCAGCACGCGAGCTGGCTCGACGAAGCCGTACAGCGCGGACAGAATCAGGAGTTCCGGAGGATCTACGGCCGGGATGTGGGAGCGAAGCGTCTGCCACATGACGCCCCGGTAGATCTCGTCGGCCCGCGCAGGGTGGCTCAATTTGGCGCCCGAACAGGGCATCAGCACCAGGCATTCTGAAGTCATGCGCTGACTTTAGGTCGCGCCGACCTAAAGTCAAAACCGCACCGATATTTCGCTCTGCCCCAGACGCGAGACGGCAGCGCCAAGCGCGTCTAGAGCATCTCGAACGTGTCAGGGTCGTCGGACATCGCCGCGCCCTGCAGCTGCTCGACGGCAGCTTCCAGTCTGAGATGCCACGAGGTGTGCCCCGAGGGGATGGTGGCCACTTCACGCACGGCCTGGTGCAGGTTGCCTTGGTGAACCGAACCGGCAACCCTGTCCAGAAGGTCGTAGTACTGGGACGGGCTCGACCGCATCAGGTCAGAAAACGTTCGCGTGAGGCTCATAGGACGAACTCAATCCAGTTGGTTGACGGCTGCGGTCAGGGCCCCGCGGGGCGAGCAGTCGCAGGGTATCGGGGGCAAATCCGGTCAAGGGCGGCCGGCGCGACGCCTCGCAACGAGCTCTCGAGGGCTACCAGTCGCTGGCAAGGCGTCGACAAGATCGTCGAAGCTCGCTCCTTCAAGGTTGCGTCGATGCATGTCCGCCCATTGGCTAGGCGTAAACTTCCGGGCCTTCTCATAGCGCACCCAGCCCAAATACGCCTCAGCCACGCTAGGACCATCTTCGGGACCATGGGCGGCCTCGGAAGGGTTCGCGGTCTGCAATACCGCCAGAAGCCGGTCCCCAAGTTGGGCGAGCGCGTTTGCACCAGGCTGGACTTCGCTAAGCCGTAGCTCAATGCGGTGCTGCTCAATGGTGTGCGGCGCGTCGAGCGCGGCGGTCAATAAGGTAGTGCGATTCATGTGGCCTTATCGGAGGTGATTCGCGCGACGCGCGGCCGGACCATCGACGGCCAGGTGGGAGCTAAGCTCAATGGATCGGATATGCAGCGCATCCCGGATATCCGCGGACAGATCCACCGGATCTCGAGCGCCGCCAACGCGCCGGTGTAACCAGTCCGGAGCCCACTCGTATCCAAATCGTCGGTCGGCATCACTACTCTCTAGCTCGAGAACAACGACGTAGCCCGCGTCCGTCCATTTCGCGTAGATTTCCCAATCGTCGAGGATGCCATTGCGTACGACGTTCGAGATGAAGATCAGACCGTCGGAATGGAACGGGCAGAGGCATTCCTCACCCCAGGCAACAGGTCCAAACGTAGCGCTGAATCCGGCGTTGTCCTCGCAGGCCCACTGCAGAAGCAAGCCGAATGCTTTGGCCGTCAAGGGATCCTCCAGTTCGTCGTCGGCGATGGCTGGCCGCCCGTTCGCCACGCCACGGATCTGGTCTGACTCACGTGCGAACGTCATGCAGGTGTCGAGCCACTTGCGGCAGAGCGCGGGGCTCATGTGCGAAGGCACGCACGATGCATTCGAGTGGGTGGATGTAGTTGCCATCTGGATTGCGTTACACCTTGGCGTCACGTCACAGTGGACGGATGCCGCGCACGCGGCTTGCCTCCCGGGCCATATCAGCCGTCTGCAGATCACCTGCATCACTACCGACACCCATCACTCGCAACTGATTTCCGGCCTTGAACGATCGGTAGGCAGTGAGGACGGCCGCGACGTAGGTCTCAGGCTGAAAAGACGCGTTGAACTCGCGCGCGACCACTCGTTCGACATCCCCGCGGGCCTGGTAGCGAAACGCCCCTGAAGTCGGGCTTTGAACGACATCGCGGAACGGAACCATCGCACGTTTGTCGACCCAGAGCACCTCCGGCGCCCAGTCGACCTGGGTGTGGCCGCCATCCATGGCATCCAGCTGTTCGGCTTTGTCGCGCAATGAGCCGGTGGTGAAGTCGATCACCGTGTCGCCAATCTCAACCCATGCGTGGAACATCCCCGCCTTGGAGGCCTCAATGTTCGGTGCAAAGACCGTATCCCCTGGCGCGTTGATCTCCATGGCATGCGAGATAACGTCGGGATCCCCTGCACCCACCCGCCAGGCAGCGCTGCCACAAACCATCTGCGCCGTCGGGAAGCCCAGCTGCCGTAGCGCCTGCGCCCCGATGGAAGCATACAGCAGGCAGTCGGCCCCGTGGGCGTCCGTCAATGCGCCGACAACCGCTTGCATCGCCTGACCGAGGAAACCCTGCTCCTCAGCGCTCAGTGGCGGCGTTGCCGTGCGACGCTCTAGCTTGCGCTTCGATGCTTTGCCCATAGAGATCTTTCAATGTGTGTTTTAGTCAGGATACCCATCGTACTGGTCGAGCGCTGGGGTCCGACCTTCGGCGCCAGCGTGCCGATTATCTCTCCTAACGACCTTCCGGGCGTTTCGACCTATACTTGGAGGCTGCACATAATCGACACCGACATGAGAGAGATAATCGACATACGTGGCGCCGTCACGGCAGCGCGCCGGTCCATCGGCCCATCGCGCGTGATCGCAACGACTGCAGCATCCTGGGGCATGGTTGGCGCCCAGCCAGTTCGCCCTGCCCCCACGGCGCGCGGCACCATTCCGTTCGCCAGCAAGAAACGTGACGCATCCTGCTCGCGAGCTGGATCTGTGCGCCGCATGACACGCGGATCTCTAGGCGCCTAGGCGTCTAACAACGACCACACGCGCCGCCTGGCCCGTCCCTTTTCGTGGCCCTAGGCGGTGCCCTGTCCCCAGCTTAGAGGCTAGCAACCGACAATGCAGCCCATGAAGATCTCTGCCGCCGCAACACTCACCGCTGTGCTTTTCTGCGCCGCAGCCTGCAACGTCAAGCAAGAACCGGCTCCGAAGCCCTACGAGGTCTTGGTCCAAAGCGACAAGTTCGACGACAGCAAGAAGTCGACCTGCCGTATCAGCTTTTCAGCGGGCGAGCATACGTTTTTCATCACGCCCAGTGCCGAAACCACTGAGGTCGTGCTCCTGCTCCCTGCAGGAGCACAGGCGGTCATGCGCGACGCGCAGAGTAAGAGACTGCAATCTTGCATGCGGTTCGCAAGAACGTCGGATGACTGCACCGCCACCAAAAGTCTGGAATACGCACCTACCAAATTCAAGCTGCGTGTCGACAAGGGCTCGATTATCGAGTCACGAACGGGGTACTCGAGTAGCGCCGTCCTAGTCTCGAGCAAAGCGGAGCCCACGTTCTTCAAAGAAATGACAGAGGGGGCAATGCTCCACTACCAAGGTGCAGCGTTTTACGGCTACGACGGCGATCGCACTTTGGAAGACGCGATCGAAGGCGAAGTTGCCATCCCCGCGTTTGGTTCGCTGGTGAAATCAGCTAGGGACGAATGCAAGGCGTATCTGTGATCCCATCAGGATCAGGTTACAGATCTTCGGCGTCGGTGTCGTCGGCGCCCATTGAGTCCATCATCAGCCCAGCTTTCCCCTCGAGCACATTGCCGGCCCGGTAGTACACGAGGAAGGTTTCGAAACTGCGGTGCCCGGTCATTCGCATCGCCTCCATCGTCTCGATCCCCTGCCGCCCGGCTTCTGTGACGAACCCGGAACGGATGGAATGCGCCGAAAATTGCCCCTTCAGGCCTGCGAGTTCACTGCGCTCCTGGACGATTGCCCGCACGGCCCATGGACTCAAAGGGTCGTCCAAGATGCGCCCCGTTCTGATCACTCGCCGGAAGATCGGGCCGCGGGCGATACCGCTCAATTTCAGCCAGGCTGTCAGGGCAGTCGCCGCGCGCCCGCGGATGGGCTTGAAGTTGTCGATCTTCTGCTCACCCGTCTGGTTGGTCTTTGAGCGCCGCAGTGTGTAGACGTAGCCGCTCTCTCCGAAGTCGCGCAGGTTCTCCATGACCGCGGTGGCCACCTCTGAACGGCGCCGGCCGCCGCTCGACCAGGCGAAGAGCAAAAGTGCTCGGTCACGCACGCCGCGGGGCGTCTCGTCGCAGGTGGCCAACAAACGGTCTAGGAGGTCAGCCGTCAGGGCATCCTGTTGCCGAGTAACCTGCCCGCGCGCGGCGTACCCGCTGCGTGTGCTGACCAGAAGGCGCTTCACGGCTGCGTGAGTACACGGATTCTCAAGCTCAAGATTCTGGTGCGCCTTCGACATCACCGCAATCCGGTGTCTGATGGTGTTGAGCGCCAATGCGCCGCGCTTGCCCTTGTAGCCCTGGGCAACCAGGAACTCATCGACGGACGGCGGTAGGTCGCAAGTCAGTTCCGGCTGCGCGCCGGGCCCAGGACCCACCGGCGCCGAGACGTCGTCAGATTCCGACGCGTCGCCCGTTGCGGTTCGCAGGACGTGGTCGACGATGAACTGAACGATGACGGCAGGCTGCAGCGGCAGGGTCAGCGCCCGTCCGTAGCGCGCGCCGAACCATGCGCCCCAGTAGCGCATCGCTCCTTCGTACGAGCTGCGCGTGTTCGTCGACTCCCCGTCTCGCAGGATCGCGCGAACCGACTGCTCTGTGCGCGTCGAGATCACGTCGGCATCCAGCACCAGCATTCCGGGCTCGACCGGTACAAAAACCTCGTTTTCGCGCATCTTCGGTGTATCCTTCGCTACGTAAGACAGTACGTTGTAATACACACAACATACAGTTCCCCACGATAAACCACAGTTATGAGAGAAAGCGGGATTCTCGGCTTTTTTCGGCATTTGAGAAGTACGAGCGTCAAGACTGTTGTGGAATTCGTTGCTCGCGGCCAGAAATCCGCGATCGTTGGGCGCCGCGCGGTGGTGCAGGAATCGAGGTGAAAAATGGTCGAAGCGATGGGCGGGTCGAAAGCGCGGGGTGTCCAGCGCGCAGATGTGTTTCAGGCGGCAGACGCGCTCCTCAAAGAGGGTCAAAGTCCGACGATCGAACGCATCCGGCTAAAAATCGGCCGTGGCTCGCCGAACACGGTCGGCCCGCTGCTTCACCAGTGGTTTGCCACCCTGGGCCCTCGTCTCGAGGGAGCGCGCAGCTCGGCAGACGAAGAAGCCGGTCGGCTGCCGCTTGAGGTAGTGCAGGCAGCCCAGGCGCTCTTCGATGTCGCGTCGCGCCACGCTGCCAAGAGCCAGGCCCAAGCGACACAAGCGACCGTTCGCGAACTGGAGCTCCGCACAGCGGCGATTGAACTTCGTGAGCGCGAGGCGAGCCAGCGTGAGGACGCCTTTGAACACGCACGTGCGAGCCTCGACGCTGCCCTCGCCTCCACGCAGGCTGATCGCGAGTCGCTGACCCGTCAGCTGGCAGAGATGAGCGCCCGCGCGCAAGAGCAGGCGGATGCAGCAGCGCGCGCACGCCAGGCTCTTGAAGCGGAGGTGTCACGGCTGACCCGCCTCGCGTCAGACCTGCAGGCGAGCAAGGACGCGCTCCGTGCTGAACACGCAGCATCGCTGAGTGCACGAGAGCGAGCCGGACGAGAAGCCGAGGAGCGTCACATCGAGCGCCACGCGGCGACTGAGCGCCGCTTGTTGGCCGAGGTGGACCGCGCACGGGAGGAGTCCAAAGCGACCTCAGCGCTCAACGCGCGCGAAAGGGCCGCTCGGCAGCAGGCAGAAGCGTCGCTGGTGCTGGCACGCGAACAACACTCGAGCGAACTTCGGGACACAAGGGCCGCAGCTGCCCAGGAACTGGCCGCACTGTCGCGCACCGTTGCCGAGCTGCAGGAAAAGCTGCGTGGCGTTCAAGCGCTCCACGAGCAGGAGGCGCTAAGCCATACGGAGACGCGGGCTCTGCTCAAGGCTGCGATCCCGGACCCTCGGCGCAAGGCGTCAGAGAAGTTGGATCCGGCTCGCGGAGCAGCAGCAAAGCCCAGGCGGTGAGCTATCTCCTGGCGTCGCAAGTCGTCAGCCGATACGAGCTCGCACGGTCGGTCCGCAGCTCGGGAAACGTGGCATAAGAAACGACCTGGAACGTTCAAGCCGAAACGTCGCCGGGCGCAGCGAGTGTCATCCCCCCTTAGGCTGCTTACTAAGCCACGCTCGGGCAGCGAGTTGGGCACGCGCAATGCGATCGCTCTCTGCTTCGTACTGTTCCCAGGCCTCGCGACACAGCATACGGACGCGCGCCTCCACCGTCGCTTGATCAGAGCCTGCCGGCATGTGAGGCACGACGAGCCAGGTGCCCACGATCCAGGAGGCCAAGCTCTCTTCATTGAACGCTCCAATGAGAGCGTTATGCGCACCGGACTGGATTCGGATCCCGATGACAACCTGCTGATCTGGCGTCATTGATCGAACATTGGCCCCGTCGACCTTCGCAAGCGATTCCCCGATGGTGCTCATCAACGTGAGGCGCTGAGCCGCCGTCAGCTCACCAAGCCGCCGCTCGATGAGTCGAAGCTCAGAGACCTGTTTCCTCAGTGTTGCCTTGTCGGAAAGGTTCTTGAAGAAGCCCATCACCAAACTCCTAAAAGTGCGCGCGCACCGCGGCGTCGACGCAGAGGCTCCGCGCGGCCCACTGTACCTCGCAGCGCGGGAGTTGGAGGGAGCGGCTCCACATCTGTGCAAGGGGGGTGACGAGAAAACGTGCAGTCCCGCGTTCAAGGATTTGCCGCGACGAATCTCGCGGCCGTCGCCGCCTGAGTCTTGACCATCTCATCCAGCACCGTTGGGCCCTGCCCCCGCCGGTAGAAGTTGATGGTGACGGGCACGTCTCGCACCGTCGTAAATGCAACAACGCCGGTGCCTGGTGTGGCCGTTCCATCACCTTTGGGCAGGTCCTGGAGTATTCCGAGATACGCGGCCGCGTTGTCCATCCCGAGCACGCCGAGGTTCTGGGTTGCACCTGCGTGCGGGTTGCGACTTTTCATCTCCTCCTTCACCCGCCGAAACGAATCATTGAAGTCCCCTGCCTGCTTTCGCATCTTGGTCAGATAGTCGGCGCGGCCCATGCCGCCCATGGTGACCGGCTGACCTTTCGGCTGCGCCGCCAAGATCTGCCCGAAGCTGCTGAACGGAATCGACTTCCCGGCGCGCAACTGCGCAACCTCCCTGCAGTCCCCAAAAACAGCCAAGACGTGGTTGTAGCCGGTCATAGCTTTTGCAGCTCTGTCCTTGACATCTCGCTCCAGATTCGAGTCACCGAGGAGGCATTGCCCTGGAGGCGCCACGAGCGCAATTGATTTACCCACATACATGGCCGTCTGAGCCATGACAGGCCCTGCGAGGGAGGCGGCGCAGACGATCAGAAGCCGCCATGACCAGGTCCGCACCACCGCTAAGCGGCGCAGGTATCGATTCGTTGATCCTTGCCGAAGCGCGGACACGGCTGACCCGGACGTGACAGACCCCGCGACCAACGCCGTGTCAAAAAAAGGAAAGTGTTCGGTCAATGCGTGCCCTCGTAGACGTAGATCCTGAGCCGCCGCGCGCCTTGCGCGACGAGAGAGCGGGATAGCCTACGCGACAAGCAACTGCGGATCGAGGCAGCATTTCACGGATACAGAGCGCGCGGCTCTCATCGGCCGGCCGCACGCATGCACCCGGCCGACTCGACGACTCAGGCAGTCTTCGCAGCAGCGGGGGAGGCGCCTAGCTGGCCGACGCGGCGCATGAAGCTCAAACTCGGCATGAAAAAGTATTCCCCGCCCTTCATCGTGACGGTGCGCGGCACCGCGTCCACTGTCTTCGTCGACGCGGCGTCACCCCATTTGGTCGGTACTGACATCTTTGGGCGTTGCACATCACCCGCCGTCTGTCCGATGAGCGCATCAACGCCTGGTGCTGGTGTGCCTGTAGGCACTCTGGGGAACCCTGCGCCATTCGCCCAGGCGACCTGAGTGAATTCGAACTGCTCGCCGATGTCGCAATTGAAGGCCATGAAAAGCAGGCCCACATTCCCGGTCGGCTTATTGGCGGTCGCGCCGTCGTTCGGGTTGTCGGCCCGAACACCGTAAGTCTGGCCACGCCGCGCCATGATGTGCATCCGCTCTCCATCGTGGTCTTCAAACCCACCGGTACCCCGCGGGTTGGTCTTGCGAATGTGGCCCAGAAATGGGCATTTGCCCGCCACCGCGTCGCTTGAGTAATCAAAGTTGTTCAGAACAGGGCTGTGGGCGCCCTCCGCGGCCTGAGTCGTCACCGGGGTTCCGTCCTCGAAGCGCCCTACCAACAGCGCGCCCGCCCTATCTGGATCTTCAAGACCCAGATCCTTTGCAAACCTCGATTCGGCGATCTTGAACGCTTGGACGTCCTGCTCCAGCTTGCGGAATATGAAATAGCTCCCGAAGTGCTCACCAGCACCATCTGGCGCCGGCTCGGGAACGATCGCCCTGCCAATTGCGAAAGCTGGGTCCCAAATCGACGTGCCGTCGGTAGAGTGCATTTCACTCTCGATGTCGGAGGCAAGGAACAGCGGCTGGCTGCGTCCGTCGACATAGCCGAAGTGTTCGATGCCGTCGCCATTGCTGTTGTGCAGCCCGGTGCCGTCTTGGGTGCCCAGCACCACGACGCTTGGCGTCGCCTTCAACAGCGCAGACACCTTGTCGTGCGTCGCTGACTTCGGCTCCATAGTCATGTCGCCGATCAAGACACAGGCATGAAGGTCAGCCTTTGCCCGAAACGCTTCATCCCACTGCTCAACCGGCGGATCGTTCAGCTTGGGGTTGCCTTGCATGCTGGTCCGGAAGGCCGTATCGGCGGGAACGTCCGTGATTTCCAGTTTGGCATAGCCTGCCGCGGTAAGTCCGACGCCAACATATGGCGTGCCAGGTACCTTCGATTTCTTGAAGGCATCGATCTCGGCCAGGTGTTGCGTGGCCGACTTCATCAACGGCTCGAGCTTGGACAGAAACTCCCTCCCTTCCGCCGCGTCGGTGAACTTCAGGAAGAGGATGGATAAAAAGTCCCGAGTGTGGCCCTTCAGAATATTCGGCTGCAGGGTGTCGAGCATGGCTTGTTGCTCAGCGCTCGGGGGAGACGTGATCTGGCCGGAGAGGTCGAGTGACATGGCAAGGTGCTTTCATAGGGGTCGTGGGTCTAAACATCCCTCGGCCTCGGCGAAACTGCCTCCTGTTGAAGCACTGTCGCGGCCAAGCTTCGCGGTAGCCCGCTAGTCCTGGAGCGTGCACCGCGTGGCAGACGGTAGTGACCGCACACCTGCGACGCAACGTGTCGAACGGCCTATGACGTATGCCGCAGACGATTCATCAAATGTAGGGATGCTCCGCTTGTATGCGGACGCTGGGACCCCCGTCCGCACGCGTAGCGGGCTCCCCGCAATAAAACGGCCGTCGCTAACTTGCTTCTGGGTCTGGCCTCGCACAGCATCTCTGTTCTAAGTGACGAGATCGGTGAGCCAGCCAAGCCCACACACGTGCCAATCTGCAGCGGTGCTCCTCGTGCAGTAGTTCACGAAGCCACTTGCAACTGCAGGGAGGCGGCTGCATGCCCCTACTTCGCTGATCTATTTCTGCCGAAGAGACCTACCACCGCTTTTGGTGCTCGTCGCACGAAAAGTCCTCAAAAGATTCACCGTCCCTCCTCATGAAAAAAACAGCGTTTCTTGTCGCCGTCGGCCTGCTGCCACTTGCGGCTCTCGCGGATGGCCAGACGATGGCGTGCAACCTTTCTTCGCCTGAGCGCCGCAGCGAAATCTGCGGGTCACCACGAATGGCCGCTAAGGAGGCGGATTTGGCGGCAGCAGTCAAGGTCGCAATCGGCAAAGGCATGACAAACGAGCAGGTCCTTGAAGCAATAAGGAGGTGGGTTCAAGTGTTTGAGGGCCCAGGCCGCGGTCTCAGAAGCGAGAACGATGGAGATGGCATGTATAAGTCGATGATCTACGAGCTACAAGGCGCGCCAAAGAGGCTCGGCTTGAAGCCACCGCCGGAGCCCGCGAAGGCGCGCACCACCACTTATGCTGGCGACCCCGCTAACGAGGAAGTTTTCTTCAAGTACCACGTGGGCGGCGCGATAAGTTGGGAAGCGGTCCTGGTCGCGCTAAAGAAAGGATTTGACGAAGTCCAGTCTGCGACTGCGCCTAGAGACGTACTCGAAAAGGTTCACGTTCCGAAGGTGATCGGCGGACTGCCAAAATATCTTGCGTGTGGCGGTAACGAGTGGGAAAAATCCTCGGCCTTCTATGAGGTCGCCAGCGATGGAACGATGCGCACCACACAGCGAAGCGACGACGGGAAGACTTGGAATAGCTATACCGAAAAGTGGAAAGTCATCGGCGGTGGTAAGAAGCCCCAGACCTACCTCTTCAGTAAAACACATGCCTTCCTCGTTGAGTGGGCGAGCTACGAACCGCCCGTCAAAGGGAAGCCCACGCCAGTAATTTTTGCCTACTACCACGAGGCAACCGGGGATATGCAGCACCAAAAGCGATGCCTTGCGGCTGAAACTATGACCCCGATCCCTGCCGCGCCTTACGTGCCCCCGCCGCCGCGGCCCAGCGCGGAAGACCAGCGGGTTGCACAGCAGGTGATAGGCTGGATCGCTGACATGCGGACGAAGGGCGCCAAGTGCTCAAGCGTCGCCGACTTTGTGCAGTCCCGTGTACGGCAGTTCGGCGTGAATTCTCCGCACGTAACTAGCGCGTTCGACGAGGCGTCAGCGCGCGGCTGCTTTTAAGCACGTTTGCCGCTTGGGCGCCGCGTCGACCCCGACGATGGCGCTCAGGCTTCCGCTCGGCCCTCATTGGGCGCAGCTTCCGATGGTGCTGGCAACAGAGTGGATTTGGCGAGACCTGCCAGGGTTTCAAAGATCACCTCCGGCCTGACCATGTCCTCAAGTCGCGTCCGCAGCTCGACGATGCGCGCCCGAAACTGTTCCATAGCGTCGCAGTTGGCGTCTGTCGCCGGAATACATGCCACCACCCGACCGTTCCTGTCTTCGTATACGCCTGGCCAAGCACGGTACTTGTAAGGGCCGCTCGTGCGCGACGTGTCGAGCTCACGCAGGAGTTGGGTGCCGTCGCGAGCAGTACCCTTCCAGACCGTCACCGTGGTCAACGAGAACCCCTCCGAGCGACCGCGGTAGTAGCGCGCCTCACGATCGATTTCCACCAACAGGAACTCCTCCCAGGTGATCCGGTACTCGGCTTCAAGCTTGGCCCAGACAGCGGTGCGTATCACCTCAATGTCGGTACCCTGCACATAGATGCCGAGCGTGTCGTTGCTGGCCGCGAGCTCTACGCTCCGAACGGACGCCGGCGCAGAATCCGTTTGGTCGAACTGCTTGAGCAGTCGCAGCTGGATCTCGACCTTCTGGTCCTTGACAAGGAGTGGCGCTTGCTCTGGCGCCTCGCCCAAGGGATCATCGGTCTCGGCTGTGGCGCTCCGCCCGCGTAGATGAGTGCTCAGATCAGCTTCGACGCCTTTGTAAGTCCAGTGCCAAACATCGACCAGGACGCCTTTTCCGTTCGAACTCTTACCTCGTGCCATCGGTGCCTCTGCGTTGCGGTTTTGCTAAAGGAGGCAGTGTCGGCCACTCGGCTCGAACCGCAAAACCCGGCGCATTTTTCGAGCCGCTACGGCGCTCGACCAGACAAAGGCTGCAGCCTGCATCAGCACCGATCAACCGAGGCCCCCGGCACGCAGACCCGGCACCGAGTCAACTCTGGCGGTACCGGGCTCAGGGGCCCATGAAGCGTCTCACCGCCTGCAAAGCGCCGCGCGAGCTCGTCCCGGTAGTGGCGCCCTTCGCGCCGTGGGAGCAGGCCAGAGGCAAGGCGCCAAAACGCGTTGGCGCTGCGTACCAGTTCCAGGTCCGATAAGTGCTGAAGATCATCCATGCATAGAGTTTCGGCCTTTACGGCCGGAAGTACCTGTGCAACACCACACACAGCGCAGCAGAACTTCCATAGACGGCCGCAAGGTCACAAGTGGCTCCAGCAATACGCCCGTTGCGATCTCAGCTGTTGCTCCCCTTCAGTGCGGGTTCCCCACGGTCGAAGCACACGTCCTCGCATGAAACACCTCCAGGTCGTGTTGCAGGAGGCTGTGCAAGCGCCCATCCGGTGCAGAATTGCCGTCTCCATGCGGACCGATTTCCAACCAGCCGCCGCTAGCGCGATTCATGCCGGCCTAGACGTTGCCGCCACAAACGCCTATCTCATGGCCAGCTACTTGCGGATCCTGACACCTGACGTGTTGGAGCGCTTGCGGAGCACGGCCGGTCTCTCGAACCCATTCCTCCCCTTCGCCACTCAAGCGTACTGCCGGCAGCACGGCCGCATCCTCGTCGTCGGCCGCGCCCCTAAGCGGTGGCTCAACCATGAGGATCTGTGCAACACGTCGATCGACACCTACGCGCTACGCTCCGCGGCCGCACACGCGCAGTTGTTGCAGACGCCGCCAGGACGACACAAGTTCCTCCAGTTCCTGGGTCGAGGTAACAGCCGCCTCGGAACAGCCGACAGCGCGATCGGCTGGTGCAATCTGTTTGCCGTTAGCCACGCCAAAGCCTCGCCAACCGCCTTGGCAAAGTCCTCCCCAGAGGTCTTCAGCGTCATTGCCAAGCTGTCCCAGGAGCTTCTCGACTCGCAGCTGAAGATCCTGAGGCCGCACGTCATTTGCTTCACGGTCAACCCATCGTTCGACCCGCAGCTCAAGCGGTACTTTGGCGCACGGATGAGCGCTCCGGTGGCGGATAACGACGGTGCGCGACTTCGCTTCGAGCTCGATGGCATGCCCGCCTGGCGGATTAACCACCCGCGAAGCCTGGCCAAGGTCGACCGCGAAGCCGCACTCTCCGAAATGATCTCCATGGCGAGGTCAATCGCCGCCCTCGACGCTCTCGTCACCGAGCCGGCGGCTCGAGGCATGAGCGTGCTGCCGGATTAATGTGCTGCCTCGGCGAACGAGAGCCAACCGACCTCTCTGGCCCTTGATAATCGGCGTATGAAGTCAGTCCCAGCCGTGATCGCGACACCACGCCGTGGCCTGAGGCTTCGACCACTTGACGCGCACGCTCGTGGATCTCTGCAGCTCTCGGCAGGGTCTTTCGGAGCCCGGTTTCTGCGCCGCGCCCCTGATCGGTTGAGACCCAAGAGCCAGTGCAGGTCTTCGGCGCAGACGCCGGCGCGCCGGCGCTCGGTGCGAGCTCACACATGAGCATCCTCGACCAAGCAGCAGGCCAGGACTCTGATGGCGCTCGCATCGAAGACGCCGGCGCGTTCATCCCCTATGCCCGGAAGCATCTGGTGTCCCGGTCCACGGGCCCGGCGGCGGCGGAGAGCGAGCTGACGCTGGAGAACCTTTTCCCTGAGCCTGATTGGCGTGCCAAGGTGCAACAGGGAATGCCGGTTGACTGTGCAGCTTGGCTCGCCATGCTCTACGACAGCCTCGCTGCTCGCCCTCGCGCTGATGGCGCGTATGGCGTGACGGGACAGCGTTGGGCCCAGGCCTTCGAGCAAGCTGTACGCTGGCTATGCTGGTTCTTCAACTCGGCAAAGTCGTTGGAAACTGCCAAGAGCGTTGCGCGAACGCTCGCGGGACGCCTTGGCTCCAATCCGAAAGACATCGCTCGCCTGCCTCTGACCGACATGGCTCCATATTGGGCGGCGTGCCCGGGCGGCAAGCGGCGGCTCCGGCCGCTCGGCTCCTTCACGCTTCGGCAAAGCGCCATGGCTCAATGGCTGCCCAAGCTCGGCTGGCCGGCCAGCGATCGAGCTTTGAGGTTCAACTTGGTCCCGACCTCACTTACGGATGGCACGTGGCGTGTTGGACAGATCAAGGGCGAGGGCTACTACTTCAAGAGCGATGCGCTCGCCACTGAAGCGGAGGCCATCGCCCAATGCTTCAAGCTCTTCGACGAGTTGGAGGCTGCTTCAGGCACCGTTCGCAAGCGGGTTCTCGACAAGGAGATGGAGCGCGCGGGCCCAGATTACCGTGGCGGACGTGACATCGACGCCCAGACGCTCATCGCCGAGTTCAATCTCCGTGGGGTGCAGTTCGGGGAATCCGTTCCCCAAGCGGAGCGCCAGGCCTGGTTGAACTCGGTTTACGAAGGCATGGCGGATCTCGCCGACGTGCTTGCGCTACCGCGTCGCTGGATGGGTCTTGGCGGCCTCGGCCTCGCGATCGGGGCGCGGGGCAGCAGCGCTGCCCTAGCTCACTACGAACCATCACTGCGTGTCGTGAACGTCACCCGCATGCGTGGTCAGGGCGCATTGGCGCACGAGTGGTTCCACGCACTTGACCATCGGCTTGGTCGGCACCACGCCACCACATACCTCACGGCGCACTGCTTCAACAGGCGGTTGATCGTGGAGTCGGACGCTCCGCTTGTGTCCACGATGAGCGCGTTGGCCTGGGAGATAAGGGCTTCCGAATTCCTGCAGCAGTCGATAGCGATCGAGGACGTGCCTCGTGCGGGCAGCTACTGGACGAAGCCTGAGGAACTCGGCGCCCGGGCCTTCGAGTCTTGGGTTCAAGATCAACTCGTGAGCGCCGGGCGGCAGAGCCCTTGCTTGGTTCAGGGTACGCTGGAGTCCGATAACGGGAAGCAACCCATCCGATCGCCATATCCGCGTGGCCAGGAACGTCAGGACCTTGGAGCTCACTTCCGCCGGCTCGCCGGCGAATTGAGGCGCGCCTCGTCCTCCAAAGATTGAGGGCGTGCAACAATTCTGGCCTCGAGTGGAGGCGCAGATGGCACGGAAACCAAACGAGGCAAGCGGCGGCCTGGACGCCGCTGTTCAAGCGGTCAAAGCAGCGGACACCGCGGAAGATCTGCGTGCGGCTCAAGCGGTCCTTTTGCCCCTTCTAGGCTTCTCCCTTGCTGACACGGCCGACATCGTCGGCCGAGATCGGTATTGGGTCTCCAGGGCACGCAATCGAGCCATTCGCGGACAGCCAGCGCACACCCATGGCGGCCGCCGCTTTGCACTGCTATCCGAGGCGGATGAGGTTGCGCTTGTGAAGCGCGCGATCATCGATGGATCCGTGTCTTCGCAGGGGGCAGCCGACCCCACCCGCACCTCGCTCCGTCGCATGCTCGATGAGCGCGGCGGAGGTTCCGAATCAACCGTCACCGCTATGCTCGATCGTTTCGCCGGGAAGCTTGTCAAGGGAGCAACCTGGTCGCGAATTTCCTTGCATCAGTACACGTTCGCGCGGCTGTACAGCCTTGAAAAGGATCTGGCACAACGCATGGATGCGATCGAATAATTGTT
Source organism: Variovorax restrictus (assembly GCF_051216715.1). Taxonomy (NCBI): domain Bacteria; kingdom Pseudomonadati; phylum Pseudomonadota; class Betaproteobacteria; order Burkholderiales; family Comamonadaceae; genus Variovorax; species Variovorax restrictus. The sequence continues at coordinate 42,960 of NZ_JBPJZH010000009.1, forward strand.
GCGGCTTGAGGTGGCAAATGAGCCTAAAGGCAGCACCGAAAGTACTCCTCGTGCTTGCATCACTTCCGGTGCAGCACCCACAGGCTCCCTAAGCCCTGTGGCCTGTCATACGACCTGGAGTACTGTTTATGCCGTCGACCCTTCCGTCCACCTTTGATACGCACGTGGCATGGCGCTTTGACGCCATCATCCCTGGGACCTTCCGCCGCAACAAGGCTGCATTCGCCCACCACGAGTACCCCATAGTTGGCCCCCTGCCTAGTGCCGGCCGTAAGACGCTTCCCAAGGAGAAGGCGTCCAGCACAGGTCCGTTCGTGTACTTCGTGTTGGACGACCAAGAGCGTGTCCGCTACGTCGGGAAGAGCCTGGAGTCCAACGTCCTCCACCGATGGATGCGACCCGGCGTAGGTGGCCCCGCCAAGACCTACTGGACTCACTCGACGAGGTCGGGCGGATGCGTGTTCGCGATCGCCGCGGCTCTGCGCTCAGGTGAATCGCGGCACTTCACGCTGCGCTACTCGCCGGTCACTGATGTGCCGCCGACGCTCGGAGGCGGCCTGCTCTCGAGCCTGCCGGGTGACACCGCCGCGGCTGCTGATCGCATCGAGCACGCGCTCATCCTGGCGCTGCGCCCAGACTGGAACAAGCCGTGAGGGCCGCAACGACGGTTACAGCCGGACGTGAGGGTCTCCTGCAGCCCGGACGCTTCTGGACTGGGACGCCGAGCTTTCTCGCTGCGTTTGATCCAGTGGATGCCGAGCTGGACAGGGAGGACTCCTTGTCCGATCGATACGCCTTTCTACTGGGTGAGCAGTTGGGACGGTGCCGGATGACCTGGCAGCACGATTCGGCCAACGGCGAGGTGGAGCGCGGCTACAACTATGGGCGCACCCTCCCCGCCATCCGGAGCGACATGTTCATGCGCAAGGTGCTGAGCGTCCGGCGGAACGCTTTCGCTCGAAAAATCCCGGTGAGCTCGGCGCTCACCAGGTCTTACATGGAAGAAATCTCCGTCCGGTTCTGCCCCGTCTCTGGCGTCGAACTGACTCACGCCACCCTGGCGGAGACGGATTGGTCGGTCGACCGCCTGGACAACACTTTGGGCTATTTGCCGGGCAACATCTGCGTGATGGCCAGCCGAGTGAACAAGCTCAAGGGCACCACAAACGTCGAGGATCTACGTACTGAAGTGGGTGCGCTCATGGAACGGTCCGGGCCTGGAGCACTTGGGGCGCGCCTAGAGTGCGGACTGCTGTGTATCGAGGCGCGACGGTTGATCTCGTTGATGGCTGCGCCCACCGGTTTTGCAATTGGAATGCTGGGGATGTCGGCGCCTTTCGCAATGGCGCCCGGCGCCTGGGCCACCCTCGACGGGGCCATTGGCGCGATGCACGTGGCGTCTTCGCATTCAATTGCCGCGCAGGCGAAGCGCGCAGCCCTCTTCAAAGCGATGGGCAAGGCGGAGTGGCGTCTGAGCAATCGGTTGGCAGCTCGCATTCGCGCAGAGCTGGCGGCCGACACGCATCCTTGCGACGTCTGGCTGGACCCGGTGAACGAGCGGCTTCTGGTCGAGGCAATGGACCTATTGCTGGATAAGCCGCCGGCGCTACCAGGATTTGATGCGGCTGGAAAGGCCGCGGGAATCAAAGAGGCAATGCACCCCGTCAGCCGGTTCACGCGTGTGAGTTGACAGGGTGATGCGGACCGGTGCGCCAGTCAGGAGTTGCCGGCGTTGACCCCAAAGACCAATGCGTTCGAGATAACGAGAGGCTCTGGGATCTCGGCGTCGACAAGGTGCTGCCTGGTGCCGTCCGGCATGATCCGGTCAGCCAGCACGAAAACCCCTACCTCGTGCCAAAAATGTGGCGGGTGGAAGTATTCCCAAACGGGTGAATCAGGATCGCGCAGCGCGCCGCGCGAGCTCACCTAGTTGGCGGAGTTCAGGATGTCCAAAGCTCGGCCGCGCAGGCTCGAGCTTCGCATCACGTCCGCGCTGGCAGGCGCGTTCTTCAACGCTACGGCCAGTGGAGATTTCACCCCGGGCTGAGGTTCAGCGTGGACGTCCAAACCGCGGGCGATGTAGTGCGTGATCAGACGATGGTAGTTTTTGTCTGCAAAGGCGCGGATCGGCTCGAGCGCCAGCGCGTTGCGCACATCCGGCGCGACGAACGTTGCCTCAGCAGTCGCAGCCTCGCCGCACTCAGCAGCCTTGGCCAGCAGCGCAAGAATCGCGTCCTCGATCCGATGCGCGTCGGCTGGATCACCTGTGGCCACGGCGTGCAGGATTGGCGACTGCGCCGTCGAAAACAACCAGCCGACCTGCGCCCAGTAAGCAGCGTCCGCCAGGCGCATCACGACCGACACATGACCATCGCGCAGAGCGGCCTGCACCGCGTCAAGAGCGGCATCGTCATAGGCGCCGACGTGGGCGAATGCCGGAACGTAGTTGCGCAGCCACGGCGCCACAGCGGGCTCACCCTCGGTCGACGGCGCAGCGCCGGCAGCCAGCTGCGCGAACTCCACGAGCTGGCGCTTCTTGCCAGCGAGTTGGAACTCGCGCAGCTGGACGATCGCATCCAGCACCAGTGCGAACGCGCTCGGCGTGCAAACCGGCACCACGATCGAGGCCATGCCCAACACCGCGGCCACCTCGGAGAACGACTCGTAGCGAGCCTCGGCAACTGCCGTGTCCGCACGCAGGCCGCACGCAAACAGTTCGGAGAGGCACGTTTCACGAGAGAGTTGAAGGGCGGAAAAGTAGGCGTTGACGCGCACCTCGGGCACCTCGCCGGCGCGCGGCAGAACTTGCTGCTGCATCGCCGCGCCCAACCGCTGAAGCCCGAACATCGTCGTCATCGCGTCCGGGCAGGCGATCGCGATTGCACGCACCTGGTCTGGCATGTCCATTGCAACTGCGCCGGCGAGCATGCGGGCCATACCGGAGTGCGCGAGAGCCGAGTATTCGTCGATCAGATCCTCTTTCAGCAAGCGAGCGTGCTCCTCGATCACAGTCGCAACTGCGGCCGCGAACATGGAGCGTGCATCCTCCGTCGCGCCGAAAACCGCGGTCTCGGCTTCTCGGTACAGCGACCCGAACCGTGCGTCGGCAGTCAACACCTCGGTGGTGATGCCGTACGTGAAGCTCGTGAACGCCGAGATGCGGTTCACCCAGTCGACCGTTGGGTCGGTCTGCTGGGCAGTCGCCGGCGCGGCATTCAAGAGGCCTTCCTCGACCATGACGCGCATGCGGTCGACGTTCAGGACCTTGGATTCGGCGGCCACCATCGCAAGCAGGGTCTGCTCATCGACGGTCGCCAGCATGCGGCCGTAGTCGGCCGGATTGGTGAATGGCTTCGACTTCATCGGTTACACGCCCAAACGTTTAGTGGATGCTGCGGTCGGCGGGGCGTCGAACAACGCCAGGGCGCGCTCGCGAACCGCAAAAGCCTTCATGGCCTGTGCAGCCTGAGGGAACGTTGCCTCCGCTTCAGCGCTGGCGGCCTGGATGTCGACGCCGGCGACCCTCAGGCCATCCAAGACAGCCTCTGCTGCCGTCGGCTCACCGGACGCGAGCGCTGCTTGCACAGCCGCGGCCGGGCTCTTGGCGAACACACCGACCGACGCGATCGCAGGCACGTAGTCGAGAAGCCAAGGGTCATCCTCCAGCTTCTTGAGCAGCTGGAGGGCGTTCGCCTTGAACGCCTCCGCATCGCTGCTCTGCTGGTACCCAGGCGCGGTCCAAACCAGATTCAGCGCATGAGCGAGTGCCTCGGGCCGGCACACCGGCGCGAAGACGGCGAGGTGATCAGCGAGGCCGAATTCCTTCGGGGTGTGCACGCCCATCTCACCCATCGGGGCGCTGGGGGCCAGGCCCTTCGCGAACATTGCCTCCAGGCAGGCTTGGCGCGACAGTTGCACCGCAGTGAAGAAGGGGTTCACCTTCATGTGCGTTGCGTCCGCCAGTGCGAAGCGCTCGACGTCGTTGCCCAGGCGGCTCAGCGGGAACATCGTCGTCATCGCTTCAGGGCAAGCTTGAGCGAGCGCCTCGACCGCTTTCGGCAGATCCAGAGCGATCGCGCCGGCCATCAGGCGTGCGATGCCGGAGTGCAACGCCAGCTCGTCCTCGACGCCAGGGGTCGCCTTCAACAGGGTGTAGTCGGCGGCAACCTGGTGCGCAGCCTTCTCGATGAGGGCGCGCGGCTTGGCTGGGGCGCCGAACACCGCGATGGGCATCTCGGAGGTCAGAGCACCGAATCGGCGATCTTCCGTGATGATGTCCATCGAGATGCCATCGGTGAACGCCGAGAAAGCGCTCAGGCGATTTCCGAGCGTCTCCGCCATGTCGCTCAAGCTGGGTGCATCGACGCCGTCGAGCTCGACCTCGAGCACGCCGTCACTGACGATGACGGCCAGGACTTCGGCGTTCATCACACGCGCCTGCGTTCGCACGTACGTAAGCAGTGCGGTTTCAGGCAGCGATGCAAGCATGCGGCCCAGATCTTCGGGATCGGTAAATGGCTTGGATTTCATGGGATTCTCCTGAACGCCGATTTTTGAGCAGAAAAGCAAACGTTGCAGTTTCGGAGGCCTCGTGAGGCTCTTTCAGACGCCCAGGGCAGGCGTTGGTCCCGCCGCGTCGATTATCTCAGCGGCCCGCCGGCGCGAAACGAAGGTGCGGATGACTGCCGCTGCCTCGGGCGCGTTCTCGTCTGCATCGGCAAGGAGCGACTTCCCATCGCTCCCGATGGGCTTCAAGGGATCCAACCCCACCTCCAACAATCTGACGATCGTCCGGTGAAAGCCTGCGGCGGCCAACCCGAACACAGCGGGTCCCCTTGAACCTTGGGGATTGAACTGCGTCGAGGCTTCGAGGATGCGTTCGACTTGCCCAGCTTGCTGCGCCACGTCAACCAGCACCAGCAAGGCGTCTTGAACCAGCTCTCGATCTTCATCCGAGACGTCGCCGGAACCGACGCCACCAAACAGCCGCCGATCGTCGACCAAGCTGCGAGATTTCCAGTCGATCAGAGGACCCACTGCCGCGACAACTTCGGCAAACCCGTAGTTGCAAGCCTCCTTCAAGGCCTCGTCGGCTACGGTGTCGAACCATCCATGGCGAGCCATGGTGAGGATGAAATCACGGGTAGATCTGCCCCGCGGAGACAGCGTCATCGCTGTGACTCCGGTTTCAGCGAATGCGGCGCGGTCTCCACTGTCGAGAAACGCCTGCGATGCGCCCAGCTTGTTCATCAAGTGGGTCATCATCAGCTGTGAGCAGTGTGGCGTCAGCCCCAGGCAGAACTTTTCGACGGTCAGGACCGAGTTGCGGCCCCATCTGCCCAGCGGCAGCGCCGAGGGCAGGCCCTCGGCGATGAGCACGTCCAAGCAATCGACCCGCGATAGCTGGATCGCGACATATGCTGCATTCACGAACGCATCGCCATCGAACGGAGCCGAGTCGACCGAGAACAAGCCTGCGAGTGCTCCGCCCAGTTCTGGCAGGGGGATCTGCTTGACGAGCGAACCTCGTCGCGCGCCAACAATGGAGCGGCATGCATCGGGAAGATCCAGAACCACTGCGCCTGCAAGGCAGTAGCCCATTGCAAGGTCAATCTGCTCCGCGCCCGTCGCTACACCCCCGAGGGTCGCGTGTTGTTCGAGCAGCCTCAGTTGATCAACGACCGTGCGGACAAAGTCCCCGTACAGTGCCTTCACGGGCTCAGGCGCTCCGAACACGGCAACGGCCAGTTTCTCAGTGCCGTCGGATTGAGGTTGCTGGTCGAAAGTGATCCCGCTGATGAAGCCTGTGAAGGCCTGTACACGCTGAGTCCAGGCGTCGATGACGGATTGCATCGCAGCCGCGTCGGTTGCGGCACTCGACTCCGGCCCCACGTCGAATACCTGCAGGTCGACGAACGTTTGCAGCCAATCGGTATTGAGGACTTGCGAATGGGCTTTGATCGTGGCCAATAATGCAGTCTCAGGCATCGTGGCCAAGTAGGCTGGCCATGTCGTCCGGTCCGAGATTGGTGCGATATCCCGAAGCGCCAAGCTCCGAGCGCCCCGCGCAGCCACGTCGAGCGCAACGATGTGGATCGCCACGGATTCGACGATCATGGCTTCTTGGTCAACGGTGCTCGGCCGATACTCCTTCGTCTGCTGGGCAACCAGTTCCATGAATCGTGCATCGCCCACCAGGTCGAGCGCGCGCCGCATTCGCACGACCGTGGGCATGTCCTGAATAGCTTCGACCTGGGCTGCAGTCGGCCCGTCATACGCAGGCTCGCGCAGCGCCTTCATCGGAATCGACAGCTTTGTGCCGCCGAAGCTCTCCACCCTGGCCATGTCTCCCACCCGTTCGCGCAAGTAGCCCTGTTTGATCGCTCCTGGGCCGTCGAACTCGACGATCTGGTTGATGCGGAGGGTGGCCGTTGGAGAGCTGCTCATGTTCATTTCGTTGCGAAAGTTGTGTGCGACAGCGCTGGCTCCCCCAGCAGGGTCATGACCTGCTGCCGTGAGTTGTATGAGCGCAGGACAGTGGCCATAGATGGGTTCAGCTCGTCAGCAATCTGGACCGGTGTCCACGCGCCAGGAGCGACAGGTGCATTCGGGTCAAGCCCATGTTGCAGCATGCGAAGGAGTACCTCACCGAGACCCTCCTCGATGACGAGCCCGAGCGGCTGTGGAGCTATCGGCCCGCACCCGCCAAGGTACTCGTCGTCATGCTCGGGGATGAGGGACTGCTTCAGCACAACGTCTGCCTGTCCATCGGCGATGGCTTTGTCGATGACGAAAAGCATGCTGCGCTCAAATTCGTCCTTCGCGATGGAGCCTTCTTTGAAGGCGTTCAAGGCGCCGATCAACGGGTTGTGGGTCGGATCACACGAGAAAGCTGATCGAGCCCAAACGACTTTGTCCGCCACGTGGCGCAGCACTTCCGGATGCCCGCCCGCGCAGGCGACGTCGAAAGCGTGTGTCGGATAGGCGTCATACAGCCCAACGGCGATGTATGCCGGCACGTACGAAGCCAGCCCCGTGGAACGGTCTTCGACGGAGAGCACGGTATGCGCGTGTTGGTCCAAGGAAGCATGCGCTTCAGGGTCGGAACAGGCGGCCATCGCGACCCGCATGGCGTGCGCATAGGCGTGAGGCCAGCAAGCGGGCGTGAAGCGCTCGTGCATGGTGAGTGCGTCGAAGAGGCGGTTTTCAGTCGCTGGCTTGCCAAGCTCGATGACGTCGCCTTCGAAAGCGGCTTCGATCAACTTCATGCACTCGACCCGGGAGAACTGCAGCGCCCATCCGTAAGGGGTGAGTTGCACGTACGAGAGCACATTCGATGCTTGCAGGGCCTGCTGCCCAAACTCGACAGTTGCAGTCGCCGCATGTGGCGCCGCCTCGAGGAGCATTGCAAGCGCATCGCGGGCGTCGAGCGCACATGCAGTTGCCATCAGGGCGGCCATCATGTAGTTCACCTCCACCATGAATACGCCGGTGAAGGGGCGGCCGGCGCGCTCAAGCGCACGCTCGTGGTCGCGAACGAAGTATTCGACCGCCATTTCGAACGCAGCCTTGAAGTCTGGATCGGGTGCCAGGTTGACGACGTTGTGCGCAGGTTGCATTGGGCCGAGCAGGGGGTCGCTCGTCTGCTTTGGGCTCACCGCTCGTCGGATGCACTCGCTGATCGCCAGCACCATCGGATACACCGCGGTATGACCGGTTGGCTGGAATCGCCCGTTCATCTCGCTGGTAAGGGCGAACGCCCCAGCGTCGATGGCGGCCTCGAGCCACTCCGCGCTGTGGTCAGCCATGCAGTCGCCAAAAAATGGAGCGACGCGATCCTCGAGAGTCGCGAGCACCAAGACCCTCTCCGCCGGGGTGCTTGCCCTGGGGTGCTTCCCGGTGATCACAGAGAGCCCTCGCGGCTGGTGAGTTGGCGGCCGAAGCGGGGTGCGCGATTATCAGTGTCCATCGCGCGATTTTGGCGCGTCGCGATATTTGTGCAGTTTTCGTGCACTTCATTAATCGCCGTGCCACGCCCGAGAGGCAACTACCGTGCCAGCGAGTGCCTACAAAGTGGGCATTTTGTTGGAAGCCGCGTCAGCTAACGTCCCGGCGTGATCCACACCGACTTACCCACCGAGTTATCCACTGTTTCATTGGGCAATTTGCCAAGGAAAAGCTCGCTTCGGATGATCGAAGATCACGCAAGTTGCCCACAATCTAGGCTAGGAAGTATTTCACGCGTGCAACTCGATCCAGACAACGAACCCCCGGCGCTGCACCTGTCAGCCAGAACGTACATTGACGAAGCGTTGAGGACCGTGCTTGATAGGCAGCGCGCAGCGGTGGCGAGCGATGCCGGCGTGACCGTTCTCGGCCCGGTCGAACTGCAAGTCCTCTTCTGGCTGAAGACTCAGCCGCCGCTAACGCAGGCTTCCATGACTTCGACCCTTGAACAGTGGCCAGGCACCGGCCGGTTGAAGGCTCACCCTCTCGTCGATATCGTCGCCGACGCAGCACTGTACGTCCGGAGCCTCGTCGCGCGGGATCTGCTGTGGGAAATGGGCGCCCCTACGCGCCGACTGCTGGTGTCACCGCGGGGTATCGCGATACTGAACGGACTCCACCCTGCCTGGGAGGATTCGGATTTGCCCAACCGCATTGCACTATGGGCCGACGAGTGGCCGGCCAGCAAGGTCTCCATCGACCGGTATGTGTCCCTCCTCCGCCTTCGGGGCGACACTCCGGTACCGCTGCGAGCGCGTTGAATGGCCTCGGGCGGCGATCGCCGGTGGCCACTTCGCCGCAGCAGGGGGACGCGACACACCTAGGTCAGGGCGGTACCAGCACCCGTGGCGAGCTTCCGAAACAACCCGTCGAGCTTGTTCCGTGCCATCCAGGAGCGCATGAGCGCCGCGCCCTCCTCGCTGAGCTGCTCGGCAACGGCCAGTGGAGACCGTACGCCCGGGGCCATTGCCACCTCCGGCTCCAAGCCATGCTCCAAGGTTTTGGCCAAGAGACGATGGAATCGCATGCCGACCGTGAAGCTGAGTGGAGCAATGTCGCGTTCATGCGGCGGCACGACCTCGCCGCCCACCTTGTCGATCACGAACTGGTGAAGAACCCGGTGTACCTGGCCGTCCTCTTCTGCAAGCTCGACGGCCGCCATCATGGCTTCCTCGTACTGCTCGACACGGCTGTTCATCTGGGAGTCGATGTGCGCCTGCATCATGGGCGACTTTTCGCTGGACGTCGTGAAGTTGGTCTCAGCCCATGGAACACGTCCCCGGAAATGGCGAACCACCGTCGGCTGGCCATGACTGATTGCTTGCTCGAACGATATCGCCGGCGCCAGGTCGTATACGCCAGCTTCCAGGTAGGCGCCGACGTAGCGCATGTCTTCGTTCTCCTGCTCTTCCTTCATGGCGCCCCATGCATCCCTGAGCAGGAATTGGTAGTGATCACTGGTCGGCGGGGATGCACCCATGCGGGCGAGCCTCGCCGCGTCAGCGGTCAGTTGATGCTTCAGCGCGAGGGCAAGGGACTCAGGCCTGGCGTTGAGCGCCGCCACCTTCAGGAAGCGCGTCGCACCGACCGTCCCGATGTCGCCATCCCCAGCAACGGGCATCGTGTCGCCGCGATAGTGGGCCCGAAGGACAGTCATGCAATCGTGCCGGCCTAGAGCGATGGCGATACCGTAAGCAGTAAGACCGCTCGCCTGGTCGCTTTGGGCAGCGCCCGAAAGCCAGCGGGGCAGCGTGTCGCGGTGCGTAAGAGCGTTGAGTGCCGCTGGGTAAGCCTGCAGTAATCGGCTGAGCTGGTGCCGGTCATCGACCGCTATTGCCGCGACGATCAACGCAGTGGCCAGATGGCGCACCGACACCCTCGCACCGCGGCTGAGTTCACCTGCTTCGACGCCATGTGCCACGACATCGAGCCATTCGTGCATCCACGGTTTTGGCTCAAGCACCCAGGTGTTGATCGGGGTCGGCGACGAATTGGCAAATACCGGCGCCTGTCTCCCCAGGTTGACGAATGGAAGCACCGTACGAAGGCCACTCGGGCTCAGGTGCGGGTTCGCCAGCACACCCGCCTCGACTGCGGCGCGGGCCCACTCCACATCTGCCGTTTGCGAGCGGCGCGCGAGGAGCTCAAGCGCCATGTCGAGATCCAGTACTCGGAATGCGCTGATCATCTCGGCGCGTGCTGGAGGAGAGATGGCGGGGAGCATGGCGATCTGACAGAGGGGTGACCCGCTCATCATGCCGACGCTAGGAAAAGGTGCAATTTGCGACGCGGGGCACAAGTTTGCGGAAGCTCTCTTGCCGCTCGCGTATGCGGCATTCGTTTCTTCTTGGCTAGCAATTTCCGCTAGCGACCGATGGAGCTCTTCCCGCGAGCGGCGCACATTTCCTGATACGCCTTGCTGAATCGAATCTGGACGTTGAACCTGTTCGCGGCCGGGGATCCAGGAGTGCATAGCGCGTCGATTTCGGACTGCGCTGCCTTGTGCCCTGCGTTGGAAGCGTGGACGATCAAACGGAAGCCCTCCGCCGACAGACCTGGTGCTGGCTTCGTCGCAAAGGGCACGGGGCCCGAAGGAGGGATCTCCTTCGTACGGGCGTGCAGCGCGGTCTTTCCTTCGACAAAGGCGGCGTAATCGCCTGTCCTACCTGCGCGCGCGACGAGCTCTTCGTAGCTCGTCATCAGTTTTGCAGCCTCCTTGGACGTGACGTCCCTCGCAGGTTTGGCGAGGTAAGCCGCAACCTCCGGAGGCAGTGCAGCGTTCACAACGCTGTGCTCGGCCGCGCCCGCTAAGCTTCCGCGCGCGAAGTCGTCGGTACCGCCGGCGCCGGCTGCACCAGCGGCCCGACGCACGGCTCCGGCCTCGGCGAGAGTTTCGGCGGCAACTACACCGGTTGCTGCGCTTTTCCCCGCACCTCCTGCGGCGGCCTTCCCGGCGCCGCTTGCGGCCTTGCCTAACAGCCCCCAGAAGCCGTGCGCGTGTCCAGGCGCCAGTATCGTGGCCACAACCAGCACCAGCCCGCCCACACCGGGCTTGAATGCGCTACCGGGGAACGCGGGGGCCGAACGTTCGTGCATAAGCAAGGCGCGTATGGTGCTGGTTGAGGAAGATCGGGCGAGCCACCTGGCGGCTTAGGGTCGCGTGGCCAAGGCGCGCGCGCCGTGGCTGCCGCACCCGGCGTCGACCACATCCGCGACCTCCGCAATGTCGAGAATCGACGTCGCCTGCTTGCGCGCCTGGAAAGCTCGCATCAGGTCCGCACACTTCTCGGCATCCTCCCCGAAGAATTCGACGAGCTCGAGCGGCGTCTGGCAATCGTCGAAGTATCGACGCGTCGGCTCGAGCCCGCTCTCGAGCATGGCAAGAAGTACACGGCCCATGCCTTGAATAACGACGTCCTGCAGCGGCTGGAGCGTCACGGCGCTTGGATCGAAGGCGATATCGGGTCCGTGGCCGGCGCTGAAGACGTGCGCGACGAATGCTTTTCCACCCCGCTCGTCGCCAAGCGCCTTGGCAAAGAGTTCCATGATGGTTGACTCAAAGCGCTCGACCTTCTTCTCCGAGTTGGCCTGGTCCCATTCGAACGAGCGGCGCAAGGCATTTCCGATCGGCGAGCTTGCATAGTCGACCATGAACCTTGGCCAATCGACTGCGCCTCGGATTGCTCGCACGATTTCCTGGTGGCCGTTCTCGACGGCGGTTCGCATGTACCCGGTGGGATCCTGCTCCCAAATTCCGAGGCGGGTGAAGACCGGCAGGTAGGGCTCGAAACCGCGTGCACGCCCCCTCCCCTCGAGAATGGTCACCATTCGGGCGCCAAGGTCCACCTCGTCGATCGCAATACGCGTGCTCGCAAGGCGCGAAGCCAAGGCGAACTCGAAAGAGCTTGGCAAGCACGCAGGGAAGACGGTGTCGCCCATCGCCTCGGCGACATCCTCGAACGAACTACGCTGGACCATTGACTGGTTACCCGTTCGATCCAGCTTCACCATCAGCTCCATGCACGGGCGATTGGAGTACTGCATGGCGAAATAGAGCGGCGTGAACTCGGTGCGGTCAATCTCCGGCACGTAGTCGCTCAACGCGCTTCCCAGCACGCGTGCAGCGACGCTGACTTGCAGAGCTTCAGGCCGCTCGTGCAGCACCTGACGGACGGTATCCGGTAGGTCCAGCGCGCAGGCGGCAATCAGCGTGTGGGCAGCGACTCGATCCAATCGTCGCGTGGCCGCCAGGTAGCTGTCATGCTCTCTGGAGCCAACGTCGTCATAAGACGGATCTTTCGCTCGGATCATGGCGAATTGCGCGCATAGTTGATCCGCAAACCGACGGACGTAGTTGGCCACGTCGGCAGGCGCATTCAATTCGAGGTAGCTCACGGGCCCGCTCAGCTTGCCGAGCTCAGGATCCTCGTCAACGCTTCGGATGGTGGATCGAGTCAGGAAGGCGAATGAGCTCAGCACGGTGTCGACCGCTTTGGGGTTGTCCGCGACCACGAAGTAGTCGCCCTCAAGCGCCAACCTCAGCCAGTCCATGTCGAAGTCAACGGCCCGGTTCGCGAGGAATGTAGCGCGCTCTTGACCGTTCAGAGTCGCCAACACCATCGAACGCTCCACGTCCGTCTGAGCGGGCGCGCGACTGCGGCCACGCCCTTGAGTCAACGCGTCGCCGGAAATAGGGCTGCCGCCCGTGATAATCGCTTCCATGCGGCAGTTTATCGCTCTGCCGATTTAGCGCACCAATCGGACGATTTACTAGACTGGCGCGTTCTTGCCAAAATCAGTCGCTACGCCGAAACCCGTCTGCATTTCTGTGGATTCCGCGGTGGCGATGAGGTCGAGCACCTGCTGCGCACGACTCCGCGCGCGCAACGACAGAATCATGTCGATCACGACAGCGTTGCCGTGGATGCGCGCATGCTCAAGCACCGACATGCCCTTGGTGAACGTCTCCTCCGGAGTCAGTCCGCCGTTGATCAACCGGCCGATCACGCGGTAGAGATGGTGGTGAAACGCCCACCTGACGATCTCCTCGCGGCATTCCGCCCAGGGCCCGTGGAGCAGGTGCCCCATGCCCTCTTCCTCGACCCGATCCATCAGATAGACGATGACGGTCTCGTACCTCTCAGGAGAGGCTTCGAGCGAGTTTGAGGCCAGCAGCTTGACGATCAGGTGATCGTCAACATCCAGAAGTTGTGCCCATGGGAAGGGGCCGCGCAGGCCTTGGAGGACCTCGATGCGCCCAAACGTGGCTGCACTGCGCACAGAGCGGCCCAGGTCCATGTCGAAAACACCCGCCATCCGAAACACGTCGACGAACATCTCCACGTTACTGTTCGCCGGATCCCGCGCGAGGACGGAATCCGCAATGCTGAAGAGTGGACCGGCATCGAGTGGGCGAAAGCTACCTCCCTCGCGGATCATCCCGAGCACCCGATCCAGCATCACTGGTGTGCACTGAATGGCGCCATACGACAGGACTTCGGCGAGCATGGCGGTGTTCTTGAGCGGGTTCTTCCGCCCGTCGCCTCGGTGCTCGATCGCGTACCCCTTGGGGTAGGCGGCGGCTGGATGCGCCGCCGACCAGCCCCAACGGACCAGTTCATCAAGGGCGGCGTGCGAGGAGAACTGGATCGCTGTCAGTCCTGCGTTTACTCTGGGCAAGACGCCCTTCGGGGCGGCCGCACCCCATAGCGCGGCGCTGCTGTACATGGAGATCGCCTCTGGGCATGCCTCGAGGACGACTGCAATGCCACGCGCGCTGTTCACGGCCGCCGCAAGCTGCAGCAGGACCTGCGCAGTGTCAGTGCGCGTCTTCTGCGCCAGCCATTCCTCGTTCTCGTCCCACTGGCGTGTCCCGAGCCCGGCGGCCGTTCCCTCAGCCTTGCGTTGGGAGAACGAAGAGAAAAAGCGGGTTGCGATCCTCAGCAGCAATGGCTCAAAGCCGGGCACGGCGGCGATGCTGGCAGGAACCCAGGCACCATCCTCCTCGGTGATTGCGGCGTCGCAGACCCCAGCAAGCGCCGCAATGTTCGGAAGCGCATCCGCACAGTACAACGCCACGTCAGCCATCATCCCACTCGGCTTCGCTGGGCAGCAGACCGTATCGGGCACATTGAACCAACCCGCATCCAGCATCGAATCGAGCCAACCGATCGACTGATCGAAGGCCTTTTCTCGAACCATGGCGATCGAGGTTCTCGGCGGCAGGACTGCCAGGACACTCAAACGGTAGGCGTGCCCTACGTCAAGCGCAGTTGATCGCTCGTGGGGCACTAGGCTGCGGTGAGAAGGGATGGCTGGGTAACAAGACTGCAGCGGGAACTGGGACATCGTGCAAGACTCAAGCAATAAACTAAATTAGAGCGCGTCATATCAAATTCCCTTATGGGTTAAATGATGATCACGACGCTCAGTCGACGCGCGGAATTGAACGGCGACTTGCAGTAATTGATTCTAGTGATCTGACATCACTCGCAAACAGAACAAAGTCACGATCTACCCTTCCTTGGCGCCACCCGGCATCCGATACTAATAAGTAAGTTGTACGCGTCGCGCACAACAATCGAAATCCATCAATGATTAAACGTTCTGGCCGACGTCGCACTTCTCCGGAAATTCCTCGCAATTGGAACGAGCTTATCTCGCGCCATTCGGATGAGCACTCTCCAGCATGAAACGCACGCGCTGGCTATCGAACCACGCACACTAGGAACTTCTGCAGTACTGCGGTCCGTGAAGGGCTGGGTGACGGAGGCGAAACGACACTCGAAAACCTAATACCAATGCTGTAGCTATCGGCAGAAGTGGGTCTGGTCTGTAGGAGCCTTCCCACACAGGGCGTGATCAAAGTCACAGTATTTCTCATGTGTTTGCAAATTACACAGAGTGACTCCGGGGGCTGTGTTCTACTTTCCTCAAGTTATCTAACACCGGAACTCAAGTGAATTTTCAGACTGGCGATGCTGTTGACCCGGCAATGGACCGTGAAATTGGCGATATCAATTTGGCGTACATGCTATTGGCGCAAAAGTTGGTTAAACAGGACCGCGCTGCAGCAATGTTTCGGCTGGGAATTTCGCGTGAATTGGCTGATCTGCTTTCCGCAATGTCCCTCGGCCAGATCGTGAAAGCAGCTGGCAGCAGTGAACTGCTCTGCGGATTCCGCCTGCAGAATCTTCCGGTCACTGCATCCGTCAGCGAGGAGCAGTCGGCCAACCTGCAGCAGGCCCACATGTCCATACTGATGTCGGCCCGGCCCTCGAATGTCGCGCTGGCTTGCGCATGACCGAGAAGACCGTTCTCGGCGACATAGGGCATGTGAAGCTAGCCGTTGAGCTCTTCACCCTGGGCGCGCGACTCCAGTTCGTCGAGTCCGTCACCAGCGTCAGTCGCGAACGGTTGATCAAGCTCTACAAGGAGCTCAAGGGCATGTCGCCGCCAAAGGGCCTGCTCCCTTTCTCGACCGACTGGCACATGACGTGGCAAGCCAATATCCACAGCTCGGTCTTCTACAACGTCTACAAATTCATGCTGGAACAGGCGGGCGAGGAAAAGCTTCCGGCCCTCATCAAGTCTTACAGGATCTACCTGGAACAGTGCACCGGCCAGGACGACGTCCCAGTTCTGGACTTCACCCGCGCTGCCACGATGGTCCGGTTTTTCGACAGTGGGATGCTGGAACTGGTCCCCTGCACCCACTGCGGTGGGCTTTTCGTTGCTCATGCGCATGAGCACCGCCACACCACATACGCCTGCGTCCTGTGCCGACCACCTTCGCGCGCCGGTAAGACCGCGAAGCCGGCCGGCTCAAAGAAGCCGCGGGCGGCCAAGGATGCAAGTTCGAACGCGCTTTCATTCCCTCAGTCCCCGACAGCATTGCACTGATCAGCTTGGCAGGCGCGCCGCGAAGCGCCGTCCACGTCATGCTTGCCTGAATCGAGGCCTAGCGTTGGAGCTCGGTGAGTAGGAGTCGCCCCAGGACCGCTCACCGCCGGCGTACACCGCCCAGGCTATGTCGAATGGCGGATCTCCTTTCCGGCCCTTCTCTGCCACGCTCGCCCCGCGCACGCGGGCCGCGAGCCTACGGCGCAATCGGGGAGGCGTCGACCAGGGAGGGATCTATGTCCGATGTACCGAATCGCGTCGCGTCAGGCGTGATGCGCGTTGCCAGCCTTGCAGCCGCGCTCATGCTTCTCGCATTTGCCGGTGCGAGCCACGGTCAGCAGCCGTCAACGGCGCTCGAGAACTGCAGTGGCGTTGACTTGGGCACCGTCACCGTGTCCAACGTCGAGCGCTTCGTCCCGACTCCTATGGGGAAGGCAACAAGATCCGCGAAGGAAACAGACCGCGGAGGGCCGAAGCCCGCGGAGAACGAGGCGCACCTGCCCGGAGATCTATTGCAGCTTCGCGACACCGTCCGCGTGACGCTAGCGGACCTGCCGATGCTGATGAAAGCTGAGCGCTGCTCCGCGTCGCGAGCTAGGGTCGTACTGTTCCTGGACGGGAGGCCGGTCAAAGGTGCATTTCCGGATCCACCGGGTGATCCGAAGAACGGCGTCTTGCTCTTCCAGATGGAGCGGCGGGAGGACTCACGGCAACTGTGGACTCAAATCCTCGGGCGACCTAGGCTCAGAGACAGGTACGTCACGGTCAGCGTGGGCCTTGAAGACGGCTACGCGGTGGCTCCGACACCGAAGCCTGCGGTCCAGCCGGCGGGCCAGCCGCCGAGTGCCCCCGCACAAGGCATCTACATGCGAGCGCTACCTAGATTCTGGCTGTGGCTCTGGACGGGAACATTGGTCTTCCTGTTGGCTGTATTTCTGGTGCTGGCCGCCAAAAGTGACGTCCTCCGCGATCCGGCTGCGGTTCGAGCAGTGCCAATTGGGGGGGGCCAGCCGGGCGTCGCACCACAGACGCGCCCGGGAAAAAAACCATACAGCCTTGCCCGCATGCAAGCAGCGTTCTGGTTCTTTCTTGTGCTCACGTCTTGGGGATTCCTCGGCCTCGTCACAGGTGACTACGACACGGTGATCACTCCCGAGGCCTTGGCCCTCATGGGCATCAGTGCTGCAACGGCGATCGGCTCTGCGACGATCGACGACGGGCGGGCAGCAGCCTGGCGCGAGCAGAACCCCGGGACGGAGTTCTTCGGGCCGCCCGCTACTGGGCACTGGTACATGGACATCCTGAGCGACGCTTCAGGCGTCAATTTTCATCGCTTTCAGATGGCGGTTTGGACACTCGTGCTGGGGATCGTCTGGGTGCACGACGTGTGGGCGCACCTGGCCATGCCGGAGTTCAGCGTGACCCTCCTTGGATTAATGGGCATCAGTGCCGGCACCTATCTCGGCCTGAAAACGACTAGCGAACGCCCAAAGCCGCCCTGACATCACCTGCCGCGTAGCTCGCGAGTCGAGCTCGAGCGGCCGCGGAATCAAGCGTGGGCGCTGAACCGCCCAAAATGCACAAAATCGAACCGGAAAGTAGACTTCCGGTCATGCCATCCAAAAGCCGCTCACCCGCCTTCACCGCGCTTGCGGGTGACCCACAGCGAAACGGCAGCGTCACCATGTTCCTTGGCAAATCGGTTGTTGTTGAGCCCGATGGGTCGCCGATGGTCGTGTATCACGGGACGAACTCAGACTTCACCCGGTTCGACTCGGTGCTTACGCGTGACGGCGGATTCCATTTCGGCACGGCAAAACAAGCGTCCGTCCGGGTCGCAGGCCCAGGAAGCAACCTGCTGCCGGCGTACTTGTGCATTGAGAAGCCCCGTCGGAGCCGCGACGCCGGCGGCGCCTGGCGCCAAAAGATCCGATCCGCGAAGAGCGCAGGATTTGATGGCATCGTGTACTTGAACCGCTACGAGGGCGTCGACCTGTCCACTGTGCAGCGCGCCCTTCTCGAGCGCGTCGACCTCGACAAACTCACAGACGCGCAGTTCCGGCGCTACGCACCCGAAGCCCGCGATAGCTACATCGCGTTCGAGCCCCAGCAGATCCGATTGGCGCTCGCGCAGGCGGATGCTCACCTCCGCTCCGAGCCCGCCATGCCAGACCCTGTAGCGGGACCTGGCGCCCTCGAGTCCGCCGTACGGGCGCGCACGTGGCTGGAGAGCCAGCAACCTGCTCCCGGACTGCATAGCCGCGCGCGGACTGGTACACCGGAATGACAGCTGTGCCCGCTTCTATCGACCGTGCGATCGCCGCTACGAGGCCTTCCAAGCCCCGCCTGGCTACCTTTCGAGATGAGCCGGTGCAGATTGCAGGATCCAGCGGCGATCTGGCCATGTTCCTGCTGCCAGTCAACGACCCTGCGATCGCAGCTCGCATCGGGGCCGAGCGCATCCTTGGCCGGCGCGCGAAGGACCTTCTGAGGACCGAAGGTGAACTGTTCAGCTCGCCGGCCGGACGTTCGGTGAAAGGAGGCCGTTACCTGCTCCTCGACGGCGAAACGATCGTCGCAGCGCTGAACGTGACCACGATCGGGCGCCAGGGCACTGTCGCCTCGAATTTGTACGTCGCACCAACCCATCGCCGCAAGGGCCTCGCAACCCGCTTGATCGACTGCGCGAAGCTGGATTTCCCGGGGCTCACCGCTGATACGTCTCTCACGTTTGAAGGAGCAGCTTTCCTTGGGTACCGACCTGCGCCGGAGATGGAGATTGGCACGGTTCAGGACACCGCCAGCGACTCGGCCCTTCAGCTCTTCCACGGCACGAACAGTGCGATCGACGCCTTCGATATGAACTTGTCCGGACGCAACTTCGCGTGCTCCGCGGGCGCCATGTTCTTCACGGACGAACTCGCCGTCGCTGAGCAGATCGCGGATTTTGTGGCCGAGAACGAAGGCGGGGTGCCCCACATCGTCACCGCTACGGTCGCCATGAAGAACCCGCTCGTACGGGACTTCTTCGGCGGAGCAATCGACATCCGCACGCTCGTGGAAGAAGCGAAGACACTCGGCCACGACGGCATCGTTGCAATGAACGCACTAGACGGCATGCCGGCGTGGCCAGCGAACCAGTTCATCGCATTCGACCCAGGACAGATCGCGATCGTCAGCACCGAGCCGTCCGCGGGGTCCGGGCTAACGGCAGTCGACGCCCACCGCGCCGCCGGCGCCAAGCGCGCCAAGGAGTGGGTTGCCACGCGAGGAGCGAAGGCGGCTCCACGTGCCTGAGGCACACCTCCAGAATCTGCTGCGCTGGTTCGCCGGTAGTCACGTGGTCACGCCCGACGGCAACCCACGCGTGGTCTTCCACGGAACGGCAGCCGACGTAACGCGCTTCGACCCTGAGTACTCGGGGAGGAAGTCAGAGACAGGCGCGCCTGCCGGTACGTTCTTCTTCACTGATCGTAGCGACGTTGCAAGCAGCTACACCGTCGCATGGCAAGGCGACTTCTCGGCCAAACACCACGACAACGCCAACGTGATGCCCGTCTACCTCAACCTGCGCCGGCCCCTGAAAGTCGATGCGCGTGGCGCGAGCTGGCGCGAGATTCTCTTTCGCGGCGAGGAGATGGACATCAACGAACTTGCGGCGCTGGCGCAGTCTTCTGGGCGCTACGACGGCATGGTAGTTCGGCGAGTGAAGGACAAGGGGGTAGGACACGTCGACTCCCCCGTCTCGACGACGTATGTCGCATTCAGCCCCTTGCAGATCAAAAGCGCGTTAGCCAATTCTGGTGCGTTCGATCCGGGCGATCCGGATATCACAGACCGAGCGAAGCTTGCCAAATCAGCTCTGAAATGGCTCGAACGCCTCGACAGGAAAGCAGCACCACATGCAGCCTGATGCGAAACTGAACTTCACGAGCTGGTTCGGCAACAGCCCCGTCGTGAGCGCAGACAACTCGCCGATGGTGGTTTACCACGGCACGCCCACTCCAGACGACATCACGAGCTTTGTTCCAGGTGGGCGCGCCAACTCGGCGCAGACCGGAGACGCTTACGGCGTCGCCGCGTACTTCACGTCGAGCGCTACCGAGGCAGCTAACTATGCACGGGATTTCGGTGCGGTTATTCCGGTCTTCGTCACCGGTACGCTGCTTCACCTGGACGAAGACCTGCCGCCAGCCCATGCCAAGCGACTGACAGAACTCGCTGCACGCACGCTCCTGCCATCAGACCGAGCGCGCTTCACGATGTCCCATACCACCAGGCGTTTCAACGATCGAGCCGATGCGAGCGATTTTCTTCGCAACCGGCGCGAGAACTGGAAGGTCTTCGGCGACGGCATGGAGCGCGCAAAGCCATGCGCAAGCACCGACGGCACTCAATACTGCGTGGAGTTTGTCGACTTTGATGCGCCGATCGCAATCAGCACCGGAAAGGACGCGGAGACGCTCTTCAAGGCAATCGGTTGGTCCAACCTTACGGCCGCGGGATTCGATGGCCTGGTGATGCAGCGGGACGGCGGCGCCCTGTGGGTCGTGATGCATCGCACCGACGGACTCATCAAAAGCGCGTTAGGCAACAGCGGCGCGTTCGACATTGCCGATCCTGATATCACCGACCGCAGGGCCCTAGCAGCGCACGCCGCGCGAGCGTGGCTGAGTGGCACTCCGGAGTGCAGGATGCCGTATGTCTGAGTCGGTACCGAGTCACACCGACTGGTTCGCCGGCAGCCAGGTGGTCGACGCATACGGTGCCCCACTAGTCGTTTACCACGGCACGCGGACCGCACTTGTGGAGTTCGAGGATCGTCCGACGTTCTTCACGAGCGACTCCCATGTCGCCTCTGGTTACGCCGGCGGCTACGCGTCACGAGCTGGCGACGGCGGTACCGTCATTCCGGTCTACCTGGCAATACGCAACCCCGTTCGACTGGACTTCCTGGCGCCAAACACGGCGCGCTGGTATGCAAACAAGCGCCGCACCTGGATGAATCGTGGTTTCGACGGCGCGGTCATCGGGCAAGACGTCTTCGTCGCCTTCAGCCCCTCGCAGATCCGCAGCACCATTGATTCGAACGCCCTTTTCCACTTGAGGTCCGCGTCTGCGATGCTCGCCTTTGAAGCGTCGGCACGAGCCGCGCTGGACTGGCTGGCGCCCCAACCGCGGAAGCACCCGCATGTCTGACCACACCGCTGAGTTCAAGGGATGGCTCGCACGCAGCGTGGCCGTCGACGAAGACGGCGAGCCGCTGGTGCTGTATCACGGTTCAGCGCGCACGATCACGCATTTCCGCCCTGCACGCGAGCACGACGGCATCTACTTCACCACCGATCCGGTGAGCGCCGAGGTCTACGCTGACATGGCCTCCGATGACGCTGCCTGGTCGGGGCCGGTGATATACCCAGTGCACCTGTGCCTTCGACGCCCTCTAGTCATCGACAACCACGGGTTGATGCTGACAGAGGAGTCGCAGCGCAGGCTTGAAGACACCATCCGGATTGCACGTCTCGAAGGAAGGGATGGTGTCGTGTTCAGGAACGTCGACGACCACGGGATGGATGCGCCCGCAGACATGTACGTCGTCTTCGATTCAGCGCAGGTTCGGAGCGCGCTCGGCGGGAGACGTGCTTTTGCGCTGGAAGCCACGCCGGCGCGCACGCCGACTGGTCAGGCGTTCGTTGCCGACGGCTTCCCTGCCTGGCCGCACGGTGGACCGACGCCTGTGGTCTTCCACGGCAGTACTTCGCCGATCCAAGAGTTTCGTGAGCCGGCTCCACACGGGACCTTCTTCGCAACCGCTCGCTCTGCCGCAGTTGCATACGCGCAAGGCTGGGACGGCTCGCCAGGCTCTGGCCATGTCACTGCCGCCGAACTGCACCTTCGCCATCCTGCCCACATCACACGCGCATCGCTCGAGGCGTTCGCCATCGCCAGGCCTGACCATGTCGCCACCGCGGCGGCGGCTGCGGGAAGCAAGCAACCGCTGCCGGATGCCTTCGAAGATTCTGAGCAGTGGGCTCGCGCTCTTGTGGTGTCCCAACTGCGCGAAGCGGGCTACGAGAGCATGGTGCTGGACAACGACATGCTGCCTGTTGAGCACCTCGCCGGTGACTGGGAGCTGCAGCGTTCTTATGCAGTCTTCACTTTCGGGCAGGTCGTCCAGGTCCCTGACCCCTACGCAACTCCCGCCAGGCGACAAGAGGAGGAGCGCGCGCTGGCGGCGCAGGCCGCACTGACGATGGTTCAAGCCACCATGAGCAACTCGCACCCACAGCCATGAACAAGCCAGTTGATACACACGCCTTCGAGCAATGGTTCGCACGCAGTGCTGTCGTCGATGAGTCTGGCATGCCCCTTGTGGTATTCCATGGCACAAAGGCACACTTCGACACGTTCCGCACACCGGCGTGGTTCACCCCGGACAGGCAAACCGCAGAGCTCTTCGCGATGGCCCCGAAGGACGACGGACCCGATGACGGGCTGACTGCCGACTCGAAGATCATCGAGGTTCACCTCAGCCTGCAGAACCCGATACGAACTGACGACTGGCAGGTGACGGAGTCGCATGCGTCGAAGCGGCCCTGGGTGAACCAACAGATCAAGGCCGGTTTCGATGGCGTGATCTTTACGAGCGACGAAGGCGAAGTGGAATACATCGTTTTCAACTCCTCGCAGATCAGAACGGTCGAGAGCACGCTGGCGCTGGAAGCAGGTGCCGAACGCCCCAGCCATCTCGCGGCGAAAGCTCGCGAGGCTCTCAGATGCATTCAGCGCGCTGAAACGCCACTTGCCGGCTCAGTGAAGGTGGCCCCGGAGTAAGGGGAACAGGCGCATCCCAAGTAAACGCGGCACCACGCCGATTTCGCCATCCCACCAACTTACGACGTCAATCTTGCTCCCTGACATCGACGCCGAACAAGGTCGCCGCATAGTCGATGTCACCCGCTACAGACGCCTCGATGTGAATGTCGCCGCGTATGACCGCGGCGGCGAGTCGGTGATTACCGTCTGTCAACGGCCACCGCACATAGCAGTTCAACGCAGGCACCCCGACGTCGATAGCCACGGCGTCCTCCCATCCATGATGTGCGAGGTGCGCAATGCGCATGATGTGGTCGCGCTTCGTCCACGGGACCTTCGACTGCTCGTCGGAAAACGATCGGCTCAGGAATTCCTTGCTGCGCAATGCCTCACGCACCTCGTGCCGGAGCAGAGGCTGGCCGGTCCATGGGCCGGTGAACGGGTCGCAGATCCGCAGCAGCGCGGTGACGGGGATCGGAACAGACATAAGGTGCAGGAACCGGCTCGGTTAGGGACGGCCGCTTTCAGAAGCTGTGCGAGTGAGAGGTGAGCGACAGACAGGTGTCGCGTTCACAGGGTCTTGAAGAATCGTACCTTCAGATGGACTGCGATCAAAACCTGGCTCAGGCCTGAGCGCTCGATGTTGCAGCGCTGGCAATGCTTAATGGGTCTCTCCGGCGATCCGTACGACCAATAGAATGGGCGGCGGCGCCGTCGTCCTTCCCCTAGCCCTGGGGTTAGTGCCATCCATATTCCTTCAACCGCATGAGCAATCGAAACCTGCCTCGATTAGTCGCGATCTGGCTCGTGTTGGGGTCGGCGCCTACCGTGGCCGCCGATCGCCTGCTACCGAGGCATGATGCCGGTCGCGTCGCCGTCGAGAGCGTCAAGCAAGATGGTGCCGCAGTGGTCGTTCAGGTCTTTAACGGCAGCTCGCAAGTGATCACCGCAGGTGAGATCCGATGCGAGACCAGTCTCCCCGCCGCGGCATCAGCCCTGCCAGCGCCCGCCTCGTCTAGTGCAGTAGAAAAGGGCCTGAGAGACGTAGATCTAGAGGCGTTCCGCAACCCGACGAGCTACGACTGGCGATCGAACTTCCAAGCGGCAAAGCCTTCGGCCCCACTAGTCATCTCGCTCGACGGGCGTCGCATTGGGCCGGGTGGACGTGCCGAGGCTTACGTCGAGGCAGCGTCTACTGTCGGGGATTGCCAGCTCCACGGCCTGCGCGGCCGAGCTAAAAAGCTCTTCGAAATCCTCTGATCAGCGCATGCGCAGCAGCAGCGCCGCAGCAGGTGCCAGCTGATCAGACGAAATCGTAGTCGCTACCCGCATATCCGACAGCGCGTTCGGGAAGTCATCCTGCAGCGACAGCTTTTTTGCTCGAGACATACGCGCCAGGTCATCTCGGGAAATGCTTCCACGTGCGATATATCCCGTTCCCCGCTGGAGCCTCTCCCAGGGGCCAGCGGCGGCGATCTTGACGACGCGCCCATCGATGCTGAAACTGAGATTGGAATCGTCGCCTTCGGGAAAGCGATCGCGCGCCGACGCGGCGACGTCCTTACTGAAGACCGCGGCTACCGCCACGTCGATGCGGGGGCCATTGGAGCTCAGCACGACGATGGTGTCCCGGCCGAAGGCGACTGGCTGCTTGACCGTCACCAACGGCGTGCCGTCTGCGGCCGCGCTGATGGTCCAGGCGGCCAGGCTAGGTGCCCGGTTGTCGACGTTTAGTTGCGCAAGGGTCGGCACGGGCAGCCACTGCATCTGAGCCGGCGGCACCATTGATGCTCGGTCAAGTAAACCGCGGTCCACGCCCATCTGCTCGACGTATGCCGCTAAAGCCACCACGACCTCTTGTGTAGCGCCGTCCCCAAGCGCACCCTGCTTCGCGAAGAACTGGTGCACGCCGAACATCGAACCCTCAGCGACCGATCTATGCTGCCCGCCGATGAACGCCATGGTGCACGCCGACGCGCACTTTGCACTTCGAACGAAGACGGCTTCAACCTCGTTTGAGTTCATCACGCGCGAGTAGGTGGGCGCAAGATAAGTGTCTGCGCCGATGCTGCGCAGGTACTTCCCAAGGATCACACCTCCTGCCAGGCTGCCGCCGCCGCTATCAAAGGCGACGAAGGGGGTCGGCATCCCGGTGTCCTTGAACGATGGCGTCCGGAGAAACGCGGCCAGCTGCTGGGCCGAGTCGAGCTCGATGTCGCCCTGGGCCAGCACCTGCGGTGCGCACACCGCCCCATTCCCGCCGCAGGGGCGGAATACCTCGAAGCGCATGGGCGCCGCGGCGGCGCTTGCGCTGGTCAGCACCGTTAAGACTGCGATGGTCAGTTTGGCGACAACGCTCATGCGGCGATTGTGAAACCACCACCCGTGCGGCGAGGAGTTCTCGATGGAAATCGGCGACTTTTGACACGCTTTCGCGACATGTTGGCCATGGAGTGATGGGGGGCTACCGTGGCTTCGCCGGCAGTGCGGCGTGCACGGATGACGGCTGGACGCTAGCGCACTCTCGCCTTCCGCTTTGAAGCCTCTACCTTCGTGATCGCGTAGCCTGCGTTTGCCAGAGCCTTGGTCAGGAAGCCGAAACCGACCTCACTACCCAGCCATTGCACGACAGTTGCGGCCGCAACCGCCTGTTCACCCGAGTAGTTGGGCACAAGGGACTTCATGATCGGCTCCAACCCTACTGTCCGCTCCTGATTGACATCTTCCCAGCTGTCAGCTAGCGCCTTCTCGCGCTTGCGATCGTCCCAGTCAAGATCGTGCTTGGTTCGGTTGTGGCTCAAGCCCCGATGCGTGATTCGGCTGGGTGTCTGGCGTCCGGACTCGGGCTCGCTCAGCGACAACGTCTTCCCTACTGCAAACGCAAGGGCGGCCACAGTGATGGTGCTCGGAGAGCCCTGCTCCGCTTCGAGCCGCACTACCGTCATACGGCTGGCGCCTGCCGCGACGGCGAGCTCATCCGAAACGGGCCAACACACAGCGCCCTCCTTGACCTCGCAGGCTGCGTCGTAATCGCACAGGTCGTAAAGCGTTCTGCCCATCGGCCTCCGTGATTTGCAGCACGAAATGCGCTACGCAATTAGCATATTCCGGGGGCCTTTGCACCATTCGAAGAGAAGGCGAGACACCTCGCGGGACTACGTTTCCCGCACGCCTGTAGGGGGCCAGCAGAGGTGCTCACCTGCCGCCGATGTGGTCGCTACCGCGGCAACGCTACGCTGTCGGTCGCAACGTCGTCGAGGATGCGCATCGCTCGCTGGCGTGAAAGCACCGCGCGCTCTAGCTCCCGCCAAGGGCCACGCTCTTGCGCATCCAAATGCGTCACGGCGGGCCAACGTCGGCGGTCACGTACTGTTGTGTCGATGCCGAGCTCTATGAGGACCTTCAACTTGGCCAAACGGTCTGATCTTGTGCCCTCGATGGCCAGGGTATGAAGAACGCTCTGCCCCTGCTTGTTGGCGCCCGATAGATCGTGGCCCAGATTGGTGAGGGCTTCGACCGTACGGGCGAATCGATACTCCGCATCTGCGTCGGCAAGAGACAACGACGAGCACCCGACGACCGTATGAAGATCGCCAGCGGGCCGTTCGCGCCGGTCGCTCTTGAATGCGTACGGCAGCATGGAGATGATCTGATGGTGATGCGTCTCCAGCAAGAGCTGCAGGAAGTCGTCCAACGACCGGTTCCAGGCAACCAGGGAGCGTGCACCTGTGAGTTGGCGATCGGCATAGTTCACGAAAGCGGCGCGGTCATCCGCGCTCTCGCCCATGGCTTGAAAAAGGGCGGAGGTCGGCAACCGCTGTCCTGTGGAGCGCGCGTACAGCATGGCATGCGACATCACTTGCGCCCGTAGCGAATTGAGGTCGGCGTTAACCTGGGCATCCGCTGATTTGGTCGCAATCCGGCGCGAGAACGCGTCGAGGACTGCGGAGACCCTCTGAGAGGCGACGTACAGGCCTTTGCCGAGCGTCGGCAGGATCGGGCGCAGGTCGCCCTCCCCTGCCCGTTTTTCGTCGGCACGGAGGTCGGCAAACAGTGCACGGATTGCCTCCGGCTCGAGGCGAGACACTCCATCCGCAGCGAGTTCGAAGTTGCCGTTGGCCAGCGCGAGGCCTACCAGCGTGCGGTTTGCGATGCCATCTACGGGTCGAGCGCGCGCCGAGCCGTTCAATCCGACGCTCGCCTCGCGCGCCAAATCCCATAGGAAGGGGTCGTTGACGCACTGTGCGGCTGAACGCACGATCGCTTCTTTCCAGCGATATCTGTTGTGCCGGTCCTCGGAGCCAGATCCAAGCAAGCGGCGCAGGAGTACCAGTTCCCGCTCCGAGAGGCTTTGGCCCGCGACTGGTAGATCGTCAGCGCCTAGCTGGGACGCAAAAACCCGCGGCAAGAAATCGCTGTACCGCACCTGCCTTTCCACTGCGAGAAGCGTGCCAGCGGCGCCAGGTGAGCGGTCGCGCGGTCGCAACGGCACGGCGTCGTCCTTCTGCAGCACCTTCATCGTTTCGAAGCGCCGATCGACGAGGTTAGCGAACACCTCGATCTGAGCGAGATCCCGCGACACTGCCGCTTCGTAGGCAGCACCCATCAGCACACCCTCTGAGAGATCCAGCAGGGCGCTGTAGGTAGCTTCATCAAGTTTCATGATGCGATTGTCAAAGGCCTGAGGAATACTTGCAAAATTCCAGCTGCACGCTGCATGGGTGGTGCTGCGCGCCAATGCTTTCGCCATCGACACGGCCGCGCGCCGCCTGGAGCATCTGTATGCAATTGCGAACCCTGGTGCTGCTTGGCTGGATAGCGATGGTCGGCATCCCCGTTGAGGCATGGGCCTTCAAGATCAATCCGTGTCTTCGTCGTCTCACCGTCAAAGAGGCCGGACTGGACCAAGCTCCCATACGGATGCGCAACTTGCTCTGCCCGAATGCCCCGCCTCAGCTCAAGTCTGCCGTACATGAGCACATGACCATGGCTGCCATTGGCCTTTATCGCGGGAAGAACACGTGGAGGAACACTCACCGCGACGGCCAGGACGTTATCCGATCCATGCATTGGGCCGAAGACGGCGATTGGTCGAAAGGGCCCGGCCTGCCCCTCCATCGAAGCGCAGGGATCGTGTACGGTACTTGGTGGAACGATGATCCACTGATGCATCTGCGGGGAGGCGACTTCGCCAAAGGCCTCTTCAAGTTCGACGACACGATGAACAAGAGCTTGAAGCAATATCCTGGAGGCGTCCTAGACTGCACAGTCCCTGCGGAACAGCACCTGACGAGGCAATCGCACTACGGCGGACTGCAGCACCTCCACTTTCAGACGCAGCTTCGGTCGAAACCCGGCGGGCAATCGAGTACGCCAGTGGAGCGCGTGACCTCCACGCTGGAGCAGTCGATGGTGTGGCTTGAGTTCGCCTACGCGGTGGCTACGCAATCCCCTGGGCGTGCGGCCACCTCTCCGTTGACACCCGCTGACGAGACGATGCTCAATTTGCCGTCGATCGCTCGAAATCTGTGCCTACGACGAAAGCCACCCACAGTGCTGGTACGTTCGCTCTTTACGCAGCAAGGTGCCAACGGCCCCGAAGATCTCGAGGCGCGCAACCGGCTGACTCCCGACGTCGCTCTTGGATCAATGCTGCACGTCCTGCAAGACTCGTTTTCGCCGGCGCACACCTGCCGGGTCGCAAAGCCTGTGGATGGCCGGGACATCGCCGTGTTGCGCGACGTCTATAACTACGCCGAACAGGACAGTGGGCAGCACGGTGGCCTTGATCTGTACCCCGCGTGGCTCGTGCATCAGGTCCGGGAGGGCCAACACCAGTTCGCTAACGACCCGGTCATCGTCGGCGCTTGGCTAATCGGAGCGGTGGACAAGCGCCTCCCTTGGGAAGAAGTACGTCACCATCTGCTCGGGAGCATTTTTGTTCGCTCAGATTCAGCAGAGGATACGAAGCTTCGCTGCATCACCCTCGACTAGCGACAAGCCGACCGCCGAGGGACGGTGGCTTATTTAGCCTTCAGTTCATCGAGGGTGCGTCCTGCCGCAAGCGCTTCCTTGAACCACGCTGGACGCTTCCCGATGCCTGTCCAGTTGTTTCCTTCTCCATCGCTGTACGCCTGGAAGCGGCGCTTGGTCTTGCGCGCTGCTCCACTCGCAGCCACCTTCTTGCCAGCACGAACCGGCCCATTGGGAGTCGTTGGAGCTGCGACACCCAGCTCCTCCGCGGTGAATCCGTACACAGCAATCGCGTGCTTGATTCGCTCGAGGACACCGGGAGCTTCGCGCCGGCGCGCAGCTGCCTTCTCCTTCTCCAGCTTCGCTATTTGCTTCTCGAGCTGCAGTACGGTCGACATAGGTTTCTCCAAGGATGACGAAAACCGCGATTGTGACGGAACCGTGCTCCCTGAGCTGAGGCGCGATGCGATAGGCTCACCATCCCGCTACCGGACCCGCGATGCCACTCTTTGAATTGACAAAAACGGACTTCAACGCTGTGCAACCAACCACGCTCGCGGCGCTTGGAATTCATGAGCGCAGAGACCTCCAGCGAATCCTTCGCGACACGTTCGATCGCGTTCGGTCCGATCTGCTCGTGATTTCAGAGGAATTCTCCGACTGGAACTCAGCTCGGCGTATGGACCTACTGGCACTGGACCGCGATGGCCACCTAGTGGTCATCGAGTTGAAACGTCATGATGGGGCGCATATGGAGTTGCAGGCCCTTCGATACGCTGCCATGGTCTCCACGATGACGCTCGAGCACGCCATCCGGGTGTATGCGAACTATCGCTTCAAGCGCGGGGAGGATTCCGCGATCTCGGTTGATGCCGCCGAACGAGAGATACGTGCCCACTTCGCCGATCCCGATGCGGTGCTTGCCCTGCAGCAGAAAGTCCGAATCTTTCTCGTCGCAGAGGGCTTCAACCCCGAGATCACCACTACTGCACTCTACCTACGTACGCTCAACTTGGACATCACGTGTTTAAGCTTGACCTGCTACCAGGTGAACCAACGCGTCCTTATCGACGTAGAACAGGTGATTCCGCTTCCAGAGGCTGAGAGGTTCCAGGTCGCATTGGATGTCAAGCGTGCGGAGACCGACGCCGCCGAGGAGCGCGCAAAGAAGCCCCGCGTGCTGTTCTTCGTTTCCTCGCCAACGATACGGACTGAGAACCTCACAAAGAACCGTCTGGTGCTTGAGCTCACCCGGCATGCCGCGGCAGCAGGCATCTCGCCTGCTGCGGTTGCAGCTGCTATCCACTGGCGGGCGGAGGATTTCACACTTAGCGCGCCTGGCTCTGTCACGGGGCAAGCAGTGGTCGAATCGCATCCCACCAAGACGATGCGACGGTGGTTTGTGAAGGACCAAGAGACGATCCGATTCGGTGGGGCCACCTACGTGGTGAGCAACCAATGGGGCGATCGAACGGAGGAAGCTGCCGGAATCATCGCGGCGATGCTCAGCCCCTTGATAACGTTCGGCCGCATGAACACAGAGGACGCCGTTGAGTAATGCCTATCGAAGGCGGAGGTGGACTGATCACCGTGACCAGCCGGCGACAAACGTACTGCCACTCCGAATGACGGTTGAGTAGCGGACCTCAGTTGCGGCAATGGGTCTCGCGAATCCACCAGTACGGCCTGCCGAGCCTTGATCTATGTCCCCCCCGCCGAGGCGAGAAGCCCTTACGGCACGTCGCGCGAAGTAGTGAGAATGTGGTGACCGGAACCTGCTGGGCAGGGGTAATTCCAATCGTTGTAGTTATAGAAGCCCTTCACACACACCCAGACTGTGTACTCCTGACCATTGTTAAGGACAGAGAACTTTGTGATTACGCCAGCACTCGCAGCGGCAGCTTCCGCTGCACCAGCACGCGCGTTTGCATTCTCTGCCGTCTGATACGCGATCGAGCCGAGGTTGTACGCCGAGTTGGCGGTGTTGTATGCAGTGCTGCCCAGGTAGTAGGCCGCGTTGCCGATATTCACGGCTCCGTTGCCAATATTCACCGCGTTGTTGATCTGGTTGTAGATGTCGCCTTGATTGATCGAGACGCCCGCCCGTGGGCCGCCGGCGACCGAACTGGCGGGCATCGGCGGTGCCGCGACGACACCAAGGCTCGCGGACACGATCAATGTCCCCACAAAAAGTGAGCGGGTGAGGTGGTTCAGGGCGTTTTTCATTTGAAGGTCCAGGGCAAGGCGCTATGGCGCGAAATATAGCTTTAAAGCGGAGAGCGCGCAAAAAGCTGATCAGTCCACGTGGCAAACCCAGGCGATGCCCGTCGTGGGCTTCCATCGTCGGGTCGTGCTAGGACGCCGTTCGCCCGACGGCCCGGGCACGGTGGTCTCAGGACATGTAGCAGAACTGCTGTGCGACCGCGGCCGCACCGCCCGTTCCTGCCAGCGGTTGTCCTGCGCCGTTCAGCAGCTTGACTTGCCAGTACGTGCCGTAGTCAAGCGCGTAGTGGTTGGTACCACCATCCGGCGACGACTCCATGGTCGGGATGAGCTGGATGATTGGCGTACCGCCGATTCCGCAGTTCGTTGGTTTCGCAACGATTGAGTCGTTCGTGACCTCGGTGGCTCCGAAGAACACTAGGTGGGTGGTGACATCCTGGATTCGATACCACTGCAGTGTTCCGCCGTTTAAGTTGGCGCGGCAGATGAATGCCGTAGAGCGTGCGCCAGGGACAGGGACCGAGTAGCCGACTGCGCCGGCAACGACGCACGCGCCGTTCTGTACGGCACGCTGCAGAAAATCGCTCGTTGGCGTCCAGATGTTGTTGAAGCAGTAGAGCTGACGCCCAGCCGAGTCTGACGCAACCTGGCCCTCAAGCGCGCACGCGCCGCCAGTGATTGCTGCGGTATTCACCGGTGTCCACTGCAAAGATCCCGAAGCGCCTGTGCAAAGCACAAGGCTGCCAGCCGCGCCGTCTGTCGACAATGCAGATGCGCCGGGCTCGAGGCACGCGGTGCCGGGTGAGTATGAACCCGTTGGCACCAGGCGGTTCGCCGCAAGCTTTCCTGAGGTGGCCACCAGGGCCTCTCCGGTGGCATTGCCGCTGTCCATCACGGCGAACCGACCGTTGTTCCCGGTGAACGCACCTGGCGCTTCTGAAACGAGCATCTTGCCGTTTGCGACCACGTCGATCGCTCGGACGCCACCGTTGTAACCACCAGGCAGGTCGTTGGGGTCGAGGCAGTTGAAACCCCCGCGGCCATCAACTTGCAGTTTCACGCAGTTATTGACAGTCACATCGCCGGTTGTGTCGAGCGTGTTGTTGATCGTCACCGGGCCGTTCAGCGTTGAGGTGCCGCCGACGATCAGATTGCCTGCAAGTGTCAGGTTGCCTTGAAAATTGGGGTCGCGCGGATCGTTGACCACGAGAAACCGACCGAATCCGCTCGCGCCGTAGCCTGCGCGCGCGCCGACAACCCCGGCAGGTCCGCCGGCGACTGGATTCGGAGCAACGGCACCATTGATCCCGCGCATGTTGGCGGGATCGATATTCACCGAGGCGAGGACGTCTCCACCAACCCGGTCAATCAGCGAGCCGATTTTTACGCCATCGATATCGGCAGTGCCAGGCTTTCGCACCGGCTCGTCGATGTACACCAACGCCGTCACGTTGCACGCCAAAGCAACGCACCCGGCGGGGATCTTGCGCAGCTGGAAGCGATAACGGCCAGAGTTGATCAGGGCAGCATCAGCAGTTCCCGTAGGCAGGTATTCCATGGCCACCAGGTTCGCAACCGTGGGCGCGTTGGACTGTCCTGCCCCGGTTCCAGCGGCCAACGTTACGCCTTTGACGGTGACCGGCTGATCTTGCTGGAGAGCGGGGTAGTTCTCCATCGTGTAGTTGTTTGCGGCGTCCTTGAGCAGGTTGAGCACGTCGCCCTCGTTCCGTCCCATGGAGCGCTGCGACTCAAGCTGAGTGGCCTGAATTTGCGCTGCGGCGATGAACGCGCCGATGACCAGCGCCAGCAGAGCCGACAAGATCGACATGCCGGCCTGACGTTTCATGGAACGACCGCGTCGCGTAAGGGAGTGCATTGGCTTCATGACTAGGGACTGGACGCCTGCGAGGAATTGGGGTGGTTGCCGCGGAAGGGTGAGACCCGACAGACGCGTTCCACAGGAAGGGGGGCGGTGCCGTCGCTGTGTGGCGACGGCACGCTAGTGCGCGGATTTACTGGCCGCGGCCGAAGGCGAAGTTGATGTTGCTGAATGCGTTGGCATCGCACGCGGTGGAGAGCGCAGGCACATCGATCGCGCCGTCTGCCGCCTTAACCGCTGTGCCTCCGACTGCCATCCGACGCATGAGCTGATCGCTGCCGAGAATCAAGTCTTGGCAGTCTTCGCGGCGGACGTTGCCGTAGGTCAGCACCAGCGAGTCGTTCGGCGAAGTGATGGTCGCCGGTGCGAACTCGATCGCGCCGTTGTAAACGTTCTGCGCAGTGTTGGTGCCGGCGATACGCAAGCGTGCCGGCACGATCGACGTGACAGCGGTCGCCGTCGTCACCACGCCGTAAAGGTTCGTATTGCCATAGAGCTTCTGCGCGCTTGCCACCATGGTGACGATCTCGGCCTGGGCTTGTTCAACCCGTGCCTTGCGCACCGAGTCGCTGTACTGGTTGTAGATGACGGCGGCGACGGCGGCCGTGATGGCCAGGCCCAGCAGGACCGACACGACACTCATGCCCTTTTGGGTAGAGGCGTTCGAGGTGGCGCGCTTACGGAAGGTGAATTTGGATTGCATGAAAGGACCTTTTGGTTGGGAAAGTGAATGAGTGAATTTCAGGGCGTTGGCGAGGCACGCTGGGCCCGCTCCATCAGCTTTGCGGTTGGATTGCTCGCATCGCTCAAACCTGTGGTGATCGTCATAAGTCCAATGGACAGCGTGACGCCGACGGAGCCGACCCCCACCAACAGCGCCCAGCCGAGTGCCTTGGCGGAGATCTGCACGCGCTCTTCGAGTCGGCCGACCTCCTTCGTGCCCAGCTCGACCATGGCGTCGCCGAAGGACTTCACCGAGTCCATCAGCTCCGCAAGGCGTGCTCGCACGGAGACAGGCATCAGGCCGCGCCCAAAAGCGGTGTCGTAGTCCGACGGGTTGTCGTCGAGCGAGGCGAGGATGCGGGCGAGATGCCAGCGCAACCACGGGGTCCCCGACTGGCGCAAGGCCTGCAAAGCTTCGCGAAGCGACTTGCCTGATCGAAGCATCATGGCCAATGCGCTAAGGACAATCGCGGCGTTGTAGTCACGGTAGAGCGCCATGGCGGGCCAGTTTTCGACCTTCAGGCGCAGGGGCCCGGTCCACCGCGGCAGCGCTGCAATCAACGCGGCCGTGGCAGCAACGATGAACACGACGATCATGATTGCGTACGCATTGATGAACTCGGAGATCATGCGAACCACGCCGTTGAACCCAGTCCACACGGAGTCGGCTGACCCACTCGCCACCAGGTCGGTCACGATCCTCGCGGTCAGGATGCAGATCACCGCGACGATCGGCGTGCCAACGACTGGAACGAAAAGCTCCTTGACCAGCGTTTTGATTGCGCGCTGCTGGAATTCCACCGCTGCGGCACCCAGCACCATCGCCTCGACCTTGGCTTTGCTCGCGTCGTCCACCGTGCGCAGAAACAGCTGGTCTGACTGCGGTGCGATTCCGTAAACCAGTTCGGACAAGGTGTCGCCCTTGCCCGCTGCCAGACGGCCCGACATCGCACGGACAACCCGGTAAGAGGTGTCATCCTTGAGCATCCGGGCATTCGATGCCTGCCGCTCGAGGAAGTCGCGCAGGCCGACCTTTCGCTGAAGGCTGTCAGCGAGGTTCCGGTAGAAGTACGCGCGCCGGAACGACCACAGGAAGAAGTTGAAGCGCAGGAATAGGTTGTTGAGCATCAGTTCGCCGCCGTGGTTCGTTGCGAGGCGCCAAGCTTCTGGCGGCGTACGTATCGCGACCAGAGGTCGAAGCGCGCGCACTCGCGTGCGTCCACGTTGCCCAAGAGCGCCTTATGCAACGTGTGTTCGAACACCGTCTTGCCGGTCATTTCGATCGACTTGAGGTCGCCGTTCGAGTAGGAGGAATAGACAGCTGCCGCTTCGGCATCGTCGCCCTTGCGCACCGCGCGCAGCCAATCGTCATCTGGCATCAACATTTCTGCGACGACCGTGAGGCCGACGGTTCCGCGCTGGCTGCATTTGTCGCATCCCCCTACCCGCTTCCACCGCAGCGGCTGCGCATCAACCTGGATGGCGGCCATATGACCTGCGATGGTCTTAATCAGCGGATCCTTCGCGACCGCCTCAGGCAAGTGCATGGCGCAGTGCGGGCAAAGCCTCGGAACCAGCGCCTGATACGCGAGCAACGACAGCGTATTGGGGCCGGTGAGGGTCTCACGGTTCATACCGATCTCCGGGTTGACCAGTCGCGGCACCATGCCGGACAACAGGTGGGCATGGAGGGTGCCCAGCGCCATGGCACCGGTCTCGGCGAACTGCTGGGCGCTGTTCGCGCTGATACGGTCGCGGATTTCGCCGACGATGACGATGTCGTTGTCGCCCCGGACGATCGCAGCGGCGGCTTCGCCGTAAGCGCGAGCCGAGCCCACCGGATCGGCCAGGTCCCGCTGGATCGGGATCTGATGCGCCTTCATCGAATACTCGACGGGATCCTCGACGGTGTAGACCGCACACTGTTCCGAGTAAGGGTTCAGGTCGACCCACGTCTTCAGTGTCGAGCTCTTGCCAGAGCCGGTGACGCCGGCGATGAAGCACATGCCCGAAGGCGTCTGCATCACCTCGTTCCAGATCTGGATCTGGGAAGGCGCGTAACCCAGCTCTTCGAACGTGCGCGCCTTCTGCTGATCGCCGACGGGCAGCAGACGCAGAACCACTTTCGGCCCCTCGGCACCGCGGAAGCCCTGGAATCGCAGCTTCAGGTCGTTACCCGGGATGTCCGAGTAAGGAATCATGCAGTAGTCGAAGTTGTCCTTGGAGAACAGGGGCGAGTTGTTCGACTTCTTCTGCTGCTCGCTGTTGAACAGCTGCATCATCACCTTCTCGAGGAAGGCGGCCGGATACTCGCCGTGTCCTTCGGTCCGCATCGCCTCCATGTAGCCGTCGATGCGAAAGCGAACCCTGCCAGCGGTGCCGCGGATCTCGAGATGGATGTCGGTAGCACGGTTGGCAACAGCGTAGGCGAGCAGCTCGTGAGCAACCTGCATGTATTCGTTGGCCACGCGGGTATGTCCGTCCTGACCCGCGCTGGCCTTCGTCAGCTCAGCGATCACGGCAGGATCAGCATCTGCGACCCGGACGCTGTACTGTGCCGAGCGCAGCTGGCCGGTCAACGAGTGCAGGAGCGTGTCGCCAGCCTTGCAGTGAAGGATCAGGGCGTTCTTGCCCCCCGTGAGCTCGACAACCGCAACATGCCGGCTGTCTTCCTTGCTCAGCTGCACCGTCGGCTTGTCGCCGATGCTAAGGAGGCGTGAGTACGGCGGAATATCGCTGAACGTCTTGATGCGGGGTGCGGGTGCGCCTTCACGAACAGCGACGTTGGGCTTGTTTGCTGCAGGGGCTGCTGGCGCACGCGCCGCCGCTGGGGCTGGTGGCTTGCTGGTTGCACGATTGAAGAGCATCGCTCAGAACCCCTCGCCAACGCGCAGCACACGCGTCCCACACTGAGCACCGCGGCGCACATGGCCGGCGTCACAGGGCTTCGTGAGAAGAAGTCCGCGGCTGTCCACGCCCGCAATCTGTTGGCCGTACAGCGTCATGCCGATCGCCGGATCGATCCGACGCTGTCCGAAGGTAAGTTCGGCGATCCATTGCCCGTTGCGCGACGTCAGCGAGTGCAGCACGACGCGCGGGCGCATCGCCTCCGCGGCACGGCGAGCCGCATCCCGCACCTCCGCTTCCGATGGGGGCGCTGGCGGCGGCGGTGGAGGTGGCGGGTTCAGCTCGGCCTGCGCATCCGCGGCTTCCTTGGCCAGGCGGGCGATTTCCACCGTTTGCTTCAAGCGCTGCGCGTTCGCCAAGTCTTCAAGGGTTTGCGCTTGCGCAACGCCGCCGACCAGCAGCGGCAACAGGAGCAGGGAGACGGCGCGCATGCAATCAGTGGTTCGAGACATAGAAGTTCCCTGTGAGAAGCGCCTTGGCGCGAGTGAGTGGTTCCTGTTTGACGTCACCGACATCCACCGCCCATCCGGTCCAAACCACGTTGGGGGGAGCGGTCATGAGGGCTTCCACCAACTGGGGGAGAGCCGTCGAATTGACTTCGAAGCGGCCGGCTGCCAGCGCGGTCGGGTGCCGAAAATTCGGCGGCACGCCAGGCGTCTGCGGCCACAGCGCGCCAGCGCCCATCTGCACCGCCAGCCCAGCAGCAAGCCACGTTTGCAGCTTCGAGGCCTCAACGCCTTGGAGGAACGCGGTCAAGGACGGCAGCGGCGTCGCCGGGTCGAGGCGCTCAGGCGGAAGCTCCTGCTTCCAGGTCAGACGGGCCTCGTTGAGGTTCATCAGCGACGACGGCTGCAACTCCAGGAACGGGAGCGCGGCGCGGAGCGACGCGTAGGTCCCTGTCGTGCGCAGCAGCATTACCTCGCAGCCGCTGGCGGCGGAGCAGCCAACGCGAGTCACACGCCATCCGTCGGGAATCAGCGGCAGGCGCTGGATGAAGGCAAAGGACGCCCTCAGAGCGCCTCGCTGGATGCCAACGTGCTGGCGCTCTTCGGCGAGCGCCTTGAGGTACTTGGGGAGCGGGTCGGCTGCTTGCGCGGCCGCAATGCGCGCCAGCCGCTGCTTGTCCTTTTCCCATTTCTGGTAGTACAGGACACCACCGACCATGCCGGCCAGGACCAATGCCAGCAGAGCAACCTTGGCCATGTCGACGGGCACTGCCTTGATGGCCGTAGCCTTGCCGGCGTGAGCTGCGATATCGACCAGCAGGTTGTCGCGCTGCAGCGCATTCGGGTACTTGTCGTCGTCGTCGGAGTAGATCGAGATCCCGGGATGATCAGTCAGGTACGGGCGGGCGCTTTCCCACGCCTGCATGCTGTCCCCTTCCAGACGGTCGTGCACCGGCAACCCGTTGATGACGACGATGACCGCGTGCTTGCCGCTCTCGGTGCGCACATTGAGTAGTGCGTGGTCGTGCCCGGCGGTCCACAGCGCAAAGGCCGCAGCTAGCGAATGCGCGCCCTTTACCGGCTTGCTGTCGTCGGGAGTCGTGAAAAAGCCAGCCTTCAGGCGCCGGACCATCCGCGGCTTGCCGCGAAACTCAACGGACTCCTCGGAGGTGGCGATCGCCACGGCGGCATGCCGCGCGGTCCGCTGCTTCGCGTGTTCCCGTACGCTGGCAGCAGGACTGCCGGCCATGGAAAGCAGGTGCCAATCGAGCTGTCCGTAGAAGACTTTGCCGTCAGGCGATTGATATGCAATGGATGCCATCCAACACCCCTTACATCTGCACCGCGCGCACGACGATCATGAAGTCCTCACGCTTGTGACCTACCTTCCGCGAACCGCCCAAGCCGATCGACAGGCCCTCGGCGAGCGTGCGCGCGTCGCCCGACGCGGTGCGGCGCGACAACCCGGTGACAACCATCGCCTCGCCCGGCATGAGCCGAATCGTGGTTTGGTCGTCGGTACCCGACGTCACGGGCGTCTGGACCTTCTGGAAAGTTTCGCCAGAGCCCGCCGAGACGTCGAACAGGCTCAACAGCTCGGTCAACGAGACGCCGAACTTGAGCAAGATCGCGCCGTTGTCCAAAATCGCCGGCTGCACCAGGAACTTGTCGCCCGTCACGATCGAACTGGTCTTCAGGCCCGGAGCGCCGGAGCCGACGGAGGACGCCGTCGCGGGAGTGGTTTCAGACAGGTAGCCGTCCGTCTTGAGGTTCGCCTTCCGGGCCCACTGCCGGTTCATGGCAATCATCGAGAACGGTCGGTACTGCGCCGTGTTCGAGGCAGTGTTGAGGAGGTTCAGAACGGCAGACGAGTCGCCAAACCGACGGGCGCTGTCACCGTTGCCACCATCCTCAGGTCGCAGGATCGAGTAGCCAATGTTGCCGCTGATCGCACTCGTGAGCGTTGCAGGCGAGCTCACCACTGCGCCCCAGCTCTTGGAGAGGCTTTGGTACACCACATTCCAGTTCACGCCACGCTCGTCGCCGTCGGTCGTCGTCACGCTATACACGTCGATCTGGATGTGAGCTTGGCGCTGCATTGCCTCGCTCTCATGCTTGAGGATCTCGCGCACACGTCCCATCACGTCCTTCGTGGCGGTCACGGTGAAACGCCCGGTGCCCTCGCTCAGCGTGACGTCGCCGCCGGACGGCTTCACCATGTTCTCGATGGACTTTCGCAGGGAATCCAGTGCGGCGATCTTGCCGGTCTCGGTCAGGTCGAGCGAGGTCGTCGTCGACCCGTTGTTGCCGCCGCCGCCGCCCGCGCTGGAGCTCGACTGGCCGTTGTTCTGGCCACTCAGGCTCATCTTGAAGTCCTGGCTGCCGACGAACGTCGCCAGCTCGAAGCTCTCCGAGATGAATCGCTCGATCACGACCACGCCATCACGGTAGGTCCAGCTCAGATTCAGCCGGCCCGTGACCTGGTCCAGGAATGACACGAGAGTGCCGTCATGGCGCATCTCGATCGAATCGATGTCGGTGACGAACTCGCGGTAGGGCGTCGGCGTCAAGAACACACCGGGCGGAGCTGCCAGCGGCGTACCCGCGGCCGGCAGGTCCGGCAGACCCGCCGGCGTCTTCTTTGCACCTGGAAGGTTCGGCATGAGCGGCGGCACGACAGCGCCGGTGCTTGGCGAGAAAGCCATGCCCTGCTGCGCCATGTTGCCGGTGGGGCCGTTGGCGCCGGTGGGGCCTTGGTACACGTCCTGCTTCACGCGCACCGGCACGTTCGTCAAACGCGCGATGCGCTCTGCGACGACGCCGATCTTGACTCGACCGTTGGCATCGTCGAAGTTGAACTTGAAGTTCTCCATGAAGATGGGAGGGAGCACTTCGTCGCTCTGCACGTCTGCCATCCGCGCACCGATCCAGGCGCGGGAAGCGCGGCGCGCGACGGGCGCATTGCGCGCCTCGCTGGCGCGGCGGTCGACGTAAGCCGTGGAGCCAGGCGTCGCGGCGTCGACCAGAAGGGGGTCTTGCCGGATGCCCGAGCGAACCTGACCGGCCTGATCGTTGATCTGGCCACCCTCCTGCGCGATGCGGTGCGGGATACCGCAGGCGGCCAACGTGCCTGTGGCGGCCAAGGCGAGAGCGAGTCGGGTGAGGCGGTGGGTGATCATTGGCATTCCTTGACTTGTTCGCCCTTGCGCGTGATGCGCGCCAGCGGGGGGGTGTTCGGGTAAAAGCAGACTTCCAGCGGGTACGCGCTATACGCAATGCCTGGCGAGGCAAGCTGGGCGGTGACCGCGTCTTCGAACGAGCCGTTGAAGGTGTCGGGCGCTTCCACCATCACGTTCTTCGCTGCGTCCCAACGCACGCGCCAGCCCGCCTTCGCGGCCCAGCGCTGGAAGGTGTTGGCCAGATGCACGTCCTTGATTGCGACATCCCACACCGCAGCAGCTGGCGGCGGCGGCTCCTTGGCCTTTGCCGGCGTGATGGCGACAGCCATCGCAGCTGCCGCGACTTGCGGCGCTGCCGAGACTGCCGGCGCTGCCGAGACTGCCGGCGCTGCGGAGACTGCCGGCGCTGCAGACGGCAGGCTGGCAGCCACAACACTGTTGGCACGAGCTGGCGTGCCATCTGCACCGCGAACCTGGTTGCCTGCGCTCGGCGGCTCGGACGCGCGCACGAGCGTCACGCTGTTCTGTGGTGTGGGCGGCAGCGCCGCGCGCACCACGGTGCCCTGCGGCAACAGCGTCGCCGCAGCGGGCGCGACCGGCGCCGCCGCTGCCGCGGCCTGAGCATCGGCGCCTGCGGCACGCGCCGCTGCAGCACCCGCTTTTGCGCGCTCGGCAGCGAGGTACAAGGCCTCCGTCGAGGACGGCAAGGCTTGCACCGGGGCGCCGCCAGGCGAGCCAGCGAACTGATCCGCGCTCACCGGACCCTGAGAAGCCGAGAAGCTCTGGCCGAGTGCGACCGTCTGCGCGGCGCAGGTCCCGCCCAGAGCGAGTGCCGCCAAGCAGGCGAAGAAAGGCAAGGTTTTCATGGTCATTCAGGAGTTAGGGAGCTTGGAAAAGAGGAGCGGCGCCGGCGTCTGCCGCGGCCGCAGCGTCTGTGACACGCTGGACGTAGCCATTGGCGAAGCCATCGGCAAAATTCCCGGTGTTGTACGAAGAGATGGCATGTCGGAGTGCGACCTGCCCTGGCTGGAACTTGCGGGCCGCCCGGAGGTATTCATCGGTCAGGATGTCCCCGGCCGCGCGGACGTTTGAACAGGGGTCGAATGCCGACACGGCATCGAGGCCATAACGCTCGAAATTCGACGAATTCACTTGGGCAGGGCCCGCATCGAAGCGATATCCATTGGCTAGAAGCCATTTCGCCCAGGAGATCGCTTCGACGGTGTCGCGAGGCTGGCGAGCCAGTCGTACCTTGCCGCCCGGCCCGCGCACGAGGTATCCGATCGCGTGCGGCCTGAAGCCCGACTCAACGCGCAGAATGGCGCTCATCGTCACTGGGGATACGTTCGGAGCACATTGAGCCACCAGCGCAGCCACAACCAACGGCATCATGCGACGCTCCCAGCCAATGGGCACAGAAGGCCAATGTCAGGCCGACGCATTTTCCGATGACGACGAGGAACAGGCACCGCTCTCCAGTAGAAAAATGGTAGCGCTGGGTTTAGCGCTCTAATGCCACAAAGTATAGAACCGGCTTCGGCCTGATTTTCCCCGGCGCGGTCAGGGAACCCCGGAATAAAT
The DNA here is from genome assembly GCF_051216715.1 of Variovorax restrictus. NCBI lineage: Bacteria > Pseudomonadati > Pseudomonadota > Betaproteobacteria > Burkholderiales > Comamonadaceae > Variovorax > Variovorax restrictus. The sequence goes on from NZ_JBPJZH010000009.1 coordinate 84,596, forward strand.
AGGCTGAAAGAGTTTTGCTGGTTGCAGGAGCTCGCCGCGGAGCCCCTCGTCGGGAGGGTCGGCAAGCAGCTCCGAAACCGCCTACCGCTAAACCTCTTGCATGAGCCTGGACGCCGTGTTCCGTGTGCGATGCGCACGGACGATCGCCATCCAGTCGTCACGCCACTCGGCCTTGAGCTCGGTGCGAGCTGTGCGACCCCGCGCATTCTTGAGTTCTCCGTCGACGCCGTGGTCTAGGAGCACGGGGAGCTTTGCCGCGCGCTCATGGCTACGCGCGTCGTGCGCCAGGGCATGAAGGAGCAGGCTTCGCTCCAGGTTGACGCCCTGCTGTGTAAGGACGGTCAATGTGAGCCGAAGGTGTTCCTCGTGACCCTCAAGCGCAGCCCCATCAGGAGATTCGATCGGCATGGAGTCCCAGTCGACAAGCCAGCTCAACTGGATTGCCTGCGCGTGCGGCGCGGCATCGATGCTCTCGCGCAATGCGTCGGCGCTGAGAGCGACAACCGGCGCGCAGTGGGCTCGCAGTGCTCCCCTTAGCGCGACCAGCGCATTGCGGCCGCCCTCGCCCAGGTCGACCCGATAGTCATTGAGCCAGCAGCCAAGCCTGCTTCCAGGGATCGCGTCGATGGTGCTGACTCCGAATATGGCTGCCAGCACAGTGGCGCGCCAAGGCTGGCGCCGGCGCGAACACACTTCGAAGTAGCCGGCCAACACTCCCGCCCGCACCTCGCGGGCGTTGGTCCAGCCAACCTTTGACGTGAGTGTCTCAAGGAAGAGGCGTACCGCGTCGTGCGCACCCATGTGGGCGCGTTGAGCAAGCCTTAGGCAGTCGAGCGAGTCGTGCGAGCCAGACAGGTGAGATGTCTGTTCTCTCGTCGCCATGATGTCCGCGTAGCCGAGCGCCATAGCGGCGTCCAGGCCGCCGAGCATGAAACTCGCCGCCTCCACACGACCCCACAGCACCGCCTCGCGATATAGCGGCTGGTTCGGGTGGCATCCGTGGCCAAGTGTCTGACTAGCGGCACTTGGCGCCACCCCTGCGTCGAGCAGCATGCGAAGCACCTCGACGGATCCGACGTGACGGGTAACGTCGAAGGCGAAATCCGTTAGCAGCTTTGGATTTTCGCTCCTGCGAAGTAGTGCAACTACGTGCCTCGCCAGCGCCGTGTGCTGCGCGGTCCAGGTACCCGGTTGAGCCTGGCTGCTAGTTCCCCGAGCAACCAAAGCCGAGGCGAGTACTGCAGTAAAACGGACTGAGCGCTGCGGGCTGTTCGCCTGTTCCGAATCGGCACTGACTGGCACCTTTCTGTTCGCGCTAAGCAAGAGCGGGACGCCGTGCTCAGCCGAGTGGAGCAGAAAGGCCTCGAGAGCATCTAGGTTCCCGCTGGATGCGTACCCGTCCAAAGCGGCCAGCACGGCGTGACTCGAGGTTCGCGCGAGCTCCGCGAAAAGCGAAGCGTCTAGGCCTGCCATTTTGCGTGCGAGGGGTTAGAGTTTGCAGCGCAGAAGGTGGCCCCCACGCGGTGATCAGTCGTCTTGCTCATTTCGCGCTCGATAATAGGAGTTTGGTCGACGCGGAAGGAAAATCGACTGTCTCACAGCCCGCGAATAGCCGATTATCTCGATTATCACTCCTCGTGCGAAGGCATCACCCCTGTTGCTCTCGCCGGCGGCCCGAATGAACACCCGCACGCTGTTATCAGTACATCTGACCAGCGTGTTCTCTTAAAATCTCAATGCCGCGCGCTTATGCCCGTTGGCTGTCGACGCTCAGTCGGCATTCATTTTTTAACAGGAAGATTCACTTGAACCGTCTGGAACTCGTCGAAAAGATCGTCGCCGCACATGGCGTCACCAAAGCTGAGGGGGCGCGGATCCTCGAAACCATTACCAGCGCGGTCATCGCCTCTGTGAAGAAGGGCGACCCTGTACAGATCGTCGGTTTCGGCACGTTCAAGCAGGTCGCGCGCGCAGCACGCTCCGGCCTCAACCCGGCGACGGGTGAAAAGATCAAGGTCGCCGCGACCAAGGTCCCGAAGTTCATCGCTGGCACCGCGTTCAAGGCCGCAGTGGACCCGAAGGCCGCCAAGCGCAAGGCAGACAAGGCCAACGCCAAGCCGCCGGTCAAGAAGAAGTAATTCGACCCCGCGCGCAAAGAGTGAGGCTCCTGACAGGAGCCTTTTTTGCGTCGCCACCTACGGCCTCAAGCTGTCGGAGCAAAGGCGTCCAGGAGCTGAGAGGTCTTGCGCCGGGCGTGAAAGGAGCGTTCGACCGCTTTCCAGTCCTCCTTCGCTGCTGCGCCCGAAACATGGGACAGCGGCCGCCAACCTCGGGTGTCCTTCGCCTCCGTCGACGCGCCCATCTCGAGCAGCACCACCTGCTTCACAGATCGATGTGGCAGCATCGACTTGGCGATCACGTGCATCGCAGAGAGTGGGTTCTGGGACCCCTTCTCGTACTCCGCAACCTCCAGCGAATGCCCATGGTGCAAGAGCAGACCAATGGTGGCCTGCAAATGCTCGCTGACACATGGATAGTTCCCCACGCCTTGATGTCGCAGAAAGTAGCCGGACTGGTCTAGTGCGGCGCCGATCGAGACGTCTCCATGGATGAGATTGTCCCGGCCCGCGGCCACCACCCGTGGGCGCAGCGCTAGGACCGGCGCACAGTGCGCACGCACCGCCGCGCGTGCCATCTCCAGTTCGGGTTCGCCGGATGCCGGAAACTCATCGTTCAGCTGCGCTGCCGCTCTCGCGACGCCCGACCGTGCCGCGTCCAGGCCATCGGGGCCGAGCAGCCGCAGCAGGACGCTCTCTTGCCAAACTTGGCCGTCGCGCACGCACCTTGCCAGGTAAAGAGTGACCATCGCCATCTGCAAGGTCGCCACCACGTCCGGCCCGCTCTTCTCCTCCAGAGCATTCCAGAACTCGGTGAGGAGGACGCCTGCGCGTGGCGTCGCTGCGGTGGCGCAGCCCAAGAGCCCGTTCGGTGTCTCCACTTCGCTCAGCCGGCCCCGGCAGAGGATCGAGTTGATGGCAGCGTTGGACATCCTGTGAACCGAGTTTTCAGGGATGACTCCGAGCATCGACGTGACCGCAGCAAGGTTGCCTTTCGAAAGAGCCTGATTCAGCGCGTTCTCGAGCTTGCCGCCGCTGGGCTCGTAGTGCGAATCCTCCAAGTTCGCATCGACCGCGGCCAAAGCGAGGAACGCCCGGGCGTCGCGGACGTCCGCGGCCAGGTGGGAGGCGAAGGTCCCAAGAAGCCTCTCATGCTCTGGCTGGAACTTGAGCAGGTCGACGTACCGTGTGAAGAGTCCGGTCTGTGCAGGCGTCCACTCGCTCGCCTGGAAGGGTGTGGGATCCACGGGCCTGAGTGCCTCTGACACAGCCGCGCTCATCGACCACCAGAACGTGATGGGCGACGCGACATCGTTGCGTTTGCAGACTGTCTCGCCCCGAGCGTATTCCCCGACCACGGTCAGCAAGTGATCCATGGTGTCCAGATCGTCCCGATCGGCTAGCTGGACCGCCGTGGTGCATAGAGCAGACGAGGAGGCGCGGACAAGGCGGCGAAAAAAGTGTGCGTCGTAGTCGCTCATGGTGCGTTAGTTCGGGTTGCGAGCGAAGCTTGGTCAAGGTTGGCAAACAGGGTTGCGGCTTTGGAACGTGCCGCAAAGGACGCTGTCACCGCGCGCCAGGACGCTTTTCCATCCTTACCCTCGATGTATGTGCACGGTCTCCGAGAGCCGTCAGCCGTGGCCTCGGGATCGGCGCCGAGCTCCAACAGCTGAACGAGCATCGCGTCCCGGTGGCTCGCAGGCGATGTCTTGGCCAGCTGAACAAGCCCAGATGGCGCCTCAGTCGCGATGCCGTGGAGCGCACGCGCATCCAGTGGGTAGCCGAGCTCGCCCAGCAGCTCCACAGTGCGCTTGAAGCGTCCCATCTCGCGTGGCGCCCATTTCATCGCCGGCTCGAACGCGTTGTAGCACCCGCACATGCGTCGCAGCGCCTCTTCCATCCCTTCCAGCACCAGGTGGCAATGGCTTCCAAGCGCGTTGGTGAGCACCGCCGGCAACGGATCAGTGGGGGTCGTTACGTCGCGTGCAATCCGCCACCCCTCCTGGCCCCTGATCATCCGCCGCGTCGTGATGTCGCTGATGAATGCAACCAGCGCTGCGCGATCCTGCACCCCGCAAATGTCCAGGACGCGCTCCTCCCGCCACGGCGGGCCCGGCTCGCTTGAATCGAGGTACTGTGCGAGTACGCTTAAGCGCACGAGCGCCTGGATGTCCGGCTCCGTCAACAGCGAAGCCATATCGCAGAGTCGCGCGGCTGCCTCCGAATCGCGACGCGTGGCTTCGGACAGTCCGTAGAGTGCGCGGCGGTCGTTACCAGGGAACCCAGGGAATAGTCCCCGCGCCCATGCGTCGAGAGCCGGCCCTTTGGCCCTCTTCGCCAGCTCCAGTAGTGCCACGGTATTGCCCGCCTCGGCAGCTTGGCTCAGGTAGCTTTGCAGAGCTTGCAGATCTGACGTGTCGACGAGGGAAAGCACACGTGAATCCACGACGCAGGATGCGGCTGCCGTCATGAACTGGGCGTGAGCCTTCGGGCTGCGCGTGAACACGTCTTCGCCGACGGCGAAAAATCCCGCTTGGTCCGCTGTCCACTGCGTCGCCTTGCTACGGTCCACATCAGCCGGCGGCGCCAGCACCTGGGCGAAGACGTCAGAGAACGAGCGTTGATAGGCGCCCCGCCCGGGCTCGCGCTCAATCCCAGCGGAGGCGCACTCGACAAAGTAGGGCGTGGCGCGAAGATCGTTGGCGAAGATCGAGAGCACATCCATCATTCCGGCTGCGTCCCGACCGCGAGCGTATGCGTCCGCTACCGCCAGTAGTGCCTGCGGGCTGAGCGCGGCGACTTGCCGAAGAGAGGCACGATCCAACTTGGCTTCTGTCATGGTCGGGCAACCTCTAGCGATTCGCCGCAAGGACCAGCAAGGGCTTTCACTGCTGCCTGGCGTGCGCGCCATCCTCGGACGACGTCATCCCAGCGCGTTTTGGCCTGGGTCCCGGAGGCGAAGGCATGAACGTCGAATGGCTTGTCGTGTTTCACCCCTAGCTCCAACAGTGCCACGAGCATTGCGTCGGTGCCGGCGTGTGCGGGCTGCGAGGCAAGATGTCTGAGTGCCGAGCTTCGGACTAGCTTCTTGCCGTTTACGACCGTGTCGAGGTCGACGCCGCAGGCCATCAACGATTGGAGAGTGGATTTGAACGCCTCGGTGTCCACACAGCGGCTGAAGTAGGTAGCGTGGTAGAGGAAATCACGCTCGGCCGGTGCAGCCTTCACGAGCGGGCTTAGCGCGTCCACAAGCGGAGCCACATGTGCGCCGATGGCGCGAAGCAGCAGTCGCACTCGAACGTCGTTGCTGGGGCCAAGCTTCGGCTCCCCGAAGAGGCGCATCAGCTCAACCGCACGCGTTGCCTCGCCTTGAAGCCTGGTGCTGGATGGATCCAGCCCGCCACGGCCAGCAAGCAACGTGAGGTGTGGTACGGAAGGAGCCCCCTGAGCAAGATCGTTCACAAGATGGAGGTACCGTCGCATCAGGTCCATGCGAACCGCCATACCTGCTGCCTCACCCGCCTTCGCTTCGAGCTGGTTCACGAAGTCAAGAATCCCGCCCTGCTCGGCAAGATGTGGTGCGTCGCAGATCGCCGTGTGCAGGGCGCCAAGGAGCCCGCCGTGGGACGGGTCGGCTTCCATGTCCGCCGGCAGAAGGCGATGAGCGTACGCCAGGGCTTGATCGTTGGAGACATGTGTGAGAAGCACCGACAGGGCGACGGTGTTGCCGGCGCCTGTAGCCAGATCGAGTAGCTCGTTGCCGCCGCCCAGGACATCAGGGGCCACGTGGGCGAACACCTGTGGGTCGCTGACGCACAGCACTGCAGATCGCATGAACGTTGCCAGCTGCTTCGGCTCTCCAAACACGCGCATGGCCCGGGCAAAAACGTCCGCCTGAGGAGCGGACAGCTTCGAGCGCTGATGAAGTGGCTCCGCATCGAGAGGCCGAAGTGCCTGAGCAACCGCGTGTTCGAACGAGCCAGAGCGGGTGTCGGAGGCCTGGACCGCACGTGACGAAGATCCGCTTACGAAGACCTGCTTGCCCGCGCTCAGCAGTCGGCCAGGTTCCGAATCGGCCAGCACCAGGAGGATAGCGGAGAGCTCAGTGAATTCACAGGCATCTGCCGCAGTCCAGGCGCAGGCAAGAAGGGCATGCTCAGAGCGGCGCGCCATCTCGCGGTAGAACGAGACAAGGCGCTCATCTGGAGGCAGAAGATCAGAGGCGGATAGGGGGAGCATGCACGTCATCGAGTCGAGTCCGCCTGAAGTCTATCCATCGGGTGAAAGGCTGCAGTTTCACCCGGCCCTCGCAATTTCGGTTGAGTCGGAGAGCGTGTTCCGGGGACCGCGCGCGCCCTTCAATCGTGGAGTGCGTCGAGCGAAGCGGCAGCGAAGACGGCAGCCCTAGGGCAAAGCGAGCAAGGTACCAATCGCTCGGCTGGCGGCCTCACGGGCGCTGAATGAGCGCAAGAGGTCGTCCCACGCCTCCTTCTCCCCAGGCTGTAGCGACGCCCATGCCGGACGACCAAGAAACGACTGCGATGGGTGTGCCCCGAGCTCAAGAAGTACGCGAGCCATCTCGAGCTTGACCGCGGGCGGGTTGGCGGACTTGGCCAGCAGCACCAGCGCAGGAGGGTGGCCGGTTTCGTGACGGTCTATCCGGTGCCCGCACGCGAGCAAAGCCTCAATGGTCTCGGTGAACTGAGTAGGACACACCGCTTGGCGGACGATCGCTGAACTTCTGCCAGCCGAGCTGGCGTGCCCCCCTCCGCCCTTAGGCTCGCCACCGTAAAGGACGCGGAACAACGGATCTTCCTTCGTCCGGTAGTCGAGGTTCGCGTCCGCACGAAGGCGGGTGGTGAAGATCTGAAGCACCGGCGCGCAGTGCGAAGCCAACGCATGGTGGTACAGCTCCTCCCAAGGCACGCCCGGTCCCTTGTTCGAATCGCGCACGGTGTCGACGTCCTTAGCGGCCTGCACAGCCATCGCTTCGTAGGTCGCTGAGCCAGATCGTCCGATCGCAACCTCGATGGCTGCGGGTGACCAGCGGCGGCCTTCCGTCACACAGCTGTGAAGATAGTAGGAAAGCATCCGTGCGCGCACTTGCGTCGTCGCGTGGACCCCGCACAGAGCGTCCAGGTCGGACAGGAATTCTGCAGTCAGGCTGGGATGATCCCGTAGCGCAATGGATAGGCCAAGCGGCGAAGAAGGCGCGCCTCCGAACTCCGAAAAGGGCATCACCAAGCCGCCGAGGCCGTGCTGCTCCAGTTCCTGCGCACCCGGCATCAGCGCGCGAAGTGCCACTACGTTTCCACGCATGGCGGCCAGGTGCCAGACACCATCATCTCCGTACTTGCCGTCGATGCCGGCGGATCCACGGGCCCCGCGTGTGGCACCGAGCGCAAGCAACCCTTCAAAAAACGCACGGTCGCCAACCTCACGCGCTGCGCGCACGAGAACCGCGTTCGCGAACGCTTTTGAGTTGGACGCACCAAGAGCTCGCTGAAGGCCTGCCGTGAGTTCGAGGCCAAGTGCGCGCGTGGCAGCATCCATCTCTGCCATCGGAAGAGCAGGCAGGCCATCGATCAGCAGGTCAGCGAGCGCTCGAATGCCCGACTGACTTCCAAGTAGCCCCGTCAGGACAACCCCATCCTGCTTGAATAGCTCAACCAGGCCCACGATCACTGTGGAGTCGCCCGGTACTGACACACCTTTGGCAAACTCCATCAGCACGGAGTCGGATGCCTGGTGAACGGTGCGCAGCAATGGCACGTCGATCGGCAGCGCGCCACCTTTTACAGCGCCCGGGGCACGCTTCGTCGCGGTGCTTGAAATCATGGCCGAGGAGACTTGGAAGCACTTGCGAGCGCTAGCGATGACTCGATGTCTGGAAAGTCTTGATGACAGAAGTGCAGCGCGCGCTGGCAGCCCTTCACCACCGTTGCCAGAGCGTCCAAGTTCGCCTCCAGGGTAGGAGGCAGGTTGGCGACAATTTCGCGCGACTTGTTCGCGATGCCCGTAGCCACGCCGTGCATGATCTCCGGGATGTCCTCGGAGCTCAGCCCCAGCATGCGGCCGATACTGTGGAAGTGCTTGGCGGTGTAGTTGTTCGTGCCCTGGAAATCGAGCGCCATGGTCTCCGCCCGCGCGTTGGGCCCAGCCTTCGGATTGAAGAAGACCGTGTTCATGATGTCGTAAGCGGGTGCCAAGACGGTCGAGCTGAAGCCATCCAAGCTGGGCTTGGCTTGGCGGAGAAGCGCAGCGTTCTTCAGGTGGAAATCACCGTTCTCGAGAAGCTTGTTGGCGTACACCAGCTTGAAGAAGTTCAGGCAGTCGACCTCGGGCTGCGTGCTCAGACGCTGGAGCGTGTCGATCATCCCCTCGACCGTTCCGAAAAACTTTCCCGTCGGTGTCATTCCCATCGCCGCGCAGAAGTCCTCGCAAAACAGCAGGCGGTCGTCTGCTGGCCCGACTGGCACGTCGAAGCGCTCGGTCACATACCCCAGCGCACCGCCTGGAAGCTCGATGAGAGCGAAATCCGCCGTCGGGACGCCGCCCGCCTTGGCGAGCGTCATGGACATCCACTCGACGGCGCCGCGGACCTGGCGCGAATCGTTGGCCATCCCAGGCAGCTTCAGGATGTGAGTGAAGGGCTTGTCGTCCGCCGGCGCGATAACGCCGCTTTCATCGAGGTGGCAGGGTAGCTTGGTCTGGCAGCCAGAGAGCCGAGGCGCACCATGCTGATAGCTCAGCTTGGCGAGGTCGTTGAGCATGTTTCCGTCAATGGACGGCATGCCGCTGAAGGCACCGCAAAATACCGAGTCCGTGGAATGATTCTGAAGTCGGCCCTCCAGCCGATCTGCCACGACAGCACCGACTCGGGCTTCGTCCTTGGTGATGACGATATTCGAGAGATAGCGCTCCGACTTCTGCAGCACTTCCCCCATCGGAACCATGCGTTCGGCGCGGCCGTTTTCAGACTCGGGCAGCAGATTGACGAGGAACGAAGGAATCTGTCCTTCATCTTCGAAATGCCCACCTGAGAGCGGGAGCATCCAGCCGGTGTCGTAATTGAACGACCAGGTTGACCCATGGTCGACGAGCTTTGCCACCTTGCGCCCGTTCCACGCAACGTGAAACGCGAGGGTGGCCTTTTCGTCGGAGTTCGATTGCGTGTCGTTCATATGAATACCCTTTCGGGTCAAAGCGACACAATGTTAATGCTTGGCCCGAATTCGCGCCAAAACCTCGGGTGAGGTCAAGCCTTCGAGCGACGCCAGGATCGCCTCTCGATCGAAGGGCACGAGACCCGCTTCGTCTGGTGCTGGTTGCGGCCGTTCACGACGCACGGGTGGCAGGTCGAGCCGAGGGAACGCGCCAGCAACCAGCCCCTTCTGTCCCGGATGCACGAACGCCGGAAGGTCGGGAAAATCCGCTCGGCAGAAGTATGCAGCGCGCGCGAGCGCGTCCAGCACCAGCAGCTTGATGTCGTCGTGCCCGCGGAGGGCTGGTGGCAGGCGGTCAGCGAACGTCTGCGCCGCGCGGGACATCCTTGATGCGGTGTCTTTCAGCGCATCCTCCGTCTGAGAGGGCGTGAGGCCCAGCACGGTCCCGATCTCGCGCAGATCCTGCAGGGTCACCAGCTCGGTTCCCTTGTATCCGAGCACCATCGTCTCGCGCCGCTGATCCTCGACGCCGAAGTCAGAGAAGTAGCGTGTGTTCATGATGTCGAACGCCGGCGACAGGCGAGTCGATCTGAAACGAGTGAGGTTGGGCTCTGCAACCCTCGTCACGGCTGCGTTCTTGAGATGGAAGTCGCCATTCTCGACCAGGGCGTTGACGTAGATCAGACGCAGCAGCTGCTCGGCGTCCTGGATGTTCGGCGTGCAAACGCGCTTGTAAAGCGCGACCACATCCATGATCCCGTTCTTGGAGATCAGTTTCGATTCCGAGGAGCGCCCTGATGCCGAGCAGACGTCCTCGGTGAAGATCATGCGCATGTCGTCTTGGTGCTGGGGGATGTCGAAGCGCTCGACCAAGCATCCCAGGGTGCCGTTCTCGAGATCCACCAGGGCAAAGTTCGCGGTCAGCACGCCAGCGCCGCGCGCCATTGCCATTCCGACCCACTCCAGCGCACCGCGCGCATTGCGCATGTCGCGGGTGTACCCCGGGAACTTCAGAATATGCGTGAACGGACGATCGAGTGCCGGCATGAGTTGTCCGGCCTCATCGAGGAAGCAAGGCAGCTTGGCTTGATTTCCTGATATCCGCGGCGTCCGAACGTCTACCGTAAGTTCGTCCAGCGCCGTGCTCACCTGCGCGTCGAATGCGGGCATGTCGCACAGCTTGCCTTCGAAGACAAGCATGTCCGTGCAGTGATCGTTGAGACGCCCATGCAAAACGTCACGTGGGAGAAGAGCCAGTCTGGAAGGGTCGCTCACAACCGCGATGCTCGACAGGAAACGCTCTGCACGCTGGAGCACAGTGCCCGCGGCCTCGTCATGGCTCAGGACGCGCTGCAGAGCACTGGCCTGGTGCCCTTCGGGAAACATGTTGTGGATGAAGGCAGGCATGCGGCCAGGCGTATTGGCGTCACAGCCGAGCGACAAGGACCAGTCGCTGGCGTAGTCGAGGTCCCAACCCACGCCGTTCATGGCCAGCCGACCAATCGGACGTCCATACCAAGCGACTGTCGCGGCGAAAACATGGTTCCCGAGGGAGCGTCGCATCGACTGCTGATCCTGGCTCAGGTACTCCTTCGCCGCGGTCAGGTGGTCGCGCAGTTCGGGTACCGAGTCAACGATCAACTCCAGCTGGGCGACCAGACCGGTACCGTGGCGCATGAGCAAGCGATGTTGCAGCTCAGTCATCAGGGCGTCGGGTAGGAAACGCTCTGGGTAGTAGCGCCGGCTGCCGAAATTCTGCAAGAACGTCAGCTCGTCGCCGGCGCACAACATCTCCATATGTCCGAGCAGGTGGTCCTGGTGATCGTCGACTTCTGGGCAGAACTTACGAAGCCGGGGATCCGTCATCGCGGCCGTCTGCACAATCTCAAGATGAGGCAGCTTGACGGTGCGCGTGTAAGTGCTCCCGACAAAGAGGCGGTACGTCGGCACTCCGCGCTTATCGCGCTCCGCCTCCACTGGCCCCTTGTTGTATGCGCTCAGATGAACCAGAACAGCTTTGTGCAGCAGGTGGTCCGCGATGCGTACGGCGTACTTCTCCATGAACGCCGGCAGATCGTCCAGGTCCGACGGATCGCAGTACACACCGCGCGCCAGCGGCACCTTCTCGCCGCTGCGGCGCCCACGCGATGCTTTCGCAGCGTTGAAGTCTGGGGATCGGTTTGCGAGGTACAGCACGGGTTAGGGGCGCATGCGTCTCGCGGCGCCGCTCAGCTGGTTTGGCTTGGCTTGAAGTGAGGCGACTGCTCGCACGAGCTCATCATCCAGCATGGTCTGGCGCGTTTCGCTGCCAGCCTTCTCGACGACTTCCTGCAGCCGGTGGGTGTCACCGACCAGGCACACATCCTTCTTGCCGCGCGTCATCCCGGTGTAGAGGAGCTGTCGGTTGTTCATGTTGCTGTGAGCCGCGACCACCACCATGATCACAGCGGGGAACTCGCCGCCCTGTGTCTTGTGGACGGTGTTGACGTAGGCGTGATCGATGTCGGACAGCTCGCGAAATTCGATTTCTGCAATGCGCCCGTCGAAGTCGAGCGACACATGCTTGCTCTCGTGGTCGATGGCATGCACGTAGGCGATGTCCCCATTGTAGATATCGCGGTCAGGGTCGTTTTCGGTGTACATCACCCGGTCGCCCACCGAGAACACCTTCGGATTGCGGTAGCTGCGAGTGGTGATCGACGCATCGGGATCTTCGGTAACCGGGTTGAGCAGGTTCTTCATCACAGCGTTGAGCGCGTTCGTTCCGAGCGCGGTCTTGTGACGCATGGGAGTGAGGATCTGGATGTCCTCAGGCTTGTGTCCCTTGGCCAGGTAGGCCTTGAACTGCGCCACGACGGCACCTACTTGCCGGCGCTCAGCCGCGAGCTGCTCGTCCTCGGGCGCGTTCGGTCGCGCACTGCGTACCTCGCGCATCTGAAAGTCGTCATTCTCGCCAGGGCCCGGCTGCAGCGGCGGGAGGCGGTCGCAAACTCGATACGCGTTCGGGTTGATCGAGCTCTCTGCGCTGGTGCGGCCGCTCTTGGTCAAGCGGGAGACGGGGAGCACTCCGCTCTCGATGACGTCTGACAGGCACTTGCCAGCACCGATCGACGCGAGCTGCTCGACGTCGCCGACGAGCACCAGCGACATACCAGGGCGCATCGCCGAGAGCAGGCGATCAGTGATCATGGTGTCGCTCATGGAGCACTCATCGGCGATCACCACATCACACTGAAGCGGATTGTCTGGCCCATGCGCGAACATGTTCGCACCCCGGCAGCCCAGGCCCCGGTGGAGCGTGGTCGCGCGCTGACCAGTCGCCGCGGTAAGCTGGTTCGCCGCGCGATTTGTGGGGCCCATCAGCAGCACTTCCAGGCCTGCAGCCCGCATTGCCTGCACGATCGCCTTGGTAACCGTCGTCTTGCCGCAACCCGGTCGCCCTGTGATCACGGAGACCGTCGAGGCCAGGGACGTGCGTACGGCTGCCTGCTGCTCCGGCCACAATCTCTCGAAGAATGCGCCGACAGGCCTCGCGCCCCGCGATTCGGGCGTGCACGGTTGCGCCAGGAGGTCGGCCAGCTTGCGTGCGATTCTCCGCTCGGCGCCGGCGTAGGAAACGAGTGAGACAACCTTTTCGTAGCGGCGCTCCCTCTGCGCAACATAGCGGCCATCGTCTTGAGGAATCGGCACCACCGACCGTTCGCGAACAATCAGCTTGCGTGAGCTCTCCAGTTCTGCGTCCACGACGTGACTCAGACGGATCGGATCGATGAACGACCCGCGGCTTTCGCCGTGATCAGCGCTCAGCAGTTTCGCCATGCGCTCTTTGAGATCCGGGATCTGAAGGTATGTCCAGCCCGCCTTGGCGCCTGCCTCGAGCACCGCTTCAATGGCTGCGGCGATTCGCTGGTCGGAGTCGGTGGCCAGCCCGCGCGCACGGGCCACTTCATCCGCTTTGGAAAAGCCGATCGAGGCGACGCGCGTCAGCTCGTACGGGTTTCGCTTGATCATCTCGACCGCCCCGGGGCCGAGCTCCTGCAGAACCTTGTGCGAAGCTTGGATTCCGAGCCCCACCTCGGCGAGAAAGCTCATCAGACGGGGAAGCTCTTTTTTCTCGCGAATGTTCCGCACGAGGGCCGACACCTGTGCCGGCTTCACGATGTTTGCCTGGTAGAGCTTCTCGGGTGCGAACTCCGCTATGTCAAAGAGATGGCGGTCGAACTTGTCGCACAGCGCGCGCGCCGACTGTGGTCCGATGCCCTTTACGTAACCGTTCTCAAGCAGTCGCTGAATGCCCATTCGAGAGGTCGGAATGACCTCAAACAGAATGGCGCCGTCGATGACGTTTTGTTGACCGTAACGCTCTGAGCGCTCGACCTTGAAGTTTCCGACGACCACGACCTCTCGACCGGGGACCAGATCAATGCCGTGTCCCTTGACGAGATACTCGTCGTCTCGAGACTGAGCGTCGTGTGGCGCGACGCGGACAAAATAGAAGCCGCTGTTCTCGAAGAGGACCTTTTGGACACGCCCGAGCACCTTCATACGCCCTTCAGCGTTGATAGTGGCATTGAGGCGTTGGCCGTCCGTGACGATCGGCGTCCGCGTTGCTTGCTGCGCCGGTCGGTGAGCCGGCTGCTGCGCCGGCCGTGGCGCGGGCTGGCGGGTTAGTTGCGCAACCGACTCAGCGGCCGCGCGCGCGCGTGCAGCCGCGGCAGCTGCCTTCTTGGCAGCCAGGTCCTTCTGAATATCCGCGCTGATCGCAGCGAGGCGCAGGCGCTCCGTTGCCGCCGTCGAGCCCGGGGCGGGGGAATTGGCCCCTGCTGGCAGGTTCGTTGGTGGCTGGTATCCGCGATCCATCTGTTGCTTTGACCATTCGGCTGAGGGTCGGCTCCGGGGCGGATCCGTCCAAGTCGGGGCATTCTGGCCGATTAAGGTCAACTCGACAAAAAGAGCACTTTTCACGCGGTGCTTGCGGCGGCACAGCGCTTTTTTGCGCCTTGGCGATGCGGCGGCGAGAATGGGCGCTGCACGAAGGACTCCAATGAGCATTAAGCAACCGGCCGATTCGCGCCTTGACCAAGAGCAGCACTTTCTGGCCACCATTACCGCCGTTGAGCAGGGCGTCTTCAACGCGCAGAATGCCACCGCATTCGCAGTCGCCAGTGATCGGGTTTTGGCTCAGATCAAGGCGGGGTTCGACGTCACCCAGGGGTTTCAGACTCCAGCGGTCGCGGATTACACGCCGCTTGGGCTCTACAACATGCTCGCGAAGGATCTTGCCCTGTCCGACGGCGAGCCGCGGTCCGACGGCATGTCACTCCAGGACGTCAAGGTCGCCAATGGCGTAATCGTGAAGGCCTACCGATCGGTCCTGGCGACATCTGCCGACCTATTCGGCACCCTTCGGATGCACACGGTCGAAGGCGACCCCGAGATGGATGAGCTTTCGAGCATGGTGGGCCTCCGCGATGTAACGGACGCCGATCTGTTGGCGCGCTGCCTTGATGGCGGGATCACGTTCGACCCAGAGCCGCTGTTGGAACTGCCCCACTCGGTTCTTGTTGAGCTGGCGGGCACACCGCGGCTGCTCCGCGAGTTCTGCGCCTCGCCACCCTCGGGCCCCCTGCTGGCTCGGTTCAACGACATCAACGCGCTCATTATGGCTACGCCTGAGGAGCTTGGCGCCCACCTCCTAGGGCCGTCACGCGTCCTGCTGCGAGCCGAGCGGCTGAACCACGGCTTTCACTGTGCCATCGCTGCGCATGCGCCAGCGGAGAAGGTGGAGATCTGGCTTGAGGGGGGTGCATCGCTAGACGGCAGTGCCTCCCCCCAATTCACCCAGTCCCTTCTCGGGAGCGCAATCGTCGCAAGCCCGAAGGTCGACTGCTTGGCCCCAGATGACGAGCAGCTCGCTGAGCAGCCATCTGATGCACCGGACGTGGACGCGCAACGATGCGTCGTAGAACTCCTCTTGGAGGCAGGTGCTGACGTCAACACGCCACTAGGTGGCCTGAGCCCGTTGGCGGAGGCATACGCAAAGGGCAGCTCGGCCCTTGTCGACCTTCTCGTAGAACATGGCGCAACGTTTCGAAGCAGCGAAGAGCATATCGACAGCATGCTCGCAGCCGCAGCAATCGGGGCCGACGCGTTGGTCGCCCGCTGCGTTGCCGAAGGCGTTCCGATCGAAGCAGTCGTCACCCGAGAATCACGTAGCACCAGCTCTGGCGCCCTACTGCGCAACGAGTACAGCGCGCTGTCGATGGCTTCGATGTTCGGCAAGGGGCACGTGGTGGCGGTTTGCCTCGAACTGGGATCGAACCCTGAGCGACTGCTGCATCGCGAGACTTCCGGGCCCCAGATTGACGTGGTCGAGGACGTCAACTTTCTCCAGGACGCATTGCGGGTTGATCATCCGGAGGTACTGGAGGCAGCCATTCGCGTGCTCGGCTTCGACAGGGTGAATCGTGAGCCCATCCCACGCTCCGCGCGCAAGTCGCGCGGCTACTTGCAAGCCGTCGTGGCGGCATGGGCGGCCGACGACAAATCTGTGAAGGGGCCAACACCATGACGGACGCTGCTTCGCTCAGCTGGATGCAGCGCCTGCAGGATGCACAAGGGAGGCCAGACCCATGTATCGAGGGCTCCCCGGTCGACCTGGTCGGCATGGATGTTTCATTATCGGCTGATGGCCTGACCGTCACTCCTATCGAGATCCGCAATCCTCGTAATGACGTAGGAGGGATTGCGATCCTGTTCGACATTCGCAAGAGCAACAAGTGGACGTCCGCGCGTGTTTCGTGGGCCCACGTGGGCGTCCGCGTCGACGCCATCGGACGTGAGCCGGGGCCCGGCGGTGCACTCACCTCGCGCATCTGGTGCACGGCCGAGTACGCGCAGGAAAATGTCGAGGTCTTGAAGCGCCACCTCGACGCTCACATTGCAGAGTCGATTCGGTCGCTTAACAACACGATCCATTCCCTGATGGCTGAGCGTGAGGTACTGGCCGCGCCCGCGCCAAAATCGAACACGCCCCGGCCGTGACCACCGCCTTCGAGCGCACGGCGGCTGCCTTCTTTCAGGCAGCGAAAGATGGCTCTGCGACCGAGCTGGAGAAATTTCTCGATTCGGGCCTCTCGGTGAATCTCAAGAACACCTCGGGTGAAACAGCGCTACACATTGCTGCAGCCCACAATCGTGTTTCTGCTGTCGCCTTCCTGCTGGGCGTAGGCGCCAGCGCGGACTTACCGTGCACCTCGATCCTTCAGTACACGCCTTTCATGTGGGCTTGCTCATTAGGTCGTGCGGAAATTGTCAGCTTGTTGCTGCCGCATGTCGACCTCGCACAAACCGACCGTGTGGGTGAGACGGGGCCGGCAAAGGCAGTGCGTTACGGTCATAAATACGTCGCCGAAGTGATCCGCTCATATCGTGCGCGCGCAGCAGCCATGGACTTGCTGCAGGCTTGCAGCCCAGCGTATGTGTGCGCTGACCCAACGCGTCGAAGCGATTAAACGACGTGCGGCGGTTCCGCCTTGAATGCCCGTTCCTGGTCGCTGACGGTTGGCAGTGAAGCCACAGCACGGCCGAACGATGCAGCAGCAGAGCGCCTTGGAGCAGCTGTCGCGGACCGTTCGCCAAGCGCGGGGCAACAAAATTGGCCCGTGGAGCCAAAAAGCTCCGCGCACCAGCAATGTAGGCCTATCAGGATGCGGAAATACTCCCCTCCAAAGCGAGTCTTCCTCTTCGTCGAAGACTCACTTTTCACATGGTGCAGTCAGCAGCGCTTTCGGGAGTCGCTTTGCGCAGATTTGAGGTGTTT